>NZ_FNLM01000034.1:1200000-2400000 GCF_900105725.1 Gordonia westfalica
GTGCAATACCGGCCCCGTGACTGCGCGCCCGACCGCCGGCGACCTGCCGGTGGAACTGACGAGCTTTGTCGGTCGGCGTGACGATCTGACCCGAGCCCGAGCCCTGCTCGGCACCACTCATCTGTTGACGCTGACCGGGGTCGGCGGCGTCGGGAAGACCCGCCTGGCGCTCGCGGTCGCCGCCGGTGTGCGTCGGGACTTCCCCGACGGCGTCTGGGTCGTCGAACTCGCGGATCTACGTCAGGGCGGCCTCCTGGTACAGACCCTCTGCCGCCACTTCGGCCTGCCCAGCGATTCCTCCGACGCATTCGCCCCGCTCGCCGAGCACCTTCGGACGAAGAAGCTGCTCCTGGTACTCGACAACTGTGAGCACCTGATCGACGCATGCTCCGAGGTCATCGCGCGGATGCTGTCGGTCGCCCCCGCCCTCAGGATCCTCGCGACCAGCCGCCAGATACTGGGCGTCGAAGGTGAGCAGCTGTTCCCGGTCAGCCCCCTGACCGTCGAATCCTCCGGCGCCCTGGGCGAGGCGATGCTCCTGTTCGAAGAGCGGGCGTCGGCTGCACAACCCGGCTTCCGGATCACCGACGACAACCGCGCCGCGGTCGAGGCGATCTGCCTGCGACTCGAGGGTCTGCCGCTGGCGATCGAACTGGCGGCCGCCAGCATCCGGATCTTCGGCCCCGTCGAGATCGCCGCACGACTCGAGGACAACACGCTGGTGATGGCGGGCGGACGCACCCGGGCGGCACGTCATCGAACCCTCGAGTCCGTGGTGGACTGGGGTTACCGCCTGTGTTCGCCGCGCGAACGTCAGGTGTGGGAACAGCTCTCGGTGTTCGCCGGCGGCTTCACGGCCGAAACCGCGGACGGCGTCTGCCTCCCGTCCGCCACCGGCGAAGGGGTACTACACGAGCTCATCGGATTGCTCGACAAATCGATGATCGTCCGCGTCGAAGACAACCATGCACAACAGGGCCGCTATCGCCTGCTCGAACCGATGCGCCAATACGCACTCGAGAAGCTCGAATCGTCGACGGAGGCTGCGACCGTCCGGTTGCGCCATCGCGACTATTTCCGGCGTCTGGCGAAGCGCTCGGACGCCGACTACTGCAGTCCGAACGATGTCGAGTGGTTCAGACGTACGCGGTCCGAGCACGCGAACATCCGCGAGGCCCTGGCATTCAGCCTGACCACACCGGGCGAAGCCGGAGCCGCGGTCGAGATGGTGCACGCCCTGCTCCCGTACTGGACGCAGTCGGGCACCCTGCTGGAGGGTTTCCAGTGGTCTCGCCGCGCGGTCGACGAGGTCGCCGAGCCTACCTGGAGTACGCCGAGCGTCACGGTGCGCATCTGGTGAAGGCCATCGCACTGGGCCCGATGGGAATCGTGTGCTGGAACCGAGGCGACACGGGCGAAGCGGAGTCGCTCATCTCCACGGCGATCGAGTTGTACGCAGAGTTCGACCATCCCGGCATGGTCGCCGTGTGCATCGAGGTGATCGGGTGGTGCCAGGCGCAGAGCGCCCCCGATCGGGCGGCCACCCTGCTCGGCGCGGCCCGCACCGTGTGGCAGCGCCACAGCCAGTTGAAACTCGCTCAGTCCGCGCTCGCCACCGTCACGAGACGAGTCGAGACCAGACTGCGCCAGAAGCTGGGGAACGAGACCTTCGACGTGGCCTTCGACAAGGGGCAGGCCCTGACCCTCGACGACGCGCTTCGGCTCGCGGGCGCCACCATCGAGCCCCGTCCGGAGGCACCGGCGCCGCGCACCACCCTCACCCGCCGGGAGAACCAGGTGGCAGCGCTCGTGGCGGAAGGCCTGACCAACAAGGAGATCGCCACCAAGCTCACGATCTCGCCTCGCACCGTCGACGCCCACGTCGACCACATCCTGACGAAACTGGGTTTCCGTTCACGAACCCAGATCGCCCGGTGGGTCAGCGCGGGCGACGACGGCTGATCTTTGTCAGGCCACCGACGCCAGGTATGCCAGCGCTTCGACTCCGGCCGGCGTGATCCGGACGCGGGGCCCGAACGGCGAGTCGTCGGCATCGGTGATCAAGCCCATCTCGACGAGTCTCCGCACGGCCACGGCGTCGACATCGACGGACATCGACGACCTCGCGTTGCGCGACCCTCCGACCTGTGCGGCCAATTGGTCGACGGCCACCCGCTCCAGAACATCCAGCTGCATAGCATTCATGTGTCAGGGCCTCCTTTTGCCACCTCCCACCTTGGTCGGCGCGGAAGCCCGCTTCTATTCGCAAAAGTACCTAGGTTCCTACCTATGACCTAGATCACAGGTGCCGGAGAGAATGTTTTGGGCCACATATACGACCCTGGTTTCGGGTACTCCGACCCGGCCTACCGGAACCGGTCAGTCGTGCGACGTACCATTTTTCAAAGGTCGGGGACCAGAGGATGTCGCCTCGCCTGCGAACACAGCGACGCAGTCCGCTGTCCTGTGTCGACACTCAAGGCACAACCAACTCGGCCGACAGCAGAGGCCACGCCACGAGAGGCACATCAGTGACGAGCAAGCAGAAGACGCCGGACACGCTCAGCGACCCTGTGGACTGGGCACGCCACTATTGGGAGCAGCAGGAACTCGACGGCGACGAACAGCGTTTCCTGGCGTTGACGTCCCTGCTGCGCTATCAGCGCATCGTGGCCGACGAGGTGGAGACCGAGCTGAAGAAGCACGGACTCAACATGACCGATTACCTCCTGCTCATGACCCTGCAGCTCTCGGAGCACGGCACCCGCCTGATCTCCAGCCTCGCCCGCAACCTGATGGTGCACGCGACCACCGCGACACTGGCGACCGATCGGCTGGAAGCCCGAAAGCTCCTGGAGCGCAGCCCTCACCCGACCGACCGTCGGGCCACGTGCGTGACGATCACATCCCAGGGACGGAAGGTCGTGGCCGGTGCGACACGTGGCCTGACCGACGTCGGATTCGGGATGCAGGGCAGCACCCCGAAAGACGTCAAGCGACTCCGCGACGCGTTGACCGCCATGCGACAGAGCGCCGGGGACGCCTGACCACCCCGAGCACGCAGCTGATGGTGACTCGTGCCCCGATGAAGATGTTGGCGATGACCGCTGTGGTCTTCGCCATCGCCGGCTGCTCCGGTGAAGTGCCCCCGGGCGCACCATCCCGACCCCCGGCTCCGGTGTCGACCCCGGTCGTCGCCCCGCCGGTCGGCGAGGTCACCCCTGCCGGACTCGCAGGCGCGGTCACCCTCGACCGCGTCATGGGTCATGTCCGGGCCTTGCAGCAGATCGCGGACAACCACCGCGGGACCCGGGCATCGGGCACACCCGGATACGACGCCTCGGTCGACTACGTCGCCGGACTCCTGCGCACCGCCGGATTCGAGGTCACGACCCCTGAGTTCGGCTACCAGCGGTTCGACGCCGGACCGGTCGAGCTGACCGCAGGCGGGGACAAGATCGACGCGAACGTCCTCGAGTACTCGGCGGGGACCGGCGACAAGCCGGTCACCGCGAAACCTGTCGAGGTGGGCGGCCTCGGATGCACCCCGGGCGACTACCCGCCCACCGTGCGCGACTCCGTCGCCGTGGTCACCCGCGGCGAATGCACCTTCGTCGACAAGGCCCGCACCGCCCAGGCGGCCGGCGCGGTGGGGGTCATCGTGGTCAACACCGAACCGCAGGCGATGCTGGGCTCGACCCTCGGCCCCGACGACCGGCCGACCATCCCGGTGGTCGGGATCAGCTCCGACGACCGGCAGCGGGTGCGGTCGGCACCGGAGGTACGCCTGTCGGTCGACGCGGAGACCACCCCGATCACGACCCGCAACGTCATCGCCGAGACCCGCACCGGGTCGGCCGACGACGTCGTGGTGACCGGCGCCCACCTCGACAGCGTCGTGGAAGGCCCCGGTATGAACGACAACGCGAGCGGCAGCGCGGCGGTCCTCGAGACCGCGTTGCGGCTCGGATCGTCACCGCAGGTCCCCCATCGGCTGCGATTCGCCTTCTGGGGCGGCGAGGAGGACGGACTGGTCGGATCGACGGAGTACGTTCGCGGCCTCGACACCGCCGGACGACGCGCCGTCGCGCTGTATCTGAACTTCGACATGCTCGCCTCCCCCAACGGCGGGTACTTCACCTACGACGGTGACGACTCCGAACGCAAGGGTGCCGGGGCGGGTCCCGCCGGCTCCGACGGCATCGAACGCGTCTTCGCGAAGTTCTACGCCGATCGCGGAATCCCCCTCGGTTCGACGGACTTCGACGGCCGATCCGACTACGGCCCGTTCATCGAGGTCGGTATCCCCTCCGGCGGCGTGCTGACCGGCGCGGAACGGAAGAAGAGCGAGAAGCAGGTGGAGATGTGGGGCGGCAAGGCGGGCGAGCCCTTCGATCCCGACTACCACAGCCCGCGCGACACCATCGACAACGTCAACACCGAACTGCTGGCCGTCAACTCCGCAGCCGTCGCCCATGCGGTGGCCACCTATGCTCTCTCGACGAACGGCCCCGACGGCGTTCCGGCGGTCGGAACGCGGCAGCGAGCCGAAGGCTGAATCCACCATCGCCGTTCATCCACCGTCGCTGTTTGAAAACCATTTCCGTTAGAATGGCCACGTTGCTGACGCGAGCAGCCCGGAAGGAGTGAAGATGTCGACTGAACCGATCGAGGGGTCCGGCCGGCTCGGCGCGTCCGGGCCGGTCGCGGACTCCGACGCGGCCGCACGGGAGGCGGCTGCCGATCTCCTGCGGGCCCTCGCCTCCCCCACCCGGGTCGCGATCGTCCTGTCGCTGCGCGAGCGCGTGCAGTGCGTACACGAACTCGTCGGCCACCTCGGCCTGAGCCAGCCCCTCGTCAGCCAGCACCTGCGCGTCCTCAAGGACGCCGGCGTGGTCCGCGGTCAGCGCAACGGCCGCGAGATCACCTACGAACTGCTCGACGACCACGTCGCCCACATCGTCGTCGACGCACTGGTCCACGCGAACGAGACCCACCCCGGCCCGTCGGCGGTGTCCGAATGACCGGCGTCGAGGCGCCCGGCCCGCAGCCGGTCACCGGAGTCCGTTCGACGCGTCAGCGTGCCGCCATCGCCGACGCCCTCGCCGGCACCGACGACTTCTGCTCCGCGCAGGAACTCCACGAGATCCTCAAGGGCCGTGGCGAATCCATCGGTCTGACCACTGTGTATCGAAACCTCCAGGCGTTGAGCCAGGCCGGTCAGATCGACGTGCTGTGGGACGGTTCCGGCGAGACCCGTTATCGCCACTGCTCCTCCGGGCACCACCATCACCTGGTGTGCCGCAGCTGCGGCACCACCGTCGAGGTGCAGGCCGATCCGGTCGAGAAGTGGGCCGCCACCATCGCCGCCGAACACGGCTTCACCGACATCAACCACACGGTCGAGGTCTTCGGGCTCTGCTCGGATTGCCAAGGGTGCCAGCGCAACTGACTCCCGCCTGATCGACGTCGCGTGCGACGTCAGGGCGGGACGGCTACTTGGCCACCAGTCGCTCGGCGGCGTCGACCCCGGCGGCGAGCACGATGTGCAGGACCGTCAGCAGCGGCAGGTCGTCGAGCTTTCCGGCGGGAAAGGTGTAGTACTGCAGGACATCTGTGGTGACGCCGTCCGGATCGGAACGTCGCAGGCTGCCGAAACTCAGCTGTGCGCCGAAGGTCTCCACGTCGTCACGCAGGGTCGGGGTGTTCGGCAGGTCCATCGCCACCATCTGGGTCAGGGCCAGCACGTCGAGACCGTCCGACAGGGTGAGCACGCGGATCGACGCACGCGTCGGACCCACCTGCACCACAACGGATTCCGCGTCGGGACGGTCGGTGGGACCCAACTCGGCCACGATGGCGGCGGCGCGCTCGAGCAGCGCGGCGGCATCGGTCACGACGGCTTCACCCCACCGAAGCGACGGTCACGGGATGCGTACTCCAGGCAGGCATCCCACAGATCCCGCCGATCGAAGTCGGGGAACAGCTTCTCCTGATAGACCATCTCGGCGTAGGCGGACTGCCACAGCAGGAAATTCGAGATCCGCTGCTCACCCGACGGACGCAGGAACAGGTCGACGTCGGGCATGTCGGGTTCGTCGAGGTAGCGGGCGAAGGTCGACTCGGAGATGCGCTCGGGATCGATCTCTCCGCGTGCCGCGCGCCGGGCGATCTCGCGGGCCGCGTCGGCGATCTCGGCACGCCCACCGTAGTTGACGCACATCGTCAGCGTCATCACGGTGTTGTCCTTCGTCAGCTCCTCGGCGATCTCGAGCTCACGAATGACGCTGCGCCACAGGCGGGGTCGGCGGCCGGCCCAGCGGACCCGCACACCCATCTCGTGCATCTCGTCGCGTCGACGACGAATGACGTCGCGGTTGAAGCCCATCAGGAAGCGCACCTCGTCGGGGCTCCGCGACCAGTTCTCGGTCGAGAAGGCATACGCCGACAGCCAACCCACGCCCAATTCGATGCAGCCGCACACGGTGTCCATCAGAACGGCTTCGCCGCGCTTGTGTCCCTCGGTGCGGGGCAGGCCGCGATCGGTGGCCCAGCGCCCGTTGCCGTCCATCACCAAAGCCACGTGCTTCGGCACGAACTGGGCGGGGATGGCCGGGGGCCGCGCTCCGCTGGGATGAGGATCCGGCGGACGAACCTCCGTGCGTGGGCTCGTCGGCTTGCGACCCTTCGACGAACTACCCGGCCGCAACGCCATCGTCGACTCTCCTCACCCCGTGATCCGCACCTGGTTCGACACCCGTTTCCATCAGCCTATGAGGCGCCGTGCGCTCGATGAGCGGCAGGGTTCGCAGCTGACGTTCGAGATGCCATTGCAGATGCGCGGCGGTGAGGCCGCTGGCCTGGCGGCGCAGGGAGTTCGACGACTCCTCCACGTGTTCCCACTGACCGCGGAACAACGCGTCCATCAGGTCGAGGACGCCGGGCGACGGCGTGGCCGAGCCGGGCGGCCGGCAGTGCAGGCACACTGCCCCACCCGCGGCGACGTGGAAGGCACGGTGCGGGCCGGGCGTGGCACATCGCGCGCACTCCTCCAGCGCGGGCATCCACCCGGCGCTGTACATCGCGCGCAACAGGTAGGCGTCGAGGATCAGTTCCCGCGCCCGACGGTCCTCGGCCAGCGCCTGCAACGCACCCACGGTGAGACGGTGGAGCTGGCGCGTCGGGGCCCGCTCCTCGCCCGCGAGCCGCTCGGCGGTCTCGAGAACCGCACAGGCCGTCGTGTAGCGGCCGTAGTCGGCGACGATCGCGTCGGCGAAGGCGTGCAGGCTGTGCACCTGGGTGACGACGTCGAGGCTGCGACCCGGATACAGGTGCACGTCGATGTGGGCGAACGGTTCGAGACGGGCGCCGAACTTCGACCGGGTCCGGCGCACCCCCTTGGCGACCGCGCGCACGAGCCCGTGCTCCGCGGTCAGCAGGGTGATGATGCGGTCGGCCTCGCCCAGCTTGTGCTGGCGGAGCACGACGGCCTCATCCCGGTAGAACCTCACCCGCCGATTGTCCCACCGTCTACCGACACCGCCGACCCCGACATGCCAGCGTAGTCAGCGTGGGCTGATGTCGAACGAGGTCAGGGGGCGCAACAGCGACCGCTTCTTCTCGACGTGACCACCCATCCGGTCGAGGATCGAGGTCAGCGCCTCGATGGCCTCGACGATGTACGGACCCTTGTTGAGCATGACCCCCTCGGCACGACGACCCATCGCGGCGTCGGTGACCTCCGCGCGCGACGGCACACCCTTTTTCGCCAGACCGTCGAGAACCTGTGTGGCCCAGATGACCGGGATGTGGGCTGCCTCGCACAACCAGAGGATCTCCTCCTGGACCTCCGCGAGCCGACCGAACCCGACCTCCACGGCGAGGTCCCCGCGCGCGATCATCACACCGACCGCGTCCCACCGCATCGCCTCGAGCAGCATCTGCGGCAGCGATTCGAACGCGGCGCGGGTCTCGACCTTGAGCACGATCCCGACGTTCCCGGCATCGAGGCGTTCGAGTTCGGCGATCAGGTCGGCGACGTCCTCCGGCGACCGGACGAACGAGAAGTTGACCATGTCCGCGTGCGTCGCCACGAACTCGAGAGCCGCGCGGTCGTCCGCTGTCAGCGCAGGGATGTGCAGCGTCGTATCCGGGAGGTTGATGCCCTTCTCCGCGCGCAGTTTCGAACCCTTCGGGCCGGCACGTTCGACGTCGACGACGATCTCGTCGTCGAGCCTCTCCAGCACCCGGCCGGCGATCTTGCCGTCGTCGAAGAGCACCCGATGTCCGGGTTGCACATCGTCGAAGGCCTCACCGAGTTCACATCCGATCCGATGAGGTCCGACCCTGGTCGCCGGCATCGGCGACAGGTTGCGCTGGAGCCGGATCTCGTCGCCGGTGCGGATCAGCAGATGCTGACGCTTCTCGGGCAGATCTCCGACGACGACCATGTCACCGGACCGTGTGATCGAGATCGACGCCCCCGACCGGTAGTAGACGGTGCGGTCGCACTCGGCGTCGATCCCGGCCTCGGACACCCCGACGACGTCGAGACGGCGATGCCGACCACGCGCGTCGCGCAGTTCGAGTGCATCACCGTCGAACACGGTGTCGACGCCGGCGACCGGGATGATCGCGTCGAGGCCTTCGGGCAGTTCGTGGTCAGGCGCCGGTGGCGTCGTGCTGAACCGCACCCGGGATCGCCGTTCGACGGTCCCGTCGTCGGCGCGCACCGGTTTGACCTTCACGACCTTCGGGCCCGGTTCGAGCGGTCCGGTACGGAGTTTGGGTCCGGCCAGGTCCATCGCCACGCGCACGTGTCCGGGTAGCGCACGCACCGACTCGATCATCCGCGCCCATTCCGCGGGTCCGTCGTGGGCGCAGTTCACCCGTGCCACGTCCATGCCGGCCGCGCCCATGCGCCGCACCAGGTCGGGTTCGTCGGCGGCCTGCGTCGGCATCGTGACCATCACCCGGCTCGACCGCTCACCGTGCTCGTCGCCGGGTCGATCGGCGCTGGCGTCGTCGCTTCCGCCGGGGTGCACACTTCCCAGCAACTGATCCCGGTTGGCGCTGAGGACCCGCACACCGTCGGCGAGATCACCCCAGATCGGTTGCCGCCGTCGACCTTCGACGAGCGCATCGACGGTTTCGATGACCGTCTCGATCCATGAGTGGACGATTGACTCCATCCGGCCGAGGCTCGAGAGTCCGTGGGCGGCCATCGACGCCTGCAGCGGCCGCAGGTCGCGACGGCGCACCGTCACGTAGTGCACGAGATTGCGTGCACTCTGCCGGTGCTGCTCGGCGACTGCTGAGATCAGCGGCCCGGCCATCTCCTCGGCACGGTCGAGCTCGTCTCGCAGGTCATGCAGAGCAGCCGACACCTCCTCGATCGACATCTCCACCGGGGTACCCATACGTCCACCGTGCCAGGTTTCCCCGAAACGGGGGCGGCCCGAACTGCCTTTTCAGCCGGCGTTCACGATCTTGTCGAGCTTCGGCGGCAGCGTCATGCCACCCGGGTACCGGTGCCAGCCCTTGCGGTCGTAATACTTGGTGCCGAGCAGACCCAGCAGCACACCGACGAGCAGACCGATCAGGCACTGGATGATCGAGCGGGCCAGGCCAGCGGACAGGTCGGCGTCGAAGTACAGGATCGACCGCACCCCGAGGTAGATGACGTGCATCGGCTCGATCGCCGCGATCCATTCGAAGAACCGCGGACTGGCCTCCAGCGGCAGGGTCCCGCCCGAGGACGGCAGGCCGAACACCACGAAGAAGACGAGGTTGAACAGCAGGCCGGCATTGCCGAAAACGGCCATCATCGCGCTTGCGCTCACCCCGACCGCGAAGATCGCGAGGATCGAGATCAGCCACAGCACGAAGGCGTTCGGCAGGGACGTGCCCACCCACGAGCCCACCGCGATGAACAGGGTCGAGAGGACCACCGCGACGAGGAACATGATGGTCCACTTGGCGGCGAGCGTCGCCCAGCGGCTGATCGCGAGACGTTCGCGGAGTTGGTAGAACGGGCCGTACTCGATGGGCGTCTGGCCCAGCATGCCGTCGACGACGATGCTCACCATCATCGCGCCGGTGAAACCGGCCAGCACCAGGAGCAGCGTGAGGTAGAACGCCGACAATCCATTTCCGGCGCCCTGTGGCAGCGGCGTCGGCTCCGACACCGAGACCGCAACCGGACTGGCGAGCGCGAGCTGGGCGGCGCCGGTGAACGTGACGTCGTTGCGGTCGAGCTGATCGCGCACCTGCGCGGTCAGCTGCTGCCCGACCTCGGCGTTGACCCGGGTGGTCACCTGCTCGGCGAAGGTCGAGGTGATCGACGACGCGAAGGCGCCGGACCCGCGGTTGATGAAGATGTCGATGGCGGGGCGCGTCGGCTGCGCCGGGAGCACCGTCGAACGGCCCAGCGCGACCGCACGATTGGTGAAGTTCGAACCGATGACGACGACGCCGTACACCTTGCCGCTGTTCAGTTCGCCGAGAGCGGTCGACCGATCGGTGCGTCGGACGACGATGCCGTTGTCGGCGGCCGAGGAGATGATGCCGTCGGCGACCTGATCGCCGATGTTCTGCTCGGTGGCCTTGCCGTCGGCGCCGGTCACCTCGCCGCCGGAGTCCTCGTTGACGAGGGCGATCGGGAAGTCGTGGAGGTGGCGCTGCGGGTCGACGACGGCCGACATGTACAACGCGGCCATGAGCGAGAACAGCACCGCGACGAGGATCAGCGGTGCCAGCCAGAACCGTGGTGATCCGAGAACCCCGGCGATGGTCCGTCCAGTCGGTTCCTCGACCTCCGGCACCTCGTGCGCCCCGCGACCGGTGTCGGCGGCCTCCTGCGACGCGTGCGTTCCCATCGACAACCTCCCCCGCGGCCCGTGTCCGCGAGGACGGTGCCGCCAATCTGCTCGTCTAAAAGCCCAGTCGGCGTAGCTGCTTGGGGTCGCGTTGCCAGTCCTTGGCGACCTTCACGTGCAGATCCAGGTAGACCTTGGTCCCCAGCAGACGCTCGATCTGTGCGCGGGCAACTGTACCGACCTCTTTCAGGCGCGCACCCTTCCGCCCGATGATGATGCCCTTCTGGCTGTCCCGCTCGACGAAGAGCACCGCGTGGACGTCGACCATCGGCGGCTGGTCCGGACGCCGGTCCTCACGATCGATGACCTCCTCGATGACGACGGCGAGCGAATGCGGCAGCTCGTCGTGGACGCCTTCGAGCGCGGCCTCGCGGATGAACTCGGCCATCAGGACCTGTTCGGGTTCGTCGGTGAGCTCACCGTCGGGATAGAACGCCGGGCCCTCTTCCATCAGGCTGACGAGTACATCGCCGAGGACGTCGACCTGCTTGCCCGACTTCGCCGACACGGGGACGACCTCGGAGTCCGGGCCGAGGAGTTCGGAGAGCGCCATGAGCTGCTTGGCGACCTGTTCGGGGCCGACCCGGTCGATCTTGGTGACGATGCCGAGAAGCGTGGTGCGCGGAGCCATCTCGCGCACCTGCGAGATGATCCACCGGTCACCTGGGCCGATCGCCTCGTCGGCCGGGATACAGACGCCGATCACATCGACCTCGGAGTAGGTGTCGCGGACCAGTTCGTTGAGCCGCTTGCCGAGCAGCGTGCGCGGCCGGTGCAGTCCGGGCGTGTCGACGAGGATGAGCTGGGCGTCCGGCCGGTTGACGATCCCGCGGATCGTGTGGCGCGTGGTCTGCGGCCGGTTGGAGGTGATCGCGATCTTCTCCCCCACCAGCGCGTTGGTGAGTGTCGACTTGCCGGTGTTGGGGCGGCCGACGAAACAGACGAAACCGGAACGGAACTCGGGGCCGGACTCAGACATCGGCGCCGCCCAGTCGCTGCTGCGGCCGGCCGGCGGCATCGGTGACGTACGCGTAGGCCAGCGGGCTCAGTTCGTGCAGGGTCGCCAGGCCGGGATCATCGGCGTCGCCGTTGACGAGCACCGCCGCCTCGAAGGAACTGGCCCCACTCGAGATCGCCGAGGCGACCGCCACCTGGAGGCCGCTGAGTGTGAGGGTCTCGGTACGGACGTCGGCGCCCGCATAGGTACGGCCGTCGCCGTCACGAACGGCCGCTCCCGAACGCGCTTCGGCACGCGCGAGCGCGCCACGGGCGAGCACCACGAGCTTCTGATCCTCGTCTGCGAGGGTCTCGGTCACTGATTCATCCTTGCTGTCGATTGCTCGTGCGTACTGCGACGGGCGTCGTCCTCGTGTTCCCGGCCCGCGGTGCGGTCGTGACGTCCGTGACGGCCGGAATGCCCGCGACCGCCGGAGGATTCGTGTCGCTGCTGGTCCTGCATGTCGGCGTCGTCCCCCGGGACACGGGTGACGAGCACCGTGATGATGCGCTGGCGCCCCTTTCGGGTGGGACCTCCCTCGGCCACCAGTTGCAGACCGTGGGACTTGACCCGGGCCCCGGGCAGCGGGACGCGTCCGAGTTCGAGGGCGACGAGTCCGCCGACCGTCTCGACCTCTTCCTCCTCGATCTCGACGTCGAACAGCTCGCCGAGATCCTCGACGGGGAGCCGGGCCGACACCCGGTACGACCCGTCGCCGAGATCCTCGACCGGCGCGAGTTCGTCGGTGTCGTATTCGTCGGTGATCTCGCCGACGATCTCCTCGAGCACGTCCTCGATCGTGACGAGACCGGCGATGCCGCCGTATTCGTCGACGAGGATCGCCATGTGGTTGCGCGTGAGCTGCATGTCGGCGAGGACTTTGTCGAGCGGCTTGGAATCCGGGATGAACTCCGCGTCGCGCATGATGTCGGCGACCCGCAGCGTCGTCGGGTCGGTGCGTTTGGCGACCGTCCGCGCGACCATGTCCTTCAGGTACACGATGCCCAGCACGTCGTCGGTGTTCTCGCCGATGACCGGGATTCGCGAATGTCCCGACCGTGTCGCGAGATTGGTGGCCTGCAGGACGTTCTTGTCGGCCTCGATCCACACCATCTCCGGACGCGGCACCATGACCTCACGCGCACTGGTGTCGCCGAGGTCGAACACCGAATGGATCATGCGGCGCTCGTCGGCGGCGACCACCCCGCGTGCCTCGGCGAGGTCGACGACCTCGCGCAGCTCGATCTCGGTGGCGAACGGGCCGTTTCGGAAGCCGCGGCCCGGGGTGAGGGCGTTACCGATGAGGATCAGCAGGCGGGTCACCGGCTTGAGCAGCACGCCCAGCGCCGACAACAGGTACGACGTCGACAGCGCGATCGTGTACGCATGCTGCCGGCCGAGGGTGCGCGGCCCGACGCCCATGGCGACATAGGAGATGACCGTCATCGCGGTGATAGCGACGACGAGTCCCCAACCGACGCCGAGCCATCGGGTCGCCGACACGGCGATCAGTGCGGCGGCCGCGGCCTCGCAGGCCACTCGTAGCAGGACCACGAGTCCCAGGTAGGTGGCGCGGGAGTCGAGGATGATCGCGAGGCGGCGAGCCCCGGCCCGACCCTCCCGGACCATGTCGTCGACGCGGGCGTTGGAGACAGTCGAGACCGCGGTGTCGACGGCGGCGAACAACCCGCCGAGCCCGATCAGTACGACTGCGGCCACGATGAACCAATAGTCGGAGGACACGCTCAGTCCTCCTCGGACCGTCCGGTCGTTCCCGTCTCCCCGGACCCCTCTTCGGTTCCGGTGAATCCGATGTTGGACAACAGCCGCGAGTCACGGTCGGTCTGCCGCTGATCCTGCGCGCGTCGATGCCGGTCGGCGTAGAAGGAGTCGAGGATCTCGTTCTGCAGCCCGAACATCTCGCGCTCTTCCTCGGGTTCGGCATGGTCGTAGCCGAGGAGATGGAGCACACCGTGGATGGTGAGCATCGCGAGTTCGTGATCGAAGGAGCGGCGCGCTTCGCGGGCCTGCTTCCGTGCGAACTCGGGGCACAGGACGATGTCGCCCAGGATCGCCGGACCCAGGTCCGTGGCGTCGGGACGGCCGCCGGGGACGAGCTCGTCCATCGGGAAGCTCATCACGTCGGTGGGCCCGGGCAGATCCATCCACTGCACGTGCATGTCGGCCATGGTGTCCTCGTCGACGCAGAGGACCGACAGCAGCGCGCCGGGGTTCACGTCCATCGCGTTCACGGCGAAACGCGCGGCGTCGATGATCAGCTCGGCCGGGATCTCGACCCCGGACTCGTTGGCCAGCTCGATGCTCATGAGCGACGCCGGTGGCCGGCCGCACGACGCGAGGCGCGGTTGCCGCCGATCGCGGCGTCGAGGCGCTCGTTGGTGCGCTGGGATTCCTCCGCACGCCCGTAGGCGTCGACGATGTCGGCGACCAGACGGTGCCGCACGACGTCGGCGCTGGTGAGGCGGGAGAAGTGGATGTCGTCGATGCCCTCGAGGATCGCGGTCGCCGCCATCAGGCCGCTCTTCGCGCCGCCCGGGAGGTCCACCTGGGTCACGTCACCGGTGACGACCACCTTGGAGCCGAAGCCCAGGCGCGTCAGGAACATCTTCATCTGCTCACTCGTCGTGTTCTGCGCCTCGTCGAGAATGATGAAGGCGTCGTTGAGGGTGCGGCCTCGCATGTAGGCCAGCGGAGCGACCTCGATGACCCCGGCAGCCATGAGCTTCGGGATCGCTTCGGGGTCCATCATGTCGTGCAACGCGTCGTACAGCGGACGCAGATAGGGATCGATCTTCTCGCTCAGCGTGCCCGGCAGGAAGCCGAGGCGTTCGCCGGCCTCGACGGCGGGACGGGTGAGGATGATGCGGTTGACCGACTTCGACTGCAACGCCTGCACGGCCTTGGCCATCGCGAGGTAGGTCTTACCCGTACCGGCCGGACCCAGGCCGAACACGATGGTGTGGTTGTCGATGGCGTCGACGTAATGCTTCTGGTTCAGCGTCTTGGGCCGGATCGTCTTGCCGCGGCGCGAGAGGATGTCCAGCGACAGCACCTCGGCGGGCGATTCCTGGCTGCCGTCGGACAGCATCGACACGCTGTGCCGGACCAGGTCCGGGGTCAGCGGGGTGCCACGTCCGACGAGGTCGGTGAGTTCGGCGATGACGCGCTCGGAGGCCGCGACATCGGCGGGCTCGCCGGTCAGCGTCACCTGGTTGCCACGGACATGGATGTCGGCGGGCAGCAGCTGTTCGAGCGTCCGTAGGTTGACGTCACTGGCGCCGAGCAGCCCGAACACCACTCCGGGAGAGACTTCGACGGTGGATGTGACCCCAGACCGGCGCGGCTGCGTACGGCTGGATTGCCCGCTCGGGTCGGGGTTGTCGTCACTCACGTATGAAATCACTCCTGGTGGTCTGCGATTGTGGGCTGCGCGTCCGTCACCTCACAGTGAGGATTCACGGAAGGAAACGTGCAGTTGTGTGGTCAGTGTATCGCTATGCAACAGCCGATCAGCAGGCAATATTTCTCAGCCGCCTCACCGGTCGAGTGTCGGTTGACCCATCGAAGCCAACCGTCGGAGTGCACGCCCATCAGCCAGCTCGGCTCGATCGTCGGGGCTGAACGCGTAGTAGTCGATGAAGTCGAGGAGCGGCACGGCTCCGACGGCGAAGAGATCGGCCGTGATGCGCACGGAGCGCTGAGCCTGCATATATGCCGGAGCAAAGGGGCCCCGGTAGAAGATATCCACACCGGCTCGTGCCCGATCCTTCAGGACGATGTCGATCTCCGGGTTCTTGCCGTCCGCAAGCGGAACGATGTCTGCAACGTCGTCCCATCTGACCGTTTGCTTCGACCGAAACCCGGTGATGTCCAGACCGGCAGGGGAAACATCGACACAGGGAAAGCGCAGGAACCCCACCGCGAACCAGGCGAGGGCACCAGCCGAGTACCCGGCGATCGCGACCGCGACCCAGGGAAAGATCAACGCCTGTCCAGGGCTCATCGGAAAATTGGACTGTCCCAGCCACATACCGACCGCGAACAAGCCGGACGAGAGGGCGATCAGCGTGAGAGCCCCTCGATACGCCACCCGCAGTCGACGCGAGGTCACGAATCGAATCCCGCCCGGTACCGAATCAGCCGTCCCTGGTACCGCGGTGTACCGCACACGGTTCCTCAGCACGAGCCCAGACGCCCAGAGCACCGATGCGCAAGCCGCCGACGCACACGCGTAGAACGCGGCATCCAAATAGCGACCGTCAGCCAGCGATCGCACCAGGTGCCACAGCCAGAAGAGACCGAGAGAGCCGAAGAGGATCAGGGCAACATACGTCCATCGGGCTTGTACGCGGAGCCTGTCCCATTCCGGAACCGTCTGATCATCAGTCATAGCAGACAGCCCTTCCCAGCTCCGAGCCCAGAAATCCGAACAACCATGACCCTGCAACCGTGCCGGCTCCAGCAGCTGCGACGTCGACGACGGGAATGGGCACCAGGCCGCCGGCAGTTCCTAGGGCAGTACCACCGACAACGCTCGCCAACCCCGAAATCGCTGCCTGGCACTTCTCCTCGGGTTCATCCGCGGTCGCCACGTCATAGAGAGCAATGCCCACCCCCAAGCCATACCCCCCGAATTTCGCACCCGCTTTGACGTTCTGGAACTGATTCTTCGTCAGGGTGGGGAGCTCCTTCTTGAGCGCGTTATCGCTGTGTTCCTCGGCCCCGGCCAAGACCCCGCCGACCGTTGCCAACGCAGGATGCGAGAAGAAGGTACTGTCCAGCGGTTGCCCATCATCGGATTCTCCGTTCGGCAAGACCTCGCCACTGATGGCCCGTCCGTCTTCGTCGTAGAGCACCGAGACCAACGTTCTGTCTGCATATCTCGTTGACACCATCGTCCGACCATCGAGCCAATCCGTCGCACTGGTACTCCAAACGAGCTCACCTCTCGGGTCGTACCGTTCCTCCGTCCACAGCACCCCGCGGGACTGACCGATCTCGGCCCTGACCACCCTGCTTCCGTCCTGCATGATCAGCGTCGTGAATTCTTGGCCGTCCGAGTTGATACCCGTAATTTTCTCTGCCACCGTGACCGATGCGTCTGCTTCCGATATCGAACGCTGATAAAGCTTGCCGGGCAGCGTGGCTGGGTCAGGGACGTCGTCTTCCGGCTTCATAAGCCAGGGTGTCACTTGGGGTATCGACGACGACCGCATCTCGAAACCCGCAGCGCTAACAGCGTTCTGCAGACTTTCGGACACCGAATCGTCCGCCTGCCCCATCGCCGTCACCAGCGGGTTCAATTGCTCCTGCAGACTGTCGCGTTGTGCGAAGAGTTCCTGTGCGCGTGCGCGAGTCATCGGCATCGGACGAAGAGTGACGGCCCAATGGTCATGGACCATAAATAGTCTGCCGCCCTCTATTTCTGCGACCTTTCCCATCAGCTTGTCCTTCGCAGAGGTCAACGTCCAATACCCCTGTGACAGAGAATCGACGAGACGGTCACCCAGTTTCCCGATGTCACCGGTGCGGCGTCGTGCACGACCGAAAGCGGATGTCGCTGCAGCGTGGCCAGGACCGTCCCACGCCCTAATGGCAGGTAGAGCCTCACACGAGCTCTCGATGTCACGGCCTGTCTTCTCGATGGCAGCCGCCCTGGTCCTGACTATGTCTGCCGCAGCCGAGATGGACCCGAATCTCCAACTCGTCAACCGAGTGCGCGAAGGGATCATCGTTCGAAGCAAGCCTCGATCTTCGACTTCGCATACTCATCGGTCGCCTCGTAATTGCCTGCAGCACCTTTGGCTGCGCGCGATAGCTCGTCGAAGCCCTGGGACAAAGCCTTGACGAGTGGAGTCACGAATTCGTCAACCGCCCGAGCACTCCACTCAGAGGTTGAACCCTGCATCTCAGAGAATGCCCCCAGGACGACCCCGGCCAGTGTGTTGGCTTCGATAACATCTGCTGCATTCGACGTTCTATCGGACAGTCCACGCAACGCATCTGGATCTACTAGCACGGGCCCCCACCACTTCATGTGCGTAAGTCAATCGTCAGCGTCTCAGTATGCCTGCCAATCGAGTATTCCGGTCGATCAGATCCCCAGGACCCGGATCGTCTGCCGCGCACAGCCGGTGCGCGGATCGACGAACGCCTCGTGACCCTCCCCCGGTACGACGATCAGTTCGGCCGACTGCCCGCGGGAGATCGCGTCGTCGACGTAGCGGCGGCTCACGATGTCGGGCACCAGATCGTCGTCGTCACCGGTGATCGCGACGACGTGCGCGTCGAAGACCGGCGCGAGCATGGGCGAGGCCTCCTCGTAGCGGCGCGGCGACTCGCTGTAGGGCCGTCCCATGAGGGCGCGCAAGGATTGTTTGTCGGCCGCGGCGACCGTGTCGAGTACCGCAGCCTGGGCGACGACGGTGGTGATGGTGGTCGTGGCGGTACGCGCGCCGAGCTTGCCGACGGCCCACACCGCGAGCTGGCCACCGGCCGAATGCCCGACGACGCCGACCGAGGAGAAGTCGATCGCGGTGAGATCGACCTCCTGCTCCTGAAGCGTCTCGCGCACCGGGCCGTCGAGGGCACGGATCGCGTCGAGGACGTCGCGTCCGGTGTTCGGCCAGCCGCCGCCGGGCTCCCCCACGCGGCGGTACTCGATGTTCCACACCACCGCGCCGCGTTCGGACATCGTGCGCGCGACCGCGGTCTGGATCGTCGAGCCGTACTCCACCGACCACGAGCCGCCGTGGATCAGCACGACCACCCGGGCAGGGGCCGCGGCGTCGATGCCGTCGCGGGGGACGTAGAGGTGGCCGAATTGTGAAGGCTCGGTGCCGTATTCGATCTTGGCGCGCCGCACGGCGCAGCGCCGGACAGCACTCAACGCGACCACCTGCCGGTCAGCACGCCGATCGCACCGAGTGCGACCGCGGCCGCCGTCGAAGTACGCAGCACCTCCGGACCGAGCACCACCGAATGGGCGCCGAGCGCGGTGAGATCGGCGACCTCGGTGTCGTCGAGCCCGCCTTCGGGACCCACGACCAGCACGATCTCGGTCGCATCGGCGAGAGGCAGTTCGGCGAGAGGGCGGGCGGCCTCCTCGTGGAGCACTGCGACCACACCGCCGGCGGCGACGGCGTCAGCGCACCGCGCACGGACGTCGATCGTCGAGGCGAGGTCGGTGACCTCGGGAATCCAGGGTCGGCGGCTCTGCTTCGCGGCGGCCGACGCCGCGGCCCGCCACTTGGCAACACCCTTGTCCGCCTTGCCCGTCCAGCGGGCGACACAGCGCATGGCCTGCCAGGGCACGATGACGTCGACCCCCGCCTCGGTCGCGAGGTCGACGGAGAGCTCTGACCGTTCGGACTTCGGCAGCGCCTGGACGACGGTCACCTGCGGGGTGGGCCGCGCCTGGAAGTGCAGCTCACGCACCGACGCGACGAGGGTGTCCTTCGCGGTGATCTCCCGGATCTCGCAGCCCGCGACGGAACCTGCCCCGTCGCCGACGAAAATGCGCTCCCCCACCCCGAGGCGGGCGACCGTCACCGCATGCCGGCCTTCCGGCCCGCTGAGGATGAGGTCGGCACCCGGGGCGGGAACGGAGTCCGCCCAGAAAAGCGGTGGGCTCACTTGCCTGCGAACGCGTTGCGCAGTCGTGAGAAGAGTCCGCCCGGAGCTGCCGCGGCCGAGGTGTTGACCACCTCGATCTCGTCCTGCGCCACCTTCTTGAGCTTCTTGAGCGCGTCGGTCTGGGCACTGTCGAGTTTGGTCGGCACCACCACGTCGAGATGGACGTGCAGGTTGCCGCGGACACCCGAACTGACATGCGGCATGCCCTGGCCGCGCAGCTTGACCACCTGGCCGGGCTGCGTGCCCGGTGCGATCGTGACCGTGACCGGGTCACCGAGGATGGTCTCGACGTCGAACTCGGCGCCCAGCGCGGCGTCGACCATCGGGACCTTCACGGTGCAGTGCAGGTCGTCCTTGTCGCGCAGGAAGACGTCGTGCGGACGTTCGGTGACCTCGACGTAGAGGTCGCCGGCGGGACCGCCGCCGGGCCCGACCTCGCCCTGGCCGCTGAGCCGGACCCGCATACCGCTCTCGATGCCGGCCGGGATGCGGACGGTCATGGTGCGACGCGAGCGCACCCGGCCGTCGCCGCCACACTTGTGGCAGGGGTCGGGGATGACCTCGCCGACGCCGTGACAGGTGGGGCACTCGCGGACGGTCATCACCTGACCGAGGAACGACCGCTGCACCGACTGGATCTCGCCAGCGCCATGACAGGTGTCGCAGGCGACCGGCTTGCTGTCGCCGTTGGTTCCCGACCCGGTGCACGCGTCACACAGGATCGCGGTGTCGACGGTGATCTCCTTGTTGACGCCCTTGGCGCACTCGGCGAGATCGAGCTTGATGTTGACCAGCGCGGGCTCACCCGGCTGGACGCGCGAGCGGGGACCGCGCCCCGACCCGAATCCGCCGCCTCCGCCGAAGGCGCCGCCGTTGCCGAAGAAGGCCTCGAAGACGTCGCCGAAGCCGCCGCCCCCGCCACCGAAACCGCCGAAGCCACCGGCGCCCGCGCCCGCGAGGGGGTCGCCACCGGCATCGACGATGCGACGCTTCTCCGGATCGGTCAGCACCTCGTAGGCGGTGCTGACCTCTTTGAACTCGTCTTCCTTGCCGGGGTTGACGTCGGGGTGCAGTTCGCGTGCCTTCTTGCGGTAGGCGCGCTTGAGCTCCTGGTCACTGGCACCCTTTGCCACACCCAGGATTGCGTAATAGTCACGTGCCACGGTTGTAGTGATCCTTCGGTCTCAATCGGTACCCAAGCGGTCTCAGTTGGTGCCCACGCGGTGCGTGCCTCATCGGTGTGGACGCACGACCGCGCGGTACGCAGTGGAACCATCCAATTCTGCCGACAACCGGTTCCGGCTCTCGCCCGACCTCCGCCACAGGGCGGCGGTCATCGCTCGGCGAGCACCTCACCGATGTACTTGGCAACGGCTGCGACCGAGGCGATGGTTCCCGGATAGTCCATCCGTGTGGGGCCGAGCACACCGACGCCGCCGAACACGGTTCCCGATGCACCGTACCCTGTCGACACCACCGAGGTCCCACGCAGGTTCTCGGTCTGCGTCTCCTCCCCGATCTGCACTGTGACCTGGCCCATGTCCTGCGTCGTGGCGAGGATCTTGAGCACGACGACCTGCTCCTCGAGCGCCTCCAGGACGGTGTCCATGCCGCCGACGACGGGCGTGAAGTCGGCTGCCGACCGCGCCAGGTTGGACGTGCCGCCGAGTACCAGACGGTCGTCGCCCCGTTCCACGAGGGTCTCGACGAGAACCGTCGCGATGCTCAGCACCGCCCCGCGGATGTCGTCGGCCGCGGAGTTGGCGAGTTCGGCCACGGCCGCCGACGCCTCCGCGAGCCGCTTGCCGTGCAGCGCGACCGAGAACATGTCGCGCAGGCGTGCGATGTCCTCCTCGTCGTGATCCTCGCTCAGCGCGACCATCCGCTGCTCGACGCGGCCGTTGTCGACGATCACCACCAGCAGCAGCCGCGACGGCGACAGCGACACGACCTCGAGATGTCGGACCCGGGCCGCCGACAGCACCGGATACTGGATCACGGCCACCTGTCGGGTCAGCTGGGCCAGCAGCTTCACCGAACGTCGCAGCACGTCGTCGAGGTCGACACCGGAGTCGAGGACCGACAGGATCGCGCGTCGTTCCGCGGAGGACAGCGGCTTGATCTCGCTGATGCGATCCACGAACATCCGGTAGCCCTTGTCCGTGGGGACACGGCCCGAGCTGGTGTGCGGCTGCGTGATGTAGCCCTCGGCCTCGAGCACCGCCATGTCGTTGCGGACCGTTGCGCTCGACACCCCGAGTTGGTGCCGGTCGACGAGAGCCTTCGATCCGATGGGTTCCTGCGATTCGACGTAGTCGGTCACGATCGCGCGGAGGATCTCGAATCGACGGTCGTCCGTTGTGGACACGCGGTACACCTCCTGATCCGAGTCCCGTCCATGGAGTTGGGCCATAGAGTTGGGTACGTCCCATACTGGGTACGGCCCATACTACGAAACCGGCGCGGAGTCACATGATCTTCAAGGGGGTGCGGGAGGGCAAGCCCTATCCCGACCACAAGTTGTCGACGCGGGGCTGGGCCAAGATCCCGCCGCGCCAGCTGCGGCTCGACCAGCTGACCACGCTCACCAAGGTGCTGGCGCTGGACAAATTGCTCAGCGAGGACTCGACGTTCTACGGCGACCTCTTCGCGCATGTCGTGCGCTGGGAGGGCGAGCTCTACCTCGAGGACGGACTGCACCGCGCCGTGCGGTCGGCGCTGCGGAACCGGAACATCATCCACGCACGCACCCTCGACCTCGACTCCCTGGACCTGTCCGAGGGAGCCAAGCCGCTCGAAGAACAACTCGACGTCACCGCGGAGATCCCCACTCGACGAGCGCCGGATGTCCTCGAGACGCCCCGGCCGCCCCACCCCGGCAGTGTTCCGCCCGGCAATGTCCCTCCCGGCGGCGGAGCACATCGTCGACCCCGGTCGACCGGATGGACCAGCCCGACGCGCCCCGACCGGCCCTGGTAGTCCGCGAATCCGCCGGCAAACCCACCCCTTTTCGGCAAACCCACCACCCGCGCGGGTGGTGGGTTTGCCGAAAAGGGGTGGGTTTGTGGAGCGGGTCTAACCCCAGAGCACGCGGCGGATCACTCCGTCGGCGAGCAACCGGCCGGCGTCGGTGAGGACGTAGGCGTCCCCGGTCGCGGTGAGCAGGCCATCGGCGCAGAGCTTCTCGGCGTTCACGCGCTCGGCGTCGTCGAGCAACCCGTGCGGAAGCCCGCTGCGGCATCGCGTGGTGAGCATGACCGACTCCATGTGGCGGTCCTCGGCGGTGAGTTCCTCCGACGACGCGGCGGGCAGAGCGCCGTCGACGAGGGCCTGCGCATAGCGCGCCGGATGCTTCACGTTCCACCAACGCACTCCGTTGACGTGCGAGTGCGCACCGGGGCCGATCCCCCACCAGTCGGAACTGTGCCAGTAGGCGAGGTTGTGCCGACAGGCACCGGCGTCGTCGAGGGCCCAGTTCGACACCTCGTACCAGTCGAAACCCTTGGCGCTCAACCGATCGTCGAGGATCTTGTATCGGTCGGCGAGCACATCGTCGTCGGGGGCGGGCATCTCGCCGCGCCGGATTCGACGCGCCAGCGCCGTACCGTCCTCGACGATGAGCGCATAGGCGGACACGTGGTCGACGCCCGCCGACAACACGGCGTCGAGGGTGGTGTGCAGATCGGCGTCGGTCTCGCCGGGGGTGCCGTAGATCAGATCGAGGTTGACGTGCTCGAAACCCGCCGCCCGGGCCTCGCGGGCGGCGGCGACCGCCCGACCCGGCGTGTGCACCCGGTCGAGGATCTTGAGCACGTGCTGGGCCGCCGATTGCATGCCGAGGGAGATCCTGGTGAACCCCGCGGCGCGCAGCTTCTCGAAGAACTCCGGCGACGTCGACTCCGGGTTCGATTCGGTGGTGACCTCCGCGTCGGGGGCGAGGTCGAAGTTCGCGCGCACCGCGTCGAGCAGACGCGTCAGGCCGTCCGCGCCGAGCAGCGACGGCGTGCCGCCGCCGACGAAGATCGTCGACACCTCCCGCTTCGGCTGCAGCAGACGCGCCGCCGACTCGAGTTCGGCGGCCACCGCTTCCTGCCAGGACTCCGGCGACGAAGAGGATCCCAACTCCCCGGCGGTGTAGGTGTTGAAGTCGCAGTAGCCGCACCTGGTCGCACAGAACGGGACGTGCAGGTAGAGGCCGAACGGCACCTCGGGGTCGACGTCACGGCACGCCCCTTCGATGAGCTGCGCGGTGAGCTCCGGGGTGGGTGCTTCGACGTCGACCTTCACCGTTCCATCATGCCGCGCGGGAATAACCCGGCCACCTGTGGCCTTGTCCGACGCAGGCGGGAACCGAGCCCCGTCAGGGTCAGCGCGTTTCCATCATCATGATGGAAAATAACCCCAAGTAGACGAGGCGATGATGGTCGTGGCACTATGGACCCCGTGATTTTCCCCGGGGTGTGGCTCGCAGCTCGACGCCACATTGATCTCAAGCGCGTCAACAGCGCTTTCTGTCGCGTCTAGCGACGTCTCGGCCCCGAATTCGTCCCTGTCTCAGGGATGCCGGCACGTTTCAGCCCACCTTTTCGTGCGATTGAAGCCGGCCCTGTGCGCCGGCACAGGAGATTCTTCATGACGTCTACCACCGACGCCCCTGCTGCCCCCGGCACGGGCTCCGAGCCGGATGCCGCCAGGCCTGCCGCCGCAGCAGAACCCGGCACCGAGAAGCGCGCTCGTCCCGCCCGCAAGGCACGCCCGGTCAAGCGCCGCGCCGAAGGCCAGTGGAAGCTCGGCTACCGCGAGCCGCTGAACCCGAACGAGCAGGTCAAGAAGGACGACAACCCGCTCAACGTGCGTGCGCGCATCGAGAACATCTACTCGAAGCAGGGCTTCGACTCGATCGACAAGCAGGACCTGCGTGGCCGCATGCGCTGGTGGGGCCTCTACACCCAGCGCGCCGAGGGTTACGACGGAACCTGGACCGGCGACGAGAACATCGACATCCTCGAGGACAGCCACTTCATGATGCGGGTGCGCTGCGACGCGGGTGCACTCAACGTCGCGCAGCTGCGCACGCTCGGTGAACTCTCCACCGAGTTCGCCCGCGACACCGCCGACCTCTCCGACCGTGAGAACGTCCAGTACCACTGGATCCGGATCGAGGACGTCCCGACGATCTGGGAGCGCCTCGAAGGCGTCGGACTCAAGACCACCGAGGCCTGCGGCGACTGCCCGCGCGTCGTGCTCGGCTCGCCGCTCGCCGGCGAGTCCTTCGACGAGGTCCTCGACCCCACCCCGGCCATCGACGAGATCGTCCGCCGCTACATCGGCGACCCGAAGTACTCGAACCTGCCGCGCAAGTTCAAGACCGCGATCTCGGGCCAGCAGGACGTGGTGCACGAGATCAACGACGTCGCCTTCGTGGGTGTGGTCCATCCCGAGCACGGCCCCGGCCTCGACCTCTGGGTCGGCGGCGGCCTGTCCACCAACCCGATGCTCGCCCAGCGCGTCGGCGCGTGGGTCCCGCTCGACGAGGTGCCCGATGTCTGGGAGGCCGTGGTCTCGATCTTCCGCGACTACGGATACCGACGTCTCCGCGCCAAGGCCCGTCTCAAGTTCCTCATCAAGGACTGGGGCATCGAGAAGTTCCGTCAGGTGCTCGAGGACGAGTACCTCGGCCGCAAGCTGATCGACGGCCCGGCTCCGGAACAGCCCCAACGCCCGATCGACCACATCGGCGTGCAGAGGCTCCGCAACGGACTCAACGCGATCGGCTTCTCCCCCATCGCCGGACGCGTCTCGGGCACCATCCTGACCAAGACCGCCGAGGCGGTCGCCGCCGTCGGTTCCGACCGGGTCCGTTTCACGCCGTACCAGAAGCTGATCGTCCTCGACGTCCCCGACGACAAGGTGGAGTGGCTGATCGACGAGCTCAAGCCGCTCGGCCTGCACGGCCGGCCGACGCAGTGGCGCCGGAACCTCTTGGCGTGCAGCGGCATCGAGTTCTGCAAGCTCTCGTTCACCGAGACCCGCAAGCGTTCGCAGGTCCTCGCCCCCGAGCTCGACGAGCGTCTCGCCGACATCAACTCGAAGCTCGACGTGCCGATCACGGTGAACATCAACGGCTGCCCCAACTCCTGCGGCCGGTCGCAGATCGCCGACATCGGTTTCAAGGGACAGCTCGTCGAGGACGCCGACGGCAACCAGACCGACGGCTTCCAGGTCCACCTGGGCGGCAGCCTCGGCCTCGACTCGGGTTTCGGTCGCAAGCTGCGTCAGCACAAGGTGATGGGCACCGAGCTCGGCGACTACATCGAGCGTGTGGTCCGCAACTTCGTCGACCAGCGTGAAGAAGGTGAACGGTTCGCGCAGTGGGCCGTTCGTGCCGATGAGGAGGCTCTCCGATGACGATCAGCACGACGGAGTCCGCCACCGGTCGTCGTCACAGCGAGGAGGAGCTCCGGGCGATCGCGGCGAAGGGTGCCGCCGACCTCGGCACCGACGCCACCCCGGAAGAACTGATCCGGTGGACCGCGGAGACCTTCGGCACCGACTTCGTCGTCGCGTCGAACATGCAGGACGCCGCTCTCGTCGACCTCGCGGTCAAGAACATCGACCGCGAGCTCCTGGGCGGCGACCCGGTCAAGGTGCTGTTCCTCGACACCGGTTACCACTTCGCCGAGACCATCGGCACCCGCGACGCCGTCGAGCAGGTGTACGGCGTGCAGATGGTGAACCTGACCCCCGAGCACACCGTCGCCGAGCAGGACGAGCTGTTGGGCCGCAACCTGTTCGCGCGCGATCCGGGTGAGTGCTGCCGGATGCGCAAGGTCGTCCCGCTCAAGGCGGGTCTGGCCGGTTACGACGCCTGGATCACCGGCATCCGCCGCGTGGAGGCGCCGACCCGCGCCAACGCACCGCTCATCTCGTTCGACGAGGGCTTCGGGCTGGTCAAGATCAACCCGATCGCAGCGTGGTCCGACGAGACGATGCAGGACTACATCGATTCCAACGGCGTGCTGGTCAACCCGTTGGTCGACGAGGGCTATCCCTCCATCGGCTGTGCACCGTGCACCGCCAAACCCGAACCCGGATCCGATCCGCGCAGTGGCCGCTGGGCCGGTCGCGCCAAGACAGAATGTGGGCTCCACGCATGACCGTCACCGAACCCATCCGCGATGCCGTCTCCGCCGAGGCCGACGACTTCACCACCCTCGACGCGCTCGAATCCGAGGCGATCCACGTCTTCCGTGAGGTCGCAGGCGAATTCGAGCGCCCGGTGATCCTGTTCTCCGGCGGCAAGGACTCCACCGTCCTGCTCCACGTCGCACTCAAGGCGTTCTGGCCTGCGCCGCTGCCGTTCTCGCTGCTGCACGTCGACACCGGGCACAACCTGCCCGAGGTCCTCGAGTTCCGCGACAACGTCGTCGAGCGTCACAACCTGCGCCTGCACGTCGCCAAGGTCGAGGACTACCTCGCCGACGGCCGGCTGACCGAGCGCCCCGACGGCGTCCGCAACCCGCTGCAGACCATCCCCCTGCTCGACGCGATCACCGAGAACCGCTTCGACGCGGTCTTCGGCGGTGGCCGCCGCGACGAGGAGCGCTCGCGCGCCAAGGAGCGGATCTTCTCGCTGCGCAACGCCTTCGGCCAGTGGGACCCGAAGCGTCAGCGGCCCGAGCTGTGGAACCTCTACAACGGCCGCCACGCACCGGGTGAGCACGTTCGCGTGTTCCCGCTGTCGAACTGGACCGAGCTCGACATCTGGCGCTACATCGCCCGCGAGCAGGTCCTGCTCCCCTCGATCTACTACGCCCACGAACGCGACGTCTTCCTGCGGGACGGCATGTGGATGACCCCCGGTGTCTGGGGCGGACCCCGCGAAGGCGAAGAGCTGCAGCGTCTCTCGGTGCGCTACCGCACCGTCGGCGACGGCTCGTCGACCGGCGCGGTGCTCTCCGACGCCGCCGACAACGAGGCCGTGCTGGACGAGGTCGCCGCGTCCCGGCTGACCGAGCGCGGCGCCACCCGTGGCGACGACCGGGTCTCCGAGGCCGCCATGGAAGACCGCAAGCGCGAAGGATATTTCTGATGAGGCACGCTCCCGACCTTCTCCGCATCGCCACCGCCGGCAGTGTGGACGACGGCAAGTCGACGCTCGTCGGCCGTCTGCTGTACGACACGAAATCCGTTCTGGCCGACCAGATCGACGCCGTCACCAAAGCCTCGGTCGACCGCGGCCTCGAGGGCCCCGACCTCTCGCTGCTCGTCGACGGCCTGCGCGCCGAGCGCGAACAGGGCATCACCATCGACGTGGCGTACCGCTACTTCGCAACGCCCGCACGCTCTTTCGTGCTCGCCGACACCCCGGGACACGTGCAGTACACCCGGAACACGGTGTCCGGTGCCTCCACCGCCCAGCTGGTGATCCTGCTGGTCGACGCCCGCAACGGCGTCGTCTCGCAGACCCGTCGCCACGCCGCGGTGATGGCGCTACTCGGTGTCCCGCAGCTCGTGCTGGCGGTCAACAAGATCGACCTCGTCGACGACCAGGCCTCGGTGTTCGCCGAGATCTCCGCCGAATTCGCCGAACTCACCCGTTCCCTCGGCTGGTCGGCGGAGCAGGTCACCGCGATCCCGGTGTCGGCACTGCACGGCGACAACATCGCCAACCGCTCGGAGACCACCCCGTTCTACGACGGCCCGACTCTCATCGAGCATCTCGAGACGGTCCCGAACCTGACCGAGCGCGCCCCCGTGGGTCTGCGTTTCCCGGTGCAGTACGTGATCCGTCCCCGCACACCCGACTACCCCGACTACCGCGGCTACGCGGGTCAGATCGCGGCCGGCCGGGTGTCGGTGGGTGACGAGGTCGTCGTCCTGCCGTCCGGCCGGCGGTCCACCGTCAGCCAGATCGACACCGCCGACGGACCGCTCGAGACCGCGCACACCGGACGCAGTGTCACGATCCTGCTCGCCGACGACGTCGACATCTCGCGTGGCGATCTGATCGCCGCCGCGGCCGACGCCCCGGAGTCGGTGCAGCAGTTCACCGCGACCGTGTGCTGGCTCGCCGAGAAGCCGCTGCGCCCCGGCGCCCGGCTGCTGCTCAAGCACGGCACCAAGACCACGCAGGCCATCGTCGGCGGGCTCGACGCCCTCTTCGACGAGCAGAACCTGGCTCTCGTGGACGCCCCGGAATCGGTGGAGCTCAACCAGATCGTGCGGATCTCGGTGCAGACCGCCGAGCCGATCCCGGCCGACGACTACCAGGTGAACCGCGAGTCCGGCAGCTTCCTGCTGATCGACCCGCAGGGTGGCAACACCCTCGCAGCCGGACTGGTGGGCGACGCACTGGCGCCGCTGCACCTCAAAGAGCTGGTGTGAGTCCGGCTCTCGTCCTCGTCGCACACGGCAGTCGCGATCCGCGCTTCGGCGCGACCGCGCGCCGTGTGCGCGACGCCGTCGCGGCGACTCTCCCGGGCGTCGAGGTGGTTCTCTCCTACCTCGATCTCGACGAGCCGCTCGTCGGCGATGCTCTCGACGCGACCGAGGGCGAGACCGGCCGTGCCGGGGCGGGCGGGGATCCTGTTGTGGTCCCGTTGCTCCTCTCGGCGGGGTATCACCACAAGGTCGACCTGCCGGCGATCATCGCCGCGCACCGTCCGTTCGCGCACCAGACCGACGTCATCGGTACGCGGTCGTTCACTGCCGCCCTCGCCGACCGACTGCTCGAGGCCGGCCTCGACGAGCGCGACGGTGTGGTCCTGTCCGCGGTGGGTTCCTCCGACGAATCCGCCGACGGTCACGTCCGGCGGCGGGCCATCGAACTGTCGACGTACCTGCATCGCCCGGTCGAGGTGGTCTTCGCGACCAAGCTCGGTCCGGGCAACCGTGCGGTCGCCGCGGCGGTCCGACGACTCCGCGCGGCCGGTGCGCAGCGCATCGCGCTGAGTCCGTACTTCCTGTCGGCGGGTCTGCTGATCGAGCGGGTCGAAACCGCTCTGGACGCACTGGCCGAGGAGACACTCGTGGCCGGACCGCTCGGCGCGCACCCCGATGTCATCGAGGGGATCTGCGGCCTCTATCGCACGGCCGCACAGCGTCGCACGGTGATCGCCGGACGCTGACGCCCGGGCCGGTTCGACGCCCGGTCAGATCGTGACGAGCCAGGCGATCACGACGAGGACGAGCAGGGCGAGCAACGCCAGGGTGACCGGCGAGCGCAGAATCTTCACAGTCCGGTCCCGTCGTCGTCGGCGAAGCGGCGGCGGTCGATCAGATTCGCCGCCAGGTCCACGAGGAGATTCAACACATAGGCGATGAGGATCGCGACGGGGTTCACCACGGCGACGGTGACCAAGAGCTGCGGCACGAAGGAAAGACCGGTCAGCCACTCCTCCACCCCGTCCCACCAGGCGAAGAACGCCGTCACCTCATCACCTCGTCCATCCGATGCGGATCATCCGTCTGCCCGGCCTCGTCGAGGCCGACTGGCGTCGGACAGCGCCCGTCGCAATGATAGATCCCATGTCTGTTGCAGATGACTCCACCGTAACGTCCCTGCCGACCGCGACTCCCGCTCAGGGTGCCGGCACCGACGCCGCACGAGTCAGTGTCCCGGGGCCGGCGCCGATCGCCCCGACCAACCCGGCGCACCGGAGCGCCTTCCCGCCCATCGGCGACTACGCGTTCCTCTCCGACACCGAGACCAACTGCCTCATCGCGCGGAACGGTTCGGTCGAGTGGATGTGCGTGCCACGACCTGATTCGCCGAGCGTCTTCGGGGCGGTGCTCGATCGGAGCGCCGGCCACTTCCGCCTCGCGCCGTACGGCGTCAGCGTGCCCGTCGACCGCCGGTACCTGCCGGGAAGTCTGATGGTCGAGACGACGTGGCAGACCGACACCGGCTGGATCATCGTGCGCGACGCCCTGGTGATGGGTCCGTGGCACGACAACGAGCGACGCTCCCGTACGCATCGCCGCACCCCCACCGACTGGGATGCCGAACACATCCTGCTCCGCCCCGTGCGCTGTGTCTCGGGTACCGTCGAGCTGCACATGAGCTGCGAGCCGGCGTTCGATTACCACCGCGGGACCACCAAGTGGGAGTACTCGGGTCCGGCCTACGGCGAGGCGATCGCCACCGCCCGCGACACCGAGGCCGACACCCCGACCCTCAAGCTCACCACCGACCTCCGCCTCGGACTCGAGGGCCGGGAGGCACGAGCCCGAACCCGTCTCGTCGAGGGCGACAACCGGTTCGTCGCGTTGAGCTGGTCTCGATTCCCCGCACCGCAGAACTGGGACGAGGCGGCCCAGAAGATGTGGTCCACGGCCGAATCGTGGCGGCAGTGGATCAACATCGGCACCTTCCCCGACCATCCCTGGCGCTCGCATCTGCAACGCTCCGCGCTGACCCTCAAGGGACTCACCTACTCCCCGACCGGCGCACTACTGGCCGCCGCGACCACCTCGTTGCCGGAAACGCCTCAGGGCGAACGCAACTGGGACTACCGCTATGCCTGGGTGCGCGACTCGACATTCGCTCTGTGGGGTCTGTACACGCTGGGCCTCGATCGTGAGGCCGACGACTTCTTCTCCTTCATCGCCGATGTCTCCGGCATCACCGACGGCGAACGCCATCCGCTGCAGGTGATGTACGGCGTCGGCGGCGAGCGGACGCTCGAGGAGGAGGAACTCACCCACCTCTCCGGCTACGACGGCGCACGGCCCGTCCGTATCGGCAACGGCGCGTACAACCAAGCGCAGCACGACATCTGGGGCACGATGCTGGACTCGGTGTACCTCAACATCAAGTCCCACGAGGCCGTTCCCGAGACCCTGTGGCCCGTCCTCAAGGCGCAGGTCGAGGAGGCGATCAAGCACTGGCGCGACCCCGACCGGGGCATCTGGGAGGTCCGCGGCGAACCGCAGCACTTCACCTCGTCGAAGGTGATGTGCTGGGTGGCGCTGGATCGCGGTTCCCGACTCGCGACGATGCACGGCGAGGAAACCCACGCGCGGGAATGGGCGGCGATCGCCGACGAGATCAAGGCCGACATCCTGGAACACGGCGTCAACGAGCGCGGGGTCTTCACCCAGCGCTACGGCGACGACGCCCTCGACGCCTCACTGCTCCTCGTGCCGCTGCTGCGGTTCCTCCCGCCCGACGACCACCGCGTCCGCGCAACGGTTCTCGCGATCGCCGACGAGCTCACCGACAACGGTCTCGTCCTGCGCTACAAGGTCGAGGAGACCGACGACGGCCTCACCGGCGAGGAGGGCACCTTCACGATCTGTTCGTTCTGGCTGGTGTCGGCGCTGGTCGAGATCGGTGAGCTGGAGCGCGCCAAGGCGTTGTGCGAGCGGCTGCTCAATTACTCGAGCCCGCTCAAGCTGTACGCGGAGGAGATCGACGCGAAGACCGGTCAGCACCTCGGAACTTCCCGCAGGCCTTCACCCATCTGGCGCTGATCAACGCCGTCATGCACGTGATCCGCGCCGAGGAGGCCGAGCACCTGCACACGTTCCAGCCGGCCAACCACTGACGCCTGCCGGCAACTGAAATCCGCCCCTGCAGAACACCCTTCAGGCCGAGGCCGACGACCTATATCGGCCCCGCTGTGGAGGGCCGTCTCCAGGGGCGGTTTTCAGTGGCGGTCGTCAGCCGGAGTGCTTGTACCGGGCCGGTTGTCAGCCCTCGGTCAGCGCCGCGACCTTGGTGGCGCGCGCGTACACGGTCTCGCCCGCCTGAAGGTTGAGCGCGTTCTGGTCACCGCGGGTGATCTGGGCCGCGAACTCGTCGCCCGTCGTCGCGGCGACGAGCTCCACCCGGGTCTCGAAGCCGAGGTTCACCACGCGCAGCACGGTCGCCTTGATCACGCCGGTGTCGAGCGACGCGTCGACGGGCGACGCCATCTCCGGGGTGCGTCCGATCCGGATGTCGTGGGGGCGGACGAGTTCGCCGTTCAGGCGGACCGTGGAGCCGAGGAACGACGCGACGAACTCGTTGGCCGGACGGTCGTAGAGATCGTCAGGCGTGCCGACCTGCTCGATCCGTCCCTTGTTGAGGACCGCGATCCGGTCGCTCACGTCGAGTGCCTCCTGCTGGTCGTGGGTGACCAGCACGGTGGTGACGTGCACCTCCTCGTGCAGGCGACGCAGCCAGCGGCGCAGGTCATCTCGCACCTTGGCGTCGAGCGCGCCGAACGGTTCGTCGAGGAGCAGCACCTTCGGGTCGACGGCGAGGGCACGGGCCAGCGCCATACGCTGCCGCTGACCGCCCGACAGCTGCGCCGGGAACCGCTTCTGGAAGACGGTCAGCCCGACGACCTCGAGGAGCTGGTCGACCTTGGCGTCGACCTCCTTCTTGGGCCGCTTGCGGATCTTGAGGCCGAAGGCGATGTTCTCGCGCACGGTGAGATGTTTGAACGCGGCGTAGTGCTGGAACACGAACCCGATGTCGCGCTTCTGCGGCGACTTCTGCGACACGTCGTTGTCGTTGATCCGGACGATGCCGGAGTCCAGTGTGTCCAGACCGGCGATCGCGCGCAGCAGCGTCGACTTGCCGGAACCCGACGGACCCAGCAGCGAGGTCAGCTGCCCGTCGGGGATGTCGATGGAGACATTGTCGAGGGCGGCGAAGTCGCCGTAGCGCTTGTTCGCGCCGATCACCTGGATGGACATGTCAGACGCCTTCCTTGTTCTGGGCGTACTCGTGGATTACCTGCTTGGCGTCGACGGACTCGGGCCCGTGCGGCGGGGTGAGTTCGACCTCGGTGTTCTCGACACTGCCCGAGGTGGATTCGCTGGCGTCGACGAGACGGGACTTGGCGCGCCGCTCGATGAGGGACATCAGCACGAGCACCAGGATCGCGACGAACATCAGCAGGGTCGCTGCCGCGTAGGCGCCGAACTCGTTGTAGTCGTCGGTGTAGCGAGAGTGGACCAGCAGCGTCAGGGTTTGGGAGACACCGGGATAGTTCGACGAGACCATCACCACCGCACCGTATTCACCGAGCGCTCGGGCGACGGTCAGGACGATTCCGTAGGTCAGGCCCCACCGGATCGCCGGCAGGGTGACCCGCCAGAAGACCTGCCACGAGTTCGCGCCCAGCGTCGCGGCCGCTTCCTCTTGTTCGGTACCGATCTCACGCAACACCGGTTCGACCTCGCGTGCGACGAACGGCAGGGTGACGAACAGCGTGGCCAGCACCAGGCCCGGGAAGCCGAAGATGACCCGGAATCCGAGGCTCTCGACTCCGCCGAACCAGCCCCCGTATCCCCACAACAGGATCAGCGCGACGCCGGCGACCACCGGTGACACCGCGAACGGCAGGTCGACGACCGATTGCAGCAGGCCCTTGCCGGGGAACCGGCCGCGGGCCAGGGCCAGCGCCGTGATCACGCCGAAGATCACGTTGAGCGGCACCACGATCGCGACGATCAGCAGGCTGAGCTGCAGCGCCGAGATGGCCGCCGGGGTGGTGATCCACTCCCAGAACTGGACGATGCCGTGTTCGAAGGAGCGGTAGAAGATCGTGCCGACCGGGACGACCAGCAGGATCAACAGGTAGACGAGCGCGACGGTGCGCAACCCGTACTTGGTCAGCGGTGCAACCTTCATCGGTCTGCGTCCTCCCGCTTGGACTGCCAGCGGCCCGCGACGCGCAGGACGAGCAGGGTGACGAAGGCGATCAGCAGCAGCACCACCGAGATCGCCGCGGCGTCGACCGGCGCGTCGATCTCGATCTGCTGCTGGATGTACTGCGATGCGACCTGGGTGTCGCCGGGGATGTTGCCGCCGATGAGCACCACCGAGCCGAATTCGCCGATGGCGCGGGTGAACGCAAGACCGGCGCCGGTCAGGATCGCCGGGAGCAGGGCCGGCAGGACGATCTTGCGGAAGATCGTGGCGTTGTTGGCGCCGAGTACCGCCGCGGCCTCCTCGACGTCGACGTCGAGTTCGATCAGGACCGGCTGCACCTGACGCACCACAAACGGCAGGGTGACGAAGGTCAGCGCGATCACCAGGGCGGGCTTGGTGGCGTTGAGCTGGATGTCGATGGGACTGTTCGGCCCGTACAGCGACAGCAGCACGAGGCTGGCGACGATCGTCGGCAGCGCGAACGGCAGGTCGATGATCGCGTTGACGAACGCCTTGCCGCGGAACTCATCACGGACCAGCACCCACGCGATCAGCGTGCCGAACACGACGTTGATCAGAGCCGCGACCACGGACACGAGGACCGTGATCCAGATGGTGTCCACCGCCGCGGGCGCCGAGATCGCATCCCAGAAGCCGCTCCAGCCGTCCTCGAAGGACTGCACCGTGATCGCGGCCAGCGGCAGCAGGACGATGACGCTGAGCCAGAGCCAGGCTACACCGATGGTCATCGGGCTCACGCCGGCGAAGGTCCGCGAGCGTCCGAGGAATCCGCCCGGCGGCCGGGAGTCGGGAACCGGCGAACCGGTTGCCGCCGACGCCGTCGAGTCAACCGAGGTCACTGCTTACCCCCTGAGTCGTAGATCTTCGTGATGGCGCCCTTCTTGCCGAAGAGCGCTTCGTCCACGGCCTTCCAGCCCTTCAGATCCTTGCCGTCGTTCTCCTCGGCGGTGCCCTCGCCGAGCACCTTGCCGAGCTCGGAGATCGTCCACAGCTTGGCGATGTCTCCGGGGAAGAGTTCCCGGGTCGCCTCGATGACGGCGGGATCGACCGGCCGGAATCCTTGTTCCGCCCAGATCAGTTGCGCCTCGGGCGTGAAGAGGAAGTCCACGAAGGATTTCGCGCCGGCGAGGTCGTCGGAGGTGTTCACGACGGCCACCGGGTTCTCGATCTTGAACGTCTGCGGCGGGATCACATACTCGACCTGGCCGTTCTCCCCCGCCGTGGCGTTGGCCTTGTCGAGCATGATCGCCTCGTTCTCGTAGCTGATCAAGACGTCGCCCTGCCCCTGCTCGAACGCCGTGGTGGCCTCGCGGCCCGACTTCGGGACGACCTTGATGTGGTCACGCACCAGTTCGGCCACGTAGTCGAGGCCGGCCTGCGAGTTGCGTCCGCCGTCGCTCATCGCAGCGTAGGGAGCCAGCAGATTCCATTTCGCCGAGCCGGAGCTGCCCGGGTTCGGGGTCACCACCTGGACGCCGGGCTTCAGCAGATCATCCCAGTCGCGGATGTTCTTCGGGTTGCCCTTGCGCACCACCAGCGCGACGACCGAGCCGAACGGGGTGCTGTTGTTGGGCGCCTGTTCCTTCCAGTCCTCGTCGACCAGGCCGGCCTTCACCAGACGGGTGATGTCGGGTTCGACGGAGAAGTTCACCACGTCGGCCGGAACACGCCGGGCCACCTTGCGGGACTGGTCGCCCGAGGCGCCGTACGACGCCGAGAAGCCGATGTCGTGGCCTTCTGGGGTGTCGCGGAACGCCGGGATGATCTCGTCGAAACCGATCTTGGGAACGGCATAGGCAACCAGATCGAGGTGCCGACTACCGCTGGAGATGTCCACTCCGCCGGGTTCGTCGGTCGATCCGCCACCACAACCTGCGACGAACACCATCACCAGCGCCAGAACGCTCACCAGCAGCCGGGTGCTCGCCCGGCGGATCGTGGGCCGCGTGACTGCGCCAGCGCTCACTCTTCCTCCAAGACTCACCGGGACCGGTCGAGACTGGGCTGTGACCGGCGGGACCGGACTACGCTAACAACCCGCGGGGCCATCTTCGGAGTTCCAATCAGCGAGATTAGAACTCCGCGCAGGCCAAACCGCCGATCGACGGAAACATCGTCGGCATCACTCGAGTCGCCAGTCCTCGTAGGCGCGCGGATCGTTGACCGGTTCGAGGTGCGTGGTGATGTTCAGATCCGGCACCGCATCGTGTAGTTCGTCTTCGACGACCTCGGTGAGGTCGTGCGCACGCTGCACCGACCAGTCTCCCGGGACGAGCATGTGCAGCTGCAGGAAGCGCTCGTGCCCGGCCTCGCGGGTGCGGATGTCATGGAAGACGATGCCGTCCGCGCGATGCCGATCGAGCACCGCGTCGATGGCGGTGCGCTGCTCGCCGGGCAGCGCGGAGTCCATCAGGCCGGCGCCCGACCGCCACACGAGCTGACCGCCGACGACCATGATGTTGACGGCGACCGCGATCGCGATCAGCGGGTCGAGAGGGAGCCAACCGGTCCAGGCGACCAGGAACACACCGACGACGACTCCGGCCGTGGTCCACACGTCGGTCATCAGGTGCTTGCCGTCGGCCTCGAGGGTCAGCGACCGGTGCTTCCGGCCGGCGCGGATGAGGATCATGGCCACCGCCGCGTTCAGGACCGTTGCCCCCACGGATATGCCGAGGCCGAGGCCGACCTCCTCGAGCTCGCGCGGGTTGATGAGCCGGTCCACCGCGGTCGCGACGATGATGACCGCCGCGACGACGATGAGCACACCCTCGAAGACCGCCGAGAAGTACTCGGCTTTGGTGTGCCCGAAGTTGTGTCGGTGATCCGCCGGCTTCGCCGCGACCCTCAGGGCGACGAACGCACCAACTGCGGCGATGACGTTGACGATCGACTCGAGTGCGTCGGACAGCAACCCCACCGACCCGGTGACCCACCAGGCGAGCAGTTTGAGCCCGAAGACCGCAACGGCGGTCACGATGCTGAGCATCGCGAACCGCGACAGGTTGCGACGTTGGTTGTTCGTCATGGCCGGACCCTACTCAGGCCGCCAGCCCCCGACGGCGCAGCAACGGCTCTATCCGCGGCTTACGGCCGATCAGCGCCTCATGCGACACCAGCGGGTCGACACTGTCACCGCGCGACAGCGTCGCCTCGGCGAACCGTCGTCCGTTGTCCCGCTCCAGACCGCCCGAGGCGAGGAACCACTGTTCGGTCTCGGCGTCGAGGACCTCCGACCAGATGTAGCTGTAGTAGCCGGCCGAGTAACCGCCGCCGAAGATGTGGTTGAAGTACGCGCTGCGGTAGCGGGGCGGGATCAGGTCGGTCTGCAGCCCGGCCTCGCTGAGTGCCTTCGCCTCGAAGGCCTCGACGTCGGTGACCGCCGCGGCCTCCTCCACCGTCAGCCGGTGCCAGGCGAGGTCCAGCGACGAGGCCGCGAGATACTCGATGGTCCCGTGTGCGGTCTCGGCTCCTGCGGATTCCCGTGCGGCGGCGGCCAGCTCGGCCGGGATGGGTTCGCCGGTCGCGTGGTGCAGCGCATAATTGGCGAGCACCTCCGGGTGCAGCGCCCACATCTCGTTGACCTGCGAGGGGAATTCGACGAAGTCACGGGGCACCGACGTCCCCGACTGCGACGGGTACTCCACCGACGACAGCAGACCGTGCAGCGCGTGCCCGAACTCGTGGAACAGCGTCGTGAGCTGATCGATGCTCAGCAGACAGGGCTGTCCCTCATCGGGTTTCGTCAGGTTCAGCACGTTCACGATGATCGGCTGGGTCTGCAACACCGACGACTGGTCGACGATGTTGTTCATCCAGGCACCGCCGCGCTTCGACGGCCGGGCGTAGAAGTCACCGAGGAACAGGCCGATGCCGGTGCCGGTGTCATCCCGCACCTCCCAGACACGTACGTCGGGGTGATAGACGGGCAGGCCGGTCCGCTCGACGAACTGCAGGCCGTACAACTTGTTCGCGGCGTGGAAGACGCCGCGCGTCAGGACGGTGTCGAGCTCGCAGTAGTCGGCGAAACCGTCGAGCGGCACCGACGCCTTGGCCTGCTTCTCGCGTTCGAGCCAGAAGGTCAGGTCGGCGGGACCGATCTCGGCGTCGCCGGCGAACTCGGTGAGGCGGGTCAGTTCCCGGCCGCCGGCACGCATCGCGGACTCGTTGAGTTCGCGCAGCAGGTCGTCGACCGCGGACGGGTCGGGTGCGGTCTGCTCGGCGATCACGAACTCGGCGTGGTCGCGGTACCCGAGGAGTTCCGCGCGACGGGCACGCAGGCGCACGATCTCGAGAACGAGATCGCGGGTGTCGTGGTCGTTGCCGCGCGAGCAGCGGTTCACCGAGGCGTCGAAGACCCGTTGACGCACAGCGGGGTTCGTCAGCTCGGTGAGCACGGACTGACTGGTCGGCAGTTCCAGGGTGAGCAGGTGTCCGCTGTCGTGTCCGGCGTCGGCCGCCGCGCGTCGAGCGGCCGCGATCTGGCCGGACGACAGACCGTCGAGGTCGGCCGCGTCGTCGACGAGCACCGCCGACGAGTTGGTGTCGTCGAGGATCTTCTGCGAGAACGTGGTCGTGAGATACGCCAGCCGAGAGGCGATCTGGCGCATCTCCTCTTGCTCCGCGTCGGGCAGGCCGGCGCCGGCGCGCACCGACTCGCGATACCGCTTGTCGAGGAGTCGACGCTGCGGCTCGGTCAGGTCGAGTTCGTCGGCGCGCGAGGCGAGCTCCGAGATCCGGCCGAACAGAACCGGATTCATCGCGATGGTGTTGCCGTGATCGGTGAGCAGTGTCGAGAGTTCTTGGGAGATCTCGTTGCGCTTGGGGTTGGTGTCGGGGCCTACGAGGTTGAAGAAGATCCCCGACGCGCGGGCCAGATCACGGCCCGACAATTCCAGCGCCTCGACGGTGTTGGCGAACGTCGGCTCCGCGGGGTCGGCCGCGATGGCCTCGACCTCGGCGAGGTGCGACGCCATCGCCGCGGTGAACGCGGGCAGGAAGTCGTCGTCGGAGATCGACGCGAAATCCGGTAGCTCGTAGGGCAGATCGCTCTGTGCCAGTACCGGATTGGTTGCGCTGTCCTGCCCCGTCATCTATTTCCCCTTCGGCTTGTCACCTGCTGCATCGGTGGAGAGCGCCGCGACGAACGCCTCCTGCGGGACTTCGACGCGACCGATCGTCTTCATCCGCTTCTTGCCTTCCTTCTGCTTCTCGAGCAGTTTGCGCTTACGGCTGATGTCGCCGCCGTAGCACTTCGCGAGCACGTCCTTGCGGATCGCCCGGATGTTCTCGCGCGCAATGATCTTGGAGCCGATGGCCGCCTGGATCGGGACCTCGAACTGCTGACGCGGGATGAGTTCCCGGAGCTTGAGCGCCATCCGGTTGCCGTAGGCGTACGCGGCGTCGCGGTGGACGATCGCACTGAACGCGTCGACGGCCTCACCCTGCAGCAGGATGTCGACCTTCACCAGGTCCGCTTCCTGCTCGCCCGCCTCCTCGTAGTCGAGCGAGGCGTAACCGCGGGTCCGCGACTTCAGCGAGTCGAAGAAGTCGAAGATGATCTCTGCCATGGGCAGTGTGTACCGGAGTTCGACGCGGGTCTCGGAGAGGTAGTCCATGCCCCCGAGCTCGCCGCGGCGCGACTGGCAGAGTTCCATGATGGCGCCGATGAACTCGCTCGGCGCGATCACGGTGGTCTTCACGACCGGCTCGTAGATGTGCCGGGTCTTGCCCTCCGGCCAGTCCGACGGGTTGGTGACGACGTGCTCCGAGCCGTCCTCCATGACGACGCGGTAGACCACGTTGGGCGCGGTCGAGATGAGGTCCAGGTTGAACTCGCGCTCGAGACGCTCGCGGGTGATCTCCATGTGGAGCAGGCCCAGGAAGCCGCAACGGAATCCGAAGCCCAGCGCCACCGACGTCTCCGGTTCGTAAGTGAGCGCGGCGTCGTTGAGCTGCAGCTTCTCCAGCGCCTCACGCAGCACCGGATAGTCCGAGCCGTCCAGTGGATACAGACCCGAGTAGACCATCGGCCGCGGTTCGCGGTAACCGGTGAGTGCCTGGGTCGCGCCGTTGCGGGCGCTGGTGACGGTGTCGCCGACCTTCGACTGCCGCACGTCCTTCACACCGGTGATGAGGTAGCCCACCTCGCCCACGCCGAGACCCTGCGTGGCCTTCGGTTCCGGCGAGACGATGCCCACCTCGAGCAGTTCGTGGGTGGCGCCGGTCGACATCATCTGGATCTTCTCGCGCGGCACGATCTTGCCGTCCACCACACGCACGTAGGTGACCACACCGCGGTAGGTGTCGTAGACCGAGTCGAAGATCATGGCGCGCGCCGGGGCGTCGGCGTCGCCGACGGGTGCGGGCACCTTGCGGATGACCTCGTCGAGCAGCTCGGACACGCCGACGCCGGTCTTGCCCGACACCCGCAGGACGTCCTCGGGCTCACAGCCCACGATGTGGGCGAGCTCGGCGGCGTAGCGTTCGGGGTCGGCCGCGGGCAGGTCGATCTTGTTGAGGACCGGGATGATGGTGAGGTCGTTCTCCATCGCCAGGTAGAGGTTGGCCAGGGTCTGCGCCTCGATGCCCTGCGCGGCGTCGACGAGCAGCACCGCACCTTCACACGCCTCGAGTGCGCGCGACACCTCGTAGGTGAAGTCGACGTGGCCGGGGGTGTCGATGAGGTGCACGACGTAGTCGTCGCCGTCGAGCTGCCACGGCAGACGCACGTTCTGCGCCTTGATGGTGATGCCGCGCTCGCGCTCGATGTCCATGCGGTCGAGGTACTGCGCCCGCATCTGGCGCTCTTCCACGACACCGGTGAGCTGCAGCATCCGGTCGGCCAGCGTCGACTTTCCGTGGTCGATGTGGGCGATGATGCAGAAGTTCCGGATGCGCGCCGGGTCGGTGAAGGTCTGGTCGGCGAAGGTGGGAATTGGAACTACTCCTCGAGATGGACACGGGCGTTGACCACCATGTTCTCATGAGCGCCGCGAATGGTGCCCAAGCGGATGGCGGGGCGATACCGTGACAGCCGTGACAACCGAGTCCGACGAGTCGGAAAAGCCAGGGACCACCATCACCGTCGTCGAGACCGACGACGTCGCCGCCGACGTGCACCGTCCCGACGGCACACCGCGCGCCACGATCGTCCTCGCGCACGGCGCCGGCGGCAACCGCTCCGCCGTCATCCTGCGCGCGCTGGCCGACGAGCTGTGTTCGCGCGGGTATGTCGTCGCCCGGATCGACCTCCCCTACCGGCAGCGCCGGCCCAAGGGCCCGCCGAGTCCGTCGACCTCGCCGGCCGACCGCGACGGCATCCGTGCCGCCTGCGCGATGTTCCGGGGCGAGTCCGACGGGCCGCTGTTCGTCGGCGGCCACTCCTACGGCGGACGCCAGGCGTCGATGGCCGTCGCCGAGGACGGGACAGATCTCGCCGACGGCCTCCTGCTCAGCTCCTATCCGCTGCACCCGCCGGGCAAACCCGACCGGCTGCGCACCGAACACCTGCCGTCCGTCACGGTGCCTACCCTGGTCGTCCACGGCAGCACCGACCCGTTCGGCACCACCGAGGAGATGGCCGAGGCGATCGGCCTGATCGACGCGCCGACGCGGATCGTCGAACTCGAGAAGGTCGGCCACGACCTGAACCCGAAGAAGAAGCCGACCGCCGCTTTGACCGCCGACGCGGTGGACGAGTTCCTGATGGGAACAGCCCGGTGAGAGAATCCGTGGCGTGACTCCCCGCAGCATCCGATCCCGCCTCCGGGCCACCGCCGAGGTCGCCCGCACGATCAGCTATCACCCCGAACTCGACGGCGACGCCGATCCCGGTGAGATCGTGTGGACGTGGGTCGCCTACGAGGACGACCCCGACCAGGGCAAGGACCGACCGGTGCTCGTCGTGGGTCGCGACGCCAACGACGAGACCGCCGACGACGTGCTGGGGCTCATGCTGTCGAGCAAGGACCACCACGGTGAGAAATCGTCCCGCTCGCTCCGCTCCCGGCGACGGGACGACGACGACTGGTTCGCCATCGGGTCCGGATCCTGGGACTCGCAGAATCGGCCGAGCTTCGTGCGGCTCGACCGCGTCCTCGTCGTCGACGCCGACGGCATCCGACGCGAGGGAGCCATCCTCGACCGTCGCCGCTTCGACGCGGTCGCCGACGAACTACGGTCGCGCTTCGGCTGGCGTTAGGCCAGCCGCGTGATCTCCACGATGACGTCGAGATCCGTTGCGCCACCGCCGGTGTAGATGCCCTTGAGGGGTGACACGTCCGCGTAGTCGCGGCCCACGCCCACCGACACGTGCTGCTCGGTGATCGGGGTGTCGTTGGTCGGGTCATAGCCCCACCAGCCGCCGGTCCACGCCTCGATCCACGCGTGGCTCTGCCCCTGGACGGTCTTGTCGATCGCCGCGTTCGGCTTCGGATGCAGGTACCCCGACACGTAGCGGGCCGGAATCCCCAGGCCGCGCAACATCACCAGGGTGAGGTGCGCATAGTCCTGGCAGACGCCCTTGCGCTCGTTCCAGGCGTCGACCGCGGTGGTGTGCACGCCGGTCGTACCGGGCACGTACTCCATCTCCTGGTGGACGAACCGGGAGATCGCCTCCACCGTCTCCTGCGGTGTGAGCCCCTTGGCCACCTTCTTGGCCGCCGAGATCAGCTGCCGGTTCTTGGGCACATACGTGGTGTTGGAGAGCATCTCGTCGTAGCGGTCCATGATGGCCTCGCCGACGATCTCCTCCCACGTCACCTGGTCGTCCGCCGAAGGTCGTTGACCGGCCTCGGTTTCGACCACCGACATGCCCGACACCTCGAGTTCCTCATGCGGCGCATGGAGATCGAAGGCGGTGACGGCGCTGCCCCAGTAGTCGGTGTACCGATACGACCTGGTGGCCGGGACCGTCTCGACGCGGTTGACGATCACGTTCTGCCGGGCGTCGCTGCGGGGTGTCAGCCGGGCTTCGTTGTACGACGAGGTGACCGGACTGTTGTAGGCGAATCCGGTGGAATGGACAACGCGCAGACGCCAGCTCACAGTTCACTCTCCTCGATGACTTGACCATCGCTGACCCGGGCGTCGGCCCATGATACATACGGCGACACATGGAAGTACTGCTTGGTGACGGCCTCGTTGACCGCGCGGCAGGTGTCCTGGAGGTCGACGAGCCGCTCCTCCAGATCGTCGAGCAGCTTGCCGGGTTCGAGGAACTCCAGCGAGCTCCGGGCACGGCCCAGCAGCAGCTGCGCCTCGGCCTGTGCGCCGACGCGGCTGGGCCCCTTCTCGAGTTGGCCGAGGTTGTGTTCGGCGACGCTGAGCGCGTGGAAGATCGACCGCGGGAACAGCCGGTCGAGAAGCATGAACTCGACGATGTTCTCCGCGTCGAGCACACCGCGGTAGGTGCGCAGGAAGGTGTCGTGCCCACCCGCGGAGACCAGCACGTTGACCCAGGCCGGTGACGACGTCCGATCCCCCGCTCGCGACAACAACATCCGGATCGTCATGTCGACGCGTTCGACGGAACGCCCGAGCAACAGATAGCGGTAACCGTCGTCATGGCTGAGGGTGGCGTCGGCGAGGCCGGCGAACATCGCCGCGCGGTTCTTCACGTACGAGAGGAACTCGTGCGGACCCAGGCGACGTGACCGTCGTTCGGCGGCGTCGAGCCCGTTGTAGGTGGTGTTGAGGCACTCCCACAGCTCACTCGACGTGACTTCCCTTGCACCGCGAGCATTCTCGCGCGCCGCCCGGATGAGGTCGACGATCGACCCGACCGCATCGGCGTCGTATGCGACGCGCTCGGTGAGCGACCAGACATCGATTTCCTCGTCGGTCTCCGGCGCGTCGAGCCCCAGCACCTGGATGATCAGGCGCGCCTGCTGGTCGACGTCGACGGTGGTGTCCTCGAGCAGCTGATGGATCGCGACGTCGAGGATGCGCGCCATGTCGTCGGCGCGCTCCACGTATCGTCCGATCCAGTACAGGGATTCGGCGTTACGCGCCAACATCATCGGGGATCACCGCCCTGCTGCTGCTGCTGTTGGGTCTGGGTGTGGACCGGATCGGGGGCATTGTCGGCGGGTCGGGCCGCCGCGACGCCACTGGTGGTCACGACCTTGGCTCCGGACAGTTCGCGTTCGGCCTCCGAGGACCGGCTGGCCAGGACCCAGGTGTCCTTGGACCCGCCGCCCTGGCTGGAGTTCACCACCAACGAGCCCTCCGGCAGCGCGACGCGCGTCAGGCCGCCGGGCAGGACCCAGACCGACTCGCCGTCGTTGACGGCGAAGGGCCGCAGATCGACGTGGCGCGGGCGGAGCTCGTCGCCGATCTTCGTCGGCACCGTCGACAGCTGCACGACGGGCTGGGCGATCCAGCCGCGCGGGTCGTTTCGCACCTTGCGCGCCAGCGTGTCCAGCTCCGCCTTGGTGGCCTCCGGCCCGAAGACGATGCCGTAACCACCAGAACCCTCAACCGGTTTCACGACGAGTTCGTCGATCCGGTCGAGCACTTCCTCGCATTCCTCGGGAAGCCAGCAGCGCAGGGTGTCGACGTTCTGCAGGCTCGGTTTCTCGCCGAGGTAGTATTCGATGATCTCCGGTACGTAGGTGTAGATCAGCTTGTCGTCGCCCACGCCGTTGCCGACCGCGCTCGAGATGACCACGTTGCCCGCGCGAGCCGCATTGAGCAGTCCGGCGACGCCGAGCATCGAGTCGGGCCGGAACTGCATCGGATCGAGGTAGTCGTCGTCGATGCGGCGGTAGATGACGTCGACGCGCTGCTCGCCCTCGGTGGTGCGCATGTAGACGACGTTGTCGCGGCAGAACAGGTCTCGGCCCTCGACGAGTTCGACGCCCATCAGGCGTGCGAGCAGCGAGTGTTCGAAGTATGCGGAGTTCGCCACGCCGGGTGTCAGCACCACGACGTTGGGATCGGCCTCGTTGAACGCCGCCGACGCCCGCAGCGCGCGCAGCAGGTGACTCGGGTAGTCGGCCACCGCTCGGACGCGGTGCTTGGAGAACAGGTCCGGGAACACGCGTGCCATCGCACGGCGGTTCTCGAGCACGTACGACACACCCGACGGCGACCGCAGGTTGTCCTCGAGGACGCGGAAGTCGCCGTTCTCGTCGCGGATCAGGTCGATGCCGGCGACGTGGATGCGAACACCGTTGGGAGGCCGGATGTTTGCCGCCTGGCGATGAAAATGCTCACACGAGTGGACGAGGCGTTTCGGCAGCACACCGTCGCGCAGGATCTCCTGCTCGCCGTAGATGTCGTCGAGAAACAGCTCGAGCGCCTGCACGCGCTGGGTGATACCCGCCTCGAGCTTGCTCCACTCTCCGGCCGAAATCACGCGCGGCACAATGTCCAACGGGAACGGACGCTCCTTGCCGGACAGCGAGAAGGTCACACCCTGGTCGAGGTAGGCGCGGCCCAGCGCTTCGACGCGGGCCTCGACCAGATCGGACGAGTCCTCGTCGGCCATCGCCTTGTAGATGCCGCGATAGGGCGTACGTACGTCCCCGGTGGCATCGAACATCTCGTCATATGCCTTGCCGTACGGGCCTTTTGAGTACCCGCCGAAGTTCCCGGTGAAATTGCCGTCGCCACCGGACCTGCTCGACTTGCCGCTCGACCCGGCACTCTTCGTCGAGCCGGAACGGCCGGAAGCCGATTTCCCGGACGAGCTCGACGACGTCGACTTCGCGGGTGCGGACTTACGCGCCGCCTTCTTGGCGGGCGCACTTGTCGATGCGGGGGTCATAAAGTGCCATGGTGCCGCATAACCGAGCAATCGGCACGACGGTTGGTCACCTGTGTCGCGCACACCACGCGGCGACCGTTCAGCGCGAACTGCGCATGGCGAGGGCGCGGCGCTTGACTCTCCGCAGGACATTGGCCGCGCGGGTCTTCATCGGTGGCCCCACTTTGGGTAGCGGTGCCGCGAGCACCATCGAGGCAATCGTGTCGAGGGCCACGTCGAGCACCTCCCGATCAGACGGCATCGGCGCGTCGTCGGCGGCGCCGTCCTCGGGCACCTCGAGGTCGGCGAGGTCGCCGGCGACGTCGTATCCCGCGCTGCGCACCGCGTCCACCATCGTGGCCGCCTGCCCGGCCGCCCACTGCCGGTGTTTGACCGTCAGCCCCTGCGGTGCGCCGGAGCGCGCCTCGAACAGGATCTCGCCGATCAGCTGCCCCTTGATGACGCGTTCGTAGCGACGCCACTCGATGGTGTCGGGCTGGAGGCGCTGGTTGAGTCCGCGGAGGAACTCGGCCTGAGCGGCCGACAGCGAACTGTTGAGGCTGGGAACCGGGACGTTCAGCGGTTCGGGATCGACGTTCATGGCCCGCAGGAACCGGTCCCACAGGGTGTCACCCTTCTCCGGCCGGCCGCGGGGCACGGTCACCACGTGAACCCGCTCGGGACCGACGAACTTCGCCCACTTCGCGAGGATGCCGACGTGGTCCTGGAACTCCCAGAACGGTTCGTCCTCGACGAGTGGACCGGCATCCTCTGCGGCCGCCTCGCCCACGGCGTTCGACTCGGCCGCGAAGGCGACCGCGTCGACGAACTCGTCGAAGGAGGCCCGACGCTGGTTCTTGACGTTCTCCTGCCACACCGAGGGAAGCTGACGGGCGAGGTCGCGAACGGTCGCGATGACGTGCACCTCGTCGGCGAACGACAGGTCGGCCATCAGCCGCTCGATCTGCCCGCTCGTCGCGGTGCTGTAGAGCTCGTGCGAGAGCAGTGAGGTCTTCGGCCAGGCCCGCATCTGCTTGAGCAGCGTCGGCCATACCCCCGAGAAGGCCGGATCGGCCCAGTCGAGGTAGCGCTCCGGCTGGAGATGGACCGCGGCATGGAAGTGATCGGAGATCACATTGCCCGGATACAGCAGACCTGACGTCTGTAACGCCAGGTCACGATTACGCCAGAGCCGATCCTGCAGGTGCGTGGTGCCGGTCTTCGGGAGACCGATGTGTACATAAACGACGGACATGATGATTCGAGCCTAGACTTTTGCGCACGATGGTTCTTTCCGGCACGCGTCGCCCGCGCCACGGATTTTGGGCTGGCTGATCCCGACTGGTAATGTTGTCCGCTGTTGCGGTGACGCCGTGAAGTTGATTCACGCGCCGACGCCGCGCGGTGCGAGTTCGGGCCACCCGGTCCGCCGCCCGACCCTGAACAGACAGACATATCCACCAGCAACGACAGAGGTAGAACGCGTGGCGAACATCAAGTCTCAGATCAAGCGCAACCGCACCAACGAGAAGAACCGTCAGCGCAACGTGGCGGAGAAGTCGGCACTGCGTACCTCGATCCGTAGCTTCCGCGAGGCCGTCGAGTCCGGCGACAAGGCCAAGGCTGCCGAGCTCGGCCAGGCCGCGAGCCGCAAGCTCGACAAGGCCGCCAGCAAGGGCGTCATCCACGCCAACCAGGCCGCCAACAAGAAGTCGGCCATCGCTCTCGCGGTCAACAAGCTCTGAGCTGACGCTCCCCGACCTCCGGGTCACCCCGGCGCATAGCGCCGCCATATCTTCATACACACGATCACCCCGGTAGCATCCACGCGGTTGCCGGGGTGATCGTCGTCCGCGGGAATCTCCTCCCGCGTGCACTTTTCCCTCCCGCCGACCTGTCTCCTTCCCGCTGCCCAGATCCGCCAAGCGGGAAGGAATCGGAGCCGCGGGAAATCAGCTCGCCAGCGAGCCGCGTCCTCCGCCGGTTGAGCCGGCCACGAGCGCAGCGAGAGCCGCGTCCTCCGCCGGTTGAGCCGGCCACGAGCGCAGCGAGAGCCGTGCCCTCCGCCGGTTGAGCCGGCCACGAGCGCAGCGAGAGCCGTGCCCTCCGCCGGTTGAGCCGGCCACGAGCGCAGCGAGAGCCGTGTCCTCCGCCGGTTGAGCCGGCCACGAGCGCAGCGAGAGCCGTGTCCTCCGCCGGTTGAGCCGGCCACGAGCGCAGCGAGAGCCGTGTCCTCCGCCGGTTGAGCCGGCCACGAGCGCAGCGAGAGCCGTGTCGAAACCTCAGCTCCGTCGACGCCCGTCCGGACGAAGATCGGCGACGGCGGCGACCGCGTGGGTCAGTGCGTAATCGGCGTCTGCGGCCTGGCCTTTGACGTCGCCGTTGAGCTTCGCGACCACCCCGACCGCGCGGGCGATCGACTCCGAATCCCACGCCTTGGCCTTCGCCTGCACGCTCTTGACCCGATTCGGCGGCATACCGAGCTCGGAGGCCGCCGCGAAGGGATCGATCGAACCCATCGGCCGGATGCGGGCGATGGCGTGCACGGCCTCGGCGAGGGCGTCGGCCAGCAGGACCCGCGGCACGCCGTGGTGCATCGCCCAGGCGAGTGACTCGAGCGCACCGGCCCGGTCCCCCAGGACCGCCTTGTCGGCGACCTCGAAGCCGGTCACCTCCGACCGGCCCTGGTAGTAGAGCGCCACGCTGTCGCGGTTGACCTTGCCGCCGGTGTCGGCGACGAGCTGGGCACATGCGGCGGCGAGCTCACGCAGTTCCGAACCCACACTCTCGACGACCTGTTCGACGACGTCGGCGCTGACCTTCACACCGAGCGAGCGGAACTCGTTGCGTACGAAAGTCATCCGGTCCGAGGCCCATTTCGGTGCCGTGGTCGCGTGTTCCTCCGCGCCGGCCTTCTTCAGTGCCGGCACCATCGACTTCGCGCGACCGCCGCCGGAATGGATCACCATCAGCGTGATGCCCTCGGGCAGCGACGTGGCCGTCGACGCGATCAGCGCCGCGGGCTCTTTGCCCGCCTCGGCCGCAGCCTCCACGACGACGATGCGCTCCTCGGCGAACAGCGACGGGCTCAGCAATTCAGCGAGTTCGTGTTCGCTGACGTCACCCGCGCGCACCCGGGTCACCGGGACCGGGGTACCCGCTTCCTTCGACGTCGCCTCGGCCACCGCGGAGATCACCCGGCCGGTCAGGAAGTCGTCGTCTCCGAGGAGCAGGTGCAGGCGATCGGTCACGTGCTCATCGTGCCAGATCGGGCCGACAGGCCGGCGGTGGCCACGGTGACGATCCCCGCGTCGACGGTTCGCTGAAATACGCGCCTGAAGAAGGCCCGGTGCAGCGGCGCCGGCGACATATCGGGCTGTTGCGTAATTCGGCACCTCTGGCCCGGCCTGTCGTGGGTGGTTGGTGGTGGATTCCGGCGATGATGTGTTGGTGGCCAAGGGTTATCGTCCGGTGCAGCGTGATCAACAGTTTCTGATGCCACCGAGTATGCGGGAATGGTTGTCCGCGGATGATCCGGTGTGGCTGGTCATCGATACGGTCGCGTCGTTGGATACCTCGGCGGTGCAGGCGGTGCGCAAGACCGGCGGAGCCGGTCGCGCCGCCTATCACCCGGATATGTTGTTGACGCTGTTGATCTGGGGTTGGGCACAAGGTCAACGGTCCTCGCGGCAGCTGGAACGGTTATGCCACCGCGACGTCACCTACCGCATCATTTGCGCTGGTGACGTCCCTGACCACGTCACGATCGCCCGGTTCCGCGCCGACTGCGCACCCGCTATCGAAGTCTTGTTCACGCAAGTGTTGATGCTGTGTGCGCGGGTCGGGATGGGGCGGTTGGGTGTGGTGGCCCTCGACGGAGTCAAGATCGCCTCGAACGCCTCACTCAGCGCTAACCGTAGCGAGCGCGGGTTGCAAGAGGCGTTGGCCGCCGAGGCTGCGCGCGCCGCAGCCGAGCACGCTGCCGCTGACGTCACTGAGGACGACGACAACGATCATCTGCCTCCTCAGCTCCACGATCCGGGGTCACGGCGGGAGCGCATCGCTGCGGCTCTGGCCGAGGTACAGGCCCATGACCGGGCTGTGCGTCAACCCCACGTCAAAGCTGTTGAGCAAGCGCAACAGCGTGCCGACACGGCCCGGTCGTTGCTGGAGACGACCACTGCGGAGGTCGAACGGACCCGCGCCCAGCGTCGCGGCACCCCGCCGCCGGAAATTTCGGCCGCCGAGTACGCGACGTTGACCAGGACCCTGGATAAAGCCATCGCCGATCAGCAGGCCGTGATCGATCGATACCGGCCCGGGCAGCGTGGCCGCGCGCCCACCCCGGTCGAGGAAAGCTACGACGTGGTGCGGGCCCGCCGGAACTTAGAACGCGCGGTCATGCGCCGAAATGAGCGCCTGCGAGCCGCTGCGGCCAAGGCCGAGGCACACGTGGTTCGCGCTGAGAACAGAACCCTCGATGCAGCCCAAGCTGCCGTCGATGCCGCTGAGGCCGCCGTCGATGCCGCCACCACCCGCGCACATACCCCCAGCGACAAGCACCCACGACGCAACATCACCGACCCGCAATCGCGGATGATGCCGTTGCGTGGCGGTGGTTGGCTCCAGGGCTTCAACTGTCAGGCTGTGACCAGCGACGACGGCCTGATCATCGCCACCGGAGTGGGCAACAGTCCCGCCGATGCCCCCACCTTCAGCGCGATGCTCGACAAAGCCGTCACCGCCGCAGCACTCATCGATACCCATCGCCCCCACCCGCCGGAGACCACCGGGATCGGAGTGGTGCTCGCCGATGCCGGATATCTCTCCGAACACAACCTCACCACCCCCCGGACCCGATCGGCTCATCGCGACCGGCAAAAACCGGGCAGTTTCAGAAGCCGCGAAACACACACCGACCCACGGGGCGCCACCCCCACAAGCCTCGCCGATCGAAGCCATGGCCCACCGGTTGGCCACCCCCGAGGGGCACGCGCTCTACTCCCAACGCGCCCATATCGCTGAAACCCCGTTCGGCCACGCCAAACACAACCTCGGGTTCCGTCGCTTCACCAGCCGCGGACTCGACAGAGCCACAGCCGAATTCAGCTTCCACGCCCTGGTCCATAACCTGTTCAAAGCCATCGCAAACCCCGCCCTGGCGCCCGCCCTCACCTGACATACCGACCTGGCCGGGTCAGCAGCCACCCACCCGGCCCCGACCGACAACCGCGAACCCGAACCGATTACGCAACAGCCCGATAGAGTGTCATCCGCCGCGGTCTGGAGGACCTATTCCAGGGGCGCTTTCAGACCGCGGGCCTACGACGGACCCGCAAGCCCGTTCTCCAGCGCATAGAGGCTCGCACCCACCCGGTTCGACGCCCCGATCTTCGTGTACGTGCGCTCGACGTGATTCCGAACCGTCTTCTCGCTCAGCACCAGCTTCGAGGCGATCTCCCTATTCGACAGCCCTCGCGCAACGAGCCCGAGGATCTCGCTCTCCCGGGGTGTGAGTGTGTCGGTGCGTCGTACCCGGGTCCGCGCGTGCCCGGCGGCGGTGAGGACGGCCTCGACGCAGTCGGCGTCGAGTTCTCCACGGTGGGCTCGACGCTCGAGCCGGGCCGCGGCATCGTCCGTCGACATCGCCTCCCGGTACGGACGTGGTTCGACCGCCGACCGATACGCGACGGCCACGGCGAGAATCCGTTCCGGTCGTCCGAGCGCCGGCCCGCCGAGTCCCAGCGGATAGCCGGTCCCGTCGAGGTGCTCGTGATGGGTCCGGGCGATACGTGCCACCTCCCGCAGACCCGGGATGCGCGTGAGAACGCGGTCGGTGAGGTACGGGTGCATCCGAACCCGCTCCCACTCGGCCGCGGTGAGGTCGGCGGCCTTCGACCAGATCTGGTTGGACACCCCGATCCGTCCGACGTCGTGGAGACAGCCCCCGCGACGGATCGCATCGATGTCGGGTCGGTCGAGCCCGAGGTGCCCCGCGGCCGACTCGGCGAGCGCCGACGCTCCACGTGAATGCCCCAGCGCGAAAGGACATTTCAGGTCGACGAAGTCACCGATGGCAAGCAGTAGGTGGTCGAGACCCGGATCGTCGAGGCGCAGCTCGGCGTCGGGTGCGATGGAAAGCGCCAGCTCCCAGGGATCGTCGGAGTCGGCCGGGAACAGTGTCGCCGGGTCGTCGACGAACACGTCGACGACGTCGGGATCGAAGTGGCCGCCCCGACGACTCCGCGCCATCGCGACCGCACCGTCGACGCCGTAGGTGCGCTGGTGGACCTCGGCCATGTCGGCGAGTTGTGCCACCCGCATCTCGATCGGGATCTCGGCACCCGACACCCCGACGGGCATCCCTCCCCCGTCGAAACGCTCGAACGTGTACGTGATCGCCTGTTCGACGTCGGCGCCGAGCCCGATGTGGCCGGCCAGGGCCGCCGCCGACAGACAGTGCGAGTGCACGAGCGCCGCGATCTGCCCGCGCGAGTCGCGGAACAGTTCGGCCATGGTCTTCACCCGATGCGGCAGCGACTCTCCCCTGCCCAGGTTCCCGACGAGGAAACGCAGGTACGGAAGCCCCGACCAGTCGACGAGGTAGGCGTCGCGCCGTACCGCGATGTCGTCGCCGAACCACCGCGCGTACTCCGCGGAGTCGGCGTGACATCCGATCCACATGACGAGGGTCGCGTAGTAGACGGTGTCCTGTTGCGAGCGGTCGAGTCCGAGGCGGCGGGCCAGCCGTGTGGCGATGACCGCCGATCGCAGCATGTGCTCAGCCGGCTGACCGAGCCCGAGGTCGATCGCGACCGACAGGCCGGCCAACAACCTCGACACGACGCGGCAGCACCGTCTGCGGGCTCATGTCGTTCATTGTCGCGCTCATCGTCCCGGGTGTCAGCAGACCGGCGCCTGCTCCGGGCGGGACGAGCGGCGCGCACGCAGACCCGGCAGCAGCATCGGGACGCGACGGCGATAGTCGACGTAGTCGTTCCCGAAGGCCCGGATCAGATCCCGTTCCTCGAAGTGGATGCCGACGAGAATGTATACCGTTGTCGCGCCGGCGAACACCAGATGTCCGACGGTCATCGTCGGGGCCGCCCAGAATGCGATGACGAAGCCGAGATAGATCGGATGACGCACGATCCCGTACCAGAGGGGCGTGATGAACCGATACGGCGGGAGCGGCCGCCGGCGGGCGTTGGCGACCACCTGCCGCAGGCCGAACAGGTCGAAGTGGTTGATGAGGAACGTCCAGGTCAGGACGAGAACCCAGCCGAACAACGACACGGCTACGAGAATCCACCGGACGGCCGGCGTGGAGACGTCCCAGACGGTGGCCGTGATCGGATGCCACCACCACAGGAGGGCTGCGAGGCAGGCCGTTGCCGCCAGCACGTAGGTGCTGCGCTCGATCGGCTGGGGCACGATCCGGGTCCACCGTCGTTTGAAGCCGTCGCGGGCCATCACGCTGTGCTGCGCGGCGAACAGCGTCAGCAGTCCGAGGTCGATCGCCAGCGCGATCAGCACCCCCACCGACGGTCCGCCCCGATCGACGGTCCGCGGCACGATCTACACGCCGCCGATGACGATCGAGGCGTTCTCGACGAAGGCGATGGCCCACAGGAACACCACCAGGAACGCGACATAGGCCGCCAAGCCGTAGGCGAGGTAACCGGCGCGCGTGAGAACGGTTGTGGGCGGGGCGGTTTCTGCTGACGAAGGGACTTCTGTGGTGGTCATGTCTGTACTCCCGTGTCGGTGAGATGATGCTGGGTGTCGTCGGTGGGTTCGGGTGCGTCGAAAGCCGATCGGCCGACGAAGAACAGCCCGCGTTGCGGGAGCGGGATGTCGCCGATGCTGATCTGTTCGTCGAGTGGTGCGGGAGCGCCGAATGTCTCGCCGTCGAGCGATGCCCTGCTGTCGGCGACGCGCCAGACGTGCAACGGTGTCCCGCGGAACTCCGGCCCGTTGGGGGTTCGTGCGCACATCCGGACTCGGCCGGCGCGCAACATCACGGTCGCCATCGGCCCGACCGCATGCAGTAGTGCCCGACTCCGCCACGCCGCTGCCGGCGTCGCGCTGCTCTCGGTGGTCATCAGGCGCGTCGCGGGTGATGAGGTCAGCTCGATCTGCCAGCGGAACGTCTGGCCCATCGTCACCTCGATCGTCCGGTCATCGGTCCATCGGACGTCGATCGACGGAACGTGCCGGGTGGCCGCCCCCTTACCGAAGTAGCGCGGGCAACTCTGTTCGGGTTCGGTTGTCGTGTAGATCGTCCAGTGCCCGTTCGGATCCCGATGCCAGATGGACCGGTATGCAGGTCCGATGGAACTGGCGATCATGTCGCGCAGGGCCAGATAGTGGCCCGACGCGAACGGCAGTCCCATGACGCCGCATCCGGCGAATCGTTCGTCGTTTCCGTCCGCAAGTTGTGGATGTGTACGCAGGTCGGCGACGACCTGGCGGGGTGTTTGTGTGTTCATGACCCCAGGGTCTTCCCCGACGCGCCGCACCCGCGTGGGGCATCTGCCTCAACTTCGGCTCACCCGAACACCTCGACACTCGCCCATCCAGGTCCGCCGAGGGTCTGGGCGCACCAGATCATCCACCACATTTCCGGCCCGAGTGCACGTACGAGCAGTTCGGCAATCCCGGCACCGACGCCGTCGGGCGGACCGAGTGCACCGATGAGCGCCGCAACGGTACCGACGACGCTGATGATGGCGACGACGGGTGCGACGAGCAGATTGGCGACGATCCCGACCACGGACAACTGACCGGTCACCAGGACGACAATCGGCGCCGTCACCACTTGCGCGGTGACCGCCATCGCGATCACCTCGGCCAATCCCGTCGGACAACGCCACGCCCGCAGCCGATCCCGCAACCGCGGCGCCCACAACACGATCGCGCAGGTGGCTGCCACAGACAGCGCGAAGCCCGGCTGCAGGGCCAGCTCCGGCCACCACAGCAGACCACCGATCACCGCGGCCCCCAGCGCCGGCAACGACTGCGAGCGCCGCGACGCAAACAGCGCCAACACCCCGACCGCGCCCATCAGCGCCGCTCGCAGCACGCTCGGCGTGGGCCGTACGAGCATCACGAACCCGACGATCACCACCAGCCCGACGACCGCCGCCGCCCGCGGCGGCACCCCGACACTTCGGACGATGAGAAGCGCCGCACCGCAGACGATCGCGAAGTTGGCGCCGGACACCGCCGTGAGATGACTCAGGCCCGCTGCTCGAAAGTCATCACGCAATTCCTCGTCCAGGCCACTCTCGTCACCGAGCACCAGACCCGGCAGCAGACCTGCGGCGTCGGGCGCGAGACCGCGCGCCGCCACCAGTTGCAACCGTTGCCGGATCGATCCGGCAACGGCCTGATACGCGGGCGGCTCGCCGACGAGCTTCGGCGACTGAGCTGTCAAGGACACCACGAGCAGCGTGCGGGGCGGTGGTGGCCGTACCTTCACCACCACTATCACCCGCTGACCAGGCAGCAGCCCCAGCCACCCCTGCGCTGTACCGCGGAGATCCGCCGGCGCGGTCGAGACCCGCTGATTTCCGATCTGTTCCACGTCCACTCGCGCGCGAATGCGCCCCTGCCCTGTCGGCCCGATCGGCGTCGGATCGCTGCGGAGGGTCATGACCACCGTCGCCTTCCCTGACACATGCGCCAGCGGATGATCGGCACGTGCCTCCTGCCGAAGCGCGAGCGAGGTCGCACAGGCAGCGGCCAGGCCTGCTCCCACGACGACGAGCCCCACCGCTCCCCAACCGAGCCGGCGAGTACCGACCGCCCCGGCAGCGGCCACCACCGCCGAGACGATCGCGATACCGACGCCGACCCCGGCCGGGGCCAAGAGACCGCACGCCGTCACCGCCCACACCATCGCCGCCGGCACGAGCAGCCGGAAGTCCATCGCGTCAGACCGTCACGAGGTCACGCAGTTTCGCCAGTCGCGCCGGACCGATACCGTCGACCTCGGCGAGCTGGTCCACAGAACCGAAGCGGCCGTTGCGTTCTCGCCAGGCGAGGATCGCCTTCGCCGTCACCGGCCCGATCCCGGGCAGCGCATCCAGTTCGGTCTCGGTCGCCGTGTTCAGGTTGATCCGACCGCCGGCCTCCGCCGCCGACGATGCCGGTGGAGAACTGCCCGGGCCCGCCGAGGGGCCGGGGACAGGAGAAGCACCTTCCGCACCGACGACCGCACTGCGCAACGACATCTGGCCCTCACCACCGGAATAGCCGACGAGGATCTGATCCCCGTCGCGCAGAACCTGAGCGAGATTGAGCGACAACAGGTCCGCCCCTTTACGCGCGCCACCGGCCTGGTCGATCGCCTCGGCGACCCTGGCTCCGGGAGCGAGACGCACCAACCCGGGATTGTTCACCAGCCCGACGACGCTCACCACCAGTTGCGCCGGCGTCGTACTCGGCTGCGCGGCAGCCGGAGGCGCCGATGCATCTGCCATCGACGACGGTCCGGGTGCGCCGAAGTCCACGACCGGCGCCGCATCCGTTCCGCGGAACAGTCCGAATCCGGCGACGACGCAGGCGATCACCCCGACCGCGATCAACGCGATCGCCGCGGGCGGTGCGACCGCGAAGCGTCGACGCGGGACGGGATCGTCGTCGTCCCGGCCCGGCCGGTCGTCCTCGGGATCGAGCACATCGTCGAAGCGTCCACCACGAACGGGCTGCGGTGTCGAGGGCGGCGCGTCCAGCCAGGTCGGCATCCCACCGATCCCCCACCCCGGATGTTCGGGCTCCTCGACCGCGACCGCAGCAGAAGGGTCGCCGGCACCGGATGGTGGGTCGGATTCGGCGGCGGCCGGCGACAGATCGACCCGCCGCGGGGGCGACTCGACGACCGGCCCCAGACGGTCCAGCGGATTCCGCCGTCCTGATGCGCTCATGGCGCCACACGCTAGGCCCGAACAAGACCGACTCGGACGGCCTGAACCTGATCCACACCAGATCTGTGGACAGGCCTGACTATTGTGGACGCCCGCCGCTCGCTCACAACTCCACACCTGGCAACACGGGGGACTATACGTGTCGTCCTGGCGGATCATCGCCACACTCACAGGCGCACAACCCGAGGCCGCCGTCTTCACTTGGCACTAGGACTGAGCAATCAATAGCCGACACCCGATCCATCGAAATTGTCCGAATCGCGCCAATACTGGTTCAGACACTGAACGCTAACAGTGTAGGCACGAAATTCATCACATAGGTGCCAACATAGTTGAAACCACCGATAATGAACTCCGTCGGGATCCGTTCAGATGTCGTTGATAAGGAAAACTAAGGGGAATCCCATGGCGGATGAAACCCACGACGCAATTAAGAATGTGACGACTGCCCTTACTATCCTAATAAGCATCGCCGCGCTGGCGGTCTCAATCTCATCGTCATGCTCAGCGGCAAACAGAAGCCATGAAGCAAACGACATCGCCGAGTCGGCTCTGAGCGTCGCAAGACAACAGAGAATGGCCGACTTCACCATCTCTTTTGTGGTGACCCTGCGGACCAACGGAGAGTACAAAGAGTGGGAAGCAACAGACTTCGATCGGAGCCGCGACGACCTGGTCATATCTCAGTCCAGGGTCTTTCCTGGCGTGTGGCTGGGAGTAAGTGTCGCAAACACCTCAAACACGCCATTAACCATCATTGATCTGGGAATCTTGACCAATCCCGCAAAAGGGACCGCCAACTGGATTCGGACTCGAACGTACGATGCCATCGACGACTGCACCAACAATAGCGACATCCGATGCTATAAATTCCCACTTCTCATCCCCACTGGCGAAGAGCGCGAATTCCACTGGCCCATCTGGGAAGACATCGACACGATAGTTAACGAAGGCGCGGGTAGCCCCATCCGCGTTGTGCTGATGACCTACCCAACTGAGCACGAGAACTACCAGTTTGACACCAACTTAACGTTGACAGAAGGTTGAGTCGACGACTGGCTAGAGCGCTGCTCTCTGAACTTTCGCTCAGTGCTAGCTGTAAGACCTGGGCAGGCTGTGAACGTGTAGGCGTTCGATCGGGGTGAGTCCGCCGATGCCGGTGTGGGCTCGGTGGTGATTGTAGTGGTGTAGCCAGTCGTCGTAGGTGGCTGCGCGGGCGGTCTCTGAGCTGTAGAACTCGGCGTAGGCCCATTCCGAGGCCAGGGTGCGGTTGAATCGTTCGACCTTGCCGTTGGTTTGCGGACGGTAGGGACGGGTCTTCTTGTGCTTGATCTCGGCGCCGAGGGATTCTGCGAAAACCTTTGAGCGGTAACAGGCGCCGTTGTCGGTCATCACTCGTCTCACAGTGATCCCATGTTGGCTGAAGAAGGCGTTGGCGCGGTCCCAGAACTGCGCGGCGGTCTCTTTGCGTTCGTCGGTGAGGATCTCGGAGTATGCCAGCCGGGAATGGTCATCGACGGCGTGGTGCAGATACGCGTATCCCGGGCGGTGTTTCTTGTTGTGCCGGTTGCCGATCGTGCGCCCGAGTTTGCGGTGGCCGCCGCCTTCGGGGATGCGGCCGAGTTTCTTGATGTCGATGTGGATCAGGTCGCCGGGAGCGTCGTGCTCGTAGCGTCGTGGCGGTGTCCGGCGTACCGGAAGCCCGGCGGCCTGGTCGAGGTGACGCAACAGCGGCATCCGATACCGGCGCAACACCGCCTCAACGGTCGATTTTGCTAGCCGCAGGTGCGCAGCGATTCGTGCAGCGCCCCAGCGACGCAGGAACCGCAACTTGATGATTCGACGTTCCCGGCGCACGGGAAGCTGATGGGGTGACCGGTAGGGGCGGCTGGACCGATCTGCCATGCCGAGCTCACCGGTCTGCCGGTAGCGGTCGGCCCACTTCTTGGCCGTGGCCGGTGAGCAGTTGAACCGTTCGGCGGCCCGTCGTAGAGGCCAGTTCTTATCGACGACGCACTGAGCCAGGGGCAGACGGCCACGTTCGGTGAGGAAGGCATTACGGTGGGTCATGAGGGCCTCTTGGTGATCGGCGTGTGTGTGGTAACCACATCGATACCGGAGGCCCTCACCTGTTGACCGGCACCACGCCGTTCACAACCTCCCCAAGAGTTACAGCTAGCTCTTGCGCCCGGCACGTCACGCAGTTTGGCCGCCGACTGGACTCAGCTCTCCTCGAGCCCCTCGATCGGGTCGAGATGAGATGCGATGACGACGCCCACCGATCCGGGGCCCACGTGGGAGCCGAGGATCGGCCCGAGGTCGACGGTCAGTTCGGAGGTCACCATCCGCAGCCGGTTGCGCAGCGTGGCGAGGAGTTCTGCCGCGACGTCCGGGGTCTCACAGTGCTGGACGCCGACGGTGACCGCGCGACCACCCGCCGACTCGACCGCCGCGTCGACCATCTTGTCGAGCGCCTTGGAGAAGGTGCGGTGGCGTTCCTTGAGCTGCAGCGTGCCGTCGACCATGTGCAGGATCGGCTTGATCGACAACGCCGATCCGAACAGCTTGCCGGCCGCGGAGATCCGGCCGCTGTGTCGGAGGTTGTCGAGTTGCTGGACGCACAGCAGCGAGTCGACGGTCGCGGCCTGACGGATCGCGGACTCGTACACGCGATCACGATCGGCGCCGCCCGCGGCCGCCTGCGCGGCGGCGATGGCGGTGAAACCCACTGCGAGACCGACAGATCGGGAATCGACGACGCGGACCTGCCCGGAGAACTTCTCCGCCGCCAGCCGCGCCGAACTCCAGGTACCCGACAGCTTGCGCGACATGTGCACGGCCACCACACCGGCACCTTCGCTGGCTTCGAGAGCCGATTCGAAGTACTCGGTGAGCTCGCTGGGATTGGCACCCGAGGTGGTCACACCGGGCATCGAGACCACATCCTCGGGGATGTGGTCGACGCCCTCGCGGTAGTCCTTGTCCTCGACCGTGACATGCAGCGGGACCTGCCGGATCCCGTAGTGCTCGGTGACCGACTCCGGCAACCGAGACGACGAATCTGTGACGACGACGACAGGCACGCGTCTACGTTAGCCGGTTCACCGGCCGGACCTCACACGGGATCGAGACGTCCGTCGACTACCGGGTCGCCCGGCTCGTCTCGACCACCGGCACCACCAGATCGGCGATCTGACGATGACACGAGAAGCCCCAGTGGATGCCGTCCGGGTTCATCTCCGCCGCCGGGTCCTCGAAGGCGTCCCGGGTCGCCGGATAGAAGTCGACACAGGGCAGCCCGTGTTGCTCCGCCCACCGCGCGATCGCCGCCGTCGTCGGAATCCGGCCCGTGTGCACGTAGCCGTAGTACGGGCTGCGATGCGTCGGCGGCAGACACATGACGATCGGCAGATCCGGGCGGAGCTGGGTCAGCGCGTCCCGGATCTTGTCCAGGTATTCGACGGTCACCTTCGGCGGCAACGCCAGCGGCCATCCCAGCCGCGCCCCACGCGGCTGCACCCATGAGTACGCGTCACGCACCAACTGCCGCAGTCGATTCGGCCGCACGTAGCGGATCTGTTCGCGCAGCGCGGTCGGCAGCGGCGACGGCAACGTGTCCATCCCGCCGAACGCCAGCACGACGACGTCGGTGTGCGGGACGGTGGCCCAGATGTTCGGGTCCTGGGTCAGTGCCCACCACACGTCACGGCTCGTCCAGCCGATCCGGCCGAACAGCTTCACCGGCAGGCCCACATCGGCGCCGACCAGCGACGGCCAGATCCGTGGATCGTTCGCGGGCAGCCCGCCGACCGGGCCGTAGTAGGCCAGCGAATCGGACAGGACCATCATGCAGCGCTCCCCCGCGGGGGCACCGCCCTTCACGTCGGTCACTGAACGGCGGGATCCGAGTCCTCGGCCGACGCATTCCACACGTCGAGCCGCCAGCGCGGAAGGTCGCCGGGCTTACCGTGACCCGACAGCTGCACCCAGCTGGTGTTCGCGAGACCACCGAAGACCGGCCAGTTGTCCACCGGCAGTCCGAGCAGGGCCGCGGTCATCGCCGCGATCACCCCACCGTGAGCCACCAGCACCACCGGCGCCTCGGGGTTGTCACCGACACCCCAGTCCGGCAGCTGCTCGATCAGTTCGTCCACCAGCAGGGTGGAACGCTTCGCCACGTCGACGCGGCTCTCGCCGCCCGGCGGCGTCCACGTCGCGTCGTCGCGCCACACTTTACGCGCACCCGGCATCACCTCGTCGACGTCGAGATGCGTGAGGCCCTGCCACTCGCCCAGATGCGTCTCGCGAAGGCGCACATCGGTTGTCACCGACTGACCGGTCCGCTGGGCCAGTGCCTCCGCGGTGTCGCGGGCGCGCTTGAGATCCGACGACCAGATCGCCAGCGGCTGCCGTTTGGCGAGTTCGACCGCAGCCGAACTCGCCTGCCGCACACCGAGCTCGGAGAGATCGGTGTCGAGCTGGCCCTGCATACGGCTGCCCGCGTTGTACTCGGTCTGCCCGTGGCGCAACAAGATCAGGCGCCGGACGACCGGCGTCAGACGCTCGACCGAGGTGTCGTGGGTATCGGGACCCCCGCTCACGAAAGTCCTTCGACCTCGACGACCGGGCAGTCCTTCCACAGACTCTCGAGCGCGTAGAAGCGACGCTCGTCGGTGTGCTGGATGTGCACGACGATGTCGGCGTAATCGAGCAGCGCCCAACGCCCCTCACGGGTGCCCTCACGACGCAGCGGCTTGTGCCCGGCCTCCCGCAGCTTGTCCTCGACCTCGTCGACGATCGAATTGACCTGCCGCTCGTTGTCCGCCGACGCGATGACGAATGCGTCGGTGATCACCAACTGTTCCGACACATCGATCACGGTCACCTCATGGGCGAGCTTCTCCGCGGCCGCCAGAGCAGCCACCTTGGCCATCTCCAACGCTTCAGCTGACGCAGTCACACAAGTCCTCTCGAAAATTCACTTACCGGCCGAGGCCGCAGACGCTCCCGGCGCAGGTTCTCTTCCGCCCGCTCGCTCCGCTCCCGGCGCAGGTTCTCTTCCGCCCGCTCGCTCCGCTCCCGGCGCGGCCACACCAGGCGATGACGCCCGAGGCGCACGATACAGCTTCCTCTTGGCTATGTACTGCACGACGCCGTCGGGCACCAGGTACCAGACCGGCCGCCCCTTCGCCGCTCGCGTGCGGCATTCGGTCGACGAGATCGCCAGCGCCGGGATCTCCAGCAGGTGTAGCGTGTCGTCGGGCATCTGCGCGAGGTGCTGGGCCAGATGCGTGGCGTCGAGCTCATACCCCGGCCGGCTCACCCCCACGAACTTCGCGAGTTCGAAGAGTTCTTCCCAGTCCTGCCACGACAGGATCGACTCCAGCGCATCGGCCCCGGTGATGAAGTACAGCTGGGCGTCGGGCAACTGCTTCCGTAGGTCGCGCAACGTGTCGACGGTGTAGGTGTCACCCTCGCGGTCGACGTCGACGCGACTCACGCTGAACTGCGGATTCGACGCCGTCGCGATGACCGTCATCAGGTACCGGTCCTCGGGCGGACTGACCATCGTGTGCTCGCCGAGCTTCTGCCACGGACGCCCCGTCGGGACGAAGATCACCTCGTCCAGGTGGAAACGATGCGCGACTTCACTCGCCGCCACGAGGTGCCCGTTGTGGATCGGGTCGAACGTGCCACCCATCACGCCGATACGGCGCGCACGACGGCGGTCGGTTGACATGGACGGTCAGTCTACGCGGTGGCTCGGGGATCAGATCGGCAGCAGGTCGGCGATGACGGTTCCGAGCTGCGTCGCATTGCGGCATTCGAACATGTCGATGACCTCCGCGTAATCGGTGGCAACCGAGTCGCCGGTCCCCCAGTGCTCCTTGGCCTCGGGGTTCAGCCAGTACGCGTGGCGGCCACGTTCCACCAGTTCCGCAAGCGCGTCGACGTGCGCGTCGTGGTAGTTGTTGCGGCCGTCGCCGAGCACCAGCAGCGCGCCCCGATGAGTGAGCGTCTCGCCGTAGTCGGCGACGAACCCGGCGAGCATGTTCCCGTAGTCCGAATGTCCGTCGCGCGTGGAGATCCGCGCGGTCGAGATCATGTGGTGCATCGCCGCGCCGAAATCCTCTTCGCCGTGGTCGAAGAAGTCGGTGACCTCGTCGACGGTGTCGACGAACGCGAACACCCGCACCTTCGAGAACTGTTGGCGCAGCGCATATACCAGCCGCAGCGTGAACTGGCTGAAGCCGGCTACCGATCCCGACACATCACAGATGACGATCAGTTCCGGGCGGCCCGGACGCGGCTTGCGGTGGCTGAGCTCGATCGGGACACCGCCGGTCGACATGGACGCACGTAGCGTCTTGCGCACGTCGACCGCGCCACGATGGGCACGACGACGCCGCGTCTCGAGCTTCGCCGCCAGCAACCGTGCGAGGGGTTCGATGGTCTTGCGGATCTCCACCTGCTCCTTGGCGCCGGCGGAAAGGAAGTTGACGTTCTCCGGCAGCGGCGGCACCGCGTACGCGCCGACCTTGTCACGACCGTTGCGATCGGCCATCCGCCGCTGCGTCTCGCGCTCGATCGCCGCCCGCAGGTCGGCCGCTTTCTGACGTGCGGCCTGCCGATACAGCGGTTCGGTACCCGGCCGGCCACCGTCGCCCTCGCCACCGGCCATCGCCGCGGCGATCTTGGCGATCAGCGTCTGCGGACTGACCGCGGAGATCGCCTGATACGCCGAGAAGGCCTCGCCCTTGGTCGACCCGTAGCGCCCCAGCTCGTCGACGATCATCGCGATCGCCTGCTCGAGCCGGCCGTCACTGGCCGCCGCGTCGTCGGCAAGCATCTCGGCGAGCGCGTCCCGCACCGCCTCGACGTCGAGGTTTCCGTCCTCGTCGCGCGGGAGGTCCTCGGTGACGGTGCGCATTCCCGCGCCGACGGGGAACCACAGGTCGAAGACGCGGTCGAAGACACCGCGATGCGCATTGTCGACGAGCAGCGTCGTCGCCAGCCCCTCACGGAGTCGCGAGCGCTCGAGTAGGTCAAGCACCTCCATCGCACTCGCCGCGTCGATCAGGGCCGACGGCCCGACGACGATCCCACGACGACGCAGCTCATCGACGAAATCGGTGAGGTGCGCGACGAGCGGAGCCGTCATCAGCCCAGCTTGAGTTCTTTGAGAGCCGTCTTCAGGTCGGGCCGATGCTTGAGCACCACGCCGAGGGTGCGCGCGATGAGTCCGTCGTCGAGACCGCTGGTCTTGGTGTCGGCCTGCTCGCCCGCACCGAGCGCGAGCAGCGTGTTGGCCCAGTCGATCGTCTCGGCCACCGAGGGCTTCTTGCGGATGTCCAGCGTCCGCAGCACACCGACGATGCGCACCAGTTCCGCACTCAGCGACGCCGACAGATTCGGCACCCGCGACGCGAGGATCTCCTTCTCCCGCTCGGCGTCGGGGAAGTCGATGTAGAGGTACAGGCAGCGACGCTTGAGCGCCTCGGACAGTTCCCGCGTGGCGTTCGAGGTGAGCAGCACGATCGGACGACGCTGCGCGGCAACGGTTCCCATCTCGGGGATGGTGATCGCGAAGTCGCTGAGCACCTCGAGGAGCAGACCTTCCATGTCGACGTCGGCCTTGTCGACCTCGTCGATCAGCAGCACGGTCGAGCCCTCCCGGGAGATCGCCTTCAGCAGCGGACGCGGCAGCAGGAACTCGTCAGAGAAGATGTCGGTCTTCGCCTCATCCCACGCGCGGTTTCCCGTCGCCTGGATGTGCAGGATCTGCTTGGCGTGGTTCCACTCGTACAGCGCGCGGGCCTCGTCGATGCCCTCGTAGCACTGGAGGCGGACGAATTCGGCGTCCGTGGCCGCGGCGATCGACTTGGCCAGTTCGGTCTTGCCGACGCCTGCGGGCCCCTCGACGAGCAGCGGCTTGCCCAACCGGTCGGCGAGGAAGGTCGATGTCGCGGTCGCGTCGTCGGCGAGGTAGCCGGTCTCACGCAGCCTTGTGACGACGTCGTCGACCGAGGTGAACGACGGGACGACCTGCGGACCGGACCCGGTGTACTCCGTGGGGCTTGTCATCACGCCGGCCGAACGTGGCCGTTGCCCCAGACCAGCCACTTGGTGGAGGTCAGTTCGGGCAGGCCCATCGGGCCGCGGGCATGCAGCTTCTGGGTGGAGATGCCGATCTCGGCACCGAAACCGAACTGCTCACCGTCGGTGAACGCGGTCGAGGCGTTGACCATGACGGCTGCGGCGTCCACGCGGCGGGTGAACTCGTCCGCGGCGGCGAGGTCGGTCGTGATGATCGCCTCGGTGTGCCCGGTGCCGTAGGTGTCGATGTGGGAGACCGCGGCCTCGAGGCCGTCGACCACCTTCATCGCGATGTCCATCGACAGGTATTCCCTGGTCCAGTCGTCCTCGGTGGCCGGTTCCATGCCGGGTTCGTCGCCGTGGATCACGACGCCCTGCGACTGCAGCACCTGGGTGATGCGGGGAAGCGCGTCGGCCGCGACCGCCTTGTCGATGAGGACCGTCTCGGCGGTGTTGCAGACACTCGGCCGGCGGGTCTTGGAGTTGAGGATCACACGGACGGCGACATCGAGGTCGGCGAGCGCGTGCACATAGACGTGGCAGTTGCCGACGCCGGTCTCGATGGTCGGGACGGTCGCGTTGGAGACGACGGCCTCGATCAGGCCGGCACCACCTCGCGGGATCACGACGTCGACGAGACCGCGCGCTCGGATGAGAGCAGTGACGCTCGAACGGTCCGTACTGGGCAACAACGACACCGCGTCGGCGCTGACCCCCTTCGAGGACAGGGTCTCCCGCAGGACGCGTACGAGTTCGGCGTTCGACGACGCGGCCGACGACGAACCGCGGAGCAGCACCGCGTTACCCGACTTGAAGGCGATACCGAAGGCGTCGACCGTGACGTTGGGGCGCGCTTCGTAGACGATGCCGACGACGCCGAGCGGGACCCGCAGCTGTCGAAGCTGCAGTCCGTTGGGCAGGGTCTTGCCGGCGACGATCTCCCCGATCGGGTCCGGCAGGACCGCGACCTGACGCAGACCGTTGGCGATGCCGACGACGCGCGAGGAATCGAGACGCAGGCGATCGAGCAGGCTCGCCTCGGTGTCCGCTTCCTCGGCACGCGCGATGTCCTCGGCGTTGGCTGCGAGGATCGTCTCCGTGGCGGCCTCGATGGCGTCGGCAGCCGCGAGCAGGACCTCGTTCTTGTCCGCCGTCGTCAGGCCGCCCAGCGAGCGGGACGCCGATTTCGCCGCCCTCGCGAGCCCGAGGACAACCTTCTCGGTGTCGGACTCGCCAGTTGAGACAGAGGGCTCTGCGGTGGGTGCGCTCATCAACATCCTCGACTTCGCGGGTGGTCGCCGCGACGAGGCCGCCGCGGGAGATATGCCGTTCTCAAGAGTAACGCTGTGGGCGATTCGTCCCCAAAGGGATATGTGGGCCCTCTCACGCTCCATTCAGATCGCGCATCAGACTTTGCTATTTTGAATTCGCTGTACTCCGACGTGGAGGCAGCTGTCGTTTCTGCCGCGGGGAGAAGATTCGATGACCGGTTTTTCACATGCCTTTCTTTCACATGCCTTCGAGCGCATCCGGCGCGTGGGCACTTCGTCAGCCGTACGCGCGGGTGCATTCGTCATCGGATGCCTGATGCTGTTCATCGCTGCGTCGCACGTTCCCGAAGTCGGGCGGGAGTCGGCCACATGGGCGTCGATGGGGGTACTAGCGGGCTCGCTGACTGCGGCCACGTTCGGCGCGATGGCCTTCTGGGTCGGCGCACGCGGAATCGTCGCCCGCCTCATCGGCACTTGCTGATCACGTCCCCTCCCTCCCGTGCCGTTCCGATCAGCGGACGGGCGCCACCGCCCTTAGGGTGACGAACGAATGTGGTGACGGGTTTGTGAGGAGTGTCGGGACGTGCCGTGGGTTGTGCTGGTGATCGCCGGGTTGATCGAGATCGTTTACATGGCGGCGCTGGAGAAGTCCGACACGTTCACCAGGTTGTGGCCCACCGTCATCTTCGTCGTGGGCGTCGTCACCAGCATGGCCGGCGTCGCGTATGCGATCCGATCCATTCCGCTGGGCACCACCTACGCGGTATGGGTCGGCATCGGCGCCGTCGGCACCTCGATCTACGGCATGCTGTTCCTCCGCGAACCGGCCGGCCTCGCCAGGTTGGGGTGCATCTTCCTCATCCTGATCGGCGTCGTGGGATTGAATTTGCTGCACAACGCTTCCGGTGGCGAAGCTGCCTGAGTCACGTCCTCTCCGCTCGGAGCGCAGTCCGCTTCGCCCTCGCGCATCGCAGCAGATAGAGCGGCGTCGGCGGCACCCATCCCAATTGCTGCCCCATCCCCAGGTCATCGCGATTCGCCCAGTGCTCGATGCACAGACCGTCCCGTAACCGGAACCAATGCGTCTGGGTCACGGCGAAGTCCCGTCCGGTCGGCGCGAAAACCTGTGCGATCCTGGCCTTCTCGTCGTAAGTGACGAAAGGACCTGTCTGCTTGCCCGACATGGTCGCGTGGATCACGACGAGATCTCCGTCGGCCACCACGTCGTGCGGAGTGTGACGAAGGTTCGAGAAAGCGGCGCGGAGCCAGATCGCAGTCGCCCACGTCGCGTCGGGCCCCCGCCCTCGGCATGCCGGCGGTTCGTTGATCGCCTCCCGATTCACGTTGTCGGGGTGGGTGACAGCCTCGACGTCGGCACGCGTTCCGCTGCCGATCGCGGTCATCGCCCGGACAGCGGTGCTGACCGGATCGGACATGTGGGTCATGGTGACCTCCGGAAGGATTCGAGTCCCAGCACCCCCGACTCGACTTCAAGCATCCACCGCCCGAAGCCGACAAGCAACGGGTAACCGTCCGCGTCGTCAGAACCCGCGTCGCAGTGCATCGGCCAGCACCTCACGCGAACGTGCGTCGATCGTCAACCCGTATGTCGCGCTGACCATCACGAACTGAATCGCGTACTGGCACCAGAAGCCACGCGCCCGCGGCATCCACCGGCCCGGTTCGGCGTCGCTCTTGTCCTGGTTCGACGCCCCGTCGACCGCGACGAGATTGGCGGGGTCGTTGGCGAAGTCCAACCGGCGGCGCAGTTCCCACGACCACGCACCCATGTCCCAGGCGTAAGCAAGCGGCACGATGTGATCGATCTGCACACTCGACGCCCCGCGATCACGCCGGAACACGAGGAACTCGCCGCTGTACGGACTCCGGAACTCCCCCTCCAGAACCGCTTTCGGACAACTCGACACCGGCCCAGCCCTGATGTCCTGGAGATCGCGGGCCAGGATGTCGTTACGGGTGTCACACCCGTTGCCACCACCGGTCACCGCCACCGCGTCAGTCCAGGCGGCACCGAACGCGCTTCGGTCGTAGTCGTCGCGGTCGGGACGCTGCGGGTACACCGGGATCGAGGCCAAGTGCGCCAACGCCTCTCGCGCCATCGCCTGGACGCGCGGATCGACCTCCGAAGGCGAACCGAACCCACCGGAGCCCACCGCGACCACGATCGCCGTGACGACCGCGAACACCAGCAGCCACCACTGCCTCGCCGACCAGCCTGACGTCGCCCCGTTCCAGGAGATCCACCGCACGCGCATGCGGAGTCGCCGCAGCGTCGGGGATCGGAACGCCGCGTCGTGGAGGACCATGCATATTCGACGCAGCGAACGCAGGCACGGTTCCACGAATTCGACACTTGTTACCGCGCAACGATTTACCTCGCGAGCCCTTCGAGGCTCGTCGCTATCGCTCCTCACACCTCAGGGAGCGCGGGTGGCGGTGCTGACGCTCCTCACACCTCCGGTTCCCGACTGCCGAACCTCAACTCGACCGGCAGACGTCGATCAACGTCTGCGGGTCGGGTTTGACGTCGACCGGTGTCAGGCAGCGGAGTTGGGTGCGTCGCGTTCCTTCGGATCAGGGAGCGAGCTCAGGACTTGTCGAGATACGCGATCTTCTGCGGAACCAGGATCCCGTCGACGAGGTCCGCCAGCGGGCGGTGGTGCAGGAGCGTGATGTCCTCGCTCATCACGTCCTCGGCGAGTCCGCGTGCGTCCTCGATGACTTCGACGTCCTCGAGGAGAGACAGGAACCGCAGCGAGGTGTTGACGCCGGACTGCAACGAACCCAGCAGGTCACCTTCGCGGCGTTGTTCGAGGTCGACGCGGGCGAGTTCGAAACCGTCGTTCGACCCGGCCACCGCGCGCAGCCGCTGCATGGACTGCGAGATCTCGTTGCTGTTGGTCATCAGCAGACACAACCCCGCATGCTGCCCACGACCGACACGGCCGCGGAGCTGGTGGAGCTGACTCACACCGAACCGTTCGGCGTCGACGATCACCATCGTGGTCGCGTTGGGCACGTCGACACCGACCTCGATCACGGTGGTGGACACCAGGACATCGACCTCGCCGCGACCGAACGCGTCCATGACCGCGTTCTTCTCATCGGGAGCCAGACGGCCGTGCAGCATCTCGACCCGTCGGTGGGCGAACGGTCCCTCGACCAGCGTCTCGTACAGTTCGACGACCGAGGTGGTCTTGGGGCCCTTCTGCTCCTCGGGTTCCGGCGCGGGTTCTGGCGAGTCGTCGTCGCCGATGCGCGAACACACGACGTAGACCTGCCGGCCGGCGTCGATCTCCTCGTTGGCTCGCGACCACACCCGGTCGACCCAGTTCTTCCGGCCCATCGGCACCACCGACGTCGAGATCGGCTGACGGCCGCGCGGGAGTTCACGCAGGACCGACGTCTCGAGGTCGCCGAAGGCCGTCATCGCGACCGTGCGCGGGATCGGGGTCGCGGTCATCACCAGAAAGTGCGGGATACGTCCGTCGCGTCCCTTGTTGCGCAGCACATCACGTTGCTCGACACCGAACCGGTGCTGTTCGTCGATCACCACGAGGCCGAGATCGAAGAACTCGACCTTCTCCTCCAGCAGGGCGTGCGTACCGATGACGATGCCCGCCGTTCCGGTCACCACGTCGAGCAGCGTCTCGCGCCGACCCTTCGTCTTCATCGATCCGGTCAGCAGCGCGATCCGGGTGGCCCCCTCGGCGGCGGTCAGCTCACCACCCTCGGCGAGATCGCCGAGCATCTTCCTCATCGTTCGATGATGCTGCGCGGCAAGCACTTCGGTCGGAGCGAGAATCGCGCACTGGTAGCCGTTGTCGACGACCCGCAGCATCGCCAGCAGCGAGACGAGGGTCTTACCGGAACCGACCTCGCCCTGTAGCAGCCGCGACATCGGTTGCGCACGAGCCAGATCCTCGGCGAGCTCCTCCCCACGGCGAGCTGCCCCTCGGTGAGGGTGAACGGAAGACGCTCCCGCAGCTTGTCCTCGAGACCGCCGGGCACATGCGGACACGGGGGCGCCGACTCACTGCGCCCGGCGAGCCGACGCTGGGCGAGCACGGTCTGAATGGCCAGCGCCTCATCGAATTTCAGCCGATGGGAGGCGACCTTCACATCGTCCTCGGAGTCGGGCAGATGGATCTTGCGGATCGCCTCGTCGGTCGAGACCAGTCCGCGTTCGCGACGCTGCGCATCGGTCAGCGCATCGGGGATCGGCGCGCAGTGGTCCAGGACCCGCCGGACCGCGCCCAGGATGTCCCAGGTCTGTACCTCTTTGGTGGCCGGGTACATCGGCAGGATCTCCCGGTCGAACATCGCGACCAGCGGATGCGCACCGCTGTGCTCCCGGGTGACCTCCTCCTCGATCGCGTACATCTCGGTCAGCATCTTGGAACCGACGACGTGGTCGATCTCGGGATCACCGTCGGGCAGGATCATCCACTCGGGATGCGACAGCTGGATCTGCTCGCGGAAGTACTTGACCGTGCCGGCCATCATCACCCGTGCACCGGGGCGCAGTTGGTGCCTGATGTACTTCGGGTTGAAGAAGCTGGCCTCGTAGACCTCGTTGTCGTCGGTGACCTTGACCTTGAGGAACTGGCCGCGACGACTCTTCATCTGGATCAGGTCGGACTTGGTGATCCGGCCGACGATGGTCAGCCATTCCCCCGGTTCGGGTCGCTGATGGTCGGCCACGAGACCACGGCGGATGTACCGCCGCGGCGTGTAACGCAGCAGTTCCCCGACGGTGGTCACGCCGAGCCCGGCCAGCTTCTCGGCGGGTTTGGGGCCGAGCACGTCCGACAGCGAATCCGCCAGCGCCAGTTCGGTCACTCCACACCCACCTGGAGAAGGTCGCTGCTCTGTCCGGTGCGGTAGACCGCGAGTTCGATACCGGGGTAACTGCGGCGCATCTGCTCCCCCACGGCCTCCAGCGCGTCCTCGTCGACATCGGTTCCGGCGAGTACGGTCACCAGCTCACCTCCGGTCGCGAGCATCAGGTCGATGAGCGCGGTCCCCGCGGAGGTCTGGTCCGGCGCCACCGCCAGGACGTCGTCGCCGATGAGCCCGAGGACGTCGCCGACGTCGGACATCCCGGCCAGCGTCATCATCTTGGTGGTCGCCAGCTGCAGCGACCCCCACCGCGCACCGGCGGCTGCCTCGGCCATCGCATACGCGTCGATGTCCGGGACCTCACTCGGATCGTGCACCGCCAACGCGGCCAGGCACTGGGTCATCGACGACGTCGGGAGCATCAGCACCGAACGCTGCGTCGACCGCACCTCGGTGGTGACGGTGACGAGATCCTGAGAACTCAACGTGCCGTTGGCCATCACCACCACATGGGCGCTGTCGGTGTCGCGGATCGCCTGCCCCAATGCCTGTGCGGTCACACCGTCGTCGCCGCGCAGCACGGTCGCCCCGGCCTCGGCGAAGAGCTCGGCGGCACCCTCACCGAGCGCGACCGCCACCACCGCACGCTTGTGTCGCGGCGGCGGATCGTTCGAATCGACCTGTGCGCGAATGGCATCGAGGGCGAAACAGCTGATGCGGATGTCCGACAGCCGGCCGAGCCCGGCGCCCGCCTCGACCGCGGCACCGGGCTCGCACGTGTGGACGTGGACGGAGAACCGCTCACCCTCGCCGCTCGAGCTGTCGCCGACGATGACCACTGCGTCGCCGAGGTCGTCGAGCTGCCGTCGGAGTTCGGCGATCTGTTCGCCGGCCGCACCGTCGAGCAGGTACATGACCTCGAAGTCCTGGTCACTGCCGTCGGCGCAACTGTCGTCGACGCCATGTCCCAGGGTCGCGCTGTCGGTCAGGATGCCGCGGTAGCGGCGGCGGCGGTTGGCCACACCGGTGATCACCCGGACCATCCCGTCCACGATCACCAGGAAGCCTCGGCCGCCGGCGTCGACGACTCCCGCGGAGGCGAGGACCGCCAACTGCTCCGGGGTGCGTTCGAGCGCCTCGGCGCAGTCGTCGGCGATGGCCCGGACGATGTCGGCGGCGGTCTCCTTCTCGTGGGCCGCGGCCGACTCGGCGGCCACACGCACCAGGGTCAGCACCGTGCCCTCCCGGGGTTCGCTGACCGCACGGGTCGCCGCCAGCGATCCCAGGCGCAGTCCGAGTGATGCCAGGTCGCCGAAGGTCAGGGAGTCCGTGTCACCGAGGATCTCGGCTCCATCGGCCAGGCCGACGAGGACCTGCGACAGGATGATGCCCGAGTTACCGCGCGCCTGCGCCACCGCACCATCGGCCATCGCGCGGGCGACCTGCGGCAACGACGCGTCGTCGGGCGTCGCGTATGCGGCCTCGGCAGCCGCACGCATGGTGAACAGCATGTTGCTGCCGGTGTCCGAATCGGGGATCGGGAAAACGTTGAGATCGTTGATCTCGCCCCGTAACTCCTCGAGCTGGTCGACGCAGACACGAGCCCAGTCGCGCAGCAGCTGCGGATTGATGTTGCGGGCGATCACGCGGTGACTCTTTCTCGCTCTGACGTGGGCATACGACGGGTTCGCGTCGCCGGCCGACGGGACGGGACGGAAGGATGTGTGCAAGGTTACTCGGCATGCCCGACGCCCAGGTGACGTCCGTGTCACCGGGTGGGGCACCCCGACCCGGATTTGGCCACGCCCGCCCGAGCTGGTTATCCTTGCAGGGTTGCCTTTCGGTCCACGCGCACACTTTCCGGTGGTGCCGATCCGAGAGGCTGACCACCAGACCATATTCATCTATCAAGGGAGTTCGACGATGGCTGCCGTCTGCGACATTTGCGGCAAGGGCCCGGGCTTCGGCAAGTCGGTGTCTCACTCGCACCGCCGTACCAACCGCCGCTGGAACCCGAACATCCAGTCTGTTCGCGTCGAGGTCGCCCCGGGCAACCGCAAGCGTAAGAACGTCTGCACCTCCTGCCTGAAGGCCGGCAAGACCGCAGCTGTCTGATTTCCCGACACCCGCATGCGGGTGATCAGGGGTTCCGAGAGCACAAGACCCGATGCCACCGAGCGCAAGCTCCCAGGCGTCGGGTCTTTGGTGTGCGCGGGATAGTGTTTCGCGCATGACTTCCACGCAATCCCCCGCCTCCTCCGACACCCCTCAGCCCGACGCCCCGGTCCTCGTCAGCGAGGCCAACGGCGTCCTGACGATCGCGGTATCGGCTGTCGGCGCGGGCAACTCACTCGACGACGACGGGATCGCCGCCGGCACCCAGGCGTTGCGCGAGGTGGCCCGTGGCCGTCGCGACGTGGGCGCGGTGCTGCTCGTCGGCGCGGGCAAGAACTTCTGTGCCGGCGGCAACGTGCGGGCCTTCGCCGCCGCCGACGACCGACCCACCTACCTGCGTCTGATCGCCGACAACTTCCATGCCTTCGTCACCGCCCTCCACGAGGCCGATGTCCCGGTCGTGGTCGCCGCGAAGGGTTGGGCAGCCGGCGCCGGCATGTCGTTGGTCCTGCACGCCGACGTAGCGATCGGCGGCGCCTCCTCCAAGCTCCGCCCCGCCTACCGCGGCATCGGGCTCACCCCGACGGCGGACTCACCTGGACTCTCCCCCGCGTCGTCGGCGCAGCTCGCGCACGTCAGATCATCCTCACCGACCGCGTCCTCTCCGCCGACGACGCGCTGAACTGGGGAATCTTCTCCGAGATCGTCGCCGACGAGGACGTCGAGGCCATGGCCCGGGCCAATGCCGAGACGATCGCCGCAGGTCCGCGTTCCGCCGACTCCGGCACCAAGCATCTGCTGTCGGTCTCCTCGGAGAACTCGCTCATCGAGCAGCTCGCCCTCGAAGGGCGTTCCATCTCCGAACGGTCGGGGCGCCCCGAGGGCATCGAAGGCGTCGACGCCTTCGTCGGCAAGCGCGCACCCGAGTTCGGCAAGACGCGCTGATTTTCCTCGCTGCTGCTCCCTGAGGGGTCGCTCACACCTCAGGGAGCAGTCGGTCAGGGCAGACGCCAGTCCACCGGGTCGGCGCCCAGGTCTTCGAGTTCTTCGTTGGCGCGGCTGAACGGCCGCGAGCCGAAGAATCCGCGCGAGGCGGACAGCGGTGAGGGATGTGCCGAGACGATGGTCGGGACGTCCGGCAGCCACTCCTGCAGCCCGGCCGCGTCCTTTCCCCACAGGATCGCGACGAGCGGTTCGTCGCGCGCGACGAGCGCCTTGATCGCGCACTCGGTGACCGCTTCCCAGCCCTTCTTGCGGTGAGATGCGGGCTCCCCCGGTGCGACCGTCAGCACCCGGTTCAGCAGCAGCACGCCGTTGTCGGCCCACGGGGTGAGGTCTCCGTTGCTGGGCATCGGATATCCGAGATCCGAGCAGTACTCGGTGTAGATGTTGCCCAGTGAACGTGGCAGCGGGCGCACGTCGGGGGCCACCGAGAAGCTCAGTCCGACTGCATGTCCCGGGGTCGGGTACGGGTCCTGCCCGACGATGAGCACGCGCACGTCGTCGATCGGGCGGGTGAACGCCCGCAGGACGTGTTGTCCGGCGGGCAGATAGCGCCGGCCCTCGGCGATCTCGTTGCGCAGGAACTGCCCCATCTCGGTGATGATCGGTTCCACCGGGGCAAGGGCCTCGGCCCAGCCCGGGTCGATGATCTCGGCGAGCGGTTTGGGTGGTGCGGTCACTCCGGTCTCCCCATCGGTTCCGTCGGTGCGGTCATGTGTGTCAGTCGAGTCGCCGCAGCGATTCGCGGTAGTACTTGGCGTTCTGGAAGTACATCTCGCTGTTGAGTTCCGTGTGCCCCTCGGGGACCTCGTAGTTCTCCCGCAGACGAGCGGGCACGCCGAGTGCCATGCGACGCGACGGCACGTCGAACTTGAACGGGACGACGGCGCCGGCCCCGACGATCGCACCGTTGCCGACCGTCGAACCGTTCAGAACCACCGATCCGGAGGCGATGAGGCAGTCGTCGCCGATGGTCGCACCTTCGATGTGCGCATTGTGTCCGACGATGCAGCGTGCGCCGATCACGGTCGGTTCGAAGACGGTGCAGTGGATGACCGTGCCGTCCTGGATGTTGCTGCGCTCACCGATGGTGATGGTGCCGTAGTCGCCGCGCAGAACGGCGCCGGGCCACACCGAGACACCGTCGCCGAGCGTGACGGCGCCGATCACCACCGCGTCGGGGTGTACGTAGGTGTCGCTGCCCAGAACGGGTTCGCGGTCGTCGAGTGCGTAGATCGCCATACGGAGACTCTAGCCACGGGCAGACGCCGACCCCGTGCCCACCCGCGCCCGTCACACACTCCAGGCCAGCCGGAACCTCTCGGTGAGCGCCTCGGGTGTGTGGTCGGGGAAATGGACGACCTCGTACCGGCGGACCGCCACGAGAGCATCGACCGCGGGATCTCCCAGAATCCCGCGCAGCAGCGGAGACACCTCCATCCGGTCGACGACGTCGCTCTGCTCGGTGGACAGCAGTGTGCGCTCGCCGGCAGGACGTGTCCCGGGGTCGACGCCGACCTCGGGCGGCAGGGTCGCCTTGCGTTCGATCCCGGCGGCCGCCACACCCAGGATGGCGGCGGTGGCGAAGTAGACGTTCGCGGACGGGTCGGTGATCTTCACCTCGACGTTGGCGCCTCGCCCCCGCATTCCCGGGGTATCCGCTTGCGCAGCAACGGCACTCGTGTCGCCTTCGGTATCCGCACGGACCAGCCGGATCGCCGCCTCCCGGTTCTCCACGCCCCAGCAGACATGAGCGCCGGCCCATTGGCCGGGCAGCATGCGCAACCCGGACACCACCGACCCGCACAGCACGCCCTGCAACTCGAGAACGGCGTCGAGGATTCCGGCGACCGCATGCTCGCCGTCGGGCGTCATCCCGGCGACGCCGGTTCCCCCGGACAGCAACGGCCGGTCATCGCGGTGGAACGAGACATGCTGGTGGGCACCGCATCCGGCCTCGTCGACGAAGGGCTTGGGCGAGAAGCTGGCACGCAGACCGTGTTCGCGGGCGAGTCGTCCGATCAGAACTCGCGTGAGCACGAGCTGATCGGCCGCGGTGACGGGATCGGCCGGACCGAGCGACACCTCGAACTGCCAGCGTGCGTGCTCGGGATGCAGTTGCTCGACGACGATCCCCGCGGCCCGGCACGAGGCGAGGACATCCCGGACGAATCCCTCGTACTCGAGGAGCCCGGCCGCACCGTACGGCGTCCACGGGGCGGACGGCAGCGGCGTCCCATCAAGGGCGACGAGCACGAATTCGAGTTCATGGCCCACGGTCGCCCGCAGTCCGACGTCGGCCAGTTCGGCGACGACGCGTCGCAGCGTGCCGCGGGCACACTGCGGGACCGGGTCGCCCGTGAGTGTGAAGAACTCTCCAGGTGCCCAACTCAGGGTCGGGTCCACGTCCACACGGGCGTCGAGATCGATCCGGATGCGCTGGTCTCCCACCACCCCGACCTCGTCGCTGAACGCGATCCCGGTCTGGTCGATCGCGAACGCATGCCAGGACGGGCTGGCCCCGAGACCCACTGACGCGAACGCGGGGACACGGTCGGGGGTGACCGTCTTCGCCAGCGTCAGTCCGGCCGGATTGACGACCGTCGCGAGAAGGATCGACGACGATGAGTCGTCGACGGAATCCGGGCGCGAGACCATGTCCACAGTGTCGTGGAGCGCGGCGTTTCCGGTGGCGGAACCGCCCACATCATCCGCGCGGAGCGGAGAACGACTGCCAGCCGCTCAGGTCGGGCCCGTCGGGGCCGCCGACGCGCCGGCCGTCGACCCACACCTCGGGTGCCGGCGACGAGGTCTCGCGGACCGACCCGATCACGGTCCAACCGTCGGGCACCGACGCGGCGTCGAAGGCGGCGAGCAGGTGATGATCCTCGCCGCCCGCCAGGACCCACTCGTCCACGTCGGCGCCGAGTTGCGTTGCCAGAGGCGCGAGATCGGGTCGTCGCGGCACCGCGTCGACCTCGACGGCCATCGCCACCCGCGCGGCACGCGACATGGTGATCAGCTCCTCGACGAGACCGTCGGAGATGTCGGTCATCGCATGCGCGCCGGCCGCAGCCGCGGCCGGCCCCTGGGTCAGGTCTGGCATCGGAACACGATGCAGAGCAACGACTTCCGACCACTGCGACTCGTCGGCGTCGGGCGTCGACAGCACCGCGAGACCGGCGGCGCTCGCTCCCAGCGGACCACTCACGGCGAGGACGTCGCCGCTCCGGGCGCCGCCCAGCGACACCGGCCGCCGACCTTCGAGCGCGCCCACGGCGGTGACACTGACGACCACCTGCTCCGCCGCCACCAGATCCCCACCGAGCACCCGTGCGCCGAGAGCGTGCGCGGCGCCCACGACACCGTCGTTGAGGTCGAGGATGACGCCGACGGGCGTCGCGGCCGGGCAGGCGATGGACACGACGAGCCCCGTTGTCCGACCGCCCATCGCGGCGACATCGGCCGAACTCTGGACCACCGCCCTCGCCCCGATCTGCTGCGGCGTCGACCAGTCGAACCGGAAGTGCCGTCCCTCGACGACCGTGTCGGTGCTGATGACCGCGGAGCCGCCGATGTCGAGAACGGCTGCGTCGTCGCCGGAGCCGATCACGATGTCGTCGGCGGGGCCTGCCGCGGTCGCTGCCGCGGTGAGAGCGGCGATCATCGCCCGCTCCCCGATGTCGCCCACCGAGTCGGTGCGATCGATGCCGACTTCGTCTGTGTGATGGGTGCCGACTTCGTCGGTGTGATGGATGCCGACTTCGTCTGTGTGATGGATGCCGACTTCGTCTGTGTGATGGATGCCGACTTCGTCTGTGTGATGGATGCCGACTTCGTCTGTGTGATGGATGCCGACTTCGTCGGGGCGATCAGTGCCGACTTCGTCGGGGCTCACTTGTCCGGTCTCACTCTCGTCGGGTCCCCTTTGAGTCGCGCGCGACCGGGGTTGTCGGTGACAATGTGAGCCACAGTGTATTGGGCTCACGGCGAACGGTGTTCGCCGCGCAGCGCCCACTGCCGCCGGATTCGACAGCCCGTGTCGGCGATGGGGCATAAACCGAGAGGATGTCCGTGGTTCAGGCATACATACTGATCCAGACCGAGGTCGGTAGGGCCGCCCTGGCGGCGGCCACGATCGCCGAGATCTCGGGGGTCGCCTCATCCGAAGAGGTCAGCGGACCTTATGACGTGATCGTCCGGGTGGATGCCGCCGATGCCACGCACCTCACCGAGAATGTCGTCCCGCAGATCCAGAAGGTCGACGGGATCACCCGCACTCTGACCTGCCCGGTCGTCAGCCACACCCGCTAGGTTCGACGCCGGTTCGCCGGTCCCGGCGTCGGCCCGGACGCGGGCGACTCCTAGTGTGGTGGCGTGACGTCAGCAGGTTCGGATGACACCCCGCAGGATCCCGTGAACGGGACGGACGACCCGGTGACCGGCGACCCCGGCGACCCCGCCGGCATCGACAACACCGCCACCACCGAGGACGCTGCCGCCGACGAGCGTTACGGCGGCGGCTCGCGGCTGAGTCCTGCGCTCATCGCGACCCTCGTCACCATCCCGGTCATGGTGATCGCGGGTTTCATCGCCTACGCCGCACTGCGTCCCGAGCCGGTGAACCCGGTCGAGTCGTATGCCGCGGACGGCACCCCGTCGGCGGAATGCACGCGACTGCTGGAGGCGGCACCGAAGACCTTCGAGGGGTTCGGTGACAAGGAGATCTCCGGTGACCGCGCCACCTGGCCGGCGGACGCGTCGGGCGACGACATGACGCTGCGCTGCGGCGTGACGCGACCGGCGGAGCTGTCCCCGACGAGCAACCTGCAGGAGATCCACGCGGCCGGGCGGGCGGGTGTGCAGTGGTTCATCACCGACACCGTCGACGGTTCGGGCCAGGCCTACGTGAGCGTCGACCATCGCCCCTACGTCGCGCTGTGGGTTCCGTCCAACGCCGGGAACGGCCCGATCACCGACATCTCCGGCCTGATCGACCAGACACTCGAACGGGGCCCGCTCGACTTCGGCTGACGCAGGAACTCAGTCCCGGTAGATCTCCGGCTTGGGGCTTCGGCCGAGCAGTGAGTTGATGGCGTCGGCGACCGATTGTCCGTCGTGGCACACCTTGTGGACCGCGTCGGTCAGGGGCATCGGCACCTGATGCTTCTCGGCCAGGGCGCGCACCGACGAACACGACTTCACGCCCTCGGCGACCTGACCGTTGGTGGCCGCCTGCGCCTCGGCCATCGTCGCGCCCTCACCCAGGCGGGCTCCGAAGGTCCGGTTCCGCGACAGCGGCGACGAACAGGTCGCGACGAGATCGCCGACGCCCGCGAGGCCGGCGAGGGTCTCGATCTGTGCGCCCACGGCGACGCCGAGCCGGATGGTCTCGGCCAGTCCGCGGGTGATGATCGTGGCGAGGGTGTTCTGACCGAACCCAACGCCGCTGGCCATACCGCAGGCGAGCGCGATCACGTTCTTGGCCGACCCGCCGATCTCACAGCCGACGACGTCGGTGTTGGTGTAGGGCCGGAAGTAGCGGGTGCTGAATGCGCTCTGCAACGTGACCGCACGGGACTCGTCGGAGCAGGCGATGACGGTGGCCGCCGGTTGCCCCTCGGCGACCTCGTGGGCGAGGTTGGGTCCGGTGAGGACGGCGATCCGGTCGTCGGGCACTCCGGTGACCTCGGCGATGACCTCACTCATCCGCAACAGGCTGCCGGTCTCGATGCCCTTGGCGAGCGACACCAGCGACGCGTCGGGGCCGATGTGCGGGGTCCACTCCTTGAGGTTCTCGCGCAGCGATTGCGACGGCACGCCACACACGATGATGTCGGCACCGGTCAGTGCGTCCACCGGAGAACTGGTGGCGACCAGCTCGGCGGGCAACGTGATGTCCGTGAGGTAGTTCGGATTGACGTGTTCGGAGTTGATCGCATCGGCCAGTTCCGGGCGCCGTGCCCAGATGACCGTGTCGGTTCCCGCGTCGACGAGGACCTTCGCCACCGCCGTACCCCAGGAACCCGCACCCATGACCGCCGCGCGCACCGCACTCCTCCTGCCCCGAGTCCGTTTCACCGGACCGAACGACTACCTGCCCACCCTAATGCCACGCAGCGGCCGACCGACCCGGAATGTCACCCGCGGTCCCCCGGTGCACCATGATGGTCAGCATGGACCACAGCGCCGTCGACATGAGCGTCGACCTCAGCGCCGCCACGGGGAGCCCCGCGGCCGGCGGGGCGACGGTCGCGGCGGTGCTGGCCGTGAAGAGTCTGCAACGCGCGAAGTCGAGGCTGGCGGCCACGTTGTCGTCCGCCGCCGGCCACGACGATCCGACGTCGCGCGGGTCACTCGTCCTGGCGATGTTCCTCGACACCGTCGAGGCCCTGCGCGGTGCCGGCGTCACGAGAGTGGTGGTCGTCAGTCCCGACGACGAGGTACTCGACGCGGCCCGGCGAGCAGGCATGCACGGACTGCCCGAGGTGGTCTCCCCGACCACCGCATCGGGACTCAACGTCGCCTTCGGTCACGGTGCGCGGTGGGCCCGTGGGAGGTGGCCGGATTCGACGCGCCTGATGTTCGTGCAGGCCGACCTGCCGGCCGCGACGAGTGCCTCGTTGCGCGAGGTCCTGCGGGAGGCGCCGGCACACCGCCTCAGCTTCCTCACCGACCGCGACGGCACCGGCACGGTGCTGCTGCTCGGCAATCTCACCCCCGATCGGGCCGGTGCCGAGGCGCTCGACGACGCACCGCGGTTCGGCCCGGGTTCGGCGGCTGCGCATCGGGCCACCGGCGCCGTCGAACTCGACCCCGCGCACTCACGATGGATCGATCTGCGCACGGATGTCGACACCGCAACCGATCTCGCCGCCGCCCGCGCGCTCGGCCTCGGCCCCCACACCGCCGACGCTCTGCGTCACATGTGACCGACGCTCTGCGTCAGCTGTGACCGACGGCGATTCGGACATCGCGGGGTGTCGACCCGGTTCACGCCGCCTACCCATCCCAACGGCACCCGGTATGGGTCATGATTGATGGGTGAGCCCTGCCGACGACATCTCATCGACCACCGCCACGGTCACGACCACGCCGATCCCGAATGCCCCGCCGGCCGCGACGCTCGTGCCCGACGAGTCCGCGGACCTGCCCGAAGACCGGTATCTCAACCGTGAATTGAGTTGGCTCGACTTCAACTCGCGGGTGCTGGCACTCGCCGAGGACACCTCGCTACCGCTGCTCGAACGTGCGAAGTTCCTCGCCATCTTTGCCTCCAACCTCGACGAGTTCTTCATGGTGCGGGTCGCCGGCCTCAAACGCCGCGACGAGACGGGATTGTCGGTCAGATCGGCCGACGGGCTGTCCCCGCGGGAACAGCTGATGCGCATCGCGGGTCGCACCCAGAGCATCGCCGACCGTCACGCCCGGGTCTTCCTCGACTCGGTCCGACCGGCATTGGCCGCCAACGACATCTACGTCGTCTCCTGGTCGCAGCTGACCGATGAGCAGCGCGCCCGGATGGTCGACTACTTTCAGGACGAGGTCTTCCCCGTCCTGACCCCGCTCGCCGTCGACCCGGCACACCCGTTCCCGTACATCAGTGGCCTGTCGCTGAACCTCGCGGTGACCGTCAAGGACGTCAACGAGAGCGGCGAGCACTTCGCCCGAGTCAAGGTCCCCGACAATGTGAATCGATTCATCCGGGTCGATCAGCTGGCTCCCTACCGCGGACCCGACGACGACGAGAACCCCAAGCGCGCGGTGTTCCTGCCGATGGAGCATCTCATCGCCGCCAACCTCGGCAACCTGTTCCCGGGCATGGAAGTCGTTGAGCATCACGCCTTCCGGATCACCCGCAACGCCGATTTCGAGGTCGAGGAGGACCGCGACGAGGACCTCCTGCAGGCACTCGAGCGGGAACTCGCCCGACGCCGATTCGGTTCGCCGGTGCGGCTGGAGGTCGCCGACGACATGAGCGAGCACATGCTCGAGCTGCTGCTACGCGAACTCGACGTGAACCCGGCCGACGTCATCCAGGTGCCCGGTCTGCTCGATCTGTCTTCGCTTTTCGAGATCTACGACCTCGACCGGCCCCATCTGAAGGACCGCCCGTTCGTACCGGGAACCCATCCGGCCTTCGGCGAACGCGAGACGCCCAAGAGCGTCTTCTCGACGCTGCGCGAGGGTGATGTCCTCGTTCACCATCCCTACGATTCTTTCTCCACGAGCGTGCAGCGCTTCATCGAGCAGGCGGCGGCCGACCCGCAGGTCCTGGCGATCAAGCAGACCCTGTATCGCACCTCGGGTGACTCCCCGATCGTCAACGCGCTCATCGACGCGGCGGAGGCCGGCAAGCAGGTCGTGGCGCTGGTGGAGATCAAGGCGCGCTTCGACGAACAGGCCAACATCAAGTGGGCCCGCAAACTCGAGCAGGCGGGCGTCCACGTGGTCTACGGACTCGTGGGACTCAAGACGCACTGCAAGACCTGTCTCGTGGTGCGGCGCGAGGGTTCGACGATCAAGCGGTACTGCCACATCGGCACCGGCAACTACAACCCGAAGACCGCGCGACTGTACGAGGACGTGGGCCTGCTGACCGCCGCACCCGACATCGGCGCAGACCTGACCGACCTGTTCAACACTCTGACCGGATACTCACGCAAGAAGGAGTACCGCAACATCCTCGTTGCCCCGCAGGGCATCCGGGCGGGGATCATCGAACGCATCAACCGTGAGATCGAGCTGTTCCGTGCCGGGGACGACCGTGCTCGCGTGCAACTCAAGGCCAACGCGCTCGTCGACGAGCAGGTGATCGACGCGCTGTATAGGGCGTCGCAGAACGGGGTACCGGTCGATGTCGTGGTCCGCGGCATCAGCGCGCTGCGTCCCGGGATGGAAGGTGTCAGCGACAACATCCACGTCCGATCGATCCTGGGCCAGTTCCTCGAGCACTCCCGAATCCTGCATTTCGGTGCCCAGAACGAGTATTGGATAGGCAGCGCCGACATGATGCACCGCAACCTCGACCGTCGTGTCGAGGTGATGGTCAACGTCCGCGACGATCGCCTCGCCGGCGAACTGGGCGAGATCTTCGCCTCTGCGCTCGACCCGCGTACGCGTTGCTGGGTCCTGCAGACCGACGGCAGCTGGGTGGCCTCCCCCGCCGCCGGCGAAGAGGTCCGCGATCACCAGCGACAGATGATGCGCCGCAATCGTCGTCGGCCGGAGATCAATTCGTGACCGCCCCGGTTTCGACGCGACATCCCGACAGCGATCACCGATGACGAAGAAGCGACCGAAGAGCGTGTGGGCCGCCGGAGCCGTGGTCTGGCGGCCGGGCACGTCGGGCTCCACCGGCCCGGAGGATGTCGAGATCGCGGTCGTCCATCGACCGCGCTACGACGACTGGACCATCCCCAAGGGGAAGGGTGAGCCGGGCGAGACGCTCATCGACACCGCGGTCCGTGAGATCGCCGAGGAGACCGGACAACACGTCGTTCTCGGACGGCACCTCGGCGATGTCCACTACGACGTCGAAGCAGGACGTAAGCACGTGCGCTACTGGTCGGCGCGCGGCGACGACGGTGTGTTCGCCGCCGACGACGAGGTCGACGAGCTGCGCTGGCTCACCGTCGAGAAGGCGCGTAAGACGCTGAGCTACGAGCTGGATCGGCAGATCCTGCACGAGTTCACGCGGCTGCCGGCCGATCTGCACACCCTGTTGCTGGTCCGCCACGCCAAGGCGGGACGACGCTCGGCCTACAAGGGCGACGACCGCCTGCGGCCGCTCGACGCACTCGGGCGAACGCAGGCGTCGGCGCTCGTTCCGCTGTTGCTGGCCTTCGGCGCGCAACGGATCCACTCCGCCGATCGCGTGCGCTGCGAGCAGACCCTCGAGCCGCTCCGGGCCCATCTCGATGTCGAGTGCCACAGCGAACCGGACCTCTCCGAGGAGGTCTATCGCGCGGATCCGACCGCGGCACAACGCCGAATCCGGGAACTCGCGTCCGAAATGCCCGACACCCTGGCGGTGTGCAGCCAGGGCAAAGTGATTCCACCACTGATGGAGTGGTGGGCCGAGCAGGACGGCGTCACCCTGCCGAAGGCCTCGAACCGCAAGGGCAGTGTGTGGGTGTGCTCGCTCCTCGACGGTCGGCTCGTGGCGGCCGATCACATCGCGAGCCCACTGCCGTCCGGCTGAGAGGCCCCGAACACAGATCAACCCCTGGTGGGGAAGTCACCAGGGGTTGATCTGAAGAGCTGTGCCCTACCGGGCCGGTTCAGCGACGCGTCGCCTTCTTGGCCGGAGCCTTCTTGGCCGCAGTCTTCTTGGCCGGAGCCTTCTTTGCGGTGGTCTTCTTGGCCGGAGCGGCCTTCTTGGCCGCGGTGGTCTTCTTGGCCGCTGTGGTCTTCTTGGCCGGAGTGGCCTTCTTGGCCGCGGTGGTCTTCTTGGCCGCGGTGGTCTTCTTGGCCGCCGTGGTCTTGGCCGGAGCCTTCTTCGCCGCGGTCTTCTTCGCCGGGGTTGCCTTCTTGGCCGCGGTCTTCTTGGCCGGAGCAGCCTTCTTGGCCGCCGTGGTGGTGGTGCCGCTGCCGCGCTTCACAGCCGGACCGGTGGCGGCGAGCTTCTGCTTGCCCGCCACGACGGCCTTGAACTGTGCGCCCGGACGGAACGCGGGAACCGAAGTCGCACGGACCTTCACGGTCTCGCCCGTGCGCGGGTTACGGGCGACGCGCGGTGCGCGCTTCCGCTTCTCGAAAACACCGAAGCCGGTGATCGTCACGCTCTCGCCCTTGTTGACCGCGCGAACGATCGTGTCGACGACGAGCTCGACGGCTTCAGTCGCAGTCTTGCGATCCGCGTCGAGCTTCTTGGTCAGCTCATCAATGAGCTCCGCCTTGTTCATGAGTACCTCCGCAAGCTGATCTGACCGGTTTTCGGCCAGCTACCAACACACGGTAAACGTCGAATTTGAAAACGTCCATCTTCCACGCCAATTAAGACGCCGTGTTGCGAAATCGCATAGCAGCTCACAGGGTCTCCGCGTCGGCGGGACCAGGCCGTCGCGCGGCCTCCGAAGGGGTTCGCGGTCAGTCCGCGAGGGTCTTCGGTTTGAACGACGGACGGGTGGACTCGTACGCGGAAATCGCTTTTACCTGGCGCAACGTCAGGCCGATGTCGTCGAGGCCCTCCATCAGACGCCACCGCGTGTAGTCATCAATTGCCAACGGCACCACGAGGTCTCCTGCCGAGACCGTCTTATCGACAAGGCTCACCGTGATTTCCAGCCCAGGATTCTCCTCGAGCCGCTTCCACAGCAACTCGACGTCGGACTGTTCGACCTGTGCGGCGACGAGACCGGCCTTGCCGGCGTTCCCGCGGAAGATGTCGGCGAAGCGAGACGAGATCACCACGCGGAAGCCGAAATCGGACAGTGCCCACACCGCGTGCTCGCGTGAGGAACCGGTACCGAAGTCCGGACCGGCGACCAGCACGGAGCCGTGGCTCCACGGCTCGTTGTTGAGGATGAAGCCCGGGTCGGTGCGCCACCCGGCGAACAGGCCGTCCTCAAAGCCCGTGCGGGTCACGCGCTTCAGGTAGACGGCCGGGATGATCTGGTCGGTGTCGACGTTGCTGTGGCGCAGCGGGACGCCAATGCCCGTGTGTTCGGTGAACGGCTGCATTTTTCAAAGCCCCTGTTCGGAAGTTGTCTGGAATGTGGTCTGGGGGTTACTCAACCGAGATCGGCGGGAGCGGACAGCGTCCCACGGATCGCGGTGGCGGCCGCGACGGCCGGCGACACCAGGTGGGTCCGTCCGCCTTTGCCCTGCCGCCCTTCGAAATTGCGGTTCGACGTCGAGGCGCACCGCTCGCCGGGCGCGAGCTGATCCGGGTTCATGCCCAGACACATCGAGCATCCGGCCTGACGCCACTCGGCGCCGGCGTTCAGGAAGATCTCCCCGAGGCCCTCTTCCTCGGCCTGCGCACGCACCCGCATGGAACCGGGCACGACGAGCATCCGCATGCCGTCGGCGATCTTGCGTCCCTTGAGGATGTCGGCGACGGCGCGCAGGTCCTCGATGCGACCGTTGGTGCACGATCCGACGAACACCGTGTCGACCTTGATGTCACGCAACGGCGTACCCGGCTGGAGATCCATGTACTCGAGAGCCTTCGTCGCGGCACTCGACGCGACCTCGTCGCCGAAATCGGCGGGGTCCGGAACGGTCGATCCCAGCGGCGCACCCTGACCCGGATTGGTCCCCCAGGTCACGAACGGCGTCAACTCACTGGCGTTGATGTGGACCTCGGCGTCGAAGACGGCGTCGTCGTCGGTGCGCAGGCTGTCCCAATAGGCAACAGCCGCATCCCATTCAGCACCCTGTGGGGCGTGCGGGCGACCCTTCAGGAATTCGTAGGTGATCTCGTCCGGCGCGATCATCCCGGCGCGGGCGCCGGCCTCGATCGACATGTTGCACACGGTCATCCGTGCTTCCATCGACAGTTTGCGGATAGCCTCGCCGCGGTACTCGAGGACATATCCCTGTCCACCGCCGGTGCCGATCTTCGCGATGATCGCGAGGATCAGGTCCTTGGCGGTGACGCCGGGGGGCAGCTCGCCGTCGACGTTGATCGCCATCGTCCGGAACGGACGCAGGGAGAGGGTCTGCGTCGCGAGGACGTGCTCCACCTCGCTGGTGCCGATTCCCATCGCGATCGCACCGAAGGCACCGTGGGTGGCGGTGTGACTGTCGCCGCACACCACGGTCATACCCGGCTGGGTCAGACCCAGCTGCGGACCGACCACGTGGACGATGCCCTGCTCGGCGTCACCCATCGGGTGCAGCCGGACACCGAACTCCTCGCAGTTCTTGCGGAGGGTGTCGACCTGGGTGCGCGACACCGGATCGGCGATCGGCTTGTCGATGTCGATGGTCGGGACGTTGTGGTCCTCGGTCGCGATCGTCAGGTCGGGGCGTCGTACGGGGCGCCCGGCCAGCCGGAGGCCCTCGAAGGCCTGCGGACTGGTGACCTCGTGCACGAGATGGAGGTCAATGTAGATGAGGTCGGGATTGCTGTTTCCGGACGCATCCACGTCGCCGGGCACGACAACATGGTCGCGCCAGACCTTCTCGGCGAGAGTAAGCGGCTGGGCTGGGCTGTTGCTCATGGCTCCACTCAAATTCTTCTAGGGTTCGGCGGACGGTGCACGCTCAGCTCGAGAGCGGAACGTGCATCTCACTATTTGGACAGCTAGTATCGTCCTATGGGAAAGGATAGCGCATCCACGGTCAGCAGTGGAATCGGCGTACTCGACAAATCCGTGGCTGTGCTGCACGCCATCGCCGAGGCCCCGTGCAACCTGTCGGAGTTGTGCGAGCGGACCGGGCTCCCGCGCGCCACCGCGCACCGGTTGGCGGTCGGACTCGAGACGCATCGCTTCCTCGCGCGTGACGTCACCGGCCGCTGGCAACCGGGTCCGGTACTCGGCGAACTGGCCGCCTCCGCCCACGATCCCGTCACCGAGTCCGCACTGATGGTCCTCCCCCGACTCCGCGACATCACCGGCGAATCCGTTCAGGTCTATCGCCGAGAGGGTGCCGAACGCGTGTGCGTGGCCGCGATGGAACCGCCCACCGGCCTCCGCGACACCGTGCCCGTCGGAACGCGCTTCCCGATGAGCGCAGGCTCCGCGGCGAAGGTTCTGCTCGCCTGGGCGGACCCGACGACGCAACGTGCACTCCTCCACGACAGCGTGTTCAGCGAACGCGCCCTGCACGAGATCCGACGCCGCGGCTGGGCCCAGAGCGCCGGCGAGCGCGCCGCGGGCGTCGCCAGTGTCTCCGCCCCCGTGCGCGACGGCAACGGCGAGGTCGTGGCCGCGATCTCGGTCTCCGGACCCATCGACCGCATGGGACGGCGTCCGGGCGCACGATGGGCCGCCGATCTCCTCGCCGCAGCCGACGCGATCCACAAGCGGCTGCAGACCTCCCGCGCCTGACTCCTCGCGGACGGCGATCCCGCCATGACCGTTTCGCGTGACGGGCCTGTCGGATAGCTTCGTCACATGGGAGTCAACCAACGCAACCAGATCGTCATGTCCGACGCCGAGATCGAGGAATTCGTCGCGCGCAGCCGCACGGCCACCCTCGCCACCACGGGCCCCGACGGCGGCATCCACCTCGTCGCCATGTGGTACGGCGTCATCGACGGCGAGATCTGGTTCGAGACCAAGGCGAAGTCGCAGAAGGCGGTCAACCTCCGCCGCAACAACCGGTGCACCGTGATGATCGAGGACGGCGACACCTACGACACATTGCGCGGCGTGAGCTTCGAGGGGACCGCTGAGATCCTCGACGACCCGGACTCGTGCCTGAAGATCGGGATCAGCGTCTGGGAGCGCTACACGGCTCCCTACACCGAGGAATCACGCCCCTTCGTCGAACAGATGATGCACAAGCGGGTGGCCGTACGACTGGTGCCGTCACGCACGCGTTCGTGGGATCACCGCAAGCTCGGCATCCCGGAGATGCCGCCGTCCGGAAGCACCGCACAGTTCCTGTAACCGGACCACGAACCCGAGAACTCGCCCGTGTTGTGATCATCACATCGCAATGCGGGCGAGTTCTTCTGTCGCACATAGAAAAACACCCTCCCCCTGCTGAACAGAGGAAGGGTGTATCTGTAGCCCCGACGGGATTCGAACCCGCGCTACCGCCTTGAGAGGGCGGCGTCCTAGGCCGCTAGACGACGGGGCCCTTGGAACTTCCGGCGAACCAGACCCTACATGAGCCCGGTTCCACTCACCTTGCAGTGAAAAACTCCCCCCGCCTGCCTGAGCAGGAAGAGGGAGCTTCTGTAGCCCCGACGGGATTCGAACCCGCGCTACCGCCTTGAGAGGGCGGCGTCCTAGGCCGCTAGACGACGGGGCCAAGGAACTTCCAGCGATCGAGTCTGACCAGACTCGATCTTCTTCAGTCCGCTGGGGTACCAGGACTCGAACCTAGAATGGCGGTACCAGAAACCGCTGTGTTGCCAATTACACCATACCCCACTGGCTTGCTTTTCCCTGGGGAAAAGCGCCGAGAAAGACAATATCAAAGGGTTACCGGAAGTCCACAAACGTGCAGCTCAGAGGCCTATTTCGCGGCGATCTCACGAGCTGCGGCCAGTCGGGCGAGGGTCTTGTCGCGGCCCAGGATCTCCATCGATTCGAAGAGCGGCGGACTCACCTGCGAACCGCTGACGGCGACGCGCACAGGACCGAACGCCTTACGCGGCTTGAGCTCCATACCGTCCACCAGAGCCGCGTTGAGGGCATCCTGCAGCTCCTGGGTGGTCCACGACGCCAACGGCTCGATGGCGGCGATCGTGGCGTCCAGAACGGCCACCGCATCGGCACCGAGGTTCTTGCTCGCGGCCTTCTCGTCGATCGCGAACTCATCGTCGGAGACGTAGACGAACTTGATGAGGTCCCACGCGTCACCGAGAACCTGGATGCGCGTCTGCACGAGTTCGGCAAGTGCGGCGAAACCCGCATCGTCGACCGGCTCGGACAGGTGCCCGTGACCGATCAGGAATTCCTTGAGCCGCGCCGTGAAATCGCCGAGCTCGAGCCGGCGGATGTGCTCGGCGTTGATCGCGTCTGCCTTCTTCTGATCGAAGCGGGCTGGATTCGAATTCACCTGTCGCACATCGAAAGCCGCGATCATCTCGTCGAGCGAGAAGACGTCGACGTCCTTGGAGTAACCCCACCCGAGAAGGGCCAGGTAGTTGAGCAGACCCTCCGGGATGAAGCCGCGATCGCGGTGATGGAAGAGGTTCGACTGGGGATCGCGCTTCGACAGCTTCTTGTTGCCCTCCCCCATCACGAACGGGAGATGGGCGAACTGCGGGACGAAGTCGGCGACACCGATCCGGATGAGCGCCTGGTACAGCGCGAGCTGACGCGGCGTCGACGAGAGGAGATCCTCACCGCGGAGGACGTGAGTGATCTTCATCATCGCGTCGTCGACGGGATTGACCAGTGTGTACAGCGGGTCACCCGAGGCACGTGTCAGCGCGAAGTCCGGAACGGTGCCGGCCTTGATCGTCGTCGTACCGCGCACCAGGTCGTCCCAGGAGAGATCGGTGTTCGGCATACGCAGGCGCACAACCGGTTTGCGACCCTCGGCGATGTATGCCGCACGCTGCTCGTCGGTGAGGTCGCGATCGAAGTTGTCGTAGCCGAGCTTCGGGTCGCGCCCGGCCGCCTTGTGCCGGGCCTCGACCTCTTCCGGAGTGGAGAACGCCTCGTAGGCCTCGCCGGCCGCGAGGAGACGCGCGACAACGTCGGCGTGGATGTCACGGCGCTCCGACTGGCGGTAGGGACCGTAGGGTCCGCCGACCTCGGGCCCCTCGTCCCAGTCCATCCCGAGCCAACGCAGGGCGTCGAGAATGGCCTGGTAGGACTCTTCGCTGTCGCGCGAGGAGTCGGTGTCCTCGATGCGGAAGACGAAAGTACCGCCGTCGTGGCGCGCCTGGGCGAAGTTGAACAGTGCGGTCCGTACGAGTCCCACGTGGGGTGTACCGGTCGGGGACGGGCAGAAACGGACGCGTACGGCTTCACTACTGGTCATGGGCTCAGCGTATCGAAACCGCCTCAGGCCCTGACCGGCGCGTTCAGTCCCGGAAACGCCCGCAGAAGTCGACGAGGATCCGGTTCACCTCGGCCGGTTGTTCGAGATAGCCGAAATGTCCGGCACGTTCGACCTGGAGGTACTCCGCACCCGGGATCGCCTCGGCCACTTCACGCGCGAGCTTGGGCGGCAGGGTGCGGTCGTCGGCGAACCCGACGACAAGCGTCGGACGGGTGATGTTGCGGTACGCCGAGAGCCGGTCCGCCTCCTTGTGGTGGAGCTCGAGCTGAGCGCGCACACCCGGGGTGATCGTCTGCGGCGAGAAGCCGATGATGTCGAGCCAGTCACGTGCGGAACGATCGTCGTCGAGCGTGTGCGGCGACAGATTCAGATGCGCCGTGATCGCGGCCTCGTACTCCGGCGGCAGCTTGATCTTGTTGTCGTAGAGCGCGCGCTCACCGGCCGAGATCGCTTCCTGCAGTGGCGTGTTGCGGCCGTATGTGGCGATCAGGACGGCGGCCTTGACGACGTCGGGCCGCGCCAGGGCGAGTTCCTGGGTGATCCGCGCGCCCAACGAGGTTCCCACGACGATCGCCGGACCGCGTCCGAGATGTTCGATCAGCGCGGCGGTGTCGGCGACCATGTCGTCGAGGCCGAAACCCTCGGCACATTCCGACGATGGCGCGATACCGCGATTGTCGAAGGTGACGACGGTGAAGCCGGCCTTCACCAGCGCCGGTTCCTGATTGGCCTTCCACACACGGCCGGGACTGCCGGTGCCCATGACCATCACGACCAGCGGGCCGCTCCCGGCCACGCTGTAGGAGATGTCGATGCCGTTGACGCGTGCCGTGTTGGGAGCTGTCATGCCTTGTCCACCACCGGGTTGGAGAGTGTGCCGATTCCGTTGACGGTCACCGAGACCCGCTGTCCGGCAACCATGGGTCCCACTCCCTCGGGCGTGCCGGTGAGGATGACGTCGCCGGGCAGCAGGGTCATGATCCGCGTGATCCACTCGACGATCTCACCGATGTCGTGCAGCATCAACGACGTTCGCGTGCGTTGTTTGACCTCGCCGTCGAGCTCGGTGACGAGCTCGACGTCGGAGGGATCGAAGGCGGTCTCGATCCAGGGGCCGAGCGGGCAAAAGGTGTCGTAGCTCTTGCCACGCGTCCACTGACCGTCGACCTTCTGTTGATCACGGGCGGTGACGTCGTTGGCGATCGTGTAGCCGAGGATGACGTCCTTGGCCTGCGCGGCCTTGACGTCCTTGCACGGCCGGCCGATGACGACGGCGAGCTCACCTTCGTAGTCCACGCGTTCCGACGACGGCGGCCGCACGATCGGGACCTCGGGTCCGATGATCGAGGTGTTGGGTTTGATGAAGATCACCGGGTCCTGCGGCGCCTCACCACCCATCTCGGCCGCGTGGGCGGCGTAGTTCTTGCCGATGCAGATCACCTTGCTGGCCAGGATCGGGGCCAGTACCCGGACGTCGGCCAGCGGCCAGGAACGTCCGGTGAACGTCGGGGTGCCGAACGGATGCTCGGCGATCTCCTTGGCGACGGCGTCGTCGCCCTCACCCTCGACGGACACGAAAGCCACCCCGTCGGGACTCGCAATTCGACCTAAGCGCATGTCCAGACCTTATCGCACCCACCAATCCCATCCGTTGGGAGCCGAATTGGCGGACCTTGCCGCCCGTTTTAGAATGTGAACACTTCGTTTCACATTATGAGAACCAGCGTTGAGAGTGAGGTGAGTTCGGATGGATGGCAACGACATCATTTCCAGCACCAGGAGGTGGGTCATCCTCGGATGCTCACTGCTCGCCGCGCTGACGACGACGTGCGTCGTCAGCGGCGTCGCCTATCTGATCCCGTCGCTGCACACCGACGCCGGGCTCACGCTGACCGAGGCGTCGGCCCTGGCGGCGGTCCCCACGATCGGACTCACCTCGGCGACCATCCTCTGGGGAATCCTGTTGGACCGCTACGGCGAACGCCGGATCCTGATCATCTCCCTGTCGATCTCGCTGGCGGGCGCCACCGGTGCGGCAGTCGCCGCGGCCGCGGATGCGTCGTATGTCGTTGTCGGTGCGGCTCTCCTGGTCGGCGGAATCGGTTCCGGCGCCGCCAACGGCGCGAGCGGCCGGATCGTGGTGGGCTGGTTCCCCGCTCGCCAGCGCGGCACCGCGATGGGCGTCCGGCAGATGGCGCAACCCCTGGGCATCGGCGCGTGTGCGCTGACCATGCCGGTCGTCGCCGCGACCCAGGGACCGGCCGCGGCACTGGCGATCCCGGCAGTGATCACCGCAGCCGGACTGGTGGCGGTGATCGTCGGGATCACCGACCCCCCACGACACAGCGCACGCGCCCCGCGCGCGGACACGGTGACCGCCGCACGAAACCCCTACCGGGGCAGTTCATTCCTCGGGCGCGTCCACGCGGTCAGCATGCTGCTGGTCATCCCCCAATCGATGATGTGGACCTTCGTGCCCACCTGGCTGATCGTGGCGCACGAGTGGTCCCCCGCGGCCGCCGGGATCCTGATCACGGTGACACAGGTGATCGGGGCGCTCGGGCGAATAGCCGCGGGCAGATGGTCGGATGCCTGGCTGTCGCGGATGCGCCCGATCCGCGTCATCGCGGTGGCCGGCGTCGCATCGATGTTCGCTCTGGCACTCGCGGATTGGTTCGACAGCCCCGTCGCACCGGCGCTGATGGCGGTGGCGAGCATCATCTCGGTGGCCGACAACGGCCTGGCGTTCACCGCGATTGCCGAGTACGCCGGCCCCGACTGGAGCGGACGCGGACTGGCGGTGCAGAACACCGGTCAGTATCTGGTGACGGCCGCGACGACGCCCATGCTCGGCGCATTGATCGCCGCCGTCGGTTTCCCGGCCGCGTTCGCCGTCACCGCTCTCGCCCCGCTGGTGGCCGCTCCCCTGGTCCCCCGCGACCCGCAGCGGCTCGTCGAAGAACCCGTGAAGATCTGAGCCACAAACAAAACCACCGCAAATGGCCAAACCCACCACCCGATCGGGTGGTGGGTTTGGCCAACGCTGGTGGGTTTGCGAACTCAGCTGAGCCGTTCGCGGATGCGCTTGCCGACCTCGCTGGTGGCGACCGGTCCGCTGCGCTCGGCGAGGTCGTCGGCGACGGCTTTCTCGATCCGTGCCGCGGCATCGTTCTCGCCGAGGTGCTGCAGCAGCAGCGCCGTCGACAGGATCGCCGCGGTCGGGTCGGCCTTGCCCTGGCCCGCGATGTCGGGTGCCGAACCGTGAACCGGTTCGAACATCGACGGATTCGCGCCGGTGGCATCGATGTTGCCCGACGCCGCGAGTCCGATGCCTCCGCTGACGGCAGCCGCGATGTCGGTGATGATGTCGCCGAACAGGTTGTCGGTGACGATCACGTCGAAGCGGCCCGGATCGGTGACCAGGTAGATGGTCGCCGCGTCCACGTGGCAGTAATCGGTGGTGACGTCGGGGAACTCGGCGCCGATCTCGTCGACCGCACGACTCCACAACGATCCGGCGAAGCCCAGCACGTTGGTCTTGTGGACCAGCGTGAGCTTCTTACGACGCTGCTGTGCACGCCCGAAAGCGTTGCGCACCACGCGTTCCACGCCGAAGCGGGTGTTCACGCTGACCTCGGTGGCCACCTCGTGCGGGGTGCCGACGCGGATCGAGCCGCCGTTGCCGGTGTAGGGACCCTCGGTACCCTCGCGGACCACGACGAAGTCGATCTCGGGGTCGCCGGCCAGCGGCGAGGACACACCCGGGAACCGGCGCGACGGGCGCAGGTTGACGTGGTGGTCCAGCGCGAAGCGCATGGTGAGCAGCAGGCCGCGTTCGAGGATGCCGGGCGGCACCGACGGATCGCCGATGGCGCCCAACAGGATTGCATCGTGGCGGCGCAGCGACTCGAGGTCGTCCTCGGTGAGGAGCTCACCGTTGCGGTGGTAGCGGCGAGCGCCGAGATCGAACTCGGTGGTGCTCACCGACGGGACGACGGTCTCGAGGACGCCGAGCGCCTCCCCGATGACCTCGGGACCGATGCCGTCGCCGGCGATGACCGCGAGCTTCACGACAGGTCCACCTGCTCGATCAGGGTGGCGCCCACGGCCGAACCGATGGCCTCGACGACGTCGTCGGCGAGCGCGCTGCTGACGCGCAACATCATGGTCGCGCCGCTTCCCTCGGCGTCCTGCGACAGACCGGCGGCGAGGATGTCGACCCCGGCGTCGCCGAGCAGGGTGCCGATCTTGCCGAGCGAGCCCGGACGATCCGCGTAGCTGACGATCAAGTTGTGGCCCTCGGCGCGGAGGTCGAAGTTGCGTCCGTTGATGTTGACGATCTTCTCGACGAGACGCGGCTCGGTGAGCGTGCCGGAGACGTTGTGGACCGAACCGTCGGCGAAGACGGCCTTCACGTCGACGACGCTGCGATGGTTGGGGCTCTCCGGCGCGGTGGTCACCTCGCTGGTGACGCCACGGCTCTCGGCGACCGCCGGGGCGTTGACGAAGGTGACCGGCTCGTCGAGGACGGCCGAGAACAGACCGCGCAATGCCGAGAGTCCGAGGACCTCGACGTTCTTGGCGGCCAGTTCACCGCGGACGTCGACGACCAGCGAGGTCGGCGGCTCCTTGCTGACGGCGCCGACGAGGACACCGGCCTTGCGGGCGACCTCGAGCCACGGTGCGACCTCTTCGTCGACCGCGCCGCCGGTGATGTTGACGGCGTCGGGCACGAAGTGGCCGGCCAGGGCGAGACGCACGCTCTTGGCGACGTCGGTGCCGGCACGGTCCTGGGCCTCGCTGGTGGAGGCACCGAGGTGCGGGGTCACGACGACCTGCGGGAGCTCGAACAGCGGCGAGTCGGTGCAGGGCTCGGTCGCGAAGACGTCGAGGCCCGCGGCACGGACCTGACCGGACTTGATGGCGTCGGCCAGTGCCTGCTCGTCGATCAGGCCACCGCGGGCGGCGTTGACGATGACGACGCCCTTCTTGGTGCGGGCGAGCTGCTCGGCGCCGATGAGACCGAGAGTCTCGGGGGTCTTGGGCAGGTGCACGGTGATGAAGTCGGCGCGCTCGAGGAGCTCGTCGAGGCTGACCAGCTCGATGCCGAGCTGCGCGGCGCGGGCCGGCGAGACGTAGGGGTCGTACGCGATGATGTGGGTCTCGAAGGCGGCCAGACGAGCGGCGACCAGCTGACCGATGCGGCCGAGGCCGACGACGCCGACGGTCTTGTCGAAGATCTCGACACCGTTGAACGCCGAACGCTTCCAGGTCTTCTCACGCAGGGTGGCGTCGGCGGCCGGGATCTGGCGCGCTGCCGACATCAGGAGCGCGACGGCGTGCTCGGCAGCAGTGTGGATGTTGGAGGTCGGTGCGTTGACGACCATGACGCCGCGGGCGGTGGCCGCGGGCACGTCGACGTTGTCGAGACCGACACCGGCGCGCGCGATGATCTTCAGCTTCTTGCCGGCGTCGAGGACCTCGGCGTCGACAGTCGTCGCGGAACGCACGAGGATCGCGTCGGCGTCGACGACGGCCTCGAGCAGCTTGGGACGGTCCGGGCCGTCGACCCACCGCACCTCGACACCGTCACCGAGTGCTTCCACGGTGGACGGCGCCAGTTTGTCGGCGATGAGTACAACCGGGCGGCCAGCAGAGCTCACAGTCTTATCTCCAGGATCGGGGCAGGTGCGATTACTCACCTTTGGCAGGACGGAGCGTCGTGGACTCTCCGTGTCACAGCTTAAAGGTCTGGTAGATGGCCCCGAACAGGCGGTCTACCCCAAAAGAGGAGGCGTGTCCTCGCGGGTGGGTAGAGTGTGACCGGCATTACGACGCGCTGCCGTGCGCATCACGGAAGGGTTGCAAAGCGACCCCGGGTCGATCCCACGCAGGAGCGAATGCCGGAGAGTCCCGGTACGGTGTGCTTTGACCGCCTGCCGCGACGAGTTCCGGCAGGCGTTTCGGCGCATTGCGAAATGAGAAGTGGAGAGCGGATGACGAAGAAGCTGACGGCACTGTTGGCGGTCTTGGCTGCGGCGGTGCTGGCCGGCTGGGGAGCAGGCGTCGCGGTCGCGGCCCCGGCGAAGATCTACCTCGGGGGCGGCTCAGGAATTCTGGTCCTCAAGGGTGGGAACTCCGCCGCTGCGTGCACCCTGACGACGATCGGCCGCTCGAAGACCGGCAAGCTCATCGGCATCACCGCGGGCCACTGCGGTACCCCGGGCCAGAAGGTGTACTCCGAGACCTTCCAGGACCGCGGGCAGGCCGGCACCATCACCTACTCGGCCTCCGACCTCGACATGGCGATCATCGAGATGGACGCCTCACGTGTCGTGCCGCTGCGCACCGTCCGTGGCGTGACGATCCGCTCGGTCGATCCCCGGCCCATCGGGTTCCCCACCATCGCCTGCAAGGAAGGCCGCACCACCGGCAACACCTGTGGCATCGCCTGGTTCTCCGAGGGTGACGTCCACCTGAGCCAGCTGTGTGTGATCGAGGGCGACTCCGGCAGCCCGGTCGTCGTCGGCGACCGCCTCGTCGGAATGGTGAACGCGTACTACTTCCTGGGCTGCTTCGGCCCGGAGACCGGGACGAACATCAAGCCGATCCTCAATCGGATCGCCTCGCTCCCCGCGTACAAGGGATTCCAGATCGCCTGACGCTCCGCACCGACTTCCCTGACGACGCCCCGGGTTCACACCCGGGGCGTCGTGCTTTCCGGGGTCGCGCGCAAACCCACCCTTTTTCGGCATTTCCACCCCCTTGTAACGGGGTGGGTTTGCCGAAAAAGGGTGGGTTTGCGAGCGCGCAGACGACGGCGGGCCCGCACCTCCGAAGAGATGCGGGCCCGCGGTTCAGAGCGGAGAGACTCAGGCGGTCTCGGTGATCGGGCGATCAACCCAGCTCATCAGGTCGCGCAGCTTCTTGCCGGTGACCTCGATCGGGTGCTCGGCGTTCTGCTTGCGCAGGCCCTCGAGCTCCTTGTTGCCGCCCTCGACGTTGGCGACGAGGCGCTTGACGAAGGTGCCGTCCTGGATGTCCTTAAGGATGGCGCGCATGCGCTCCTTGGTGTCGGCGTCGATGACGCGCGGGCCCGAGATGTAGCCACCGAACTCGGCGGTGTCGGAGACCGAGTAGTTCATGCGGGCGATGCCACCCTCGTACATGAGGTCCACGATGAGCTTGAGCTCGTGCAGGACCTCGAAGTAGGCCATCTCCGGTGCGTAACCGGCCTCGACCATGACCTCGAAGCCGGCCTTGACCAGTTCCTCGGTGCCGCCGCAGAGCACGGCCTGCTCACCGAAGAGGTCGGTCTCGGTCTCTTCCTTGAAGGTGGTCTTGATGATTCCGGCGCGGCCACCACCGATGGCGCTGGCGTAGCTGAGGGCGAGAGCCTGGCCCTCACCCTTCGGGTCCTGGGCGACCGCGATGAGCGCGGGGACGCCCTTGCCGTCGACGAACTGACGGCGCACCAGGTGGCCGGGGCCCTTCGGGGCGACCATGGCGACGGTGACGTTGGCCGGAGCCTTGATCAGGCCGAAGTGGATGTTCAGGCCATGGCCGAAGAACAGCGCGTCGCCGTCATTGAGGTTCGGCTCGATGTCCTCGGTGAAGATCTGTGCCTGTGAGGTGTCGGGTGCGAGGACCATGATGACGTCGGCCCAGGCAGCAGCCTCGGCGGCGGTCAGCACCTTGAGGCCCTGCTCCTCGGCCTTGGCCTTGGACTTGGAACCCTCACGCAGACCGATGACGACGTCGACGCCCGAGTCACGCAGCGACAGCGAATGCGCATGGCCCTGGCTGCCGTAGCCGATCACCGCGACCTTGCGACCCTGGATGATCGACAGATCCGCGTCGTCGTCGTAGAACAGTTCGATGGCCACTTTGTTTCCCTTCGATTTGTGGCGCCCCTCGCGATTTTCTCTCTCGCCGAGGGACATATAAATTCTTCGCCGCTGTTTCCAGCGGAGTTTAGCGGTCAGCGATTGGCCGACATGCTCTTCGGTCCGCGTCCGAGCGCAACCGCGCCGGACTGTGCGATCTCACGGATGCCGTACGGATCGAGCATCCGCAGAAGAGCCTCGAGCTTCTCCGACGTACCGGTGGCCTCGATGGTGAGCGACTCCGGCGACACGTCGATGACCTTGGCGCGGAACAGGTTCACCACCTCGATGACCTCGGTGCGCACCGTCGAATCCGAACGGACCTTGACCATCATCAGCTCGCGGGACACCGAGTTGGCCGGGTCCTGCTCGACGATCTTGATCACGTTCACGAGCTTGTTGAGCTGCTTGGTGACCTGCTCGAGCGGGAAGTCCTCGACGGAGACCATGATGGTCATCCGCGAGATCCCCTTGAGTTCGGTCGGTCCGACGGCCAGCGACTCGATGTTGAACCCGCGACGCGAGAACAAGCTGGAGACGCGGGCCAGGACGCCCGGCCGGTCCTCGACCAGGACGCTGAGGGTGTGGGTGGTGCTCACTTCTGGTCCTTCTTCGCTGCTGCCGCGTCGGCCGGGGCCGCTGCATCAGGCTTGGTCATGGTCTCGTGGATGTCGACCGGGTCGGAGGCCGACTCGTCGTCGTCGAACAGCGGCCGGATGTCGCGGGCCGCCATGATCTCGTCGTTGCCGGTGCCCGCGGCGACCATCGGCCACACCTGGGCGTCCTTGCCGACGATGAAGTCGATGACGACCGGACGGTCGTTGATCGCGCGTGCCTGAGCGATGACGTCGTCGACGTCCTCCTCACGCTCGACACGGAAAGCGACACAGCCCAACGCTTCTGACAGCTTCACGAAGTCCGGGATCATCCGCGAGTGCGTCGACAGATCGGTGTTGGAGTACCGCTCCTCGTAGAACAGGGTCTGCCACTGCCGGACCATGCCCAGGTTGCCGTTGTTGATCAGCGCGACCTTGATCGGGATGCCCTCGATCGCGCAGGTCGCCAGCTCCTGGTTGGTCATCTGGAAGCAGCCGTCGCCGTCGATGGCCCACACCTCGGTGTCGGGTGCGGCCGCCTTGGCGCCCATCGCGGCGGGCACCGCATAGCCCATCGTGCCCAGACCGCCCGAGTTGAGCCAGGTGCGCGGCTTCTCGTAGGAGATGAACTGCGCGGCCCACATCTGGTGCTGGCCGACGCCGGCGCAGTAGACCGCGTCGGGTCCGGCGGCCTTGCCGAGTGCCTGGATGACGAACTCCGGCGACATCGAACCGTCGGTCTGACGGTCGTAGCTCAGCGGGTACGTCTTGCGGATGCCGTCGAGGTAGGTCCACCACTCCGACAGGTCGGGAGTGGCCCCGGTGGTCGCCCGCTCGTCGCGCAGCGTCTCGGTGAGCTCGGCGATGACCGCCTTGCAGTCGCCGACGATCGGCACGTCGACCGGCCGGTTCTTGCCGATCTCGGCCGGGTCGATGTCGGCGTGGATGACCTTGGCGTCGGGGGCGAAGGAATCCAGCTGACCGGTCACGCGGTCGTCGAACCGTGCGCCGAGCGTGATCAGCAGGTCGCTGCGCTGCAGCGCGCCGACGGCCGCCACGGTGCCGTGCATACCCGGCATGCCGAGGTGCTGCTGGTGGCTGTCGGGGAATGCGCCGCGGGCCATCAGCGTCGTGACGACCGGGATGCCGGTCAGCTCGGCGAGTTCGAGCAGCTCCTCGGACGCGTTGGCCTTGATGACACCGCCACCGACATAGAGGACCGGCGACTTCGCGGCGTTGATCAGGCGAGCCGCCTCACGGACCTGCTTGCCGTGCGGCTTGGTGACCGGACGGTAGCCGGGCAGGTCGATCTGCGGCGGCCAGGAGAAGGTGGTCTGGCTCTGCAGGATGTCCTTGGGGATGTCGACGAGAACCGCACCGGGACGACCGCTCTCGGCGATGTGGAAGGCCTCGGCGATGGTCTTCGGGATGTCGATCGCGCGACTCACCAGAAAGTTGTGCTTGGTGATCGGCATCGTGATGCCGGAGATGTCGGCTTCCTGGAAGGCGTCTGTGCCGATCAGCGCACGGCCGACCTGTCCGGTGATGGCGACGACCGGGACGGAGTCCATCTGAGCGTCGGCCAGCGGGGTCACCAGGTTGGTGGCACCCGGACCCGAGGTCGCCATCATGACACCGGCGCGACCGGCGACCTGTGCGTAACCGGTGGCGGCGTGGCCGGCGCCCTGCTCGTGGCGGACGAGGACGTGACGGACCTTGGTGGAGTCGAGAAGCGGGTCGTAGACCGGCAGGACCGCGCCGCCGGGAATGCCGAAGACGACCTCGACACCGAGCTCCTCGAGGGATCGGACCACCGACTGCGCACCGCTGACGCGCTCCGGCGCGACGGTGTGCTGCCCTACCGCACGGAGGTTGCCCGCCGCGGGAGACTGCTGACGCAGTCCGGCGTTACGCGTCGGCTCATTGCGGCCGGCGTCGGTGCGTGCTGTTGGTGCGCTCACTGCACGATCCTCATCTTGTCTGAAATTCGGTGGTTGGGTGATGTGACTACCTGACATGAAAAAACCCCCGACAGCTTCAGCTGTGCGAGGGTGGCGCGTCGATGCCGGTAGGGGTCTGCGAGGTGACCGGTCAGGCGACGCGCCAGCCGATTACTACGAGGATCCCGTTTGTCATCACGAGATCACGGTAGGACCGCGCGTCGTTCTGAGTCAAACTCCGGACCATGCCGTCCCACATGATGGGAACGCACAGGTGGTGACGGACGTCTCACCCAGTGCGAGCGAGTCCACCCGACGCCGAGGTCGCCGAGGCCGGGTTGGCACAATGGATGGGTGCCGACTGATTCCAGCGACCCGACCCCCTCGACACCCGACGACTCGGCGGAGATCCCCTACCCGGTGATCTTCCGCATCAACCGCGTCGCCTACTTCACGGTCCCGATGGTCGCGCTCGTGGTGGTCCTGCTGCTCGGCGCCTCCTACTGGTTCGCCTTCCTCTTCGTCGTCCCGGTGGCGCTGTACATGTGGATCCACCGTCTGCGCACCGTCGTCACCGAAGACGGCCTCAGCGCGGTCGGCGGTCTGTCGACGACCGACATCCCCTGGGCCGACATCGCCGGCCTGCAGTTCCCCAAGTGGAGCTCGGTGCGGGCGGTCCGCCAGAACGGTGAACGAGTCAAGTTGCCCGCCATCGCCTTTCGCGACCTCCCGGTGTTGAACGTGGTCAGCAAGGGCCGCATCCCGGATCCGTTCGAGGCCGCCGCCAAGTCCGACGACTAGATCCGGAGCCCTCCCGGCGGCACAGAATCGCCGCTGCGGGAACGGCTTTGACCCAGGCGCCAGAAGTTAGTCTCGTCGGGTGACGTACGCGACGCTCGACGCGAACCAGCTCGACGACCTCATCTCCGACGGCGACCTCGGCGCCGCCGCGACCGCGCTGTCCGCACTCCCCGCCGGCGACATCGCCGCCCTCCTCGACCGCCTGTCCCACCAGGCGCGGGGCGTGGCCTTCCGTCTGCTTCCCAAGGATCTCGCCGTCGAGGTCTTCGACGATCTGTCCTCGGGCTCGCAGCGCCGGCTGATCGACGATCTCGGGACGGTCGAGGTGGCGGCCGCCTTCGATCACCTCGACCCCGACGACCGCGCCGAACTCCTCGACGAACTGCCCGCCGGCGTCGCACGAGCGCTCATCCAGCAGCTCACCCCCGCCGAACGTGACGTCACCGCGGTCGTCCTGGGTTACCCGCGCGGCTCGGTCGGGCGTCGGATGAGCCCCGAGTTCGTCCATGCTCGTAGCGACGAGACCGCCAGCGCGGCCCTCGCCCGGGTCAGGGAACGGGGCCACGCCGCCGAGACGATCTACACCGTGCCCGTTCTCGACGAGGCCCGGGTCCTGTGCGGCGTGGTCAGCCTGCGTGACCTGCTACTCGCCGACCCCGACGAAACCGTCGTCGGCCTGATGAGCAAGCCGATGTTCGCGCTCGCCGACGACGACGCGGAGTCCACCGCCCAGCGATGCGTCGACCGGGGCATCCTCGCGATGCCCGTCGTCGACCGCGACAACCGACTGGTCGGCGTGCTCACCATCGACGACGCGGTGGAGGTCGTCGAGCAGGCCCGCGACACCGACGAGGCGCGGGCGGGTGCGCGCGAACCGCTGCGCGAGCCATATCTGCACGCGTCGATCCTGTCGATCACCCGCGCCCGGATCGTGTGGCTGTTCGTCCTCGCGGTGTCGGCGATCCTCACCGTCAACGTCCTGGAGATCTTCGAGGGCACCCTCGAACAGAAGGTCGCCCTCGCACTGTTCATCCCGCTGCTCACCGGCATCGGTGGCAACACCGGGTCGCAGGCCGCGACCACCGTCACCCGTGCACTCGCCACCGACGACGTGACCACCCGCGACGTCGTGCGGGTCGCGGCCAAGGAGGTGCGGGTCGGCCTGACCATGGGGTCACTGCTGGGCGTCGTCGGATTCGCCGTCGCCGCACTGGTGTACGGCGTCGACATCGGCACGGTGATCGGGCTGACGATCGTGTCGATCTGCACGATGGCCGCGACCGTCGGCGGCGTGATGCCGCTGGTCGCGAAATCCATCCGGGTGGACCCGGCGGTGTTCTCGACCCCGTTCATCTCGACCTTCTGCGACGCAACCGGTCTCATCGTCTACTTCTCCATCGCCAAGGCGGTTCTGGGACTCTAGGCACCGCCGCGCGAGAACCGACAGCGCCGGCCGTGTCCGAATCATTTTGTTGTCGCATGTCACGGCGGAGTAGCCTGATCTCTCGGTGACTCGCGACGCCCACCCTCAGCGTGCGACGCCGTTCAACCCAGTTCTCGGGGCCACACAGCCTAATGAAACAAATCCCCGGGATCACGGTGTTGACCCCAGGAGTCCGACGAACGACAGAGCTTCGGCCCAGCACCGCCGGAAGCCCTTCGGCGGCGCCGACTCCGCCCGACCCGACGATCGATATGAGGAAGCCATGCCAGCCCTGAGGTCACGCACCACCACCGTCGGCCGCGAAGCCGCCGGAGCCCGCTCCCTGTGGCGCGCCACCGGGATGACCGACGACGATTTCGGCAAGCCGATCGTGGCGATCGCCAACTCGTACACGCAGTTCGTGCCGGGCCATGTGCACCTCAAGGATGTCGGTGAGATCGTCGCCGACGCGGTTCGGGCCGCGGGCGGCGTGCCCCGCGAGTTCCACACGATCGCCGTCGACGACGGCATCGCGATGGGTCACGGCGGCATGCTCTACTCGCTGCCCAGCCGCGAGATCATCGCCGACTCCGTGGAATACATGGCCAACGCCCACACCGCCGACGCGCTGGTGTGCATCTCCAACTGCGACAAGATCACCCCCGGCATGCTCAATGCCGCGATGCGCCTGAACATCCCGACCGTGTTCGTCTCCGGCGGACCGATGGAGGCCGGCAAGGCCGTCGTCGTCGGCGACGTCGCGCATCCGTCGTCGGATCTGATCACCACCATCTCCGCGTCGGCCAACAGCGCCGTCGACGAGGCCGGACTCGACGAGGTCGAGCGGTCCGCCTGCCCGACCTGTGGCTCGTGTTCGGGCATGTTCACCGCCAACTCGATGAACTGCCTCACCGAGGCCCTCGGACTCGCCCTGCCGGGCAACGGTTCGACGCTGGCCACCCACGAGGCGCGTCGCGCCCTGTTCGAGCGCGCCGGCAAGGTCGTCATCGACGCCGCGAACCGTTGGTACCGCGAGGACGACGCGTCGGTCCTGCCGCGCAACATCGCGACCCCGGCCGCCTTCCGGAACGCGATGGCACTCGACGTGGCGATGGGCGGCTCGACCAACACCGTGCTGCACATCCTGGCCGCGGCGCAGGAGGGCGAGGTCGCCGACTTCGATCTGTCGACCATCGACGAGATCAGCCGGAACGTCCCGTGCCTGTCGAAGGTCTCCCCCAATTCCGACTACCACATGGAAGACGTGCACCGCGCCGGCGGAATCCCGGCGATCCTCGGTGAACTCCGTCGCGCCGGACTGCTCGACGACACCACCTCGACGGTGTACAGCCCCACCCTGGCCCAGGCGCTCGACGACTGGGACATCCGTGGCGGCAAGGCGCTCGACGAGGCCGTCGAACTGTTCCATGCGGCGCCGGGCGGCGTGCGCACCACCACCCCGTTCTCGACCGCCAACCGGTGGAACTCGCTCGACACCGACGCCGCCGGGGGCTGCATCCGCGACCTCGAGCACGCGTACACCGTCGAAGGCGGCCTGTGCGTGCTGCGCGGAAACCTCGCACCCGACGGCGCGGTCCTCAAGACCGCCGGGATCGACGAGGACCTGTGGCACTTCGAGGGTCCGGCCCGCGTGGTCGAGAGCCAGGAGGACGCCGTGCAGGTGATCCTGTCGAAGACCATCCAGGCCGGCGAGGTGCTGGTCGTGCGCTACGAGGGCCCCGCGGGCGGGCCGGGTATGCAGGAGATGCTGCACCCGACCGCCTTCATGAAGGGCACCGGCATGGGCAAGAAGTGCGCGCTCATCACCGACGGCCGGTTCTCCGGCGGATCGTCGGGCCTGTCGGTCGGCCACATGTCGCCGGAGGCGGCGTCGGGTGGCACGATCGGCCTCGTCGAGGACGGCGACCCCATCCTCATCGACGTCAAGACCCGTCGCCTCGAAGTCCTCGTCGACGACGAGGTGCTCGCCGAGCGCCGCGCGAAGATGGAGGCCTCGGAGCGCCCGTGGCAGCCGAAGGACCGCCAGCGCACCGTCACGACCGCGCTGCGCGCGTATGCGAAGCTCGCGACGTCGGCCGACAAGGGCGCCGTGCGTCAGGTCGACTGACACCTGTGAACACAAAGTGCGGGGTGAGTACCGGATTCCGGTACTCACCCCGCACTTTGTGTTCGGGCAGGAGCTCAGTTGAGCGGGTTGGTGCCGTTCGCCAGAATCCAGACGGCTGCGGCTGCACCGACACCGACGATCAGCCAGACGAACGACCCGACGAAGGGTCGACGCGCCCAGCCTCGCGGGTAGTCCAGTGAGTACAGACCCGGGCCGGTGAGGATGACGGCGGCCGCGGTGGCCGCGAGGAACAGCTCGTACTCCACTCCCTGTGCCGAGGCGAAGAACTCGAAACCGCCCGCCGCGGACAGCCGGAAGGCCGCGGCGATGAGCATCGTGCCGAGGATCGCCGACGCACCGATCGGGGTCAGCAGGCCGAGGATGACCATGAGTCCGCCCACCGTCTCCGACAGTGCGCCGACGATGGCGAGGATCTGGGCATAGTCGGCGTTGAACCCACCGTCGACGAGCATCTGCTCGAACCCACTGAGGCGGGGCCCGTTCCACAGGCCGAACAGCTTCTGCAGTCCGTGGGCGCCGACGAAACCGCCGAGCGCGATCCGCAGCAACAGGAGGCCGAGGTCGATGGTGCCGCGCCGGGACTTCGCGAGCGCGTCGTCGAGATCCTCGTCGGCCACGGACCTGGTGTCGTACTCGTCCTCACGCGACCGGTTCCGACGACGACCGAACAGTCCCCTGCTCTCTGGCTCGTCGTCGAGCAGGTCGGCGTCCGCCGCACGCGTCTCGTCCGGGCTCGCGCCGTAGCGGCCGGTGGTGTCCTCGTCGTCGAGGAAGTCGTAGCGCGCGGTGCCGACTGGCGGCAATGCGGGTTCGGGCCTGGTCGCGGTGTCGTCGGCGGGGATATCCGGCTGAACAGCGGTGCGACGCTCGAACTCCATCGTCGGTTCGGCGTCCGGCTCGGGGGTCGGCGGCGTTTCCGGGGTCCGTACGGGTTCCGGAGTGCGCGTCGGTTCCGGGACGGGCGCCGGCGGGCGCTCTGCGCTTCCCTTGAGCTGCCGGGTCTCCACATCGCCCGGATCGATGTCATCCAGTTCGTCGACCCGCGAGAACGGTGCCGGAGACCGCCGCGCGTGCCGGTTGTAGAAGTCATCGCGATCGACCGCGGGCCGCGGTGCGGGGGTCGGCGGATGGTCCGTGACCGGGATCTGACCCGTCGGCTCGTCGTACGGGCTGGTTGCGGGTGGGCTCGACGTATCGGGCTCCCGGGCGCTCGGCGTGTCGCGTTCGCTCACAGGCCCGACTCTAGAGGCTCACGGTGTGCGGTCCCCGCACCCCGACGGGGTGAGTCGGCACACCATTACTGTGGACGCCATGTCGAACGGGCGGCCGGCGGGCCGAATGCTGGTGGCGATTCTGGCGGTGATCGCACTCGCGGTGGGCGGCTGTGCGAACTTCACCGAGCAGGACCGTCAGCGCGAGGCCGGCGCGTTCAGTCCCAACAACCGTCCGAGCGGTCAGCCCGAGCCGACGCCTCCCCCGGAGACGCCGCGGGACACCCAGCCGCCGCCCACTGGCCCGTGCGTCGACCCCGACCCCGCGGTGATCGCGACATGTCTCGCGTCGACCGGTGGGGTGATGCCCGGCGACGACCAGGGCGAGGTGACGGTGGTCGCCGAACGCACGACCGGAAAGATCATCACCACCAAGCGTTACGGACCCGAGCGGGTCCTCGGTCAGGCGCCGGTCGACGCGTCGGGCGACGGCGGACTCATCGACTTCGCCTTCTCGCCCACCTACTCCCAGGATCGCCTGATCTACGCACTGATCACGACGTCGTCGGACAACCGCGTCGTACGACTCGCACCCGGCGACGTGCCCAAGCCGATCCTGACCGGAATCCCCAAGGGCGCCACCGGGAACATGGGCTCGATGTACTTCCGCTCACCCACCGAACTGGTGGTCGCCACCGGCGATGCCGGGAATCCCGCGACCGCCGACGACCCGTCGTCGCTGGCCGGGAAGCTGTTGCTGATCACCTCGTTCACGTCGGGTGCCAGCCCGCGCCCACAGATCCTGGCTTCCGGCTTCGGGTCATCGGTTGCGCTGTGCCCCAACGAATCCACCGGGACCATCTACGTCGCCGACCAGAAGACCACCGAGGACCGCGTCCAGGTCATCGAAGAGGGCGGCCCCAAGGTGCTGTGGACGTGGCCCGACAAGCCGCAGATCGCCGGATGCGGTGTGGCAGGCGGCAGCATCTTCGTCTCCACGACCCGCACGCAGCGCATCGAGGGCATCCGCGAACCGACCCGCGAGGACCCGACCATCACCGCGCCGGTCGTGGCCCTCGAGAAGCGCTACGGCGCACTCGGCCGAATGGCCGCCCTGCCCAACGGACTTCTGCAGGTGGCAACGGTCAACAAGCAGGCCGGCAACCCGAAGCCGACCGACGACAGGGTATTCCGCTTCCTGCCGCAGGGCGGGGGCAACGACCGGACCTGATCTCCGCGACGCGGACTCACTGTCCGCCGATCCAATTCCCTTCGCCCAACTAAGAATTGGATGGTGATCATTCGTCGAAATGGACGATTCCAACGAGCGGTGAATCGTCTGACTCCAGCACATCGAGCGGCGGTGGCGAATCCTCCGGCAGCAGTTCGTCAGACGAGTAGGGCCACGAACACGGGGATCACCGCCCCCTGAGGTGCGAGCGAAGCGAGCCACGAAGGGCTGATGAGACCCATTGTCTCACCAGGGCCTTCGTGGCTCGTCGCTAACGCTCCTCACACCTCAGGCAGCAAAAGGGCACACTCCTCACACCTGACGCCGCGAAAGGCCACGCGCCTCACACCTCAGGCGGCGGGACGGCGTCTACTCGCAGGCGGCGAGGACGAGTTCCTTGACGCGCGCCGGGTCGGCCTGACCGCGGGTGGCCTTCATGACGTCGCCGACGATCTTGCCTGCGGCCTGGACCTTGCCGCCGCGGATCTTCTCGGCGATGTCGGGGTTGGCGGCGAGTGCGTCGTCGACGGCCTTCTGCAGTGCCGAGTCGTCGCGGACGACCTCGAGGCCGCGGTCGGCGACGATCTGGGCGGGTTCGCCCTCACCGTCGAGAACGGCGGTGGCGACCTGCTGGGCGAGCTTGGTGGTCAACTTGCCCTCGTCGACGAGTCCGATGATCTCGGCGACCTGCGCCGGGGTGATGGACAGATCGGCCAAGTCGACGGCACGCGAATTCGCCTGCTGCGCAAGGAAAGACACCCACCAGCTGCGGGCGGCCTCGGGTGACGCGCCGGCGTCGACGGTGGCGATGATCAGGTCGACGGCACCGACGTTGACCAGGTCGCGCATGACCTCGTCGGAGACGCCCCACTCCTCCTGGATGCGGGCGCGGCGCAACCACGGCAGCTCGGGCAGGGTGGCGCGCAGTTCCTCGATCCACGCCGCATCCGGCTGGACCGGAGGCAGATCCGGCTCCGGGAAGTAGCGGTAGTCCTCGGCGGTCTCCTTGCGGCGGCCGGCGGAGGTGGTGCCGTCGGCCTCGTGGAAGTGCCGGGTCTCCTGCACGATCTCGCCCCCGGCCTGCAGAATCGCGGCCTGGCGACGCATCTCGTAGCGCACGGCGATCTCGACGCTCTTGAGCGAGTTGACGTTCTTGGTCTCGGTGCGGGTACCGAACTCGGAAGCGTCCTTGGCCATCAGCGACAGGTTCACGTCGCAGCGCATCGACCCCTGGTCCATGCGGACGTCCGACACATCGAGCGATTTGAGCAGATCGCGCAGTGCCGTCACGTACGCGCGCGCCACCTCGGGTGCGCGATCGCCCGCTCCGACGATGGGTCGGGTGACGATCTCGACGAGCGGCACGCCGGCACGGTTGTAGTCGAGCAGCGAGTGGCTCGCACCGTGGATTCGGCCGGTGGCGCCGCCGATGTGTAGCGACTTGCCGGTGTCCTCCTCCATGTGTGCGCGCTCGATCTCGACGCGCCACGTGGTGCCGTCGGCGAGCAGGACGTCGAGGTAGCCGTCGTATGAGGTGGGCTCGTCGTACTGCGAGATCTGGTAGTTCTTCGGCTGGTCCGGGTAGAAGTAGTTCTTCCGCGCGAACTTGCTCGACGGCCGGATCGAGCAGTTCAGCGCCAGGCCGATCCGGATCGCGGACTCGATGGCCTTGGCGTTGGCGACCGGCAGCGAACCGGGCAGACCGATACACACGGGGCACACCTGGGTATTGGGCTCGGCGCCGAATTCGGTCGGGCATCCGCAGAACATCTTGGTCGCGGTACCCAGCTCGACGTGCACCTCGAGGCCCATCACCGGATCGAAAGCGGCGATGACCTCGTCGTACTCCAACAGTTCGACGGCGGCGGAAGTCATGGCTGCCAGTTTATGCGGCGATATCCCAGGGAGACGTTCAGGGTGATCACCGATGCCGGAAACCGGTCGTCGAACCTACTGTCGACGACATCGATTCACCGACCCATCGATCAGCAGGGAGACCCCGATGACCACCGCACAACCCGCTTCCGCCGCCCCGCGACTCACGCGCTCCCGCTCGAACGCCTGGCTCGGCGGTGTCTGCGGCGGCATCGCCGAACGCTGGGGCTGGGACCCGACCCTCGTCCGCGTCCTGTTCGTGCTGTCGATGCTGCTCCCCGGCCCGCAGGTGCTGATCTACCTGGCCCTGTGGATCGTCATCCCGCGCGAGCCCGTCCCGACCATCACCGCGGTCTAGCCGAAGATGACCCGGATCTCCTTGTACTGATCCTGCGGAACGGTCTTCAGCTCACCGAGTGCCTCGTCGAAGGTGATTCGATCGATTCGCGTTCCGTGCAGGGCGACCATCTGTCCCCAGCCCTTCTCGGCGACGAGGTCCGCGGTGGCCATACCCATGCGGGTGGCGAGGACCCGGTCGTAGGCCGACGGCACCCCGCCGCGCTGGATGTGGCCGAGGACCGTGGCCCGGGTCTCGATGCCGGTCCGTTCCTCGATGAGCGGCGCCAGCACCTCGGCGACGCCCCCGAGCCGGGGCCGGTTGAACCCGTCGAGACCCTTGGTGGAGTACGCCTCCGTCATCTCGGGGAGCTTGAAACCCTCCGCGACGACGACCATCGGTGCACGACCGCGCGCCTTGACACTCGTCACCCAGGCGCAGATCTGGTCGAGACTCTCGGGGTTCTCCGGGATCAGGATGACGTGCGCGCCACCGGCGATACCCGAGTGCAGTGCGATCCAGCCCGCGTGCCGGCCCATGACCTCGAGCACCATGCACCTCTTGTGCGAGTTGCCGGTGGTGCGCAGGCGGTCGATGGCCTCGGTGGCGATCTCGACGGCCGTGTTGAACCCGAATGTGTAATCGGTGGCGTCGATGTCGTTGTCGATGGTCTTCGGTACGCCGACGATGTTGATCCCGTCGTCGAACAGTCTTTTCGACGCCGAGGCCGTGCCCTCTCCGCCGATCGCGATGACGCCGTCGATACCGAGGTTCCGGAGGACCTTCTTGATGTTGTCGGGGCCGCCGTCGGGTTCGGTGTAGGGACCGAACCTGCTCGTCCCCAGGATCGTTCCGCCCTGGTTGGACAGACCGCGCACGGTCGAGCGGTTCAACTCCATGATGTCGCCGTAGACGAGACCGGCCCAGCCGTCTTTGAAGCCGACGAATTCGTGGCCGTAGACGGTCTCCCCCTTGAGCACTGCACCGCGGATGACGGCGTTCAGGCCGGGGCAGTCGCCACCGGAGGTGAGAATGCCGAATCTCTTCGCCATGTGGTGAGACCCTCCCTTTCGTACGCGACGAACACACCCAATCTAGTGCCCGGATGCCCGGACCGCTGAGCACGAATTCACTTGATCCCGTTCTCGTAGGCGAAGACGACGGCCTGTGCGCGGTCACGCAGCCGCAGTTTGCCCAGGAGACTGCTCACGTGGGTCTTGACCGTCTGTTCGGTGACGTAGAGGTCGGCGCCGATCTCCGCATTCGACTTCCCGTCGGCCACCAGGTCGAGTACCTCCCGCTCGCGCGGGGTGAGGTGTTCCAGCTCCGGGTTCCGTGTGGGCCGGCGACGCCGCGCGGTCACCTCGGTGATGAGACGCTTGGTGATCGACGGCGCGAGCAATGCCTCGCCCGCGGCCACCACCCGCACCGCACGCACGAGTTCGTCGGCGGGCGCGTCCTTCAACAGGAATCCCGACGCACCGATCCGCAACGCCTCGTAGACGTAGTCGTCGATGTCGAAGGTGGTGAGCATCAGCACGCGGGTCGGCGGCTCCAGACCTGCCGTCAGGATCTGTTCGGCGGCCCAGAGGCCGTCCTTGCGCGGCATCCGCACGTCCATCAGTACGACGTCAGGCCTCGCACGCTTGCACACCTCGACCGCTTCGATCCCGTCGGCGGCGTCCCCGAGGACGGACAGATCGGGCTGGGCGGCGAGCAACGCCGAGAAGCCCTGTCGCACCATCGCCTGATCGTCGGCGATGACGACGGTGATCGGGCCGGTGTTGCCCTGTGCTTGCTGCGGTTCGGCGTTGATCGGCACGCCTGACAGGCTACTGGTCGGCGAGCGGCGAGGAGACCTGCGGCGCGGTCACCGACGACGATGTCCCGGCGATGATGCCGTCGCGCGGCGGTGTCGCCGGGATGTGGGCACGCACCGCGAATCCGCCCTCGACCGTCGGCGCCGCGAGAAGCGAACCGCCCACCGCCTGTGCACGTTCGAGCATGCCGGGGATGCCGACGCCGTTGCCGCCGATCCCCAGGGGCTCGGCCGTCGGCGCCGAATTGACCACGGCCACCTCGACGGTGCCGTGCTCCCCCGGCGTCACACTCACCAGGGTCCGGCTGCCCGGCGCGTGGCGCGTCGCGTTGGCCAGCGACTCCTGCACGATCCGGTAGATCACCAGCGCCGCCGACTCCCCGACCTCGGTGTCGTCGACCTCCCGGGTCAGCGTCACATCGGTCCCGGCCCGACGTGTCTCGGCGACGAGTGAATCGATCTGCGCCAAGCCCGGATTGGGGGCCGCGGTGGTCTCGGCACCCTCCACCCGCAGCACCCCGAGCAGCTGCCGGACCTCGTCGAGCGAGGTGCGCGCGGCGTCGGCGATGGCGTCGAATTCGGCTGCCGCCGCGGGCGAGACGTCATCGATCCGGTAGCGTGCGGTTTGCGCCATGACGACGACCATCGACATCCGATGCGCCACCACGTCGTGCAGGTCGCGGGCGATGCGCGCACGTTCGGTGAGCACAGCCGATTCCGCCTCGGCCTCCTCGGTCTGCTTGGTACGGGCCGCGAGTTGTCGTCGTGATGCCATCAGTCCGCGGAGCAGTGCCACGACCACCGCGAGAACCGAGGTACCGACGATCCATGCCGGATGCGCCGCATAGGCGACGACGAGCGAGGTCGCGAGCCACACCACCGGTATCCACCGCAACTGACAGCGCAGCATCACCATGAAGGTCAGCACGAGCAATTCGATGAAATGGGTGACCTGGATGGTCAGTTCCCACCCGTCGCGAGCCGGGACGACGAGACCGATGATCTGGGCCGAGACCACCGAGATCGCCCATCCCACCATCGGCGCGGACCAGGCGAGCGCGATCGGCAGCGCGGCGAACGCCGAGACGACGGGCAGCAGGAAGACGGGCACAGAGTGCGTCACGGGCAGCGTCGGCCAGGCGATGGAGTACATGATCAGGGCGACGAACAGGAAGAACCAGTTGACCCGCGACGAGAAATAGGCACGCACCGCGGGGTCCTGGGCGACCGGCGCCGTCGACGCCCAATCCGCGAAATCGCTGCCCGCCGCCCGCAGATGCTTGCGTAAACCGAACATGCCCTTCACCCTAGGCGCGGTGGGGACGAGCAGTCCTCATACTTTCGGGGGAGACGCCCTCGTTCCCGAGTAGTGCCCGTCCGGCGGCATCCCGCCCTACCCGGTGAGCACGAACCGCCCGCCGGAGTGATGTGGACCGGCGGTCCCCATACCTAGCGTCTATGGCCATGAACCCTCCCGAACCACCTCGGAAATGGTCTTCGGACAACACTTCTCAACCCGACAATCGCTCAGCCGTGCACCCACGGCGCCGGTTGCGGTGGCTCGTGGCCGCCCTGACTCTCGCTGTTCTCCTTGCCGGACAGTGGATGTCGACGGCGCATGCCGTGGCCGGTGATGCCGGTTCCACCGCGGGACCGGTGCGACCGCAGCCCGAGGATGCCGGAAATCCGTACGCCGCCGCTGTCGTCGCACTGGCCGGACCGTCTCCGGCCACGACAGTCGACGTACTGCCGACATCCTTCGCCGTGCACATGGGTTACACGCCGACCGTCGTGGCGGGCGTACCCACCGACCCGGACGGCGACTGCTCCTCGCCGGTGCCGCTCCCCGTCCGGTTCACGCCGCTGTGCCGCACACACGATTTCGGTTACGACCTGCTGCGCGCCGCCGACGCAGACGGCCGCCCCCTGGGCTCGTGGGCGCGATTCGCCCTGGACCGCATGCTGATCGACGCGATGCAGAGTTCCTGCAGCAATCCTGCGTGCGAGACCGCGGCCCGCGTCGCGCGTATCGGCCTCGCGTGGAACACCTGGCGCCAGTACGGCGGACCGCCGACCCGGCGGGAATCGGTTCCGCGGCTGGTGACCACCACCTTCGAACGGGCGCTCGTCGACCCCCGTCACAGCGAGGACCTCTCGTGAGGTGCAGGCCCGTGCTAGTGATCAGCGTGGTGATCTCGTATCTGATCGCGCTCTACCCCGGGACGCTCCCCGGGATGCGGTGACCACAACCGTGCTGGCGACCGGATTCGCCGCGGCGGGCGCGACCATCGGGATGTTGCTGTCACGACGCGCGTCTCGCGAGCCCGATCCGCAGAGCATCCGAGTGGTTCTCGGTGTCGGCGTACTGGTCGCGGCCGGGGGCGCGGGCCTGGCGGTGTGGTGGCAGAGCCTGATCCGTGCCGCCGTCGGGGCCCCGCCCGTCGGGCTCGACTGGTGGGCCGGCGCCACGCTCGCACCCGCCGCGGCAGTCACCGCGATCGTGCTCATCCCCCGCGTCACCGCGGTGGTCGCGGCGTCGGCGGTCGCCCTCACCGCCGGACTCCTCGCACCCGCCAATGCCGACGACGGACAACCCCTGCCGACCACCGTCGTCGTCTCCGAATCGCAGACGCTGCTGCGCGGGCAGCTGTCCCCGCTCGACTTCGACGGCGCGGCAGCACGATTGGTGGAATCCTGGCTGCGCAGCGGTGGACTGTCGGCGCGGGCCGTGGTCGTGGCCGTCCCCACCGGTTCCGGCTGGGTCGACCAGGCCGCCGTCGCGGGATTCGTCGACCGCTTCGACGGCGACGTCCGGATACTGGCACTCCCCTACGCCGACGTCGAGTCGTGGAAGGCGTTCATCTCCGGCGACGCCGCGTCGACGGGGTCGTCGGTCGCGCTGGTCCGCGAGCTGGCCGAGGTGCTGGAGAGCCGACCCGCAGGTCAGCGGCCCCGACTGGTGCTCTACGGCCAGAGCCTCGGCGCGGTGGGCGCCGACGCCGCCCGTGTCTGGCTCGAGGACCACCACCCGTCACTGCTCGCGGAGACGGTGCTGACCGCACCGCCCGCGGGGACAGTGGCAACTGCGTCGGCGTCGCCGCGGATCGTCGTGGCCAATCGCAGCGATCCGGTGGTCCGCTGGTCGCTCAGTTCGATGTGGCGTCCCCCGACGAGGCCCGACGAGACGGTACTCGGCGGTCCACGGGTCCCGGAGATCCCGTGGTTGCCGGTGGTCGGCTTCCTGCAGACCAGCGTCGACCTGCTGTCCGCGCTCGACGGCCCCGCAGGCGTCGGGCATCGCTACGGGGCGGAGCAGGCGCGGCCGGTCATCGGGTTGCGCGAGTGAGCGACGAAGGGGCGCAAGCGACGAGCCACCCCTCGCTGTCTGAGGTGCGAGGAGCGCAAGCGACGAGCCACGAAGACCTCGTGAGTGAGCTCGCCAGCCCTTCGCGGCTCGCTGCGCTCGCACCTCAGGGAGCAAGGGGTGCGCTGCGCTCGCACCTCAGCCTGGATCCGTGGAGGGGTGTGGGGTGTCGGTGACATAAAAGTGCCCTCTGAGCTGGGATGATTGGTGGTGTTGAGACACAAAACATCCCAGCTCAGAAGGCACTTTCAGTGAAAGTATCACACAGCTTCTCGGCCACGTCCGCACTCTTTGACGACGACAATCTCGTGTCGCATGCCGGGCTGGTACCGGTGATGGAATTGGCGCGCTCGACCGGGGTGGCCGCGCTGCTGGCCAAACGGGTCGATCTGGGCACCACCCGGGTCGCCTCAGCCGGAGCCAACTTGGAAGCGAAACTGCTGACCGTGATCGCCGGGTTATGTTGCGGCGCGGACAGTATCGACGACCTCGGCATCGTCCGCAGCGGCGGGCACCGACGCTTGTTCGACCGCGTGTACGCCCCGGCCACGATCGGACAAACCCTGCGTGAGTTCACTCCCGGGCATGCCCGACAACTCAACGCCGTGATGACCCGCTCCCTGCCGGCGATGTGCGCCCGGGCAGGGTTGTTGCCCACTAACGGTGCCCGAGTGTTCGTCGATATCGATTCCCTGCTGCGTCCGGTCTATGGCTATCAGAAGACCGGCGCCTCCTACGGACACGCCAAGATCGCCGGACGTGAACTGCTGCGTCGGGGTCTGTCGCCGCTGATCGCCACCCTCAGCGCACCCGAGTACCCACCGGTGATCGCTAACGCCTGGCTGCGCGCCGGCCGCGCCGCCTCCGGTGCCGGGGCCGCAACGATGATCGCGCAAACCATCGCCACCGCCCGGCGTTGCGGGGCCGCCGGTGAGATCACCGTGCGCGCTGATGCGGCCTACGGATCAGCTGAGGTGATGGCTACCTGCCAACGCCTGGGAGCCACGTTCTCGCTGGTCCTACGGACCAACACCGCGATCACCCGCGCGATCTCAGCCATCGGCGAGGATGCCTGGACCCCAGTGGTCTATCCCGGGGCGGTCACCGACCCCGACACCGGCGCGTTGATCTCTGATGCCGAAATCGCCGAAACCACCTACACGGTCAGACCACTCTCGCCACACCCGATCACCGCCCGACTCATCGTGCGGCGAGTCAAAGCACACCACCCTGCCGACACCGACACCCTGATGCCGGCATGGCGGTATCACTCGTTTTTCACCAACACCACCGACGACACCATCACCGCCGACATCAATCACCGCGCCCACGCCGTCATCGAGACCGTGTTCGCCGACCTCATCGACGGACCACTGGCCCATCTACCCTCCGGCGTCTTCGGCGCCAACGCCGCCTGGCTGGCCCTGACCGCCATCAGCCACAACCTCATGCGCACCCTCGCCGCGCTCACCAGCTCGGCCAGACTGCGCGCCGCGCGCGGAGCGACACTACGACGCACCCTGGTCGCCGTACCCGCCCGACTGGCCCGACCAGCACGAACACCCATCCTGCACCTACCCCGACACTGGCCCTGGCACCACGCATTCACCACCCTGTGGACCGCGGTGAACACCCCCTGACCCCAACACCCCAACACATCCACCCACCACCAGGAACCCCAGTGAAAAAGCTGACAAAGATCAGCGAATACCCCACGCCCACAACCTGATCAACCACAGAAGCAGCCCAAACTACACCTCCCGACAACCCGTCCACGGATCCAGGCTCAGGGAGCAAGGGGTGCGCTGCGCTCGCACCTCAGGGAGCAAGGGGGGCGCTGCGCTCGCACCTCAGAGAGCAAGGGGGGCGCTGCGCTCGCACCTCAGAGAGCAAGGGGGGCGCTGCGCTCGCACCTCAGAGAGCAAGGGGGGGCGCTGCGCTCGCACCTCAGAGAGCAAGGGGGCGCTGCGCTCGCACCTCAGGGAGCGAGGGGTGCGCTGCGCTCGCACCTCAGAGGGCGATTCGCGTCAGATGATCGCGCCGCGAGCGGCCTCGTACGACGCGCCGACCCGGTAGAGCCGGTCGTCGGCGAGCGCCGGCGCCATGATCTGCAGGCCGACGGGCATGCCGTCGTCCTTGGACAGCCCGGACGGCACCGACATCGACCCGATCCCGGCCAGGTTCACCGGCAGGGTGCAGAGGTCGAACAGGTACATGGCGAGCGGGTCGTCGACCTTCTCGCCGATCGGGAACGCGGTGGTCGGCGTGGTCGGCGAGATCAGCACGTCGACCTTCTCGAAGGCGGTGGTGAAGTCGCGCGAGATCAGCGTGCGGACCTTCTGGGCCTGCCCGTAGTAGGCGTCGTAGTAGCCCGACGACAGCGCGTAGGTGCCGATCATGATGCGGCGCTTGACCTCCGGGCCGAAGCCGGCTTCGCGGGACAGCGCCATGACCTCGTCGGCCGAGTGCGAACCGTCGTCGCCGACGCGCAGGCCGTACCGCATGGCGTCGAAGCGTGCGAGGTTCGACGACACCTCCGACGGGAGGATCAGGTAGTAGGCGCCGAGCGCGTAGGTGAAGTGCGGGCAGCTGACCTCGACGACCTCGGCGCCGCGCTCGGTGAGGAGCTTGACTGCATCGTTGAAGGAGTCGAGGACGCCGGACTGGTAGCCCTCGCCCTGCAGTTCGGTGACGACACCGATCTTGACGCCCTTGAGGTCCTGCTCGGCGCCTTCGCGGGCGGCGGCGACCACGTCGGGCACCGGGACGTTGATCGACGTCGAGTCGCGCGGATCATGGCCGGCGATGACCTCGTGCAGCATCGCGGTGTCGAGGACCGTGCGGCCACACGGGCCACCCTGGTCGAGCGACGAGGCGCAGGCGACGAGTCCGTAGCGCGAGACGGTGCCGTAGGTGGGCTTGACGCCGACGGTCGCGGTGACCGCGGCCGGCTGCCGGATCGAGCCGCCGGTGTCGGTGCCGATCGCGAGGGGCGCCTCGTACGCAGCAAGTGCCGCGGCGCTACCGCCACCCGAGCCACCCGGGATCTTGGTGGGGTCCCACGGGTTTCGGGTCAGCTGGTAGGCGGAGTTCTCGGTCGAGCTGCCCATGGCGAACTCGTCCATGTTGGTCTTGCCCAGGATCGGGATGCCGGCGGCGCGGAGACGTTCGGTGACCGCGGCGTCGTAGGGCGGAACCCATCCCTCGAGGATCTTGGAGCCGCATGTGGTGGGGGCGTCGGTGGTGGTGAAGACATCCTTGAGCGCGATCGGCACACCGGCGAGCGACGACACGGCGTCGCCCGAGGAGATCGCGTCGTCGGCGGCCTTGGCGGCGACGAGAGCCTCGGCGCCGCTGACGTGCAGGAAGGCACCGAGCTCGCCGTCGACCTCGGCGATGCGGTCGAGGTGGGCCTGTGTGACCTCCACCGAGCTGACCTCGCGGGTCGCGATCTTGGTGGCGAGTTCGGCTGCGGAAAGACCGGTCAGGTCACCGGCGGGACGGGGGGCTGCGGCGTGCGACGCGGGACTCACTGCTCTTCTCCCAGGATCTGCGGAACGGCGAAACGGTCCTGCTCGACGGCCGGCGCACCGGACAGCGCGGCGTCGGTGGTCAGACCGGGCACGACGACGTCGGGGCGCAGCACGTTGGCGAGCTCGGCCGGATGCGCGGTACCGGGCACGTCGTCGGCGGCCACCTCCTTCACCGACGCAACGTGGGTCAGGATGGAGTCCAGCTGCTTGGCGTAGACATCGAGTTCGTCCTCGCTCAGCGCCAGTCGCGACAGTCGCGCCAGGTGCGCAACCTCTTCACGCGATATGGACTTCGGTTCGCCAGCCACCGTCATCGCCCTTTCTCACCATCACTTGCTCGGGAATGTCACCCACCGCGACGCCGTCGCGACGCAGATGTGCTTCTCCAGCCTATGGGAACGCGCCAAACCGACTCACCCCAGCCACCGTTTGCACATCGCGGCGTCGCCCGTCCACTCCCCCGGCACTGCGCCCGATCGCCACTGCGCTGCGCGCCCATTCATCCCGGGTGCGAGAATGACCCACGTGTCTTACCTGTTGCGCGTCTACCTCGAGGACCGTCCCGGCAGTCTCGGCGTGCTCGCCGTGCAGCTCGGTTCGGTCGGTGCCGACATCCTGTCGCTCGAAGTCGTCGAACGCGGCGACGGTTACGCCGTCGACGACCTCGTCGTCGAGGTCGCCCCGGGATCACTGCCGGACAGCCTGATCACCGCCGCCGAGAAGGTCAACGGCGTCCGCGTGGATTCGATCCGTCCGTATGCCGGTGTGCTCGACACCCACCGCGAACTCGAACTCGTCGATCAGGTCGCCACCGCGAAGCGCAACGATCGGCTCCAGGTTCTCGTCGACAGCGCCCCGCGCGTCCTGCGGGTGTCGTGGGCGATGGTCATCACCAGGGCCAGCGGCGGCGTGCTGCAGTTGTTCGGTTCCTCTGGCGCACCGGAAACCCCTCTCACCAGGGCCGACTGGCTGCCGTTGGAGCATGCGGCACAACTCGACTCCGAGGGCGACTGGGTGCCGGAGGCATGGCAGGACATGGACACCCGCCTGGCCGCGGCGCCCATCGGCTCCAACGACAAGGCGATCCTGCTCGGTCGCATCGGCGGCCCCGACTTCCGGCCCTCGGAGATCGCCCGGCTCGGCTACCTGGCGGGGATCGTCAGTACGGTGTTGCGCGCCGACGGATAGCAGGATGATGGGGGCATGACCTCCATCACACTCGTGCAGGGAGACATCACCCTTCAGGCGGTCGACGCGATCGTCAATGCCGCCAATTCGACGCTGCTCGGCGGCGGAGGGGTCGACGGCGCCATCCACCGGCGTGGGGGGCCGGCGATTCTCGCCGAGTGCAAGGAGCTTCGGGCCGGTCGCTACAAACGCGGACTCCCGGTCGGTGAGGCGGTCGCCACCACCGCGGGCGATCTGGACGCGAGCTGGGTCATCCACACGGTCGGTCCGGTGCACTCCTACGACGAGGACCGGTCGGAGTACCTGGTCTCCTGCTATCGCGAATCCCTGCTCGTGGCAGACGAATTGGGTGCGACGACGATCGCCTTCCCGGCCATCTCGACCGGTGTCTACGGCTGGCCGATGGACGACGGTGCGCGCCGGGCCGTGGACACCGTGAGGTCCGCCGACACCGCGGTGACCGAGATCCGCTTCGTGTTGTTCGACCCGCGGGCGTATCGCGCGTTCGACAAGGCGCTCAACGGTTAGCGTCGCTTGCCCCTTCACGGCAGTCCGCGTCTCGTCGCGTGCGCTCCTCGCGATCAGCTGTAAGTTCCGCCAGGCGATACCTATTGCTGATCGGACTTCGACGAGGCGATCTCACCAATGCCTTCGAGGCTCGTCGCTTGCGCTCCTCGCACCTCAGCCTGGATCCGTGGAGGGGTGTGGGGTGTCGGTGACATAAAAGTGCCCTCTGAGCTGGGATGATTGGTGGTGTTGAGACACAAAACATCCCAGCTCAGAAGGCACTTTCAGTGAAAGTATCACACAGCTTCTCGGCCACGTCCGCACTCTTTGACGACGACAATCTCGTGTCGCATGCCGGGCTGGTACCGGTGATGGAATTGGCGCGCTCGACCGGGGTGGCCGCGCTGCTGGCCAAACGGGTCGATCTGGGCACCACCCGGGTCGCCTCAGCCGGAGCCAACTTGGAAGCGAAACTGCTGACCGTGATCGCCGGGTTATGTTGCGGCGCGGACAGTATCGACGACCTCGGCATCGTCCGCAGCGGCGGGCACCGACGCTTGTTCGACCGCGTGTACGCCCCGGCCACGATCGGACAAACCCTGCGTGAGTTCACTCCCGGGCATGCCCGACAACTCAACGCCGTGATGACCCGCTCCCTGCCGGCGATGTGCGCCCGGGCAGGGTTGTTGCCCACTAACGGTGCCCGAGTGTTCGTCGATATCGATTCCCTGCTGCGTCCGGTCTATGGCTATCAGAAGACCGGCGCCTCCTACGGACACGCCAAGATCGCCGGACGTGAACTGCTGCGTCGGGGTCTGTCGCCGCTGATCGCCACCCTCAGCGCACCCGAGTACCCACCGGTGATCGCTAACGCCTGGCTGCGCGCCGGCCGCGCCGCCTCCGGTGCCGGGGCCGCAACGATGATCGCGCAAACCATCGCCACCGCCCGGCGTTGCGGGGCCGCCGGTGAGATCACCGTGCGCGCTGATGCGGCCTACGGATCAGCTGAGGTGATGGCTACCTGCCAACGCCTGGGAGCCACGTTCTCGCTGGTCCTACGGACCAACACCGCGATCACCCGCGCGATCTCAGCCATCGGCGAGGATGCCTGGACCCCAGTGGTCTATCCCGGGGCGGTCACCGACCCCGACACCGGCGCGTTGATCTCTGATGCCGAAATCGCCGAAACCACCTACACGGTCAGACCACTCTCGCCACACCCGATCACCGCCCGACTCATCGTGCGGCGAGTCAAAGCACACCACCCTGCCGACACCGACACCCTGATGCCGGCATGGCGGTATCACTCGTTTTTCACCAACACCACCGACGACACCATCACCGCCGACATCAATCACCGCGCCCACGCCGTCATCGAGACCGTGTTCGCCGACCTCATCGACGGACCACTGGCCCATCTACCCTCCGGCGTCTTCGGCGCCAACGCCGCCTGGCTGGCCCTGACCGCCATCAGCCACAACCTCATGCGCACCCTCGCCGCGCTCACCAGCTCGGCCAGACTGCGCGCCGCGCGCGGAGCGACACTACGACGCACCCTGGTCGCCGTACCCGCCCGACTGGCCCGACCAGCACGAACACCCATCCTGCACCTACCCCGACACTGGCCCTGGCACCACGCATTCACCACCCTGTGGACCGCGGTGAACACCCCCTGACCCCAACACCCCAACACATCCACCCACCACCAGGAACCCCAGTGAAAAAGCTGACAAAGATCAGCGAATACCCCACGCCCACAACCTGATCAACCACAGAAGCAGCCCAAACTACACCTCCCGACAACCCGTCCACGGATCCAGGCTCAGGCAGCGGAGCTGGGTGCGTTGCGTTCTTTCGGATCAGGCAGCGAAAGGCCGTGCCGCGCTCAACGGCTGAGCGCCCTTCGAGGCTCGTCGCTATCGCTCCTCGCACCTCAGGGATCAGGGGGGTCACTCGGGACTGCCGGTCTCCAGCAGGCGTTTGAACGCGTCCTCGTCGAGGACCGGCACACCGAGCTGCTCGGCCTTGTCGGCCTTGCTCCCCGGCGAATCACCCACGACGACGTAGTCGGTCTTCTTCGACACCGACCCCGATGCCTTGCCGCCGCGCTGCAGGATCGCCTCTTTGGCGCCGTCCCGGGAGAAGTCGACCAGCGATCCGGTCACCACGATGGTCTTGCCCTCGAGGGTGCGCGCAATCGACTCGTCACGTTCGTCCTCCATAGAAACGCCTGCCGCGCGCCACTTCTCGACGATCTCGCGATGCCAGTCGACGGTGAACCAGTCGTGGATCGACTGCGCGAGGGTCATGCCGAGACCTTCGACATTCGCGAGTTGCTCGACGTCTGCGGCCTCGATGGCCTCCAGCGAGCCGAACTCGGTGGCAAGTGCACGCGCCGCGGTGGGACCGACGTGGCGGATCGACAGACCCACCAGCACGCGCCACAGAGCCACGTCCTTGGCCTTGCCGAGGTTGGCCAGCAGGCGTTTTCCGTTCGCCGACAGCGCGCCGGCCTTGGTGGCGAACAGCTCCGTCCGGACGAGGTCGTCGGCGGTGATGGAGAACAGGTCGCCCTCGTTGCGGAGGACCTTCGCCGACAGGAGTGCGGTCGCGGCCTCGTAGCCGAGCGCCTCGATGTCGAAGGAACCGCGTCCGGCGAGATGAAAGAGCCGCTCCCGTAACTGAGCCGGGCAACTCTCCTGATTCGGGCAGCGGACGTCGACGTCGGATTCCTTCTCCGGACGCAGAGGCGTCCCGCATTCCGGGCACCGCTCGGGCATCTCGAACTCGACCTCGGAACCGTCGCGCAGGTCGACGACCGGCCCCAGCACCTCGGGGATGACATCGCCGGCCTTGCGGATGGTCACCGTGTCGCCGATCAACACACCCTTGCGCTTGACCTCCGAGCCGTTGTGGAGGGTCGCGCGGGAGACGGTCGAGCCGGCGACGAGGACCGGCTCGAGCACCGCGAACGGCGTGACGCGACCGGTGCGTCCGACGCCGACCTGGATGTCGCGCAGCTTGGTCGTCGCCTCCTCCGGCGGGTACTTGTAGGCGATCGCCCAGCGCGGGGCACGCGAGGTGGAACCGAGGCGCCGCTGCACGGTGAAGTCGTCGACCTTGACCACGATGCCGTCGATCTCGTGCTCGACGTCGTGGCGGTGCTCCCCCCAGTAGGAGATCTTGTCGAGGATCTCGGCGACGTCCGACGCCTTGGTGGTGTGCGTCGACACCGGTAGACCCCACGCACCGAGCGCGAGGTACGCGTCGTGCAGAGACTCCGGTCGCCAGCCCTCGGTGTGGCCGATGCCGTGGCAGATCATCCGCAGTTTGCGACGCGCCGTGACCTGCGGGTTCTTCTGACGCAGCGAACCGGCCGAGGAATTCCGGGGATTGGCGAACGGCGCCTTGCCGTCGGCCACCAGAGACGCGTTGAGGGCCTCGAAATCCTCGACACGGAAGAAGACCTCACCGCGAACCTCGAGGACGTCCGGGATCGGGTAGTCATCGGAAGCCGTGAGTCGATGTGGGATGTCTTCGATGGTGCGCGCATTGAGTGAGACGTCCTCGCCGGTACGCCCGTCGCCGCGGGTGACACCGCGTTCGAGGACGCCGTTGCGGTACACCAGGGCCAGCGCGACACCGTCGATCTTGAGTTCACACAGGAACTCCGCCTTGGTGCCGGCGTCGGCGTTGACCCGCTCGACCCAGGCGGCCATCTCGTCGTAGTCGAAAACGTTGTCCAGCGACATCATCCGCTCGAGATGGTCGACCGGGGAGAATGCGGTGGAGAAGCCGCCTCCGACGAGTTTGGTCGGCGAGTCGGGCGTCGCGAGCTCGGGGTGGCGCTCCTCGAGGTCCTGCAGACGCCGCAGGAGTGCGTCGAACTCGCCGTCGGTGATGACCGGCGCATCCTTCACGTAGTAGCGGAACTGATGCTCGCGGATCTCCTCGGCGAGCGCCGACCACTTCTCGCGGAGTTCGCCCATCTGGTCGGCGTCGACTTGATCTGCCACATGACGAGACTATCGGAGCGTTCGGACACCCGACGTCGTCGACGCCCGGTCGGACGGGACCGGAACTATGCTGACATCATGGCGCATCCGATCATGTTCGACGACGCCGACCCGGTCCTGGGACGCGTCCGGCAGATCGCGCTGGCACTGCCGAATGCCACCGAGGTCATCGCCCACGGACGCCCCACCTTCCGTTGCGGCAAGATGTTCGGCAACTACGGCGGCAGCGTCAAGGGCAGCAAGATGCGCCACGACCAGTCGATCCTGTTCATCGCGGACCCATCCGAACGCCCTGCGCTGAAATCGGATTCGAGGGTGTTTCTACCCGCCTACCTCGGTGCGTACGGCTGGTTGGGGCTGATTCTCGACGACGCGACCGACTGGGACGAGGTCGCCGAACTCCTCGACGCCAGCTACCGGCAGGTGGCATCCCGTCGATCGATCGCCGAACTCGACGCGCGAGGTCTACCGTGACCGGTCCGCTGCGGACGATCCCGCCCCGGTGAGCACGCCGCCCGCGAGTCATCGCAATCGATCATGATCGTTGGCTACGATCGGACCGTGTCCGCCGACGAGTCCGATCCGGGCCCCCCCGACATCCCGGCCTATGCGCCGGAGATGTGGCGGCGCCCGATCAGCCTCCCGGGGACCGTATCGATCGGTCTCTCACGTGCCGAGCAGGCCGCCAACCAGATAGCGCGACTGGCCGCCGGCGCGCCGAGCGGGAGCCGCATCGGCAGCAAGGACGACATCCGTCAGATCTGCGGGGTCTCGGTCGGGACGGTCAACGAGGCGATCAAACTCGCACAGGAACGCGGTGTGATCACCTCCCGGCCCGGCCCCGGTGGCGGGATCTTCGCAGCCAACCCCTCACCGCTCGCCCGCATGAACGGCTGGTTCCGCTCGGCTCCGGCCGACAGTGCCGCACTCGGCGAATCGATCCAGATCCGGGACGCCATCGCGCCGGTCCTCGTGGCCGAAGCGCTCGGCGTGCTCACCGATGAGGACATCAGCGTCATGAGGAAACGAGTCGCACACATGCGGCGCACCCTCGACGAGCAGGACCTCTCCGCCTTCGTCTGGGCGGCCTGGCGTGTGCACGAGTACCTCGCAGGGGTCGGCAACAGCCAACTCCTCAACAGCCTCTACCTCAGCATCATGGACGTCGGCACCTCGCATCTGCGGGCTCAACTCGACGCCGCGGACACCCAGGTGCCGGTCTACCCGGATCGCCTCGCCGAGGTCGTCGACGATCTCGTCGACGCCTTGACCGACCGCGACGCCGACCGCGCGATTGATGCGCTCCGCCGGACCGATCCGACGATCATTCTGCGCGCCCCCTCGGCCGCCGACGCCTGACCTCCGACTCCGACCAGCACTTTCTCGCTGTGTGATGCCTCCGCATCACGCGATTTCGGAATAAACATGATCAATACGATCAATCCCTTGACAAGTGACTCAGCTCACCCCCATGATGTGACCTACGCAATTAATCATTACTTTTTGAGAGGTGGTCACCGGTGATCGCTCAAGAATTCCGCGACCTGATGGCCGGGGTGTGCGCCCCCGTCGCCGTCATCACCACCAGCGACGACGACGGCCCCCACGGCGCCACGGTCAGCTCACTGGCCTCGCTGTCCCTGCAACCCGCACTCCTGTCGATCGCCCTCGATCACCGATCGCGCCTGTTGAGCCGCATCATCGCCACCGGGGCCTTCGGAGTGAACGTTCTCAGCGCGGCACAGGACGACCTCGCCATGACGTTCGCGTCCCGAGCCGTCGATCGTTTCAGCAGCACTGGCTGGTCGTCGTGCGACGGACTCCCCCGCCTCGACGACATCACGGGCTGGGCGACCTGCGAGGTGGCGCAGACGATCGAAGCGGGCGACCATCTGCTCCTCGTCGGCACCGTGACCCGGGCCGCGTCCGCGCACCGGCCGCCTCTCGTCTACAGCCACCGAACCTTCGGTACCCATTCGCAGTTCGCCGTCCGGGCGCGTCCCGCGATCGTCGATCAGATCGTCGCCTGCGCCGGCTGAAGCCCCCCCCAACTCGTCTCAGCAGCTGAGCAGAGACTCGCGCGGCTGTCGATCCCCCACACCCCATCACCACACACACCAGGAGAAGCCATGACTACCACCGCTCCCAGCCCCGTACGCACCGTCCCCAGCGATGCCGAACTGATCACCCGCGCCGTCGAACTCAAGCCGCTGATCGCGGCCAATGGCGCGCGGGGGAACAGGAACGCCGAGTCGTCGACGAGACCATCGACGCCCTGACCGACGCCGGACTGTTCCGGCTTTCGGTACCGAAACGCTATGGCGGATACGAGACCTCGGTTCGAACGATGCTGGACGTGTCCGCTGCAGTCGCCGAAGCCGACGGAGGTACGAGTTGGATTGTCACCCTCACCAACGTCTGCAACTGGCTCGTCGGGCTGATGTCGCAGGAAGCCCAGGACGAGGTGTTCGGCGCCGACCCCGACGCCCGCGTGTCCGGGGTCCTCGCCCCGACAGCCGAGACCCGCAAAGTCGACGGCGGCTACCGCGTCTCTGGCAAGTGGTACTACAACTCCGGCTCCCACCAGTGCACCTGGGCAGTCATGGGCATACCGATCACCGACGGCGACGGCAATGTCGTCGATCAGGGTTGCGCGCTCATCCCGCGCTCGGACCTGGCGTTCGAGGACACCTGGTTCGTCGCCGGCATGCGGTCGTCGGGCAGCAACTGCTTCATCGCCGACGATGTGTTCGTTCCCGATCACCGGATCATCAGTGTGCCGCCCGCGATCGGCGGCACATACCCGACTCCGCACACCGACGAGGTCCTCTACCGGTCGGCACTCGTACCCGTCCTCGCACTCGTGCTGATCGGACCGCAGCTCGGAATGGGCAGGGCTGCACTCGACTTCGTCGTCGACAAGGCTGCCAAGAAGCCGATCTCGTACACCTTCTTCGGCTCGCAGAAGGACTCGACGGCGTTTCAGCTCCAGGTCGCCGAGGCGTCGCGGCTCATCGACACGGCCCACCTGCACGCGTACCGCGCGGCCGCCGATATCGACGATGCCGCCGCGCGAGGTGAGTACCCGGACTACCTGGTGCGCGCACGAGTCCGCTCCGACACCGGGTATGTCGCCGAGTGCATCACCCACGCCATCGACATCCTGCTGTCCGCACACGGTGCGGGCTCCTTCGCCGAGACGAGTCCGCTGCAGCGGACCTGGCGCGACTCGGCGACCGCAGCACGACATGCAATCGTCTCTCCCGCAGTCAGTTTCGAGGCATACGGCAAGGCGCTCCTGGGCGTCGACGAGCCGATCACCCCGATGATCTGACGACCCGATCGACAACTTCTGAGGAGCACAAACACTCATGCGAATCGCAAACCACGATGGTCGCGCAACCCTGGTGACCGGCGACAACGGTGCCGAGCACGGCATCGATGTCGCCACCGCCTCCGGCGGCCGCTTTGGCCCTGATCTCCATTCTCTCTACGACAACTGGACCGCATTCATCACGTGGGCAGCCGATTCCGACATCTCCGACGCCGAGCCCGTCGAGATCGACCGCTCCCTCCTCGGCGCCCCGTCGCCAGCACCGCGGCAGGTCTTCGCCGTCGGACTCAACTACGACTCACATGCGTCGGAGTCCGGCTTCGACTCCCCCACCCACCTTCCGCCGGTGTTCACCAAGTACGTGTCCAGCTTTTCCGGACCGGACACCACGGTGACGATCCCCGAAGGCGGTTCCGTCGACTGGGAGGTCGAGCTGGTCGTCGTCATCGGTCGCGAAACACGCGGCGTCGGTGCGGGCGACGCGTGGAACCACATCGCAGGATTGACAGTCGGTCAGGACATCTCCGAACGGGTCGGCCAACTGCGCGGTCCGGCACCCCAGTTCGGGCTCGGGAAGTCGCATCCGGGATTCTCGCCGCAGGGACCGTGGCTGGTCACACCCGACCACCTCCCCGATCCCGACGACCTCGAACTGGGTTGCGCCATCGACGGTGAGGGCATGCAGAAGGGACGCACCCGCGATCTCATCTTCCCGGTTCCCGCACTCGTCGCCGAGCTCTCCCGCAATGTCACTCTCTATCCCGGCGACGTCATCTTCACCGGGACACCCGCGGGAGTCGGCGCAGCCCGTGACCCGAAACGATTCCTCGCCCCCGGCGAGCAGCTCGACAGTTGGATCACCGGAATCGGCGAACTCCACCAGACCTTCATCGCATCCCACGAGGACACACCATGACTCTCCATCGACTCGCCTCGGTCACCATCGGTGTGCCGAATGTCGCGCAGACCGCTGAGTACTACGACGAATTCGGACTCACTCCCGAAGCCGACGGCTGGTTCTCCACCACCGATGGTGGCCGCCAGCTCCGCATCGTCGAGACCCCAGCGCGGCGCCTGGTCGCGATGACCATCGGCGCCGATCATCCCGATGACCTCGATCGCATTGCGCACAACCTGTCCGAGCTCGACATCCCGTTCCGTCGCAACGCCTCTCAGGTCACCGCGATCGAGGTGGCCACCGAGGTGACCGTGACGGTCGACGTGCAACCGCGCATCACCCAGCGCCCCGTCGACCCGACGCCGTACAACGGTCCCGGCCGGATCGATCGCGGCACCGGCCGCGCGCCCGGGGTACTCCGCGACGACGCGATCCGGCCGCGGAAGCTGGGACACGCCGTCCTCGGCAGCACCGATCACGTGGTCACCCAACGGTTCTTCACCCACGGTCTCGGCTTCAAGATCAGCGACGAGGTCCCCGGCCTCGCGGCGTTCCTCCGCTGTTCCACCGACCACCACAATGTTCTCGTGCAGCAGTCGCCGGTGAACTTCCTGCACCACACGTCGTGGCAGGTCGACGATGTCGACGAGGTGGGCCGCGGCGCGATGCGCATGCTCGAAGCCGATCCCGACCGCCACGTCTGGGGTCTCGGCCGCCACTACGCAGGATCCAACTTCTTCTGGTACCTCAAGGATCCGGCGGGCAATTTCAGTGAGTACTACTCCGACATGGATTCGATCGTCGACGATCAGCTGTGGACTCCCGAAGTCGTCGAAGGCGCGAAGGGACTGTTCAGCTGGGGCCCGCCCCCGCCGCCGTCGTTCCTCGCACCTGAAGATCTCGCCTCCCTGATGACCGGCGCCCACAGCGCGGTCTGATCGACACCGCCACCGGCCCGGCGAACTCCGCGTTCTACCGGGCCGGTGGTCGGTCGCCGGCTCCCGCACTCCCGCATCCCTGCACCCCTGAGGACTTCGCATGTCATGCTCGCCACCGCCGATCTGGCAACCCGACGCCGTCTCCGCCTCGCACATCGGAGAGTTCGCCGAGCGTGTCGAATCCTCGACCGGACAGCACGTTCGGGATTATCGCGACCTGTGGCATTGGTCGGTGGACCAGCCGGCCGCGTTCTGGTCCAGCGTTGTCGACCACTTCGACGTACTCGTCGACGACGTGCCCGACGACATCCTCCCCGATCCGACGATGCCGGGCGCGCAATGGTTTCCGGGAGCCCACATCAACTATGCGGAACACGCGCTGCGCCGGCGAGGTTCCGCCGCCGCGGTGATCGCCGTCGACGAAGCCGGCACCACAACGCACGTGTCCCGAGACGAACTCCGCGGCATGGTCGGCGCTGTCCAGCAGTGGCTGCGGGATCACGGTGTCACCCGGGGTGACCGGGTGGTCGGCTACCTACCGAACTCGCTTCCCGCGCTCGTCTGCATGCTGGCGACAACGGCGTCGGGGGCGATCTGGTCGGCGTGCGGCCAGGACTACGGGGCCGCCGGCGCCGGTGCCCGCCTGGCACAACTCGACCCCGTGGTTCTGATCGCCGACGACGGTTACCACTGGAACGGCGTCGCACACGATCGACGGGACGACGTCGCACAGCTCATGTCCCAGATGCCTCACCTGCGTGGGGTCTTGCACGTGCAGACCTTGGATACTGCCGCAGCGAACAGGAATTCGACGCTGTCGAGGTGGGATGACGTCATCTCGCATCCCCGCGAACCCGTGTTCACGCGGGTCGAGTTCAACGAACCGCTGTGGGTCCTGTTCTCATCCGGCACAACCGGTGCGCCGAAAGGCATCATGCACTCGCATGGCGGCGTGACGCTCGACCACTTGAAGCTCCTCGGACTACACAACGATCTCGGGGAAGGAGACTGCTTCTTCTGGTACACAACGACCAACTGGATGATGTGGAATCTCGTGGCGTCCGGCTTGCTGGTCGGCAGCACGGTCGTCCTCTACGACGGCGCTCCGACCCACCCTGACCCGGCACGATTGTGGAACATCGTCGCCGAGCACAGGGTGACGATGATGGGACTGAGTCCGGGCTATCTGGCAGCGAGCGAGAAGGCAGGCATACGGCCCCGCGTCGACCTCGACCTGTCGTCGTTGCGGGCCATCGGTTCCACCGGCGCGCCGCTACCCGCACATGCCTACCACTGGGTGCGCGACAATGTGGGAGCGTCCATCCAGCTCGCGTCCACCAGCGGCGGTACCGACGTGGTGAGCGGTTTCGCCGGCTCCGCGCCCACCACGCCCATCTGGCCGGGTGAGATCTCCGCACCGCTGCTCGGGGTGAACCTGCAGGCGTGGGACGACCTGGGTAAGAGCGTGATCGACGAGGTCGGTGAACTGGTGATCGTTTCCCCCATGCCGTCGATGCCCGTCGCCTTCTGGAACGACCCCGACGGACATCGCTACCGGGACGCCTACTTCGACACCTACCCCGGTGTATGGCGCCACGGTGACTGGATCACCCTCACCGACCGCGGTTCGGTCATCATCTCCGGTCGATCCGACGCGACACTCAACCGACAGGGCGTCAGACTCGGCAGCGCCGACATCTACGAGGTGGTCGACGCTCTGGCACAGATCCGCGAATCCCTCGTCGTCGGCGTCGAACTCGACGCAGACAAATACTGGATGCCGTTGTTCGTCGTCATGGCGGACGGCCACGTGCTCGACGATAACCTGCGCCGGCGGATAGTCGAGGAACTCCGCACCCATGCATCGCCTCGGCACGTTCCCGACGACATCATCGACGTGCCCGCCATTCCGCACACCCGGACCGGCAAGAAACTAGAGATCCCGGTGAAACGACTCATCCAGGGTCGGCCGTCGAGTCAGGTGATCGGCGTCGACACCGTCGACGATCCCGAAGCCCTCGACCATTTTCGTCGTTTCGCGGTCACGTCGAAGTCCCCGAGGTGACCATGGGTAGCGGAACTCGCTACAACGCAGTCGGGTCGCCGGCGAGGAGTTGACCCGCCGCGGCACAGACCGAGAGCGCCGTCTTCGCCCAGCTCTCCGACGCCCCGGCCAACCCGCAGGTGGGTGTGACGACGACGTTCTCCGACAACACTTTCCGGTTGAGGCCGATGCGGTCGGTGATCGCGGCGAGGCCGGTCGCCACGGTGTCGGCGTTGACCGGATGCTTCGGCGCGGTGGACTGCACCCGGCCGGCGACCAGCACGTCCCCGCGGTCGATCAGCATCCCGATGCCGTCGAGGTCGGCGTCGGTGGGAGCGGTGACGTCGATCGAATATGCCACTCCCCGAAGGTGTTCGAGGAGGTCCCAGCGCGGCCGGCTGCAGTCGTGGAGCACCACCGGCACGTCGAGGAGTCCGATCAGCTCGGTGAGGGCCCGCGCCGCCTCGATCGCCGGGATGGCGCGTATCGGGTCGAATCGTGTGAGGGGTTTGACGGTTCCGTCGATGACCCGGCCGATCATCGGTTCGTCGATCTGGACCACGACCCGGGCGCCCAGGCGCCGGGTGACCTCGCCGACGTGTTCGCGAAGCCCTTCCGCGGTCGACGCCACGATGTCGCGGACCGCGCCCGGATCCTTCAGCACACGATGACCGTTGGGCAGTTCCACCGAGGCCGACGTGGTGAACGGACCGGCGACCTGGACCTTGAACGGTCGGCCGGTGCCGACGAATCCCGCTGTCTCCCACAGCTCCTCGACGACGTCGAGATCCTCTTTGAGGAAGTCCCGGGCCCGTCGCGTCAGCTGGGACTCCCGCTGCGCCAGACGGTATCCCCAGATCGCGGTGTCCATCGGGAGGTCGACGAGGATCGCGGCCATCCGGCCGATCAGATCGGAGCCCAGTCCACGACCGGGAAGCTCGACGAGGTGGGCGAGGTCGAGTTCGCCGTTGACCACCGCCGCTGCCGCGCGCGGGTCGGCGCCGGGCATCGAGCCCACGCCGGTTCCGACGCCGGTGGGCAGACCGGAAGTGGTCACCGGGTCGCGACGGCGGTCGGCTGCGACGAGGTGGACGCGATACGACCGCATCCGACGACCTGGTCTCCGCGCTCCGCGTCGGGCAGGTACAGGACGGCCGCCTGACCGCGTGCGACGCCGGTCAGCGGCTCGTGCAGGACGATGTCGATCGCGGGTTCGCCGGCGACGATGGTCGGGGTCGCCCTCACCGGTGCGAGCCCGCCATGGGCGCGCACCTGGACCATCGCCTCGAACGGCTCGTCGGGGGTGATGCCCGACGTCCAGACCGCACGGGTCGCGGTGATGCCCCAGACCTGCAGGTCTGCTGCGGTTCCGACCGTGACCGTGCCCGACTCCGGGTCGATCTCGGTGACGTAGCGGGGCTTGCCGTCCGCGGCGGGGGCGTCGATGCCGAGGCCCTTGCGCTGTCCGATGGTGAAGCCGTGGACACCGTCGTGGTCGGCCAGACGCTCGCCGGACGAGGCGTCGACCACCGCGCCCGGACGAATCCCGATCTTGGAACCGAGGAACGCGCGGGTGTCACCGCTGGGGATGAAGCAGATGTCGTGCGAGTCGGGCTTGTCGGCCACGGCTAGACCGCGTCGCGCGGCCTCGGCCCGGATCTCGCTCTTCGGGGTGTCCCCGATCGGGAAGAGCGCACGGGAGAGCTGCTCACGGGTCAGGACGGCGAGCACGTAGGACTGGTCCTTGTCGTCGTCGACCGCCCGGCGCAGTTCGCCGTCCACGAGCTGCGCGTAGTGACCGGTGGCGAGTGCATCGAAGCCGAGTGCGATCGCCTTGTCTGCGAGTGCGGCGAACTTGATCTTCTCGTTGCATGTCAGGCACGGGTTGGGCGTGCGCCCGGCGGCGTAGGCCTCGACGAACTCGTCGATGACGTCGTCCTTGAACCGGTCGGCGAAATCCCAGACGTAGAACGGGATTCCGAGCACGTCCGCGGCACGACGGGCGTCGGAGGCATCCTCCCGCGAACAGCAGCCGCGCGACCCGGTGCGCAGGGCGCCCGGCGCGGTCGAGAGCGCGAGATGGACGCCGACGACCTCGTGGCCGGCCTCGACGGCACGTGCGGCCGCCACCGCCGAGTCGACGCCGCCGCTCATCGCTGCCAGTACGCGCATCACAGAACCTTTCCGCCGGGTGCGGAGACGAGGCCGGCGGCGCGAGCACGATCCACGACCTCGTCGATGACCTGGGCCACCGCGTCGATGTCGGCGTCGGTGGTCGTGTGGGAGAGCGAGAAGCGCAGCGACGACCGGGCGTCGGCCATGTCGAGTCCCATGGCGAGCAAGACGTGGCTGGCCTGCGCGACACCCGCCGTGCAGGCGGAACCGGTGGAGCACTCGATGCCCTTGGCGTCGAGGAGCATCAACAGGGAGTCCCCCTCGCAACCGGCGAAGGAGACGTGGACGTTGCCGGGCAGGCGTGCGTCGGCGTCCGCGCCGTTGCGTACCGTGCCCTCGACGCCGAGCAGGATCTCGGCGAGCCGCGACGCATGGGCGCGTACGCGGGTGGTGTTCTCGTCCATGTGCTCGACGCCCCAGGTCAGCGCGGCAGCCATGCCGGCGGCACCGGCGACGTCCTGCGTGCCCGACCGCACGTCACGTTCGTGGCCACCGCCGTGCTGCAGCGGGACGCAGGCGACCTCCCGACCGAGCAGGAGCGCACCGACGCCCTGGGGGCCGCCGAACTTGTGGGCGGCGATGCTCAGTGCCGAGAGTCCGCTGGCCGCGAAGTCGATCGGCAGATGACCGGCGGCCTGGATGGCGTCGGAATGCACCGGTACACCGAACTCGGCCCCGAGTGCCGAGATCTCGGCGATCGGCTGGATGGAACCCACCTCGTTGTTGGCCCACATGACCGAGATGAGAGCCGTCTGATCGGCGTGCGCCTCCAGCTCGGCACGGAGATCGGCGGGTGACACCACTCCGTCGGCGTCGACGGGCAACACCACCAACTCGGCTCCGGCGTCGGCGGCGAGCCACTGCGCGGGGTCGAGAACGGCGTGGTGCTCGACCGCGGACACGATGATGCGACGACGCTGTTCGTCGGCGCGGCGTCGGGCCCAATAGATGCCCTTGACCGCGAGATTGTCGGCTTCGGTACCCCCGCCGGTGAAGATGACCTCCGACGGTCGCGCACCGAGCGCGGCGGCGATCGCCTCGCGCGCCTCCTCGAGGCGGCGTCGGGCGGTCCGGCCTGATCCGTGCAGCGAGGACGCGTTACCCGGGTCGCCGAAGACAGCCGTCATCGCCTCGACGGCTTCGGGCAGCATCTGCGTCGAAGCAGCGTGGTCGAGGTAGACGGACGTGCGCGGCGGCACGCGGGTTGACAGAGGCATCGCTAGCAAGGATAAACGCGCGGCCGACGTCGACAAATTCCGCGCGTTCCTGCCGTCAGACGCGTTCGAGGTAGAAGTACAGGTGACGTCCGTCGACGACGCCGCCCTTGCCGTTCATGATGCCCATGACGGTGGTGTCGTCGACGCGCTTGAAGTGATCGACGATCGGCTGGCCGTCGTAGATCATCGACGCGGTGATCTCGCCGCGGAACTCGATCGCCCACAGGCTCGCCTCGCCCTTGCCGAGCTTGACGTTGGAGAACAGCTTGCCGTTCTCGTCCCGGCAGACCAGCGGCTGCACATCACTGCGCGAGGTGAAGGTCTTACCGAACCAGTTGGCCTTTCCCAGTACGCCGTTGACGGCGTGGCCGGTGGTGAACTCGCCGCCCTTCCAGGCGCCGAACATCTCCTCTGGACGCAGCGTCGCGAGTCCCGCCCACACGGTGTCGAGGACCGCGTCGTCGACGAGGCCTTCCGCGTCCCGCAGCTCGAAGAATTTGGCGCGGGCCGCTTCTCGGGTCATGGTGGACGTCATCGTCGGACTCCTTCGACATACGGCGATCTCCTCGGCCACATACCCGGCCGCTCCGAAGGAACCTATATCAGATAACGATCGATTTCACTTTCCGCCGGAGCTCAGCACGCGCTCGCATCGCCGGGCCAGTTCACGACGGTCGGTCCCCGGCGATTCGGCGGGTTCGAGGCGGACGGCCGCGGTCAGGCCGCGTGCCCGGAGCACTCTGCGCAAGGTGTCGAGGGGCGAGTCGTCGCCGATGAAACTCGGGGCCGTGGCGGCATGTCCGTCCGGCCCGAGGAAGCGCAGGCGGACCGGGAACACCGGCACCCCGGCGTCGACGGCGGCCTGGAAGAACGCCGGCCGGAACTCGCCGCCGGTGCGGCCGCAGAACGTCGTGCCCTCCGGGAACACGATCACCGACGAACCTGCGGCCAGGCGGGACGAGACACCGCCCACCGCGGCCGGGAGTCCGCGCAGCGTTCCACGGTCGACGGCGATCACGCCGAATCGCCGCGCGATCCGCGCTACCACGGGCATGTCGACGACGTCCGACTTCGCCACCACATGTGCCGAGCTCACCAGCGCCAGAGCGAGGACGTCGAGAAACGAGATGTGGTTGGCGACGATGAGTCCGGTCGCACGCGGGTCTCGTCGCCGGTCCTCGATGACGACGCCGATGCCGAGTGCGGCCAGCAACGGACCCGAAGCCCGCGCGCGCAACGGTCGCCGCGGCCGTCCCCGGAGGCGCGCCATCGCCTCGTCGGCAACGAGTATGCCGATGATCCAGCCGACGACCGCGCCGAGACGACAGAGCCGCCAGCTCATGACCGCCGCGTCGAGAACCCGCTTCGTGGCCCGCGGACCGAGGCAGTCGCCCCCGCACGTGCTGACCGGGAACCACGGGTGTCGTTCCGGGGCTGCCGGACCGGCCAGGAGCGCGGTCATCGCGACGACGCCGCCGATCCGAGGCGCTGAGCACTCGATCGCAGACGGTCGAGGTAGCGCTTGTTGGTGCCCTCCCGATCGAGCACCGTGAGGAAGTCCGCGACATCGAAGACGTCGTCGACGGCGGGCTCACCGCAGATGAGGGCACCCATCCGCAGGTACCCACGCAGCAGCGGCGGCATGCCGATGGTGTCCGACGGCGTGACGTCGTCGAGCAGTCGTCCGCCGACGCGCGGGGGGCTCAGCGGGTGGGCCCGGCGGATGGGGTCGAGGTAGTCCTCGCGCAGCCGATCGCGCACCGCGCGCAGCACCGAACCGGGCATCCACTCCCCCGCGCTGTGCAGGGGCACCGAGACGCAGCCCATCAGGTAGCGGTAACCCGCCTGATCCATGTACTGCAGCAGGGCCGCCCACATGAGCGCGGTGACCGACCCGTCGCGGTGCTCCGCGTGAACACATGCCCGGCCCAGTTCGACCGTCTCGGAGACGATGTCGGACATCTCGCGAAGGTCGAACTCGGTGGACGAGTACCAACCGCCGGCCGCGATCGCTCGCGGCGGCGCGAGCAACCGTGCGCACCCGATGATCCCGTGCTCGTCGTGCCGGACGACGAGGTGTTCGCAGAAGGCGTCGAAACGGTCGGCGTCGCGTTCGGCGACGGCGTCACCGATGCGGTTGGAGAAGCCGGGCTCGTCGGCGAACACCCGGTACCGAAGGCGTTGGGCGGCAACGATGTCGGCCGGGTCGTCGGAGATGATGACCCGGACCGGGCCGGCCGTCAGCAGTGTGGTCGACACACCGGTGTTGCGCGGAGCAGAGGCGGTGGATTGCACAGCGTTCATGCCCCGAATGAAAGCCAGCTCCGACGTCGTCCCGGCCACGTCCACGTGTCGTGTCGGCGCCACCTCGGTGAACTCGGGATACACCCGGACCGTGAGATGAACGACCCGCGAACGCACGGTGGCCCCCGACGCGAACGTCGGGGGCCACCGTGGGTACCACGTGATCAGCAGGTGATCACTTGCGCTTCTTGACCTCTTCGGTCAGCTGCGGGGCGACGTTGAACAGGTCGCCGACGATGCCGTAATCGGCGATCTCGAAGATGGGCGCCTCTTCGTCCTTGTTGACCGCGACGATGGTCTTCGAGGTCTGCATGCCGGCGCGGTGCTGGATGGCGCCCGAGATGCCCAGGGCGACGTAGAGCTGCGGCGACACGGTCTTGCCGGTCTGACCGACCTGGAACTGGCCCGGGTAGTAGCCGGAGTCGACGGCCGCGCGCGAAGCACCGACAGCCGCGCCGAGAGCATCGGCGAGTTCCTCGACGACCGAGAACTTCTCGGCGCTACCGACACCGCGTCCACCGGAGACGACGATCGACGCCTCGGTGAGCTCGGGACGATCGCCACCGACGTTCGGCTCGACCTTGGTGATCTTGACGGCGTTCTCGGCGGGTGCCGGGACCTCGACGTCGACACGCTCGCCGGCACCGGCCTGCGGAGCGGCCTCGACGCCACCGGGGCGGACCGAGATGACCGGGGTGTCGCCCTTGGCCTGGGCCTCGACGGTGAACGCGCCACCGAAGATGGAGTGGATGCCCACGCCGCCTTCCTTGACGTCGACGACGTCGGCGAGGACGCCCGAGCCGAGACGCACGGCCAGACGGCCGGCGATCTCCTTGCCGTCGGCGGTAGCCGCGACCAGGACAGCTGCCGGAGCGGCGCTCTCGGCGATCGACGACAGCACGTCGACCTGCGGGTCGATGAGGTGGGTGGCCGCGTCGTCGGACTCGGCGACGTAGACCTTCTCGGCGCCGGCTTCCTTGAGGCCGTCGATGATCGCGTCGGCCGAGCCGGGCTTGCCGACGACGACAGCCGACGGGGTACCGAGAGCGCGGGCGGCGGTGATGAGCTCGCTGGTGACCTTCTTCAGGGCGCCTTCGGCGTCCTGCTCCACGAGCACGAGTACTTCTGCCATGTTGGTTATCTCCTGAATGTCTGGGGTTCGCCGGATTGTCTGGTGGGGAAGATCAGATGATCTTCTGGCCGACCAGGTACTCGGCGACCTTCGTGCCGCCGTCGCCTTCGTCGGTGACGCGCTCGCCCGCGGTCTTCGGCGGCTTCGGGTCGAGGAGTTCACGACGCTGCCGGCGTTCTCCAGGCCCACATCGGTCGGCTCGACGTCGATCTCGGCGAGCGTGACGACAGCGACTTCCTTCTTCTTCGCGGCCATGATGCCCTTGAAGGACGGGAAGCGCGGCTCGTTGATCTTCTCGTTGACCGAGACGATGGCCGGGAGCTGGGCCTCGACGTGGAAGATGCCCTCGTCGGTCTCACGCTCGCCCTTGAGGGTCTCGCCCTCGAGGGTCAGCTTGCGCAGGTGGGTGAGGTGCGGCAGCTCGAGGTACTCGGCGATCATCGCCGGGATGGCGCCGACGCGGCCGTCGGTGGCCTCGTTGCCGGCGATGACGAGCTCGACACCCTCGACGGTGCCGAGAGCGCGAGCCAGAACGTAGGCGGTCTGGACCGCATCCGAGCCGTGCAGGAGGTCGTCCTTGATGTGGATCGCCTTGTCTGCACCCATCGACAGCGCCTTGCGGATGGCGTCGGTCGCCCGCTCGGGACCAGCAGTCAGGATGGTGACCTCGCCGCCGTCGGCCTCCTTGATCTTCAGCGCTTCCTCGACGGCACGCTCGTTGATCTCGTCCAGGACGGCGTCAGCAGCCTCGCGATCCAGCGTGTAGTCGCCGTCGGACAACTTGCGCTCGGACCACGTGTCGGGAACCTGCTTGATCAGTACGACAATGTTTGTCATGGGTCTACGTCGACCTCCTGCGTCGGGTTCGGCAACTTACCGGCGGGTAAGGCCATGGGTCTTCCCCACTTTAGCGTCTCCTATGTTCTCACTAAACATCGACTACCTCACACTTTGATGCAGCACCGGACCCGCTGGTGAGTCCGCCGATCGTGGCGACCGGCCGCTCGTCGGAGTCTCCGCCGCCGGGACGAACCGGAGCCTGCGAGCCCATGCCCTACGCTCGTGCAGGTGACTGACGCAGACCTCGGTTCTCCACCTGCGGCCGGGGCGACCGGTCTGGAGGCCCTCGACACCGACCAGCAGCTGGCACTGACCGGTGAACGGACGGTTCCGGGCATCCCCGCGGAGAACTACTGGTTCCGCCGCCACGAGATCGCCTATCGCCACATCCTGGACCGCTGCTCCGGCCGCGACGTCCTCGAAGCCGGTTCGGGCGAGGGCTACGGCGCCGCGATGATCGCCGACGCCGGGGCGTCGTCGGTGGTCTGTGTCGACTACGACACCTCGGCTGTCGAACACACCCGCCGCCGCTACCCCGAGCTGGTCGTCCACCAGGGCAATCTCATCGACCTGCCGCTGGCCGACGCCTCCGTGGACCTGGTGGTGAACTTCCAGGTGATCGAGCATCTGTGGGACCAGGCCAAGTTCATCGCCGAATGCCGCCGAGTGCTGCGTCCGGGCGGCCGGCTGCTGATCTCGACCCCCAACCGCATCACCTTCTCCCCCGGGCGAGACACACCGCTCAACCCGTTCCACACCCGTGAGCTGAACGCCGCCGAACTCACCGAACTGCTCGTCGAGGGCGGTTTCGCCCTCGACGCGATGCTCGGCGTGCACCACGGACCACGTCTGGCCGCGCTCGACGAGAAGTGGGGCGGGTCGCTGATCGACGCCCAGATCGAGCGTGCCCTCGCCGGCGAACCGTGGCCGGCCGAGCTCGTCGACGACGTCGCCGCGGTCACCGCCGAGGACTTCGCCGTGCTCGACGCGCGCGACTTAGACATCGACGCCTCTCTCGACCTGTTCGCGGTGGCGACCCGGGACTGAGAATGACCATCAGCACCACCGGGGTTCCGGGACAGTTCACCTTCGTCCTGCACTCGCATCTGCCGTGGCTGGCCAATCACGGGCGCTGGCCCGTCGGCGAGGAATGGCTCTACCAGTCGTGGGCGGATTCCTATCTGCCGTTGTTCGACGTGCTCGAGCGCCTGGCCGCCGACGGATTCACCGACCAGGTGTCCCTCGGCATCACCCCGGTCCTGGCCGCCCAGCTCGACGACCCGCACTGCGCGTCGTCGATGTACGAGTGGCTCGCCGACTGGCAGCTACGCGCGATGCACGCGGCGACATCGAGCGACACCGACCGCGCCGACGCCGGGCGCCGTGAGTACCTCGCCGCCCAGCGCGCCCTGGAGACCTTCGAGACGAAGTGGCGTCACGGGGCGTCGCCGCTGATCCGGCGCGTCGCCTCCAGCGGAGTGGCCGAGATCCTCGGCGGACCGCTCGCGCATCCGTTCGCCCCGCTGCTCGATCCGCGTCTGCGGATGTTCTTCCTTCGTGAGGGTCTCACCGACGCCCACGCGCGCTGGGGTGTCGACCCCGCCGGGATCTGGGCGCCCGAGTGCGCCTTCGCACCGGGCATGGAGGCGGAGTACGCCCGCGCCGGTGTCGGACACTTCATGGTCGACGGCCCGACCCTGCACGGTGACACCGCCCTCGGCCGGCCGGTCGGCGACAGCGGCGTCATCGCCTACGGCCGAGACCTCACCGTCAGCTACCGGGTGTGGTCGCCGAAGTCGGGCTACCCCGGGAACGCCGCCTACCGCGACTTCCACACCTACGACCACGAATCGGGACTCAAACGGTTCCGCGTCACCGGCCGCTCGGTGCCGGGCGAGGAGAAGAAGCCCTACGACCCGGCGCGCGTCGACGCCGTGATCGATCGCCACGTCGAGGATTTCGTCGGACACGTCCGTGAACGCCTCATCGAGGAGTCGGCACGCATCGGCCGGGATGCACTGGTGGTCGCCGCCTTCGACACCGAACTCTTCGGACACTGGTGGCATGAGGGTCCGGTGTGGCTCGAACGTGTCCTGCGTCGTCTGCCCGAGGTCGGGGTGAAGGTCGGAACCCTTGCGGGCGCAACACGATCCGGGCTCGTCGGCGAGCCGGTCGATCTCCCGGCGTCGTCGTGGGGATCAGGCAAGGACTGGCGGGTGTGGAACGGTCCGCAGGTCGAACACCTCGTGACGCTCAACGCCGAGGTGACGGAGACGGCCCTCGACGCCGTCGCCAAACTGCTGGCGGACGGCGGCGAACGCAGCCGCGTCGCCGATCAGATCGTGCGGGAGACGCTGCTGACGGTGTCCTCGGACTGGCCGTTCATGGTGTCGAAGGACACCGCCGCGCAGTACGCTGTCTCCCGAGCGCACACGCATGCACACGCGACGCGGGAGATCAGCGACGCCGCGATGCGCGGCCGGGACGACGCGGCGACGATGCTGGCGCAGAACTGGGCGCGGGCCGACAATCTCTTCCCCGCACTCGACGCGCGCCGACTGCGCGCGATCATGAATGCCGCGGGGTTCGGTGGCGAGGGGGACATGGGATGAGAGTGCTGTTCGTGTCGTGGGAGTACCCACCCGTCGTCGTCGGTGGCCTCGGCCGGCATGTGCATCACCTTGCCACCGAGATGGCCGCCGCCGGACACGATGTGGTGGTACTGACACGCCGCCCGTCGGGCACCGATGCCCTCTCCCACCCGACGACCGACACCGTCGTCGAGGGTGTTCGCGTGATCGCGGTCGCCGAGGATCCGCCGGAGTTCGAGTTCGGTCAGGACATGATGGCCTGGACGCTCGCCATGGGCCATGCGTTCATCCGCGCCGGACTCAAGATCCTGGCCGGTGAAAGGGCATTCGCGGATTCGTCGACTCGATGGATCCCCGAAGTCGTGCACGCACACGACTGGCTGGTTGCCCACCCGGCGATCGCACTCGCCGAATTCTTCGACGTGCCACTGGTTTCCACGATCCACGCCACCGAGGCGGGCCGGCACAGCGGCTGGGTCAGCGGCCGGACCAACCGACAGGTGCACTCGGTCGAGTGGTGGCTCGTCGCCGAATCCGATGCTCTCATCACGTGTTCGGCGTCCATGCGCGACGAGGTGAACCGCCTCTTCTCCTACGACGCCGCGGACATCACGGTGATCCACAACGGAATCGACATCCGCACATGGCCGTTCGCGGCTCGTACACGGACGATCGGTACCGCGGAGTTGTTGTTCGCGGGGAGGCTCGAGTACGAGAAGGGCGTGCAGGATCTGCTGGCCGCGCTCCCCCGCATCCGGCGCAGCCATCCGGGCACCACGCTGACCATCGCCGGCGAGGGCACGCAGCGCGACTGGCTGATGGAGCAGGCCCGCAAGCACCGGGTGAGCAAGGCCGTGCGGTTCGTCGGCGCCGTCGACCACGACGAACTGGTGACGCTCATGCACCGCTGCGACGCCATCGTGCTGCCGAGCCGGTACGAGCCGTTCGGCATCGTCGCCCTCGAGGCGGCCGCAACCGGTATCCCGCTGATCGTCTCGACCGCCGGCGGCCTGGGTGAAGCGGTGCAGGAACCCGACACCGGACTCACCTTCGAACCGGCCGACGTGGCAGGTCTGGCCACCGCCGTGCGGGCCTCGCTGTCGGACCCGGATGCGGCGGCGCAGCGGGCCCTGCGGGCACGGGCCCGGCTGACCGCCGAGTTCTCCTGGGCGGAGGTCGCCGAACGCACCGCGTCGGTGCATCTCGCCGCCAAACGCCGCGTGCGTCACCCGATCGGGCGACCAGACATCCCGATGCGGCCGTTGCCGGAGCGAGACCCGGCGAAACCCGACCACTCCGCGCACTGATCCGAAAGAACCAGCCGAAGCCGGTGCACGGCACCCGGAATGACGTCGCGTGCGACATCGCCCCGTGTGAACGACCTCAGCCGAGGTCGCACAGTCGAAGCGGTGTCGCATGCGACTTCATCTGGGACAAGGGTCGCGGGTGTGACGAGCCCGTCGCGTGTGCTCCGTGGAGCCCGTTGCCGATCAGTGATGCGGGTTCTTCTGTGTTTCACGACCTCCGGCCAGCCGGCCGCGGGTACTTCAGGTGCGAGGAGCGCAAGCGACGAGCCACGAAGGGCCGCTACCGCCCTCGGCCGCAGCCTTCTCCGCCGCGGCCTTCTTCCGTTCGATGTCGGCGAGTGCGCGTTCGAGTTCGGCGCGCTGTTCGGCGTTCTCGGCCCAGTCGTCCATGCGGTTCTTGACCACGCGCGCCGGGGCTCCGACGGCGATCGAGTAGTCGGGGATCATCCCCTTGACCACCGCGTGCGAGCCGAGGACGCAGCCACGGCCGACGACGGTGTTGCGCAGCACCGACACCTTGGCCGCGACCCAGGTGTCCGGCCCGATGCGGACCGGGCCCTTGACGATGCCCTGGTCCTTGATGGGCAGGGTGATGTCGTCCATCTTGTGGTCGAAGTCGCAGATGTAGCACCAGTCGGCGACGAGGGTGGATCCGCCGATCTCGAGGTCGAGGTAGGCGTTCACGACGTTGTTGCAGCCGAAGACGGTCTTGTCGCCGATCTTCAGGCTGCCCTCGTGGCAGCGGATCGAGTTGCCGTCGCCGATGTGGACCCAGCGTCCGATCTCCATCCGGGCGAGCTCGGGCGTGCAGTGGATCTCGACGTCGCGGCCGAGGAACACCATCCCCCGCAACACGATGTGCGGGTTGGCCAGGCGGAACTTCGCCAGACGGTAGTAGCGCACCAGGTACCACGGCGTGTACGCCCGGTTGCGCTTCACCCACCGCAGGGAGTCGAGGGTGAGGAATCGTGCCTGCTCGGGATCACGGCGACGGCCCGCACGGCGCCGGGACCGGTAGGAGGCGTTCCACATGGTGGTCATGGGACAAACCCTAAACGACCCGAAAATCGCACACGATAGGCTCACTCCTGGCACGACTCGTGCCGGTGAACACCCGACGATGAGGAGCGCCGATGGCACTGGCACGACCGCAGGTGTCCCGACACCGCCGATCTGCGCTGACCCGCCGATCTGCGCTGAACCGCCTGTTCGTCGCCGTCACGGCCGTGTGCTCGCTGGTGCTCGCCGGCTGCTCCGACGGCCACATCGACGTCCGGTCGATCCCGAGCGTCGGCTGGCCCAGCTACGGCGGCGTCCCGGGCAACGCGAACTTCGCCTACGCGGACGTGCCCGACGACCTCACCCTCAGCTGGACGCGTCCGACCGGCGGGCCGGTCACCGCACCGGTCACCATCTCCGGCAAGGGTAACGTCGGCGTGACGTCGAATGCCGCCCAGGGTTGCAACGTGCTGGTGCTCGACAGCCGGTCGGGCCGCAAGAACTTCTGCAAGGACATGCGTGCGGGGTCGAGGTCAACGCGATGCTCGTCGACCAGTACGACCAGCCGTACCTCGGCGAGGAGACCACGTTCCTCGCGTTCAACGCCGGTGGCGCGATCCGCTGGCGCGCCGGTGTCATAGGTGTGCCGCTGTCGGCGAAGTTCGCGGCGCCGAATGTGGTCCTGGTGACGACGACCCAGGGCCAGATCCTGCTGATCGACACCCAGCGCAATGAGCTCGTCGCACCCGAGGTGAAGCTCCGCGACGACGCCGATCCGGATCAGCCGCTGCTCGGCTTCGGCGACTGTGTGCGTAACGGTCCGCAGTGCGCGATCCCCGCCCCCGCGGCGGTGGACACCGGGCGAGAACGCTTCTACCTCAACTTCTTCCCGTCCGGCGCGCCGACGTCGCAGATCCGGGCGATGAAGTACAACACGGTGGGCGGCAAGCGAGAGGTGCGGACCGCCTGGACGGCCGACGTCCCGAGCGGTGTGATCGGTACGCCGACGCTGTCCGCCGACGGCGCGACGCTCTACGCGTTCTCGCGGGACGGCAAGATCGTCGCATTGAACGCCGAGGACGGTTCGACCAAATGGACGCAGGACATCGGCGGCCACGGCTTCGCGACGATGACCGTGTCGCCCGACGGCCTGATCATCCCCACCGGCTCGCTCGGCGCCCCGCTGACCCTGCTCCGAGACGCCGGTGACCGTGCCGAAAAGGTCTGGCAGCGTACCGATCTCGCCACGGTGAGCCTGTCGGCACTCACCCAGCAGAAGACCGCCTGGACCGTCGTCCGCGACGCCGGCAAGGACACCCTGTCGCTGGTCGAGGTCTCGACCGACGACGGTTCGACCAAACGCACTCTGCCGCTCCCGAATTCGTCGGGTTTCGCGACCGGTGTCTCGATCTCCTACGGGGGCCAGATCGCGACCGCCACCAACCTCGGCGAGGTGTACTTCTTCGACAGCAAGGCGCACCTGGAATAAGCGCCCGGACACCGAATGCGGGCTGGATGCCGGAAACCTGCACTCAGCCCGCATTCTTCTCGTGGGTGGTCAGAGTTCCTTGCTCGCAGCGTCGGGGTTGAGGAAGAACAGTCCCGCGATCCGGCCGTCGGCGTCGAAGGCAACCCGGAAGACGAGTTCGCCGGCCTCCTGCTCGAGCGGGACGTCGACCACGGTGTGCAGCCCGTGCCCGCGCACGAAAGGCGTTCCGGTGCTCTCGAGTTCGCCCTGCAGGGCGACCACCGACGCCCAGGCGTCGGCGAGTGCAGCATCCGACAGGGCAGCCGTCATCGTCTCGTCGAAGCGAGCGGTGACGGTCGTCCACTGGGCCTCGGTGATCTTCTCGATGATGTCGAGGGCCATGGCGTCGGCGTGGGCAATCGTGACTTTCTGCATGGGTGCTCCTGTTCTGGGATCGATGGGTTTGCCGAAGCGTTGGAACGCCGCCTGACGAGTGACGCCGACGACGTCGCCGATCTCCTGCCAGGTACACCCGAACTCGCGTGCGGAACGAGCCGTGGCACTGAGCAATTCCTCTGCGCGACGGCCCAGTTGGAGTGCGTCGTGAACCCTGGTCAGGGCCGCCTCGCGAGCGCCCGGCTCACCCGGTTGGGAACCGGGTCCGGTTGCCACACTGCGCGCGTACCGCTCTATCTCACGTGCTGTTTCTTCCACCTCGGACACTTGTAAAGATTAGATTTACAGGCGCCTGGGTGTCAAGCTCCGGTTTACAAGCAATCGTGTCAGAACCTGATGCCCGGCTCGCAGATGAAGGCGGTCCCCTTGCGTCCGATCCTGGTGAGCACCACCGACAATGGCCGGCCGCCCTTGGGCTTGAGCTTCTTGCGGAGCTGGTCGGGGTCGACGTCGAGGCCGCGGACGAGGATCTCGAGCGGTCCGCAATCATGGGCAGCAAGGGCCTTGCGAAGGACCTTCTCAGTCACCCCGACCTGCTCGATCACCCGGAACCCGCGCGCCCCTGCGGGCACCGAATCCCCGGTCAGGTAAGCGATCTGCGGATCGAGTTGCCACAGCCCGAAGCGGTGCGCGTAGTGCTTGACCAGACCGGCACGCACGATGGCGCCGTCCGGGTCGACGATCCACTCCCCCGCCTCGCCGGCGGGCACGTCGTCGTCCTCGTGATCGGTGATCTCGAACTCCGCCACCGATCCGTCGGCCCGGGTGCGGAGAACCGTTGCCCGACGCCGGGTCTCGACTCCCGGCCCCGACCACAGGCACGCCTCCCGGACGCCGCCGTCGAGCGAGGTCACCTGGACCTCGCCGTCGAATCCGAATCTGTTGCGCAGCATCTGATGGTCCAGTCCGGGAGCGCATTTCACGATCAGAATCCGGCCGGCGTAGGTGGCGAGCAGTTCGAGCAGCGGCGGGGTCAACTGGTCGAGCCGGAAGATCCGGCCGGCGTCGGAGCGCCGGGCCGGGTCGGCGAGAAGGACGTCCGCAGTCGAGGTCGGGGTCAGTGCGTCGGCGACGAGCAGCGTGGCGTCGGGCACGTTGTGGCGCGCCATCGCGAGCCGGACACGGTCGAGGTCGCTGCCGATCACTCCGGAGATCCCGTTGGCGCGCACCAACTCCCGGATCTCGGCGCCGACCGAGCAGGTCATGTCGTGGACGACCGACGCCGGGAAACGGTACGCGATCTCGCCCGCGCGGTGTTCGGCGACGACCGAGGCGGTCGCCTGTTGCACTCCGTCGTCGGTGAGCAGCAGGTCGGCGGGATCACGCAGTTTCGACGCGGCCCGCCGTCGGCAGCGCACGATTTCGATCAGCGCGGCGTCGTGAGGTGCATACCGGCTGCGGACCTCGGTGATGTCGGACAGCATCGACGACGGCGTGAGCGCGAGACCCGAGACCGTCTCCAGCGCCTTCTCACCATGCCGCGACCGTAGGAAGGCGACGTCGTCGAGACCGAAGGAGTAGCTCATGATCCTTGCAGGCTACCGTCGCGGCATGCACGCTCCCGGCCCGCGGGTCGCTACTGACGCAGCTCGGCGATGGACGTGACGATCGTGGTCCGATCGCCGGTGGCCAGCGACTCGTCGTCCGGGTCCTGATCGGCCAGCGCAAAGTGTTTGACGTTGCCGAGATTCAGGGAGTGAGCTGTGCCCTCGACCTCGAGGACGATCGGCTCACTATTGACGATGTGCTCGTGGAGGAACTGTCTCACCTCCGACACCGGTTCTCCGAAGAGGAGGCGGATCTCGAACTCGTCGGACGTCAGCAGGGTGGCCATAGCCCATGGTTGCACGCGGCGAACGAGCCCGACCCCGGAAACGACGATCGGGCCGCCGCGACAAGCGACGACCCGATCGGTAGAGAAAATGCGCGCTATGACCCCGCGCTTTCTACGAATCGCTGGGCTTGGTGCCGGTGACCACGACGTTGTAGAAGAACTTCGGCGGCACGACCTTGCGCAGGACGTTCTCGTCGAGCCAGGTCAGACGCTTCCAGCCGCCGAAGGCGAACCGCGCCCAGCCCCAGCCGAGCTTCTCCGGCGGCACCGCGGCCTCGAAGGTGCGGACCGGCCAGCCGAGCATGGCGGCGGCCAGTTCCTCGGTGGCGGTGGAGACCTTGGCCGCACCGGCGGAGCGGGCGATCCCGGCGAGCTCGTCGGGGTCGAAGGTGTGGATGTCCACGACGGCCTCCAGGGCGGCGGCGCGCGAGGACTCGTCGAGCTCCTCCTGCGGACGACGCCAGCCCTGCAGCGGGCCGAACCTGGTGACGTTGGTGGTGATGGCCCACGTCGCGCGGCTCATCCAGCGCGCGTAGAAGTCACCGATGGTCGACGGCTCGCCGGCGAACACGAAGCGACCACCCGGCTTGAGCACGCGCAGCACCTCGCGCAGCGCCTGCTCGACGTCCGGGATGTGGTGCAGCACAGCATGTCCGACGACGAGGTCGAAGGTGTTGTCGTCGTACGGGATCTTCTCCGCGTCAGCCACCCGGCCGTCGACGTCGAGGCCCAGGTTCTCCGCGTTGCGCAGCGCGACCTTGACCATGCCCGGCGACAGGTCGGTGACCGAGCCCTTCTCGGCCACACCCGACTGCATGAGGTTCAACAGGAAGAAGCCGGTGCCGCAGCCGAGTTCCATCGCACGCCCGTACGGCAGCGGCTCCTCGGCGGCGATGGCGTCGAAACGTCCACGCGCGTAATCGATGCAGCGTTCGTCGAAGCTGATCGACCACTTCTCGTCATAGGTCTCGGCCTCCCAGTCGTGGTAGAGCACCTGGGCGAGCTTGGTGTCTTTGAGCGCGGCCTGGACCTGCTCCTCGGTGGCATGCGGATTCGGCGCCGGATCGATACCCGGGGTGGCGTCGGTGGTCATGATCGCTTCCTTGTCGCGTGGGTCGGTCACTACTGATGTCGGTGCGGGTCCATCGCCGGATGAACCGCGGGGCGCTCAGCGCCCGGTGAACTCCGCCTTGCCGGGGCCGTTCTCCACGAACGACTTCATGCCGATGGCACGGTCCTCCGTGGCGAACAGTGCGGCGAAGAGCTGCTCTTCGATCTTGAGTCCGGTGTCGAGGTCGACGCCCAGCCCCTGGTCGACGGCCTTCTTCGCGGCGGTGATCGCCACCGACGCGGCATTGCGGAACTGTCCCGCCCAGGCGAGTGCGGCGTTGTAGACCTCGTCGGGGGCGACGACCTCGTCGACGAGCCCGATCTTCAGCGCCTCCTCGGCGTCGACGAAACGGCCGGTGAAGATGAGGTCCTTGGCCTTGGCGGGCCCGATGAGCCGCGCGAGGCGTTGCGTCCCGCCGCCACCGGGGATGAGCCCCAGCAGGACCTCGGGCACGCCGAGCTTCGCGTTGTCGCCCGCGATCCGGCGGTCGGCACCCAGCGCGACTTCGAGGCCGCCGCCCAGCGCGTAGCCGGTGATCGCCGCGACCGTCGGCTTCGGGATGGAGGCGATCGCACCCAGGTCGCGCTGCAGGCGCCCCGCGACCTTGCTCATCTCGGCGTAGGAGAGGTCGTTCATCTCCTTGATGTCGGCGCCCGCGGCAAGCACCTTCGGTCCGCCGTAGACGACAACTGCCTTGATGTCGTCGCGCAGCGTCGCCTCCTCGGCGGCTGCGGCCAGCTCGGCCTGCACCTGACGGCTCAGCGCGTTCATCGGTGGGCGGGCCAGCAGGATGGTGCCCACGCCGGGATGGTCGTCGGACGTTTCGAGGGTCACGAACTCAGGCATCCTCGAAGGCTACCGTCTGGTAAGTCGGCCTGGTGTCCCAGCCCGGTGTCACTGCCGGACAACCCACACGCCACATCCTCGCGCCCTACAGTGGCCACATGGCGAAGGGTGCGGGTTCCGCAGGTGAGCCGATCGAACTAAATGTGGGCGAACGGACCGTCCGCCTGTCGAGTCCCGACCGCGTCTATTTCACCGAACGCGGCGAGACCAAGCGCGACCTCGCCGAGTACTACCTCTCCGTGGGCGACGGTATCGTGCGGGCCCTGCGCGACCGCCCCTGCATGCTGCACCGCTTCCCCAAGGGCGTCAGCGGCAATAAGGTTCATCAGAAGCGCGTCCCGGCCGGCGCCCCCGACTGGTTGGAGACCACCGAGATCTACTTCCCCCGCTACGGGCGGACGGCAGACGAACTGTGCGTGACCGAACTGGCGTCGGTGATCTGGGCGGTGCAGATGTCGACGGTCGAGTTCCATCCCTGGAACTCCCGCCGCGCCGACCCCGAATCGCCCGACGAATGGCGCATCGACCTCGACCCCATGCCGGACTGCACGTTCTCGCGCATCCAGCGGGTGTCCCACGTCGTCGAAGAGGTCCTCGACGAGCTCGGCATGCGCGGCTTCCCGAAGACGTCCGGCGGTCGCGGACTCCACATCTACGTCCGGATCGAACCCGAATGGGGATTCCCGCAGGTCCGGCGCGCCGCCCTCGCGTTCGCCCGCGAAGTGGAACGCCGGGCTCCGAAGGACGTGACGACCACGTGGTGGCGCAAGGATCGCAACCCGGCCGCCGTCTTCGTGGACTACAACCAGAACACGCGCGACCACACCATGGCGTCGGCCTATTCGGTGCGCGGCAATCAGCGCGCGACGGTGTCGACGCCGATCCGCTGGGACGAGATCGACGACATCGAACCCGACGACTTCACCATCGCCACGGTGCCCGCGCGGTTCGCCGAGCTCGGGGATCTGCACGCCGAGATCGACGATGTCGCCTACCGCCTCGACACCCTGCTCGAATGGGCCGACCGGGAGGACATCGGAGAGGACGAGGACGAGACCGTCGACCTCGATGAGAGGTGATATCCGCTGGTCACCAGCCTTTCGAGGCTCGTCGCTATCGCTCCTCGCACCTCAAGGAGCAGGGACGAGACCGCGGACCTCGACGAGGCCTGACGACCTACAGCGTGATGTCCGGCGGCGTCTGATCGCCGAGGGTGCGGAAGTACTCATCCGAGCCCGGGAACCCGAGGCCGGCGAGCCCGGCGCCGGGGGTGGTGTCGGGAAGGATGCACTCGACGGTCCGCTCGGCGGCGAGCAGCTCTGCGACCGTCGCGAAGCCGCTCACGTAGTGCAGCTGCGCCCAGGTCGGCGGCATCAGGAAGTGCTTGCCGTCGGCCCAGCTGTCGATCGCGACGCGGGCGTTGACCCAGCGTGCCACCTCGGCCTCGGTGGTCTCGGCGTCGGCTTTCTGACCTTCGGGCATCGCGGCGAGGAAGAAGCGGGTGTCGTAGCGACGCTTCTCGTTGACCGGGGTGATCCAGTGCGCGAGCGGACTCAGCAGATCGGCGCGCAGGGTGAGGCCCCGTCCGGTGAGGAACTCCGCGAAGGACAGCGACTTCTCGACGAGCCGCTGCCGGTCCTCGGCGAGGGCTCCCGGATCGGCGAAGGCACCGTCGGCGGTGGTCGCGAGCAGAACACCGCATTCCTCGAAGGTCTCTCGGACGGCCGCGCAGACCAGCGCCTGGGCGAGTTCGGCACCGGCGTTGAACTGCTCGGCCCACCACTGGGCATCCGGACCCGTCCACGCCACATGGGCCCCGGCGTCGCGCTTGTCGACGCCGCCGCCGGGGAACACGGTCATGCCGCCGGCGAAGGCCATCTGCTTCACCCGACGCTGCAGGAACACCTCGATGCCGTCGGCGGTGTCGCGCGCCAGCACGACCGTCGCGGCGTCCCGGATCGGCGCGGACACGACTTCGGCGCCCTGATCGGTGGATGTCATCAATTGCCTCCTGCTCGACGATGACCGCCCGCGCGGCGACGGCGTCGAGCGAAGTACCGGCCGTCGACCTTGTCGAGGATGATCTGCTGCCGGAAGGCAGCCGTCAGGTTCTCGCTGGTCAGCACCTCTTCGAGGAGGCCCTGTGCGACGACGCCGCCCTCGGACAGGATCAACGCGTGCGTGAACCCCTCCGGGATCTCCTCCACATGATGGGTGATCAGCACGATGGCCGGGGCATCGGGGTCGGAGGCGAGCGTCGCGAGCCGGTCGACGAGCTCCTCGCGGCCGCCGAGGTCGAGGCCGGCGGCCGGTTCGTCGAGCAGGAGGAGCTCTGGATCGGTCATGAGCGCACGCGAGATGATCACGCGCTTGCGTTCGCCCTCCGACAGCGTGCCGAAGGTGCGTTCGGCGAGGTGCTCGGCGCCCATCGACTCGAGCGACTCGACCGCCTGGTGACGATCCATGTCGTCGTAGGCCTCGCGCCATCGACCGAGAACCGCGTAACCGGCCGAGATGACGACGTCGCTGACGACCTCGTTGTCGGGCACGCGGTCGACGAGCGCCGGGCTCGCGACGCCGATGCGGGTGGCCAGCTCGCGGATCTCGATCCGGCCGAGCTTCTCGTTCAGCACGAAGGCGGTGCCCGAGGTCGGGTGGATCTCCGCACCGGCGAGCCGGAGCAGCGTCGTCTTGCCTGCACCGTTGGGGCCGATGATGACCCATCGTTCATCGAGTTCGACCTGCCAGGACAGCGGGCCGACAAGCGTCTTACCACCACGCACGATCGCGACGTCGCGGAAGTCGATCAAGAGGTCGGGATCGGATTCGGTCACGACCCCTATCCTGCCTCACGCGCGCACGTTCGACCGGTTCGGCTCAGCCGTGTCGGAGTCGTGTGCGAGCTGTCCCGGAGACTGGTCCAGGGAATACGAACACCCGTCCGCCGGGTTGATGGACTACGTGACCGCTCAACAGCTCCCCCTGTCCATCCTCGATCTCGCCACCGTCGGCCGCGACGAGACCGTCGCGCAAAGCCTCGCCGCGAGTGTCGATCTCGCGCAACATGCGGAGAAGTGGGGATACAAGCGGATCTGGTACGCCGAACACCACAACATGTCGGCGATCGCGTCGTCGGCGCCGGCTGTGCTCATCGCGCACATCGCGGCCCACACCTCGACGATCCGCCTGGGCGCCGGCGGCGTCATGCTGCCCAATCACGCCCCGCTCACCATCGCCGAACAGTTCGGCACACTCGCCGAACTCCATCCCGGCCGGATCGACCTCGGACTCGGCCGCGCCCCGGGCAGCGACCAGCAGACCTTCCAGGCCCTCCGTCGCACGCACGCGTCAGCCGAGCGCTTCCCGCACGACGTCCTCGAACTGCAGGCATTCCTCGGCGACGAGTCCCGCATCGAAGGTGTGCGCGCAACTCCGGGTGCCGGCACCCACGTGCCCCTCTACATCCTGGGTTCGTCCCTCTTCGGTGCGCAGCTCGCCGCCGCACTCGGACTCCCCTACGCCTTCGCATCGCACTTCGCGCCACAGGCGCTGACCCAGGCAGTCGAGTTGTACCGCCGCGAGTTCCGGCCGTCGGAGGTCCTCGCCGAGCCGTACGTGATCGCAGGCGTCGGAGTGATCGCCGACGACGATCCCGACGTCGCCCAGCAGCAGTTGCAGATCACTCGACGCCAGCGCGTCTCGCTGCTCTACGGACGCGGCCGGACCTTCACCGACGAGGAGGCCGACGCCGTGCTATCCATGCCTCAGGGCCGCCAGATCGACGAGATGCTCACCTATGCCGGCGTCGGGACCCCCGACGAGGTGCGGCGATACCTGAGCTGGTTCGCCGGACATGCCGACGCCGACGAGCTCATCGTCGCGTCTCTGGCACCCAACCGCGACGTCTCGCTGAGCACTCTCGGACACCTGGCCCCCGCGAATTCGCCGGTCGCCGTGGGCAGCTGAACCCCTGGCCCCGAGCTGAGCCTCAGTCTTCGAGTCGGAAGTCCTCGAAGTCGAAGCCGGGCACCACGATGCAGCTGACCAGCGCCGCCTCGTCGCCGACGGGGCGGGCACGCTGCCACACGCCGGGAGGCACCAGCGCCTGCGGCTGTTGTCCGGCGTCTATGTCGGGTCCGACGATGATCGCCCTCGGCTCGCCCGGTTCATCGCCGTCGCCGCCGAGGTCGAGCCGAACCGGCGCCCCGCGATGGTGCAGCCAGATCTCCGAGCCGCGGACGGTGTGCCAGGCGGACTGTTCCCCGGGCATCAAGACGAAGTAGATGGCGGTCCCGGCGGCCCGGTCACCGGTGTAGCCCGCCGGGAGCACCGCCTGCGGCAGGCCGACCTCGCTCCGCCAGGTCTGGCGGTACCAGCCACCTTCCGGGTGTGGTTGGAGGTCAAGGCTTGTGGCCCAGTCGGGTAGCCCGGTCGCGCTCATCCGCTCCCCTTCTCGTGATCAGTTCCGGATGATCTCGGCGATGACGGTGACCGATCCCGGTGCGATCTCGGTGAATCCGGCATCGCGGACCGCGACCGCAGCTCCGGCAGCGTCGGCGTCGAGTAGTGCACGCCATCGTTCGGGAGTTGCCTCCCGCACCGCCAGTGGGCATTCCGCGATCCGCCATCGGATCGCCTCGTCGGCCGTCAGCAGCTTGGCGGCGAGCATCGAAGCGTGACCGACCTGTGCGGCGAGTTTGCCGACGGTCATGTCGAGTCCCGGGTTGGTCCACAGCACCACGCCGTGTCCCGGCGCTTCGGTCGGTAGTCGACCGTCGACCTCGGTGCCGCCGATCTGCAGTTTCTTGACCCGACGATCGAGGTCGCCGACGCGCCCGGGCACGAACGCGCGCGCCTCGGCGTCGCCTTCGGTCGCGGTGACGCCCCAAACCTCCTGGGCCGCAGCCCATTGCGATCCACGTGCCCGCCGGGCGATCTTGCGAATCCGTGCGTTGCACCAGTCGTCCATCGCCGACGCCCACGGTCCGTCGCCGGCGGCCCGATGATCCAGGCACAGCAGAGCGACCGCCCGGGCCGCCGCGGTGAGCAGATCGGTGCGATCCGGTGGATCACTCTTCTCGATGCGGAGCACCATCGCCATCGCCAGGACATCGGCCGGATACTCGGGATCCTCACCACCACCGACATATCCGACGAGGCGCCGGTGATCGGCCACGACCGCTTCCGGGTCCACCGGGACGGGCGCGGGCGGATCACCGACCTCGGCCGGCGACTGCTCGCCTGTCGACGTCAGATCATCGGTCACGCATCATCCCCGGAGTCAGCCGAGCGGCACCCGGCGGTACACACCGTCGGCGGCGTCCGCAGCCTCGATCTCGTCGCGGGACACACCGAGGATGAACAGTACGGCGTCGAGGAACGGGTGGTTGAGCGTCGCGTCGGCGACCTCGCGGAGCGCAGGCTTCGCGTTGAAGGCGATACCGAGTCCGGCGACGCTGAGCATGTCGATGTCATTGGCACCGTCGCCGACGGCGATGGTCTGCTCCATCGGCACCCCGACCTGGTCGGCAAAGGAACGCAGCGCACGCGCCTTGCCGGTCCGGTCGACGACCTCGCCGATCACGCGTCCGGTGAGCTTGCCGTCGACGATCTCGAGGGTGTTGGCACGCACGAAGTCGAGTTCGAGTTCGTGAGCCAGACCGTCGATGACCTGACGGAAACCGCCGGACACCAGACCGCAGTGGAATCCGAGCCGATGCAGCGTACGGATCGTGGTGCGGGCACCCGGCGTGAGCTGCAGCGACTTCGCGACGTCGTCGATGACCCCGGCGTCGAGCCCGGCGAGGGCCGCGACGCGCTGGTGCAGCGACTGCTCGAAGTCGAGTTCACCGCGCATGGCGGCCTCGGTGACCGCGGCGACCTCGGCCTCGCGGCCGGCCTTCGCGGCGAGCATCTCGATGACCTCGCCCTGGATCAGCGTGGAGTCGACGTCGAAGACGATGAGACGCTTGGCGCGCCGGGCCAGGCCACCGCGCTCGACGGCGATGTCGACCGAATGCCTGGCCGCGACCTCGGCCAGGCCCTTGCGCAGCGCGGCGTCGGCGGCGACCCCGCCACGACCGGCCACGCTGACCATCAGTTCGAGGCCGGTGAGCGGATAGTCGGCGATCCCGCGGATCGAGTCGATGTTGCCGCCCTGGCCGGCCAGTTTCGCCGCGACCGCACTGAATGCGGTGGCGGTGACCGGACTGCCGAGGATCACCACGGCGTGCGAGGATGTCGACCGGCTACCCGGGTCGACACCGATCTCCACGCGGACGTCGAAGCCGATCGAGGCCATGGCCTGTTCGACGACTTCCTGAAGGGCTTCCGGGTCTCGCGTTGCCGAAACCAGGACCCCGAGGGTCAGCTGCCCCCGGATGACCACCTGCTCCACGTCGAGCAGCGCAACGGCCTGACCGGCCAGGGCACCCATGAGAACAGAGGTGACACCTGGCCGGTCGGGACCGGTGACAGTGCAGAGGACGGTCGTACCGGGATAGCTTGTTGAATCGTTGCCCACAGGTCAGCGCGGATCGGGATCCGGCGAACCCTCGTGCGATCCGACGGTGAACGGCTCGCGACGAGCCTCCTCCATCTGGCGATCCTTGCCCGCGTCGTGACCCGGGCCCACGTGAGCCTCGGCACGCATCCGCTCGATCATGTGCGGGTAGTGCAGCTCGAAGGCCGGACGCTCCGAACGGATGCGGGGCAGCTCGGTGAAGTTGTGGCGCGGCGGCGGCGACGAGGTCGCCCACTCCAGCGAGTTGCCGAAGCCCCACGGGTCGTCCACGGTCACGACCTCGCCGTAGCGGTAGCTGCGGAAGACGTTCCACAGGAACGGCAGGGTCGACAGGCCGAGGATGAACGCGCCCACGGTCGAGATCATGTTGAGCGTCGTGAAGCCGTCCGACGGCAGGTAGTCGGCGTAACGACGCGGCATGCCCTCGTTGCCCAGCCAGTGCTGCACCAGGAACGTCATGTGGAAACCGATGAACGTCAGCCAGAAGTGGATCTTGCCGAGTCGCTCGTCGAGCATGCGTCCGGTCATCTTCGGGAACCAGAAGTAGATACCGGCGTAGGTGGCGAACACGATGGTGCCGAAGAGCACGTAGTGGAAGTGCGCGACCACGAAGTAGCTGTCGGACAGGTGGAAGTCCAGCGGCGGGCTCGCGAGCAGAACACCGGTCAGACCACCGAAGAGGAAGGTCACGATGAAGCCGACCGAGAACAGCATCGGCGTCTCGAACGTGATGTGACCTCGCCACATCGTTCCGACCCAGTTGAAGAACTTCACGCCGGTCGGAACCGCGATCAGGAACGTCATGAAGGAGAAGAACGGCAGCAGAACCGCGCCGGTGACGTACATGTGGTGCGCCCACACCGCAGCCGAGAGGGCAGCGATGGCGAGGGTCGCGTAGATCAGGCCCGAGTAACCGAAGATCGGCTTACGCGAGAAGACCGGGAAGACCTCCGAGACGATGCCGAAGAACGGCAGCGCGATGACGTACACCTCGGGGTGTCCGAAGAACCAGAACAGGTGCTGCCACAGGATGACACCGCCGTTGGCCGGATCGTAGATGTGGGCGCCGAACTGGCGGTCGACCTCGAGGCCCATCAGGGCGGCGGTCAGCAGCGGGAAGATCAGCAGGATCAGCACGCTGGTCACCAGGATGTTCCAGGTGAAGATCGGCATACGGAACATCGTCATACCGGGTGCACGGAGGCAGACCACGGTGGTCACCATGTTGACGGCACCGAGAATGGTGCCGAGGCCGGACACGCCCAGACCCATGATCCACAGGTCGGCACCGAGGCCGGGGCTGTGCACGGCGTCGGTCAGCGGCGTGTACGCGGTCCAACCGAAGTCGGCAGCACCACCCGGGGTGATGAAGCCGGCGATGGCGATGGTCGAACCGAACACGAACAGCCAGAAGCCGAGCGCGTTGAGTCGCGGGAAGGCGACGTCAGGCGAACCGATCTGCAGCGGCAACACGAAGTTGGCGAAGCCGATGACGATCGGGGTCGCATACATCAGCAGCATCACGGTGCCGTGCATCGTGAAGAGCTGGTTGAACTGCTCTGTCGACAAGAACTGCATGCCCGGCTGCGCGAGTTCTCCACGCATCAGCAGCGCCATGAGGCCGCCGATCAGGAAGAACGCGAAACATGCAGTGATGTACATCATGCCGATCAACTTGTGATCGGTCGTGGTCAGCAGCTTGTAGATGAACGAACCCTTGGGCTGATAGCGCTCCGGGAACGGACGCACTGGAGCCACTTGCGTGGTGGGTTGGTCTACCGCGGTCACAGATCCTCCTCTTGCGCGAGCTCGACGTCGAACCCCTTCGAACGTCGGTCGGCACATGAACACAAACCGAGCGCTGGATACTGATCCTAAACCCTTCCCGACGCCCGGGCCGAACGGGTCCTACGATCTGTCGTATTCGACGCCGGGCCCACCGCATCGTCCGTGCTCAAGCCCTTTTTCGTACGACGCGCCGGGAGCCCCGGACGCCATGTGCGACGTCTGCGGCCGACGGTCTCGCGACCCCACCGAAGCCTACGCTCGACGCGATGTGACCGGTGCTAGGTTGGGCGGGTGCAGAGCAGGGGTGACGGGGTCACTATCAGTCGTGTCAGTCGCATGCGGGGTCGTCGAGGCGTCTGTGCAGCTCTACTCGGCGTGGTCGCGGTCGCATCGGCGGCCTGTTCCGGCGACGAACCGCTCACCACTCCCGACGGCTCCCCATCTCGACCACCGTGACGCGCGTCGCGGAGGTCAACATCGTCTCCCCGGACCGCGACTTCTCGAAGACGTGCCTCGCACCCACCGCCGCCGACGCCGGCACCGCCGATGCCGCCCGGATCGTCGTGACCGATCCGTCGCTCCTCGACGCCCTGTGTGCGCTCGGGATCGGCGACAAGGTGACGGCGGTGACCGCGGCACCCGGCTCGGTGCCCGCCTACCTCGGACCGCAGCTGGCGTCCGTCCCGGCCATCGGGACCACACCCGACGCCGCCGCCGTGTCGAAGGCCGACGCCGAACTCGTCCTCACCACCCCGAGACCGTCGCGTCGTCGAAGCCTTTCGGTGGCGTGCAGTCGGTCACCATCCCGGCAGGCGACTGGCAGGAGCAGTTCCAGGCGGTCGCCGACGCACTGGGCCGCGGTGAGGCCGGACAACAGCGTCTCGCCGAATTCAGGACCGAGGCCGCCAAGACCGGCAAGCGCATGGACGCCGCGCACAGCCAGGTGTCGCTGGTGCGTTTCGGCGAGGACTCGGAGACCATCGCCGGGGTGGACACCTTCGCCGGCCAGATCCTCGGCGAGATCGGCGTGCAGCGTCCGGGCCCGCAGCGTGTCCCGGACTCCTTCCCCGTCACCTCCGCGAACTTCCGCGACGCCGAAGGCGACCTCATCTACGTCAGCTTCGAGGGCGAGAAGGGCCAGAAGCACGGCGAAGAGGTTCTGCTCAGCGACGAATGGCTCGGTCTGGGCGCCTCGATGTGGAAGCGCGTCCTGGCCGTCGACGACGCCGTCTGGTACGACTCTTCCGGCCTGGCCGCCGCGTGGTTGGTGCTCAACGACGTCAAGGGTTCGATGGACGGGAACTCCTGAGGCGCGGGACGCCCACGTCCACCGTTTCGATCACGCCAGGTCAAACCCTCGCCGGGTCAGCCACAACCCATCACTGTGTGCGCATGACTGTCACCGATCAGTACCTGGCGAACAACGCCGAATACGCCAAGACCTTCAACGGTCCCCTGCCCCTGCCGCCGAGCAAGCACGTCGCCGTGGTCGCGTGCATGGACGCCCGCCTGGACGTCTACCGCATCCTCGGCCTCGGCGACGGTGAAGCTCACGTCATCCGCAACGCGGGTGGCGTCGTCACCGACGACGAGATCCGTTCGCTCGCGATCAGCCAGCGGCTGCTCGGCACCACCGAGATCATCCTGATCCACCACACCGACTGCGGCATGCTGACGTTCACCGACGACGACTTCAAGCGCGAGATCCAGACCGAGATCGGCCAGAAGCCGGAGTGGGCCGCCGAGTCCTTCACCGATCTCGACGAGGATGTGCGCCAGTCGCTCACCCGCATCAAGAACAGCCCGTTCATCACCAAGACCAGCTCGCTGCGCGGGTTCGTCTTCGACGTCGCAACCGGCCTTCTCCGCGAGGTCTCCTGACCTCTCACTTCAGCGGGGTCTCCTGACCTCTCACATCAGCAGGGTCTCCTGACCTCTCGGACACCACCGACCGGGTACGCACATCTGCTGCGTACCCGGTCGGGTGCGTTTCGTCAGTCCTTGCCGGAGTCGTCCGTGCGCTTCACCGCGTCGGGCGCGTTCTCCCGGGTCGCCATGCCGCCCTCGCGTCCGTGGTCCCTGGGACCGGGCGGGTCCTTGCATACCTCCGCAGTGCCCTCGTCGTGTTCGGCCTGCTGGTCCTTCGACTGTCCCATCGGTGCCTCCTCGCACTCCTCGTGCCTCCTGGGCCTGTGTCTCCCTTACCCCCGTCGAACGACGTGGAAACCGGCTCTGTCGGAGGCCGCCGTTAGACTGGCGGACGATCCTCGATGCCATCAGAACCGCAGCTCAGTGGGCCGACTCCGCCGGACTCCGCCCCCTCGCCCTCAGCCAACCGGCCCCGCTCCGTCGCACCCCTCCATGTCCTGTGGCGGCCCGGTGTGGGCATGGCCGTCTGGACCGACGGCGAACCGGCCGACCTGCCGGAGCCACTCCGGGACGCACTCTCCGGCCGCCGGTTCCGCAGCGAGATCCCGATCCTCGGCGACGGCAACCGCCGGCAGTTCGTCCGGGCGGCGACGCTCGGACTGACCTCGGCGGTGTCCCTCCTCGATGCGTCGAGGTCGGTCACGGTCACCGGCGACGTCCGCTGGTACCGGTACCTGCTCGACGGCGTGCGCGCGTTCGTCACCGCCGGTTCGGTGGCGCCGTCGGCCGAGCAGGTCGCCGGCGAATGGCTGCTCCGCTGGGTCGCCATCCCGACGCCGACGTGGCGCAGCTGGCATGCCGTCGTCCTCGGTAGCGCGCCGGATGCACTGCTCCACAACGGTTCCCATGCCGCACTCGACGACCTCCTCGCCGAGCTCGTCGACCACGAGTGCCGCACCACGATCGCCCGCTCGATCCCACGGCTCGGCGAACCGCGACCCGCGTCGCCGGTCGTACGGGCACTGCTACCCGGCACCGACGTCGGCCCTCCCTGCTCTCCCGAACGACTCTCGGCCGCCGTCGGGAGCTGGTCCCGGTGGAATGCCGGCGTTCCGCGCGACGACCAGTCCCTCATCTTCCGTCTTCACGAACCCGAGTACGACGACCTGACCGAGAGTTACTGGGACGATGCGTGGGACGACGACTCCTTCGACATGCCGACTCGCGATGAGGTCGCCGACGCCTCCCGGTGGCGGCTCGAGGTCTGCCGGCGCAGCATCGACGGTCAGATCGAGCCGGTGGCACCCCATCGCCTCGATGCCCACGAACTCGACGAACTCACGACGGCTCTGGCCACCGCGGTGCGGGAGTTCCCCGAACTCGACCGCGCCGACCCGGACCGCGGCTCGCTCGACTTCCTGCTGCCCACCGACGTCGCCGCCGATCTGTTCGCCACCGGTGCCGCAGCGCTCGGTGCCGCCGGGATTCCGGTGCTACTCCCCCGCACCATCGCCGAGGTCCGGCCCGCCCTCACCCTGCGTGCGCTGCCGCCACCCGGCGGTGGCGCCCCGGCGGCGATGGTCGGGCTCCGCGAGATCCGCGAGTTCGAATGGCGCCTGGCACTGGGTGATTCACCCGACGCCATCACTCTGACCGATGCCGATCTCGACGAATTGTCCGGTCAGAAGGGCGATCTGGTCCGAGTGCGCGGCGTCTGGGTTCGCGCCGAGGGTTCGGCACTGACGCGCGCGGCGGCCTTCGTCGCGACCCAGCGTGCGCTCGCCGCATCCCAGCCGCCCGCCGACTTCGGCGAACTGTTCGGCCTCGTGACCGGCGAGTCCGACAAGCTCCCGGTGCCCGTCACCCGAGTCGAGGGGCTGTCGTGGCTCGACGATGTCGCCGACGGCGGCGCCATCCGACCCGAACCCGTCACTCCCCCGGCCGATCTCGACGCCGTCCTGCGCCCCTACCAGCAGCGTGGGCTCGACTGGCTCGCACACCTGTCGAACCTCGGCGTCGGAGGCGTACTGGCCGACGACATGGGCCTGGGCAAGACCCTCCAGGTGATCGCACTCGAGTGCCACGAGCGCAGCGTGATCGCCGACGACGCCGACCGGCCCGGACCGACGCTCGTGGTCTGCCCGATGTCGCTGGTGGGCAACTGGTCTCGCGAGATAGCACGGTTCGCACCCGGACTGCGTGTGGCCATCCATCACGGCCCCTCGCGAGCCGCCGGCGCGGTCTTCACCACGATCCGCGATTCCGTCGATATCGTCGTCACGACCTTTGCAATCGCCGGTCGCGACCTCGAACTGCTCTCCGCACACCCGTGGCACCGGATCGTCGTCGACGAGGCCCAGCATCTCAAGAACGTGAACACCATTGCGTCCAAGGCGATCCGGAGCATCCCCGCCGATCGTCGGCTCGCGCTGACCGGCACACCCGTGGAGAACCGACTCGAGGACCTGCGCGCAGTGATCGATCTGGTCAACCCAGGGCTCCTGGGGTCTGCGTCGGTGTTCCGTGCCCGGTATGCCGAACCCATCGAACGCGATCGCGATCCCGGCGCCCTCCGACGTCTGTCCGCCATCACCCGGCCGTTCATCCTGCGTCGCGAGAAGACCGACCCGGCCATCGCCGCCGATCTGCCGGAGAAGGCGGACTTCGCGGTACGCGCCAACCTCACAGTCGAGCAGGCCGCGCTCTACCGTGCCGTGATCGACGAACTCATGGCCGCACTGCGCGACAAACAGCAACGCACGCTGCGCCGCCGCAACGTGCTGGCCGCGCTCACCCGGCTCAAACAGATCTGCAACCACCCCGCGCACTATCTCGCCGACGGCACCGACCTCGTCCGCGACGGCGAACACCGTTCGGGCAAGGTCGAATTGCTGGCCGACATCGTCTCCACAGTCGCCGACGAGAACGACCGCGCACTCGTCTTCACCCAGTTCGCGGCGTTCGGCGAGATGTTGTCGGGCTGGCTCGCCGAACAGTTCGGCACCGAGATCCCGCTGCTGCATGGCGGACTCGGGCGCACCGAACGGGACCGCCTGGTCGCCGACTTCCAGTCCGACGACGGTCCGCCGGTGATGCTGGCGACACTCAAGGCCGGCGGCACCGGCCTCAACCTGACCGCGGCCAACCACGTCATCCACGTGGACCGGTGGTGGAACCCCGCTGTCGAGGATCAGGCCACCGACCGCGCGTACCGGATCGGCCAGAACCAGAAGGTGTCGGTGCACCGCTTCGTCTGTGTCGGCACGATCGAGGAACGGATCGACGACATGATCGCCAAGAAGCGCGAGCTGTCCCGGCTCACCGTCGCGGCCGGCGAGAACTGGGTGTCCGACCTCGCCGACGACGAACTCTTCGAACTGTTCCGGCTCCGCGACGAGGCGGTGAGCGAATGACCGTGCGCAAGAAGGGCACCCAACGCAAGGGCGAACGGGGCACCATCGCCGTCCGCGGATACGGGCTCACCCCGTGGTCCAGGGCGTTCGTCGACGTCGTCGAGGGGCGCAGTTCCGACGGCGAGTCGGTCGCCGACAGCCGGCATGTCACCAAGGCGCGCAGATACTTCCGCGACCGCCATGTGCGCGGTCTGCGGATCGGTGCGGGTCAGGTGACGGCATCGGTCGAGGGCACCCAGCTCGAACCGTTCGACGTCATCATCACCACCCGCACCGTCGACACCCCTACCCTCGCCGGGCTGCTCCGCGATCGCGGCGGCGTCGACGAACTCATGCGGCTCACGCGCGGCGAGCAGCCACCGATCCTCGGCGAATTGCTCGTGCCCACCGAATCAGCGGATGTGGACACCGATTGCACCTGCCCGGACGAGGCTCCGCGTTGCGTTCACGCGCTGGTGACCAGCTACGAGATCGCCGCCGAGATCGACCGCTCGCCGCTGACGTTGCTCACGGTGATGGGTACCGATCTGCGGGATCTGCTCGCCGAGATCGATTCGCGCCCTGCACAATCTCCCGTCGTCGAAGACAGTTCGTCGTCGGAATCGCTGCGGCCCGACGACTTCTACGGCACCACGTCGACGCTGCCGCCACTGCCGTCGGTGCCGCGGATGAATCCCCTCACCGCACTCGACGGCTCGGATCTGCGTGCCGCCCTGCGGGCGACGGGTGTGGCGCCGGCAGACATCGCCGAGGCGATCGACGAGCTCGGTGATCTCTACGACCGCCTGACCGCCACAGATTTATAGCCCGAAACCGCGCTGAGCGCGGCTCCGGGCTATAGATCGGGTGGGGACTAGAAGTCCCAGTCCTCGTCTTCGGTGTTGACGGCCTTGCCGATGACGTACGAGCTACCCGACCCCGAGAAGAAGTCGTGGTTCTCGTCGGCGTTCGGCGACAGTGCCGACAGGATCGCCGGGTTCACGTCGGTCTCGTCCTTCGGGAACATCGCCTCGTAGCCGAGGTTCATCAGCGCCTTGTTGGCGTTGTAGCGCAGGAACTTCTTGACGTCCTCGGTGAGCCCGACCTCGTCGTAGAGCGTCTCGGTGTAGTCGCTCTCGTTGTCGTACAGCTCGAACAGCAGCTCGAAGGTGTAGTCCTTGAGTTCCTGGCGACGCTCCGGCGACTGCGTCTCCAGACCGCGCTGGTATTTGTAGCCGATGTAGTACCCGTGGACGGCCTCGTCGCGGATGATGAGGCGGATCAGGTCGGCCGTGTTGGTGAGCTTGGCGCGGCTCGACCAGTACATCGGCAGATAGAAGCCCGAGTAGAAGAGGAACGACTCGAGCAGTGTCGAGGCGACCTTGCGCTTGAGCGGGTCCTCGCCACGGTAGTAGTCCATGACGATGCGCGCCTTGCGCTGCAGCTGCTCGTTCTCCTCCGACCAGCGGAAGGCCTCGTCGATCTCCTTGGTGGAGCACAGGGTCGAGAAGATCGAGCTGTAGGACTTGGCGTGCACCGACTCCATGAACGCGATGTTGGTGAGCACCGCCTCCTCATGCGGAGTGGTGGCATCCGGGATCAGCGACACCGCGCCGACGGTGCCCTGGATGGTGTCGAGCAGAGTCAGGCCGGTGAAGACCCGCATGGTGAGCTGCTTCTCGTACTCGGTCAGCGTGCCCCACGACGGGATGTCATTGGACACCGGCACCTTCTCCGGCAGCCAGAAGTTGCCGGTGAGGCGATCCCACACCTCGGCGTCCTTGTCGTCGGGGACACGGTTCCAGTTGATCGCCGAGACCCGGCTGACCAGCTTGATCGGTGCGCCGTCGGCGGGGCTGTGGCTTTCGGTGGAGGTCATGTGACTGTTCCTCGTCTAACGGGTGGTGTGGGGGCCGGAATTACTCGAAGGTGTTGTGGGACAAGGCATCACAACATACATGAAACACAACCCTCCACCTCGGTCCCCTCGAGCGCGATCTGGCGCAGACGGATGTAGTACAGCGTCTTGATCCCCTTGCGCCATGCGTAGATCTGCGCCTTGTTGACGTCGCGCGTGGTGGCGGTGTCCTTGAAGAACAGCGTCAGGCTCAGGCCCTGGTCGACGTGCTGCGTCGCCGCGGCGTAGGTGTCGATGATCTTCTCGTACCCGATCTCGTACGCATCCTGGTAGTACTCCAGGTTGTCGTTCGTCATGTACGGCGCCGGGTAGTAGACGCGACCGATCTTGCCTTCCTTGCGGATCTCGATCTTCGCCGCGACCGGGTGGATCGAGCTGGTCGAGTGGTTGATGTAGCTGATCGAACCGGTCGGCGGGACCGCCTGCAGGTTCTGGTTGTAGATGCCGTCGCGCTGGACGGCCTCCTTCAGCTCACGCCAGTCGTCCTGGTTCGGGATGTGAATCCCGGCCTGGCCGAAGATGTCCCGCACCTTCTGGGTCTCCGGCTCCCACACCTGGTTGGTGTACTTGTCGAAGAACTCCCCGGAGGCGTACTTCGACTTGTCGAAGCCGGTGAACGACCGGCCGCGCTCGCGGGCGATCCGGTTCGACGCGCGCAGTGCGTGGAAGAGCACCGTGTAGAAGTAGATGTTCGTGAAGTCGACGCCCTCATCGCTGCCGTAGAAGATGCGCTCGCGGGCGAGGTAGCCGTGCAGGTTCATCTGGCCGAGGCCGATGGCGTGAGAGTTGTTGTTGCCGTGCTCGATCGAGGGCACCGAGGTGATCGAGGTCTGGTCGCTCACCGCGGTGAGACCGCGGATCGCGGTCTCGATGGTCTGACCGATGTCGGGCGAGTCCATCGTCTTGGCGATGTTCAGCGAACCCAGGTTGCACGAGATGTCCTTGCCCACATGGGAGTAGGACAGGTCATCGTTGAAGGTCGACGCCGTCGAGACCTGCAGGATCTCCGAGCACAGGTTGGAGTGCGTGATCTTGCCGTCGATCGGGTTCGACCGGTTCACCGTGTCCTCGAACATGATGTACGGGTAGCCCGACTCGAACTGCAGCTCGGCGAGGGTCTGGAAGAACTCGCGCGCCTTGATCTTGGTCTTGCGGATACGACGATCCTCGACCATCTCGTGGTAGCGGTCGGTGACGTTGATGTCGGCGAACGGCACGCCGTAGACGCGTTCGACGTCGTACGGGCTGAACAGGTACATGTCGTCGTTGTCCTTGGCCAGCTGGAACGTGATGTCCGGGATGACCACGCCGAGGGACAGCGTCTTGATGCGGATCTTCTCGTCCGCGTTCTCCCGCTTGGTGTCGAGGAAGCGGTAGATGTCGGGGTGGTGGGCATGCAGGTACACCGCACCCGCGCCCTGACGCGCGCCGAGCTGGTTGGCGTAGGAGAAGGAGTCCTCGAGCAGCTTCATGATCGGGATGACACCCGAGCTCTGGTTCTCGATCTTCTTGATCGGGGCACCGTGCTCGCGAATGTTGGAGAGCAGCAGGGCGACTCCGCCACCGCGCTTGGACAGCTGCAGCGCCGAGTTGATCGAGCGGCCGATGGACTCCATGTTGTCCTCGATACGGAGCAGGAAGCACGAGACCGGCTCGCCGCGCTGCTTCTTGCCCGAGTTGAGGAAGGTCGGGGTGGCCGGCTGGAAGCGGCCGGAGATGATCTCGTCGACGAGATTGCGTGCGAGGGCGGTGTCGCCGTCGGCCAGCGTCAGCGCCACCATGCACACGCGGTCCTCGAAACGCTCCAGGTAGCGCTTGCCGTCGAAGGTCTTGAGCGTGTAGCTCGTGTAGTACTTGAACGCCCCGAGGAACGTCGGGAAACGGAACTTCTTGTCGTAGGCGTGCTTGAACAGGCCCTTCACGAACTCGCGGTCGTACTTGGCGAGGACCTCGGGCTCGTAGTAGTTCTCCTCGACGAGGTAGTCGAGCTTCTCGTCGAGATCGTGGAAGAACACGGTGTTCTGGTTGACGTGCTGCAGGAAGTACTGGCGCGCGGCCTCGCGATCCTTGTCGAACTGGATCTTGCCGTCGGCGTCGTACAGGTTGAGCATCGCGTTGAGCGCATGGAAGTCGAGCTCGCCGGGCTCATGACCCGACGGGCCGGCATGCACGCCCGACTTGCTTGCTGAAGTGGTGTCCGAAACGGCGGCGGCGGTGGGCGACACGACAGATGACTCCTGCGGATAGTGGTGGGCTTACCAGGTGCCTCATGGGCAGAGTATTGGCGGGGTGTGACAGATCGGCGGCGACGCGCGCGGCGGTCGGGTCAGGCGGGTGTGGCGTGGAGCGGCACACCCGCCGCGAACGCCGGGCTCTGGGCGAAGTCGGCGAGCCCCGCGCGTACGCGGTCGACGTCGTCGGTGGTGCCCATCAGTTCGAATCGGTACAGGTAGGGCACACGACACTTACGCGAGATGATGTCGCCGGCGTAGCAGAACTCCTCACCGAAGTTGGTGTTCCCTGCCGCGATCACTCCCCTGATCAGGGATCGATTGTGCTCGTCGTTGAGAAAGCGGATGACCTGCTTGGGGACGAAGCCGCCGGGTTGCCCCGTCGCCTTGCCGCCCCCGTAGGTCGGGCAGATCAGCACGTACGGCTCGTCGACACCGAAATCACCGGCCGCGCCGGTCAGCGGGATGCGCACGGAGCGCAGGCCCAGCTTCTCGACGAACCGGTGGGTGTTCTCGGAGACCGAGGAGAAGTAGACGATCAACGGCGTGGCCGACATGTCTCCTCCAACTCTGCTGACGATGACCGTGTCCATGACATTCGTTGCGTTCGCCGATCAGCTCTCTGATCGAGACGCCTGCTGGTTCCAACACCGGAACCACCGTGACCATTTCCCGGGGCCGGGATCGGAGCACTCATTCTGGGCTGTCACATCCCGACGCGGCGGATCCGGCTTCCCCTTCGGATCGCACCCGCGCCGGGGTCGATGGTGGCTGTGACGGCTGTCTTCGGAGGATCAGGCGGCAGCGGTGGCGAGCGCCTTGATGCGGTCGGGACGGAAGCCCGACCAGTGGTCCTCGCCGGCCACGACGACCGGGGCCTGCAGGTAGCCGAGCGCCATCACGTAGTCGCGGGCTTCCGGGTCCTGGCTGATGTCGACGATCTCGTAGGACAGACCCTGCTTGTCCAGGGCCTTGTAGGTGGCGTTGCACTGGACACATGCCGGCTTCGTGTAGACGGTGATGGAAGACATCTAGAGGTTCTCCTCGGTCGTAGGAATCGCCAGTGACGTGCAGTTTCCCAGCGTGAAGATGGTGACCTGCGTCACCGAATTCCTGGCGTTTCCGGAGGAGTGGATCCGCTTCCTCTTGTCCGCCTGACTGGTAACGCAAACACTACACCTAGTGGCTGACATTTCTGGTCACCACAAGGGGTTGTGAATAACATCGTTGGAAGACTTGCAGGTCGGAGAGGTGCAGGATCATAAACTCCGGCGTGTCACAGGCAGGTACGGCGTGTCGCTCACAGGTTGTCCAGCGATGCTCCACAACATGTCCACCGTCAGTCCACAGAGCCAGGTCCACAGCGACCCGTTCGACGCACCTCTATATGTGCCCCTCTCCATGTGCCCGCAGATACGACGACGCCGCACCGGGCGTGGCCCGGCGCGGCGTCGAAGCACTGCGAGAGGAATCAGGCGGTGACGGCGACCTCGTCGACGATGCGGGAGACAGAGGCGACGACCTTCTCGACGATCGCGGGATCGGTCAGGCCGCCCTCGGGGAGCGCGGGGATCTGCAGACCGAGGTCGGCGTCCTCGATCGCACGGCCGCCGGCGATGCCGACCGACTTACGGGTGTCCTCGCGGGTCCACTGGCCGCCGAACTGGCCGAGCGCGGCGGACAGGACGGCGACCGGCTTGCCGGTGAGGGCGCCGTTCCCGTACGGGCGCGACAGCCAGTCGATGGCGTTCTTGAGCGCGGCCGGGATGGTGCCGTTGTACTCGGGGTGGCGATGAGCACGCCGTCCGCCTTGGCGACGGCCTCACGCAGGGCGATCACACCGGCGTCGAGGGTGCCCTCGACATCGACGTCCTCGCTGTAGAACGGCAGCGACCCGAGGTTGTCGATGACGGTGACGTTCACTCCGGCGGGAGCGTTGTCGGCCGCGACCTGGGCCAGCTGCCGGTTGATGGAGGCAGCACGGAGGCTTCCGACGAGTGCTACCAGTTCGACAACTCGATCCGACATGACATTCCTTTCGACGATGACACCGGCCCGGTGGGGGCCGTGGATACGCAAGCAGGAACCGGACCCGGGTCCGATTGATTCCCGATCGGGGTGAAGAGTTACCCTCATCACGTGCCGAACGGGCCTGACCACTCCCCGCTCCATATCTCCTTCAACAACTCGGGGACCGAACGTGCCGACGCCGCACGCAATCGGCGTCTGTTGCTGGCTGCCGCCAAGAACCTGATCGATCACCACGGTGCCGCCGCGGTGACCATGGAGGCGGTGGCCCGCGAGGCCGGGGTGGGAAAGGGCACGGTGTTCCGTCGCTTCGGCAGTCGCACCGGGCTGATGCTCGCACTGCTCGACCACTCCGAATCCGAGATGCAGCAGGCCTACCTGTCCGGACCCGAACCCCTGGGTCCCGGCGCGCCGCCACTCGATCGGCTGCTGGCCTACGGCCGCGCTCGGCTCAAGCTCACCTGCGACCACCTCGACATCCTGCTCGAAGCCGGGGCCGCCGCCGAGGACTTCATGACCCACCCGGTGGGTCGCGCGTCCACCCAGCACGTACAGATCCTGCTGCGGCAGTTGGGTTTCGCGGATCGGCTCGATTTCATGTCGCTGGCCGTGCAGGCGCCGCTCTCGGCCGGGTCGGTGCGGTACCTGATGGTCGAGGTCGGCCTCGATCTCGAGACCATCACCACGCAGTGGCAGGAGATGGTCACCGCACTCGTGGCCTCCCGCGGTTCGCTCTGACATCTACGCGCGCCACCGCGGACGCCTTCGTCGCGCGCCACCGTCCGCCGCGCCTTAGCCTTGTGTCGTGCCGGCGAACGAAAGCGGCCGGTAGGTGATCTCGAGAAAGCGGTGATGAGTGTGAAGGCAGTGATCGTCGGCGCAGGTATGGGTGGCATGTCGGCGGCCATCGCACTGGAGCAGCTGGGCATCGAGGTCGCGGTCTACGAGCAGGTCACCGAGAACAAGCCGGTGGGCGCGGCGATCTCGGTGTGGTCCAACGGGGTCAAGTGCCTCAACCACCTGGGTCTGGAGAAGGAGACCGCCGAACTCGGCGGCATCGTCGACTCGATGAGCTACGTCGACGGATTCACCGGTGACACCATGTGCCGCTTCAGCATGCAGCCGCTCATCGACGAGGTCGGTCAGCGCCCGTATCCGATCGCGCGGGCCGAACTGCAGCTCATGCTGATGAACGCCTACGGATACGACGCCATCAACTTCGGTAAGAAGATGGTCGCGGTGCACGACGGCGAGGACCGTGCCACCGTCGAATTCGCCGACGGGACCACCGATTCCGCCGACATCGTGATCGGCGCCGACGGCGCGAAGTCCCTCACCCGCGAGTACGTCCTGGGCGGCCCCGTCGCGCGCCGCTACGCCGGATACGTCAACTTCAACGGACTCGTCGAGGTCGACGAGAAGATCGGTCCGGCCACCGAATGGACCACCTACGTGGGCGATTCGCGTCGCGTGTCGGTGATGCCGGTGGCGGGCAACCGCTTCTACTTCTTCTTCGACGTCCCGATGCCCGAAGGCGTTCAGTTCGAACGCGGCACCGCCCGCGAGGTCCTCGCCGCGGAGTTCGGCGACTGGGCGCCCGGCGTCCAGACGCTCATCGAGAAGCTCGACCCCGCGACTACGAATCGGGTCGAGATCCTCGACCTCGACCCGTTCGACACCTGGGTCAAGGGACGGGTCGCCGTGCTGGGCGACGCGGCGCACAACACCACCCCCGACATCGGGCAGGGCGGATGCTCGGCGATGGAGGACGCGGTCGCGCTGCAGTTCGCCTTCCGCGACCACCCCGACGACCCGCTCGCCGCGCTCGCCGCCTACGAGTCCGCACGCACCGAACGCGCCGGCGACCTCGTGCTGCGCGCCCGCAAGCGCTGCGACGTCACCCACGGCAAGGACCCCGAGAAGACCGCCGCCTGGTACGAGGAACTGCGCGGCGAGGACGGCACCAACATCATCCGCGGGCTCGTCGGCAACATCGTCGGCGGTCCCCTCACTTCCTGACGCCTTCTCCGGGGTTGACCTTCACCCGGGTCGAAGCCGAATGATGGGACGGTGACCACTCCCGCATTGATGCCCATCGGTTCGTTCGCACAGAGATGCGGGCTGACCGCCAGCGCGCTGCGCTTCTACGCCGATGCCGGCCTGCTGACCCCGGCGGAGGTCGCCCCGGGGTCCGGATACCGGTACTACGGCGAAGAACAGTTCGAACGTGCGGTTCTCCTCCGCCGGTTACGCGAGATCGGGATGTCGCTGCCGATGGTGAAGACCGTGCTCGACGCCGGACCCGCCGAGGCCATCCGGCTCGTCGACGACCACGTCGACTCCGTCGTCGACAACGCCGCGGCCGCACGACGGCAGGCCGTCCACATCAAGGACGATCTCCTCGCGAGGTCCGCCGAACCGGTCGCTGTCATCAGTGGTCCGGTGTTGGCTGCGGCGATCGGGCAGGTCCTCACCGCGACCACCGACGACCCCGACATCGCGGTGCTCGGCGGGGTGCGGGTCGAAGCCGGCCCCGATGGTCTGACGGTCACCGCCACCGACCGCTTCCGCCTGGCCAGCCGCACCCTGGTTCCGGCGAGCGTCCGCCAGACCGCCTGGGCTGCAACGGTGAACGGCGAGGATCTGCGCAACGCACTCACCGATCTCCGGCGGAGCCCACGGGTCGGGATCGAGGCCACCGCGAACGGGATGTCGCTTCGATCACCCGACCGGGGTGATCGCCATTGCCGGTTGCTCGCCGACCCCTTCCCCGACCACCGGTCGATGCTGGACACCCTGCCCCCGGTGACGACCCGCGTCGAGATCTCCACCACCGCGCTTCTGCGGGCACTCGAGGACCTGCATTCGGATCGAATCGAACTGGCCGTCGGCGCATCGGCGGTGACGCTACGGGACGGTGAGTCGGGCAACGACATTCGGCTGGATGCTCGTGTCCTGGGCCCAGAGCTCGACATCTGGTTCGAGATGATCACGCTGTACCCCGGTATCAGCACCGCGATCGGCGCGGAGGTGCTGATCGACTTCCGCGGCGACGCACAACCGGCAACCGTCCGTTCCGCGGACCGCGGTGATCTCACCACCCTGGTGATGCCCACCGCGCATCCCTCTACCGTCTAGGAGCGGGGTGGCCGGCTCCGGGTCGGGCCGCTACTCGCCGTCCCGGTCGATCTCGGCCGTCTTCAGCCCGTCGTGTGCGACCAGCGCCGCCTCCGTGGAGAGCGTCGGCCCGGGCGCCAGCAGGGACACCACCGACCACGGTGCGCGCGCCGGCGAGTCGCCGAGTCCGAGGGTCCCACCGGTCTCGAGGTCGGGGATCCCGAAGCGCACACCCGAATCGTTCACGTAGAACAGCGATTCGGTGCGGGCACTGTCGGCCTCGTTACCGGTCACCTGCAGGTACTCCCCGGAACCCGGCGGCAAATAGACCTGATCGAGACCGGGTCCGGCGCCGTCGGCCGAGGTGAGACGGACGGGCCGGGCATCTGATTTCAACGGAAGTGCCCGACCGGCCAGCAGCGCGGTCTCGGCCCGTGGCTCGTCGGTGCCGCGGGACCAGCTGCGGCACAGGGTCGGATCGGCGGCGAGACCGAGCATCGACGGGGTGAGCTGGGGGAAATCGCCGATCGGCAACTCCTCCACCACTTTCAGGGTGGCGAGCCGGCCGGGCGCCACCGTCATGACGGGTGCGGCACCGTCGCGGTCGGCGAGACGCAGGATCTCGGCCGTCGGGGCACTGATCTCCTGGACCCCACCGCGGAGCACGACGTGGTAGGTCGTCTCGTCGTCGACGTCGACCGACTTCACCACCGAACCGACGGTCGCCGACTCCACGGCGCCCGGAGCTCCGGCGCCCGGGATCGTGGGCACCTCCAGCGGATCGACGAGCGGGAAGCTGTTGAGCAGACCGGGCGTCATCCGGCGCGGTGCGACGCCTTCGAGTCCGAGTGCCCGCATGACCGGGGCGCTGTCGGTGTCGACCGCCGCCCGGACCGGGCTCCACGCACCGTCGCGGAACAGCTGATAGATCAGGAAGGTCTCGTCGCCGGCATCGACGAGCACCGCGTCGGCCGGGCGCGCGGTCTCGACGGTCGACGCGCCGAGGGCGGGCTCGTCGGCGATGACGGTCTGCTGGATCGACTCACTCGACGTATCCGACGAGACGGCGGCGGAGTCGCACACCGTCCACATCGAGGTGCCCTTGTGCGCCGAACCCGGCAGTGACGCGGGCGCCCCCGGGATGCCCAGCAGCGGCCCGCGCGGATAGGGCTGGAGTTTCTTGTCCGCCACCGAGGTCGGCTTCTCGGAACTCCCGGTTATCAGCCGAGCCGAGGCGAGGTTGAGCACTGGGTGCAGCGTGTCCTCGACGAGGACATACATGCTGCCGCTGTTCTTGCTGACGATGATGGTGGCGTCGCCGACCGAACCCTGCGGGCGGATCAGGCCGTACACCCCGCAACCGCCGAGGACGAGCAGACCGAGAACCGTGCCGACCAGCAGCGCCTGCAGCTGGGACCGCATCGGGTCGTGCAGCATCCGCACATCGCGGCGGACGAGCGCGTGTTCGAGCCGCTTGATCAGGAAACGATAGCCGTTGACCTGAGCCTTGGTCGTCAGCTGACGTGCCACGACTCCCCCTGTCCGCACCGATCCCACGCGCCCACGAACTCCGCGACGGTGTGGACCGGTTGTGATGTCTCGCGGCGTACCCCCTGCCGCGCGGTAGTAGCCTAACCGACAAACATGCCCCTCACGTGCGGGGCTCCGCCGCCTGTGGACACACCGACGGGCGACGCCGCGTTCGGCGCGGCACCGGGATCGAGGGGGGATCGTGGATCGGAACACGCGTGCGTCGGGGTTGCGCACACTTGTGGTGATCGAGGTGATCCTCGCTGCAGGTCTCGTCGTGTGGGCGCTGTCGGGCAGCGTGTGGGGCTTGTCGGCCCTGATCGTGGCGGTCGTGATCGCGGCCGGACTGGTCGGCGTCGGCGGTCGGCAGTCGCTGTTCGGCCGGCTCGCCGCCCGGATGTCGTTCTCCTGGTCGCGGATGCGTCGGAGCGCCGCCGATCTGAATCCCGCACCGTTCGACGTCCCGCTGGCCGGCCCCTCGACCCGCCCGTCGGCGCGTCGTTCGTCGGCACCCACCACCATCGGTGCCCGGTGGGTCGGCGACACCCTGGTCACCGTGGTGCGGGTGGACCCCGGCGGCCCCGCGGTCACCTACCTGACCCCCGGCGACAGCACGCTCGGCGACGAGGCGGGACAGCTCGTCCCGCTCGACGTCCTCGCCGAATGCATCGACCGCTACGACATCGCGCTGAGCTCCATCGAGGTCATCAGTCACGGTGTGCGCGTGTGGGGTTCCGGTGTGGCACCGGCGACCTACGACCGCACCCTCGGCCCGCTGTCGGCCACCGCCCAGCGCTCGGTGTTCGTCGTGCTGCGACTCGATCCGCTCGACTGCCCCGACGCCGTGGCCCGTCGAGGCGGCGGCGCGACCGGGGCCCTGCGCACCGCGACGGTCACCACCCGGCGGGTCGCCAAACGCCTCGCCGAGAGCGGACTGACCACCACCGTCCTGTCCGCCGCCCAGATAACCTCGGTCACCACCCAGCTGACCGAGGGCGCCGGTATCGACTCCCTGACCGAGGAATGGGAATCGGTCGGGGTGTCCGGGCTCCGCATCCGCACCGCCGCCGTCGAACCGGAATCACTGTCTGCGGTCGTCCGCGACGTCTGGGTCAACTCGTCCGTCTCGACGACGCTCACCGTCCGGCTCCGCCACGTCGCCGCCGACCGGCGCCACCGGACCGTGCGACCCGAGGTCGAGGTGTCCGCATTCGTCCGGTTCAACGAGTTCCCCGACGCCCGCCGCGCGGTGCCGTCATGGCCGGCCGGCCTGCAACCGCTCGACGGCCGCCAGTTCGACGCCCTCGCCGTCAGCCTCCCCATCGCCACATCCACGCGTCTCGACCGGAACCTGCCGACACTCACCGGCGAAGCAGCCCAGGCCTTCCTGGAATCGGTGCGTCTCCCGGCCGGCGGATGCGGTCAGCTCATCGGCGCCGACCATGCCGGCCGCGCCGTCGCCACCCGACTTGTCGGGCCCGGCATCGCCACCGTTTCGGTCGCCGCCGGCATCCACGTCGTCGCACAGATCGCCCTGCGAGCGGTCGCCGTCGGCGCGTCGGTCCGTGTTCACACCGACCGCCCGCACCGTTGGGCTCCGCTGGTGACGGCGGTCGCCGACCCGGGCGCCCTGTCGCTCGCCGGCGATCGCACACCAGCCCGTCCGGGACCGGCGCTCGTCATCGTCGACGGTGTCACTCCCCCGTCCCCGCAGCCGGATACGACGCGGATGATCGTGTCCGCACCCGGCGTCGACGACGCGGCCGGTGGCCACACCGTGGCCCTGATGCAGAATCCGCGTGCGCCGCAGGACCTCTCACTCGACACGGGCGGACAGCCGGTCCTCGTGACGATGGTCGCGACCCCCGACGAGTGGAACCTGATCGGCGGCTACCCCGAACCTGCGGCACAGGCACCGGCCGCACCCGTTCGGCGCTAGCCCGGATCCCGCAGCGGCCGAAGCGGGTTCATTCAGCGGCGGTCGCCGCGGCCGACGCGGATGCAGACACCCCGTCGGAGGCCGGCACCGCGACCGGCACGAGTGCGCGATAGAACACCGCCCGTGCGGAGGCGGCCCGCACGATCACGTCCGGATCGTCGTCGGTGATCCACAGGGCGTGACCCGATGTCACGGTCAGCGGGGCGCCGTCAGCGGGCCGGACCTCGACCGCACCGCTCAGCACCGCGAGGATCTGCGGTCCCGGCATGTCGAAGCAGATCGACGACGAGTGGTGCAATCCGGTGCCGTCCAACTCGATTCGCGACAGTCGGAACTCCGGCGCGGGCGTGAGGTAGACACGTTCGGCGCCGATCGTGCGCACCGGCGGCGCCAGCTGGGCGGCGTCGACCGGAGTGAAATCGAGGACGCGCAACAACTCCGGCACGTCGATGTGCTTGGGCGTGAGGCCGCCGCGCAAGACATTGTCGGAGTTGGCCATGATCTCCACGCCGGTACCGCGGAGGTAGGCGTGCAGGTTGCCCGCGGGCAGGTACAGGCCCTGGCCCGGCTCGAGATGCACGTTGTTGAGCAACAGCGAGGCGAGCACTCCGGGATCGTTCGGGTAGTCCTCCCCGAGTTCGCACACGGTGCGCAGCTCGGCGGCGAACTCGGTCTTCCCTGCGCTCAGCACCTCGATCGCGCCGTGCAGTACCGCGGGCACGAGCTGACGGATCAACGACTCCGGCAGCGTCAGCCACGTGGTGAACAACGCGCGGAGACCCTCTGAATCAGGTTGCCCGACAAGCATCCCCAGGTAATGGTCGAGTTCGCTGACCTGCAGCTCGCGCAGCAGGGCGACGGTCTTGTGCGGATCGCGGAATCCGGCCAGGGCGTCGAAGGGCGTGGTGGCGACGATCAGTTCCGGCTTGTGCCACGGATCGCGGTAGTTGCGGTCGCGGGCGTCGATGGCGAGGCCGCGTCCGTTCTCCCGCTCGAAGCCCTCGCGCGCCTGCTCGGCGGACGGGTGCGCCTGCAGCGACAACGCCTCCTCGGCGGCGAGAACTTTCAGCAGGAACGGAAGCCGGTTCCCGAACTCGGCAGCACTCGCCGCGCCGAGTGTCGCGACCGGATCGGCGTCGATCACCTCGACGAGGTCCTGTTCGGGACCCGAGGGGTCGATACATCGCGCCGAGCCCGCCGGGTGCGAGCCGAACCACAGTTCGGCTTCCGGATGCGCCGACGGGACAGGCCTGCCCTGTATCGACGCGATGGCCGTCCGTGAACCCCACGCGTAGGGGCGCACCACTCCGTCGAGAATCCTCATTGCACCGTGTTCCCAATCAGGCGGAGGTATACCGCCGCCATCTCAACCCGCAACGCCACCACCAGGAAGTCGAGCAGGTCACCCGGGCCGTCGGCCACCGGGTCCTCACCCGGCACCGGACGACGGTCGTCCCACGGTTGCCCGTCACCCTGCGGCGTCGTGTCGGCGGCATCGGCCCCGACCACCAGATCGACGTCGCCCAGTCCCATCACCCGCTGTCGCGTGTACCACTCGCGCCTGGCCGTCGACACCACCATGATCCTGGGGGCCGGGTCCTGGGCGGGACCGTCGAATTCCGGATCGTAGAAGATCGAGTCGGCGGCCGGCGCTCCGCCCGGCCGCGATTCCAGGAGTCGGGACATCCTCGCCACGTCACCCAGCTCGGCGACGGCGCCGACGATCCCGGCGAGGCCGACGAGGCTCGTGGCGGCATGCGCGGCCAGCACCGAACCCGCCGGCGAGTCCGACGTCCAGACGACGGGACGGCCCTGGACCCGGACGGCCAGCGACTTGGCCCGGTTGTGGAAGGTCTCGCGGGAGGGATGCGATCCCGAGGCCTCGGAGTCGAGCGCGTCGGCCAGGTCGTCGAGAGCGGGCACCGGACCGGTGACCCGGACCTGGGTCAGCGCACCGAACACCGCCAGCAGTGCGGCGACGAAGCCGACGAACCGGAAGCGCGGTTCGATGTCGAACCGCGGGGAGAGGTTGATCCCGTTGCCGCCCAGTGCATCCTGGAGCGGTCCGGCGATCGGCGCGGCCACGACCACATCGGCCCGACGACGCTGGGCACGCGCGGCGGCATCCGCCAGCGCCATGTCGCCCGCGTCCTCGCCGGCCACGATCACCACGTCGAGAGGACCGACCCAGCCGGGCAGGACCGGACCGGTCACGACCGGGACGTCGACGCGTGCCGCAAGGGTCGCGACACCCAGCTCGGCCGCGCGATGCGAGACCTCGCTCGAGCCGTGGACGATCACGACGCTGCGCGGCCGCAGGTCCGCGAGAGGGGCCAGGACACCCTCGCGGACGGCTTCGGCGGTGGCACGGACCTGCGCCCCGGCGAGCGCGACGGCCCGCAGCAGCCCGTCGACGTCCGCGGCGAACAACTCCTCGGCATCGTCGAGGTCGGGTGTACCGGTACGCATGGAACCAGCGTAGCCAGCCACGGGGACACGCGCCCGGGTACGCGGCACAGTCACTCGATCGGCCCCCGGAGCGGGATCGGGCGAGAGGCCGGATTCGGACCGGAGCACGAACGGTCCGCGGCCCCCGACGGCGACAACGGGTTCCACGCCCCCGCGTGGTGGTGTCCGGTCAGTCGACCGGATCCGGGAGCACTCGGAGATGACCGCGGCGACCCGGCCGGGGCCGCGTCTGGTGGCGCGGCACGCCCTGGGTGGCCGACGGCTGCTGCCCCGGTGAGTCGACCGGCCCGGCGCGATGACGGCCGGAGCGGCGATCGGCGAGAGCGGCCTCGTAGGCCGCATCGTCGGCCGAGCGCGCGTCGTCGAATGCGTCGAGGGAGTCGACGGGCATCCGGTCGGCACCCCGGCCGAGCGGTCCGCGATCGACGAAGCCCGGGCGCCCGCCACCGGCGACGGCGCCGGCCTCGCGGACGGCCTCGGCGAGCGCGGTCAGTTCGTGATCCTCGGCAGGCACCGAGAATCCCCGTTCACTGCGCAACATCTCCCAGCCCCGCGGCACGGTGATCCGACGAGCATGGTCGTCGCACAGATCCCAGGAATGCGGCTCCTCCGAGGTCGCCAGCGGACCGATCACCGCAGTCGATTCGGCGTAGACGAAGGTCAGGGTAGCCACCGCGGATCGGGCGCAGCCGGGTCGGCAGCACAGACGGGGAAGCTTCACGTGACGAGATTAGCCCTCCCTGTCCGCAACCACGGACTCGACACGCTCAGAACGGGTGGCAGGCGGGGGCGACATGAGCCACCGCGACCTCATAGACTCGCGCCATGCGCATCCACCCGAAGCCGACGCCGCGCGGCTCCTACGGCCTGCCGGGAACCCGTCGTGGCCGACGACGGGTCGGACGATACCGAGACCGGCGAGGACGCGGCCTGCGCTCCCCGCTGCTGCCCCAGAACGTCCCCGCCTACAACACCCGCTCCGATGAGTTCGACGCCGTCGCGCTCGAGGCCTTCGCCGAGATCGACGCACAGTGGCACGACCAGCTCTCCGGACTGGACATCGCGGTCGACGAGATCCCGCGACTACTCCCCCGCGATCCCGAGACCGTCGAGTGGCCCGACGAGGTGACCGCCGACGGCGCGGTACCGCTCGCCCGACTGATCCCGGCGGGGATGGACGTCCACGGGGTGCCGACGCGGGCTCAGATCATCCTGTTCCGCCGCCCACTGGAGTCCCGGGCCAAGAAGGGCTCGGATCTTCTCGAGCTCGTACACGAGGTACTCGTCCAGCAGGTTGCGACGCACCTGGGTGTCGACGAAGACACGATCGACCGCGGACCAGAGTGATCCGCGGTCGATGATCGCGTTCGACGATGCTCGTCGAGCGTCCAGCTGTCGCTGTTGAATTCGCTTGTTCGGATGACGGCGTCGGGCGCCGTTCGATCAGATGATGCCGCGCTTGAGGCGACGGCGCTCGCGCTCCGACAGCCCGCCCCAGATACCGAAGCGTTCGTCGTTGTGAAGCGCATACTCCAGGCATTCGGCCTTGACTTCGCAGCCCTGGCAGATGCGTTTGGCCTCTCGCGTCGATCCGCCCTTCTCCGGGAAGAACGCCTCGGGATCGGTCTGCGCGCACAGCGCGCGGTCCTGCCACTGCTCCTCGACCGCGTCGAACAGGTCGTCGAAGTCGTTGGACACCAAGGCCAGATGGCGACGACCGGACGGACCGTCCGCGTCGATGTCGACGAGATCGCTTGCGTCGGACCCGGATTCGACGGCGGCGATACGCGCGGTACCACCGATCATCGACTCGTCGACAGGGCCGAGGGTGCGGAATTCCGCGGTATCGATTTCCGGGGTGGTTGTCATCACGCGCGACTCTGCGATGAATTGCGGGCGATCATGTGGTTCAAGCGGATTGCCGATCGGATTTTCCAAAGCCATCGTCGGCGCCTCCTAGCTCGGGATGTTGGTCGTTTGACTGTCCTTTGCGAACACGACGTGCTGCCGTACCCACCACTGCTGCCACACCACTTGTACTCGAAGTGCGTTAACTTCCTGCACCAGTCGTACACAGCGCCCGAGCGACGGCCCCTCAATGCCGGCACCGACCCTCTTGCCAAGTTCGAACATACGATCGAATCCATTGGAGGCCAGTGGTTCTCGACCTCGAATGTTCTCGATCTCAAACTCGGAATGACACTGATGTGATTAGACACGCCGAGGGTGGTCGCGGTCAAGTTGAATCGAAGATTTCCCTTTACCATCGCGTGCCGACAAATCTGTGACTCGACACGACGAAGGCTCGAAGCCGCAGTGAAGATCACACTGGCGAGCCCTCCTCCCCGCCCACCGCGGCGGGCGCGACAGCGGCGTACGAGCCATCTCGGCCGACCACTAGAGTGGCGGTGTGAAGGAGTACCTGCTGTGAAGGTGACCGTACTCGTCGGCGGCGTGGGGGGAGCACGTTTCCTCCTCGGGCTGCGCGAATTGCTCGGCGTCACCCCGTTCCCACCGCATCCCGACGACCCCACACTCGGTGTCGGCGAACACGAGATCACCGCGATCGTGAACGTCGGCGACGACGCGTGGATGCACGGCGTGCGGATCTGCCCCGACCTCGACACGTGCATGTACACCCTCGGCGACGGCATCGACCCGGGACGCGGGTGGGGCCGGCGCAACGAAACCTGGAACGCGAAAGAGGAACTCGCCGCCTACGGTGCCGATCCCGACTGGTTCGGGCTCGGCGACCGCGACCTGGCGACCCATCTGATCCGCACCCAGATGCTCGACGCCGGGTACCGCTTGTCCGATGTGACCGCCGCACTGTCCCGCCGCTGGAATCCGGGCGTGCGTCTGCTGCCGGTGACCGACGACCGTCACGAGACCCACGTGGTGATCGCCAAGCCGGACGGCGACGAGGGTGAGCGGGTCGCCATCCACTTCCAGGAATGGTGGGTGCGCCACCGGGCGCAGGTCCCGACCTTCGGCTTCGCGCAGGTCGGTTCGGACGACACCACTCCCGCACCCGGCGTGCTCGACGCGATCGCCGACGCCGACGTCATACTGCTCGCACCGTCGAATCCGGTGGTGAGCATCGGTGCCATCGTGAGCGTTCCGGGGATGCGCAGCGCACTGCGGACCGCGAAGGCACCGGTGGTCGGCGTCTCGCCGGTCATCGACAACCGGCCGCTGCGCGGCATGGCCGACGAATGCCTGTCGGTGATCGGTGTGGAGTCGTCGGCCGAGGCCATCGCCGGGCACTACGGCGCCCGCAGCGGCAACGGCATCCTCGACGGCTGGCTGATCGCCGAGGGCGATCACGCCCGCGTCGACGGCATCGCCATCGGCTCCGCCCCGCTGCTGATGACCGACCCGCAGGCCACCGCGCAGATGATCCGCGCCGCATGCGCACTCGTCGACGTCGCCCTGCCGGACCGGAACGTGGGCACCGCGTGACCGACCTCGCCGATCATCGAGCCCCGGACGGCCTGGACATCCGGCCGGTCGCCGGGCTCCCCGAGTTCACCGAGGACTCCGATGTCGCCGCTGAGATCCTCGCCGCCGCACCATGGTTGGAATCCGGCGATGTGCTGGTGGTGACCAGCAAGATCATCTCCAAGGCCGAGGGACGCATGGTGGACGCACCGGCCGACCCCGAGGAGCGTGATGCGCTGCGTCGCAAGCTCGTCGAGGCCGAGTCGGTGCGGGTGCTCGCCCGCAAGAACCGCACCCTCATCACCGAGAACCGTCTGGGTCTTGTGCAGGCGGCGGCAGGCATCGACGGTTCCAACGTGCGCTCCGACCAGCTGGCCCTGCTCCCCGAGGATCCCGACGGCAGCGCGAAGCGGCTGCGGGCCGCCATCGCCGAGCGCGCCGGGCTCGAGGTCGCCGTGATCATCACCGACACGATGGGCCGCGCCTGGCGCACCGGACAGACCGATGTCGCGATCGGTTCGGCGGGCATCGCCGTCACCCACCCCTACGACGGCGGCACCGACGACTACGGGAATCCGTTGGTGGTGACCGACATCGCGGTGGCCGACGAACTGGCCGCGGCCGCCGACCTGGTCAAGGGCAAGCTCGCGGCCGTTCCGGTCGCGGTCGTCCGCGGGTTCGCACCCGTCGACAACGGTTCAACCGCCGCCGACCTGATCCGGCCCGCCGAGGAGGACCTGTTCCGTCTCGGCACCGAGGAGGCCATCCTCCAGGGACGACGTGAGGCCATCCGCACACGACGGTCCGTGCGCGCCTTCGACGACCGGCCGGTCGATCCCGAGTCGCTGCGCGCGGCATTGGGTGAGGCCCTCACCGCCCCCGCGCCGCACCACACACACCCGGTGCGATTCGTGTGGGTGCGGTCGGCCGAGCGGCGTCGTGCGCTGCTCGACGCCATGAATGCCGAGTGGCGCACCGACCTCGAATCCGACTCCAAGACACCCGAATCGATCTCCAAGCGCCTCCGTCGCGGTCAGATCCTGTACGACGCGCCGGAACTGGTGATCCCGTTCCTGGTGCCCGACGGCGTGCACGAGTATCCCGACGAACGTCGCAATGCCGCCGAGCACACCATGTTCACCGTGGCCGCCGGTGGTGCCGTGGCAAGCCTGCTCATCGCGCTGTCCGTCCGCGAGATCGGCAGCTGCTGGGTCGGTTCCACGATCTTCGCCGCGCCGACCGTGCGTCGAGTCCTCGAACTCGACGCATCGTGGGAGCCGTTGGGCGCGGTCGCCATCGGACATCCGCTCGATGCGGCCCCGCTGCGCGACGCCGCCCCGACCGGGGAGTGGGTGATCGAACTGTGAGTGCCGAGTCGCTGCACGCATCGGCCGTCGAGGCACTGACCGCATGGCAGGCACCCGACTCGGCGCAGGACAGTCTCCGGCACGCCTACCTCGCGTTCCTCGCCGCCACCCCCGACGCCTGCCTGCGGGCCTGCGCGGCAGGGCATCTCACCGGGTCGGCCATCGTCTTCGACGCCGATCGCAGCCATGTCCTGCTCACTCTGCACCCCCGCGTGGGCAGGTGGATTCAGCTCGGCGGCCACTGCGAGCCGACCGACGAGACCCTGGCCGACGCCGCGCTGCGGGAAGCCCGCGAGGAATCGGGCATCCCCGGTCTCGACCTCGATCGCGTCGGCGACAGTGGTGGCATCGTGCACCTGCACACCCACCCGATCACCTGCTCGCTCGGCGTGCCGACCAGACATCTCGACGTGCGCTACCGGGTGGTCGCCGCCCCGACCGCCGACGGCAGCCTCCCGGCGTTCGAACGCAGTGAGGAATCGGTGGACCTGCAATGGTGGCCGATCGACGACCTACCGCCGGACACCGACGCCGACATCCCGGAGCTCATCCGGGCCGCGCTGCGGGGCTGACGGGACCTCGATACGCAGCGTCCCGACTCTCGCTCCGCGGACCAGGCGTTCGGCGCTAGACCCGAATCCCCTTGCCGACCGTCACCACACCTCCGGCGCTGACGGAGAAGCGTTCGCGATCGGCGTCGGGGTCGACACCGAGCTGCTCACCGTCGCCGACGACGACGTTCTTGTCGAGGATGGCCCTGCGCACGACCGCCCCCTTGCCGACGCGTACGCCCGGCATGAGGACGCTGCCCTCGATGATCGCGCCGTCCTCGACGATGACGTTGGACGACAGCACCGAATTGCGTACCGTCCCACCCGAGATGATGCAGCCCGAACCGACCACCGAGTCCTCGGCGACGCCACTCTGGACGAACTTGGCCGGCGGCAGGTTGTGTGTCTCGCCGCGGATCGGCCAGCGGCCGTTGTACAGGTTGAAGATCGGGTGCACGGACACGAGGTCCATGTGCGCCTCGTAGAACGCGTCGAGGGTTCCGACGTCACGCCAGTAGCCCTTGTCGCGCTCGGTGGCCCCGGGCACCTGGTTGTCCTTGAAGTCGTAGACGTAGGCGGTGTCGCGCGCGACGAACGCGGGGATGATGTCGCCGCCCATGTCGTGGTCGGAGTCTGAGTCGGCGGCGTCGGCGCGCAGGGCGTCGACGAGAGCCTCGGTGGTGAACACGTAGTTGCCCATGGAGGCGAAGGTCGAGTCCGGATCGTCGGGGGTCCCGGGCGGGTCCGCGGGCTTCTCGAGGAAGCGCGTGATCTTGCCGGACGCGTCGGAGTCGATGCACCCGAAGGCCACGGCCTCCGCACGCGGTACGCGGATGCCGGCGACGGTGACGTCGGCTCCCGATGCGATGTGCGCCTCGACCATCTGCGACGGGTCCATGCGATACACGTGATCGGCACCGAACACCACGATGTATTCCGGCAGTTCATCGGTGATCAGGTTCATGGACTGGAAGATTGCATCTGCGCTACCCGTGTACCAGCGCGGACCGAGGCGCTGCTGCGCGGGCACCGGGGTGATGTATTCGCCATGAAATCCCGATGTCCACCAGGTTTGCGAGATGTGCCGGTCCAGCGAGTGCGATTTGTATTGTGTCAGCACGCATATGCGCTCGTATCCGGCATTGACCAGGTTCGACAGCACGAAGTCGATCAGCCGGTAGGCACCGCCGAAGGGCACCGCAGGCTTGGCCCGATCCATCGTCAGCGGGTAAAGGCGTTTACCTTCGCCGCCCGCGAGGACGATGCCGAGGACGTGCGGCTGTGATCTCACTCCCCCAACTTAACCGCGATCGGGAGCCTCGGCCAGATGGCCGCGCCATCGGATTCGCGGTTGTGTTCACTCTGCGATGGCGAACTGCTGCGGATGCCACTAGCGTCGTCGATATGAGGGTGGCGATGATGACACGGGAGTATCCACCCGAGGTGTACGGCGGCGCCGGTGTACACGTCACCGAATTGGTCCGCCACCTACGCGATCTCGCCACCGTCGACGTGCACTGCATGGGTGCCGAGCGGGAGACCGCGGCGGTCTATTCGCCGGACCCGGGCCTGGCCGGCGCGAATGCGGCGATCACGACGCTGTCCGCCGACCTGCGGATGGCCGTCGGCGCCGAGGGCGCCGACGTCGTGCACTCCCACACCTGGTACACCGGCCTCGCCGGGCACGTCGCCGCGCAGCTGTACGGCGTCCCTCACATCCTCACCGCGCATTCGCTCGAACCGTCGCGGCCGTGGAAGGCCGAACAGCTCGGCGGTGGATATCGGGTGTCGAGCTGGGTCGAGCGCAACGCGGTCGAGTACGCCGACGCGGTGATCGCCGTGAGCTCGGGGATGCGCAGCGAGATCTGCACCACCTATCCGCGTCTCGATCCCGAACGTGTCCACGTGGTGCGCAACGGCATCGACACCGACCAGTGGTATCCCGTCGACGACCCGTTCGGCCCCGAATCGACGCTGACCGCGCTCGGCGTCGATCCGGAGCGTCCGATCGTCGCCTTCGTCGGCCGTATCACCAGGCAGAAGGGCGTCGCCCACCTCGTCGCTGCCGCCCACCGGTTCGATCCGGACATCCAGCTCGTGCTCTGCGCCGGCGCCCCCGACACCCCGGAGATCGGCGCCGAGATCGAGTCGGCGGTCGGCGAGCTGTCCGCGTCACGACCCGGCGTGCACTGGGTACGGGAGATGCTGCCGCTCCCCCGCATCCGCGAGATCCTCACTGCAGCATCGGTCTTCGTGTGCCCGTCGGTGTACGAACCGCTCGGCATCGTGAACCTGGAGGCCATGGCCTGCGGGACCGCCGTCGTGGCGTCGGAGGTCGGCGGTATCCCGGAGGTGGTGCGCGATCACGTCACCGGCCGGTTGGTGCCCTACGATCCCGTCGATCCGCAGACCTTCGAACTCGATCTCGCCCAGACGGTCAACGCCGTCGTCGGGGATCCCGTCGCGGCCACGGCGATGGGTGCGGCCGGCCGCGAGCGTGCCGAAGCCGAGTTCTCCTGGTCGACGATCGCCGAACAGACCCTAGGGGTGTACCGGTCCGTACTCCGCTGACGGCGCGCCGTTGCGGCAGGTCAGCCCTGCGCGATCGGGCGGCAGGTCGTCACGACCACCGACAGCGTCACGCCGACGGTGCCACCTCCCATGAATGCGTCTGCACGCGAGCGGATGTCGGCGTCGTCGGCATGAAAGGCCGACGGCCCCATCGCCACCAGGTCGCCCACGGTCTGCGCGTCGAGTTCGATGACGTGCCGGATCGTCGACGAGTCGACGACCTCGAAACCGTCGGCGAAGGTGGCCTGGAGGCGTTCGGACTTGCCGGAGTCGACCCGCAGCATCTGCATCGGTTCGATGATCTCGGCGAGGTGGTCGGCAGCCGGGCTGACGACGACGAGCCCACCGTGGGGTTGGAGTACCCGTGCGAACTCGGCGGCGTTGCGCGGGGCGAACACCGAGAGCACAACAGTGGCAGCATCATCGGCGATCGGTAGGCCACGCCAGATGTCGGCGACGATTGCGGCGTGTCGTGGGGTGCCGCGGGAGATCGCCCGCGCACAGAATTTGGAGAGATCGATGCCGATTCCCCGTGCCCGGACGGACGGCGAGGAGTCGGCGAGCGCGGAGACCGCGGCGCGAAGGTAGTGACCGCCACCGGCTCCGGCGTCGAGTACGACGGGTTTGTCGACACCGGCACCGAATTCGCGTGTCCGGTCCGCGACCGCGGCGAGAACCGGGGTGAAGAATCCGGCGTCGTGGACACGCGCGCGGGCCGCGACCATTGCCGCGGTGTCGGCACGTAGCGATCCCGAACGTCCGTCGAGGAGCGAGACGTAACCCTGTTTGGCGATGTCGAAGGAGTGACCGTCACCGCAGCGGAGTGCGACTCCACGCGGTGACGGTCCAGACCCGGCTGCGGCCGGGGAAGTTTCGTCGTGCCCGGTCCCGAGAGGTCCGGTCTCGAATGGCCCGGCACACACCGGGCATCGAAGCAGCTCGACGACGTCGGCGAGATCTCCGTTCAGCCGGTGACCCCGCGGAGTTCCTCACCCAGTGCGGCGGCTTCGTCGGCGGTCAACTCGACGACGAGGCGACCTCCGCCCTCGATCGGAATCCGGACAACGATTCCACGCCCTTCTTTGGCCGCTTCGAGGGGGCCGTCCCCAGTACGTGGCTTCATTGCCGCCATTCTCAAGCTCCCTTCACAGTGTCCCTGCTTCGAACATGATACGTGTCGTCGTCTCAATCGAATGCGAGTGCGCGACACAAGCGTTGTTCCGGAGTGCTCTGCTCACCTCTCCGAGCGTATCGACGGACCCGCTTCGCGGGAGGCGGGATTGGGGGTCGGGTCGTCGTAAGCCGCCTGCTCCCGGCCGTTCTCGGGGGCGGCGGCATCGTCTTCGGCAGCCTCGGGGACGCCCGTGGCGCCGGGGAGCGGACCTGACCCCGACTCGCGCTCCCGGAGCCGTGCGATGACCGCGCGGAGGTCGTCGACCTCGCGTGCGAGACGCGCCAGCGCCCAATCGACCTCGGATTGCTTGTAACCCCGGAACGTCTGCGCGAAACGCAACGCGCGAACGTCGTCGCCGCCGATCCCCACCCTCGGCAGGCGGGTCAGTGTGGTGTCGGGTTCGACCGGGGGCAGTTCCTCCCCGCGCCCGAAGACGAACCACACGACGGCGAACACTGCCCCGGCGACGAGCGCCATGATCAGCAGGTACAGCAGCAGGGTCTGCATGCATCCCATCCTGACAGACCGCCGGCGCGCAGCCCCGGCGGCACCTGGCGGCCGGGCCGGCGATCGCCTCCGCACACGAATCCGGCGACACTGCGGCACGCCGTAGGCGTGCCAGGGTGTCGCCGGAGTCGGGGTGTGGCCGGATGGCTAGGAGGCCATCACCTTGGAGTCGATCGAGCGGAGGGTGTTCATCGGCGGACGGTCCTCGAGGTAGACCTCGGTGGTGTGCGGCGTGAACGAGCCGTCGAGCTCGGCGGTGAACTGGGTCAGTCCGACGCCGGAGTCCTCGATGCCGCACCGGCGCATGAGAGTGCCGACGATCTGGCGGCTCATCACGCCGAGCTCGATGAGCGGGCGGTTGCGGTGGGTGCGGACGCCGAGGTTCACCTGGCCGATGCCGCCGAGACCGTACCGGTCGTAGGTGTCGATGAGGAGACCGATCTCCACGCCGTAGCCGGGCGCGAACGGCACCGACGACAGCATCTCGCGGGTGCCGGCGTACTCGCCGCCGAGCGGTTGCAGGACCGCGGTGAGGTCGGGCTTCTGGGAGGCCAGCAGCGGCCGGGCGACGAGTTCGGTGACGCGACCGCCGCCGTTGGCGTCCTGGGTGCCGCCGGTGCGCAGCGGCCGCCGGTAGTAGCCCTTGACCAGGTGGATCTCCGGGTTCACCAGGAGCGGGCCGAGCATCTTCGGCACGAACATCGGGTCCGGGTCGATGAGGTCGGAGTCGACGAAGGCGATGATGTCGCCGGTGGTCGCGGCGATCGAGCGCCACAGCACCTCACCCTTGCCCTTGACGGGTTCGAGTTCCGGCACCGCTTCTTCGCGGCTGATCACCTGCGCACCGGCGGCCAGCGCGCGCTCGGCTGTGGCGTCGGTGGAGCCCGAGTCCAGGACGATCAGTTCGTCGACGAGCGTCCCGTACAGCGGCATGATCGTGGCGATCACGTCGGCGACGGTCTCCTCCTCGTTCAGAGCGGGCAGGACCACCGAGACGGTGCGTCCGTCCTTCGCGGCGACGAGTTCGTCGATCGTCCAGTCCGGCTGTTCCCAGGTGTGGGTTGCCGACCACTGCCGCTTGGCACCGAGACCCTCGGCCGGCGTCGGCCAGACGGCGGCCTTGTCGCGACTGATGGGGTTACGTCGCTTCTGCTTGGTCATGCAAGTCCCCTGACTGTTCGGGCGGGCGGTCTCGTTCCCGCGATGGCAGCGACCATGTCGACCACACGACGGGTGGCGGCGACCTCGTGTACGCGAAAGATCCGGGCGCCTTCGGCGGCGGCCAGAGCGGTCGCGGCGAGAGTTCCCTCCAACCGTTGTTCTAGGTCCGTACCCAGAGTCTCCCCCACGAAATCCTTGTTGCTCAGCGCCATCAGGACCGGCCAACCCGTATTAACAAGATCTTTTACACGGCGTAACAAGGTCAGCCCGTGGTGGGTGTTCTTGCCAAAATCATGCGTCGGGTCGATAACGATCGCGTCTCGATGTACACCTGCGGCGAGGGCCCGCTCGGCCGCGCCGGTCACCTCCGCGAGGACGTCGGCCACCACGTCGTCGACGGAATCGCCGTAGGCGACGCGGTGCGGGCGGGTCCGTACGAGGGCGCCACCGGTGTGCGAACAGACGATCCCGGCGCCCCGTGAGGCGGCCACGGCGACGACCTCGGGGTCGTATCCGGCCCAGGTGTCGTTGACGAGATCGGCCCCGGCCGCACACGCCTGGTCGGCGACCTCGCTGCGCCAGGTGTCGACGCTGATCAGCACGTCGGGATGGCGCGCACGAATCCACGCGATCATCGGCACCACGCGGGCGGCCTCGGTCGCCGCGTCGACCTCTTCGCCCGGCCCTGCCTTCACCCCGCCGACGTCGATGATGTCGGCGCCCTCGGCGACCACGTGGTCGACGCGTCGCTGCGCGGCCGTGTCGTCGAAGCTGGCGCCACGGTCATAGAAGGAGTCGGGGGTGCGGTTCACGATCGCCATCACCAACGCGCGGTCGGTGGCCACCGGACGACCGCACAGGGTCGGCGAAACGATCATCCCTTGGGGACCTTGGCGGCGGCCACGTCGTCGGGGTAATCCTCGTAGTACTCCACGTAGCCCTTCTCCTTGCCGACCAGCACATAGACCTTATCGGCCTCGGCGTCGGCATAACCTTCCTTACGGAGTTCGACTTTACGGTTCTTGAACGTCGAGGTCTGCTCGAAGTCGTCGACGATCCGCACGAACAGCGGCACCGCATAGGACGGCAGCGCCTTGTAGAGGTGCTCGGCGAGCCGTTTCGGCTCGAGGTCGGCTCCGTCGCGCAACTTGATCGCCACCATTCCGGCGCGGCCGTCGGTGCCGGGCACCTCGACGCCGTAGGCCACCGACTGTGCCACCGCGTCGTAGGAATCGACCGCACCCTCGACCTCGGTGGTGGCGACGTTCTCGCCCTTCCAGCGGAAGGTGTCGCCGAGCCGGTCGACGAAGGCGATGTGCGCGAAGCCCTGGTCGCGGACCAGGTCACCCGAGTTGAAGTACGCGTCGCCCTTCTTGAAGGCGTCACGCACGATCTTCTTCTCGGTCTCCTCCTCGTCGGTGTAGCCGTCGACCGGCACCCGGTCGGAGATCTGCGCGAGGAGCAGACCGGTGCCGCCTCTGCCGACCTGGGTCAGCCGGCCGTCTGCGTTGCGCTTGGGGTTGCCCTCCTCGTCGTACTCCACGATCTTGTACGGCAGCGGGCAGAACCCGGCCGTCTTGTCGACGGTGAAGGCGTTGACGAAGGCCAGGTTGAGTTCGCTGGCGCCGTAGAACTCGACGACGCGGTCCACGCCGAACCGCTCGCGGAACTCGTCCCAGATGTCGGGTCGCATCCCGTTGCCGACGACGGTGTGGACCGAGTGCTGCCGGTCGGTGGGCTTCTCGGGCTGCGCCAGCAGGTAGCGGCACAGTTCGCCGATGTAGCAGAAGGCGGTGGCGCGGTTGAGGATCACGTCGTCCCAGAACTTCGACGCCGAGAACGAACGGCCGATCGCGAAGCATGCCCCCGACGCCAGCACCGACGACAGCGACACCGACAGCGCGTTGTTGTGGTAGAGCGGCAGCGGCACGTACAAGGTGTCGCTGTGGCGCAGGCGGACCGCGAGGCCACCGATCCCGGAGAAGCTGGCCAGCCAGCGGTTGTGGCTCATCACGCTGGCCTTGGGCATCCCAGTGGTGCCCGAGGTGAAGATGTAGAAGGCCTTGGTCGAGGCCGGCAGCTGCGCGGTGATCTCCGGGTCGGCGTCCGGCTTCCCCTCGGCGGCGACGTCGAATTCCGCGAAGTCGTAGACATGCTCGGGCAGCGCCGATTCCGGGATCGACTCGAAGGTCTCGGCACAGTCCGGATCGTGGACAAGGACCTTGGCCCCGAGCAGCTTGACCGAGTGTTCGAGGACGTCACCGCGCTGGTTGTAGTTGAGCATCCCGGCGATCGCGCCGAGCTTCACCGTCGCCAGCATCAGCAACAGATCGGTGGTGTTGTTCTTGGAGAGCAGCGCCACCACGTCGCCCTTCCCGACACCGGCCTCGGAAAGGACTGCGGCGTAACGGTTCACCCGGCGATTGGCCTCGCCGTAGGTGGTCGTGCGTCCTTCGAACCGGACGAACGGGCGATCCGGATGCGCACTCGCGTGCTTCTGGAACACCGACCCGATGGTCTTCTTGGCCTCCGGTGGCCGCCGGATCAGCCCCGGTGCGTGCTTGATCATCCCGGTCGCGTGTGGCGCCATCTTCACCACGCCGCGAAGGAGATCCCCCACCCCGACGGTCTTCACCGCGTCCTTCGACGGACTCCCGTTGCTCGAGTCGTCCGTTGTCGCGTCCTTCTGGACGTCCTTGCGCTGGATGTCTGGGGACATGTGGCCTCCGCTCTCCGCTGGGCGTCGTGAGTGCCCCGCGCACTCACCGCGCTACCTTACCGGCCGGTAGGAAAGTTCTACCGCTGTGTCGCCAACTCGATCGCCTCGTCGACCGACGCCGTGACCAGCAGCCGGTCCAGCGATCGCTGGGAGACGAATCCGGTTGTCGACAACTCTCGCAGCCAGTTGAGGAGCGGCGCGTAGAAATCGAAAGGATCGAGCAGAACCACCGGCTTGTCGTGCATGCCGAGGTAGCCGCCGGTCCAGGTCTCGAACAGCTCCTCGAGTGTTCCGATACCCCCTGGGAGCGTGATGAAACCGTCGGCCCGCTCATCCATGAGGCGCTTGCGCTCGCGCATGGTCTCGGTGATGACCAGTTCGTCCGACCCGAGGTCGGCGACCTCCCGTTCGATCAGCGACTTGGGGATGATGCCGATCGTGTTGCCGCCCTCCGCACGCGCCGCGGTGACCAGCGCGCCCATCATCGAGACGTTGCCGCCGCCGGACACGACGGTGTGGCCCGCACGCGCGAGGGCCGCCCCCACCTCGGAGGCGAGGTCGAGGAAGCGTTGCTCGACGGGACCGGACGCACAGTAGACACAGATGGCACTCACCGGGCAATCGTGCCATCGACACCCGGCGGGTTCGCGCCGGGCCGTGTCGGCGCCGCCGCCTCGATGGCCGCGACGACGTCGTCGGGATCGTCGACGACGGTCAGCAGGTCCAGGTCCTCGGGCGAGATCATCCCGCGCGCGGCCAGGACGTCGCGCATCCAGTCGAGCAGACCGCCCCAGAAATCGCTGCCCACCAGGACGATCGGGAAACGCACCACCTTCTTGGTCTGCACCAGGGTGAGGGCCTCGAACAGCTCGTCGAGCGTGCCCATGCCGCCGGGCAGGCAGACGAAGGCCTGCGCGTACTTCACGAACATGGTCTTGCGGACGAAGAAGTAGCGGAAGTTCATCCCGAGGTCGACCCACGGGTTGAGTCCCTGCTCGAAGGGCAGCTCGATGTTGAGGCCGATGGACTGGGCACCCGCCTCGTGCGCGCCCTGGTTGGCCGCCTGCATCGCGCCGGGCCCGCCGCCCGTGATCACCGCGTAGCCGGCCTCGCCGAGCGCACGACCCACACGGACGCCGAGTGCGTACTCCGGCGAGTCCGGGGCGAGGCGTGCCGAACCGAAGACCGTCACCGCCTCGGCGACCTCGCTCATCGCGTCGAAGCCGGCGACGAACTCCGACTGGATGCGCAGCACCCGCCACGAGTCGCGCATCGTGCGCTCGGCGCGACGATCCGCATCGCGCGGGTCGACCCATTCGAGAAGCCGCCGGTCCGTGGTCTTGCCGCGCTGCTCCGGGCGCATGCGGATGGGTCCGACGTAGCAGACGTCGTCAGCGGCGGGATCGGCGGCAGGTTCCGGATCGGTCGACATGCGGCTCACGCTAGCAGCGTGCGACGCCACTCCCGGCTGCCGTCGGCCGGCTCAGGACAGGTAGGCGCGCAGCAGTTCGGTGACGGTGCGGATCTGTTCGACCGGGACGCGTTCGTCCCGGCGGTGCGCGAGGTTCGGGTCGCCGGGGCCGAGGTTGACCGCGGGGATGCCGAGCGCGGAGAACCGCGAGACGTCGGTCCAGCCGTACTTGGCGCGGAACCGCCCCTGCGCGGCCTCGACCAGGGCGGCCGCCGCCGGGTGGGCCAGGCCGGGCAGCGCACCGGCAGCGGCGTCGGTGACCTCGAGGGTGACGGTGCCGTCGGCGAGATCGGCGGCGAAGACCTCACGGACGTGGTCGAGGGCCTGATCGACGGATCGGTCGGGGGCGAAGCGGAAGTTGACGTCGACGTGCGCGGCGTCGGGGATCACGTTGCCGGCGACGCCGCCGCCGAGTCCGACCGCCGAGAGTCCCTCGCGGTACTCGCAACCGTCGATGTCGACCCGGCGCGGCTCGTAAGCGGCCAGCGTCGTCAGGACTCCCCCGAGTTTGTGGATCGCGTTGTCACCCATCCACGATCGGGCCGAGTGCGACCGCGTACCCGACGTGGACACCCGAACCCGCAGGGTTCCTTGGCATCCCGCCTCGATGAGACCGGCGGTGGGTTCGCCGAGGATCGCGACGTCACCGGCGAGCCACTCGGGCAGCTCCCGCTCGATGTCGTTGAGGCCGTTGAACTCGGCCGCGATCTCCTCACAGTCGTAGAAGATCAGCGTCAGGTCGTGTGCGGGATCCTCGAGTGTCGCGGCGAGATGGAGGAACACCGCATCCCCGGACTTCATGTCGACGGTGCCGCACCCGTGCAGGACGTCGCCCTCCTCGGGATGCGTCTCCCGGCGCGACGGCAGGTTGCCGGCGACGGGCACGGTGTCGAGATGACCGGCGAGGATGACGCGCTGCGCCTTGCCCCGGTTGGTGCGGGCGAGTACCCGGTTGCCGTGCCGGAGGATCTCGAAGCCCGTCGTCTGCTCTCGCAGTGCCGCTTCCACCGCGTCGGCGATGGCCGACTCGTTGCGCGATTCGCTCTCGATGTCGACGAGGGCGGCGGTCAGTTCGACGGGTTCGGCGGCGAGGTCGAGTGCGGTGCTCACGGACCCAACGGTAGCGGGGTTTCGACAAGCTCAACCGGCATGGGTCAGGCGGGCGGTGCGGTCAGTTCCGCAGCACCGAAGGAAACGCTGAACTTCACGCACCACAGGAACACCGCGGGATAGGCATCGAGGTCGACGTCGGCGGGGATCTCGTAGACCTGGTTGCCCTTGTTGCCTTTGATCATCCCGAGGTCGACGTGCGGCGGGTCGGCGGCGGTCCGCCAGCCGCCGAACCCTTCGACCACCTCGGCCTGCGACAACCAGACGTGGACGTCGGGTCCGGTCGTCGTGTCGAGATTCTCGATCGCGAGAACCCTTGACCCGTCCGGCTTCTCGATGATCGACACGGTGCCGGAGGTCGAATGCTCATGGCTGATGAGCCGCCCCTCCGACAGGACGATGGGCGCGGCCTGCGGCGGTTGTCCGACCTGAGAGGTCGACGGCGTCACGGCGACGGGGATCTCGTCGTCGACCTCGGTGTCGACGAAGATCAGCCACGGCTGGAAGATCACCGCGGCGACCGCGACACCGAGAACGACCACGAACCCGACACCACCGAGCACCCAGGGCCAACGGCGGCGGCGCCGCGGGGCGGGCGGGGAAGGTCGGTCGTAGCCGGTCATGGCTGCGACGATACGAGCCGCGAGGACCCTCCGACCAGGTCTTTGAGCCATTCGGATGACGGGTGAGCACCGTGTGTCCCGATCTCGGGCCGGCGGGAGGCGCGGCGCCGATCACTAGGGCCGATCACCTAGACTCGGGTGTCGTGACAACTACTGGCGCACACGCAACTGGCATCGCAACCGTGATCGACGGGGGGTCGACTCCGGGAGTCGTGCTCGACGTCTGGTTCCCCGCACCCGAACTCGACGGCGTCGAGACCGCCGAGACCGTCGTCCTCGACGAGGAGTCGACGCCGGCGGAACTGCGCGACCTGGTGGGTGTCGACGAGGCCCGCGGGGTCAAGACCGTCGCGGTCCGGACCGGCATCGCCGATCTGACCGCCGCCCCGGTCGACGCCTACGACGTCTACCTCCGACTCCACCTGCTCTCCCACCGGCTCATCGAGCCGCACGGCGCCAACCTCGAGGGCATCTTCGGGATGCTCACCAACGTCGTCTGGACCAACCACGGTCCGTGCGCGATCGAGGACTTCGAGACGGTGCGCGCCAAGCTGCGCGCCCGCGGTCCGGTGACCGTCTACTCGATCGACAAGTTCCCGCGCATGGTCGACTACGTCGTCCCCGGCGGTGTCCGCATCGGTGACGCCGACCGCATCCGCCTCGGCGCGCACCTCGCCGCCGGCACCACCGTGATGCACGAGGGCTTCGTGAACTTCAACGCCGGCACCCTCGGGTCGTCGATGGTCGAGGGTCGCATCTCGGCGGGCGTGGTCGTCGGCGACGGTTCCGACATCGGCGGCGGCGCGTCGACGATGGGCACGCTCTCCGGTGGCGGCAAGGAGATCATCTCGCTCGGCAAGCGCTGCCTGCTCGGCGCGAATTCCGGCTGCGGCATCCCGCTCGGCGACGACTGCGTCATCGAGGCCGGCCTGTATGTCACCGCCGGCACCAAGGTGACCGGTCCGGACGGCACGCAGATCAAGGCGCGCGACCTGTCGGGTCAGTCGAACCTGCTGTTCCGTCGCAACAGCCTGACCGGCGCGGTCGAGGTCGTGCCGTGGAAGGGTGACGGCATCGCGCTCAACGAGGCGCTGCACAAGCACAACTGACGTCGCCGCAAACCCACCCTTTTTCGGCAAACCCAGCACCCTGACGGGTGGCGGGTTTGCCCAAAAAGGGTGGGTTTATGCGGTGAGTCGCGCGGCCGCCGCCGCGATGCGCTCGTCCGTGCCGGTGAGTGCCATGCGGACATGCTTCTCCCCTGCCGGACCGTAGAAATCGCCGGGGGCGCATAGGATTCCGCGTTCGGCGAGCCAGGCGACGGTGTCGCGGCACGGCTCGTCGCGGGTGAGCCACAGGTACAGGCCCGCCTCGGAGTGGTCGACACGGAAGCCGGCCGCCTCGACCGCGGCGAGCAGGGTGCGGCGTCGCGCTGCGTAACGCTCCCGCTGCTCGATGGCGTGGGCGTCGTCGCGCAGGGCAGCGGTCATGGCCGCCTGGATCGGGAACGGCAGCATGAGACCGGCGTGCTTGCGCACCGCGAGGAGTTCGGCGATGAGCTCCGGGTCGCCGGCGAAGAAGCCCGCACGGTACGACGCGAGGTTGGAGATCTTCGACAGCGAGTGGACGGCGATCAGGCCGGTGTGGTCACCGTCGCAGACCCGCGGGTCGAGGATGGAGAGCGGCTCGCCCTCCCAGCTCAGTCCGAGGTAGCACTCGTCGGACACCACGACGGTGCCGCGTTCGCGCGCCCACCCGACGACCTTGCGCAGATGGTCGACGCCGAGGATCTTGCCGGTCGGGTTCGACGGCGAGTTGATGAACATGAGTGCCGGGTTCGTCGGCCCCAGTGCGACGGTCGAGTCCGCGCGCACGGCGCGGGCACCGGCCAGCAGGGCACTCACCTCGTAGGTCGGGTAGGCGACCTCGGGGATCACCACATCGTCGCCCGGGCCCAGGCCGAAGGTCGACGCCAGACCGGCGATGGCCTCCTTGGTGCCGATGACCGGGAGGACGCCCGACTGGTCGAGATCGGTGACGCCGTGGCGGCGGATCAACGACTCGGCGGCGGCCTCGCGGAGCTCGGTGGTGCCGACGGTCGTCGGGTACCCCGGGAACCCGGAGGCGGCGGCCAGTGCTTCACGGATGAGCTCCGGCACCGGGTCCACCGGCGTGCCCACGGACAGATCGACGATCCCGTCGGGATGCGACTGCGCCGTGGCCTTCGCACCCGCGATGGTGTCCCACGGGAAGTCGGGAAGCCGACCGCTCACGCGCGTCGCCGACACGCGGAGCGGCGCTGCTGCGCGGGAGGTGGGTGTGCTCACTGCGGCCAGTCCTATCCGTCCGGGCGGTCTACGTCGAAGAAGTGGATCCTCAGTCTTCTTCGTTCATGGGCGGCAGGCCCTTGATGAAAGCCGGGTCGGCGTCGGTCTTGCCGACCTTGCTGGCTCCGCCGGGCGAGCCGAGGTCGTCGAAGAAGTCGGCGTTGGCGCTGACGTAGGGCTCCCACTCATCCGGGACATCGTCCTCGTAGAAGATCGCCTCGACCGGGCACACCGGCTCGCACGCACCACAGTCGACGCACTCATCCGGCTGGATGTAGAGCATGCGTCCACCCTCGTAGATGCAGTCGACGGGGCATTCCTCCACGCAAGCCTTGTCCAGGACGTCGACGCAAGGCTCCGCGATGATGTAGGTCACCACTCACTCCTTCGCTAGGGAAGATCGTTGTCGGGCCGACACGGTGAGAAGCTCGGCGACGAGCACCCCTCCGGCGTCGGCGCCGGCGCGATCCGAGGGCTGGTCGAATCGCACCCCAGAGTATCCGCCCCGGTGGTGCCCACGACGAAATCACCCCCGGCTCCAGGGCGAACAAAAGCCCCGGTTGTAACGAGGATCACATCACAGACGGGTCATACGGTCACATCGAATCCGAGGTCGACGTCGCAGGCCGCCTGCCCGCCCCGGACGCCCCAGCTCTCGGTGGGCAGATCCCGGACGATGACGGTCACGTGGTCGCGCGGAATCCCGAACTCGGCGATGCGACCAACCACCTCGGCGTACAACCGCCGTTTCGCGTCGACGCTGCGTCCGGCGAAGCAGTCCACCGTCACGACCGTGTACTTCTCCGGTTCGGCGAGGGTCGGTGGCACCGCGAACCGCCGCGGCTCGTGGACCACCAGGCGGACGTGCTTGTCCTCTTCCGGGATACGGAACGCGGTGACCAGCGCGGAGTGGACGGCCTCGATGAGACCTTCCTCCACGAGGTCGGGATGTTCGGTGCGTACTTCGATGACCGTGCTCGGCATTGCTCACGTATACCCGAGCGCCGGTCGTGGCGCCTCCGAATAGTTCGCGACTACCTGAGTCGGAGAAATCCGTTGTTCCGGAAGATCAGCGGCGACGCCGCCCGTTCATGTCCGACCGACAGGACCTCGAAGGTGACGATCGTGTGATCTCCGACTGGTGCAGCCCCGGCGATTGCACACTCCATCCACGTGGACGCGTCGTCGACGAAAAGCGCACCGCTCGGGGTGACGGTCGTCCGCACGTCCGAGAAACGGTCGCCGTCTTGGCCGGCGAGCTTCCGACAGACGGCCCCCTGATCCTCGGTGAGAACGGAGATCCCGATGCGATCGGCCCGGCTGAGGATCGGCCATGTCGTGGACTCGTTGCGGACCGAGAACGAGACCATCGGCGGCGCGTAGGACACCCCCACCGCCAACGACGTTGCCACCAGCCCCCGCGGCTCACCGTCGACCACCGCGCAGAGCGCGCCCACGGCTGCCGGAAAAGCGCTGAACGCTGTCATGATCTCGATGGAATATGAACGGACAGAAGCCATCACGCTGGCAGAGTCGCCGAATACATCGGGCGTTGCCTGGCGTGGAATGTCATCGACGTGAGACACAGTTCTTCCTTGTCTTGTGAGAGCGAAGTGAGGAAACCGGGGTCGAGCGCGGGCGAGGCACCGGCGCGCTCGACCCCGACGGGCGTCAACGAACGAGAACGAAGACACCGAGCAGGGACAATCCCGAAATGAGCGCCGTGCCGGTGAAAGTGAGAATCACCGGACGCCAGGTGGATCGAAACAATGTCCGGAGACTCACCCCGGCACCGAGTCCGAACATCGCGCCGGCGAGTATCGCTGTCTGCCAGGTCTCGACCACGTCGAGGAAACCGGCGGGCAGCACTCCGGTCGACCGAACCCCCGCGAAGGCGAGGAACGCGATCACGAACAGCGGGATCAGTGGTGGCCGTTTGCGAGTGCCGTCAGGATCCGCCTCATGTGACTCCTCGAAGCCGAGCACCGACGGCCACTTCCAGCGGAGCACTCCGACCGTCGCGACGATCGGCGCGAGGAGGACGACCCTGGTGAGCTTCACCAGGATTGCCACCCCCAAGGCCACCGACCCGGCCGTACTCGCCGCCGCCACCACCTGGCCGACCTCGTGGGTGCTCGAGCCGACCACGATGCCGAAGCTGCGGTCACCGAGCCCGAGCACCGGATGCAGGAGCGGCCAGCCGAACATGACCGCGGTTCCGAACAGGGTGATCAGTCCGATCGCGAGACCAGCCTCGTTGTCGTCCGCGTCGGCCTGATCACGCACTCCGGCGATCGCCGAGGCACCACAGATCGATGTCCCGGCGGCAATGAGGAGGGAACCTGACGGTGCGATGTTCAGGCGCCTACCCAGCCACACCATCGTCACGAACGTGATGATGGTGCTGAGGACTGCGGTCGCGACTACTCCCCAACCGAGACTCGCGACGGCCTGCAGGGGCAACGAGAACCCCAGCAAGGCGACTCCGGATCGGAGCGTCACCTTCGTCGCCTTCGCGAGACTGTCACCGAGGTTCTCCGGCACCAGACCGAGATTGGCCATCGCGATGCCGATCACCACAGACCAGGTCAGCGTGCCGAACACGCTGATCTGGGTGTGGAGATAGGTTCCGATGCACACCCCGACCGCCAGGAATCCTGCTGCGCGCAGCAAGTTCATGAGACCGGCGGAACGGCTCGGAGGGCTCGGTGCCGGTTCGGTCAGGGTTTCGGTGTCTGTCAAGACTCCAGGAGGTGGTCGCGGAGCGTCGCTCCGGTGTACTTGGTGCGGTAGCGCCCGCGCCGCTGGAGCTCGGGGACAACCATGTCGACGAACTCCTCATAGCAACCCGGCGTGTAGGTCGCGATCAGCATGAAGCCGTCTGCGCCGCCTTCGTCGACATAGGCCTCGAGCCGATCGGCGATCTCCGCCGGAGTTCCCACCAGGACAGGCATGCCCATTCCCATCGCATAGATCTGCGCAGCCTCACGAACCGTGACGGGCTCGCCACCCTTGGCATACAGAATGGATTCGAACAGACCTTGGATGCCCGGCACCTCGATGTCCTGCACGAAGTCTTCGAGATCGATCGTGGAGAAGTCGAGACCGAAGTGTCCCGAGATCCAGGCCAGCGCACCCTCGAGGGGGATGCACGACCTGATGCGCTCGTACTTCGCGACGGCTTCGTCGTGGGTCTCGGCGACTACGGTCTGGACTCCGAAGAAGTACTTCACATCACCAGGCACCCGGTCGAACGTCACCACGCGGGAATCGAGGTCGGAGGTGTATTCCTTCATACGCTCGATGTTCGGATGCACCGCGAAGATCGCCTCGGCATGCTTGGCGGCGAAGTCGCGACCGCGCGGAGATCCGCCCGCCTGCCACAGCACCGGACGCCCCTGGGGAGATGGCGCGACGAAGTGCCGGCCACGGCACTGGTAGTACTCACCCTTGTGGTCGACGACCGCGACCTTGTCCGGATCCGCGTAGATGCCGCTCTCGGCGTCGGCAATAATCGCGTCGGGCTCCCACGAGTCCCAAAGCTTGTAGCACACCTCCATGTACTCCTCGAGGCGGTCATAGCGATCGCCTCGAGGTGCCATTTCCTGGCCGTAGGCGTCCCACTCGCTCTTCGAGTACGACGAGACCACGTTCCAGGCCACGCGTCCGCCCGAGAGGTGGTCGAGACTCGAGAGGCGCCGGCACATCGAGTACGGGTGCTCGAATGCGGTCGACAGCGTGACGCCCACGCCCAGGTGCTCGGTCGCTCCGGTGATGATCGGGACGATCGTCGAGGGTTCATGGGTCGGGCATTGCACGGCGTACTTCACCGTTGCGTCCGAGCTGCCTTCATACGTGTTGTAGGGCGCGAGCTCATCAGCGATGAACACGCCGTCGAACAGGCCACGCTCCATAACACGGGCCATGTGCTCCCAGTACTCCGGGTCCGTGAACTTCCAGTTGACCTTGTCACGCGGGTGACGCCACATTCCGGTCGCGTGGCTGTTGACGCCGTTCTGGATGAACCCGAGCAGGTGGATCTTCTTCGACATCTTGGTCGCTCCTCAATTTTGGATGGACGGAAGGCGTGCGCCACGGGACGGCGTCGACACTCCCCTACTGCTCGACCGTGACGATTTCGGTCGTCTCGGTCGGCTTCGGCTCGGCGGGATGGGATTTCGCGTCGAGACGGAACGCCGCGATGACCGCGACGGCACTGCCCATGCTCAACACCGGCAGGAGATACCAACCCCAGCTGGTGTAGCTGATGAGCAGGAGGAAGCTCGTCGAAGCCAGCACTCCCACAACGGCTTTGACCGCGAATGATCCGACTGCACTCACCGGTTCGGTAGCAACACCGCTGTCCGCGCCCGACCGCAGGTGGCGAAACTCGGTGACCATGTGCGCAATGTAGAGCACCGCGATGACGATCGCGACGGGTACGGCAATCCAGAAGAGTGTCATGACTGCGCCTCCGCAGAATTCGATGCGATGAGGTCTTCCGACTCGTCGCCGTCGGCAAGTTGGTCGCCACCCTTGTCGAGGCGGCTGAAGTCGTAGTTCGTCTTGGTCATCAGGCTGACGGCCACGACGATGAGAATCGAAAGACCGATAAGTGTTGCAGTGCCGGCCAATTCGTTCACGGTCTCGCGGACATAGAAGCCCACCGCAGCCGACACGAGGACGCCGAGGATGAAGGCCCATGCGTTCATCCGACGCCAGAAGATCGCGGCGCCCAGTGGAACGATCAATGCGGCCTTGAAGAAGTAGATCGTGTTGACCGTGGTGATGTAGTCACTGCTCGCCAGAACGACCACGCCGCCGATGATTCCGCCGGCGACGATGCTTGCCTTGGTGATCTTCAGGAGATTGCGGTCCGACATCGACGGCCAGCGGCGTCGGACGATGTCCGTGGCCACCAGCGAGGACAGTGCGGAGAATGCCCCGTCGACGGTGGAGTAGCACGCCTGCAGAATGATCATCACGTAGAGCACGATGATGATCACGGGCAGACCCATGTGGGTCACCACGTAGGGTCCGATCGCTCCGGCACCGTTGGCGCCGAGGTCGTCGTCACTGACTCCCATGGAGATACCCACCAGGCCGAGCAGACCGAGGGTCAACGGGATCGGATAGAACCACAGACCGGCCCACAGGAAGGTGCGTGCCATCGTCTTCGGCTTCATCGACCAAGCCTTCTGCCAGAAGGTCTGGTCGGCCATCGTCGAAGCGAGCAAGCCGAGTGCCAGGGTGATACCGAAGCTCACCGCCGCGGCGGGTGCGAACGGTTGGAGGTTCTCCGGATCGGCAGCACCGACCCGGCTGAACACGGCGTCTGCGCCGCCGGCCTTACCGAGGACGTACAGGACGACCAGCGCGGCGGGAACGGTCGTCCCCAGGGTGCAGAGCGCTCCGGTGATGGCCGATGTCCAGATACCGCCGAAGTACGAGTACACGGTGACGACGATCAGTGCGACGATCAGAACCGCGGTGGCCGGCAGTCCGAACACCACGTCCATGACGAGGACGATTCCGAAGAGGTTGATGAGAATCTCGCAGATGATCATGGCGACCATCACGACGAGCATCAGACTCGCGACCATCGGGTTGTCGAAGCGCTTCCGGATGAACTCGACGATGGTGTAACCCTCCGGCATGCGTCGGCGGAGGAGGACTGCGAACGGGATCATCAGCATGACCGCGAGTCCGTTCGGTACGACGAACCACAGTAGGCCGCTGGTTCCGAAGCTGAATGCTTGAGCCGACGACATCATCACCGCCATGGACCATGTCCAGACAGCGATGATCGATCCCACTCCGAAGCCGAATCCGACGCGACGGCCGGCGACGATGAAGTCTCCTGTGCCGTGGACAAGCTTCTTCACAACGAGCGCGATTGCCAACAGGCATGCTCCGAGCCCGATGAGCAGGCAGTAGCCAAGCTCGGGTGACAGTGTCATAAGCGTTCCCATAGTGCGTGTGGTGACTTGTCGATGCCTGGGCTCCGATGCCCGACTGTCGAAGAGTTCACCTGGTTGATGTATGGACCCAGTGCGTCGCCACTGACGAACAGGTGCGCGCCCGGTCGATACGTGATCCGTTGAGAGGAGCCAAATCTCGGAAACGGCCGAGGCACACCCTTTTTGTAGGGCACGTGCTCCGGTCAGCACACATCCTGTTGTTGCGGATGTGTTACCGGCGTCAGATCACCGTCTGAAACTTCGTCGTTCCGCGACCTCGAGGAGGTGACGGGCAGGCTCCGTGAGGGCGTTGTTGCGCGGCGACCACACGGCCGTGATGTTGCGGATCAGCCGGGTGTTCTTGATCGGGATCACCTGCATGCGGCCCGACTCGATGTCGTCTCGGACAATGAGCACGCTGAGCACAGCGGGACCGGTTCCGCCGATCACCGCGGTCTTGACGGCCGCGTTGGTCGGGAGCTCCAGTGCGGGAGGAGCAATCGCGGTCCCGGGCAGCCTCGACTGAACCATGCGCTCGTAGCTGAGTCGCGTTCCCGATCCGATCTCTCTCGTCACCAGCGGCGTCGCGGCGAGCTGCGCCAGCGAGACACCTTCGGCGTCTGCCCCGGTCCGATGCCCTGCTGCCCATGGATGGCTGGGGGCAACCACCAGGACAAGCTCATCTCGCGATACCTTCCTGCTACGCAGATCACCCGGCAGATCAGGAGTTTCCACGAAACCCAGGTTGTGCCCGCCGCCGCGGACCAGTTCGAACACCGTGGAGCTGTTCGCAGCGGTAACGGCCGCGGCGTCTCCGAACAGTTCGCGAAGCTGGACGAGCCAGCGCGGGAAGAGGTACTCGGTGACGGTCAGGCTTGCCGCAACGCGCACGACCGCGTGGTCGCCTCCGCGTAAGGACCCCATCGTCGTGTCGATTCGCTCGACTACCCCGAGCAGTTCCTCCGCCATTCCGGCTAGGGTGACGCCTGCTGGGGTGAGCACTGACCCGAATCGGGTTCGCGACACGAGCTGCTGGCCGACCGAACGCTCGAGACGTTTGATTCGAGCTGACACCGCCTGCTGGGTCATGTTGAGACGTTCGGCTGCCTGACTGATGCTCTGGGACTGCCCGAGCACCGACAGCGTTTCCAGGAGGGGTACGTAATGTATCGCCGATGTTTCGACCGCCAACCCTCCCGAATTAGAATTTGTATGAGCACAACCGTTGCTTGTGACGCCACTTCCGATCGTAGTTACCTTCCGTTGTCGTGATTCGGACGAGGGTGCCGAACTGTTCATGAGTCCAGCGCCGTCGATACCGACGCGAGGTTGCAACGCTCCACACCGAGATCATGAACGTCGACAACCCTGATTCCGAGACGTCGCGCAAGAGCCGACACGAACGCCTCGTCGAGTTCTTCCATCTCATTGACGACCGATGCTGTGGCCACGACCCCGTTCAATCCCGCGGACAAGCTCATCGACCACATCGAGTCGTAGATCGACCATCGCGCAGCGCTGAAAGCACCGCCGACCGCGATGGGGATCACGTGGCCCGGGCGCACGAAATGATCTGTACGTGCCTCAGGATCGGCGAGGAGACCTATTGTGTGAGCACGATCTGCCCCGGAGATGCCGGTCGTGACGCCGGCCGAAGCGTCAACTGCAACACAGAACCGACCACCGTCCCGGTCGAATCCGGGCGTCATCAACGTCAGCCCGGTTCGCACCATCACCTCTTCAGGGACCGTTGCGAGCACGAAGCCCGATGTATGACGCACCAAGAATGCGGCGGCGTCTGTTCCGAACGACTCGCCCGCGAAACACATATGCGCCTCGAATCCGGCATCGCCGCGTGCGGTGACGATGACCGGTGAACCGGACGCAAACGCTTCGTATATGTTCACTGCGTCTGCGCACGTCCTCGGAATCATTTCGCCCGCCGGATCTGGGCCGCTATCTCGCTCGGCGAGTGGTGCGGTGATAGCCGTAGCTGGTGCATTCATCATGTGCCGCCTCAAGTCGGGATCGGTTACCGTCCCGACTATTGGCACCACCACAGGACCGCGCGAATTCCTGGGTTACGGCAGTGTGACGACCCTCAACCCACCGGACACTAAAGATGTGGGATTTCGCCCAGCGTGCCGACAATTCTCGACGAGCCCCGATCCGTCGGGCATTCTCGTCGGCATGGTCGTCGTGAATCCGATCGCTGTGGGTCGCCCGCACACCAGCCTGTGGGCTGTGTCGGGGCTCGAGCCGGCGTCGCGGGCCATGTGTATGTGCTGTCGCTGATCCTCGGTCCCGACCCGCACGTCCACTCCCCCTCAAGGATCTCCTCATGACCTCGACCCTTGCCCGCACCACATCCGCCGCCCTCCGCTCGCAGAACGTCACGCCCATCGCACGCACACGGGTGGCCGCCGACGCGCCGCGCCCCCGAACCCATCTGCCGACGCACCTGCGACCCGCCGATCTGCTGCGCATCACCGACCAGGGCGTCGCCGACGTCCTCGACGGCCGCCACGACGCCCTGCTGCCCGCCGAATGGGACGCCACGCACCGCTGGTCGACGCGTCTCCATGCCGACGACGATCTCGACGTGTGGCTCATCAGCTGGACTCCCGGCGAGGCAACCGAACTGCACGACCACGCCGGCTCGCTCGGCGCGCTGACCGTCCTGTCGGGATCCTTGCGGGAGTACCACTGGACGGGGGACGATATGGCGGTGCGTGTCCTCGATGCCGGTGACCAGGCCGCCTTCCCCTCGGGTGGGTGCACGACGTCGTGAAGAACCCGACGATCCAGGTGGCCGGGCCGACCCTGAGCGTCCACGCCTACTCCCCGCCGCTGACCGCGATGTCCTATTACGAGGTCGCCGACGCCGGCCACCTGCGTCGCACCCGCACGGTCCTGACCGACGAACCCGAATGAGCGACAAACCCGCTCCTCGCACCATCGACGACGTCCTCGCCGAGGCCCGCGACCGGATCGAGCGGATCGACGCCGCGTCCGTCCCCGCCGAACTCGCGTCCGGCGCGATCCTCGTCGACATCCGGCCGGCCGCCCAGCGCGCCGCGGAGGGTGAGGCGGAGGGTGCGCTCGTGATCGAGCGCAATGTCCTCGAATGGCGGTGCGATCCGGCGAGCGATGCCCGCATCCCGCAGGCCGTCGACCATGACGTGCGGTGGATCATCCTGTGCCAGCAGGGCTATACGTCCAGCCTCGCGGCGGCGGCGTTGCAGGACCTCGGGCTGCATCGCGCGACCGACGTGATCGGCGGCTACGAGGCGCTGGCGCCGATCGTCGGGCGATCGGTGCGCTGAATCGACTGACGCCATCCGGGTACACCATTTTCTGAATACAGAATTCGGTGTACCGTTGCGCCGATGGATACCGTGGCAATCGCACAGCGTGACGCGCTCACGAGATTCGGCTACGCCCTGTCCGACGCGACACGAACGCAGGTCCTGCTGCGACTGAAGAACGGCGGGGCGTACCCGTCGGATCTGGCCGACGCCATCGGGGTATCGAGGCAGACACTGTCCAACCACCTGGCCTGCCTACGGGGATGCGGTCTGGTGGTGGCGGTGCCCGAAGGGCGACGATCCCGATACGAGCTCGCCGACGCGCGCATCGGCCATGCGCTCGACGATCTTCTGGGGCTCGTGTTGGCAGTGGACCCGGATTGTTGCGACGAATCCGCGACCACCGGGTGCTGCTGATGGTCTCCGGTCCCGAGATGTCGACGGCACACCCGCCGATGAGCGCCGGCCGCCGTGAACTGCTGCATCGTCGGATTCGATGGCTGGTCGCGGCAACCATCGCCTACAACGTGGTCGAGGCCGCGATCGCGATCGGCGAGGGCGCACGTGTCTCATCCGGCGCGCTGATCGGTTTCGGACTCGATTCGGTCATCGAGGTCTCCTCGGCCGCCGCGGTCGCCTGGCAGTTCGCCGGCGGTGACCCCGCCCGGCGGGAGAAGGCCGCACTCCGGGTCATCGCCTTCTCCTTCTTCGCCCTCGCGGCCTACGTGGGCGTCGAGTCGCTTCGCTCGCTGTTCGGCCTCGGCGAGCAGGCACGACACTCCTCCATCGGGATCGCCCTGGCCGCGGTCAGTCTGGTGATCATGCCGGCGCTGTCGTGGGCCGAACGTCGCACCGGCCGGGAGCTCGGCTCGGCAAGCGCGGTCGCCGACTCGAAACAAACACTGCTCTGCACGTATCTGTCCGCCGTGCTGCTGGCCGGGTTGGCGCTCAACAGCCTGTTCGGGTGGTCGTGGGCCGATCCGGTTGCGGCTCTGGTCATCGCGGCGGTGGCGGTCCGCGAAGGACGGAACGCGTGGCGAGGAGACGCATGCTGTGCCATCGGCCGGAGCGACCACACCGACGACAACTGCTCGTGCTGCAACGAAAAGGACACTCATGGCTCGACTCGATGACTCTGCGAGAGCGCTGTACCGGTCCGAGATGGCGGCAGCCGCGGCCACCACGAAACCCGACGAGCGGTGGCGCCATCTCGAACGCGCCCACATCGTGTCTCAGCCAGACCCGTGGCTGCACACCTGTAACCACGTCGCAATGTTCAGATTCGCTGTCGGCCAACATGATCGACGCGAAGCGATCGGGCAGGTGGTGCGAATCGTCGTCGCCGCGCCGGGATCCCTGACCGGCCGCTACCCCGAGGGGAACACCGGACGGGTCGGCGCCGGCCTGATGACGCCGATGCCGATCCCCGACGACATAGCGGCTACGTTGGTCGCATGAGCAGACCGACCAAGATCGCCTGGGCGCTGCTAGTGACGGTCATCGTGGGCATCGGTGTCGCGGTGCTGGTCGACGGCCGGGACACGGGACCGGCCCCGGTCGACACCGCCAGGATCTCCGAACTCGTGGTACGACCGGACAGCCACCGCCTGTCCTCTCCCTCACCGGAACGCGCGCAATTCGTCGAGTTCCTGGACTTCGAGTGCGAGGCTTGTGGTGCGGTCTACCCGGTCATCGAGGATCTACGGCGCCGTTACGGCGACCAGATCACCTTCGTGGTTCGGTACTTTCCCATGCCCGGACACTTCAACGCCGAACGCGCTGCCCGGGCCGTCGAGGCGGCGGCACAGCAGGGCCGTTTCGGGCAGATGTATCAGCGCATGTTCCTCACGCAGAGCCAGTGGGGTGAACAGCAGGTTCCCGCCGACGACCTGTTCCGCGGATTCGCTGCCGACCTCGGTCTGGACATGGCCGCCTTCGACACCGCCTACCACAGTCCGGCAACCCTGGAACGAATCCGGGCCGACGTGGCCGACGGCCTCGCCCTCGGCGTCCAGGGCACACCCACGTTCTTCCTCGACGGACAGCGTCTCCAACCGGAGACCATCGACGACCTGACGCAGGCATTGCACCGCGCCGCGAACTCCTGACGCCGGCTCAGGCGACCGCCGGCCAGGGCCGCGGGGCGGGCCGGGTGTCAACGGCGAGTCCGGTCGTCGGATCGGCCAGAGCCGCGACATGGTGGGCGAGGGCCGGGTCGATCCAGCCCGCACCGTCGAGCACATACGGCGGCTGTGCGGTGATCCGTTCGGTGAGAACGAAATCCGACTCCGCGGTCCGTGCGGCGAGCGCGTCGAGGTTGGGCCAGGGCCGTTCGGGGTTCACGTGATCGGGAGTCAGCGGGGACACCCCACCCCAGTCGTCGACGCCGGAGGCGATCAGTGCGGCGCACTCGGCGGGCGACACCAGGTTCGGGGGCGCCTGCACGCGCATGTGGGGTCCGAGGACGATCCGCGCCACCGCGACGGCCGCCAGGAACTCGGTCATCTCCGCGTCGGGGGTGGATCGCATGGCGGTGTCGGGCTTGGCCCGGAAGTTCTGCACGATCACCTCCTGGACGTGACCGCCATCGGCCTGCACCTCGGCGATGGCGAACAGGGATTCGGCTCGCTCGTACAGTGATTCGCCGATCCCGACGAGGATGCCGGTCGTGAACGGGACGCGGGCGGTCCCGGCGTCGCGCAGCACCTGCATCCGGACGATCGGGTCCTTGTCCGGGCTGCCGTAGTGCGGCTGGCCTTTCTCGGTGAACAGGCGACGCGACGTCGTCTCGAGCATCATGCCCATCGACGGGGCCACCGGTCGCAGCCGCCGGATCTCCTCGAGGCTCATCACCCCGGGATTCAGGTGCGGCAGGAGTCCGGTCTCGGTCAGCACGGCCACGGCGGCGGCGCGGACATAGTCGAGGGTCGACGAATAGCCGCGCGCGGCGAGCCATTCCCGCGCTTCCGGCCATCGCTCCTCGGGGCGGTCACCGAGGGTGAACAACGCCTCCTTGCAACCGAGTTCGGCGCCTCGACGGGCGAGGTCGACGACCTCGTCGAGTTCGAGGTACAGGCCTTCGCCGGCGCGGGCCAGCTTGCCGGGCACGGTCACGAAGGTGCAGTAGTGGCAGCGATCGCGGCACAGCCGGGTCAGCGGGATGAACACCTTGCGCGAGTAGGTGACCTGCCGCGAACGCCCGACCGCGTCCAGCCCCTCGTCGCGCATCGCACTCGCGACCGACTGCAGACGGGCGAGATCGTCACCCGAGCAGGACAGCAACGTGACGGCCTGATCGATGTCGATGGGCTCGCGGGCTTCGGCCGCGGCCAGCGCGGCATCGAGCGCCTCCCGCGAAGGACGTTCCACCGCAGCATGTTCCGCGGGGTCGGCCCTAACCATCGGGATGCTGAGGTCGGTCATCGTTCCCCCTCCGGAGAGTCGGTGATGGTCAGATACGGCGCGGGATCGAAGGTGCCGTTACGTTCGCGGAACGACGCCGCGGTGCCCGGCCACAACAGCGTCAGCCGTCCGCTGTCCGGGTCGACATACCAACTGTCGCAACCGGTCAGCCATACGGTCGACGCGCTGCGCTCGTCGATCTCGCGGGTGTAGGCGGTCTCGGCCTCCGCGGAGACCTCCAGCGCGCGAACCTCGGTGTCCCCCATGAACTCCAGCGCGCCGAGCACATAGTCCAGCTGCGTCTCGATCATGTAGATCGCCGAGTTGTGCCCGAGCGCCGCGTTCGGCCCGTCGAGGACGAACATGTTGGGGAACCCGCTGACGACGGTCGATGCATACGACGTCATCCCCGACGACCAGTGCTCGGACAGCCGGAGCCCCGCACGGCCGACGACCCGGCTCGCCGCCGGCGGACGGGCGGACTCGAAGCCCGTCGCCATCACCAGGACATCGAGATCGAAGGTGCGTCCGCTGCGTGCCGTTGCCTTCGATTCGGTGACCGAGTCCAGCGCGCTCGGCTCGAACACCACCTTCGGCTCCTGGAGCGCCGGATAGAAGTCGTCGCTGAGCAGGATTCTCTTGCAACCGATCTCGTAATCGGGGTCAGGAGCTCACGCAACATCGGATCGTCGACCTGCCGGTGCAGGTGGTCGCGGGCCCGCGCCCGGATCTCGTCGATGTCGGGGTGGAGCCCGAGGCGCTGCCGGAACGCCCCGTCGGCCTCGGTGAGGAGCCGGTGACGGACCTCGCCGGCGACCTCGGGGTCGAGCAGCGCGGCGCGTTCGTCGGCGGTGTAGCGGCGATCCTCCCGCGGCACCACGTAGGGAGCGGTCCGACAGAACACGACGAGCTCTTCGGCGGAGTCGGCCAGATGCGGGATGAGCTGCACCGCCGAAGCGCCGGTTCCCACGATCCCGACCCGGGCGCCGTCGACGGCGACGTCGTCGTGCCAGGCCGCGGTGTGGACGATCTGGCCCGGGAAACCTTCCAGGCCTTCGATGTCGGGGATCTTCGCCTCCGACAACCGGCCGACGGCGAGGACGAGACTGCGCGCGCGGAACGTGCGACCGGGCCCGTCCGAGGTGGCCGCGGTGATGACCCAATCCGACGAGGCCTCGTCCCAGGTCGCCTGCCGCAGTTCGGTGTTCAGCAGGATGTGCTCGGCGAGACCCTCGTCGGCGACGGTCTGCTCCAGATAGTCGCGGATCTCCCGGCCGCTCGGATACCGCGACGCCCAGTCGGCCGGCGGACGGAACGAGAACGAGTAAAGATGCGCCGGGATGTCACACGCGATGCCGGGATAGACGTTGTCGCGCCACGTCCCGCCCACCGCGTCGGCACGCTCGAGGACGACGAAGGACTCGCGGCCGCGGCGGGCGAGTTGCGTGGCCATCCCCAGGCCGGCGAAGCCGGCACCGATGATGGCGACGTCGAGCTCGTGTGGACGGTCGATCTCGTCCACCCGGTCACCCCCCTGCGTCGTCGTCCCGGTCACGAACGTACCTGCGGGATCGGGAGCAGCCGATGAATTTCCGGCTCGGTGTAGCGGGTGGTGCGCTGACGCGGTGCGCGCCCGGCACGTTCGGCGACGGCGACGAGGGTGTCGGCGTCGAGGACGCGTCCCGCCTCCGGTCCGGCCTCCGGCATGAGCAGGCCGTCGAGCAGCAGGCCGCCGATGTCGTCGGCACCCCCGCGCAGCAGGAGGTCGACGGTGTCGGTGTCCAGCTTGGTCCAGGCGACCTGCAGGTGGTCGACGAGCCCGACGGACATCAGGCGGGCGACCGCGTGCAGGGCCCTGGTCTCCCGCTGCGACGCGGTCGACGTCGCGGCGTCGACCAGATGCGGAGGCGTGTTGGAGGCGACCATCGGCATCAGGATCAGCTCGGTGAATCCGCCCGTGCGGCGCTGGATTCCGAGCAGGGTCCTCAGGTGCGCGACCTGCTGTCCGGGGGTCTCGACGTGCCCGTAGACGATGGTGGCCGTAGAGAACAGACCGACGCCGTGGGCGGCCTCGATCACCTCCACCCACTCACTGGCCGGTGCGGACCCCGTCGGCGACAGGTGTCCGCGGACGGTGTCGTCGAGGATCTGGGCGGCGGTCCCGGGGATCGATCCGAGTCCGGCGGCGCGGAGCCGCCGGAGGTGTTCGACGACCGACACCCCGGTCCGGGCCGCGCCGTCGGCGATCTCCGCTGCGCGGTAGGCGTGGAGGTGCAGACCGTCCGCCGCACCGGTGATCTCCTCGACGAGGCGGATGTAGTCGGCGGCCGGACGGTCGGCCGGCAACGGGCCCTGCATGCAGATCTCGGTGGCGCCGAGTCCGACGGCCTCCCCGACCAGATCGGCGAGCGTCGGATCGCCGGATCGGCGTTCACCCGAGAGGAGGCGGGCGGCGACCCCGGTGTCGAGATTGCGGTTCACGACGAAGGTCAGGACGTCCGGATCGGTGACCCGACGACGGACCGTGTCGGCCAGGTCGCACAGTTCTTCCAGCTGGGTGCCGGAGGCGCCCAGCAGCGCGACCCAGCCCTCGTCGTCGAGGGCATCGGGGCCGAGGGCTGTCGGGTCGTCACGGAGTCGGCTCAGGGCCGCTGTGACGCGCTCGATCGGGGCCGGGGTGTCTTCGGCCCACGCGCGCAGAACCATGTCCATACTCTAACGCTCGATCGGCGACGCCCCGCGCCCCCGCGGGATCGGCGTCGGCGAGATCAGTCGTCGGCCTCGGGTAACCGGTGGGTCCAACCGAGCACCGCCGCGGGCCCGACGCCGAGAACGAGGAGCAGCAGGGTCTGCACCAGGTAGTTCCCCGACGTGCTCAGGATGACGTCGCCACCCGGTCCCGGGATTCCGCCGGCGATGACCACGACGAGACCCCACGCACCGAGCGGGGCGTACCGCCAGACCGCCGAGGTGTATCCGGCTGCCAGCCACAGCAGCACCGCGTTGAGCAGGCCACCGATCAGGGCCGCGACCGGCAGTGCGACCCCACCGAACCGCTGATAGGCGAACGCCACGCTGAGGAGGCCCACCACGAAGCCGTCGAAGGTCAGCAGTGCGAGCAGGAGGCGGTTGCGGACGTGCGGATCGAGGGCTGCCATCGTCTCTACCCGATCCCGGCGAAGAGGTCCGTCTCCCGGTTGCCGCCGGAAGCGTCACGCGGATCGTGGTCGGTGAGGATGAAGTGCTCATGCCCGCAGATCGGCTGCAGGATGTTGTTCGACAGCGCGTACTCGGTTCCCGACGGCGCGACGGTCACCTGCGTGGCGTGTGCGGCGAGTCCGGCGACCTTGTGCGAGTAATACGCCCGGACGTCGACCTCGGTCGTGATCTGGTCGTCGGGGTAGCTGGGCAGTTCGCCGGGCCGCGGCATGCGCCAGCCGTCGGGCACACCGGGAGCCGCTGCCAGACCGTTCTCCAGCGCGCTGCGCTCGGTGACCGACTCGTACAGCTTCGACGGGCCCGCACCGGCCTCCCGGGCACGTGCGACCGCTGCCGCGGTGACCTCGTGAACGAGCTTGTGGTCGGGGTGACCGTAGGTTCCCGACGCGTCGTAGCTGACGACCACCTGCGGGGCGAAGTCGAGGAGGAGGTCGAGCAGGACGCCGACCGGCTCGTCGAAGGGTGCCTGCACGAGCGCGCGCGGGTTGCTCGCCGAGGGCGCCCCGGCCATTCCGGAGTCCCGCCAGCGCCCGGCGCCGCCCAGGAAGCGCGGGGTCAGGGTCGGGCCGTCGGCCGGGCTCAGTGCCGCGAGGGCGCTGGTCAGCTCCGCGATGCGGTATCCGCCGAGCTGGTCCGCGCCGCCGTCCGCGACGAGCTGTGCGTACTCGTCACCGATGACCTCGCCCTCCTCGCCGAGGGTGAAGGTCAGGACGCGAACGTCGACGCCTTCGGCGAGATAGCGGGCGATCGTCCCGCCCGTCATGATCGTCTCGTCGTCGGGGTGGGCATGGACGAGCAGCAGCCGCCGGTCAGCGGCCGGGGAGGCGTCTGTCACGAGAGTTCCCAGCCGACCGCGGTCCCGAAGATCGACTCCTGGATCGGTCCGGTCAGCGGCACGTCGCGCACCGCGGGAGTGACCCCGACGATCATCGAGTCCTGGTAGAGCGGCAGGTAGATGGCCTGCGCGGCCAGCAGCGGCTCCGCCTGGTTCAGCGTCGCGATCGGGTCCTCCTCGGACAGCGCGTTGCGCGCGAGTTCGATCAGCCTTGGATCGCACAGACCCGAGATGTTGCTCGCGTAGCTGTCACCGACGTCCCCGCCGCTCGGCGCGATGCTGGTCGGGGTCGGCGGGGTGGCGGGCGACGGTTCGGTACTCGGCTTGGGCTGGTTGCAGTCGACGGTCGAGGCCAGCGACGCCGCCGGCGGCACGCCGAGCCCGGTCCAACCGACGACGAGGTCGACCCGCTTCTGGGTCAGCGCCGAGCCGTACAGCTCGCTGTTCGGCATCGTCACGACCTGCGCGCGGATTCCGGCGCCGCGGAGCTGGTCGACGACGCTCGCGGCGGCCGACGTGGCGCGCGGGTCGCCGGCGACGGCTCCCACGCGCACGAGCAGGTCCTGGCCCTCCTTCTGGAACGGCAGGATGCCCTCGGGCAGATCCGCGACCTCGACGGCACCCGGGGTCGGCGTCACCGACGGCGTGGACGGCGAAGCCGAACCGGGTGCGGACGGCGTACCCGATGCGGGCACATCGGTGGAGGGTTCGGGGACCGGTGAGCTCTGCCCGGCGGTCTCCGGATCGGCCCGGCGGAACCCGGCGTCGGCGAGGAGCGCGTCCACCGCGGCGCGATCGGGACGCGGGCGGGACACCGGCGTGTATCCGGGGTCCGACGGAGCGAACACCGTGTTGGCATACGGTTCGACGATCCAGTCCCCCGCACCGGCGAACGTGGTCAGCCGCGGATCGACGAGACCGAGGATGGCGCGCCGGACCTCCACCGAGCTCATCGCATCGGTGCGGGCGTTGACGCTGATCCCCAGCGATCGCGAGGTGAGGCTGCGTTCGGTCTCCAGACCGGGGAGGGCCGCCAGTTCGGCGGCGGTCGCGGGTGACGCACCGAGCGCGACGATCTCGGAGTCACCCGAGCGCACGGAGTCGAGCATCTGCGCGTTGTTGCCGGCGCGACGGAGCACGACCTGGTCCAGCCGCGGCGGCGTCACCCAGTAGCGGTCGTTGCGCGCGAGGCGCACCTCGTCGCGGGTCTTGTCGATCCCGACGATGGCGTACGGGCCCGCGGACACCGGCTTGCCGGTGTCCATGCCGGTCTGGAACCCGGCCGGTGCACCCTTGAGGACGTGGCTGGGCAGCAGACCGGTGAACAACTCACGCCAGGCCGGATAGGGCCGCTCGAAGCGGACCTCGACGGCCTTGCCGCCCTCGCGGGACTGCACGGAGTCGATGAGCCGGTAGCCGGCCGGGGCCACCACGTTGGGCTGCCGCGACATCTGCTGCCACAGGTAGCTGAAATCGTCGCCGGTGACGGGGAGTCCGTCGGACCACTGGGCGTCGGTGTGGATGCGGTAGGTCACCGTGAAGGGCTGCCGCGACGTCACCTCGGCGGAGGTGACGAATTGGCGCTGTAGTTCCCAGACCGGTCCGGCCGGCGTCTGTACGGGTGAGAACGCACTCGGCAGGGTCATCGCGGCGACCGCGGTGGTCACCGGATTCTGGTCGGCGGCGATGTGCGGGTTGAACCCGTTGCCGACCGAATCGGTGGCGATGAACACCGTCTTCGCGACCGGGTACTCGGTCGGTGTCGGCGGCGGCCCGGATTCGCGGACGGGCGGCGGCGGATCCGCTGTGCACGCCGACAGGGCCAGCAACAGCGCGATACCGCACGAGAGCAACCCGAGCACACGGCTCCGGTTCGTGGCGTCGCGACCCCGCTGTGATCTCGCGCGATTCACCTCGGATACCCCCATGACGATGCTTCTCGGTCGATCGGACGAGGCCGGTCCCCCGCGTCGGCGGGAGACCGGCTCGGCGGTCAGCTGACCGCTGCGTCCCGGGACTTGGCCCGCGAACGCTCGCGTGCACGCGTGTTCGAGTCCAGGTGCACCTTACGCACACGCACGACCTCGGGAGTGACCTCGACACACTCGTCGGCGGCACAGAATTCCATGGCGGCTTCGAGATCGAGCTGCATGGGCTTGGCCAGCGTCTCCATCACGTCGGCGGAGGACTGACGCATGTTGGTCAGCTTCTTCTCGCGGGTCACGTTGATGTCGAGGTCCTCGTGACGCGGGTTGATGCCCACGACGTGACCCTCGTAGCTGTCGTCGCCGGGGTTCACGAAGAACGTGCCGCGGTCGGCGAGCTGGATCATCGCGAACGGGGTCACCGTGCCGGAGCGGTCGCTCACGAGCGAGCCCGTGTGGCGGGCGCGGATCTCGCCGGCCCAGGAGTCGTAACCGTCGAAGACGGCGTTGGCGATACCGGTGCCGCGGGTCTCGGTGAGGAAGTCGGTGCGGAAGCCGATCAGACCGCGCGACGGGACGATGAACTCCATGCGGACCCAACCGGTGCCGTGGTTGTTCATCTGCTCCATGCGGCCCTTGCGGGCGGCCAGCAGCTGCGTGACCGCGCCGAGGTACTCCTCGGGCACGTCGACGGTCAGGTGCTCGAACGGCTCGTGGACCTTGCCGTCGACCTTGCGGGTGACCACCTGCGGCTTGCCGACGGTCAGCTCGAAGCCCTCGCGACGCATCTGCTCGACGAGGATCGCGAGCGCGAGCTCACCTCGACCCTGCACCTCCCAGGCGTCCGGACGGCCGATGTCGAGCACGCGCAGCGACACGTTGCCGATGAGTTCGGAGTCCAGGCGCTGCTTCACCATTCGGGCGGTCAGCTTGTGGCCGGACACGCGGCCCGCCAGGGGCGAGGAGTTGGTGCCGATGGTGACCGAGATGGCCGGCTCGTCGACGGTGATGCGCGGCAGCGGCTGCGGGTTCTCCAGGTCGGCGAGGGTGTCGCCGATCATGATCTCCGGCATACCCGCGACGGCCACGATGTCGCCGGCGACCGCCGACTCCGCCGGTGCGCGGTCGACGCCGACGGTGGCGAGGAGTTCGGTGATCTTGGCGCGCTCGACGACGGGCTCGCCGTCGACCTCGCGGCACCAGGAGACCTGCTGGCCCTTGCGCAGGGTGCCGTTGTGGATGCGGACGAGCGCGAGACGGCCGAGGAAGGCCGAGGCGTCGAGGTTGGTGACGTGGGCCTGCAGCGGGGCCTCCGGATCGCCCTTGGGCGCCGGGACGTGTTCGAGCAGGACGTCGAAGAATGCGTCGAGGTTCTCGGCGGCCGGGATCTCGCCGTCGGCGGGCTGCTCGGTGGAGCACACGCCGGCGCGGCCGGAGGCGTAGAGCACCGGCAGTTCGAGGACGAGCTCGGCGGCCTTGGCGGCCTCCTCGTCCAGGTCCGACGCTAGGTCGAGCAGCAGGTCCTGCGTCTCGTCGACGACTTCCTGGATGCGCGCGTCGGGGCGGTCGGTCTTGTTGACGACCACGATCACCGGGAGCTCGGCCGCGAGGGCCTTGCGGAGCACGAAGCGCGTCTGCGGGAGCGGGCCCTCGGACGAGTCGACCAGCAGCACGACTCCGTCGACCATCGACAGGCCGCGCTCGACCTCACCGCCGAAGTCGGCGTGACCGGGGGTGTCGATGACGTTGATGACCACCTCGGTGCCATCCGGCTGGCGCCGGTGAACCGAGGTGTTCTTGGCGAGAATGGTGATGCCCTTCTCACGTTCGAGGTCACCGGAGTCCATCACCCGGTCGACGACCTCGGCGCGCTCGCCGAAGACGCCGGACTGGCGCAACATGGCGTCGACGAGGGTGGTCTTTCCGTGGTCGACGTGCGCGACGATCGCGACGTTACGGAAGGTGGGGGCAGCGCTCACAGGCTCTCTTTCGTGTGGTTGGTGGACCGCGTCGGCGGCCGGCACTCGGGGCGAGCCGAACGACTCATGGGCTCGCGGCCGAACAACTCTGACCGGCGACAAGTGCAGATCACCTAGGGATTCAACGCTACAGAGTATCGGTTTATCCGGTGAGACCGCGATCACAGGCGGCGGAACCACCGTTGTTAGGGTCTGCTAACCTCGCCGCATGAGCAAGGTCGACGCGGCCAAGGTGGGCTCCTTGAAGCCCAAGAAGAAGTGCTGCAAGAGCTCCAAGCGGTGCGTGCGGTGTCCTGTGGTGATCCACCGGATGCGCAAGCTCGACACCTCGGACATGACCAAGAAGGAGCTCAGCAAGGCGCTGAAGAAGGCACGCGCCGCCTGATCCGCCTGATCCGTCAGTTCGGCGGGATCTCGTCGGGGTTCATCGGCCGCTCCTCGGGGTTCATCGGCCGCTCCTCGGGGTCGACCGAGCGGACGGCGACCGCCAGCGCGACCGCCGCGATCCCGATGGCCTCCAGTGGCCGGGGAACCTGGCCGAGGACGATCAGCCCGATCACCGCCGCGGTCACCGGGAGCAGGGCGAGCAGGATGGCGAACCGCGCGCGACCGACCCGGCGCAGCACCATCTGGTCCAGGGCGTACGGGATCGCGGTCGACGCCACGCCCAGCACCAGTCCCTGCCCGACCAGCGCGGCCGGCGACACCCCGTCGCGCACCGCCTCGGCCACCCACCACGCCAGCGGCGAGGTGACCAGCGCGGCGATCACGAAACCGGTTGCGAGATCCTCGACGCCGGCGCCGCGCGCCGCGACCCGCTTGCCCAGCACGATGTAGCCGGCCCAGCAGGCGGCCGCCGTCAGGGCCAGCAACACACCCAGCCCGCTCCCCGACCATCGGACGTCGGCGATGAGGATCACCCCGACAGCGGCCAGCACGAGTGCCGCGATGTCGCGGCGGGTCCGGGAACCCAAGGCCGCCACCGTGATCGGACCCAGGAACTCCAGCGCGACGGTGGTCCCCATCGGGAGGTGCGCGAGCGCCTCGTAGAAGGCGATGTTCATCCCGGCGGTGATCAGACCGAAGCACCCGGCGAGCCGGAGGCGGGAGAGCTGCCACGCCGCGCGCGGCGGCCGGACCCAGATCAGCAGCACCGGTGCGGCACCGGCGATGCGCAGCCAGGCCACCGCGGACGGGGCGACGTCGTCGAACAATCCGACGGCGACCGCCGCCCCGAGATACATCGACGTCGCGCCGAGCACCATGAGGCCGGGCGGGAGCAGCAGTTCACGCCGAGCCGTGGCCTCCATCAGATCCCCGTCACCCGATCACGGCGACCCGCTCGGGGACGAGCCGCGTACGCACCCGATCACCGATGGCGACGGATTCGTCTGCCACGGCGTCGATCTCGCCGACCGCGGTCTCGATGCGCACGCGTGGACCGGCGGGCAGTTCGGCGACGAGCACGACCGTCGCGTAGTTCGTGTCCGGATCGACGGGGCCGTCACCGGCCGCCGCGACGACCTCCACCGATTCCGGGCGCAGGCCGAGCCGACGCGAACCGTCCGGCAGGTCGAGCGCGATCTCGCCGAGCACGGTGTCGGCGATACCGGCACGCATCTGCGCGTCGATCACGGTGGTGACGCCGAGGAACTGCGCCGTCCATTCGTCGACCGGGCGTCGCCACAGGTGCGAGGGCGTGGCGACCTGCACCATCGCGCCGTCGCGCATCACCGCGATCTCGTCGGCCATGGTCGCGGCTTCGGCGTGATCGTGCGTGACGACGACGGTCGGGACCCCCGCCGCGCGCACGATCTCCGAGATCTCCACCGCCAGTTCATCTCTCAGCCGACGGTCGAGCGCGGCCAGCGGCTCGTCGAGCAGGAGGAGTCGCGGATGCGGCGCGAGTGCACGTGCCAGTGCGACGCGCTGCGCCTGACCTCCGGACAACGTGTCGACCGAGCGTTTCTCGTAGCCGGGGAGACCGATGACCTCGAGCAGTTCGGTCACGCGTTCGGCGATGCGGCGGCGCGGCCACCGCCGCATCCGCAGGCCGTAACCGATGTTCGACGCGACGCTGCGCCCGCCGAACAGCTGCCCGTCCTGGAACACCACACCGAAATCGCGCCGGTGCACCTCCACCCCGGCGAGGTCCTGACCGTCGAAGCGCACGGTCCCGCGCGTCGGCCGTTCCAGCCCGGCGACCGCTCGGAGCAGCGTCGACTTGCCACAGCCGGACGGGCCCAGGACGGCGGTCACCAGCGCCCCCGCTCCCCCGACGCGCCAGGACAATCCGTCGATCACGGTGTGGCCGCCGTAGGCTACCGCGAGGTCGGAGATCTCGAGGCGCGCGTGCGAGGCCGTCGCGGCCTCTCGTTCGGTTCCGGTCACAGCAGCGGCACCTCCGATCGCGGCCGGAACGCCTCGACCACGAGCACGGCGAGGGTGGTCGCGACGACGAGCAGCACCGACGCGGCCATCGCGGTCGCCAGGTTGGTGGCCCCCGGGCGATTGAGAGCCGATCCGATCAGCACCGGCAGAGTCGTCGTGTCGGCCCGGGCCAGGAAGCTCGTCGCGCCGAACTCGCCGAGCGCCATCACGAACGCGAACCCGGCGGCGGCACCCATCGAACGGCCGATGATCGGCAGATCGACGGTCGCGAACACCCGGGCGGGTCGGGCGCCCAGCGTCGCGGCCGCCTGCCGCAGCCGGACGGGCACCGACTCGAGCGCCGGGAGCATGATGCGGATGACCATCGGGATCGCGATCAGCGCCTGGACACAGGGGATGACCGCGGGCGACGCCGCTATCGCATAGGGCATCGACGCCAGCACGATCAGGTAGCCGAAACCCAGAGTGACCGCGCTGATCCCGAGCGGTACCAGGGAAATGGCCGACGCGATCGCACCGACCACCCCGCGGGAACGGTGCAGCGCGACGGCCGCGAGCATGCCCACGACGAGGGCGACGACGGTCGCGAGCGCCGCCGACACCAGCGAATACTCGAGGCTCTCCAGCGGAGTGACCCCGTTGACCGGTTCGGCGAGTGCCCGGTATCCGGCGAGCGTCCAGTCACCGCCGACCGACGGCCGCACCGACCGCGCCATCAGCACCACGACCGGCCCGACGAGCAGCACCACCGTCCACGCGCCCACCAGCCACATCGCCGGGCGCACGAACCGCCCGTCCGCGAAGGCGGCGTCCCGACGACGGCGCTCGACTCCCCCACGGGCAGAGCCGGTTCCGGCGGGGTCGGCGAACACGCGGGTGAGCGTCAGGGCCGCGAGCACGACGACGATCTGCACCATCGACAGCACCACCGCCTCGGGGATGCGGAAGTAGCCGATGGCCTGGGTGTAGATCTCGGTCTCGAGGGTGCGCAGCTCGCCCGCGCCGAGGATGATCACGACGCCGAAACTGGTGGAGCAGAACAGGAAGATCAGCGCGGCGGCCCCGGCGATGGCGGGCAGCAGTCTGGGGATCACCACGGTCCGCGTCGCGCGCAGCCGTCCGGCACCCAGCGTTCGCGCCGCCTCCAGAAGTCGGGGGTCGAGGTTTCGCCACGCCGCACCCACCACTCGGACGACGACGGCGACATTGATGAACACGTGCGCGGCCAGCACCGCGCCGAGCCCGGATTCGATGTGCAGGAACGACAGCGGGCCGGTCAGCAGCGACCGGAAGGCGACACCGACGACCACGGTCGGCAACACGAACGGCACCGTCACCGCGACGGCGAGGAGAACCGATGCGCGGCCGCCGACATGGGCGTACAGCCACGCGATCGGCGCGGCCGCGACGAGGGCGAGGACGGTCGACGCCGCCGCCTGCCCGAGCGTCACACCCAGGAGCGCCGGCGCGTCGGTTCGCGAGAGGAGGTCGCCGAGCCGTTCACCCGACGCGGCAGCAAGTTTCACGGCGCGGCGGATGAGCGCGAGCACCGGCCAGGCGAAGAGGACGGCGATGAACAGCGCCGGGATCAGACGCAGCGTCACCCGGCCTGCGACCGTCGCCGTCCGCGCCGCGGGCCGCGCCACCGCCCGGGTCACCGGGCGATCACCTGCCGACGGCGTCACGCCACTGGTCGAGCCAGCTCTCGCGCTTCTCCGCGATCGTGGCCGGCGGCAGCGACGACATCCACGCCGGGACCGCCGTCGGCGCCGGCCAGCCCTCGGGCAGCGCGATGTCGCGCTGCACCGGGTAGACGTACATCGACTCCGGCAGCGCCGACTGCACCTCCGGACTCAACATGTAGTCGACCAGCTTGCGGGCGCCGGTCGAGTTGCGGGTGCCCTTGAGGATGCCGATGTATTCGACCTGCGGGAAGCAACTGTCGCGGAGGGCGCTGGTGTCGGGTGTGGCGGCCGGCGATGACGCGTAGGACAGCACGATCGGCTTGTCGCCCTTCCCCTCGCCCGCGCTGAACAGCTGGTTGTAGGCGACCTCCCAGCCGGAGACGATGGTGGCGCCTCCGCCGACCACCTGCTTCCAGTAGTCCTGCCAGCCGTCGCCCAGGGCCCCGACCGTCGTCAGCAGGAAGGCCGTACCCGGAGACGAGGTCGCGGGATCGGTCAGCACGGCCTGCGATGCGTACTCCGGCTTCACCAGATCGCGGAAGCTCGCGGGCGGGGTCAGCGATCGTGACTTGTACCAGGCGTCGTCGATGTTCAGGCAGACGTCGCCGCGGTCGACGGCGGTCAGCTGGTCGGCCGCACCGGGAACCGCGTAGTCGCTCGCACCGCCGCCGGCGAGCGGAGACTCGTAGGACTCCAGGGCACCGGCCTCGATCGGGCGGGAGGCGAAGGTGTTGTCGATGCCGTAGACCGCGTCGCCCTTGGGCGCGCCGGGGGTCAGGGACACGGTCGACGCCAGCTGTCCGGCGTCGCCGGAGCGCACGATCTTGAGGGTGAGACCGGTCTGCTGGCGGAAACCGTCGATGACCGACTCGGGCAGCTCGAAGGACTCATGGGTCAGGAGGGTGACCTCACCGCCGGTCGTCGACTCGTCGGCGCACGCCACCGCGGTCGTGAACACCAGTCCCACACCGACGGTGAGCGCGACCATCCGGGAGACGACTCCCGCCCGTCCACGACGACGGCGGGTACCGCCCGCGGCCGCCGGCTCGTTCACGCCCCGCCGTTGGTTCACATCCGACTCCTCGCGACCCGCTGTCCCTGTCACATCCACCCCCATATCCAACCAGGTGCTGCCCAGGCACACGATTCGCGCCAATGAAAAATCACTTCTGTAACAATTGCATCAATAACCACACACGTCACAGTCGCAACCTGCTGGACTACCTGGACACAGATAGCGTCAGGGGGCTTAGAATGACCCGCGACGTCCGGGGTGGGAAGATCGACGAACGCCCCACAGACCCCGGGCGATTCACAACCACGATTTACAAGACCACGAGGCGTACGAGGCCCGCAGTTCCGGCCGACGCAGCGCCACGACCGATAGGACACACCAGTGCGTTTCACAAGGCCGTCGAGGTTGCGTTCCACCACCTCTCGCCCGCACCGGACCCGGGGCCACCGCGTCCTCCTCAGCGCATCGGCCGTCGTCGCCGCGGCCGGCCTCGCACTCCCGGCCGTCGCCGGTGCTGCGCCCGCTCCCAAGGTCGATCAGCGCGTGCTGGACTCGCTCGGTGCGTTCGCGCCGGCGATCATCGGGTCGGTGGCAACGCCCGGACCCGACGGCAAGGTCAACGCCGAGCTCCTCAAGCAGGCCGAGAGCTTCGCCACGGCGCCCGGAATGCCCGCCGAGGTCAGCAAGATCTGGCGTTCGGTCGCCGATTTCCTGGGTGAACCCGGCCGCAAGCAGGCCGCCCGCGAACTCGCCGCCGAGGCCAAGCCCGGCGATCCGGACATCCCGAAGGGCCCCAACGCCCCGAAGATCCAGGAATTCCTGTACCCGACCTTCGGTCTCGGCTGCATCCCCGGCGGTGGATCGCTCGGCCGCGCCCTGGTCACCGCCGGCCCGCAGGAAGCACCGGCTCCCGGACCCAAGCGCGGCGAGGGCGGCTACGTCTACACCGCACTCGGCACCGGTCCCGCCATCGACAACAACGCGAAGCCGCTGACCGTGAGCTGGTTCAACGTCGACACCGGCCGCACCGGAACGACGTCGCTCAAGCGCAACGCGAAGATCAACGTGAAGGAAGGCCCGGGCACCTTCACCGCCATCGCCCGGACCGGCAAGGGCCGTGTCATCTCCGCGATCCACGGCAACGTGACCACCAAGACGAAGGGTCAGGTCGTGTCCTGCACGATCGTCCCGGTGATCGGCCTCGCGATCATCTGATCCGCGCGACTTCACCAGCGGCACCCCGGCTCACCGCCGGGGTGCCGCTTTTGTGTCGAGTTACCCCTCCGTGCGACACCGCACCGACGTCGCCCACGGCGCCTCGCCTGTGGCACCCGTCTCAGCCGGCGCTGACCGAAAACACCAGGTCGTCGGGAATGTCGGTATCTCGCCGATCGCGCGAATGTCACAGGTCGGACTCGCGACTTGCCGGGGTCGTCCCAGTCGTGGTCTCTTTTAACTTGAATCCCATCTGTCACACCCGCCACACGTGGCGGGGTGTTCGGCTGTTTGAAGGAGTGCCATGTCCATCACGTCTCGGTTCACACGTCCATCTGTCGGGCGACGCGGAATCCGGCGCTGCGGCGTGGGCCTCGTGGGCATGGCGATGGCCGCTGCAGCGGTCACCTCGACCGCTCCGGCCTCGGCGGTGCCCGGGCTCCCCCTCCTCGAGCCGAACCTGCTGAGTGCCTACTCGATCCCGTTCGACGCCGAACTCGCCGGCGCGGTCCGTCTGCTGAAGTCCGCGGGCGTCGACCAGATGGCCTTGAAGGCCGCCCAGGCGGTCATGGGCAGTTCCGGCCAGCTGTCGGTTCAGGACGTCGTCGGGCGCGCCGGCGCGCTGCCCTTCGACGCATCCGCACCTCAGCCCGCGGCTCACGACGCCTCCACTCCCCGGCCGGTGGCCGCCACCGATCCGATCGCCCTGCTCAAGACCCTGGGCATCCAGACGCTGACCCCGTCGGTCGCGCCGTTCTGCACCGCCCCACCGCGGACAACCCGCTGGGTCTGGTCACCGCGGGAGCCGGAGCCGTCGCGGGTCCGTGGCCGATGAAGACCGATCCGCTCACGCAGCTCAAGCCGCTCCTGGACATGCTCCCCGGCGTCAAGATCCCGGAGAAGCTGAACCTGGTCGAGAACGGCGAAACCGCGTACGCATTCGTGCCCGCCTCCCCGAAGGCCGGCAACGGCGGCACCATGCAGGTCGCCTGGTTCAACACCAGCACCCTGCAGGGCGGCTTCGCCGACCTCGATCCGGTCACCGACAAGACCGCTCTCACCGCGCTGCCCCTGCTCTCGGGTGTGCGGCTCGCGCCGGTGAAGACCGGCAACGGCACCATCCTGTCCGCCGTCTTCGGCACCGCGCAGAACGGCGCCCAGAACTGCTGGTTCCTCCCGGCAGTCGGCCTGGTCAACGCCTGAAACAGCGTCAACGCATGAAACCACCTGTCGACGCGTGAAACCCCCGCTCTGCCGAAGACAGTCCCACCCCCACACACAGAACGAATAGACGACACATGAACACGCATGGCATCTCTTCAACCCGTCGGAGTGCCCCTCTCGCCCGCACGGTCGCACTCGCCGCCGCCCTCACGATGGGCCTGACCACGTTCGGTCTCGCCACCGAGGCCGTCGCCGAACCGATCACGACCACACCGTCGACCAGCGCGCCGGAGCCCGGCGCCACCACCGACGCCACCGACGCCACCGACGACGAGACGGGTGCACCGGCCGACGACAACGCCGGCACTATCGACGCCCGTGGTCCCGGCCAGGCGCCGGGTGCCGTCTACGCCAACCGTGACCTGCCCCGTGCCCGCATGGTGGCCGGCTCCGCCTCCGGCAACGACTTCACCTACTGGAGCACCGGCGCCGACGGCAAGGCCCATCTGTCGTCCGGCGTGCTGATGGTTCCCGCCGGGCGGGCACCCGCCGGCGGCTGGCCGGTCGTCGCCTGGGCGCACGGCTCGCGTGGCATCGCCGACAAGTGCGCACCCTCGGAGCGTCCGACCAAGGACGACACGACCGAACTGAGCCGCTGGCTCGGCCGCGGCTATGCCGTCGTCTCCACCGATTACGCGGGGGTCGGCACACCGGGAACCCCGCAGTACTACGACCTCGAGGCCACCTCCCGCAACATCGTCGATGCGGTGAGTGCCGCGCGCGACGTCTCCGACAACCTGTCGCGTTCGTGGGCTGTTGTCGGCGAGGGTCAGGGAGCCGCGGCCGCGATCACGCTGGCCCGGCTGGCGCCGCAGCTGAAGGCGCGCAACTCGCTCGACTTCAAGGGTGCCGCGGCGACGTCGGTCCCGGCCGAATTCGGTGCGCTGCTGGCGAATCTCGGTCCGTCGTCGGCGAGCATGCCGTCCGGACTCGCCGCCGACGCGCTGTACACCCTCAGCGCGATCCGCAACGTGAACCCGAAGCTCGACGTCGACTCACTGCTCACCGACACCGGCAAGAAGTGGATGACCAGGGCCGCCAACGAGTGCATCACCGAGTTCCGCAAGAACGTCGACGGCCTCGCCCTCGGTTCGCTCTTCGCCAAGCCGGTGTCGGGCAACACCGAGCTGACGAGCCTGCTCAACGAGGCCACCGCGCTCCCCACCCGTGGGTTCGTCAAGCCGCTGATCGTGACCCAGTCGCTCCAGGACACCTCGGTCGTCGTGCCGCTGTCGCTGAAGTACCTCAACGAGGTACGCGCCGATCGTCAGGTGCAGGCCCGCACCTACCTCACGCTCGACGCCGCGCAGTCGGCGAAGCTGTCCGACAACGACATCCGCGCCTTCATGGCCAAAGTCCTGAAGTGAGTCGATGATGGGTCGCCGCCTCTCGAATCGACAGTTGTTCGATCTCGCCTTCGTGGCGACCACGGCGGCGGCGACCGTCACCGGTGCGCTGGGGCATCGGCGGGCGGCGGGCCTGACCAAGCCGCTGCCGATGCTGCTGCTGGCGGCCCGGACGGCGGCCGGGGCGCGTGAACGCGATGCCCTCGACAACGCCGGATTGGCCGGAGCCCTGGCGTTCTCGATGGCGGGCGACCGGCTGATGTTGCTCGAGGAGTTCGAGACCGAGCCGGTCGCCAAGGACCGTTACCTACGGCTCGGTGCGACGCTGTTCACGGGCGCGCAGCTGAGTTACATCGCGACGATGTGGCGAGCCGGAGCCCGGCCGTCGGCGAAGCAACTGCTCCCCCGCGTCGGGCTGCTCGCCGAATCGGCCGCGGTCCTCGCGCGCCACCGGCCCGCACTGCTGCCCGTCCTGGGCACCTACGGCAACACCCTCGCGACGATGTCGGCGACGGCGAGCGCCATGTCCGATCCGCAGCCGCGGTTGCGGATCGGCGGTGTGACGTTCCTGCTGTCTGATCTGGCGATCATCAACCGCCGTCACCTCGTCACCGATCCCCGCATCCGGATCGCGGGCGAGGCCTGGGTCCTCGGCAGCTACTTCGCCGCGCAGTACCTGCTCATCGGCGGGCTCAGCGAACGCCTCCGACGCCGCTGATCAGGCCGTCGCCCGTCCGCTGCACGACGAGGACTGCGGATTGACCATCGGGTTGAAGGCCATCGCGCCGAGCTTCTGCTTGATGGTGAACGCGACGGGCCCGCTGCCGGGATGGATGTCGACCTGCCACTTGACGGTGAATCCACGACCCGGCACGAAGGTGGTGCCGGTTCGCCCGGTCCGCAGGTTCCGCCACGACACGGTGACGTCGTAGGTGTATTCCAGCGCAACGGGTTTCGCCCGGTCGGTGCCGATGAGCGCGATCGCCGGGCCGGGCAGGCCGTCGGCCGGGAAGCGGATGTTGTTGAACACGTCGACCCGGACCTTCACCGTGCCCGCCGGCCACGGGTTCACGCTGTCGCAGGCCAGCGTCGTGACGTAGTTCGGTTCGGTGTAGTCGGGGATCGCGTTCGCGGCCCCGGGCCCGACGCCGATGAGCGCGGCCACCAACCCGACGATCACCGCACCGATACCCGCGCGTGACGCCCGACGTGATCCGTGCCGCCCCGAAATGCTCTCCCCGCTGATCATGGGGGCAGTCTAGAGCCGCGCGCCCACCGCGTCTGCCAGAATCGGTCCCATGCCGAAGATCCAGATCGCCCAGGAACCCGCGGCCGACGAACTGCTCTCGACCGACTCGTTCGCGTTGCTCGTCGGGATGTTGCTGGATCAGCAGTTCCCGATGGAACGGGCCTTCGCCGGTCCCGCCAAGATCCGTGACCGCTTCGGCACGATGGACCCGGTGGAGATCGCCGACGCCGAGCCCGAGGCCTTCGCGGATCTGTGCTCCACTCCCCCGGCGATCCACCGCTACGGCCGCTCGATGGCCGGGCGGGTGCAGGCGCTGGCGAAGGTCGTCGCCGAGGAGTACGGTGGTGACGCCTCGCGCATCTGGACCGAGGCGACCAGCGGCGCCAACCTGATGAAAAGGCTGCGCGACCTGCCCGGATTCGGCGAGCAGAAGGCGAAGATCTTCGTCGCCCTCGTCGCCAAGCAGCTCGACGTCAAGCCCTCCGGCTGGACCAAGGTCGCCGGCGACTACAGCAAGCAGGGGTACCGGTCGGTCGCCGACGTCGTCGACCCCGACTCGCTGCAGAAGGTCCGCGATTTCAAGAAGGCGGCCAAGGCGGCGGCAAAGGCCGCGAAGGAGTAGGGGCGTCGCTGTGGGTCACCTGACCGGGAATCACCCGACCTTCACCCCCGATCGCGATCCGGTGGCCTAGTGTCGGGAACCATGGAGTCTCTTCCCGAACGAAGAAGCGCACCTCCCGGGACCAGTCCGAGTCGTCTGCTCCTCGAGATGCCGCTCCGGCTGGGATTCACGGTGACCGGAGTGGTCCTCGCCGCAGCCGAATCCGCGGTGACGATCGCACGGATCACCGCGGGCAGCGTTCAGCACGAGATCAGCCTGGCGATCGGCGCCGAGGACGAACTCAACGCGGCGCGTACCCCCCTCGCGCTCCTCAACCAGCTGTCCGAACTGCTGGGTCCGGAGCGGCCCTTCGGACGCATCCTGGCCTCGGGCGGCCCCCTGGAACGTCTGCTCAACCCCGGCGGGGTCATCGACCGGCTGACCGCACCCGACGGTCTGCTGGAGAGACTCACCGCGAAGGGCGGGCTCCTCGACCAGATGGCCGACGACCGCGGCATCCTGATGCGCCTGGCCGCCAAGGACGGGCCACTCGATCGCCTCACCCGCCCCGGCGGCGTGGTGGACCAGTTCACCGAGAACGAGGGCATCCTCGAACGTCTCACCTCCGAGGGCGGCGTCGTCGACAAACTCACCGCACCCGACGGCATCCTGGAGAAGGTCACCGCTCCGGGCGGCATCCTCGACCGCTTCGCCGCCGAGGCGGGCCTCCTCGACCAGCTCGTCGGCGAGGGCGGCGCGGTCGAGCGCGCCATTGCGCCGGGCGGTCCGTTGGATCGGTTCACCGAGCTGACCGAGGTGATGGGTCAGCTCGCACCCAACCTGCTCGCCATGCAGGAGACCGTGCACGAACTCGCCGAGACCGTGGACCTGCTGAATCAGACGGTGGCACCGCTCGGCGGCCTCGCCGACCGCCTGCCCAAGCGACTCACCCGCGGCCCCAAGGGTTCCGGCGGCAACGGCAACGGGGACGCCGCCCCGGCAGACACCAACGGTTACCCGAAGGCCTGAGCCCCTGCCCGTTGAGTAGGCACGAGCCGACGCACGGAACTTCCACATCACGCAACCCCATGCCGGTTGAGCCGACACCGAGCAACGCGAGGCGTCGCGTCGAAACCCGCCACACCGGGCTGTGTCAGAACGGTGGTGGGTTCTTCCGGTCCCAGTCGTCTTGTTGTCGGCGATGGGTGTCGGTGCGGGCAGCGCGTTCGTCGTCGAGTCGCCGCCTCGCCGGATGGTCGGGCGGCTGGGTTTTCAACGAGCTGAACAGGTCCCGTCCGGTATACGGGTTCCCCAGGTACACATGGCCGGTGGGCGCTTCGAACCAGATCGACATGTACTCGTCTTGCGAATCCCGCCACGCCCCGAAGGTCTTGATGCGGTGGTGGAACCGGCACAACGGTTTCAGGTTGCCCTGAAGGGTCTTGCCACCGCGGGCGGGGTTGGTGTGGTCGAACGGGTGCGTGTGGTCGAGGTCGACGGTCCACACCGGCTGATTACAGCCCGGGAAGGTGCAACACAATTCACCGGCGCGGACCAGTGCCTGCAGCTTCTTGCTCGGCACGTAGGTGCTGGCTGACGCGTCGGCCTCCGAGGGTTCGGTGCGGACACCTGTCGTGATGAAGGAGTGGATGGCGTCGACGAAGAGTCGGCGCATGGTGTGGGCGTCGATGAGGCCGTGGCCGTCGAGCATGCCTGGATCATCGTCCAGCCCCTGCAACGTCGTGAGATTCGCGATGATGTGATAGGTCGGGCGAGGAGCACGGCACGTGGAGCAGGAGCACTTGCACTTCTCGGTCGGCTTCGTCGTTGCGGCGGTTCCGGAGTCGGTTACACCAGCGTCGGTCGCGGCAGGTTCGACGACTGTTGCGCCCGTATCGGATTCACCGACGGGTTCGGTCTCCGGGACGTCTCCGACTGTGGTGTCGACTGGCGCACCGGTGTCGAGGTCGTGCGCGAGCGGTTCGGGTACACAGTCCCGGCACTGGCAGTCCAGATCTTGTCTGCCGTGCGCGAGTGCGAGTAGAGCGTCGGCGCGGCGCTGGCTCATGGTGCGTCCATCACGCTTGTGGACACCGGTGGCCATCGCTGTCAGACGGGCGTTGAGCGCGGCGGCGTCGATGTTGGGCACATGCCCGGCGATGCGCGACTGGCCGGGCTGGTGCCGGTCCGGGCGGATCGTGAGACCGCGGTCGCGGGCGGCGTGTTCGTTGCGGCGTTTCACCGCATCGGGGGCGTGGGTGTGGACGATCTGGTCGACCATCGTGGTGAACCGTGTGGTGGACATCGGGTCGCGGGCCAGGATGGCCTCGGCCAACGCCGCGTCGACGGTCGGCATGGTGGCATCGTCGACGAAATCGGTGCGCTTCATCGCGATCTGGAACCGTGACATGTCGATGCGGGCACAGGCCAGGGTGGTGCCGGTGAGTGGGAGTCGGTATCGCATCGCACCGCCGGTACGGATCATGTCCCGCGCCTGGCCCGAGGTCATGTTCATCGCGGCGCCGAACTCGGCGGTGGCCTGCTCGAACCCGTTCGGACCGAACTCCTCATACGGATCGCGACCGGCCAACACCTCGGCGGTCATTGCCATCAGGTCGTCGACCGACTCGGCCTGCCCGGAATGGACTTGACTGCGCCGCAGCTGGTAGTCCTCCTCGCGGTGGTCGTGCAGCAGACTGGCGGCCATCGCCATGCGGCAGGTGTTGACCGCGTTCATCGACGCCGAAACTTGAGCAGTGGCGATCAAGGCTTCCGGGGAGAGTCCGGCGAGGGGTTCGAACACATCAAAACCCGGGTCGGGGACATCCCCGGCGGGGTCGATGGTGCCGAACTCGAAAGCCATGACACCACCATACGAGCAGCCACCGACAATCCTGACCGGCACCGAATCATCGAATCACAGCCACTGTCAACGACTTTCGGTAGTAGATGTTCCCGCGTGACCGATCCCTTCCCGCTTACCGGGTAGCGCCCGCGGGAAGGAAATCGACACCGCGGGAAGGAAACGGTCCAGCGGGAAACCACCGCCGGTCGAGTAGCCGAGGAGCGCTAGCGACGAGGCGTATCGAAACCTGCCCGCAGCAGATCCACATACCGATCGACGTCGGGCATGACCTCCGGACTGGTGGTCACCGACACCGCGATGCGGTCTCCGATTCCGTGCACGCCGTGTGTGAGCCCCTGCACCGGTGACAGCGCGGGAAAGCCGGTGGTGAACAGGATCTCAGCGCCGTCGAGCTCGATATCGGCGGCTCCGCGGTTCACCGAGGACACCACGGTGACACCGGTGACCGCCTCCGGCCGGGTGTCGAGATCGAAGGCCCGGATACCCCAGCGCGCGAGGATCGCCGGAGTGACTTCCGAGACCCGTCGCTGCGCGACTCGTGCCGGATCGGCGTCGGCCGCACGGGCGGCGTCGATCTCACCGCGGATGAGTCGGGCACGTTCATACGGATCGTCGACGTCGAGGTGCAGATCGATCCCCACGTTCCTAAAGTTGTTGCGCGCCTGCGCGTTATCGGATCTCCCGACGGCGAGCTCCACACCGAGACGTGTACAACCGTCGCCGAGGTACCTCGGTAGCGCCTGCGAGATCGCGACGAGCACGGCAACGGTGACCGGCGACCCGGACGCGGCCAGACGCTCGCGGTCGAGCACGATGACCCGCAGGAGTCGCCGCGGCCCGGGATTCCGGTTCAGCGCCGTCAGCGGATAACCCGGCTTCCCCGGATTCGACTGTCCCCCAGCCCGCGCAACCCGGATTCCGCGTCGGATCGTCGTGACGAACTCGCCCGGGAACCGCAGCGCACCGAGCGCGAGGGTCCCGCCATCGCGCACCGGCCCGGGGACGCCGAGGCCGCCGCGCTCGCATTCGTCGTACGGCGCGGTGAACAGGTCCCGCGCGATCTGCGACGCACGACGACCGTCGCCGAGGGCGTGTGAGATCTGGAGCACCACAACGACTCCCGTGACCGATTCGTCATCGCCTACCGGAAGGTCGGTCACCGGACCGAACAGATGCAGGCGCCACGCGGCCCGGGACGGGACGAGCGGTTCGCCGATGAGGCCGGCGACCGAGTCCAGACACGACGACCAGGTCCGCGTCGTGGTGTCGACGCGGACCTGGTCGGGGTCGGGTTCGGCGGAGACCCAGTACGGACGGTCGGCGGTGGCCGGAACGTCGTGGACACGCAGACACAGGTCGTCGACGTGCCGAGCCCTCGCCAGCAACCGTCGCGCGCATCCGTCGATCGAGATCGACGGTGTGGCAAAGCAGTACAGCAAGAACTGGTCGTTCGGGATGCGCACGGACATCCAGTACGACGCGGCGTCCGCCGCTGCCATCCGCTGCATGCGGCCAGGGTAGCCCTACTTCTGGCCGGCACTCCACGCGTAGGGCAGCTCGGTGCCGTTGAGGACGTGGTCACCGATGGCCTGCAGCTTGAAGATGAGCGGGTTGTGCACCGAGATCACCCGGGCGTTGCGCCAGTGGCGGTCGAGGCGCAGCCGCTCGGAGGTGATCGACGCACCGCCGACCTCGAACAGCTGGGTGGTCGCGTCGAGCACCAGCGGGATGACCGTCGCCTGCGCGCGGCCGACGTCGAATTCGACCTTGTCGAGCAGCTTCTCGTCCTGCCAGCCGGTCCCGGCGAGACGATCGAGCTGGTCGGCGATGTCGAGGACGATGGTGCGCGCCGAGTAGGCGGCAGCCGTCAGCCGGCCGATGACCTGCTGGACCAGCGGATCGTGGCGGGGCAGATCGGCCGTCGAGTGGGTGAAGGTGCGCTTGCGGTCCCGGACCCAGGCGCTGACGTCATCGGTGGCACGCTGCGCGATGCCCGCCAGCACCGCCAGCTGCACGAGCTGCAGGTAGGAGGTGGCGTAGGTGCGGCCGGCGACGCCGTAGCCGGCGCCGAGGATGCGGTCTGCCGCCACCTGCACGCCGCTGAACTCGGTGGTCCCACTGGCAGTGAGACGCTGACCGAACCCGTCCCAGTCGTCGTGCTGGATGACGCCCTCGGCGTCGGCGTCGACGAGCACCGACACCCGCTCGCCGTCCTGATCGGCGGCGACCAGGATGTGGTCGGAGTACAGGCTGCCGGTGCTGTAGTACTTGGTGCCGTCCAGGCGCCACGCATCGCCGTCGGCCGTGAGGCGGGTCTGGTAGTGGTCGATGGCGCCGACACCGGGCTCGGTGATGGCGTTGCCGACGAGCGTCCCCTCCCCGACCTTGCGCAGCCAGCGCTCGGCCTCGGGATCGGGAAGCGCGGTCAGCTGGTCCTCCACGAACGACCAGTGGACGCGCAGCGCCTGCGGGAGGTTCGACTCCGCGGTGGCCAGATCGATGAGCAGCCGGAAGACCTGACGCACCGTGGCGCCGTACCCGCCGAGCTCCACCGGCACGCGCAGCGCACCGAACCTGGCCTCCCGCAGCCACGACACCTCGTCGTGTGCGAGCCGGCGATCGTCTTCGCGAGCCACCGCCCCCTCGGCGATACGGGCGAAGATCGGGGCGAACACCTCGTCGAGCCGCTCGTCGGTGGTCCCGGCGGCCGACGTGCTTGCGGACACGGTTGCGGTCATCAAACGTCCTTTCGAAACAAACTTGTCGGCCGATAGTGTGGTCGCCTCCCCGACCTTCGGCCACGATTGAAACCGCGGTGAACGCAGCGTTCCCAAGCACCCGATCCCCGGGCACACTGATCACCGAACCCGCAGGTATGGGCTATCGGCGAACCACGTTGAGACGACGGTCACGCGTTTGTGCCATTGTGTGCATATGCCAATCTCGATCGCTGATCTCGATCCGAACACCCCCGTCGTCGTCGGCGTCGGCCAGGCCTCCGAGCGCCTGACCGATCCCGGGTACGAAGCACTGGGTGAAGCGGACCTCGCAGCGCGCGCCGTCACCGCTGCCTTCGACGACGCCGGCGCGTCCGACCTGGCCTCGTCCATCGACACCATCGCCGCGATCCGTTCGTTCGAGATCTCCAGTCCGCTGTCGGCGTCGCCGCTCGGCCGCCCGGACAACATGCCCCGCGCCGTCGGTAAGCGCGTCGGCGCCGACCCGCGTCGCGCCGTGCAGGCCGTCACCGGCGGCCAGACCCCGCAGACGATGCTCACCGAACTCGCCGGCGTCATCGCGGCGGGTGACTCCGAGGCGGCGGTCATCTTCGGTGCCGAGGTCATGTCGACGGTGCGTGACCTGCAGTCCAAGCCCGATGACGAACGTCCGAGCTTCGCCGAAGAGGTTGGCGGACAGCTCGAGGACCGCGGCTACGGCCTCAAGGGCATCATCACCGTCGCCGAGATGCGCCATGGTCTCGCGTCGGTGATCCCCCAGTACGCATTGCTGGAGAACGCCCGCCGCCACAACACCGGCCTGGGCCGCGAGGCCTACGCCACGGCGATGGGCGAGCTCTTCGCACCCTTCACGAAGGTCGCTGCGGCCAACCCGCATTCGGCCGCCCCGACCGAACGCGACGCCGCCGAGCTGGTCACCCCGACCGACGGCAACCGGGTCGTCGCCGATCCGTTCACGCGCTACATCGTCGCCCGCGACCAGGTGAACCAGTCGGCCGCCGTCGTCGTCATGTCCGTCCGGGCCGCGCAGGCCGCCGGCATCGATCCGTCCAAGTGGGTCTTCCTGCACGGTCACGCCGAGACCGTCGAGCGCACCTCGCTCGACCGACCCGATCTCGGCTCCGCGCCGGCCGCCCCTGCTGCCGTGAAGCACGCGCTCGAGGTCGCCGAGATCGGTCTCGACGATGTCTCCGTCATCGACATCTACAGCTGCTTCCCGATCGCGGTCTTCAACATCCTCGACGGGCTCGGCATCTCACCCGACGACCCGCGCGGACTCACCGCCACCGGCGGCCTGCCATTCTTCGGCGGCCCCGGCAACAACTACTCGCTGCACGCGATCGCCGAGATCGTCACGCGCGTACGGCGATCCCCCGGCGACTTCGGCCTCGTCATCGCCAACGGCGGCGTACTCAGCAAGCACGCGGCCGGCGTCTACTCGACCACTCCGGCACCCTGGCGCGCCGACAACAGCGCCAAGGTCCAGGCCCAGCTCGACGCGGTGCCCACCGTTCCCACCATCGGCGACGCCGACGGGCCGGCGATCCTCGAGACCTACACCGTCATCCCGTCGAAGAGCGGCAAGCGGACGGGCGCCGTGATCGGTCGCCTGATCGACGACGCCTCGCCGGACGGGCTCGGTGCACGCTTCGTGGCCAATCTCGACTCCGACGACGACGAGTTCTTCGACCTCCTGCTGACCTCCGACGATCCGGCCGGCACCGAGATCGTGGTGCGGTCGTTCGACAAGGGCAACCGGGTCAAGCTGACCGAGGCCGCGATGAACGCCAAATACCCCGCGGTCGCACCGGCGTTCCGGGACAGCTACGAGCATGTCGAGATCCGTCGTGACGGACACCTGCTCGAGGTGACGATCAACCGGCCCGACGCCCGCAACGCGCTCAACCCGGCCGCCAACGCCGAACTGGACTCGATCTTCGACGCCTACTTCGCCGACGACGACCTGTGGGTCGCGATCCTGACGGGCAAGGGCGACAAGGCCTTCTCGTCGGGCAACGACCTGGCCGCGACCGCCAGCCCGGCCGCGCTGTCGGTGCCCAAGAACGGATTCGCCGGTCTCACCGCACGTGAGAGCCTGCCCAAGCCGGTCATCGCCGCGGTCAACGGCTTCGCGCTCGGCGGTGGCTGCGAGATCGCGATGGCCTGCCACATCATCGTCGCCGACGAGGAGGCCTCCTTCGGACTGCCCGAGGTGAAGGTCGGATTGGCCGCTGCCGCAGGTGGTCTGGTCCGTCTGCCGCGGCTTGTCCCGCCGGCGCTGGCCCGCGACATGATCCTGACCGGTCGCCGGATCTCGGCCGGCGAGGCCGCCGCCGCCGGACTGGTCAGCCGGATCGCCCCGGCCGGAAAGGTTCTCGAGACCGCCCGCGGGGTGGCCGAGGAGATCCTCGCCGCGTCGCCCACGTCGGTCCGCGCGTCGATCGCGACGATGGAGCAGTCGGACGCGATCACCGACACCGTCGAGGCCGTCCGCGCGAGCACCAGCGTCCTCGATTCGCTGATCATCAGCGGCGACACCCTCGAGGGCATCATGGCGTTCGTGATGAAGCGGACCCCGGAGTGGAAGGGTCGCTGACAAAAACGCCATCGCTCCCTGAGGTGCGAGCGCAGCGGACCCCGTCCGCTCCCTGAGGTGCGAGCGCAGCGAGCCCCGAAGGGCTGGCGAGCTCATCTCGCCAGCCCTTCGAGGCTCGTCGCTATCGCTCCTCGCACCTCAGGGAGCGAGGTGGCGGGCTCGCTCCAAACCCCCTCTGCGAGATGGCTATTTCAGCTGGCCTGCGCGACGTCCGCTGCGGCGAGATCCAGGGCAATGTCGACGATCATGTCCTCCTGCCCGCCGACGAGTTTGCGGTTGCCCGCCTCGAGGAGGATCGACCGCACGTCGACGCCGTAGCGGGCACTCGCGGCTTCCGCATGGCGCAGGAAGCTCGAGTACACCCCTGCGTAGCCGAGGGTCAGCGTCTCCCGGTCGACGCGTACCGGACGATCCTGGAGTGGACGGACGATGTCGTCGGCGGCATCCTGCAGCGCGAAGAGGTCACAACCGTGCTCCATGCCCTTGATGTTCGCGACCGCGATGAACGCCTCGATCGGGCAATTACCAGCTCCCGCACCGTGTCCGGCGAGCGAGGCGTCGACACGGTACACCCCGTTCTCCACCGCGACCACCGAATTGGCCACGGAGAGTGACAGGTTCTCATGCGCGTGGATACCGATCTCGGTGCCCGCGTCGAGCACGTCACGGTAGGCGCGGACCCGGTCGCGTACGCCGTCCATGGTCAGGCGGCCACCGGAGTCGGTGACGTAAACACAGTGTGCGCCATAGCTTTCCATGAGTTTGGCCTGCTCGGCGAGCTTCGCGGGCTCGGCCATGTGGCTCATCATCAGGAAGCCCGAGACGTCCATGCCGATCTCTCGCGCCTTCGCGATGTGCTGGGCCGAGACGTCGGCCTCCGTGCAATGGGTCGCCACCCGCACCGACCGCACGCCCAGGTCGTAGGCGTGTTGGAGCTCCTCGATGGTGCCGACACCCGGCAACAGCAGGGTGGTCAGGCGGGCGTCGGTGATGTTGGCCGCGGCCGCCTCGATCCACTCCCAGTCGGTGTTGCTGCCCGGACCGTAGTTGACCGAGCCGCCGGCGAGGCCGTCTCCGTGGGCGACCTCGATGGCGTCGACACCGGCCGCGTCGAGGGCGCGCACGATCTTGCCGACGTTCTCCGGGGTGATGCGATGGCGGACGGCGTGCATGCCGTCGCGCAGGGTCACGTCCTGGACGAAGATCTTGGTCATCGTGCGTTGTCCTTCTGCTGCGCGATCCGCTCGGCGACCTGCAGGCCGGCGGAGGTCATGATGTCGAGGTTTCCCGCGTAGGCGGGCAGGTAGTGAGCGGCGCCCTCGACCTCGAGGAACACCGACACCTGGTGGGTCGGGGTGATCTCGGTGCCGTCTGCGAGCAGGGTGTGGACAGGCTGATCGGCCGGGATCGCGGCGATCTGGATCTCCTGCTTGAGGCGGTACCCGGGAACGTAGGCGGCGACGTCGCCGATCATCTTCTCGATCGAGGACCGGATCTCCTCGTGCGTGCCCTCATCGGGCGCATCGACGAGGCAGAACACGGTGTCGCGCATGATCAGTGGGGGCTCGGCGGGGTTGAGGATGATGACCGCCTTCCCGCGCTGCGCGCCGCCGACCGAGCAGATCGCCTTGGACGTGGTCTCGGTGAACTCGTCGATGTTCGCCCGGGTTCCCGGCCCGGCCGACCGCGACGAGATGGAGGCGACGATCTCGGCGTACGCCACGGGCGTGACACGCGATACGGCCGCGACGATCGGGATCGTCGCCTGACCACCACAGGTCACCATGTTCACGTTCTCCGCGTCGATGTGATCGGCGAGGTTGACCGCGGGCACCACGAACGGGCCGATGGCGGCCGGCGTCAGGTCGATCATCCGCTTGCCCAGCGGACGGAGCAGTGCATCGTTGGCGATGTGGGCCTTGGCCGACGTGGCGTCGAAGACGATCTCGATCTCGTCGAAACCCTCCATGCGGGTGAGGCCTTCGACGCCTTCGTGCGTTGTCGGCACGCCCTTCGCGCGGGCCCGGGCGAGGCCGTCGGAGTCGGGATCGATCCCGACCATCGCCCCCATCTCCAGATACTGCGACTGCTGCAGCACCTTGATCATCAGGTCGGTGCCGATGTTGCCCGAGCCGATGATCGCCACCTTGGTCCGTGGCGTCTCTGTTGTCATGGTTGTTCTCCTTGGATGTGGGAAGTCAGTTGGACGTGAAATGGGCCGTCACCGAGCCGAGTTCACCGATCTCGGCGGTCACCGTGGCCCCGGGGGCGATCGGCCGCATCGGTCCCAGCGCTCCGGACAGGATCAGCTGGCCCGCACGCAGGGGTTCCCCGAACTGACGCGCACGGCGCGCGAGCCACGCCACGGCATTGAGCGGGTCCCCGAGACACGCGGCCCCGCTACCCTCCGAGACGACCTCGCCGTCGATCGTCATGGTCATCGTCGAATCGACCGGTGAATACTCGTCCAGGGTCCGACGCGCGGGGCCGACCACATACACCCCGGCGGATGCGTTGTCGGCGACGGTGTCGGCGAAAGTGATGTCCCAGTCGGTTATCCGGCTGTCGACGATCTCCAGGGCCGGTGCCGCGTACTCGATGGCGGCACGGCACTGCTCGACGTCGAGGTCACCATCTGCCAGGTCGCTCTTCAGCATGAACGCGACCTCGGCCTCGGCCTTGGGCTGCAGCAGTGTCCCCATCGGGATGGTGTCACCGTCGCCGAAGGCCATGTCGGCGAACAGCACTCCGAAGTCGGGCTGGTCGACGCCGAGCTGGGTCTGCACGGCCGCCGAGGTCGCCCCGATCTTGCGGCCGACCACCGCAGCGGTGCGGTCGGCGTTGAACAGCGTCTGGACGCGGTAGGCCGACTCGATGTCGTCGGGCGCGATGAGATCCCGGATCGGGACGCACGGCCGGCGTTGCGCCAGCGCCCGGCTGAGTCGTTGTGCCGCAGCGGCGATCGCGGCGTCGGGATCAGAAGTGTCGGGATCAGAAGTGTCGGGATCGGAAGTGTCGGGATCGGAGGGGGCGGGGCCCGGGGAACTCATGTGTTGCCTCTGCTGTCGGTTCGGTCGTCGGCCGCGATCTCCTCGGGCGGCTCCCGACCATCGTGGGGCGCCGCTATACCCTGGGTCGAGCATCGCGTTCCGATGAGCGGAACGCCAGGGAGGTCGCAGATGAGCGAGGAACAACTCGATAGTTCGAGCGTGCTGGGCAAGGCGATCACCGTGCTCCAGGCCTTCGACTCCAACGACAGACAGGTCACGCTCGCCGAACTCGCGGGACGCACCGCCCTCCCCAAGACAACGGTTCACCGGCTCGCCGGTCAGCTCGTCGCCGCTCGTCTTCTCAACCGCACCGCGGGCGGGTACGCACTCGGCAGCGGACTGTTCGAGCTCGGCATGCGTGCGTCTCCCGAGCGAGGACTGATCGAGGTCGCGACCCCCTTCATGCAGGACCTCTACGTCCGCACCGGCGAAACCGTCCATCTCGGCATCCTCGAGGACCGCGAGGTCGTCTATGTCGCGAAGATCGGCGGGCACCGGCAGGCCGACGCACCGTCGCGGCTCGGTGGTCGAATGCCGTTGTACTGCACAGCTATCGGCAAGGCACTCTTGGCGAGCTCGCCGGATTCCGTCATCGCCGACCAGCTCGGTCGCCCACTGCGCCGGCGCACACCCCACACCATCGTCGCCCCCGGGCTGCTACGGGCACAGCTCGCCCAGATCGCCGAGGACGGGATCTCCTTCGAGTTCGAGGAGTCGACCCTGGGCCTCGTGTGTGTGGCCGCCCCGATCGTCGACGCAGACGATGCCCCGCTCGCCGCGATCAGCGTCACCGGCCCGGTACACCGATTCCAGCCCCGCGCCCACGCGACCGCGGTTCGCGCCGCCGCGGCGGGAGCCAGTTCGACGCTCGCACGACGCGCCCACATCATCGACGGGTGACACCCCCGCCGACGGCCCCGACCGCAGGTCCACCGGCCGCAGAGTCGTCCCCGGAAAGCGCTCCGCCGCAGTTCGTCGTACTGAACACTGGACGACGGTCGCGCACACCGTGCACGATGCCGCGTCGGAGGCGAGAGTGAGGCGAGAGCATGGCACGTCGGAGCACGAACAGCTCCCGGGACGCCACACGCGCGCCCGAGGCCCCGTCCTACCGCACCGACCCGCCGGCCTGGACGCTCCCCCGCGGGACGATCGTGCTGATCACCATCGCCGGACTGGTCGTGGCGGTCGGCGGCATCAAGGCGGTCTCGTCGTTCGCCGCGCCGACGTTTCTGGCGCTGATGCTGACCGTGGCCGTTCAGCCGGTGCCGAGATGGTTGCGCACCAAGGGTTTTCCCGGCTGGGCGGCCTTCCTGACGACGATCGTGCTCGTCTACGGCATCCTGATCGGGCTGTTCGCGACGCTGGTGTTCTCGGTCGCCCGGCTCGCGTCGATCCTGCCTGACTACGACGACAAGTTCGACGACATCATCACGGGATTCCAGGACTTCCTGACCAGCCACGGCGTGAGCCAGGACAAGGTCCACGACATGATCTCCCACGTCGACACCGGCAAGGTCGTCAACGTGGTCACCGAGTTGCTGGCCAGCACCCTCAGCGTCGCGTCGGCCCTCGTTCTCGTGCTGGCCCTGCTGCTGTTCATGGCGGCCGACTCGGTCGGCTTCGACGACCGGATGGAACACCTGCGCGGAATGCGACCCGACATCGCGTCGGCCTTCGGCTCCTTCGCCCAGGGCACCCGGAGCTACCTGTGGGTCTCGACGGTGTTCGGTCTGATCGTCGCCGTGTTCGACAGCATCGCCCTGGCACTGCTGTCGGTCCCGCTGCCGATCCTGTGGGGCCTGCTGTCGTTCATCACCAACTACATCCCGAACATCGGTTTCGTCATCGGACTCGTCCCGCCCGCGCTCCTGGCGCTGCTCGACGGCGGGGTGACGAAGATGCTCATCGTCATCGCGGTGTACAGCGTCATCAACGTGATCATCCAGTCGGTCATCCAGCCGAAGTTCGTGGGCGACGCCGTCGGCCTGTCGACCACGCTGACGTTCCTGTCGCTGATCTTCTGGGCCTGGGCGATCGGACCGCTGGGAGCGATCCTCGCGGTACCGCTGACCCTGCTGGCCAAGGCGCTGCTCATCGACATCGACCCGGCGACCCGCTGGGCCGATGTCCTGCTGTCGTCGTCGAAGCCGGAACCGCCCCCGGACGACCCCCCGGACGACCCCGCGGACGTCACACTGGAAAGCGAAACATGAGCCGGGCTACGCTCCGGAGCGAACATTCGGTAGATTGCCATTCGACCCCAATCTGACCACAACCGTTTACAGATAGGTTGCGCATCGCTCATGGACATGAACTGGTCTCCGGCCGACGCCGCGTTCCGCGACGAGGTACGGGCGTTCCTCGACGAGAAGCTGACCCCCGACCTGCGGGCGGCGGGCACGCTGCGTACGTCGGTCTACTCCGACCACGAGGCCTCGATGACGTGGCAGGCCATCCTGCACGAACGCGGGTGGGCCGCGCCGGCATGGCCGGTGGAGTACGGCGGTTGCGACTGGTCGCAGTCACAGCACTACATCTTCAGCCGCGAGTCGATCCTGGCCGGCGCACCGTCGCTGTCGCCGATGGGCATCCGCATGGTCTCCCACGCGATCATGGCGTTCGGCACCGAGGAGCAGAAGAACTTCTTCCTGCCCGGCATCCTCGACGGCAGCGTCTTCTTCTGCCAGGGCTACTCCGAACCCGAGTCCGGTTCCGACCTCGCGTCCCTGTCGATGGCCGCGGTCGACGACGGCGACGACCTCGTGGTCACCGGCTCCAAGATCTGGACCACCCACGCCTCCGAGGCCAACTGGATCTTCTGCCTGGTCCGCACCTCCCGCCAGGAGCGCAAGCAGCAGGGCATCACCTTCCTGCTCATCGACATGAACTCCCCCGGCATCGAAGTCCAGAACCTCGTCTTCGCCTCCGGTGAGCAGGTCCAGGCGCAGGTGTTCTTCGACGGCGTGCGCGTCCCCAAGAAGAACGTGCTCGGCAAGATCGACGACGGCTGGACCGTCGCCAAGTACCTCCTCGTCTTCGAGCGTGGTGGCGGCGCGGCTGCCCCGGCGCTGCAGGTCATGGCCGAGCAGCTCGGTCGGGACGCCGCCTCGGTGACCGCACCCGACGGCGGCCCGCTGTCGGAGTACCCGGCGTTCGCGGCCAAGCTCACCGACCTCCAGGTCCGCGCGAAGATCCTCGAGGTCCTCGAGTACCGCGCCCTCGCCGCGATGACCTCGGGAAAGGACCCGGGTTCGATCGCGTCGATGCTCAAGATCCTGGGAACGGAACTGAGCCAGGAGATCACGACGCTGTCCCTGGAGGCCGCCGGCCCGCACGGCCGCGTCTTCCAGCCCCACGCCACGCGCCCCGGCGGTCCGATCTTCCAGTACACGCCTCCCACCGACGGCTACGTCAGCGGCGAGCCGTGGCAGGCCGTCGCCCCGCTGCACTACTTCAACGACCGCGCCGGCTCGATCTACGCGGGTAGCAACGAAATTCAACGAAACATCCTCGCCAAAGCGGCTCTGGGTCTCTGACGGGTCACAGGAGAAAACTGATGGACTTCACACTCACCCCCGAACAGCAGCTGCTGTCCGACGGACTCAACAAGTTCCTCGACGCACGCTACGACCTGCAGGTCAGCCGCGACGCGGCGAAGGTCGGCGAGGGCTGGCAGCCCAAGATCTGGAAGGCATTCGTCGAGGATCTCGGCGTCGTCGGCGCCTGCCTGCCCGAGGAGATCGGCGGCTTCGGCGGCGGCGCCGAGGAATTGATGGTCGTGACCGAGGCACTCGGACACGCGCTCGTCGTCGAGCCGTTCGTCGACTCGGTGGTTCTCGGTGCCGGACTGCTGCACTCGACCGGCAAAGCCTTCGCGCTCGAGGCAGCCGGTCGCATCGCCGCGGGCGAGGCCCTCAGTGCACTCGCCGCACTCGAGGACGGCTCGGGCGGCGTGCTGTCGCGAATCGAGACCAGTGCCGACCGCGACGGTGAGGGATGGAAGCTCAACGGCCGCAAGGCCGTCGTCACCACCGCACCCATCGCCGACTATCTCATCGTCAGCGCCCGCACCTCGGGCGAGCCGCACGACCCCGCAGGCGTGTCGCTGTTCCTCGTCGACCTCGCCGACGGGGCACCGGAGGGACTCGAACTCCAGCGGCTGCGCACCATCGACGACCGGCAGGCCGCCGACATCACGTTCACCGATGTCCGGCTCCCCGGTGACGCACTCATCGCCGGCGACGGTGCCATCGACCTGCTCGAGAAGGCCTGGGACACCGCCACCGCCGCGGTGGTCTCCGAGGCCGTCGGACTGATGCGCAAGGTCTTCACCGACACCGTCGAATACGCCAAGCAGCGTGAGCAGTTCGGCGTCCCGATCGGCAGTTTCCAGGTGCTGCAGCACCGCATGGTGGACATGCATCTGCAGCTCGAGCAGTCGGTGGCCGCCCAGTACTTCGCGATCCTGTCGCTCGACGCCGAACCCGCCGAGCGCGCCGCCGCGGTCTCCGCCGCCAAGGCGACGATCAGCCGGGCCGCACGCTTCATCGGGCAGAACTCGGTGCAGCTGCACGGCGGCATGGGTATGACCGAGGAGCTGGCCATCGGCCACTACTTCAAGCGCCTCACCGCGATCGAGTACGAATTCGGCACCGCCGACGCGCATCTCGCCCGCTTCGCGGCCGCCACCGCGCAGACCCTGTTGGCCGAGTAGCGACAACCGAGCGCAGCGAAGACGCCGCGTATCGAGGTCTGACACGCACGCACCTGCTCCCCCGCCGCGACGGCCACCGTCGCGTCGGGGGAGTTCTGCGTCCGAGTTGTTCGATGGGCGCGGTGTTCAATGGGCGGGAATCCACGTGCGTCCGGTCACACTGTGCGATTGCATGAGACCTACGAACAACTCGGAGGTAAAAGCATGCAGGACTGGGATATTCGCTGCGATGTCGTGGTGGTCGGATCGGGCGGCGGAGCCCTCACCGGCGCGTACACGGCGGCGGCGAACGGACTGGACACGGTCGTTCTGGAGAAGACCGCGGTCTTCGGCGGCACATCGTCGTACTCGGGTGCGTCACTGTGGCTGCGCGGCAGCGTCGTACAGAAAGGGGCGGGACTCGACGACTCCACTGACAAGGCCCGCACCTATCTGCGGACGCTGCTCGGCGACACGGGGGCCGACCGGCAGGAAGCCTATGTGACGACTGCACCGGAGGTGGTCGATTTCCTCGAACGCGATCCGCACCTGGAGTTCGAAGTGCAGGCCCGCACGTGAACACCCGGTGGCCGTCGAGCTTCGCCGACAGTGCCGCGAGCTGAGCGACCGTCGGCACCCCCTGGACACTTTCGAGCCAGTGCAGCACCGTGAGCCGGCCTGCGTATGCGGCGGCGAGCTCACGCAGTTCGCCGGCGAAGATGACCGAGCTCTCGTCGCGGTTCGCATAGAAGAGGACCACTTCGTGCGATCCCTCGCTCAATGCTGCCTTGAGAATCGACATCACCGGCGTGATGCCACTTCCACCGGCGAACAACAACAGGTCGTCGTCGAAGTCCTTGGGTGTGAACACCCCGGCGGGCGGCAGGACCTCGATCAGGTCGCCCGTTCTGACGTTGTCGCACAACCAGTTCGACGCATAGCCGGTGCTGGTTCGCTTCACCGTCACCTTCAGCAGGTCGTCGGTGAACGGTGAGCTGGCCAGGGAGTAGCACCGGGCCACCGAACCGGTGCGTTCACTCGGAATCCGCAGCGTGAGGAATTGCCCCGGGGTGTAGGCGAACTCGGCGTGGCGGTCGGCCGGGACCGTGAACACCAGTGAACGCGCATCCGGGGTCTCCTCGATCACCTCGGCGACCTCCAACGGCACCCCGCGCGAGGACGTCGTGACCTGTTCGGCCGCGTCGGTGATGGTCATGCTCATTGCCGCCTTCCGGACTCGTCGAAACCCGCCGCCCCGTTCGCGATGACCGGTTTGCCATCGTGCACCATCTCGAACGTCACCTCGCGCCCCGCACCGAACACGCGGAACTCCGCGTCGTCGCCGGGGAAGATCGCGGTGGCGAATCGGCCGTCGAGCGACCGCAGATCCGCGGGATGGGCGCCGATCAGCCGCGCGACGTCGAGTACTGCGGCGCCGAGAGCGCACAGCCCGTGCAGGATCGGACGCGGTTGTCCGATCCGCGACGTCGCGGCCGGGTCGATGTGGATCGGGTGGAGGTCACCCGTGAGGCGATACAGCGCAGCCTGATTCGGGGTTGTCTCAAATCGTCCGGTCATCGTCGGAGCGCCCTGCGGGGCAGCCGGCCTGCCGGGGCCGCGGTCGCCGCCGAAACCGCCGGCACCGGGCGCGAACAACGACCAGGTGGCGACGAAGTAGTCACTGCGGACCACCACCTCGAGCACCGCGGCCGAGCCCTTGTCCCAGACCTCCCCCACCGAGGCGGTCATCGTCACCTCACCGCGCGGCGGCAACGGTGCCAGCACGTCCAGCTGCTGCGAGCCGTGCAGGGCGGTGGTCGGATCGAAGGCGCCACGGGAGCCGAGCTCATCCGGGGCCCACTGTGCGAGGGTCAGCACGAAGGTCGGCAGCACACGGAACTGCTTCTCGAAGACCAGGTCGAGCTCGGTGGCCGACGCCCCGACGGCGAGCGCGTAGAGGATCGCGTCCCGCTCGTCATAGGAGACCGTGCGGCTGCCGAGATCGACGCCGCGCCACTCGCCCGTGTTCGCCGGTGTCCCGGTCGGCTGTGTCCCGGTCGGCTGTGTCCCGGTCGGCTGTGTCCCGGTGACCGGTGACGACGTCATCCCGCACCGCGCTTCAGGAAGGCCAGCACGGCCGACAGCCAGGCCTCGCGGGCTTCGATCATCGCCCAGTGCCCACAGCGGGGGAAGACGTGCAGCTCGGCGTCGGGGATGTCGCGCATCGGCAGGATCGCCGAGTCGACGGGGCTCACGCGGTCGTCGCGGCCCCAGGTGATCGGCGTCGGTGACGTCACCTTGTGCAGCTGCACCCAGTACGGGACGGTGTCGGCCATCGCGTTGGCGGCCATCGTCGCGGTGAAGGCCTTGGTGCTGTACATGCGTCGCGCGATCTCGAGGGTTTCCGGCTCGGTGGCCAGTTCCCACCGTTCCTCGATGAGCTCCTCGGTCACCAGCGACTGGCCGTACACCATCGCCGAGAGCCAGCGGATCAGTCGTTCTCGTAACCCTCGATCTCCGGGATCGCGAGTTCCGGGGCGGGTTCGGTGCCCTGCGGGCAATGCCACACCAGCAGAACGCCGTTGCGCTCCATGGTCGTCCACGCCTTGGTGCGTGCGACCTTGGGGATTCGGTGCGCGTACGGCACGGACTCACAGCGACCCTTGCCGTTCCACCGCCAGTCGTGGAAGGGGCACGCGATGGTGTCTCCCTTGATCTCGCCCCGGGCGAGGTTGCCGCCCATGTGGCGGCAGAAGGCGTCGAGGACATGGAGTTCGCCGGTCGAGTCGGCGAAGTCGACGAGGTCGGTCCCGAATACCTGGACCTGGTGGGGCTTTCCGTCCCGGAAGTCCTTCGCCAACCCGATGCAGTGCCATCCACGTGCGAAACGCGTCGGGTTGGTTCCGGTGTCGATGCTGCGGATCTCGATTCGTTCCTGTTCGACGGTCATGGTCTCTCCAATGGGTGTAGGGCTGAACTGACGGGCTGAGATGAGAAGGCGTCGCGCTCGCGGTGGCGGCTAGGACGGCACGGCCGCCGGGGATTCGGCGACGACATCGCCGGCGGACAGTGGCCGGACGCGGGGCTCCGACCTCGTCGACATCGGGATATCCCCGCGCCTCACGGCGGCGTCGATGCTGCGATCCAGTGCCGCACAACGGAGAACGTAACCGCAGTTGCCGTTTCCGACAGCGGATGCGGACGCCATCTCATGACAGGACTGTTTGGCCTCGGTGGTCCACTGGATGCTCGTGTGAGCAGGACTGTATTTCGCGACTGACACACGAGCGTCGCAGGTTCGACAGACGAGCGGCTGCATTGGTCCATCCCTTCCTCGGATGAGGAAAGCCTAGGAACCAGGGTGTGTCGGCTACCACACGATTTCAGCTCAGCGGAACAGCTCCGTCAGCTGTCCGTCCACACCGGCGCGCGCTTGGCGAGGAACGCCGACATCCCTTCCTGCGCATCGCACGTCATCGCGTTGGTCGACATCGTCTCCGACATCTCCACGTAGGCAGACGCCTCGTCGAGTTCGATCTGCTTGTAGAAGGCCTGCTTGCCGATCGACACCGTCCGCGCGCTCGATCCCGCGATCTGCAGCGCCAGCTCCCGGACCGTCGTGGTGAGGTCGGCATCGTCGACGACGCCGCTGAGCAGCCCCCACTCGGCGGCGGTGTCGGCGTCGATCGCCTCGCCCGTCAGCAGCATGTGCATGGCACGTTTGCGGCCGACGGCCCGCGTCAGCGCAACCATCGGCGTCGAGCAGAACAAGCCGATCCGCACGCCCGGCGTCGAGAACTTCGCGCTGCGCCCGGCGACCGCGAGATCGCACGTCGCGACGAGCTGACATCCGGCGGCGAAGGCCATTCCGGCGACCTCCGCGATGACCGGCTGACGCACCTCGTGGACGGTCCGCATCAGCTCTGCGCAGGTGTCGAAGACGGCGCGTTCGTCGTCCAGCGTGCGGTCGACGAGTTCGCCGAGGTCGTGACCGGCGGAGAAGGCCGGGCCTTCGGCACGGATCACGATGACGCGCACGTCGGGGTCCTCGTCGAATCGGCGGAGTCCGGCGGTGACGGCTTTCATCGTGGTGGAGGACAACGGGTTCCGACGCCGTGCGTCGCCGAGGGTGATCACGCCGAGCGGCGCATCCACCTCCACCGACACCGCCTGCGTCTCGGTCGTTTCACTCATCGTCGGACTCCCTTCCGGAGATTCGTCAGTCGGCGGGGATCTCGTTGCGCGGACTTCGCCGATGCTGCGTCATAGATCAGAACCTACCGTCCGGGGAATAGCTCGACGCGGAAGCGGTTGACTCCTTTTGTGACCAGTACCGCGCTCTTCGAACCGATCACGCTCCGCGACGTCGAGATCCCCAACCGGATCTGGCTTGCGCCGATGTGCCAGTACAGCTGCTTCGCCGGCGACGGCGTACCCACCGACTGGCATCTCGCCCACCTCGGCGCCCGTGCCACCGGCGGTTTCGGACTGATCCTCACCGAGGCCGTGGCCGTCGTCCCCGAGGGCCGGATCAGCCCCCACGACGCCGGACTCTGGAACGACGAGCAGGCGAGGGCCTGGTCCCGGATCGTCGACTTCGTACACGGGCAGGGTGCGGTCATCGGAACCCAGATCGCCCATGCCGGGCGGAAGGCGTCCACGTACTCCCCCTTCGGCGAGGGTTCGGGCTCGATCCCCCTCGAGGACGGCGGCTGGACGCCGGTCGGTCCGTCGGAGGTGCCCTTCGAGGGACTCGCCGATCCGGATGCGCTCACGGTCGATCAGATCGCCGAGGTCGTCGACGCGTTCGCCCAGGCCGCTCGTCGGGCCGACGAGGCCGGCTTCGATGTCGTCGAGATCCACGCGGCGCACGGGTACCTGCTGCACGAGTTCCTGTCGCCCTTCTCCAACACCCGCACCGACGCCTACGGCGGCGACTTCGCCGGCCGCACCCGGATCGTGCTCGAGGTCGTCGAAGCCGTCCGCGCCGTCTGGCCGGAGTCGAAGCCGCTGTTCATTCGGCTCTCCGGCACCGAGTGGCGCGACGGCGGCTGGGATGTCGCCGAGAGCGCCCGCCTCGCCGAGATCCTCGCCGCCCGCGGCGTCGACCTGATCGACGTCTCCTCCGGCGGCAACGTACTCGCCGACATCCCGGTCGGCCCCGGCTATCAGGTCGACCTCGCCCGCTCGGTCCACCGGGACTCCGGTGTCCCGACCGCGGCGGTCGGACTCATCGTCGAACCGGATCAGGCGGAGAAGATCGCCGGCGACGACGACATCACGGCCGTGTTCTTCGGCAGGGTCGCGCTGCGCGAACCGTCGTGGCCGCAGCGAGCCGCACACGAATTGGGCCTCCCCCGCGACGAGGCGCCGTACCCGCCGCAGTATCTGCGCGGCGCCTGGCGCTAGCTTCCGCCGGCTCTGAGCAGGGCGAGGCACGCCGCTGTCGCGGGTTCGATGATCCCCGACAGCGGCGCGCCCGACTCCACGGCGTCGGCGGTCAGCTCCCGCACCCCGCCCCACAGGAACACCGCGCGCTCGCGACTGATCGGTGACACGCCCGCCGCGATCATCGTCGGCGTCGAGGTGAGGCTGACGAACAGCTCGATCCAGTCCTCCACCGCCTCGTTCTTCACGAGCTCGGCCGGCCGCCCCAACGCCGGGAGTTCGCGAATCCAACTCAGCATTAGCCCGGGGTACCGGTCGCTGGCGGCGACATACGACGAAACAGCCTGCCGCACTTGTTCTTCCGGCGCCGCCTCGGCATCCACATGGCGGGCGATCTCGTCGATGGTCAGCCGCGTGGTCCGACGCACCAGCGCAAAGAAGCAGTCCTGCTTGTCGGCGAACTCCTGATAGAAGGAGCGCCGCGACGTCTGCGCCACGCGAACGACGTCGGCCACGGTGGTCTCGCGGTAACCCGACCCGGCCACACAGGCGAGCATCGCCGCCAGGAGACGTTCCCGCGTCGACGACGCACCCTCCGGCCACAGCTGCGAGTTCACGCAGTTGAGCATATGCCTCTTGCCCTCCCCGGTACGTCCGCGTACCGTCCGTGGTACGCCGGCGTACCGCTTGGGGTACGCGGACGTACCAGACTCCCCGGAAGGCCTCGACCCCGATGAGCACACCCGTCATGAGTGACACCGTGATCCTGCCGCCCGCCACCCGACTGCCGTCAGCCGTCCAGGGCGTCGCCGCGGTCACCTCCCGCAGACACTTCTTCGGTCACCTCCACAAACGCCACGGATCAGCGTTCACGGTGCACCTGCCGGTCTTCGGGCCGGCGGTGGTCATCTCCGACGCCACCCTCGCGCGGGAACTGTTCACCGCCGGCGACAAGGTCATCAACGTCCAGCCCAACCTGGGCCGAATCCTGGGCACCAGGTCGATCTTCTCCCTCGAGGGCAGGCAACACCGCGCCCGCCGCAAGCTGCTGACCCCACCGCTACACGGCAAGCGGATGAAGACCTACGAGCAGATCGTCGAGGAGGAGGTCAGGGCCGAGTCGGCGACCTGGCCCGTCGGCACCGAGTTCGCCTCGATGGAGCCGATGATGCGGATCACGCTCAACGTGATCCTGCGGGCAGTCTTCGGCGCACAGGGCAGGGATCTGGAGAACCTGCGCCGGATGATCCCGCCGATGGTCGTGACGGGCTCGCGAGCGGCCACCTTCCCGAACCTGCCCCGGCCGCTGCGCGCCGTCGACCCCAACCAGCGCTACGCCCGCATGCACGCCGAGTACAAGACCTACATCGGCGACCTGATCACCAAGTCGCGCAACGACCCACGTCTGGAAGAGCGTGACGACATCCTCGCCCTGATGCTGCGCAGCACCTATGAGGACGGCACGGGCATGGACGACGAGGAGATCGGCGACGAGCTGCTCACCATGCTCGCGGCGGGCCACGAGACCACCGGCACCACCCTCGCCTGGGCGTTCGAGCGCCTCCGTCGCCACCCCGGCGTCCTGGCCGAACTCGCCGCCGAGGTCGACGCCGGCGGCACCGAGTACCGGCACGCGACCATCCTCGAGACGCAGCGCAGCCGCCCCGTGATCGACTTCGCCGCCCGGCACGTGGTCGCCGACCACCTCGAGCTCGGACCCTGGCGCATCCCGCGCGGCCACAACGTGATGGTGTCCATCGCCCTGCTCCACGACGACAGCCGCGAGTTCGCCGATCCCGAGCGGTTCGATCCGACCCGTTTCCTGGGCACCACGCCGCCGCCGGCCTGGCTGCCGTTCGGCGGCGGTACCCGACGCTGCATCGGCGCCGCGTTCGCGACGATGGAGATGGACGTGGTGCTCCGGACAGTGCTGAGCGACTTCGAGCTGCTGCCGACCGACGACCGCGCCGAACGCTGGTTCTCGCGAGGCGTGGCCTACGCTCCCTCACGCGGGGGACGCATCGCCCTCGAACGGCGCGCTTAGTCTCACCACACGCCCCGATCAAGTGGGACACATCACATTATCGCTGTGACCTTCGTCATCGAACGCGTCCGAACATCGGGTTCCACGGACAACCGCGGAATTCCGCGGTGCGCTGGGGTTTTGCCCCAAACCTAACAGCGTTATTCGAGTGTGACCAAAACTCCGCAGGTCAGGACGTCGACGTGACCTGACCGTTACCAAGCACGTAGGGTCGGCCCCGTCCGAAATCAACCACCTTGCCAACCCCGGGTGGTGATCAGGAGGAACGAAGACCATGCGTATCAGCAAGACCCACATGACCAAGCTCGTCGCCCGTGCCGCCGTCGTCGGTGCCCTCACCGCAGCCCCCCTCGGCATGCTGGCGTCCAACGCGTCGGCCGCCTCCGGCAACTGGGACGCTGTCGCCCAGTGCGAGAGCGGTGGCGACTGGTCCATCAACACCGGCAACGGCTACTACGGCGGACTGCAGTTCTCGCAGAGCACCTGGGAGGCCAACGGTGGCTCCGGCAACCCGGCGAACGCCTCGCGCGAGGAGCAGATCCGCGTTGCGGAGAACGTCCTCGCCACCCAGGGCCCCGGTGCGTGGCCGGTCTGCGGCGCGAACCTCTGATAGCAGCACCGGCGCCCGAGGTGCCGTGACTGCATCACCAGAGGTACACACAGTGCTTCGCACAGCCATGAGGCCGGTGAGTCCATCTCGGACTCACCGGCCTCATGCGTCTCCAGAAAGCCCTCAGTCGGACTTCTCGTCCTCGCCCGGCTCCCCGTCGAGCGCCTCGTCGAGAGCGCTCACCGCGATGCCGTACGGCAGGAACCGCACCTTGCGATGCGGGTCGGTGTTGTTCTTGTTGGCGCGAAGCGCATCGAGTTCGGTGGCGTAGACCTGCTCGACGCGGGCACCGCCGTCCTCGTCGACGACGAACACGGCCCACACGCCCGAACCGGTCTCACCGGCGGTCTCCGGTCGCGGCTGGGTCCGCGTGCGGCCGCGTGCAGCGTCGTCGAAGAACATCGAGAACGCTCCGGGACCTGCCTGGCCCTCGAAGAGCTTGCCGACCATGTCGCGCAATCCGTCGCCGGCCTCACGCGCGAAGCGGTCGAAGTCCTCGGGGCCGAAGTTGAACGGTCCGCCGCCGAATCCGCTGTTGTCGGTCATGATGTTCCCTATCTCTGGTTCGGCTTGCCCGGCCGACCGTGGGGGCCGACCTTGCCAACCAGTGTCCTCAGGATCGTTCGTCTCCGCCACCAGCGGTGTCGGACGCCTCGAAACGCCGGTGCAGACGCTCGCGGATCTCATCGGCCGAGTATGCGTTGCGCTGACGCTGGTCCCGCGCGATCAGCACACCGCCGGTCGTGACACCGACGGCCCCGGCGAGTCCCACCCACTTCCACAGATTCCTCATGCGGGCAGGATAAGTCGCTTCCGCCGCCGATGGCCGTCTTCACCCGCAAGCTCTAGTCTTCGGGGGTGCCCACCAGCAGAAGACCACGCCGCGCAGACCTCGCCGGCGAGTCCGCCGGCGTCTCGCTGACAACCGCGCTCGAAGCCACCCGGACCGGTGACGTCTGGCTGTTCCGTGGCCGTTCCGGCCCCGACCGCGCCATCCGCACCCTCACCAACGCGCCGGTGAACCACGTCGCGATGGCGGTCTGCATCGACGATCTGCCGCCGCTCCTCTGGCATGCCGAACTCGGCGACAAACTGACCGACGTCTGGACCGGGTCGAATCACCGCGGGGTCCAGCTGCACGACGCACGCGAAGCCGTAGAGCAGTGGATGGTCCGGTACGAGCAGGCGTGTTGGATTCGCCAGCTCAGCCCCGAGGTCAGCAGGGAGCAGGAAGACCAGCTGCTCAAGGTCATCGCGCGACTGGACGGCACCCCGTTCCCGACCACCGCCCGTCTCGCCGGACGATGGTTCCGCGGCCGCGTCCCCAACTCGGCCGACCTGGTGCGCGGCATTCCCTACCTCGACCGCAAGGTCCGGGAACGTCGTGAACAACGGCGGCAGGAGGTATCGGCACCCGAGCCGGTGAGCCTGGAGGCCGCCTACTGCGCCGAGGTCGTCGCGATCACCTATCGCGACATGGACATCCTCGACACCACCAAGGACTCCAACTGGTTCGACCCCGGCCGGTTCTGGAGCGGCGACCGTCTCCCCCTCCACGCACCGCACACCCTCGGACCGGAGATCGCGGTCCATCTGCCGTAGCGCAGAACGAAATACCGTTGACACCTGATGGCCGATGGGATGGACTGACCGGCCGGTGCGGGCCACAAGCCCGCCATCGACACCACACATCATCGCCAGGGGGAACACATGCCCGAGATGATCGCACCGAAGGTACTCAACTTCGCCTCGATCCTCGACGACACGACGAGGGCGCAGGCGAACGAGATCTCGTCACTGCCGTTCATCCATCCGCACGTCGCGCTGATGCCCGACGCCCACGCGGGCAGGGGATCCGCGGTCGGCACGGTCATCCCGACCGTCGACGCCGTGATCCCCGCCGCGGTCGGCGTCGACATCGGCTGCGGGATGATCGGCGTGCAGACGTCGCTTCGCGCGACCGACATCGCCCGTTTCGACCTCGCCGACCTGCGCGGGCGCATCGAGAAAGCGATTCCGCTGTCGCCGGGCAACTACAACAGATCGGTCCTCTACTCGCACACCGAGGCCAGGATCGTCGAATTGGAGCAGGCTGCGGCGGAGAAGGGCGTGGACCTCTCGCACTCACCGAAGTGGCGCGAGCAGCTCGGTTCACTCGGCGGCGGCAATCATTTCATCGAGTTGTGCGAGCAGGTCGGGGACGAACAGGGTGGGGACCAGGCCACCGGCAGTATCTGGCTGTTCCTGCACTCCGGTAGCCGTGGCGTCGGCAACAAGATCGCGCAGAAGCACATCAAGGTCGCCCAGAAGCTCTGCCGCCGTTGGCATATCCAGCTGGACCATCCCGACCTCGCGTACCTCGCCTCCGGCACACCGGAGTTCGGGGACTACATCCGGGAACTGCGATGGGCGCAGCGGTTCGCCTTCGAGAACCGGGCCGAGATGATGGACCGGTTCGTCACCGTGTTCGGTGAGTGGCTGGGCGGCAACGCCTTCCGCTCCCCCGACTCGGTGGAGGTGCGACGGATCAACTGCCACCACAACTACACCGAGAAGGTGGAGATCGCGGGCCGGCAGGTGTGGCTCACCCGTAAGGGAGCGATCGACGCCGGCGCCGGCGTCCACGGCCTCATCCCGGGGTCGATGGGGACCAAGTCGTATGTGGTGCGCGGACTCGGGAACGAGTCGGGGTTGTTCTCCGCGCCGCACGGAGCAGGCCGCCGCTTCTCGCGGACCAAGGCGAAGAAGCTGTTCACCCTCGACGATCTCGCGAAGGCGATGACCGGCATCGAGTACCGGCACGGCACGCAGTGGATCGACGAGATCCCCGCCGCCTACAAGCCGATCGACCAGATCATGGAAGACGCCCGTGATCTGGTCGAGGTCGAGGCCGTGCTGACCCAGCTGCTCAACGTGAAGGGCGTGTGACCCCGCACCCGTCGGATCGGGCCGCGATCAGATGGTCATGGCCTCGCGGACGGTGGCCTCGGCAGCCGTACCGCCCTCACCCGACGACGTGACCCGGCCGCTCTCGAGCACGTAATACTGTTGTGCCGCTTCGAGAGCGAAACCGATGTGTTGTTCGACGAGCAGCACACCGAGTCCGCCCCGCTGGGTGAGGGTGGTGATGGTCTGTTCGATCTCGGCGACCACCGACGGCTGGATACCCTCGGTCGGTTCGTCGAGGATGAGCATTCGCGGCTCGGTGATGAGGGCCCGGGCGATCGCGAGTTGCTGACGCTGACCGCCCGACAGCAGACCCGCACGCCGGCCCAACAGTTCCTTCAGCGCCGGGAACATGTCCAGCATCTCGGCGACGAGTTCCTTGCCGCGTCTACGGCCGTCGGCCACCACCTGCAGGTTCTCCGCGGTGGTGAGGTGGCCGAAACTCTGCTGTCCCTGCGGGACGTAGGCGATGCCGTTCTTGATCCGTGTACTCGGACGGGCCTTGGTGATGTCGACGCCGTCGAAGGTGATGGAGCCCTTGGTGGTCTTCACCAGACCGACCGCGGCACGCAGCAGCGTCGTCTTGCCGGCGCCGTTGTGCCCCATGACGGCGACGACACCGTCGGTGGGAACCTCGATGTCGACACCGTGGATGACCTCGGTCCGGCCGTATCCGGCGTGCACCCCGGAGAGTTTCAGCATCTCCTTCTCAGCCCTTCTTCTCGGCCGACACGGCGGGGACATCCCCGGTATCGGTGCCTTCGGTCTCGGCGGCGATCTCCTCGAGTTCCTCACCGCCGGCGGCGGTTCCGAGGTAGACCTCCTGGACCTTCGGATTGGCCTGCACCTCGGCGACGCTGCCCTCGGCCAGCACCTGACCGCGGGCGAGGACCGTCACCGACGTCGCGAACGCCCGCATGAAGTCCATGTCGTGTTCGACGACGACCACGGTGCGCTCACCGCCGATGCGGCGCAACAGATTCCCGGTCTCCTCACGTTCCTCGTGGCTCATGCCGGCGACCGGCTCGTCGAGTAGCAGCACCGACGCGTTCTGCACCAGCAGCATGCCGATCTCCAGCCACTGCTTCTGCCCGTGCGCGAGCACCCCGGCCGGGGTGTCGCGTAGATCCTGCAGTCCGATGGTCTCGAGGGCCTCGGCGATACCCTCGGGGATCTCGGTGGGCCTGCGCCGGAGCATCGTCCACACCGAGCGGCCCGCACCGGCGGCGATGTCGAGGTTCTGCAGCACGCTCAGTTCCTCGAAGACGCTGGCGGTCTGGAAGGTCCGGCCGACACCGAGGCGCGCGATCTGGTGCACCTTCTTGCCGACGAGTTCCACACCCGACTTCTGGATCGACCCGGTGGCCTTCACCAGACCGGTGATCGCGTCGATGATGGTCGTCTTGCCGGCACCGTTGGGGCCGATCAGGAAGCGCAGATCTCCCTGCAGCAGCGTCAGATCCACGTCGGTGACGGCTTTGAAGCCGTCGAACTCGACGGACAGTCCGCGCACCTGCAGGTAGTCGCTGTCCATGCCGGCATTTCCACCGGCGACCGGTTCGGCCGTGCTCACCGTCTCGAATCCGCTCATGAGGAGGCTCCTACCTTGCTGCCGGCGTGTTCGTCGATGTCACCGGTGGGTGATGGATCGGCCGGTTTCCTCCGGCGCCACTTGAGCAGGACACCGATCCCGGCGAGTCCGGCCGGGAAGAAGCCGACGACGACGATGAACAGGATGCCCTGCGCGTAGGTCCACCCGGACGGGAAGTTCTCCGACAGGCTGGTCTGCGCCCAGGCGACCGCGATGGCACCGAGTACCGGACCGAGAAGTGTTGTGCGGCCGCCGATCGCGACACCGATGAGGAAGGCGATGGACGGGACGATCCCGACGTCGGCGGGCGAGATGATGCCGACGATGGGTACGAACAGGGCGCCGGCGATACTCGCGAAGAGGGCGGCGATCGCGTAGGCGACGACCTTGACGTTGGCCGGGTCGTAACCCAGGAAGCGGACGCGCTCCTCCTGGTCACGCACCGCGACGAGGAGTTCGCCGTAGCGGCTGTACATCAACTGCCGGGTGAGTGCGACGACGACGAGCAGGGTCGCGGCAGCGATGAAGAACAGTAGTCGCCGGTTCACCGGATCGTTCAGTGCGAGCCCGAAGAAACTGCGGAAACGGTTCAGGCCGTTGCTACCACCGGTGGTCTGCTGGCCGATGAGCAGGATCGCGAAGGCCGCTGCGAGCGCTTGCGACAGGATCGCGAAGTAGGCACCCTTGACCTTTCGCTTGAACACGCCCAGGCCCAGCAGGACCGCGATCAGGGTGGGCACGAACAGGATGCCGAGGATCGTCACCAGCGGTGAGGCGAACGGCTTCCAGTACCCGGGGAGTTCGCGAATACCGGCGATCTGCATGAAGTCCGGTACGTCGTCGCCGCGGAGCTCGGCGTCGGCGATCTTGAGGTGCATCGCCATGATGTAGGCGCCGAGGCCGAAGTAGACGCCCTGACCGAGGGTCAGCATGCCGCCACGGCCCCAGGCCAGGCCGATGCCGACCGCGACGATGCCGAAGCAGAGGAACTTGCCGAGCAGGTTGAGCCGGAAATCGGAGAGCACCGCGGGAGCGACGGCGAACAGCAGTACCGCCGCGACGGCGAATCCCGCGTAAACCTTCCAGTGGCCGCTGAAATAGTCCTTCACACGAGACTCCTCGACTGGACCGTGAACAGGCCCTGGGGGCGGATCTGCAGGAAGATCACGATGATCACGAACACGGCGACCTTGGCCACCGATGCGGTCGTGTTGTATTCGATGAACGAGTTGAGGAGGCCGAGGGCGACGGCCGCGATGACCGCGCCCTTGATCTGGCCCAGGCCGCCGATGACGACCACCAGGAAGGCATCGATCAGATACGTCATACCGGTGTTCGAACTGGTCGAACCGATGAGCGTCAGCGCGACACCGGCGACGCCGGCGAGTCCGGAACCGATGAAGAAGGTGGTGATGTCGGTCGTGCGACTGGAGATACCGCTGGTCTCCGCGAGGTCGCGGTGCTGCACGACGGCACGGATGCGACGGCCCATCGGCGTGTACTTCATCGTGATGGCGATCGCGGTCACCGCGATCACCGCCAGCAGCATGATGAACAGCCGGGTCTTGGGGACCACGGCGCCGAGGATGTCGACGCCTCCCGACAGCCACGACGGGGCGGTCACGTCGACCGCCGGAGCGCCGAAGATGTCGCGCGCGAGCTGTTGCAGGATGAGTCCGACGCCGAACGTCACCAGCAGCGTGTCGAGGGGCCGGTCGTACATGCGTTTGATGAGGGTGACCTCGAGCAGCACACCCATGAGACCACCGACGAGAAAGCCGATGAAGAGCGAGACGATCAGGGACACACCGGCATTCGAGATCAGGTATTCCTGCACCGAGTACGCGGTGTAGGAGCCGGCCATGATGAACGCCCCGTGGGCCATGTTGATCACGCCCATCTGACCGAAGGTCAGGGACAGGCCGAGTGCTGCCAGGAGCAGGATCGAGCCGAGACTCAGCCCGGTGAAGAGCTGTCCGATAACGGTTTCCACGTCACCATCCGTTCGTCGTGGTGGTCGATGAGGAACTGCGGGCGTGGCCCGTCTCGTACACCGGTACGAGACGGGCCACGTCGTGTCAGCTGCTCAGGCCCTCGGCCCACGGGTAGGACTTGAGGTACGGGTCCGGCTCGATCGGCTGGCCCGAATCCCACACCGTGTAGATGAGTCCGTCACCGCGGATCTCACCGATACGGGCGGTCTTGGTGATGTGGTTGTTCTCGCCGTCGATGGTCACCAGGCCCTCGGGAGCCTCGAAAGTGACTCCGCCAGCAGCTTTCTGGACATCGGCGACCGCGAACGAGTTCGCCTTCTCGACGGTGTTCTTCCACAGGTACACCGAGACGTACGCCGCCTCCATGGGATCGGAGGTGGGCTTGTTGGCGCCGTAGGCGGCCTTGTAGTCCGTGACGAAGGACTTGTTCGCCGGGTTGTCGATGGTCTGGTAGTAGTCCCATGCGACGAGCTGGCCCTCGATGTTCTCGACACCGATACCGCCGACTTCCTCCTCGGCGATCGAGACCGACACGACCGGCATCGCCTGCGGCGTCAGACCGACGTTCTTGTATTCGCGGAAGAAGGCCACGTTGGAGTCGCCGTTGAGGGTGTTGAACACGGCGTCGGCGTCGGCGGTGCGGACCTTGTTGACGATGGTCGAGAAGTCCGTCGAGCCGAGCGGGGTGTAGTCCTCACCCTTGATCTCGATCCCGTTGGCCGCGGCGTAGGCCTTGATCACGCGGTTGGCCGTCTGCGGGAAGACGTAGTCGCTGCCCACGAGGTAGAGGGACTTGACGCCCTTCTCCTTCAGGTACTCCAGCGCCGGCACGATCTGCTGGTTGGTGGTGGCACCGGTGTAGAAGATGTTCTTCGACGACTCGAGCCCCTCGTACTGCACCGGGTAGTACAGCAGGGAGTTGTTGTCCTCGAAGACCGGCAGCATCGCCTTGCGGCTCGACGACGTCCAGCCGCCGAACACCGCGGCGACACAGTCGCTCGAGATCAGCTTCTCCGCCTTCTCGGCGAAGATGGTGGGCTCGGATGCGCCGTCCTCGCCGATCAGCTGGATCTGCTTGCCGAGCACACCGCCGTTGTCGTTGATCTGGTCGACGGCGAGCTTGATGGAGTCACGCACGGTGACCTCGGAGATCGCCATCGTGCCCGACAGCGAGTTCAGCGAACCGACCTTGACGGTGTCGCCCGAGGTGTCGACGCACGACTCCGCGCTCGATGCCGATTCCTCGCTGGCCGAGCTGCCACAGGCACTCAGCGCGAGCGCGACGGCGGACAGTGCCGCGGGGATGAGGATGCCGTACCGCCGACGGCGTGTGGGGGTGACGGCGGACGGCAATGAATCTAACGGCATCCGGAAGCCTTTCTCAATACGTCTCAGGTCGGCTCGGCAGGGCCATGACAGACAGCAGGTGCAACTCCGCACCTCGACCCCCCGATGAGATACGCGCCGCTAACTTGGTCAGCGATCTCGCGTATGTCGGGTAAACGTATTTAGGCTTTGTTACACCGGCGTGACGTGAGATGAATTCCCTGTTTCCGCTTCAGATAGGCTCACGCCGGATTCACACTGACGAATCTTGTTGAGGGAATGGTTTTTTCGATGACAAACGGCGACACATCCGTTAGGACGCGCCGCCCTACGAGTCAACGACCTAGTGGGAGAATGCGGCTTCGACCTCTGCGCGACTGAGCTCGGGATCGGAGCCGAGTTCGTACCGGGGCAGAGTGTGCGGCACGTCGGTGCCGCCGGCGACCCGTCGTCTGGCGGCGACGAACTCCGGCGCCTCCCCCATCGTCAGGTGCGCCGAGTTGATGATGGTCCAGACCGCGGAACGTCGCGCCCGGCGCTCGACCGGATTCGGCGGCCGGTAGGAGATGAGCTGTTTCGCCCAGCGCGGCTGAATGTCTCGGATCGCCCAATCCACCACTGCCTGAGCACGATTCCGCAGATTTGCACCTGTGGCCATCGCGTTGCCGTGGGTCAACGCCAGCTGGGGCAGGTAGGACTCGAGACATTCGAGGGTCTCGGCCTTCGTGGTCGGCAGGTCGGTACCGCCGAGCGAATGGCCAACGCGCACGAATTCCCCGTAGTACCGGTCGAGTTCGGCGCCACGGAGCGGACGCGGATGGTAGATCTCGTGGGCCGTGGCGATACCCCACACGACCGTCGCGTAGTTCCATCGCAACCAGTCCGGGTCGTCGGCGTCATAGGCGGCGCCGTCGGGCCGGACACCCTTGATGGTGTGATGCATGGCGCGCACGGTACGAGCCAGCCGCTCAGCGGTTTCCGTCGATCCGTAGGCGGTCCCCATGAAGAAGGCCAGCGAGTGGCCGAGCCGCGTCGTGGCGCCGTCCGGGTCGATGGCAGTGGTCGCGGTGCCGTCTTCACGCCTCCGCACCAGCCGCGAGTGATGCATCCCCATCCAGAAGATGCTCGGATCGAGACGCTCGATGTACGACGCACTCTGCAATCCGAAGATCAGCGCGGGCGTGTGTGAATGGACGTACCAGGTCGCGCTGTCGGGCCCGAACCACCCGGGATCACCGGCCGGGTTCTCGAACTCCATCCCGCGGAAGAATTTGGCGCGGACGTTCTCGTCGAACTTGCCGTTGAGCCACGATCCGAGCATCTCGTGCGGCAGATCCAGCGGAAGCCATTCCGCCGACGGCAGTCGTACCGGCGCCAGTGGCACGTTCATCGATTGTCCTTTCTCGGCACCGGCACCCGGGCGGACTCCTCCCCGACCCGGACCGCCGATACAGCGACTCCCCGCAGGCAGGGACCCTTTGTGGTCACGGTTGTACCCACTTTAACGCTTTGGGCACATGCGTGACCAGACCTTGCTCGACTCCGGGTCCGCCCGACTATGGTGGAACGATGTCCAGTCCGACCCGATGGGCCGGCGTCCCCCTGGAGGATCGCCGCGCTGAGCGACGAGCGATCCTGATCGCCGCGGCCTTCGACATCTTCGGAGGCACCGGACCGGAAACCGAGCTCTCGGTTCGCTCGGTCTGCCGACACTGCGGTTTCAACACCCGCTACTTCTACGAGAGCTTCGCCGACACCGACGAGCTCCTCGGCGCGGTGTACGACGCCACGGCCGCCGAACTCGGCGCGGTGGTCGAGGCCGCCATGACCACCGCCGGACGGTCGGTCCGAGCCCGGACCCGCGCCGGCATGCTCGCGGTCCTCGGTCACGCGTCGGAGGATCCCCGGCGCGGTCGCATCCTGTTCACCGAGGCACTCACGAACCCGGTGCTCGCGCAACGACGCGCCGCCACCCAGAACATGCTCTTCGAACTCTCCTTCGCCGAGGCCGACTCCCGGGAGACCGATCCACTCACCGGGCGGGTGCGCGCGGCCATCTTCACCGGCGCCATGGCCGAACTGGCACAACAGTTCCTCGCCGGCAGCCTCGGCGACGATCTCGAGCGGGTCGTCGACGAGGCTCTCGCGACGCTCATACCCGGTCGTCGCTGAACCCCCCACCGCCGGCTGATCCAAGAGATCGCGCACAACCATCGCTGCCTGATCCGGAGGAAGGCGACGCACCCAGCTCCGATGGTTGATCCGAATGAGCGCGACGCACCCAGCTCCGATGGTTGATCCGAATGAGCGCGACACACCCAGGTCTGCTGCCTGAGGTGCGAGGAGCGCAAGCGACGAGCCTCGAAGGCCGGGCGAGGATCCCCACAACCCATCACCCCGCCGAACGCGGCCCCGTCCGCGCGAGCGCCTGGATCGACTCCGGCCCCATGCCGCGGTCCAGTGCCCGGATCATCACGACGACACCGATGCCCGAGAGCACCAACGACGTCCCGAACAACGTCGGGAAGCCGAACAGATCACCGACGATGCCCGCCGCGAATCCGGCTGCGCCCTGTACACCGACGACGGCGCAGGCCAACAAGGTGTAATCGCTTCCCTCATAACCTTTCTCGCACGCATCCATCATGAGGGTGAAGACCGCGACGGTCGCCGCCCCGCCGAGGATGTGTTCGGCCAGACTCGCCGTCACCACGAGCCAGAACCCGCCGATGCCGAACGCCGCCACCAGATACAGTGCCAGACTGAGGGTTTGGGTGATGCCACCGAACAGCAGCGCCTGCCGGCGCCCGTAACGAAACGCCAGCCACCCGCCGAGGGCCGCGCCGGCGAGCGCTCCGACCGACGACAACGCCCCTTCGACGAGGGCGATCTGCGCCAGGCTGAGCCCGATGTCGGACATGAACGGCCCGACCAGTGCCGAGCCCATCGAGTTGCCGAACTTGAACGCCCCGACGACCAAGATGAAGACCACGATGCCGGGGCGTCGTAGCCGTGCGAGCCAGCCGGTGAGGAGCAGGGTCGGCGACGGCGACGGATCATGCGCGGTCTGATCTGTAGGTGACTTCGTCGTGTCGGCGGGAGTGCGGGCGAGGAACCAGACCGGCACCGTCAGCGCGACGAGCAGAACCGACATCGCGACGAAGAGACTGCGCCAGCCCGCAATCGAGAACAGCCACAGCAGTCCGCCGCCGCCGACGATCATCCCGACCCGGTAGGCGCCCACCTGAATCCCATTGCCCAGACCACGTTGCCGAGGTTCGAGGGTCTGCACGGCCAGTCCGTCGGTGGCGATGTCCTGGGTCGCCGACGCCAGGTTGATCACCGCGATGCCGACGAGCATCCAGAGCAATGTCCCGGAGAGGTCGAGGCAGGCCAGGATGAGTGCGATCGTCGCGGACGTCAGCTGCATCGCCAGGAGCCACCGGCGTCGTGTCCCGTAGCGATCGATGTACGGCGCCCACAGGAACTTCAGCCCCCACGGCGCGAACAGCAGCCCGTACACGCTGATCTGCGTGAGCGAATACCCCTCCTCCCGCAGGATGACGGGCACGGCCTGACTGAAGAATCCGTACGGCAGACCCTGCGCAAAATAGAGCGCCGTGAGCAGGACCATGGTGCCGACGGCAAGCGTGCTCGTACGCGGCGAGGTCGACATGGCAGACATCATGCCGCAGTCGCCGTGCCGCGGCCGTCGCGGTCAGCCCCGCGGGGTGTCTTCTCTCCGGAGCCCGAGACCGGCTGTCGTCACGCGGCCATGGCCGGGAACGACAGGGCGACGAGCATCAACGCGAAGAGGAACCAGGCGGCGCCCTGCCACATCGGCCAGGTCCCGCCTCGTCGGTAGGTGCGGTACGCGATGACCAGCGCCCCGAGACCGCCGACGGCGCACACACCGGGGACGAGGGACGCGAGGATCGTGTTGCTGCGGTCGACGGCGAGGAAGATCGCGCACGCGGCGGCACCGACCGCGACGACTGCCGCCACATAGAGAGCCGCGGACCGATAGGTACCGGTGTCCTGCCATCTCTTCTCCACGTCTGCGCGACCGCGATCCGTGGGATTCCGTACATCGTTCATGACGGAGGCGTACCCACGCCTCCCACCGCTCGAAACCCTCAACCCCGGTGAGTAGCACTACGCATGTCCCGCGGGCCGCGAGCGGACAGGGTCGGTACATGACCACTTCCAGCAGTTCGTTCGGTGGCGATCCGGGGGCCGCGACGCTCGCGCGGATCTCCACCGAGTTCGCCGCCATCGCCCGCCAGATGTCCACCGTCTCGGCCGAGTTCGCCGAGCTGAAGCGCATCGTCGAAGACACCGGGGCCACCCCCGCGCAGGCTGAGCAGGAAGCTCCGGCGAGCCCCCTCACCGCGCCGGGGGTGACACCCGTGCCGGCCCCTTCGCCCGCGCCCCCGACGTTCCCGCCCACGGTGAGTCCGCCTCCCGTGCAGCGCCCGCCGGCTCCGTGGGCATCGCCCGGCCCCGCGGCGGCTCAGGCCACCCATTCCTACGGGCCGCCCACCGGTCCGGTACCTCCGCGTCCGATGCCGCATCCCGCGTATGCGCGCGTCCCGCAACCCGCGGCCGCTCCCCTGCCACCGCGCCCGCCGGCACGCCCGCTGTCCGAGCGCGTCGCCGCGGCGGCCGAGCGGGGTCTGGTCGGCAAGATCCTCGCCACCGCCGGTGTGGGCGTGACGCTGATCGGCATCGCCCTCCTCCTCGTGCTGGCCGCCCAGGCCGGCATCCTGCGCCCGGAGTTCCGCGTCGCGGGCGGCGCCCTGCTCGCGGCGGCCCTCGTCGGTACCGGAATCTGGTTGCGCCGCAAGCCCGACGGACGAATCGGTGCGATCGCGACGGCCGCGACGGGTATCGCCGCCGGATATCTCGACGTCCTGGCGGCCACCAAGATCTACGAATGGTTGCCCATCGTGGCGGGCCTGACGGTGGCCGGTATCGTCGCCGCCGGTGGCCTTGTCCTCGCCTACCGGTGGCGCAGTGAGCATCTCGGACTGCTCGTGGTGGTACCGCTCATCGTGCTGGGCCCGGTGCTGACGGGCGGTCTTGACATGACGCTCATCGCCTTCATGGTGGTGCTCGCCGCCGCGTCGTCGTGGGTGCAGTGGCACCGCGACTGGATCTGGCTGCACACGGTGCGACTGGCAGCGCCGACGATTCCCCTGACCATCGTCGGCGTGGCGGCCCTGGGCGGCACGAGCACCGCGGACACGGGTTTCCAGTTCGCCGCTGCCACACTCGTCGTGATCGTCCTGGGCTTCGCCGGCGCGCTCGTGGCGATGCCCGCCACCCGATTCCGTGAGGTGTTCGCCGGACTGGCGTCGGCGACGACGGTTCCGGTCTTGTTCGCCGGTGCGGTGATGGACACCGCGGGTGCGGTCGCGCTGCAGTCCGCGGTCGCCGTGCTCGTCATCGGTGTCACCGTGATCTGCTCGGTGGCGCGGACCGAGCGCTTCGAATCGCTGCCCGATGTCGTGGCACAGATCTGGACCGCGACCTCGCTCGTCGTGCTGTTCGTCGCGATCCTCGTGTGCTTCGACGGGGCGGTGGCCGTGTCCGCGGTGCTCGGCCTCGCGACGGTGACGGCGCTGGTCGCCCGGTCCTGGTCGGCGACGTCGCTGGTCCTACTGGCCGGGAGCACGGTGATCTGGGGCATCGGTTTCGCGGCGCTGCTCGACGACATGCCGCCCTACGTCCTGGCCCAGGCGCGGCTCGTCGAGGAGAACGCCTCCCTGTCGATCCTGGTGGGCAGCGTGCTCGCCGCCGCCGGGGCCATCGCCATCGCAGTCGGGTGGACACGGCTGACGGCCGGCGACCTGGCCCGCGTCGCCTATACCGCGGCCGCGGTGGTCGTGGTGTACGCGGTGACCGCCATCAGCGTGACCTCCGGGGTGCTGATCGCCGGCGCCGACGGATTCCTCGGCGGGCATGTCGTCGCGACCACCTGCTGGGTCGTCCTCGCCGGCGCGGCGCTGGCCTTCGCCCGGCACCGTACGGGCAGCGAGCGCACTGCCGCACTCACCGGCGGGCTGGTCCTGGTCGCCGCGTCGATGGCCAAGTTGTTCCTCTTCGACCTGGCCACCCTCGACGGGATCTTCCGTGTCCTCGTCTTCATCGTGACCGGCCTGATCCTGCTGGGCCTCGGCGCCTGGTACGCCAGGGCGCTGCAGAGCGAGCGGCTCCCGGAGTCGGCGTCGACCCCGGGACCCGATACCCCCGTCAGACCGTCTTGACGGCTTCGACCTCGGCGGGCGCGACGTCGACCTCGGTCGTCTCATCGTGGGAGACGGGCCGACGGTCGGCGCCGGTGCGTGCGTGGGTGACATAGATCGTCAGCCCGACGAAAGTGAGGCCGCCCACGAGATTACCGATGACCGTGGGGATCTCGTTCCAGACGAGGTAATCGCCGATCGAGAAGTCACCCCCGAGCATCAGGCCCGACGGGAACAGGAACATGTTGACGATCGAGTGTTCGAATCCCATGTAGAAGAACAACATGATCGGCATCCACATGGCGATGACCTTGCCGGGCAACGACGTCGACATCATCGCCCCGACGACACCGGTGGACACCATCCAGTTGCACAGGACGCCCCGGATGAACAACGTCAGCATGCCGGCGGCGCCGTGTTCGGCATATCCGACGGTCCGGCTGTGCCCGATCTCGCCGAGCTGCCGGCCCACCTCGTCCGGATCGACGCTGAAGCCGTAGGTCACGATCACCGCCATCATCACCGCGACCGTGATGGCGCCCAGGAAGTTTCCCAGGAACACCCAACTCCAGTTGCGCAGCATGGATTTCACCGTCACACCGCGTCGTTTGTCGAGTAGGGCGAGTGGGACGAGCGTGAACACCCCGGTGAGGAGGTCGAACCCCATCAGGTACAGCAGACAGAAGCCGACCGGGAAGAGCAGCGCCCCGAGCAGCGGTTCCCCGGTGCGGACGGTGACCGTGACGGCGAATGCGGCCGCGAGAGCCAGGATCGCTCCGGCCATGTAGGCGCGGATGATGGTGTCGCGGGTGGACAGGAACACCTTCGCCTCACCGGCGTCGACCATCTTCACCGCGAATTCGGACGGATTCACATATGACAAGAGATTCTCCCCGACGTGTCGATTCGTGACTCTTGTCCCCATCGAATCGAGGACACATGTCGACGAGATGACGTCGAGACGACCCGGTGTTACATCGACCTCTCTCCTGACATGTCCCGCCGTGATGTTTCGCGAGGATTACTTCCTTCTCGTGCCGGCATGTCGGCCGTGTGAAATCTGGCAAGAGTTACGGCAGCACCTTGGAATTCGATCCCCGACTGTGCATGGTGGAGATAACCCTCGACGTGCCAACGGGATTCGGCGACGTCGCCAGTCCTCACGTCGACGGGCCGTCAGATCAACCGACCGAGGAGACACGATGACCACCCCGATCATGCCGAAGTCCGACGCCGCCGACCTCATCGTCGCCGCCCGGATCCGGCAGGGACTCACCTGGGCGACGATCGCCGAGAAGATCGATGCGCCGCTGGTGTGGACGGTCGCGGCGCTTCTCGGCAAACATCCCGTACCGGCGGAGAAGGCGACTGCCGTGGTCGAGATGCTCGGACTCGGCGAGGGCGTCGCCGAGAGCCTGCGTCAGCAACCGACCCGGACCCCGGACGAGGCCGCGACCAGCGATCCCACGATCTACCGCTTCTACGAAGCCCTCGACGTCTACGGCCCCGCGCTCAAGGAACTCATCCACGAGGAGTTCGGCGACGGGATCATGAGCGCGATCAACTTCAACGTCGACATCAAGCGTCGTGCCGACCCGGGCGGCGACCGCGTGGTCGTGACCTTCGACGGGAAGTTCCTCGACTACAACTGGTGAGCAACGTGAGAACGACCAGGTAGCGGCCATTTCCGCCCGACACGAGAACGTCATGACCAGCCGCTTACGATTCGTTTACTTCGCATCAAGCAACTAATCTGGGCCTCCTGAGACATCTCGTCAGGAGGCCCAGATGACTTCGCTCGACGCCACGACCACAGAACCGGCCGAGGACACCAGCGAGATCGCCGCGCTCTACCGCGACCTCGTTCGGGTGTTCCGCACGCTCCGGACCGCGGGCAACAGCGACGACCTGACGGCCGGCCTCAGCTCCGCGCTCTGGACCGTCATCAACCACGGTCCCCTACGCCTGTCAGCCCTCGCCGACATCGAGTCGATCGGCATGCCCACCGCGTCCCGGGTGGCCGCCAATCTCGAACAGCGCGGCCTCGTCGAGCGGACCGTCGATCCCGACGACGGTCGTGCACGCCTTCTCCAGGCGACCGCGACCGGCGTCGCGGTGATCAACCACGCGCGCTCGGCGAAATCCCGCCTCCTCGCCGACGCGGTCGCGACTCTCGATCCGTCGGCGCGTGAACATCTGGCCCCGACTATTGCCGCGCTGGCCGACGCGCTGTCCGCATCCGGCCCGCCCGCCGCCGAACCGACGGACTGACACCTCAGCACTTCCTCGCGTTCGCCGCGCCCAGCGGCCCCTACCGTTTCCAGGAGCAGCATGACGACGTCACTCACCAGCCCGGCTGCGACCGCCGACGACCACGGTCCGCACTACAAGTGGATCGCGTTGTCCAACACCACACTCGGCATGCTGATCGCCACGATCAACTCGTCGATCGTGCTGATCGCCTTGCCCGACATCTTTCGCGGCATCCACCTGAACCCGCTGGAGCCACAGAACACCAGCTACCTGCTGTGGATGATGATGGGCTTCCTCGTGGTGACCGCCGTGCTCGTCGTCAGCTTCGGGCGGTTGGGTGACATGTTCGGCCGGGCCCGCATGTACAACCTGGGCTTCCTGATCTTCACCATCTCGTCGATCTTCCTGGCGGTCACCTGGTTCGACGGTTCGTCGGCCGCGATCTGGCTGATCTTCTGGCGCGTCATCCAGGGGATCGGCGGCGCGTTCCTGATGGCCAATTCGTCGGCGATCCTCACCGATGCCTTCCCCACCGAACAGCGCGGATTGGCGTTGGGCATCAATGGTGTCGCAGCGATCTCCGGGTCGTTCCTCGGTCTGCTCGTCGGCGGCGTCCTCGCACCGATCAACTGGCACTTGATCTTTCTGGTCTCGGTGCCCTTCGGAGTGCTGGGCACCATCTGGGCGTATCTGAAGCTCGAGGACACCGGCGTGCGCAAGCATGCCGCGATGGACTGGTGGGGCAACGTGACCTTCGCGGTCGGACTCGTCGCGGTACTCGTCGGGATCACCTACGGCATACAGCCCTACGGCGACAGCGCGATGGGCTGGACCTCGCCGATGGTGCTGAGCTCTCTCATCGGCGGCACGCTGGTGCTCGCAGCGTTCGTGGTGATCGAGACCAGGGTCGCCGAGCCCCTGTTCAATCTGCATCTGTTCGCCAACCGCTCGTTCACCTTCGGCAACATCGCCAACCTGATGGCGTCGATCGGACGCGGTGGCCTGCAGTTCATCCTGATCATCTGGTTGCAGGGCATCTGGTTGCCCCAGCACGGTTACACCTTCGAGAAGACCCCGCTGTGGGCGGCGATCTACATGGTGCCGATGACCGTCGGATTCCTGCTCATCGCACCGATCTTCGGCGCCCTCTCCGACCGGATGGGTACCAAGTGGTTCACCACGACCGGCATGGTCATCACCGCCGGTACGTTCGCAGCGCTCGTCGCGCTGCCGGTCGACTTCTCCTACCCCGCCTTCGCGATCATCCTGCTGCTCAACGGGATCGGCATGGGTCTGTTCTCCTCGCCCAACCGCGCCGAGGTGATGAACAGTCTGCCCGTCGACGCCCGCGGGTCCGGGTCGGGCATGATGACGACCTTCCAGAACGCCGCCATGGTGCTGTCGATCGGCCTGTTCTTCAGCCTGATGATCAGCGGTCTGGCCACCCACCTGCCCGACACGATGCAGTCCGGCCTCGTCGCGAACGGGGTTCCGGACGCCGACGCCGCACAGATCGCGCAGCTGCCTGCGGTCGCCGTGCTGTTCGCCGCGTTCCTGGGATACAACCCGATCGAGATGCTTCTCGGCGACCAGCTGAACGGCATCCCCGACGCCAGTCGCGAGACCCTCACCGGCCTCGACTTCTTCCCGCACCTGATCAGTTCGCCGTTCGCGGACGGCCTGTCGGCGGCGTTCACCTTCGCCATCGTGTGCTGCGTGATCGGCGCCGTCGCGTCGCTGTTCACCAACCCGCGAAAGTCCGCGGTGCCGGAGCCTGCCCGTTCGACGGTGCCCGACGTCCGAGACTCCGGAGAACCGACGCCTGCCCCGCTGGCCGAACTGGTCGATGCCGACACCCGCCCAGGTTCGTAGCCCCAAACCGCGGTGAGCGCGGTGTGAAGCCATGGATCGCGCGGACTCACGCGCGCTCGACCGGCATCCAGATCTCCGCGTCGGCGTGCGACTCGGTCAGCTCCAGGTAGCGCACGAACGTGGGCCCGGGTCGCAGACGCCACGGATTCGACGGGAACCATTCGGTCGCGGTCGCAGCCCATGTGTCCTGCAGCGTCTGGGGGAAGGGCCCGGTCGAGCGGAACGTGGCCCATGCGCCGGCGGCCACGGAGATACTCGACAGATCCTCCGGCGTCGCCGAATCCTCCTGCAGCGCAACTCCGTGCAGGTAGGTGATCGGGGTGCCCTCCGGCGCATCGGGTTCGCTTCCGTCCGTGATCGCCAGGATGCCCTCGGGTTCGGCGTCGTTGAGCGACTTGAGGCGTGTGTGTTCCTGCGGCGCGATCGACGCGATGTGTTGCCGGATATGCGGATTGATGCCCTCGTACATGAGCGGCACCTGCGCTGCATGGCCGGCGAGTACGAACGCGGGTCGGTCGGTGATCGTGACGTCCATGGGACGGCTCCCTTCGACGGTCAGGCGGAACCTGAGCACGGCTTGTGTTGTGAAAGGGCCGCCATGAGTCCGCACGTCCGACGGCGATGCCCCGTGCACCGACCGGAACGCCCGGCCGAAGGCCTCGACCGACGAATAGCCGTAGCGCACCGCGATGTCCAGCAGACCGGTGCCTCCACTCACGAGATCCGTTGCGGCGAGCGTCATTCGACGACGACGCACGTACTCCGAGAACGGCAGCCCGGCCAGCGCGGCGAACATCCGGCGCAGGTGATACTCGGTCGTCCCGTGGGACCGGGCGAAGCCCGCGAGGTCGATGGGCTCATCGGTGTGCCGGTCGACGAGGTCGACCAGGTCGTTGAGTGTGCCGATCATGGCCCTCCTTTCGTCCACGATCATGGCCCCTGCGCACGCACCGAACCCGATAGTTCCCGGCAGGGATGGTCGGGTCGGTCGGTGCCGGCGACCGACTTCTGCGAACGACCCTTGTGTCCGTCACCCGAACAGTCGCATACTCGATAACGAGTCGGTCGGCTCAACCTTTGGTGACGGTACAACATGCGACGTTTCGATTCGCCCGACCGGCGGGACCACGCGGACGACATCACCGCACGGGTCCTCGCCGCAACTGTTCACCCGAATATCAAGTTCGTTTCCGGCACAAAGCTTCTCACTTCCTGGGCGCCGCGTATACGCACCCGTCGTCGCGAGCCGATGCGGCGTCGTCCGGACAGCCGGATCCGGACCCGCACCCTCAGATGAGAGGTCACGACATGTCCACCACCCCACAGCAACCCGCGACGCACGAACCCGCCAACACACGCAGCATGGGCGTCGTACACAGTGCATTGCGTCGTGATCTGGAACGAACCCGCGTCGTACTCGAGTCGCCGCCTTATCCCGACGATGCACGACGCCGCGCACTCGCCGACCATGTGACCTGGATGATGGAGTTCCTGCACGAGCATCACACCGCCGAGGACACCGGGCTCTGGCCGTTGATCCGTGCGAGAAGCCCCGAGACCGCCGGGCTGATCGACCAGATGGCGGCCGACCACCGGCGGATCGGCCCGGCGATCGACGCGATGAACGACGCCGCGGCGGCCTACCGCGCCGATCCCGACGCACGCGATCTCCTGCTCGACGCGCTGAATCGCCTCACCGGAGTCCTGCTGCCGCACCTCGAGCGTGAGGAACTCGAGACGATGCCGGTCGTCGCGGCCACCATCAGCACCCCCAAGTACCTCGAGGTCGAGAACGAGTACTTCATCAAACCGAAAGGGTTCACCGAACTCGGTCGAGAGGCCCATTTCATCGTCGACGGCGTCGACCCCGAGACCCGCGACTACATGTACGGCCTGGTACCACCGATACCGAGATTTCTTCTCGTTCACGGCTTCAAGCGCGGCTACCGGCGTCGCTCCGAGCTCCTCTGGGGGAACGGCCCGGCGTCGAAGATCGGACCGATCACAGTCGAATAGCAACGGGCCTCCTGACACCGGCGACGCCTTGTCGAGAAACGCCTGAGATCCGATCTCACGGTTGACAGGAAATCCGCAGCTTATTGGTGACCTACTCACATACAACCGCGGCACCGTGGTGACGTGAACGCACCTCAGTCCCCCGGCGACAACTCTCCGGCCCCCGAATACCCGGCGCCCCCGCAGCCCACCGCCCCGCTCTACAACCAGTGGGATGGCGGTCCCATCACCTCACCGCACGCCCCGAACCCACGTCCACGTGCCGGCGGCGTGACGAAGCCGATCGTGGTGACCGCGCTGCTCGCGGGCCTGCTCGGCGGCGCGATCGGTGTCGGTGGCAGCGCCCTGCTCGACCAACACGGCAGCCCGACTGCGCCGGTCCTGAACTCCCAGCCGGCGAACACCGTGACCGCAGCCGACGTCAAGCCCGGTTCGGTGACCTATGCCGCGCAGGTCGCATCGAAGTCGGCGGCCGACATCAAGGTGCAGATGGCCAACGGAACCGCGGTGGGCAGCGGGATCGTGCTCTCGGAGGACGGATACGTCCTGACCAACCACCACGTGGTGGCCGGGGCCGGCACGGGCAGCAAGATCACCGTCACCACGAGTGACGGCAAACAGCACTCCGCCGAGGTCACCGGCACCTCCCCGTCGTATGACCTCGCCGTGATCAAGCTCGACGGCGCGTCGGGACTGACACCCGCGACGCTCGGCGACTCGGACTCCCTGCAGGTCGGCGAGCAGGTGGTGGCCGTCGGCAGCCCCGACGCCCTGACCAACACGGTGACCTCGGGAATCATCAGTGCACTGTCGCGCACGGTGACCGCCGGCGATGAAAGCGGTTCCGCGGTGACGGTGTACAACGGCCTGCAGACCGACACCCCGATCAACCCGGGCAACTCCGGCGGGCCGCTGGTGAATCTGCAAGGGCAGGTGGTCGCGGTGAACTCCGCCGTCGACACCGGGCAGGCATCGAGCGGGGGACCCCAGTCCTTCGGACTCGGTTTCGCCATCCCGATCAACACCGCGAAGCGCATCGCGAACCAATTGCTGCAGAACGGCGAGGCGACCAAACCCGTTCTGGGCGTGTCGGGTTCGTTGTCGTCGGCGAGCGCCGGGGACGGCGCGACCGTCTCATCGGTGGAGAGCGGCGGGCCCGCCGCGAAAGCCGGCATCTCCCGGGGCGACGTGATCACGAAGATCGGCGACGCCCCCGTCGCCAATTATGCCGACCTGATGGCCCAGGTGCTCACGCACGCACCGGGCGAGACCGTACCGGTCACCATCGGCTCGGGGTCCGATGCGCGCACCGTGAAGGTCGAACTCGGCAGCGTCGTCGACAAGCAGCAGACGACGGTTCCCGAATCCGACGGATCGGGCGGATCTCCGCTCCCCTTCGGCATCAATCCCTTCGGCCAGATCCCCTGACCAGCTGACGAGCCGCCTCGACTATTTCATCTGACACCCCTTGTATTGAAAACAGGGCAGGCAGGCGCGTCACCGCGATCGGCGGGCTGCGCTCGGCGAGGACCTCGGGAGGCTTGCCGAGCTGGCCGCTGCGTGACCTCGTCATATAGCTCCAACCCGCGCTCAGCGCGGCTTCGAGCTATCGATCACGAATGGCCCGGCCGTCAGCTCGTTCTGAGGTCCTGCGCGAGCATCACGATGATGCCGCTGGGACCGCGCACATAGGTCAGCTTGTAGATGTTCTCGTAGTTTGCGACGCCGCGGAGCGGGTGGCATCCATGCCGCGCGGCGATCTCGAGCGCGGCGTCGATGTCGTCGACCGAGAAGGCCACGCGGTGCATGCCGATCTCGTTCGGCAGCGTCGGAGTGGTCTCGATGGCATCGGGGTGGATGTACTCGAACAGCTCGAGTTGCCCCTGCCCGCCGGGCGTCTGCAGCATCGCCACCTTGGCATGGTTGCCATCGAGACCGACTGCGGTGGAGGCCCATTCGCCGCTGACCTCGTCACGACCGACGACGGTGAGGCCGAGGTCGGTGAAGAATGCGATCGCCGCCTCGATGTCCCGGACGGCGATTCCGACGTTCTCGAGTTTGATGGCCATGCACGCCACGGTAACCCCACCCTCCGCTTCATAGCTCCAACCCGCGTTCAGCGCGGGTTCGAGCTATAGATCGGGGAATCTCCCGGGAGTAGCGTCGAAGAACATGGTCAATCTCAGCAAACAGCACCCGTCTGCCTACAAGAGCCTGATCGCGTTGAACGGCGAAGCCGACGAAGCGGTCAAACAGGCCGGCCTCGATCCCCTACTCGGCGAGCTGGTGAAAATCCGTGTGTCGCAACTGAACGGCTGCGCGTTCTGCTTGCGGATGCACACCCGCGACGCCGTCGCCATGCGCGAGACCGCCGACCGTCTCGCCGTCATCGCCGCCTGGTGGGAATCGCAGTACTTCACCGATCAGGAGCAGGCTGCCCTCGGCCTCGCCGAGCAGGTCACCCGCTTGTCGGTGCACCCGCGCGAGGACTGGAACAACGGCTCGCTGAACGACGAACAGATCTCCGCGGTCAGCTGGCTCGCGGTCGTGATGAATGCCTGGAACCGCGTCGCGATTCGGAGCCACTACCCCGTCGCCCCCTGACGGCGGGCAGCTGTTGCGTTTTGTCCCGCGAACCGAGACAAACCGCAACGAGAACTCGCCGCGGTTCGGCCCGCTCGGTCGCGGACTGACAGGCTCAGAGAACCTTCTTCACCACGCTCGACTTCAGTTGCATCGGACCGAAATCGGGGACTTTCGCGTCGATGTCGTGGTCGCCCACGCCGTCGGAGATCAACCGGATGTTGCGCACCTTGGTGCCGATCTTGATGACGCCGTCGCCACCGCCCTTGACCTTGACGGTCTTGACGATGGTCACGGTGTCGCCGTCGGTGAGGACGTTGCCGACCGAATCCTTGACCACCGCGTCGGCGGCAGCCGCCGCGGCCTCATCGGCCGACCACTCGTGTCCGCACATCGGACACACCAGCAGCGCGCCCTGCCCGTAGGTGAATTCCTGCGAGCACTCCGGGCAGGGCGGCAACCGGTCAGACGTTGAAGCGGAACTCGACCACATCACCGTCTTGCATGATGTAGTCCTTGCCCTCCATGCGGACCTTTCCGGCGGCCTTGGCCGCGGCCATCGATCCGGCTTCGTCGAGGTCGGCGAAGGACACGATCTCCGCCTTGATGAAGCCCTTCTCGAAGTCGGTGTGGATGACGCCGGCCGCCTTGGGTGCGGTGTCACCCTGGCGGATCGTCCAGGCGCGCGACTCCTTGGGACCTGCGGTGAGGTAGGTCTGCAGACCGAGGGTGTGGAATCCGGCGCGCGCCAGCGACGTCAGGCCGGGCTCGTCCTGACCGATGGAGTCGAGGAGTTCCTGGGCGTCCTCCTCGTCGAGTTCGAGGAGCTCGCTCTCGACCTTCGCGTCGAGGAACACCGCGTCGGCGGGCGCGATGGCGGCGCGCAGCTCGGCCTTCTTCGCATCGTCGGTGAGGACGCCCTCGTCGGAGTTGAACACGTAGAGGAACGGCTTCGCGGTCATCAGGTGCAGTTCGCGCACCGACGACAGGTCGAACGAATCCTTCTGCGAGAACAGCGTTTTGCCGCTGTCCAGGATCTCCTGGGCCTTCTTGGCCGCCTCGAGGGTCTCGACGAGGTCCTTGTTCTTGCGCGAGTCCTTCTCCAGGCGCGGGATCGCCTTCTCGAGGGTCTGCATGTCGGCGAGGATCAGCTCGGTCTCGATGACCTCGATGTCGGCGAACGGGTCGACGCGGCCGTCGACGTGCACGACGTCGCCGTCGTCGAAGACCCGGACGACCTGGCAGATGGCGTCGGCCTCACGGATGTTGGCGAGGAACTGGTTACCCATGCCCTCACCCTCGGAGGCGCCCTTGACGATGCCGGCGATGTCGACGAACGACACCACGGCGGGCAGGATGCGCTCGCTGCCGAAGATCTCCGCGAGGCGCTTCAGACGCGCGTCGGGCAACTCGACGACGCCCACGTTGGGCTCGATGGTGGCGAACGGGTAGTTGGCCGCCAGTACATCGTTACGGGTCAGGGCGTTGAACAGGGTCGACTTACCGACGTTGGGCAGGCCGACGATTCCCAGGGTGAGACTCACGGGCGCCCAGTCTATCGGCACCGGTCACGACGCCCGACGCTGCGTCGGACTAGTGGCTGGCCCCGGCGGTCAGTCCCGGTCGAGCAATCCCTTCACCGGGTTCGGCGGATCCTTGGGCGGCTCCTCGTCGGGCACGCCCTTCTGCTTGGTGACGGGCGCGCCTTCCGGTGCCAGCGACTCCCCGGCACGTTCGGCGATCTGCTCGTTCAGGTAACGCAGCACCACCGCGAGCGAGGCGACCGCAGGCACCGCGAGGAAGGCACCGGTGATGCCGAACAGGGTGCCGCCCAAGGTGACCGAGAGCAGCACGATCACGGCGTGCAGATCCATCGACTTCGCCTGCAACCACGGCTGCAGCACATTGCCCTCGAGCTGCTGCACCGCCAGGATGACGCCGAGCAGGATCAGCGCGGTGGTCAGCCCGTTCGACACCAGGGCGATGAGCACCGCGAGGGCACCGGCCACGAAGGCACCGACGATCGGGATGAAGCCGCCGAGGAAGGTGACCACCACGAGCACGCCGGCCAGCGGCACCCCGAGGACGAACAGGCCGATGCCGATGAGCGCGGCGTCGACGAAGCTGACGATCGCCTGCGTCCGGATGAAGCCGCCGAGGCTGTTCCACATCCGGGTCAGCACCTCACCGACGTGGGTGCCCGAGGGCTTGCCGACCGAACGGTCGAGCCACGGCACGAACTTCGGTCCGTCCTTCAGGAAGAAGAACACCAACACGAAGGTCGTGAAGAGGGTGACCAGCAGCGACGTCGCGGTGCCCACCCCGGAGAAGACACCGGATGCGATGGTCGTCGCGCTCGACTGCAGCTTGCTGGTGATGGCGTCGACCATGTTGTCGAGCTGGTCGTCCTCGATGTTGAGCGGCGGTCCCTGCACCCAGTCCTGGAGTTTGCGAACGCCGTCGGTGGCGCGATGCGCGAGTTCGGGGGCCTGATCGACGATCGACGGCACGATCAGACCGACGACCCCGCCGAGCACACCGAGTCCGACCAGCATCATCACCAGCGACGCCGCTGCGGCGGGAACACCGTGATTGCGCATCCACCGGACCGGCGGCCACAAGATGGTGCAGATGATGACACCGAACAGCACGGGCAGCAGGATCACCCAGAACTTGCCGAGCAGCCAGAACAGAACCCAGAGAGCCGCGGCCACCAGCACGATCTGCAGACCCACGGTGGCGCACGACCGCAGGCCGGCCATCATCACCTGGGCGCGAGTGGGGTACGCCTTGTCCTCGACGCCGCCCAGAACGGCGTCACCGCCGAGGACGGCGTCGGCACCCACCGGGATGGAATCGGTCTTGTCGGTTCCGGCATCGCCGTCTGGACGCTGATCATCCGAGCTGTCAGTCACCCGTGGATCCTCACACACCGCGATCACATTGCGACGTCGACGCGACGGATGGCACATACGTGACGCCGCGCCGGCGTCACCACCCGGTCAGCGTCGGCGCAGTTTGCGCCCGATGAAGCGGATCAGCGAATTGACCGCCTCGAGTTCGGCGTCGACCTGGTTGAAGACCTGCGGGATGTCGTCGCGGCCGCACATCTCGACATCGGACGCGTCGAGCGGCCGGTGCGGTGACTCGTCGGCCCGTTCGCGATCCCAGGAGACGGGCTCGACGCCCCGCTCGGCTTCTTCCTCGAGCGCACGTCTGATCGTCTCCGGGCCGTAGAGGCCCATCATCATCTCCAGGCCCCATCCGGGCAGTCCGGCGAGAGGAGGGTCGTCGTGCCGGCTTCCGCGTCGGCCATCGAACCGTGTGGACATGGCGCATATCGTGCCACAGGATTGTTACCCAGGTCACACATTCCAGTGGAGACGTCACGTCCGATTTCCGCCAGAACCGTTCGACCGAGGATGTCAGAGTGGACGGGTGACCACCGCATCCGTCGAACCGGCCGTCCCGGGCTCGGCTCCGGACTTCGATCGCTGCTACCGCGCCGTCAAGGCACGGGATGCACGCTTCGACGGCCAGTTCTTCGTCACCGTCCGGACCACCGGGATCTACTGCCGGCCGTCCTGCCCCGCACAGACCCCGCGGCCACAGAATGTCGCGTTCGTGCTGACCGCGGCCGCGGCCCAGCAGCAGGGCTACCGGGCCTGCCGGCGATGCGCACCCGACGCCGTCCCCGGATCACCGCTGTGGAACGTCAGCGCCGACATGTCGGCCCGCGCGATGCGCCTCATCGCCGACGGGGTCGTGGAACGAGAGGGTGTCGCCGGCCTCGCCGCACGGCTGAAGTATTCACCCAGGCATCTCAACCGCGTCCTCACCGACCACCTGGGTGCCGGTCCGCTCGCCCTCGCCCGCGCACACCGCGCGACCAACGCCCGGGTGCTCATCCAGTGCACCTCGTTGCCGATGTCCGACGTCGCCTTCGCCGCCGGCTTCTCCAGCATCCGGCAGTTCAACGACACCATCCGCGCAGTCTTCGGGCTCACCCCGACCGAGCTCAGAAGACTCCGCAGCCGCCGCTCCCGACCGCCCGCCGACGAGCCGTCGGCCCCGGGCAGTGTCACCCTGCGCCTGCCGTTCCGCGCGCCCTACCGCTGGCAGTGGATGCGATGGTTCCTGTCGGCGCACGCGGCGGCGGGGGTCGAGACGATCATCGACGATCCCGACGCGCCACTGGGCTGGCGGTTCCGGCGCGTCATCGCCCTTCCACACGGACCCGCGGTCGTCGAGATCGAACCCCACGACGACAACGTCGGCGTCGCCCTCTCCCATCTGGACATGCGCGACCTCGGCGCCGCGGTCAACCGGCTGCGCCGGCTCCTCGACCTCGACGCCGACATCACCGCCGCCGAGGAGACCCTCGCCGACGACCCGACGCTGCGCACCCTCATCGGCACCGCACCCGGATTGCGCGTGCCCGGCACTCTCGACGCCGACGAGACGATCTTCCGCACCATGCTCGGCCAGCAGGTCAGTCTCGCGGCCGCCCGGCATCAGATCGACCGGCTCGTCGATGCGCTCGGCGAACCGCTGCACGACTCGGACCCCACCGACCGCGACCACGTCCCGAAGGCATTTCCGACCGCGGCCGCCATCGCCGCCGGTGGACGAGATGTCCTGCGCGGACCGCGTCGTCGGATCGACGCCGTCATCGGGGTCGCCGAGGCCATCGCCGACGGCCGGGTGGAACCGCATGTGGGGGTCGATGCGTCTGATCTACGTGCGCAACTGATCGAGTTGCCCGGCATCGGCCCCTGGACCGCCGACATCGTCACCATGCGCGTGACCGGCGATCCCGACGTCCTGCTCGCGAACGACCTGGTCGTCGCCAAGGCCGCCGCCGACCTGGGACTGGACCTGCGCGACACACATCACTGGGCACCGTGGCGCTCGTACGCGACGATGCACCTGTGGCGACACCGCCTCGCCGGCGCCGGCGAAGACGTATGACGAGCGGACCCCAGATGACGCCTGATCCGATGACGGCTCACCTCACACCGATTCGACCCGAACCCCGACCCGACAGGAGCGACATGTCCGCACCGTCCCCCGCCGTCTCCGACGGCACGATCGACACCACCACCACCACCGCCGCCGGCACCGGTGGTTACGCCACCCTGGACACACCCAACGGTCCGTTCACCGTGATCGCCGACGACGTCGAGCGCGTCCTCGCCTCCGGGTGGACCGAAGACCCCGCCTACCTCTCCGCGCTCATCCACCGATCGTTGCGCCCGGAATCCCTGCAGCGTTCCGAAGCGCTCGGGAGACTCACCGACGCGGTGGCGGCGTACTACGCGGGCGAGGTCGATGCACCGGCCCGGGTCGAGGTGGTCCAGCTCTCCGGCGGCACCTTCCTGAACAAGGCCTGGGACGCTCTGCGTCTCGTCGATCCCGGCCGGCCGGTCACCTACACCGAGTTCGCCGAGCGCGCCGGGGAACCGGCAGCCGTCCGGGCCGCGGCGACCGCCTGCGCACGCAACGCGGCGGCGCTCTTCGTGCCGTGTCACCGCGTGAAGCGCAGCGACGGATCGCTGGGCGGCTTCCGCTACGGACTCGAGACCAAGAAGTGGCTGCTCGACTTCGAGGCTCCCGCCGAGGAGTGAACCGGCGCGACGGGAGCCCGGACGGTTTTGTCGGGGGCATCCGACACCATCGGGGCATGATCGCAGCAGCCCTGTCACTCGTGTTCGGCGTCCTGCTCGGCATCGCGCTGGGGTGGTGGGCGCATGCCGCGCGCAGCGCCGGGGTGGTCGCCGCTGCCCGCGCCGAGGTCGAGATGCTGCGCGAGGGCCGCAGTGAGGTGGCGTCGTCGTTGTCGTGGGCCACCGAGGATGCGGCACGACGCCAGTCCACCGCCATCGGTGGCCAGGTACAGCACATCGTGGAGCCGCTGCGCGCCACGCTCGCCCAGCTCTCCGACGAACTGCGCCGGGTGGAGTCCAATCGGATCGGCGCCTATGCGGGGCTCACCGAGCAGGTCCGCGGCATCCACGCGGCGTCCGTTGCGCTCAACGACCAGACCCGGCAGCTCGCGAACGCCCTGCACAGCTCCCATTCGCGCGGCCGCTGGGGCGAGGTGCAGCTCGAACGCGTCGTCGAGCTCGCCGGGATGACCAAACACTGCGATTTCAGTACTCAGGTGTCGCTGCCGGACAAGACGAAGGACGGCGCGACGGTCCGGCCCGACCTGGTTGTCCACCTCGCGGGCGGACGGGACATCGTCGTCGACGCCAAGGTCCCGCTCGACGCCTACCTGCGTGCCGCGGAGTCCACCGACGCCGCTGCCCGTGATCGCCTCATCGGCGAACACGCCCGGGCACTGCGCGGACACATCGCGCGACTCTCCGCGAAGGCCTACTGGACGGCCTTCGAGAACACGCCGGAGATGGTGGTGCTGTTCCTGCCGGCCGACGCGGTCCTCGAGGCCGCCGTGCGCACCGACCCCGACGTGCTCGAGTACGGCTTCGCCCGCAATGTGGTGATCGCCACCCCGACGACCCTCATCGCGCTGCTGCGGACCGTGGCCCTCGGCTGGCGTCACGACGCGATGGCCCGCGACGCCGCGGTCATCCACGCACTCGGCATGGAACTCCACCAGCGTCTCGCCGGTGTCCTCGGTCATCTCGGGACACTCGGCACATCACTGCAGCGCACCGTCGATGCCTACAACTCGACGATCGGGTCGGTCGAGAGCCGTTTGGGTGTCACCGCGCGCCGCCTGGCCGAACTCGACGCGTTGGGCGAGGTGAGCGAACCCCCACGGCCCCGGGTGATCCACGACACTTGCCGGTCGGCGGGATCTGTGGCGGCACCTGCGACTACATCGGCGGCCGCCTCCACGCCACGGTCCGGGGGTGGAGCGATTTCCGCCGATGAACCGGTACCGTGACCATGTGCCTTCCCCGCAACGTCTACAGACCGCGGTACCACTGGACCAGCAGTCCGTGATGCCCGCGGTCCGCGGTGTGCCGTGGTGGGGTGCCGTTCTCCTGGCAACCGGGATCACGGCCCTCGGAGCGGCGATCGATGCCGGCAGCAATGACTCGCTCGGCGGGATCTACAAGTTCTGCTATCTCGTCGGCTGCGTCGTCGCCGCCCTCGCAGTCCGTCGCCGCGCATTGTTCACCGCCGCCGCGCAGCCCCCGCTGATCGCGTTCTTCGTCGGCATCGTCACGCTGTACGGACTCAACTCCGAGCAGGCGTCGTCCGGCCTGAAGAGCCTGATCTTCAAGGTGCTGCTGCCGATCGCCGCCGATTTCCCCTGGATGCTGACGGTTTTCCTGGTCACGCTGGCGCTGGTTCTCGTGCGGTGGTTCCTGACCCGCGGCGAGGAGGACCAGAACTCCGGTGGCCGCACAAAGCCCACCGGCACCCGGAGCGCGTCGACGAGCCGGGCAAGCCGCGACAAGGCCGCTCGCGCGAAGACCGGGGAGCCGACCGAGCGCGCGACGACACATCGTCGAGCCAAGAGCAGCGCGGCCCAGACCGGCGCCGGGCAGACGAGCAAGTCGCCGACGAGCCGGTCGCGCCCCCAGCGGTCCCGTCCCAGCTCTGCGACGGAGCGCCCGTCCACGTCTGCGTCCGCGCGTACGGCGACCGTGGAACGGACCACCGCCCAGCGCACCCCGGCCGCGACGCGACCGACGGTCGCGGATCTCGCCGCGCCCGACCTCACCCCGTCCGACGCCCCGCTCTCGGGTCAGGCGGACGCTCCGCGCACCGAGCCCGCGCCGTCGGGCTTCCAGGCCTACGAGTCGGTCACGGACGCCGGCCCGGCGGGCGTCGCCGACACCCGTTCCTGACCTCGCATGGTGTCGTCGGTAGGCGTCAGCCGACGTTGAGTTCGATCCAGTGCCCCAGCTTGCGGGCCGCGGCGTCGACCAGATCGGGCCATTCCATCGCACCCTCGTCGGCGTTGTCGGTGACCGCCTTGACCAGCCGGCACGCGATGCCGAACTGCGCGCTCACATGGGCGACCGCGCATCCCTCCATGTCGACGAGGTCCGCGTGGCGTGCCAGCTCGGCCCGCCGGACCGGGTCGGCGACGAAGGTGTCCCCCGAGGCCAGCACGGTGCCGTCGCCGTCCGGGAGTTCCCAGCGGTCGGTCATCTCGTAGCCCATGGCCCGGAGTTCGGCACTGCTGATGTCGTGCTCGAGCACCGCCGAGGGGATGAACAGATCGCGGCCGGGACCGACGACGCCGTCGCGCAGCGCCCCCGCGGTGCCGATGTTGATCACCTGACGGACCGGTGCGCCGGCGGCGAGCTCGCGACTCAACGCCAACGTCGCCCGGACCTTGCCGATCCCGGTGACGAGCACCCGCGAACCCGCGGGCACATGCTGCGCCTCCGCTCGGGTCGCCGACACGATCAGGACACTCCCGGACACACCACTCCCACGCACACCGTCATCAGACACCGGGTGATTATCGCGTGCCTCATCCACGCGCGAGCGCCGAGGACGCCCGAGCGGCTCGACCCAGCGCCGTGCCGTAGCCCGGCCCGTGCCCGGCGGCGTGTACCGCGAGCGGGTGCAGCTGATGGACCGCGATCCTGTCCTGGCGACCCGGAACCAACGGATGCGTCTGCTGATAGCCGTCGATGATGTCGTCGAGCAGCGGACAGCCGAACAACGCGAGCATCGCGAGGTCGGTCTCCCGGTGGCCTCCGTGCGCCGCCGGATCGATCATCACGACGCCCGACGAGGTCCACAGCACGTTGCCGTTCCACAGATCGCCGTGGATGCGGGCCGGCGGTTCGTCGTCGTCGAACGCACCGCTCGCGATCAGCTCACAGGCGACGCGGACGGCGTCGGAATCCGCAGCGGTCAGATTGCCGGCCTCACGAGCCGGACGCAGATACGGTTCGACGCGTTCCCGGGCATAGAACTCGCCCCACGAGTCGTACTCGACGGAACTGAGGGTCCGCCGCCCGATGAACAACTGCCCGTCGAAACCGGCGGGTGGCGATCCGAAGTGCGGGGCACCCGCGTCGTGCATCCTCGCCAGCGCTGCGCCGAAGGCTCGAGCGGCCTCGCGGTCGGGACGCGTCGTGTCGAGGTTCTCGAGCTCGATGGCATCCTCGCTCACAGCGAGCACCTGTGCGACCGGCGCACCGGAATCGGCGAGCCAGCGGAGGCCTGCGGCCTCGGCTGCGAAGAAGTCCGGATGGCCGCCCGGCGGTCCGCTGCCCCGCATCGTCTTACGGAAGACGCGGGTCACTGCGCGGAATGGTGGTCGCGCGCCCGCGCCTCGAGCGAGCTGCCGCTGATCCGCGCGAGCTTGTCGAAACGGTCGTTGGCCACCCGCATCACGATCTCGTAGGGCAGGGCGAATTTCCGCGCCCACCAGTAGCCGAAACGGATGTCGAAGGAGGTGTAGACCATGAAGCGGTTCTTGCGGATTCCCTTGAGGATCGCCGCGGCGGCGGTCTCCGGAGACACCGCGACCTTGTGGAAGTTGTTGATGGCGGCCTTGACTCGCGGATCGTCGCGATCGACGCCGACGATCTCGACGGTGTCGACGAGCGGGGTGTCCACGCCGCCCGGGCACACCAGCGACACCCCGATACCGTGCCGTCGCAGGTCGAATCGCAAGACCTCCGAGACGCCGCGGATCCCGAACTTGCTGGCGCTGTACGCGGCGTGCCAGGGCAGGGCGAGCAGCCCCGCGGCCGAGGACACGTTCACGATGTGTCCGCCACTCCCCCGGCGGACCATCTGCGGCACAAAGCATTCGATGATATGGATCGGGCCCATCAGGTTGACGTCGACCAGTGACCGCCAATGCTTGTGCTCGAGGTTCTCCACCGTGCCCCACGCTGAGATCCCGGCGACGTTCATCACGACGTCCATCACGCCGACCTCGGCGTCGACCTGCCGCGCGAAGCCGGCCACCCAGTCGTAGTCGGAGACGTCGCCGGCAACGTGGTACAGCACCGTGCCGTCGGCCCGGAGGATCCCGGCGACGACCTCGTCGAGCTGATCGGCATGTAGGTCGGTGAGCACGAGTTCGGCCCCCTGGGCGGCGGCCGCCTCGGCGGTCGCCCGCCCGATCCCGCTCGCCGCGCCGGTGATCAGCACCTTGCGTCCGTGCAGCGACGGCACGGGTGTGTCCATCACCAGGAGATCTCGAATGCCCATGGGGCCGAGGTTAGCCGCCGGAGGCGGGCATGCTCAGCCGATCGGCAGCTTCCCGTCGAACAGTCCGTACAGGATCGTCAGCATCGCCTTGAGGACCTGCGCCGACACGTCCTGACCCTGGGTGGCCAGCAACTGCACGACGGCCTCGGGTTCCTCGGTGGCGAGGAGCTGCTGGACGAACGGGATCACCACGGACAGACCGCTCGCGTCGTCGGCCAGCGGCACCGAAGGCGCGGGTGCGGCGCCCGTCGCCGCATTGCCGTTGACGTACTTCAGGATGCCGTCGGTGATGGCCATCGCGTACTTCAGCTGCCCGTCGCGTCCGGCCAGCGCGGCTGCCTCGGCGGGATTGGAGAGGTTGCCCATCTCGATGAAGACGGCGGGCACCTTGGTCAGGTTGACCGCCGCGATGTCCGGACGCGTCTGGATGCCGTTGTTCACGCCCGCGTAGTTGGCCGACGGGAAGCCGGCCGCGAGGAAGGAGTCGCGCATGATCGACGACGCCTTGCGGCCCTCACCCGACTGCACGCGGTTCACCGTGGCGTCCGGGATCGGCAACGACGGCACGATCATGTGGAAGCCCTTCTTGGCGCCGTCCGCCCCGCGACTCGTCGAATCGGCATGGAGGCTCACCGCCACCGCTGCGCCGGACCGGCTCGCCGCGGCGGCGCGTTCGTCCACGCAGCCGCCCCAGCCCGTGTCGTCGGGCCGGCTGAGCACGACGCGGGCGCCCTGGCTCTCCAGGCCGGCCTTCACCAGCTGGGTGATCTGCCAGTTCACGGTGTGCTCCTTGGCACCGTTCACCCCGGTCGCGCCGGTGGTCTGGCAGTTCTTCTTGCCGCCGCGTCCGTCGGGCACCTGCGCGGCGAGGTTGCGGCCGGCCGCGCTCGCCTGGTGTCCCGGGTCCAGGAAGACCGTCTTTCCCGCCAACGCGGTCCCGCGGGCCGGCGCGGCCTGGGCCGGCGCCACCACCAGGTTCGACGCCATCACGGTCGACGCCACCGCGGCCACGGCGAGAGCGGTCGTCATCGTGCGCTTCTTCATCATCTTCTGGAACATCGGCGTTTCGAGGCGACGACCGCGCATCTCAGCTCTGGTCATTCACCTCACTCCTCCCGTTTGGCACCATTGGTCACACTGGTCACAGACTTAACAGTGAAACAGGGTGGGCGGAGTTTGCGAAATGCGCGACCTGGGCGTTCACGATTTCGTTAGCCAGATGTGACATCCGGCCCGGCGTGTCGCGTGATCCACGACACAGGTGTCGCGGCGAGCCCGCCTCAGGCAGGCACGTGACGTAGGACGCTGAGGATGCCGTGTTCGTCCGCCGCATCCTCCGGACGCGCGATAGCGGCCCGGAGTTCGGCGGTCACGGCGTCCGGGTCGAGGCCGCGACCGATCGCGACGAGTTCGGTCGACGGGGCCTGCGCCTCCCACGACTCGCGGTGCACCCGGACGAAACCGCCGACACCGTGGACGACGAACTTCTGGCGATACCGCGGCAGATCGAAGTGCACGATGCCCTTGATCCGGAAACAGCCGCTCGGTGGGCGTTCGAGGAACCGTGCGAGTCGACGCGGGTCGAGCGGTTCGTCACTGGAGAAGGTGACGGCCTCGTATCCGGCGTGCAGGTGTTCGTGATCGGAGTGGTCGCGATCTTCGAGAAGCAGTTCGTCGAGGGTGAGCTGGCCACTTCGAGGTTCGTCGGCGGCGGCGGACTCGTCGATGTCGAACAGGAGCGCGGGGTCGATCCGGGCGTCCTGCGTCACCATCGCCGCGGCGGTCGGATTCAGCTGCGCGACAACCCCTTCGACGATCCGCAGCTCCTCGTCGGAGATCAGGTCGGCCTTGTTGACCAGGATGAGATCGGCAATCGCGATGTGCGCGTCGACCTCTGGGTGTTCCTCACGGAGCGCGCCGATGTGCGCGGCGTCGACGACGTAGACCAGACCGCCGTAGCGGAGGCGGGGGTCCGGTACGGCCGTGACCATCCGGATGAGCGACTTCGGTTCGGCGATGCCGCTGGCCTCGATGACGATCGCGTCGATCCGCGCGCTCGGCCGGACCAGGGAGGTCAACGCGTCGGCGAGACCGTCGGCGTCGACCGTGCAGCACATGCACCCGTTGCTCAGGCTCACCGCACCGTCGGCCTGGGCGGAGACCAGCAGCGCGTCGATGTTGACCGATCCGAAGTCGTTGACCAGTACACCCAGTCTCGTCCCGCCGGCTCCCGCGCTGCGGAGCAGATGATTGAGCAGCGTGGTCTTGCCCGACCCGAGGAACCCGGCGACGACGATCACCGGAACCGGCGGCCGAGCCGATCGGGACGCGTTCAGGCCAGGCATGCCGGGCAGATTACGGCGAGGTCCCGGCCCTCGCGGTCGGGATGGTTTGCGACGTTGTTGGTCGATCCCCCGCATTCGACGCATTCCCCGAGCACCTCGGCATGATCGGAGAACTCCGTGCTCATCCGACTGTCGAAGACGTAGAGCGAACCCCGCCAGAGACCTTTGTCGCGGTAGCGCTCGCCATATCGCACGATGCCGCCGTCGAGTTGATAGACCTCGTTGAATCCTCTGTTGCGCATCACCGTGCTCAGGACCTCGCAGCGGACGCCCCCGGTGCAGTAGGTGACCACCGGACGATCTTTGAGGTGGTCATAGGCCCCGCTCTCGATCAGCGGGATGAAGTCGCGAGTGGTCTGCGCCTTGGTGACGACCGCCCCGTCGAACCGGCCGACCTGCGCCTCTATCTCGTTCCGGCCGTCGAAGAAGACGACCTCGTCACCGCGCTCGTCGACCAGCTGGTGAATCTCCTCCGGCGACAGCCGGGTACCCCCGCCGACCACGCCGTTCTCGTCGACGACGATCTCGTCGGGAACACCGAAGGTCACGATCTCCGGCCGCACCTTCACGTTCAGGCGCGGGAAATCGTCGCCGGTGCCGTCGGACCATTTGATGTCCGCGTCGGCGAACCCGGCATATGAACGGGTTGCCCTGACGTAGCGTTTGACCGCGGCGATGTCGCCACCGACGGTGCTGTTGATTCCGTGTCGTGACACGATGATCCTGCCCCGCAACCCGAGCGACTCGCACACCGACAGCTGCCACAACCGAATGGCTTCCGGATCGGGCAGCGGGACGAAGACGTAGAACAGAACGATCTTGGGGGTCGACACAATGCAAGGGTACGGAAATCGACCACGGCGGCCCGTACCCGTCCCCCGCCGGCGGTCGGCCCATTTCGGCCGTGTGATCTGCGCTTCGTTCGCAATCGTGGCAACCGCGACAATCGTGACCGTCGCGGGGTGTTCGTTACCCACCGACACCGCGCCTTCACGAATCGTCATTCCACCGACCGACGAACTGTCCACCCTCACCGAGGTCGAGTCGGCGTCCACCACATCCACCACGGGTGAGGACAGGGCACAGAATCTTCCCGATTGGACAATTGGCCGAGTAGTGGCATTGGCCCCCCGGGTCGACAATTCTCGATTCCACCAGGGTTCGGTGACTCCGGATTCACCCATCCAGGACTCGTCCGGCTTCCATTTCTCGACGCCCGATCGATCAGTCAATTGCTCGACGGGGACCAACGGGTCGTCGACGCTGGCCTGCCGTATCAACGACGGGGGCAACCCGGGGCCCTCGACTCGACGCAGCCGTCCGGCGGAGGCATCGTCCTCCTGCGACTGGGCGGCCGATTACGCGATCCTCAGTTCTGATGGTCCGCAGCACGGCGCCTGCGCCAATCGCTATCCCGTTCTCTATCGGTCTTCAATAGTCGACTTCGGGTACACGATTTCCATTTCGCGATTCTCGTGCCTTGTCGAGACTGTCGGCTTGTTCTGTCTCGAATCCCGTTCGAAATCGGGATTCTCGGTGACCGACAGCGGTTACCGAACGATCTATGCCGCTGATCGTGCACCTGAAGCCCTCGTGGCACTCACGCCTGAAGAAACGGACGAATCAGCACGAAGTGCGACGACCATCACGTCTTCAACTCGGACATCACGGACGTCACCTCCCGCCGATGCACCCCGAACGCGGTCGTCGAACAGCAGTACAGTGCCAACTCCCTAAGAATTCTCGTGTCCCGACTTCCCTGAATCATTTCGATACTTTATGGTCTAGGCGGGGGTTCTCAGCGGCTACTCATAGTTTGGGTCTAAGCTGTGCACCGAAGAATAGATCAAAACGGTACGGATAAGGTTTAACAGACCATCCACGGCCGGGTTGGTCGCATGACACAAATCGAGGGGAAAGCGTTTCATGGCGAAGAAGGAAATCGTTCAGGTCATCGACGATCTCGACGGCAAGGTTTTGGATCAGTACGAAACTGTTCGATGGTCACTCGACGGCAAGAATTACGAGTTCGACACTTCGTCGAAGCACGCTCAGCAATTCCGTGATTCGCTCTCGAAGTACCTCGACATCTCGCGCCAGACCGGCCGGGTCGCCAAGCGCGCGACGGCCACCACCGCTGCTGCCGGCGGCGGGCGCAACAAGGAGACCACCAAGGCGATCCGCGAATGGGCCATCCGCGAGGGCTACGAACTCAGCGACCGCGGCCGCATCCCGCAGAGCATCATCGAGGCCTTCGAGGCCGCTCACTGACCGGTCCCGCGTGAGGAACTCCTCGCCCGTCCCGGCCTACCGCCCGGCTGCACATCGTGCGCCGGGCGGTAGGCGTCTGTGACCGGGGCGCCGGATGAAACCGCTCGAACCGCTCACCTCCCCGGTCGACCCGGTGGAGGCGCTGACCCGGATCTCCTGGCTCCTCGAGCAACGACGGGAGAGCACCTACCGGGTGGAGGCGTTCCGGCGCGCCGCCCAGGCCGCGGCCCGGCTCTCACCGGACGACCTGCGGACGAGCCGGTCGCTCACCACGGTGAAGGGCATCGGGAAGACCACGGCCGCCGTCATCGGGCAGGCCGTCGACGGCCGGGTCCCGGAGTACCTCGCCCGGCTCCAGGACGAGGACCCGCCGTACCCGCCGGAGGGCGCCGACGATCTGGTCACCGCCGTCGTCGGCGATCTCCACGCACACACCGAGTGGAGCGACGGCGGAGCGCCCATCGACGAGATGGCTTCTGCCGCACAGGCCATGGGGCATGAGTGGCTGGCGATCACCGACCACTCGCCGCGCCTGACCGTCGCCAACGGATTGAGCGCCGACCGGCTGGCCGCCCAGATCGAGGTGATCGACGAGTGGAACAGCGCGCAGGACAACAGTTTCCATCTCCTCAGGGGTATCGAGATCGACATTCTCGACGACGGCGCGCTCGACCAGTCCGACGAGATGATCGACCGCCTCGACATCGTGACCGCCTCCGTCCACTCACACTTACGGATGGACCACGACGCTATGACGGCGCGGCTCGTCAACGCGGTCTCCGACCCTCGGGTCCATGTGCTCGGTCACTGCACCGGCCGGCGGGTGCTCAGCGGACGCGGCCACCGGCCCCGTCGACCTTCGACGCCCGCGCCGTCTTCGACGCATGCGCGGCGAATGACACGATCGTGGAGATCAATTCGCGTCCGGAGCGCGTGGACCCGCCCGACGAGCTGATCGAGATCGCGCTCGACGCGGGATGTCTGTTCGCGATCGACTCCGACGCGCACGCGCCCGGCCAGCTCGAGTTCAAGGTCCTGGGTGCGCGTCGAGCGGTGGAGCACGACATCGACCCGGACCGGATCGTCACGACGTGGTCGTCGGATCGGTTGCTGGAGTGGATTTCCCGATGAGCCGACCGGCCAGCGGGAACAGCAGGACCGTCGTCGCGCCGGCAGCCACCAGCGTGGAGGCGAGCGCAGCCGAGATCAGCTCCGACGACACCGCGACCTCGGTGACCGCCACGATGATCGGCAGGCCGGTCGCGGCGAACAACGCCAACTGACCCCGTTCGCGCCGGTGGCGCAGGAAGTGACCGTCGTCGAGATAGCGTGCGCTGAACCAGACCGGGACGCCGCGGGCTATGGCGATGGCCAGCACCAGAACCACCCAGGTGCCGGGCTCGGACGCGACCGCGGACACGTCGATGTTCATCCCGGAGGTGACGAAGAAGATCGGGATGAGCACTCCGAACCCGATGACCTCCAGCGACTTACCGACATGGGGATGCTCCGGTCCGATGAGTCGCCGGAGGATCAATCCCGCCGCGAACGCCCCCAGCACGACGTCGAGGTCGAAGACCGCGGCCACCGTCATGAGGGAGACGAGCAGCAGGACGACGACGCGCACCGGCAGCTGCACGGTTCCACCGGCCATCTGGCTGATCGCCGTCCCGAGACCCGGGATGCGCGCGAGGATGCGTTGGGGGCAGCCGCGATCAGCAGGGCGGCCAGTACGAAGAGCACCAGCACGATCACCGCACCACCGAAACTCCGGCTGGTGAGCAGTAGCGACATCGCGAGAACCGGTCCGAGTTCGCCGACCGCGCCGTGCGCCATCACGGCACGACCCAGGCGGGTGTTGTCGAGGCCGGCCTGTTTGAGGATGGGCAGCAGGGTGCCGAGCGCGGTCGAGGTGAGGGTGATCGCGATGGCGATGTGGGCGGTGAACCCGGCTTCGCCCAGCCCCAGCGCGAGGGTGGTGGCCACCAGAGCCACCGACCCCCAGGCGATGAGGAGGCTCACCAGCCAGGACGCCTGCGCGACACGACCGGGTCTGCCGCTCAACAGCTTCGGGTCGAGTTCGTAGCCCGCCAGCAGGAACAGCATGCCCAGGCCCAGTTGGCTGAGCATGTCGATGCCGGTGCGGTCCGCCCAGCCGAGCGCGTGCGGACCGATGATGATCCCGAAGCCCAGCAACAGCACGGCGTCGGGCACGTAGCCGCGGGACAGCTTCGACAGCAGTGGCGACACCGCCGCGATGAGGACGATCCAGAACAGCGACACGATCACCGAGGTGTCGGGGGACGCGGACTCGGCGAGAATCATGCAGAACATCCTGGCACGACGCCACCAGTGTCACGTCGCTGCCACCGTGTCACGGCTCACGCCAGGGCGTCGACCCTCTCCCGGATCACGGGGAGGACGCCCTCGGCGAACCAGTGGGCCTCCTCGATGTGCGGGTAGCCCGAGAGGATGAAGTGCTCGAATCCCTGCGCCTCGTATTCGCCGATCAGCGAGGCGACTTCGTCGTAGCTGCCGACGAGGGCGGTGCCCGCACCTCCGCGGATCAGCCCGACGCCGGCCCAGAGTCCCGGATGGATCTCGAGGGCGTCGCGTCGACCGCCGTGGAGTTCGGCCATCCGGCGCTGACCCGTCGAATCCGAAACCGAGTGCAGCGCGAACGCGGTCGCGACCTCCTCGTCGGTGATCCCCTGCAGCAGCGCGTCGGCGACCCGCCACGCTTCCTCGGAGGTCTCCCGCGCGATGACGTGCAGGCGCACACCGTATTCCAGCGTCCGGCCCACTGCGGCGGCGCGTCGTGCGACCTCGGCGATCTTCTCCCCCGCCACCGCGGGCGGTTCGCCCCACGTCAGGTACACCTCGGCGCGCGCGGCCGCGACGGTCAGCGCCGGATCCGACGATCCGCCGAAGAACACCTGCGGCTTCGACTCGGGCGGGTCCGGCAGGAAGGCACCGGCGATCTTGTAGAACTCGCCGTCGAAATCGACCGTCTCGCCGGTCCACAGCCGCTCGACGATCTCCAGGAACTCGTCGGTGCGCGAGTACCGGCGGTCGTGGTCGACCCAGTCGCCGAATCGGCGCTGCTCCACCTCGTCGCCGCCGGTCACGATGTTCACCGCGACCCGGCCGCCGGAGAACCGCTGCAGGGTCGCGGTCTGTTGTGCCGCCAGGGTCGGCGAGATGAGTCCCGGCCGGAAGGCGACCAGGAACGACAGCTTCTCGGTGTGGGTGATCGCCGCCGCGGTGGTGAGCCAGGCGTCCTCACACCAGGTTCCGGTCGGGGTCAGCACGCTCTCATAGCCGAGTCGGTCCGCGGCGCGAGCGACGTCGATCAGGTACGGCAACTCCGGCGCGCGGTAGCCCGGCGGGTGCCGCTTGGTGGCCGAGGCATGCGATGCCCCGACGATCCCGCGGCTGTCACCGGCGGTGGGCAGGAACCAGTGGAAACGGCTCATCGATCAGACTTCCCTTCCAGACGGGTGGGTCGTGCCGGATGGTTCGAGACGTTCGGTCAGGATGCGGGTTCCGCGAAGTACTCCGTCAGCGCCCCGTCGTAGCGGTTGTCGACGAAGGCGGCGAAGTCGACCTCACCCTGCAGCTGTCCCGACTCGGCGAAGGCGTCGGCGAGCTTTTGCAGGGATTCGACGACGCTGCCGTCCAGCGGGACCGCCGGTCGGAGGCTGCGCCCCTGGGCGACCTTGCCGGCACGCGGGTCGATGCCGATCTCGGCCGAGTACTTCTCCGCCCACACATCGGGATTGGCCTTGGCCCAGTTGCCGGCGCGCGCGATACCGGCCACCAGTTCGCGTACCGCGGTGTTGCGTCGCGGGTCGGCGAGCGCCTGGTCGCCGGCGATGCCGAATCCGTAACCGTTGGAGACGCCTTCGGCGGTGACCAGGGTCTTCGGATTGTTCTCCAACTGCACGATCGCGGTGTACGGGTCCCAGATGGCCCAGGCGTCGACGTTGCCGGAGGTGAACGCGGACAGCGCGTCTGCGGGCTGCAGGAACACCGGCTCGACGTCCTTGCCGGGGCCGAGGGTCAGGTTGGCCTTGTTGAGCTGCAGCAGCAGGTGTCCGTGTGCGGAGCTGCCCTTGGCGACGGCGACCTTCTTTCCGGCGAGATCGGCGACCGAGGTGAGAGTCGAGTTCCCCGGGATCAGGATGGCGTCGCCGGACGCATTGTTCGAGAAGGCGGCCACGACCTTGACCTTCGCGTTCGACGCGGCGCCGAAGATGGGCGGGGTGTTGCCGGTGACGGCGAAGTCGATCTTGCCCGCGGTGGCCGCCTCGATCTGCGGCGGTCCCGACGTGAAGGTGGAGAAATCGACCGTGAACGGCAGCTTCTCGAGTTCACCGGAAGCACGCAGAAGCGCTGCGGTGCCGCCCTTCTGATCACCGACGTGGAGCGTGAGGTCTTGCAGCGAGGAGACGTCGACGGTCTCGTCGGCGATCGAGTCGGTGGCATCGTCCCGCTGGACGCAGCCGGCCAGGCCCACTGTCAGTGCGGCGGTGACGAGCACGGCGGCGAGGACGCGTCGGCCGGAGGGTCTGGGACGAGACGGGCGTGCGGGAACGTCGGAGTTCGTCATGGCGAGGTGCTTTCGGTGTCGGAGTACAGGTGGGTGAACGGTCAGTGCGCGGGCTCGGCGACGCCGAGCGCGGTGAGGAGTTCGGCACGCAGCCGCGGGATCTCGGGATCGACGATGTCGTCGGAGCCGTCGCCCCGGCCGGCGGCGCCGCGCGGGTTGGGGACGGCGATGTCCTCGACGATGCGGCCGTCGGCCAGCACGACGACACGATCGGCGAGTCGGAGTGCCTCGTCGACGTCATGGGTGACGAGCAGTGCGCCGAACCGGTTGTCGCGCCAGAGCGAGATCAGGAGCTCGTGCATGGTGCGGCGGGTCAGTGCGTCGAGCGCGCCGAACGGTTCGTCGAGCAGCAGGAGTTGCGGCCGTGCGACCAGGGCGCGGGCGAGCGAAACACGTTGCGCCTGACCACCCGACAGCTGCGCCGGCCAGGCGCCGGTCTTGTCGGTCAGACCGACCTCGTCGAGGGTTGTGCGGGCGCGCTCCTTGGCCTCGGACTTGCCGACCTTCTCCCGGACCAGACCGAAACCGACGTTCTGCAGCACGGTGCGCCACGGGAAGAGGCGTGGTTCCTGGAACGAGACCGCGGGGTAACCGGCGGTGCGCACGGTGCCGGTTTCGGTCTGGGAGAGACCGGCGAGCAGACGCAGCAACGTGGACTTGCCGCTGCCGCTGCGCCCGATGAGCGCGACGATCTCGTGCGCGCCGACGCGGAGGGTCACGTCGCGCAGGACGGGGTTGTCGCCGTAACTGAGGCTCGCGTTGTCGACCTCGGCGGCGTAGGTGGCCGTCTCCCCCGGGGCGGAGGAGGCGGTGACCTCGAGGTCGCGGGTGGCGATGGCGGTCATGACTGAGGCTCTCCTGGTCGGGATGGTCTCGGATGGTCTGGTGTGTTGTACGTCAACGGTTCTGGTACCGGGTGGTGTAGCGCTCGAGGGCGCGCACGATGGCGTCGGTGATCAAACCCAGTGCGGCGTAGACGATCAGGCCGAAGAAGATGATGTCCGTGCGGAGGAAGTCCCGGGCATTGTTGATCAGGTATCCCAGGCCGGAGGTCGCGGCGATCTGTTCGGCGACGATCAGGCTGAGCCAGGCGATCGCGAGGGCCTGGCGGAGACCCACCAGGATCTGCGGCATCGCGCCGGGGACGATGAGGTCGCGGATGGTGGTCAGTCTCGAGAATCCCAGCACCCGTGCGGTTTCGACGAGCTTGGGGTCGATCTGCCGGATGGCGGCCGAGGTGTTGAGGTACAGCGGGAACAGCGCGCCGAGGGCGACGAGCAACACCTTGGGCATCTCCCCGATGCCGAACCAGAGGATGAAGAGCGGGATCAGTCCGAACAGCGGAAGTGCTCGGATTGCCTGCATGTTGGGGTCGACGATCGAGTCCGCGTACTTGCTCAGCCCGACGAGCAGGCCGAGCCCGACGCCGATGAGAACACCGATGGTGAGTCCGATCGCCACGCGCTGCGCGGATGCCGCGATGGCGTCGAGGAGGTGACCGTTGGACAGCACCTCCCACCCGGCCTCGGCGATCAGCGATGGCGCGGGAAGCCGGTCCTGCGGGATGATCCCGAGTGCACTGCCGACCTGCCAGATGATGAGGACGGCGACGGGCGACAACGCCCGGATCACGGTGTGCAGACGCCGACTCTTCGTCTTCGCTTGCGCGGATGACGAATTCGCGGAGTCGGATTCGCCGGATACACGTACTCCGGACGCGCTGATGCTCAGGGTCTGGTCGGCCACGGGCCCGACGCTACGAACCGAGGCGGGGTCGGCGACACCCTTGAGTTCAGTCTGAGCGCAACTCCGCAATCGCGTTTCAGGTCAGGTACGGCGGATGTTCACCGAACTCATGCCCGACGCCGACCCGATCAACTCGATGACCGCTCCCCCGGGTCGCGTGGGTGCACCGGCCTTGTCCTTGACCTTCGACCATCCGGACAGGTGGAGATCGGTGTATCGCACCTCGTGGTCGGGCCCGACCCTGACTTTCACCGTCGACACCGACACCTGCAACTGCACCGATGTCGACGGTCCGGTGAATCGCGCCGCGGTGAAATCCAGATCGACGGTGCCGACGGACGCGGTCGCGACGATCGAGGGCGGAACCTCCCACACGCCCTTGCGCCGGACCTCACTCCAGTCGGCGTCGAGGTGCAGCGGTTCATACGCAGGCCCCGCGGACGCTGCGACCGCCGGCGCGGGGAACAGCATCGTGGCGCTGGGCAGGTCCTCGAGAACCTTGCGGAGCTCGCGCCGGGTCTTGGCGGCGTACACCAGTCCCGATCGATCCTCGAACTCCGCTATCTCCAGATATCCCGACGAGAAGGAGTCGTTGAGCAATGTGATCGCGCGCTCGCGCTCAGGGTTCCCGACCCGGAGATCGTCGTCGGAGTGGCGGTCGACCATGTACCCACCCTAGGCACAGCGCCGATCGCACCCTAATCCCGCGGGATCGGCGGCGCGTGATCGGGCGCCATCAGCGCGCCGATCCGGGCGAAGATCGGATTGCCGCTGTTGTCGTAGGCACCGGCGGGGCCGAACGCCTCCGCCTTGTAGGTCACCGCGACCGCGATGGAGACCTTCTCCCCGGGTAGATAGCCGACCACCGCCGCATAGCCGTTGAACAGCGGGTTCTGGACGATCCAGTCGCCGGTGAGGACCACACCCATCCCGTAGGTGTAGCGCTCGCTCATCTCCACACAGGTCGTACATCCGGGCAACGGCCGGGCGACCCCGCGGAGCCGGGTCGACGTCATCGTCTCGTAGGACTCCTTCGACAGCGTCTCGCCGGCGAAGAGCTTGCGTCCGGTGGCCTCGACGTCGTAGATGTTCGAGGTCTGGATGGCGCCGTGGGTGATGCTCCACGACGGGTTCCAGCCGGTGGTCTCCTCGTAGAACGGTGTGGCCGGCGGCAGATTCAGGATTCCGCGGCGTTCGGGGGAGTATGCGTGCAGGGCCGGCTCGGGGATGGTCGCGGTCAGGTTCGAGACGGTGTTCCTCAGACCAAGCGGCTCCGAGATCCGTTCGCGCAATAGTTCTTCGACGGGTTTGCCGGTGATCTTCTCCAGCGCCAGCCCGAGGATGACGTAGTTGGTGTGGGCGTAGTTCCAGTTGGTCCCTGGCTTGTACAGCAGGGGCTTGTCCACCGCGTAGGACAGCATCTCGTCGGTGGTCCACGCCTTGAAGGGGTCGGTGAGCTCCACCGTCTCGAAGGCGTCGTTGCCGAGCACGTAGTCCTGATAGCCGGAGGTCATCGTCGCCAGCTGGCCGAGCGTGACCTCGCCGGAGTGCGGGATCTCCGGAACCCACTTGCCGATCATGTCGTCGAGGGCCACCGTCCCCTCGTCGACGAGTTGCAGGAGAACCGCGGCGACGTAGGCGATTGCGACGGAGCCGTTGCGGAAGCTCATGTCGGCGGTGGCCGGGATTCCGGTCTGGGATTCGCCGAACGCCTTGGTGATGACCTCGTCGCCGTCCTCGGTCACCCGGACGATCACGGACTTGAGGTACTTGGACGCCATCAGATCCTCGACGATCTTCTCGATCGCCGCGGCTTTCTGCGGGTCCGAGGAGGCTTTCGAAGTCGAGGAGTCAGAGGACGATCCGGACGTCCCGCAGGCCGCGAGCACGGCGACCATCAGTAGTGCGACCACTGCCGACCAGCGCTTTGCCATGACCCCAGCACCTGGCACCGGCCGCCGTCGTGCACCCCCAACCGCTTCGAATGGCACATATCCGACGCGAGCCACCTGCGGTCAACTGCTTCGCCCGCCCGCGCCTTCGTAGCGCTTCCTCATCTGCGGGCCCGCTGCGGGTCCCGCCGTGTACACATACCCGGGCCCGTCGACTCGTTCACCGGTGTCGGCATCGACGACAACCGGTTCGATCTCGCGACGCGTGTGTTCGTCGACGAGGATCATCGATCGTTCCGCGGGCGCCAGTTGGGCATTGCGCCAGGCCGCCATCACGACGAGCACCGGACGAAGCGACCGGCCGAGCCCGGTGAGCACGTACTCGTGGCGGACGGGATGCTCCTGATACTGACGACGTACCAGGATGCCGCCCTCCACAAGGGTTTTCAGCCTGCTGGTCAGCATGCTCGACGACAGTCCGATGTTCGCCCGGAAGTCGTCGAATCTCGCGCGCCGGCCGGAGAGGCCTCGGTGACCGCTCGGCTCGAGGGCGATTTCCCCGGCGGACTGGTGGACCTCGACTACCGGTTCGATTTCGACGAACAATGACGACTCACCCGTCTGGTCATCGAACCCACCCGTTCCTGAGCCGGCGCCTCCCGACCGACACCGCGGCCGGGTCGCCGGCGCGCGAGGGCCCGCGCGGCGTAGCGTCGTCGGTGACCCGACCCAGCGCACCCCGAGGCGGCCAGCATGACCACTTCCCAGCCGACGATGCCGGCCGCGTTCATCGGACACGGCAACCCGATGAACGCGCTGGAGCGCAACCGCTACACCGAGGCGTGGCGCGCTCTCGGCCGGGCGGTGCCGAAGCCGCGGGCGATCCTGGTGATCTCGGCGCACTGGTACACCAACGCGACGGCGGTGACCGCCATGCCGCGTCCCCGCACCATCCACGACTTCTACGGGTTCCCGCAGGATCTGTTCGACGTGCAGTACCCGGCGCCGGGCGATCCGGAGGTCGCCGAGATGGTCTCCGACGTCGTCAAACCCACCTGGTGCGGCCACGACCTGGACAGCTGGGGAATCGATCACGGCACCTGGTCGGTGCTGGTTCACACTTTCCCGGACGCGTCGATCCCGGTACTGCAGTTGTCGCTCAACGCATTCAAGGACCACGAGCACCACTACGAACTCGGCCGGAAACTCGCTCCGCTGCGCGACCAGGGCGTGCTGATCATCGGCAGCGGCAACATCGTGCACAATCTACGGGCCGTGGATTTCAACAAGGCCGACAGTGGATACGACTGGGCCCACCGGTTCGACGACGCCGCTCGTGAAGTGCTGCAGGACAACCCCTCCGACATCCTGAGCCTCGACGATCATCCGGACTTCGACAAGTCGGTACCGACACCCGACCACTACCTGCCGATGCTCTACATCGCGGGCCTCGCCCAGGAGTCACCGCTGGACCTGCTCGTCGACGGGCATGCCGCCGGATCGATCTCGATGGCCGCGTACACCCACGGCCTCGACCTGAACGCCGGACAGCTCAGCGACGCACCGGCCGCCGAACTGCCCGCGGGTTTCCCGGCGCTCAACTCCAACCTGTGACCAGGAACTCGTCGATCTGGTTGATCGCGCCGGAAGCACCTTCGATGACGCCCATGTCGAGCACCTTCTGAAGCGCCTCGGCGGAGTCGTACGTGCTGATGTACGTGGCGACCGTCTTGTCGCCCTTCTCGACGAACGTGTACGAGTTGCGGGACTCCGGCATGTCGGTGATCGGGTTGAGGTCCGCGTCGGCGAATCCGTCGAGGAAGGTGAATCCGCGCGGCTCGTCGACCGTCTCCACTTTCCAATAGCCGCCGAACTTCTCGCCTTCGGGGCCGGTCATGTAGTAGGTGACCTTTCCGCCCGGCTTGAGTTCGTGTTCGACGACGGTCGCGGGATAGGTCGGCGGACCCCAGATCTTCTCGAGTTGGCGCGGATCGGCGTAGATCTGCCAGACGCGTTCGACGGGGGGGCGAATTCGGCGTTGATGGTGATCGTGCGGGCGTCGAGGTCCGGGGTCACATCGATGACGGGCATGGGTCATTCCTCCGATGGTGTTGCAGTTGATGGTGTTTCGAGCGTGAGCAGATCGTCGATGCGCGCGATACGGCCACGCCACACCTGTTCGAGTTCGGTGAGCATCGACGCCACCGATCGCACCGCGGCGACATCGCCACTGGCCAGTTGCTCGCGGCCCTGACGACGCTTGGTCAGCAGGCCCGCCTTCTCCAGTACGGCGACGTGCTTCTGCACTGCCGCGAAGCTCATGTCGTATTTCGCGGCGAGTACCGAGACCGAATGTTCACCGGCGAGCACACGTCTCAGGATGTCGCGACGGGTGCGATCGGACAGCGCGTGGAACAGGGCGTCGGCCCTGTCCTCCTCGTCTGGCGATTCACCAGTGGTTCCGGCCACACCTCCAACATACAACCGATTGGTTGTATGTCAATGCCCACGCCGACATCCGGCCCGGCACCACACCCGCAACAGGCGGACGTCGTTCCGGCAGCCAGACTTCGATCGAAGTCTGGCTGCCGAGTTGAAGTCGGCCGGTCAGACGCCGATCTCGGCGAGAACCAGGTCCGACGCGTCACTGCTCGGTGACGTGACCACCCTCGACGTGCCAGTGCCGGTCGACGCGCACATTCGCGAGCATCCGACGGTCGTGGGTGACCAGAAGCAGGGCACCGTCGTACGAGTCGAGCGCCGATTCCAGCTGTTCGATCGCGGGGAGATCCAGGTGGTTGGTCGGCTCGTCGAGCACGAGGACGTTGACACCGCGGGCCTGCAGCAACGCCAGTCCGGCGCGCGTGCGCTCCCCCGGTGAGAGTTCGCCGACCGCGCGGTCGACGTGGTCGGCGCGGAGGCCGAACTTGGCGAGAAGCGTCCGGACGTCCGCCGTGGTGTGATCGGGGACGAGTTCGGCGAAGCGGTCGGCCAGCGGCGTCGTCCCGGTGAACAGTCCACGCGCCTGGTCGATCTCACCTATCGCGACGTTGGCACCGAGTTGTGCGGTGCCCGAATCGGGTTCGAGGTGCCCGAGGAGCAACCGCAGCAGCGTCGACTTGCCCGCGCCGTTGGGTCCGGTGATGCCGATGCGCTCGCCGGCGTTCACCTGGACCGAGACGGGGCCCATCACGAAATCGCCTTGGCGCACAACGGCGTTGTTCAGAGTCGAGACGACCGAGCTGGATCGGGGTGCCGAACCGATGGTGAACTCGAGGACCCACTCCTTGCGCGGTTCGGCGACCTCGTCCAGGCGCGCGATCCGGCTCTCCATCTGCCGGACCTTCTGCGCCTGCTTCTCACTGGATTCGGTTGCGGCGCGGCGTCGGATCTTGTCGTTGTCGGGGGCCTTGCGCATCGCGTTGCGCACACCCTGACTCGACCATTCCCGTTGTGTTCGGGCCCGGGCCACCAGATCGGCCTTCTTGGCGGCGAACTCCTCGTACTCCTCGCGTTTGTGCCGGCGCGCCACCTCCCGCTCCTCGAGGTAACTCTCGTAACCGCCGCCGAAGACCGTGTTGGTGTGCTGGGCCAGATCGAGTTCGAGAACACGGGTGACACTGCGCGCGAGGAACTCTCGATCGTGGCTCACGAGCACGACGCCGCCCCGCAGGCCCGCCACGACCTCCTCCAGGCGCGCAATGCCGTCGAGGTCGAGATCGTTGGTCGGCTCGTCGAGCAGCACGATGTCGAACCGGGAACACAGCAGCGCCGCGAGGCCGACGCGCGCCGCCTGCCCGCCGGAGAGGGCGGTCATCGGGGTGCTGTCGGGATCGATGACGTCCGTGGCGAGCCCGAGGTCGGCCAGCACCGCCGGCAGACGTTCGTCGAGGTCGGCGGCACCGGTGGTCAGCCAATGGTCGAGGGCCGCCGCGTAGACGTCCGCGGGGTCGTCGGCACCGGCCGGAGCGGACTCGTCCGCGAGAGCCGCCGCGGCGGCGTCCATCGCCTGGGTGGCGGCCGTGCACCCGGTACGACGCCCGACGTACTCGCGGACCGTCTCACCCGGAATCCGCTCGTGCTCCTGCGGCAACCAGCCCACGAAGGCGTCGGCCGGCGCACGTGACACCGATCCCGCCAGCGGTGCGAGGTCGCCCGCGAGGACGCGCAACAGTGTCGTCTTGCCTGCCCCGTTCGCACCGACCACCCCGACCACGTCGCCGGGAGCGACAGTGAGGTCGAGGTGATCGAACAGGACGCGATGGGCGTACCCGCCTGCGACGTCCTTGGCGACGAGAGTTGCGGTCATCGGTCAATGGTCGCACCACCGATGAGACCGCCCGTGCCCGGTCAGTCCCGGGTCGGCCCCCGGGTCGGCGCGGGGGCCGGTTCGTCGGCGGGCGCCTTGCCCAGCGCGAACCTGCCGTTGCCGAACATCAGCGGATACAGGATGCCGCCGATGAGCCCGCCCAGCAGCGGGGCGAGCCAGAACAACCACAGCTGGCCGGGGGCGCCGTTGCCGTTGAAGAACGCGACCGCCGTCGAACGCGCCGGGTTGACCGAGGTGTTGCTGATCGGGATCGAGATCAGGTGGATCAGTGTCAGCGTCAGGCCGATGGCCAGCGGCCCGAAGCCCGCCGGCGCGCGACCATCGGTGGCGCCGAGCACCACGAGCAGGAAGAACGCGGTGAGGACCACCTCGGCGATGAGGACCGCGAGCAGGGTGTAGTTGTTCGGCGAATGGTCGCCGTAGCCGTTGGCCGCCATGTTGCCCGTCGCCTCGAAGCCGGGCTTCCCGCTGGCGATCACGTACAGGAGGGTGCCGGCGAGCAGGCCGCCGACGACCTGGGCGACCCAGTAGCCCGGCAGATCCTTGACCGGCAGGCGACCGCTGACCACCGCGCCGAGGGTGATCGCCGGGTTGAAGTGGGCGCCCGACACATGTCCGACCGCGTACGCCATCGTGACGACCGTGAGACCGAACGCCAGCGCGACGCCGAGCAACCCGATGCCCAACTGGATCAGGGTGTCTCTGTCATCGCCGGCGCTCGCGACGTATTTGGCCGCGAAGATCGCGCTGCCGCAACCGCCGAAGACCAACCAGAACGTGCCGAACAACTCGGCCAGCAACCGGCGTGGAGTACTTGCTGTCATGAGACCGTCTCCTCTGCCCGGCTCGTCGACGACAGGCACGGCAGCGCCGAGCCGGCATGTCCCCGCCACCGTGTCCCGAGTGGAACGCAGTCACCCACGCGGTGTCTGCCGGTTTACGAATCTCATGCCCGAAATTGACGTCGGCGTGTCCTTTCAGCGCGGTGAGGACGCGACGACGCCCCTCCGAACGCTCCCGAAATGCTCATTCGACCGCATGAAAAACGACATTCCGCACGTTCGGCAAATGACCGGTGGGCGCGATGATTCCGGCGACACCCACCCCTCTTGACCTGCGAAGACATTCAAATGAATGCTGCCGGAAGGGCAATTTCCAACGACCTCTCGGGCGTATTCGTGCGCGGTACTCTCCCTCCAGTCGATGACCGGCACGGTCAGATCTCGCGTGATCCGCTTAGAGAAGGAGCCAATCGTGGGTAGTCCCTACGACCCCAATCAGCCCACCCGGCTCGGCCCGCCGGACGGCCAGCAGCCCGCCCCCGGCCAGCAGCCGTACGGGCAACAGCCCTACGGTCAGCAGCCGTATCCGCAGCAGCCCTATCAGCAGCAGCCCTACGGTCAACAGCCGTACGGGCAGCAGCCCCAGGGCGCCCAGCCTTATGGCCAACAGCCGTACGGACAGCAGCCGCCTCCTCCCCCGGCGTCGTCCGGCGGCGGAAAGAAGTGGTGGTTCATCGGTGGCGGTGGACTCCTGCTCGTGCTGATCGTCGTCGTGGCGGTCGTCCTCGCGTTCACGCTCGGTGGCGGTGACAGCAGTTCCGACGAGCCGAAGGTGCCGACCGCGTCGGCTCAGGCACTGGTCCTGCCCGAGTCCGCGTTCCCGGACATCACCGGCGAGTTCACACTGGACACCGAGCAGTCCGGCGACGACGGCACGACCGTCGACAACGAGAAGTGCGACAAGCTCGTGAACACGCCGGACACGAATGCCGACTACACCGAACGCGAGCTCACCGAGACGCCGGAGTCGAGCGAGGTCTTCTTCGGCCTGGATTCGTACAACGCGGACGTGACCAAGCCGGCCAACGGTAGCTACGACGACTTCGAGGACATCCTCGACGCGTGCTCGACGTTCACCCTGAACCTCGAAGAGGACGGCGAGACCATCCCGGTGAAGCTCAAGCTGGACAAGCAGACCCTGCCCATCGACGGCGACTACAAGGCCTTCCGCATGGTCGGCGAGTTCGACGTCGAGGGCATCGAGATCCACATGGTCGGGACCCTGGCGGTCGGCGAGGAACGCGGTGTCGCGTTCTCCGTGGGCCACAGCACCTTCAGCGACTCCCCGCCGTCGGTCAGCTCGGAGGTCAACAGCAACCTCGCCGAGATGTTCACCGCGCAGCGTCAGCAGATCAAGGACGCCGCCTAGTTCCGACGCTCCGCAGGATCGCCTCCCATCTCGCCGGGGATTGAGAACGACGCCGGCCGGGTATCGCCTAGCACGACAATGTCTCCCGCGAGTGGAAGAGGTGGGTGTGGCCGGCACGGACGCGTTCGACAAGATGGTCGCGATCATCGATTACCCGGTGTTCGTGGTCACCGCCGTCGCCGAAGGGCGACGGTCCGGATGTCTCGTCGGGTTCGCCACCCAGACGAGCATCGATCCCCGACGCTTCCTGATCGGGATCTCGCAGGCGAACCACACGCACGGCGTCGCGACCTCCGCCGAGTACCTCGCGGTTCATCTGATACCGGCCGATCAGAAGGAGCTCGCCGAACTGTTCGGCGGGCAGACCGGCGACGAGATCGACAAGTTCGAACACTGTCGGTGGTCCGAGGGACCGTACGGGTTGCCGATCCTCGAGGATTCGGAGAGGTGGTTCGCCGCACGGGTACTCGAGCGCATCGATGTCGGGGACCACACGGCGCACATCGTCGAACCGGTCGACGGCGCGGTCTCGGACGACGACCCGTCACGCGACTCGTGGGCCGGGTTCGCAGATACCCTCCACATCGAGCCGGGACACGACGCATGAGCGACACGACCGGCCGGGAGCACGGTCCGGACTTCGATGCGCCGACCTTCGCCGAACACCTCTACGCCGATTTCCCTGAGGGACTCCGCACCAACATGGTGATGAGCATCGACGGTTCGGTGAGCTTCCGGGGCCGGGTCGGCCCGTTGTCCTCACCGGCCGACCGTGCTCTCTTCCACGCTCTTCGGGCGCTGTCCGACGTCGTGCTCGTCGGCGCGGCCACCGCGCGGGTCGAAAAGTACGGTCCCCCAGCCCTTTCCCCCGAGCTGACCGAATTGCGGTCACGCACCCGCGGCTCGGGAACCTCGGACATCCCACGCCTGGCGATCGTCTCGCTGTCCTGTTCGCTGCCCGAGAAGTCGCTCGACGTACCGCCCGGACAACGTCCGATCGTCATCACCTCCGCGCGTGCCGACACCTCCGCAGTGGGCGACCGGGCGGAGGTGATCGCCGTGGGCGACGAGACCATCGACCTTCCCGCCGCGATCGACGAACTGCGCGCCCGGGGGCTACACCGCATCAATTGCGAGGGCGGTCCGAGCCTGCTCGACAAACTCACCGAAGCCGACCTCGTCGACGAGTTCTGCGTGACGATGGCTCCTCAGGTGACCGCCGAGGGCAACCCGGTCACCGACCCTGCCGCCGCTGTCCTGAGTCCGCTCGACACCCCGCGTCGATTCCGGCTCAAACACGCCGTCCCCCACGGCGACGACGTCTTCCTGCGCTACGTGAGGTGACATCACGTCCTCGTGGCGGCCATATCGGTATCCGTGTCGGGGCCACCGTTAGGCTTTCGACCATGAGTAAGAAGAAGAGCTGGAAAGAGCTATCCCCCACCGCAAAAGCCACCATCGTGACGGTCGCCGCCGTCGACGCGGGCACGAGGGTCTGGGCCCTGCGGGATCTGGCCGGACGGCGTCCCGAGGAGATCAACGGCCCCAAGCGCGCCTGGGTGATCGGCCTGTCGTTCGGTTCGACCGCCGGCATCGCACCGGCGATCTACCTGCTGTGGGGCCGCAAGCGCCGGGGATGACGTCACCGGGAGGCGCCGTCGAGCGTTCCGCGGAACGTTCGACGGCGCGCCTGCGTGCGGCTGTCCCCGGTCAGGGCACCACGCGGTAGCGCAGCATCATGTCGTGATCCTCGTGGTCGAGGATGTGGCAGTGCCAGACATATCCCTGGAGATCCTTGGTGACCATGCCGTGAACCGGTGTGGCTCCGGCGTGGTGGTGCCCCGGCGACATCGGCGATGCCACCCCGTGGCCACCTGACGGCCGGGTCCACGACTTCGTCGGGTCGGAGGAGAAGACCGCGTCCGGATCGAAGCCGAGTTCGTCGGCGGTCGGGAACCGAACGACGATCGACGTCACGTGCCCGCCGGTCGCGTGCACGGTGTCTTTCCAGCCGGCCTCCCACGCCGCCGGACCGCGCATCGGACCGGCATAGAAGCGGCTCGGGTCCGGCGCCCAGCGGGTGCCGATCGGCGGCTGCGGATTCGCCGCCTGATACTCGACGGTGCGAAGTGGCCGTCGTCCGAGGATGCGGAACATGACCAGATGCAGGTGGACCGGATGCGGGTCCGGGGTGATGTTGATGATGTCCCAGCGTTCGGTGGTGCCCGCCCGCGGCTTCTCTATCTGGGGGTCGGAGTAGCGCAGGTTGTTCAACGACATGATGGCCGGGGGAACACGCAGTTCGTAGGGCTGGGAGACGCTGACCCGCCGGACGCGTTGCGGTTCGGCGATCGGCGGGATCAGGGCGGGCCGTCCCCTACCGCCCCGCAGCGTCGTGGGGACGCCTCGTCGGTCGCCGCGCGCGGCGCCGGCGATGAACCGGCAGAACCGCGTCATGGCCACCTCGCCGAGCATCAGAGCCTGGAACGGCGGCACCATGTCGTTGCACAGATCGACGGTCTCGCCGGGTGCCAGTGAGCTGAAATCGACCAGCAGGTCAAAGCGTTCGCCCGGCGCGGCCTCGAACGAGCGGGTCGCGACCGGCGCGCTGAGCAGTCCGCCCTCGTTGCCGATCACCCAGAAGCGCATGCGGTTCGAGAAGAACAGGCGCCACACCGAGAACGACGCCGCATTGATCAGACGGAACCTGTACAGCCCGCGATCGACGGCCGTCCTCGGCCACACCTTGCCGTTGACGAGTCCGCGGTCGCCGACCGCCCCGCCCTCCCACATGCCCTGCGGGACAACCGGTGTCGAGCGTAGCGACTGGTGACCGTCGTCGCGGAAGATCTTCTCCTGCAAGATCAGCGGGATCTCGTACTCACCGGCCGGGAGTCCGAGCGGATTGTCCGGCCTGCCGGTGTCGTGATCGTCGCGCAGGAAGTACATCCCCGCCAGGCCCGCATAGACGTTGGCACGCGTGATGGCCATCGCGTGATCGTGATACCAGAGATGGCCTGCCTCTTGACGATTCGGGAACTCGAAGAGCGACGTGCCATGGTGCGGCAGCATCAGCCGTTCCGGGTTGCCGTCGAACTGCGGTGGGGTCACGCCGCCGTGCAGGTGCATGGAGGTGACCGGTGTGTCCCGATAGCGTTCGGACACCCCGTGCAAGGAGGTGTCCAGATCGGCCGCGAAGATGTGCTTGCCGAGTTCGCTGCGATAGTGCACGGTCGTCTGCTCGCCGACGTGCGCCTCGATGGTCGGCCCCAGGTACGACTCATCGTTGTACGCCATCGTCGGAACCTTCGGCTGGTCGCGGTGGAACCTACTGCTCGTGGTCCGCGCGACGATGTCGATCGGTTGTGTGGGCGACGAGGTGATGGTGCTCGGGATCGGGAGGTCGTCGACGTACGGGGCCATCTCCGGCGAATGGAAGATGGTCGGCAGCTTGATGGGCGGCGACTTCAGGGGCGGCACCGGGTCCGCGCCCGCCGACGGGGTGCCGAGACGGCCCGCCATCGCGGCCGACGCGGTGGCGGCGGTTGTCCCCCACAGAAATTGCCGACGATTCATCCTCTGCCCCACGCGATCCCCTTACCCCGACGGACTTGAAACCGACGAACCATACCATCGGTATGGTCGTTGTCGACACCGCCCTGCGCGCCGCCTCGAATGTCGGATCGTCGCTGGTCGTCGTGGTGTACTCGATCACGAGCATCATCCGCGCCGACCGGAGAGGATCGCCCAGCAGATGACCGAGTCCCGTCGGAGCCCACGCCTGCGCGCCACCGACTGGGTGGACGCCGCTTTCACCTTGCTCACCTCCGAAGGTGAGCACGGGGTCACGATCGCCCGGTTGTGCACGACGCTGACAGTCACCAAGGGCAGCTTCTACTGGCACTTCAGAGACCTCGACGCCTTGTGGGAAGCGATGGCCGTGCGCTGGCAGGAGATGAACCGTCGACGCGTCGCCGACCTGGACAAGCTCGCCGAGATGCCACCCGATGCCCGCCTGATCGCTTTGTCGACGATGCTCATCGGCGAAGATCACCTGACGGTCGAACGCGCCATCCGGAACCGGGCACGCAGCAACGACAACGTCGCCGACACGGTGCGCAACATCGACGCCGAGATCTTCGGGGCGGTCGAGAGCATCTTGGGAGAATTCGAGATGAGCCCGGGTCAGGCCCGTCTGTTGTCCGGCGTCCTGGTGTACGCCGGAATCGGCTACATCCACGGACACGAAGGCCTACCGACCATTTCCCCGGACGACATACAGCGCGCTCTACCCGGATTGTTGTCCTTGCCCCTGGCCGGACCGTTCGACGATCCGGAACCGCCTACGCCGGACCTCCACTGACGCGTGCGACCCACCGGTGTCGTCCGTTCGATGGTGGGAGCGCCCGGCGACTAACGTCTGCGCCATGCAACCAGACCGCAGCCGACAGGTCACCTGGGTTCTCGCCGGGATCGCGGTGCTCCTCGTGGCGGTGTTAGCCGTACTCGCCGCCTACACATTCACCCGGGGCCGCGGCGACAGCGCCGACGCTGCTCCGGTCACCGTGACGGTCACGAGTACGCCGGCCCAGGCGCCGGCTCCTGCACCGGCCCCACCACCGGTGAACACACAACCGGCGCCGACGGGATCGACGCCCTCGGAGGGCGGCTTCTGCTACGAATCAGAAGCGCGGTCGTTCGGCACCGCGGCCGGCGGAACGAGCCTCGTGTGCAACTACATGGGCGCGGATGGAGGCTTCAGATGGGTTCGCCACGCGGACAACGACGGGTCCGTCCACAACCTCGGCGAACCCTGCGACCCAGCCGTCGACAAGGTGGCACAGGACCCATCCGGCAAGGCGATCATGTGCGGCGGCCAGTTATGGGTCGACGGCCCCTGAGTGCCAGGAGAAGCGCTACCTCGAACCACAAGCGCCAGTTGCGAATAGCGCTCCTACTTAGGAAATGGCGACTCTTCGTTCGCGTATGCGCCCTCAGATCAGTTCGGGCAGTACACATTCGGTCAGCGGCGCGAGATCCGGCGGCAACGCCGAACCGTCGAGCGGTTGCCAACGCAATTCGGCGATCTCGGCCGCGGGGCTCAACGTGTCCGCATCCCGATCCAGCGGCGTCGAGCAGACGAAGACGGCCGCCTCGACGTCGAATCCGTCCTCGTTGGCGGCGACGGCCCGGTAATCGCCGCGCGGCTGCAACTGGGAGGGGTCGAGCTCGAGCTGCAGTTCCTCCCGGCACTCCCTGATCGCCGTCTGCAGCGCACTCTCGCCGGGTTCGGGCTTGCCTCCGGGAAACATGAATCGGGAGGTGCCGCGCTTGCGCACGGTCAGGACAGCACCGGCGGTATCCCGCAGGACCACCGCACTCACGCGGATGACAGCTGAATCGACCACAGAGTCACCTTATGTCGGCACCCGCAGGCGGCGGACCCCGGCCGACGACGGCGTAGGCGTAGGCTCGAAACGGCGTCGAAACTCATTGAAGGGCTGGACTTTCGGAGCAGAACGCAGAGGAGGCAACCACCGTGACATGGACCGGCGACCCGATCTGGCTGGCCGACGTGCTGCGCGCAGAGGGCCTCACCGTGATCGAACACGCCGGTTGGCTCGGCCGCGGCCACGGCGACTTCCGCGACCTGCGCGGGGTGATGTGCCATCACACCGCGGGCGGCGGCCCCAACGACTGGCGGATCGTGCAGAACGGGCGGCCCGGCCTACCCGGACCACTCGCACAACTCGTCCTCGAACGCGACGGCACATATCGCGTGATCGCTGCCGGGGTTGCCTGGCACGCCGGCGCCGGCTCCTATCCGGGCTGGCCGACCGACAACGCCAACTGGCATGTCATCGGGATCGAGGGAGTGAACGACGGGGTCGGTCAGGCCTGGCCGGCGGTCCAGATGGATGCCTACCGGCGTGGCTGTGCGGCGATCCTCCGCCGGATCGGCCGCCCCGCCTCGGATTGTGTCGGGCACAAGGAGTGGTCGTCGGAGGGCAAGATCGACCCGAACTTCGGCATGGCGTCGTTCCGCGCGGAGGTCGCCCGCCTCATCGCCGCGGGCCCACCGGCGCCGGTGGAGAACGAGATCGACGCCGAGGCCGAAGTCGCCCGTGCCTGGATCGGGAACCGGATCACGCCCGGTGAACTGGTCACCGCGGACGGCATCGGACGCTACGCCCGGTTTGCGAACGGCTCGGTCTACTGGCACCCCTACGTCAGAAACGGCGATGCGACGGCCGTTCCGGCACACCTGATGGAGACCTACGCGCGGTACGGCCACGAATCCGGGTTCCTCGGCTACCCGACCCTGCGCCACACCGTGGTGCCCGGCGTCGGCGACATCCAGGCCTTCGAAGGCGGCACCCTGTATCGCCGCTACGGCCACGACGGGTTCCCGGTGCGCGGCGTCATCGGCACGCGCTGGGCGGCGGAAGGCTACGAAACCGGGCCGTTGGGCTGGCCGATCTCCGACGAATACGACAACGGCACCGGCGGTCTCGCACAGGACTTCCAGAACGGGCGACTGCAGTGGGACCCGTCCGGAGTGGTGAAGGAGATCAATCGCCGCAGCGATGACCGTTGATCACCTAACGCGCCCGTCGGTGAGCCGATATGCCCGATTTGACCGAAACGGTTGTTACTGTGCTCGAGGCCATAACTCCGGCCATCGGCTACCGAAAGGAACGGCGTGGCATCCTCCTGGGAGATCCTGAAGGCATCGGCGCGAATCTTGCGATCCCGCAAGGAACTGGCGATGTTTCCGGTGCTGTCCGGTTGCACCCTGGGCATCCTCGCCATCGCGTTGGCCATTGTGATCGTCAGCATTCCGGGACTGCAGGACTCCACCGCAGCGCTGGTCATCGTGGTGGCGGCCTCCTACTTCATAGGGGCGTACGTACTCACCTTCTGGCAGGCCGCGCTCATCTCACAGGCCGACGCCACACTCGACGGCGGCGACCCGAGCGTCGGCGGCGGTATCGCTCGGGCGACGCAGGCCGGAGTGCGCCTGGCCCCGTGGGCAGCGGTTGTCGCGACCGTGTCGTTCCTGCTGAACGTCGCCGAACGTCGCCTGCCGGTACTCAACGTCGTATTCGACCTGGCCTGGAACGTGACCTCCTTCCAGGTCTTGCCGATGATGGTTCTCGAGGGCGAGTCCGTGCCCGGTGCCGTGCGGCGCGCCAAAGAAGCGTTCCGGGCGGTCTGGGGCCGCAACATCATCGGTGTCGCGAGCACCGGGCTGATCTCGCTTGTGCCGGCCGTGCCCGGTGCGGTCCTGATCTGGTTGGCGCTCACCAAACTCGACGGCGCGATGATCGTCGTCGTGGCGCTCATCGGGGTTCTGTTCATCGCCGCGGGCGCCGTCATCGCATCCGCACTAAAGGGCATCTACCAGATCGTGCTGCACCACTACCTGGTCGACCGTCGGATGCCTGAGGCATTCGGCGGGGTTGACGGGAACCAGTTGGTTCGTACCTAGCTGTTCTGAACTGGCGAGCTGTCGCTCCGCCCGGCAGGGCAGCAACGATGTCCGAAATGAAAACACCCTTTCCGTAGGATCGGAAAGGGTGTTTTCTTGTGGAGCTAAGGGGAACGACGACGAACACCGCCCCGTTCGGCTACGACCGACTTGACCCGGCGTGGCCCGGTGGCGACGCGGGGTAGCCGTGGACAATCCACAGCCCACCAGAGGGAATTGCGTTTATTTCGATTAGTCGGCAAACTGGCTACATGAGCACCCCCACGGCACCCCGCAGAAAAGGAACATTCTTTCCTCCGACAGACGCCACCAACCTCGACGCCCTCATGGACCTTTCGAAGTTCCTCGACCACCACGACGAGCCAGCTGCGCTCCTCGGTCCCGACGGGGAGCAAATCCCCCTCCCGCTAGAGGTCTACAGCACGCTGACACAGATCGTGGAAGCAATGCGCGCTCACCGTGCAGTCGTTGTCGCTCCGGTCGATCAGAAGCTCTCGACGCAGGAGGCTGCGGACTATCTAGGCATCAGCCGCCCCACGCTTATCAAACTGCTGGAGAGCGGGAAGATCCCGTACGAGACCGTCGACGGCAGCCGTCACAGGCGTGTAGAGCTGGGCGACCTGCTCGACTATCAGTCACAGCGGACCGTGGAACGTCGCAGGGCGCTGCAAGCACTTGTGGCCGGCGCTGAAGAAAGTGGCTTGTACGACGTGCCGGCCGAGGACTACCACGAGGCCATACGCACCGCTCGCCACGAGATCGCCGAGGAGAGAAAGGGGTAATGGCGGGGTTTCGCGTGGTGCTCGACGCGTGCGTTCTGGTGCCGATCAACAGAGTTGATCCACTCCTCACATTCGCCGAGCAACGGGCGTACTTTCCGCTGTGGAGCGACCGGATCATGGACGAGACGGTGCGCGGTATCCACCGGGCGACGAAGGGCCGTGTCTCCGAGGAGCGGGCTCGAACACGGGTCGACGCCATGAATAATGCCTTCGAAGACGCCTGCGTGGAGGGCTGGGAGCCACTAGAAGCTGCGATCGCGGGGATGCCCGACCCTGATGACCGCCACGTTGTAGCAGCCGCCGTGAGAGGCCACGCGACAACATCAAACACTTCCCGAAGTCCCTCCTGGAGCCACTGGGGCTCCACACGCGCAGCTGTGACCGGTTCCTCTTGGACCTACTCCACCGCAACCCTGCACGGGCGGTGGCCTGCGTAGCCCAGACTGCCGACAAGCGCAGACACCCGCCAGTTACTACCGAGCTGTTCCTTGAAGCGCTCTCCGCTTCTGGCGCAAAGAGTTTCGTCCGAGAGATCACGCCATACTTCGAGTCAGGGAGCTGAACAGACGAGACCCCATAGCCTCACGGGGTATTCGTGTTTCAGCTATGGCTGAGGCGCTGGCGTTGGACACCGGGTGGGACGAAGACGAGCTCGTCGCCACGCGTGAGGATGGCACCCCCATCTCGCCGGAGCGGTGGTGCGACGGCCACTCATCAGACATCACGGCCGTCTACCCTTCGCCACCGCATGACTGTGAGGCTGCGGGACGAATGACGGCCTACTCGGACCCCGTCGCCGACTGCCCTCCACGGCCCGACCACAAGACAACGACAGAACCCTTCCGACGCGGTCGGAAGGGTTCTGTCGTGGAGTGGAGCTAAGGGGACTCGAACCCCTGACCCCCACACTGCCAGTGTGGTGCGCTACCAGCTGCGCCATAGCCCCGTATTTTTTTGTTCCGCCCTGTTCAAGGGCACTGTGAAAGTTACACCACTGCGTCGACGGCGACCAAATCCGCAGGAACCGGACCCTTCGGCGGGCCCGGTTCCTGCCGGATCGCTACTTGTTGGCCAGGATGTCGTCGAGCCAGCCGGTGCCGTCGAGCAGCCCTTCGACGGGCTTGCCGTCATGCAGGACGCTCGGGGTGCCCACCTGACCGGCGGCCTTCTTCAGTTCTTCGCTCGACTTCGTGGCGTTGGCCTCCGCCTGCGCCACCTTCTCGTTGTCGGTGATGCACTTCGCGGTCGCCGGGGTCGCGCCCTGAGTGGTCGCGAGGCGCGCGAGTTCGGCGCTGGTGATGTTGCCCGTGCCGTCCTCGGCCGGCTGGGCACCGAACAGCGCGCTGTGGAACCGGAGGAACAGGTCGGTGTTCTGCTCCTGCGCCACGCAGGTCAGCGCGCCGGCGGCCCGCGAGCTGTAGTCGCCGGTCGCCGATCTCGAGTTCAGGAAGTTGAGCGTGTGATAGCGCACCCGCAGCTTGCCCTCGGTGACCGCGGCGGTGATCGCGGGACCGGACTGCTGCTCGAAGAGCTTGCACACCGGGCACAGCGGATCTTCGAAGAGATCGATCAGCGGCGCGTTCTCCGGTCCGACGATCATCGTCGAACTGGCGGCGAGCGCGGACTGGTCCGCGGTTCCCTTGTCACGTCCACTCCACCAGATGCCGCCGATGACCAGACCCGCGATCACCAGGACCGCGATTCCTCCGAGGACGTAGGTCATCGTGCTCGACGGCGCGCTCGGCTGATACTTCGACGTGGTGGAGCGGGGCACGGAGGCTCCCGACTTACGCTTATCGCTCACCTGAACGACAATATCCGCGCCGCACTGATAAACGGCTGAGTAGGTGCACCGAAAGAGCGGCGAATACGTGCCGCTCTCATCACCGGCGTGGTGCGCTTGCCCAGCGACTCGGCAGGTAGGTGGTTACGCTCCCCGGGTGACCAACAGCGAGGTCGAGGCGGAGATGGATCCCATCAACCACGAGCATCCGAACGTTTCGGGCGGTCGGGTCCGGGCTGCGACGTTCGGTGCAATGGACGGGCTGGTCACCAACATCAGCCTCGTCGCCGGTGTCGGAGGTGCCGGCGCCGATGCGCACACCATCGTGCTGACCGGTGTAGCCGGCCTCATCGCCGGTGCGTTCTCGATGGCTCTCGGCGAGTTCACCTCGGTGTCGACGCAGAACGAGCAGCTCGACGCCGAGGTCGAGGTCGAACGCAGCGAGATCGAGAAGAACCCGCGCGCCGAGCTCCGGGAACTCGTCGAGATGCTCACCGACATGGGCATGAGCGAGGAGACGGCGACCACCGCGGCGCACGAGATCCATCAGGACCCCGACGGCGCGGTCGACGTCCACATCACCCAGGAACTCGGCGTCGCCCCGTCGGACAAGCCGTCACCGTGGGTGGCGGCGGTCTCGTCGTTCGTGATGTTCGGGATCGGCGGCATCGTGCCGCTGATCCCCTACCTGCTCGGTTTCTCCTCGCTGATCCTCGGGTTGTCGGTGGGTGCCGTCGGACTGCTCGTCGCCGGCGGTGTCGCCGCCTACGTCACCCGCCATCCCATCGCGCGGGGCGCGCTGCGTCAGCTCTGCTTCGGCGTGATCGCCGCCGGCGCCACCTACCTGGTGGGCCTGGCGATCGGTGTCCCCGCGGGCGGCTGATCAGCTCCCGAGCGCGGCGTCGACCACCTGCTGCGCCTCCTTCTGGACCTGCGCAAGATGCTCGGGGCCCTTGAAGGATTCGGCGTAGATCTTGTAGACGTCCTCGGTTCCCGACGGCCGCGCGGCGAACCACGCGCTCTCGGTGGTGACCTTCAGACCGCCGATGGCCGCCCCGTTTCCGGGTGCGGTGGTCATGATCGCGGAGATCGGTTCACCGGCGAGTTCGGTGGCCTTCACCTGCTCGGGCGAGAGCTTCGACAGCACCGCCTTCTGCTCCCGCGAGGCCGGTGCGTCGATGCGGGCGTAGGAGGTCTCCCCGTACTCTTCGGCGAGTTCGGCGTACCGCTGCGACGGCGTCTTGCCGGTGACGGCCAGGATCTCGGAGGCGAGCAGCGCCATGATGATGCCGTCCTTGTCCGTCGACCACGGGGTGCCGTCGAACATCAGGAACGACGCCCCGGCACTCTCCTCGCCGCCGAAGGCGACGCGCCCGGAGAGCAGCCCGTCGACGAACCACTTGAATCCGACCGGCACCTCCAGGAGGGGCCGCCCGATCCCGGTGACCACCCGGTCGATCAGTGACGACGACACCAGTGTCTTGCCGACCGCGGCCTGCGCCGACCACTGCGGACGATGCGTGAACAAGTAGTCGATGGCGACCGCGAGGTAGTGGTTCGGGTTCATCAGACCGGCGTCGGGCGTGACGATCCCGTGGCGGTCGGAGTCGGCGTCGTTGCCGGTCGCGATGTCGAAGGAATCACGTGCCGAGATGAGCGACGCCATGGCGTTCGCCGAGGAGCAGTCCATCCGGATCTTGCCGTCGGTGTCGAGCGTCATGAAGGAGAACGTCGGGTCGACGGTCGGATTGACGACGGTGAGGTGTTCGAGGTTGTAGCGCAGCCCGAGTCGGGCCCAGTACCCGACCGACGCCCCACCGAGCGGGTCGGCACCGATGTGGATCCCGGCGTCGCAGATGGCCTTCATGTCGACGACCTCGCCGAGGCCTTCGATGTAGCCGAGCAGGAACGAGTAGTCCTGGACATACTCGCTCGCCCGGGCGCGCTCGAACGGGATCCGCTTGACCCCGTCGAGTTTCGCAGCGAGCAGGTCGTTCGCGCGGGCGGCGATCACCGAGGTGATGGCGGTGTCGGCCGGGCCACCGGTCGGCGGGTTGTACTTGAATCCGCCGTCCCGTGGCGGGTTGTGCGACGGCGTCACCACGATGCCGTCGGAGAGCACGCCGGGGTTCTCCTTGTTGAACGTCAGGATGGCGCGGCTGACCGCGGGAGTCGGGGTGAACGAGTCGTCCTCGGCGGTCAACACCGACACCTCGTTCGCGGCGAGAACCTCGAGCGCGGTCCGCCAGGCCGGAATCGACAAAGCGTGGGTATCGAAACCGATGAACAGGGGTCCGGTGATTCCGGCGCCGCGCCGGTATTCGACGATCGCCTGGGTCGTCGCGAGAATATGCGCTTCGTTGAATGCGGTGTCGAAACTCGAACCCCGATGACCAGAGGTCCCGAACACCACCTGCTGCAACGGGTCCGACGGATCGGGGACGTTCTCGTGATAGGCACGCTCGAGTGCCTCCACATCGACGAGGTCTTCGGGCAGGGCCAATGTTCCAGCTCGGGAATGCGCCATATTTGCGATTCTGCCACTCTACGCGGAATCCGCCTGCCCGACGATGCTGATTAGCGAGACTCACGAGACCGGTCCATATTCCGCCCGGAATCGAATCGCTAGGGTGAAACGATCGTCGACGTGCCGTTGGAGGCCAACCAGACCATGAAGAACCCCGGTCGACCCGGCCTGTTTCGGCCCGCCCCGCTCTCCCCCGGCATGTTCGCCCGGCGCGACTCGGCCGGCCTCATCGTCCTGGTGCTGCCCGGTGGCACCGACGACAGCCGCAAGCCGTTCTCCGCGTGGCAGGGGTCGGCACTGCGCATGTATCCGTTCACGTGGTCGCTGAGGCTCCGCTACGGACGGTCGGTGCGTGTGCACCAGGTGCGGTACCGCGTCTACGGGTGGAACGGCGAGGACAACAGCCCGATGCTGCCCGCGCGCGCCGCGCTCGACGAGATGTGCCGCCGCCACCCGGGCGCCCCGGTGGTGGCGATCGGGCATTCGATGGGCGGCCGCGTCGCCGCACAACTCGCCGCCGACCGTCGGGTGATCGGCGTCCTCGCCCTCGCCCCGTGGTGGCAGCACGCCGACTGGCGGCACATCCAGCCCGGCGCCCGCGTGGTGGCGGTCCACGGCGACGCCGACGAGAGAACCTTCGCCAAGCGCACCCGCAAGGGCATCGACGAGTTGTCGGCCCAGGGCGTCGACGCCGAGTACATCAACGTTCCCGATGGGGATCACGCGATGCTCGACCACGTCGGGCTGTGGCAACGCAGCGCTCTCGACTTCGTCGGTGAGCGCCTGTCCGCGCTGCGTCGGGCCTGACAACGCACAAACCCACCCCCTTTCGCCACACCCAGCACCCCGGAGGGTGGAGGATCTGGCGATCAGTGGTGGGTTTGCGCGGCTCCGGATCAGGCCGGGCGCTTGGCCCCGGACAGTTCGCTCACGTACTCCGGGTAGAACTCGACGTAGGTGTCACCGGAGAGCACGAACATCGGGTCCTCACCGGTCTCGGAGTAGGCCTGCTTCCGTAGTTCGGTGCGCATGTTCTTGAAGGTCGACGTGTGTTCGAGCTGGGGCACGAGCCGCACGAACAGCGGCACCGCGTAGCTCGGCAGTCCGTCGCGGACGTGCGCGGCGAACCCCGCGGCGTCGAACTCCTGACCGTCCCGGAGGCTCACGGCCGCCATGCCGGCCTTGCCGTCGACGCCGGGCACCGGCACGCCGAACACGACGGCCTCTTCGACGGAGTCGTGGGCATCGAGGACGGCCTCGACCTCGGTCGTGGCGACGTTCTCACCCTTCCAGCGGAAGGTGTCACCGATGCGGTCGACGAATCCGATGTGGTTGAAGCCCTGGTCGCGGACGACGTCACCGCTGTTGAACCACCGGTCGCCCTTCTTGCGCGCGTCGCGGACGATCTTCTTCTCGGTGGCCTTGGGATCGGTGTACCCGTCGAAGGGGACGCGCGAGTTGATCTGCGCGAGAAGCAGTCCCGTACCGCCCCTGCCGACCTTCTTGACCCGCCCGTCGGGTCCGCGCAGCGGCTCGCCGGTCTCCTCGTCGTATTCGACGACGATGTACGGCAGCGGCGAGAAGCCGGCCGTCTTCGACAGGCCGAAGACGTTGACGAAGCCGATGTTGGCCTCGCTGGCCGCATACAGCTCGACGATGCGGTCGATGCCGAAGCGCCCGGTGAAGTCGTCCCAGATATCGGGGCGGAGTCCGTTGCCGACGGCGAGCCGCACGCGGTGTGCGCGATCGGTCGGCTTCGGCGGCTGCGCAAGGAGATACCGGCACAGCTCGCCGATGTAGCTGAAGGCGGTGGCGTCGTTCTCGATGAGTTCGTCGAAGAACCGCGACGCCGAGAACTGCTTGCCGATCGCCAGGCACGCACCGGAGGCGAGCACCGACGACAGCGAGATCGTGAGTGCGTTGTTGTGATAGAAGGGCAGCGCCGTGTACATCACGTCGTCACCGCGAAGGCGGATACCGAGGCCGCCGATGCCGTTCATCGCCACCAGCCAGCGGTAGTGACTCAGCTTGCTGGCCTTGGGATATCCGGTGGTACCGGAGGTGAAGATCAGGATCGCGGTCGATCCGACCTCGACGGACTCGGTGGCCTTCGGATTGACCGGCGAGCACGGAGCGACCAGCGACGGCAGCTTCTCGAAGGTGAATTCCTTTGCCGGACGGGCACTCTGCGGCACCGAGTCGAGGGCCTCGACCAGATCCTCCTGGTAGAGAACGACCTTGGCGTCGATCAGACCGAGGCTGTGCTCGAGCACCGCGCCGCGCTGATGGAAGTTGATCATGCCGCAGATCGCGCCGATCTTGACGATGCCCAGCATGGCGATCACGACGTCGGGGTGATTCTTCGACAGCACCGCCACGACGTCGCCCTTGCCGACGCCTTCGCGGGTCAGGAAGTCGGCGAGGCGGTTGGCCCGGGCGTTGGCCTCGCGGTAGGTGATCGACGAGCCCTCGAAGCGCAGGAAGTCGCGGTCCGGGTACTTGTCGACGGACTGCTGGAAGCGCTTGCCGATCGACATCTTGGTCGTCGGCGGTTTGGGCAGCATCTCCGGCAGCACACGCAGAACGGTCCCGATGTCCTTGCGCAGCGATGCGACCCCCGACGCCATGTCGGCGAGACGGATGTCGGGCAAGAGCCCGGTCCCCGGTGCGTGATCAACCATTCAAAGCCTCCCCAGTATGTGTTCGACGACACACACCATAGCGAGAGTTCCACGACAATGAAACGTGAGGAGCAATTCGTTTCAACCCGCACCGGCCCCGTGCCTTGGTCGGAGCAGCTGTGACCCGCCACACTGTTGTCCATGACCGACAACACCGCAGCGCCGGCAGTCCCGCCCGGCCCGCTGGAAGGCGTGACCGTGCTCGAGTTGGGCACCCTCATCGCGGGTCCGCATGCCGCTCGGCTCCTGGGCGACATGGGCGCCGACGTCATCAAGATCGAGCCGCCGGGTAAACCCGACCCGATCCGCACCTGGGGTCAGGCCGAGGTCGACGGGCATCGCTTCTACTGGACGGTCCACGGTCGCAACAAGAAGGCGATCACCCTCGACCTCCGCTCCGACCGCGGCCGCGAGCTGTTCCTCGGCCTCGCCGACCGGGCGGACGTCATCGTCGAGAACTTCCGGCCCGGGACCCTCGAGCGTCTCGGCATCGGCCCGGACGTGCTCGCCGAGCGCAACCCGGGCATCATCGTCGTGCGGGTGTCCGGCTACGGCCAGACCGGACCCGATTCGACGCGCGCCGGCTATGCCTCGGTCGCCGAAGCAGCAAGCGGCCTGCGGTATCTCAACGGTTACCCGGGGCAATTGCCTCCGCGACTGGCACTTTCGCTCGGCGACACCCTCGCCGGCATGTTCGCCGCACAGGGCGCACTCGCTGCCCTGTATCGCCGCTCGGTGACCGGCAAGGGCCAGGTCGTCGACACCTCGCTCATCGAATCCTGTGTCGCCGTTCAGGAATCGGCGATCGCCGACTACGACGCCGGCGGCGTGGTGCGCGGGCCGTCGGGTACGCGTCTCGACGGGATCGCGCCGTCGAACCTCTACCCCACCAGCGAGGGCACGCATGTGATCATCGCGGCCAACCAGGACTCGGTGTTCGCGCGCCTCTGTCAGGCGATGGGTCAGCCAGAGCTCGCGACCGACGAGCGGTTCGCCGACCACGCGGCCCGCGGCCGCAACCAGGACGAGCTGGATGCGCTGATCGGCGAATGGTCGTCGCAGTACTCCCCCGACAAACTCACCGAGGTGCTGAGCGCCGCGGGCGTCGTGGTGGGACCGGTCAACACGGTCGCCGAAGTGGTCGCCGACCCACACCTGCAGGCACGCGGCATGATCGCCGAACACTACGACGAGCGAGCACAGCGCACCGTCCTCGGACCCGGCGTCGTCCCCCAGTTCAGCGAGACGCCCGGCGGCATCCGCAACGCCGGCCCGCCCGCGCCGGGGTGCGACAACGAGACCGTCTACGGCGAGTTGCTGGGGCTGTCGGCCGACGTGGTGGCCGAGCTGCGGGCCTCGGGCGTCATCTGACCGGCCCCTGAAATCCGCCCCTGGAAAGCGCCCCCCGAAAGCACCCGCCACAGGTCCGCGGGCGACCATATCGCCGACCTCGCTGAGCAGGGCGGCTCCCAGGGGCGGTTTGCAGCGGGAACCGGAGATAAGGACTCCTCAAGTAGAAAGTTCGGTGACCCGAAACTATAGTGTCGGCATGCCCAAGTTGAACGCTGCCCGCCGACTCCTGCCGGTCGGGGCACTCATCGCTGCGATCGGGATTCTCATCTCAGGCTGCACCCTCTCCAGCCGGCTCCCCGACGAGAAGGTCGTGCTGACCACCTTCACCGTGCTCGCCGACATCGCGTCGAACGTCGCGGGCGACCGCCTGCGCGTCGAGTCGATCACCAAACCGGGCGCGGAGATCCACGGCTACGAACCCACCCCCGGCGACATACGACGTGCCTCGACGGCCTCGCTCGTCGTGGACAACGGACTCAATCTCGAGGCCTGGTTCGGGCAGTTCGTCGACGGCCTCGACGTCGAGCACGTCGTGGCGAGCGAAGGCATCGATCCGATCGACATCGCCTCGGATGCCTATGCGGGCAAACCGAATCCGCATGCGTGGATGTCTCCGGTGAACGTCGGCATCTACGTCGACAATCTGGTCGACGCCTTCTCCGACCTCGACCCCGAGGGCGCCGAGGTATTCGCGGCCAACGGCGCGTCGTACAAGAAGCAGCTACAGCAGGTACAGACCGAACTGGTCTCCGCACTCGACCACCTGCCGCCCAACGAACGCGCACTGGTCACCTGCGAGGGCGCCTTCTCCTACCTCGCACGCGACGCCGGGCTCACCGAGCGCTACATCTGGCCGGTCAACGCCGAACAGCAGGCCACCCCGCAGCAGGTCGCGGCCGCCATCGACTTCGTGCGGAAGAACCGGGTGCCGGCGGTCTTCTGCGAGTCGACCGTGTCCGACGCCGCGATGCAGCAGGTCGTCGGCGCCACCGACGCCCGTTTCGGCGGCACGCTGTACGTCGACTCCCTCTCGGAGGCCGACGGCCCGGTCCCGACCTACCTCGACCTGATCCGCCACGACGCCCGGACCATCGTGACCGGGCTGACGGGAGACAACCGATGACCACCTCGCACGCCATCGAGGTCGACGACGTCACCGTGCGCTACGGCCGAATCCTCGCACTCGACCACGCTTCGGTCCGTGTGCCGACCGGCCGCGTCTGCGCTCTCGTCGGCATGAACGGATCGGGCAAGTCGACGCTGTTCAAGACCATCGTCGGGTCGGTCACCCCGACCACCGGTTCGGTCTCCCTCGCCGGCAAGACCCCCGCGGCCGCCCGCAAGTCCGGTCTCGTCGGGTACGTCCCGCAGTCCGAGGACATCGACTGGTCGTTCCCGCTCTCGGTACGCGACGTCGTGATGACCGGCCGCTACGGCCACCTCGGCTTCACCCGACGCCCCAAGCGCGCCGACCACGACGCCGTCGACGAGGCCCTGGCCCGCGTCGAACTCACCGACTACGCCGACCGCCAGATCGGTCAGCTCTCCGGAGGCCAGCGCAAACGCGCCTTCGTCGCCCGCGGCATCGCGCAGGAGGCGTCGATCCTCCTGCTCGACGAGCCGTTCGCCGGCGTCGACAAGCGCACCGAGGCGACGATCACCGCGCTGTTGCGCGAGCTCGCCGATTCCGGCGTGACGATCCTGGTGTCCACGCACGACCTCGCCGTCCTGCCGACGCTCGCCGACGAGGCGATCCTGTTGATGCGCCGGGTCGTCGCGCAGGGCGATCCGGAAGAGGTCATCACGACCGAAAACCTCGTGCGCGCCTTCGGACTGGATCCGCTCGAACGTCCCGCACGCGACCGCCAGGAGGAGGCGTCATGAGCATCGTCGACTATCTCCTCGACCCGTTCGCCTACGCCTTCATGACACGCGCACTGTGGGCGACGCTGATCGCGTCGGTCGTGTGCGCCCTGTTGTCGTGCTGGCTGGTTCTCATCGGCTGGTCGCTGATGGGTGACGCCGTCTCCCACGCGGTGCTGCCGGGCGTCGTCCTGGCCTATATCGTCGGCATCCCGTTCGCCATCGGCGCGGTCGTCTTCGGGTTCCTCGCGGTGGCGATGATCGGCGCTGTCCGCGACGGCGGCCGGGTGAAGGAGGACGCCGCGATCGGCATCGTCTTCACGACGCTGTTCGCCCTCGGCCTGGTGCTGATCTCGGTGACCCCGAGTCAAACCGACCTGAACCACATCATCTTCGGCAACCTGCTCGGTGTCTCGACGTCCGACCTGATCCAGATCGCCATCCTCGGCGCCATCGTCGCGGTGATCCTGCTGCTCAAGCGTCGCGACTTCACCCTCTACGCGTTCGACCCGACACACGCCTTCGCCATCGGGCTCAGCCCCAGACTCCTCGGCGCGGCACTCCTCGCACTTCTCGCGCTGACCGCCGTGACAGCGCTGCAGGTCGTCGGCATCGTGCTCGTCGTGGCGATGCTGATCATCCCCGGCGCAACGGCACAGCTACTCACCAACCGCTTCAGCCGGATGCTGCTCATCGCGCCGGCGACCTCCGCGCTGTGCGGCGTGATCGGCCTGTACGTGTCGTACTACCGGGACACCTCGCCCGGCGGCATGGTCGTTCTGGTGCAAGGGATCCTGTTCCTGCTCGTCTTCCTGTTCAGCCCGACCCACGGTGTCGTCAGCAAACGCCGTCGTCATCGCGAGAACACACTGGCCGACGCCGCCGCAACCTGAGAAGAGGCTTTGGCAGGAGATGCACAGGTAGGCGACAGCATCGGTCCAGACAGCGTCAGCATCATGGCGTTCACTTCCCGGGAGCAACCCGGACATGCCCGACAGTGAACAAAGGCAGACCCATGAACTCGACGCCGAACAATCCGACGCCCAACGCCAACGAACCGAACCAGATCCCCGACGCGCATCCGGACGCGGCAACCACCCCGATCGCGCCGACCCCCGCGGACGATCAGCCGACCGAGCAGATGTCCGAGACCGACCCCCGGGCGAGAGGTTTCGCAGGCCCCACACCCACCACTCCGCCGACGACCACGGAGAAGCCCAAGACGCCGATCCTGATCGCCGGCGGTCTGGGCGTCGCGGTGATCGCGGCCGCGCTCGGCTTCGGCGCCGGGTACGTCACCGGTGACACGACGTCGGACCGGCACGACCGCGTCGCCGTCTCTCGCGACGGCGGCGACTGGAACCCGGCAGAAGGTCGCGGCGGACAACACGGACACTTCCGCGGCGGACCAGACGGCGACGGCATGCGCGGCGGCCCCGGCGGGCCGGGACGTCCCGGCGACCAGGGACCGCGCGGGCAGCAGCCGAGCGACCGGGATTCGACGGAACAGGCGCCGCAGGCCCCGAGCCAGCAGCCGTCGGCCGAGCAGCAGCCCCAGGCCGGCTGACACAGCGATGGCGAAACGCAAAGCGCCCCACCTGCGAACAGGTGGGGCGCTTTGTCCGTGGAGCTGCCGGGAATTGAACCCGGGTCCTCCGTCGTGTTGGTAGGGCTTCTCCGTGTGCAGTCCGCTATGTCTCTACTTGGATCTCTCGGTCACGCGAACAAGCCGAGATGACGATCCCAGTCGCTGTTTGATGTTCCGACCTCACCCGCGACCGGCGAGGACGGTGAGCTCCCTGAGATGATGCCGGCATCCGGATTCGGGAGCACAATCCGGGCCGACAGACCAGCCGTCGCTACTTAGGCAGCGAGGGCGTAGTCGCGCTGATTGGAATCGGCGCTTAATTGGTTGCTGCGACGCTTATACGGTGGTCTCCAGCCTGCACCGACACGCTTCCCCTACCTCGACGCACGTAGTCGAAACCGATCAGCCCCGAGGAGGTATCCACTGACCGAAGTCAGCGAACACTTAAGTCTAACAAGTCGGACAGCGGACTTCATTCCGGTTTCGACCGAGCGAGCACGATAGGCGCATACATCTCGACGACGCGGTCTTCCCAGTCGTCGCCGACACTCCCCGACCTGGCCTTTTCGGCGACCAAAGTCCCGACGATCCCGTCGATCAGGGTGTCCGGGTCCACAGTCGACGCCACGAGCCCTCGACGCTTGCCGTCGTCGACGACGGCCGCGAGATCGGCTCGGTGCTTCGCCAGCGCCGTGCGAAAGATCTCGGTGAACGCGGGGTCGGCGTCGGTGAGCAGCGCCGCCATGCCGCCGAAGCCGATCCCGTCGGACACCATCGACGCCGCCTGCCGGACCACCCACCGAAGCCGCTGCTCCCCGGACAGTTCCTCGTCGGGGGCCGGCGGGGTCCCCACTGCGACGAGTGCGGCTGTCAACATCTCGTCCCGGTTCCGATACCGCCGGTAGATGGTCGTCCGCGCGACGCCGGAATGTGCCGCGACCGCCTCGATCGTCACCCCGGCCGGGCCTTTTGCGCGCAGCAGATCCAGCGCAGCCGTGATGATCTTCGAGTTGCTGTCAGCAGGCACCCGCGGAACCCTTCGTCGTCGAAACCGGTGGTTCAGGAATATCACGCACCCATCAGGCACTACACAGAGTGTCGCGATACAGTCAGTGTATCGATACACGCAATGTATCGATCAGTATCAACTAGGAGGTTGGTGGACGTGCACAATGCATCCAGTTCGAAGTCGTACTCATTCGCCGGGTACCTGGTGATGCTTCTCGGATTCCTGTTCCTGGGACTGTTCGTGATGTCCCTGGCCGGCGGCATCGCTACGCCGTCCTGGCCGTTCGGACTGGCGATGGCAGCGCTGTTCGCCCTGGCCATCGCTGCTTTTCGGTTGCAGATCACCCTCAGCAAGCAGCACCAGGACGACGTGATCGTCTCATCCGACCCGATGACTCCGCCGCTGCGGCGAGCCGACGTCGAGCAGTACGAACGGACCTACCGCCGGGCCCGGGGGGCCACCGCCGGGATCACCACGCCCGACGAGGGCACCCGCCTCTACAAGGCCGCCTGACCCGACCCCTTCCGGTCGGTCAACCCATCCCCTTCACGCGACGGCCGACCTCACGCTCGACCTCACGCTGCGCGGTCCGCTTGGCGATGTCGTGACGCTTGTCGTGGGCCTGCTTACCGCGGGCCAGCGCCAGCTCGACCTTCACCCGACCATCGCTGAAGTACAGCGACAGCGGCACGAGCGTGAGGTTGCCGTCGCGGATCTTGCCGATCAGGTTGTCGATCTCACGACGATGCATCAGCAGCTTGCGCTTACGCCGGACCGCGTGATTGGTCCACGACCCCTGGCCGTACTCGGCGATGTGCAGGGCGTGCAGCCAGACCTCCCCGTCATCGATGGTGGCGAAGGCGTCCACCAGCGACGCCTTGCCGGCACGCAGGCTCTTCACCTCGGTTCCGACGAGGGCGATGCCGGCCTCGTAGACGTCGAGGATGGTGTAGTTGTGCCGCGCCTTGCGGTTCGACGCGATCACGTTGCGTCCCTTTTCCCTGGGCATCGTGCACTCACCTCCTCGTCGAACTGATGGTCGTCATGGCTGCGCCCGATCGGCCGCAGCGGGTCCACTCACTCGCGGACATACACACGAAGAGTGACATATGCCGTCGCGCCAGCCAACACAATTCCGCCGAGGATGAGCCAGGGCGCCACGAACAAGACGTCGGTGAGCTCGATGCGGGCGAAGAAGCTGACGCCGTACAACTCCTTCAACGCCGTGTCGAAGAAGAACTTCTTCGCGAGCAGCAGACCGCCGATCGCCAGCAGGGAACCGGCAAGGGCGGACACCACCGCCTCCAGCAGGAACGGCAACTGCGTGTACCAGCGCGTCGCACCCACCAGGCGCATGATGGACACCTCGGTCCGTCTGGTGAACGCCGCGATCTGAACGGTGTTGATGATCAGCAGGATGGCCGCGATCGCGAGGACCGACGCGATCGCGAACGTCGCGTTCCGCACCCCGTCGAGCACGCTGAAGATGCGCTGCACCAGTTTGCGGTCGTCCTTGAAAGCGTCTATGCCCAGGTCTTTTCGGCCCGCGTACTTGGTGAGCACGGCGTCGAACTGCCCCGGGTCGGAGACCCGCACCCGCAGCGACGCCGGCAGCGTGCCCTCGACGATGTTCTCGGCGAGGTCGGGGTTGTTGGCGAAGATCTCCTTCGCACGCTTGAAGGCCTCGTCCTTGTCGAGGTAGGTCACCGAGGTGACACCGGGCTCGTTCTCCAGGCCCCGCCGCAGCTGCGCGCAGGGGTCCGCCTCGCACTGCGGGTCCCGTTCGGTGACTTCGGGATTGAGGTAGAACTCCATCTCCACCCGGTCGAGGAAGATCTGCTGGCTCTTGTCGGCCATCTGGATCACCAGCAGACCGCCACCGAACATGCCCAGCGTGATCGCCGTGGTGATGATCATCGCGATGGTCATGGTCGCGTTGCGGCGCAGTCCGTTGAGAACCTCGCTGATGATGAAATTCGCTCGCATGCTTGCTCAGACGTCCTTGGGGGTCGTTGTTGTGTGTCGGGAGTGGGCTGAGCCGTCAGCCGATTCCGTACACACCCTGCGGGTCGTTGCGCACGAGCTGCCCGTTGTCGAACTCGAGGACGCGGCGTCGCATCGCGTCGACGATGTGCCGGTCGTGGGTGGCCATGACCACCGTGGTGCCCCGTCGGTTGACGCGGTCGAGGACGTCGACAATCTCCTCGCTGGTCTCGGGGTCGAGGTTTCCGGTCGGCTCGTCGGCCAGCAGGACCAGCGGGCGGTTGACGATCGCGCGCGCGATCGCCACACGCTGCATCTCACCACCGGACAGCTCGTTGGGCATGCGGTCGTGCTTGCCCTCGAGGCCGACGTACTCGAGCACCTCGGGCACCACGCGCTGGATCGTCGACCGCGGGCGGCCGATCACCTCGAGGGCGAAGGCGACGTTCTCGGCGACGGTCTTCTTCTGCAGCAGCCGGAAGTCCTGGAAGACACAGCCGATCGACTGCCGCAGCTTCGGCACCGAACGGGCCCGCATCTTGTTCACGTGGAACTCACCGAGGTACACGTCGCCACTCGTGGGCCGGTCCTCTTTGAGCAGCAGCCGGAAGAACGTCGACTTGCCCGATCCGGACGGCCCGATCAGGAACGCGAACTCCCCCTTGTCGACCTCGAAGCTCAAATCCTTCAGAGCCGGCCGAGAGGATGCCTTGTACTGCATCGTGACGTTCTCCAGCTTGATCACGATGAGCCAGTGTAACGACGACGCCTGAGAGTGCGTTCAGGCACGACACACTCCGCCGAAGATGGCACTGACCAGCGGTTGCGCCGGGATCAGCGTGTCGGAACCGGCGTGGTCGGCGTCGGGGCGCCGAACTGCGGTATCTCCACGCCCGGCAGGCCGGGGATCGTCGGTCGGTTTGTGGACTGCGACGGTGTGGGCGTCTGGCCCGGCGGCACCGGTGTCTCGGTCCCGCCGTCGGACCCCGGCCCGCCGGTCGTCGACGACTCCGAAGGCGATTCCGAGGTGGTCCGCTCGTACGTCGACGGCAGCGGCTGCTCGTACGTCGGTTGGTCGACGACCTGGGATGTCCTCGGCGCGGGACGCGGCGGTTCCGGCGAGACGACGCCGTAGCGCTGGGAGGTATAGCCGTAGAGGACGCAGCAGACGATGAACACGGCGAAGAGGATCGCCGTGCTGATCCGGATCGAGGTGCGCCCGATGTGTTGGTTCCAGCGGAAGATGCGCCGGCGGCGTCCCCCGTCGTGTTCCGGGCCGTCCGATCCCGGCTGCGGGGACTGGTTCTGTTGGGACCCGGCCATCATTCGTCCCCATCCCGGTCACGGCCGACCTGGTCGGCCAGCGTGGCCGGCGGTCCGCTCGACGCCTGGACGTCACGTGGTGGCACGTTGATCCCCTCGCGTGCCAGCGCCCGGATGATGTGGATGCGCAGCGCCCGGCCCACCTCGAACTGTTTGCCGGGCAGGGTCCGCGTCACCATGCGCACGGTGATCGAGTCGAGTTCGAGGCTGATGACACCGAGTGACGACGGTGCGTCGAGAAGCAGGTCGTGCCACCTCGGCAGCTGGTAGAAATCGCGGCCGACCCGGTCGAGGGTGTCGTTGACGAGACCGATGTCGGCCTCCGATGGCACCGGCACGTCGACGACCGCACGCGCCCAGTCCTTGGAGAGGTTGGTGGCCTTGATGATCTGACCGTTCGGGACGGTGATCACCTCACCCTCACTGGTGCGGAGCTTGGTCACCCGCAGCGTGACGTCTTCGACGGTCCCCTCGGCCGGCGCGTTGCCGGTCACCGTCAGGTTCACCACGTCGCCGTAGCCGTACTGCTTCTCGGCGACGACGAAGAAGCCGGCCAGGATGTCCTGCACGATGCGTTGCGCACCGAAACCGAGGGCCGCACCGATCACCGCGGTCGGTCCGGTGAGTCCGCTGAGCGGGATCCCGAACACTCCCAGGATGTGAATGATCACGACGATGGCGATGCCCACGATCAGCGTCCATGCCACCACGTCGACCAGGGCCCGACGGTGCTTGGCGTCCTCGGTCTGGACGATCAGATCACTGGTGGAGAACCGCGACTCGACCCGCATGGCGTACTTACCGGCGAACCACCGGATGACCCGGGCCAGCAGCACCGCGCCCAGAATCCAGATGACGATCTCGAGGCCGTTGGTGGCCAGCCAGACATAGACCCGACCGATGAGGAGTTCGGTCGGGGACGGCGCAGCGGCCAGCAGCGCGGCTCCCGGCGGCACGATCACGCTTCGGCGGTCGCCATACGCCAGCGGATGCCGGCCTCGATGAACTTGTCGAGCTCGCCGTCGAGCACCGCCGTCGGGTTGTTGTCCTCCACACCGGTCCGCAGGTCCTTGACCATCTGGTACGGGTGCAGGACGTAGGAACGCATCTGGTTGCCCCAGCTGGAGCCGCCGTCGCCCTTGAGGGCGTCGAGCTCGGCGCGCTCCTCCTGACGCTTGCGTTCGAGGAGCTTGGCCTGCAGCACGCGCATCGCCGACGCCTTGTTCTGCAGCTGACTCTTCTCGTTCTGACAGGTCACGACGATGCCGGTCGGGATGTGGGTCAGGCGCACCGCGGAGTCGGTGGTGTTGACCGACTGACCGCCGGGACCCGACGAGCGGTAGACGTCGACCTTGATGTCGTTCTCGTCGACGTCGATGTGGTCGGTGGTCTCGACCACCGGCAGCACCTCGACCTCGGCGAACGAGGTCTGGCGGCGGCTCTGGTTGTCGAACGGGCTGATCCGCACCAGGCGGTGGGTCCCCTGCTCGACCGACAGGGTGCCGTACATGTACGGGGCCTTGACCGCGAAGGTCGCGGACTTGAGGCCGGCTTCTTCGGCGTAGGAGGTGTCGTAGACCTCGACGCCGTAACCCTTCTGCTCGGCCCAGCGGATGTACATGCGCATCAGCATCTGCGCCCAGTCGGCGGCGTCCACGCCACCGGCGCCCGAACGGATGTTGACCACTGCCTCGCGGGAGTCGTACTCACCCGCGAGCATCGTCTTGACCTCCATGGCCTCGATGTCGGCGCGCAGGCTCGCCCGCTCCGCGTCGGCGTCGGCCAGGGCGGCGGCCTTGTCGTCACCCTCTTCGGCGTCGGCGAGCTCGTAGTGCACGGGCAGGTCGTCGAGGCGCGAACGCAGCTCGGAGACCTTGCGCAGCTCGGACTGGGCGTGCGACAGCTCGCTGGTGACCTTCTGGGCGTGGTCCTGGTCGTTCCACAGGTCCGGATCCGAGGCCTGCATCTCCAGCTCGTCGATGCGACGACGGAGCTCCTCGAGGTCGAGCACCTTTTCCACGGTGGTCAAGGTGGCGTCGAGGGATTCGAGGTCTGCGGTCACGTCGGGATGCACGGTTATCCAGAGTACCGATCGAACGCCGGGTCAGACACCGTCAGGCCCTGCAGTTCACATGCCGCCGGGTCCCGCGGGCGGCTGCGGGTCGGGCAGGACGCCGAACTGCCAGGACGTCACGGCCTTCTGCGGCTTGTAGATCACCGGCAGGTCGTCGCCCACCTGCGGCCACGGATCGTCCGGTCCGAGAACGAGCGTTCCGTACACCTCGGTCGGGTTGGTCTCGGGCCCGACGATGGTCCCGGTGATGGTGTAGAAGCGCTGGCCGTTCTTGTCGGTGGCGCTCTGCGGATCGGTCTGGTTGTCGGAGACGCCGACTATCGTCAGCGTGCCCTGCACATACTGCGAGGCCTTGCCGGCGGACATCGTCCGCGGACTCCGGCCCCGCTGCCATTGGACGACCAACACCACCACCAGCGCGGCCAGCAACAGGGTGAACGTCACAGTGAGCAGCATGAGGGCTACCCTACCGGGCATGTCCGCCGACTCCGGTCCGAAAAACCCCACCGCCTCACCGAACTACGACGACGATCTCGAGCTCGCGCTGTCGCTGGCCGATTCCGCCGACGCGCTGACCACGGACCGCTTCGGCGCCGTCGACCTCCGCGTCAACGACAAACCCGACCTGACGCCGGTCTCCGACGCCGACCTCGCCTGCGAGACCCTGATCCGCGAACGGCTCGCCGCCCGCCGGCCCGCCGACACCGTCCTCGGTGAGGAGTTCGGCGGCGACGCCGCGCTAGCCGGTCGCCAGTGGGTCATCGACCCCATCGACGGCACCAAGAACTTCGTGCGCGGCGTCCCCGTCTGGGCCACGCTGATCGCCCTGCTCGTCGACGGTGTGCCCACGGTCGGCGTCGTGTCGGCACCGGCCCTGCGCCGACGCTGGTGGGCCGCAGCCGGTCTCGGCGCCCACAGCTGCTTCGACGGCGACGACGCCCGGCAGCTCTCGGTGTCGGGGGTCGGCGACCTCGGCTCGTCGAGCCTGGCCTTCTCGAGCCTCTCGGGCTGGGCCGACCGCGGCATCCGCGACCGCTTCATCGATCTCACCGATCAGGTCTGGCGGGTCCGCGGCTACGGCGACTTCTTCAACTACTGCCTGGTCGCCGAGGGCGCGGTCGACATCGCCGCCGAACCCGAGGTCTCCCTCTGGGACCTCGCTCCCCTCGACATCCTCGTCCGCGAGGCCGGCGGTCGGTTCACCGCGCTCGACGGAACCCCCGGCCCGGCCGGCGGCAGTGCCGTCGCCAGCAACGGCCTGCTGCACGACGAGGTGCTCGCCGCGCTCGCTCCCAGAGGTGCGAGGAGCGACACGACCCCTCGCTCCCTGAGGTGCGACGAGCGACACGACCCCTCGCTCCCTGATCCGAAGGTTTAGGTGAGGGGCGTTGCTAGGCTGCCTCGTTCGGGGTGAGGGTGACGGTAAAGCCGAGTTGCTGGAGTTGCCGGATGGCTTGGTTGCGGGTGCGTTCGGGGTGGCTGCGTTGGTGGTAGTCGGGTCCGGGTTCTCGGTAGCTGGTGTTGTCGGTGAGCATGTTCCAGATGATCGTGAGCAGGCTCTGTTCGATGGCGACGATGGCTTTGGGCTTACCGCGATGGCGCATGAGATGGCCGTACTTGGCGTTGAGGAAGGTTCCTCGGTGGTTGGCGATCGATAGGGCCGCAGCCCCGAGGGCGCCTTTGAGATGACGGTTACCGGGCCGGGTTTTGACGTTTTTGGTGCGTCCGGCTGATTGGTGATGGCCCGGGCACACCCCGGCCTAGGAGGCCAGGTGTCCGGGTGTGGGGAACTGGGTCATGTCCGCCCCGGTTTCGGCGATGATCACATCGGCGGTCGTGGTGGAGATCCCGGGAATGGAGACGAGCAGGTCGCGGGCGGCCTGAAAGGGCGCCATCACTTCCTCGATGCGTGCGGTGAGGGTATCGATCTGGATGGTGTGCTGATCGATGAAATCCAGATGCAGGGTCACCAGGAATGCGTGGTGCTCGGTGAAGCGGCCTTGTAGTGCCTGGGTGAGGGCGGGGATTTTGCGGCGCAGCAGTTTCACCGACATTTCGGCCAGCACATCTGGGTCGCGTTGCCCCGTGGCCAGTGCCCGTAGCATTCGGCGGGCCGAGACTCCGGTGATGTCGGAAACGACGACCGATAGTTTGATGCCGGCGTCTTCGAGGACTTTCTCCAACCGTTGGATCTCACGGCTGCGTTCGCGGGTGATCGCGGTACGGGTACGGGTGAGGTCGCGCAGTCGGCGGATCGGTTCGGGGGGAACGAACGACGCCCGCAGCAAACCGTGGGCAGCCAACTGGGCCAGCCAGGCGGCATCGGAAACATCGGTTTTGCGGCCGGGCAGGTTCTTGGCGTCGTGGGCATTGACCAGCATCACCTCGAACGGGGCGTCTTCGAGGACGTAGTAGAACGGTTTCCAGTAGTCGCCGGTGGCTTCCATGACCACACAGGTGACTTGTTCCTCGGTCAGATAGTCGCGCAAGCGCAGGATGTCGCGACTCATCGATGACCAGGTGGTGATCTCCTGGACCGATTTGCGACCCGGACTGCTCAGTCGCACACACACTTTGGCATCGGTTTTGGAGACGTCGAGACCCGCGCAGCGGGGATGGAGGATGTCCATCGCCAACTCCTCTCAGCGATCGGAGTGGGGTGCGGACGGGGCTGGACCGCTCTCAGAGTCTGATCCGCGTGCTCGCAGCAACAATCCACGATTCCCGTGGCAGGCCCCGCGCCTCACACTGAGGTACTGGCTCACCGGCACAAAGGAGTATCCGAGGTCACCGCACTCCACCCCTCCACTATCACCCCAGCCCACCCGTGGTGACCAGCACGAACCTTCCTCAACCACGACGGCCGGCCCGCCGGCCGCGGGTACTGAGGTGCGAGGAGCGATAGCGACGAGCCACGAAGGGCTGGTGAGACGCCTACACCTCGGTACCGCTCTCCTTGTCGAGCACCTTGAACTCCGTCGCGTCGTCCTTCATGTCCGCCAGTCGTCCGTAGTGGATGCCGCTCCCGGCGTCGGACAGGATCGCCTGGTGGATCGGCACCGCGACCCGCGGCGCCATCGCGCGCAGGTAGTCGACGGATTCGCTGAGCTTCATCCATGGCGCGGCCGACGGCAGCGCGAGGACGTCGACCTGTTCGAACGGGATGTAGAACGAGTCGCCCGGATGCATGAACTGACCGGGCTTCTCGGCGGTGCCGAGGATGAAGGCGACGTTGTCGATGACCGGGATCTCCGGATGGATCACAGCGTGCCGCCCGCCGGTGAATCGCGCGGTGAGCGAACCGATCTCGATCTGGTCACCGCCGCGGGCCGCGGTCCAGGTCCCGGCGACGTTGTCGCCGTTGAGCTGGGCGGTGGTCTGCGGGTCGGCGTAGAGGACGGCGTCGGGGTTGGCCGCGACGAGGTCGGGCAGTTTCGCGACGTCGCAGTGGTCGGGGTGCTGATGGGTGATGAGAATGGCGTCGAGCCCGCTGATGCCGTCGAAACCGTGCGAGAAGTTACCCGGGTCGAAGAGCACCTTGGTCCCGTCGATCTCGACGAGCAGACATGAGTGGCCGAAGTGGGTGATCTGCATACGTTTCACTCTGCCCTCTCACACGACGATCGGGAAGGCCCCCCAGCCCGCTGCGGCGTCGATGATGCGCACCACACCGTAGGTCAGCCAGGCGCCCAGACCGATCGCACCCGCGCGTCCGAGCACGACGTCACGCCAACCCTCGAGCGGAGATCTCCGCCGCCTCACCAGCGTCGCGGCCGCGAGGATCACGGTGATGATCGTGAGGACCAGCAGGATCGGCCCGAAGACGTTGAACCGGAACGCCGCCCCCACGTCGCCGTGCATGAACGCCACCCAGCTACGGGTCAGACCGCACCCCGGACACGGCAGGCCGGTCATCATCGCGAACGGGCAGATCCCCGGCCCGGCGTCGATCCCGGACGGGGTGAACACGCACGCGGCACCCACCGCAGCGGCACCGGCCAGCCCGACGACCGCCGCACCCAGCGCACCGGTGGACGATATGCGCAGGTCGGAGCGGGCTTCCACGGTCACCCGGCCAGCGTAGCGCGCGACGCGGACTGCCGCGTCGACCAAGTGCGTGACTGCCTCGACCACGTGCGTGACCGTGTCGACCAAGTGCGTGACATTCTTCTTACTACCGAGTAAGGTCTGGACTTACTACCGAGTAAGATCGGTCCGCAAACCTGTGCAGAGGCCCACACCGGGGCGACTGGAAGAAACGGCTGGTGATCATGACAACTCACACCGAACCGCGCGACACCTCCGCAGTCGGACGCAACCCTCATCCGCGTAACTTCATCGGCACCGCGATGCGCGTGCTGTCGACCGTGACCGGCTCGGAGTTCGCCGAGAAGTACAAGATCCGCGAGCCGATCAACCGTATTGCCTACCAGGGCACCAAGACCGGGTTCCAGACCCTGGGCGCGGCGAACCGGGCGTTCAAGGCCGCGCAGGGCGGCTCGGGCGATGCCAAGCGGCTGGCGAGCGCACCCAAGGACTACTTCAACCTCACCCCCGACGACGAGCAGCAGATGATCGCGGAGACGGTGAAGGAATTCGCCACCGAGATCCTGCGCCCGGCCGCCTACGACGCCGACGCCGCGGCCGCCGCGCCCGAGGACATCGTGAAGCGCTCCGCGGAGCTGGGCATCACGATGATCAACGTGCCGGAGGACTTCGACGGCGCGGCCTCCGAGCGCGGTGTGGTCACCAACGCGCTGGTCGCCGAGGCGATGGCCTACGGCGACATGGGTTTGGCGCTCCCGCTGCTCGCACCGAGCGGCGTGGCCACCACCCTCACCAACTTCGGCACCGACTCCCAGCAGCGCACCTACCTGCCCGACTTCGCGGGCGAGAACGTGCCGCAGTCCGCTGTCGTGATCGCCGAGCCGAAGCCGCTGTTCGACGCATTCGCGTTGAGCACCAAGGCAACCCGCGTACCCAGCGGCTACCGCCTCAACGGCGTGAAGTCCTTCGTCCCGGCCGCCGGTTCGTCGGAGCTGTTCGTCGTCGGCGCCCAGCTCGACGGCAAGCCCGCCCTGTTCCTGGTCGAGTCCGACTCGAAGGGCCTCATCGTCGAAGCCGATCCCGGCATGGGTGTCCGCGCCGCCGGCATGGGCCGACTCCTGCTGCAGGACGTCGCCGTTCCCGAATCGGCGCTGATCGCCGGCGAGCGCGACGCGGCTTTCGCGGCCTACCGTGACGTGGTGCGCCTGTCGCGCCTTGGCTGGTCGGCGCTGGCCGCCGGCACCGCACGCGCCGTCCTCGACTACGTGATCCCCTACGTCAACGAGCGTGAGGCCTTCGGCGAGCCGATCTCCAACCGCCAGGCGGTCGCGTTCATGGTCGCCAACATCGCCACCGAGGTCGACTCGATCCGCCTCGTGACGCTGCGCGGCGCCGCACGCGCCGAGCAGGGCCTGAGCTTCGCCCGCGAAGCCGCCCTCGCCCGCAAACTCACCATCGACAAGGGCCTGCAGATCGGCCTCGACGGCGTCCAGCTCCTCGGCGGCCACGGCTTCACCAAGGAGCACCCGGTCGAGCGCTGGTACCGCGACCTCCGCGGCGCCGGCATCGGCGAAGGCATCGTCGTCCTCTAGACCGCCTGTGACCCAAGGAAACTGACATGAGCATCAATCTCGAACTCCCGAAGAAGCTGCACGTCACCATCGACCAGGCACACCAGGCGGCGGCGGAGATCTTCCGGCCCATCTCGCGCAAATACGATCTGCGCGAGCATGATTACCCGGTCGAGCTCGACACCCTGGCCAGCCTGTACGACGGACTCGCCGAGACCGGCCAGGCCGGCGCGGGCGCCGACGGCGGACGCAGCCAGCAGAAGAAGGCCAAGCCGCGCGAAGAGGGTGCGGTGGTCAACGGCGGAAACATGCAATCGGCCCTCAATGTGATCGAAACATGCTGGGGCGACCTCGGTCTCATGCTGAGCATCCCCTACCAGGGGCTGGGGAACTCGGCCATCGCCGCAGTGGCCACCGACGAGCAGCTCGAACGGTTCGGCAAAGTATGGGCCGCGATGGCCATCACCGAGCCCAGCTTCGGGTCCGACTCGGCGGCCGTGAGCACCACCGCCACCCTCGACGGCGACGAGTACGTCATCAACGGCGAGAAGATCTTCGTGACCGCCGGCTCGCGCGCCACCCATATCGTCGTGTGGGCGACCGTCGACAAGAGCCTCGGCCGCGCCGCCATCAAGAGCTTCGTGGTCCCGCGCGAGCATCCGGGTGTCGAAGTCGTTCGCCTGGAACACAAGCTGGGCATCCGTGTCTCCGACACCGCGGTCATCCGCTTCGAGAACTGCCGGATCCCCAAGGAGAACCTGCTCGGCTCCCCGGAGGTGGACACCAAGAAGGGATTCGGCGGGGTCATGCAGACCTTCGACAACACCCGTCCCCTCGTCGCGGGGATGGCTGTCGGAGTCGCGCGGGCCGCGCTCGAGGAACTGCGCCGCGTGCTCGACGAGGCCGGCATCGAGGTCGACTACGACCGTCCCGCCGCCGACCAGCATGCCGCTGCCGCCGAGTTCCTGCGCATGGAGGCCGACTTCGAGGCGGCCTACCTGCACACGATGCGCGCGACCTGGATGGCCGACAACAAGCAGCCCAACTCCACCGAGGCGTCGATGTCGAAGGCCAAGGCCGGCCGTACCGTCACCGACATCACCAACAAGGTGGTCGAACTGACCGGCACGCTCGGTTACTCGGAGCGGCTGCTCGTGGAGAAGTGGGCGCGCGACTCGAAGATCCTGGACATCTTCGAGGGCACCCAACAGATCCAGAACCTCATCATCGCCCGCCGCGTGCTCAACAAGAGCAGCGCCGAGCTCAAGTGAGCCGCTGACCCACAGTATTCGGCCCCGCTCCCTCATCGAGGCGGCGGGGCCGAATCGCGTTCTGGGCGGGTCTCTCTCACACCGCCCAGGCCGTGGCCATCCCCGCGGCGCATGCCGCCACCGAGGCGAGCAGCGTGATGACGGCGTACCCGCCGGCGACCAGCCGCTGCCTGTTCTCCGCCAGGCGGACCACCTCGAAGCTGGCAGTGCTGAAAGTCGTGTAGCCGCCACAGAATCCGGTCCCAAGGATGGCCTGCAGCTCATATGGCGCGCCGTGGAAGAGCACCAGGCCGGCGAGGACACCGAGCAGTGCCGAACCAGTCACGTTGATGACGAAGGTTCCCCACGGCGTGATCGTCGGCCACTTCCACTTGACGGCACCGTCGACGACGAACCGCGTCACCGCACCCAGCGCGCCGGCCGCCATGACGGCCAGTGCGATCACCGCGCCGCCCATCGGGTCGTGAATTTCGAGGCGAGTGCGATCCCGCCGCCTGCCGCGAGCAGACCGAGCACGACGCTGACCACCGCGTACGCAAGTGCCGTCGCCACCGCCGAGGCGCGCGTCAGCTCCGAGATCTCCAGCGCGAACGTGCTGTAGGTGGTCAGCGCCCCGCAGATGCCGGTGCCGCCGAACAGCCGAACCCGCTGACGCCAGCCCTCGTCATGACCCAGCCGCGCAAGAAGTTCCAGCAGGGCACCGAGAACGAAAGCGCCGATGACGTTGACCGCGAAGGTCGCCCACGGCCAATGCCCGTCGGCGACCGGAAACGTCTTCTCCGCCCAGTACCGCACGCCCGTACCGATCAGCCCTCCCGCGAACACCCACGCGAGGGCGTGCACGCGTAAGTGCAGCGGGCGTTCGTCGGGATCGACGGGGAGCTCGTCGTGCTTGTCCATCTGCACGCGACCAAGTCTGCGCTAGGTGACGACCGTGTACAACACGATCAGGTAGACCGGCACCAGCACGTCGAAGAAGAAGATCGGTCCGGCATTGCCCGCCTTGAAGTTCCGGCGGGTCACCATCTCCCGTACATGTCCGACGGCCGCACCGAGATAGAACACGGAGAACGCGATGATCGTGGCCAGGGTGAACTCGTCACCGAAACCGGAGGCGAGGACACCGAGCACGCCGGTCGCCAGACTCGCGAGACCGACCTCCCACTGCCACGGCGTCTTGGACGGCCAGCCGATCGACTCCGCGATCGGCTCGCCGAAGAACATGTGACCGCAACCGGTCATCCAGCCCTGAACGCCGATCATCCACAGCACCGAGTTCTCGAGCAGGTCCCGGCCGAGTTCGCCTCCCGGCGACAGCACATCGATCACCGTCATGACGATCGTGCCGACCAGCCCGACGAACGGGACGAGGGCTATCGCAGTGCGGAGGATGCGGTCGCGCACGTCCTCGACGCCCGTCAGCCCTTGAGCTGCTCGGCGAGTGCGGTCAGCACGTCCGGGTCCTCGATGGTCGACGGGACGGTGTACTCCTCGTGATCGGCGATCTGGCGCATCGTCTTCCGTAGGATCTTGCCCGACCGCGTCTTGGGCAGTGCCGGCACCACCGTCACGTCGCGGAAGGTCGCGACCGCACCGATCTCGTTGCGCACCTTGGCCACCAGCTCGTCGCGCAGCGTGTCCGCCTCGATGTCGACACCCGACTTCAGCACCACGTAACCGCTGGGTCGCTGACCCTTGAGGTCGTCGTGGATGCCGATGACCGCGCACTCGGCGACCGCCGGATGCGAGGCCACGACGGCCTCGATGCTTCCGGTCGAAAGCCGGTGTCCGGCAACGTTGATCACGTCGTCCGAGCGGCCGAGGACGAACACGTAGCCGTCTTCGTCGATGTAGCCGGAGTCGCCGGTCAGGTAATAGCCGTCGAAGGCGGCCAGGTAGGACTTGCGGTAGCGCTCCTCGTCCCGCCACAGACCGGCGAGCGTGCCCGGCGGCAGCGGCAGGGTGATGACGATGCTGCCCTCTTCACCTGCGCCCACCGGCGTGCCGGCGGCATCGACGACGCCCACCTGATAGCCGGGGACGGGGACCGTCGGGGAGCCTGCCTTGATCGGCATCGGTTCGAGCCCACGGAGATTCGCGGCGATCGCCCAGCCGGTCTCGGTCTGCCACCAGTGGTCGACCACCGGGACGCCGAGAGTTTCCGACGCCCACGTGAAGGTGTCCGGATCCAGACGCTCACCGGCGGCGAACAGCGTCCGCAGGGTGGAGATGTCGTACTTCGCGAGTTCGGCCGCGTTCGGATCGGCCTTGCGCACGGCGCGGATCGCGGTCGGCGCGGTGAACAGCGCCTTCACGCCGTGATCGGCGATGACACGCCAGAACGCGCCGGCGTCCGGGGTGCCGACGGGCTTGCCCTCGTACATCACCGTCGTCGCCCCGACCAGCAGCGGTGCGTACACGATGTACGAGTGGCCGACGACCCAGCCGACGTCGGAGGCCGTCCACCACACGTCCCCGGCCGAGATGTCGTAGAGGTTCTTCATCGACCAGGCCAGCGCGACGGCATGCCCGCCGTTGTCGCGGACCACGCCCTTGGGCTTACCGGTGGTGCCGGAGGTGTACAGGATGTAGAGCGGATCGGTCGCGGCGACCGGGACCGGCTCGGCCGGCGACGCACCGGCGATCGCCTCATCCCAGTCCAGCCAGCCGTCGTGATCGGCGGCGGAACCGTTGATCTCGGGGCGGTTCTTCACGATGACGGTCTGCGGCGCACTCGCCGACAATTCGATCGCCCTGGCCACCATCGGCAGGTATTCGACCGCGCGGCCGGGCTCGAGACCACCGGAAGCCGTGACGATCGCATCCGGCTCGGCGTCGTCGATGCGGGCGGCGAGCTCGGGTGCGGCGAAGCCGCCGAAGACCACCGAGTGCACGGCACCGATCCGCGAGCAGGCCAGCATCGCGATGGCGGCCTCCGGGATCATCGGCATGTAGATGACCACGCGATCGCCTGCGGTGATGCCGCGGGCGGCCAGGACGCCGGCGAATCGGGACACCTCGTCGAGCAGTTCGGCGTAGGTGTAGCGGCGCACCTCGCCGACCATCGCCGAGTCCCAGATGAGAGCGGTGCGGTCGCCGTGGCCGGCTGCGACGTGGCGGTCGAGGGCGTTGTACGAGGTGTTCAGCTCGCCGCCGGGAAACCAGCGGTAGAACGGTGCGGCCGAGTCGTCGAGGGCGCGAGTGGGCTCGGTGGTCCAGTCGACGGCCTCGGCGGCCTCGAGCCAGAAGCCCTCACGGTCATCGACCGCCCGGCTGAATGCTTCGGTGTACCGGCCCATGGCCATCCTTTCGACGTACTCACACGCATGGCGGGACACTGACGTGTGCCACGCCGCCCTTAGAGGGTATAGGTGTGACACCCGACACCAAGTCAGGTCCGTCGTCGTGCGCCGATCGGTCGGTGAAACGCGACAAACGGTCGTTCACCTGGCCGTTCAGGACCCGCGCAGATCCCCTACCGCCGTGATGACCTGGTCGAGGAAGGCGCTGACGATATCGAGGTCGGCGTCCGAGAATCCCTCCGCGACGGTCTGCACACGGTCGATGAGCGGACCGAAGAAGGCCCAGCCCATGTCCTGGGCCGCGTCGGTGACGTGCAGCGCAACCCTGCGACGGTCGGCCTCGTCCCGGGTCCGCGTCACCAGGCCACGTGATTCGAGCCTGTCGATCAACGCCGTCGTCGACGCAGAGTTGAGGCCGAGGTGGCCGGCGAGCCAACCGGGGGTTGCCACCACTCCGGCGCGCGATCGGTCGAGCAACGCGATGAGAGCACGCACATCGGTGGCGTGCAGAACATTCCGCGACGCGAACTCGGACCCGACCGACTCGAGTTCGACGGTCAGCGCCCGCAGGCGATGGACCAGGTCGTCGTTTGCCACGGGACCACTTTACGACATTCACTCGATGATCTAATCTCTCGATCATCGAGATACCCACGGGAGGCTCTGATGGCACGACCGTCACCGCAATACTTCGCCGACTCCTCCGACGGCAGGACCTTCTTCACCGCCTACGACTCCCTCATCGCGCGGAGCGGAGGCCGTCCGATCGAGGTCGAGACCGGTCACGGCGTGACTCGCGTCAACAGCTACAGCGATGCGCCGGGCACCCCGCTGGTCCTGCTCCCCGGCGGGGGCGCCACATCCGCGTCGTACGTGAACGTCGCCGGACCCCTCGCCGAGCGTCGTCGCGTCCTGACGATCGACATCATCGGCGACGCCGGTCGCTCACGCCCCGGGCCCGGCCGACCGCGCACCCCCGACGACCTGTTGGCGTGGCTGGATGCGGTATTCGACGACCTCGGCCTCGACACCGTTGATCTGGTGGGCCACTCGTACGGCGCGATGATCGCGCTGGCCTACGCAACCGGGCTCCACCACGAGCGGGTGCGTCGACTCGTCCTCCTCGATCCGACATCGTGTTTCGCCGGTCTGCGGTTGGGTTACCTCGCCCACGCGTTGCCGACGCTCGTCGCCCCGACTCCGCAGCGACAGCGCCGATTCCTGTCGTGGGAGACCGCAGGCGCCCCCCTCGACGAGACCTGGGTCGAGATGTACTGCGCCGGGGCGCGGTTCCCCACCGGCCGGACGATCGTCCCCAAACGTCCCTCCCGCGAAGCATTCTCGATGCTGCGGGGCGGCAAGGAGGTCACCGCGGTACTCGCACCGGACAGCCGGGCGCACGACGCCGCCCGCGTCTCCGCGAAGATTCGGGGTTGTCTCCCTGATGCGCGGATCATGCTCCTGGGCAGCGGAACTCACCACACGTTGCCACTCGAGCCCGCGGACGAGATCGCCGCGGCGCTGCTGACCCTCGCTCCCTGAGTAGCCCCGGAGCGCGCGGAGGGGCGTACCGCGGAGGGGCGTACCCCGCTCCCTGAGTAGCCCCGGAGCCCGCGGAGGGGCGTACCCCGCTCCCTGAGTAGCCCCGGAGCCCGCGGAGGGGCGTATCGAAGGGCTAGTACAGGATCTTGCGGTAGTTCTCCTCGGAGTACCGCTTCTCCAGCGCCTCCTCGTCGACCTCGGGCAGGACCAGTTTCGTGATCGCCGCGGTCGACGGCAGCACGTCGGGGGCCCACGTGTCCGGCTTCCACAGGTCCGATCGCATGAATGCCTTGGCGCAGTGGAAGAACACCTCGTCGACGTCGATCTCGACCGCGAGAATCGGCCGTTTGCCCTTGACCGCCAGTTCGTCGAAGTAGTCGCCGTCGTCGACGATGCGTGCGGGACCGTTGACCCGCAGCGTGTCGCCACGGCCCGGGATCAGGAAAACGGTGCCCGCGTGAGGATTCCGGAGAATGTTGAGGTAGCCGTCGACCCGCTTGTTGCCCGGTCGCTCGGGGATTGCGATGCGGGTGTCGTCGATGACGTGGACGACCTTCCCGCGCGGATCGCCCTTGGGGGACACGTCGACCCGACCGTGTTCGTCCGCGGTCGCCAGGAACACCATCGGGGATTCGGCGAGCCAGTCGCGATGGATCTCCGACAGGGTCGGCTTGACCTTGTTGCGGACCATCTCGATCGGATGTCCGACGATCTCCCGAAGATGTGTCTCATCGGTGACCTGCATGCCCCCATCGTGTCACGTGGTGAGGGCCGTACGAGACCCCTTTTCCGGGAGTGCCCAGCCGATGCCCCAGGTGGACGGCTGCCGTGCCTCGAACCGGCGACGGTGATGCACCGCCCCATCGGTGACGACGAGGTCGATGCCCGGGTCGAGCCGCCTGCGCAGTGCCCGTGCCGTCCACCCCGGCCGTCCACCGGCCGCACCGAGCACGACCGTTCCGGCTCCGAATCGATCGGCCGCGTGGTGCAACACCGTCACCGGGTCGCCGAAATCGGAGTACGTCGCCACCGACCGCGCACCGAGCCAGAAGGCGAGTTCCCGCGCTGTCCGCAGCTGTTCGGCGACGGTGGCCTGACCGGTCAGCAGATAGGACTCGTCTTTGAGGGCATCGTGCAGTCCGGTCGGGGCCTCGTCCCGCCGGCTGCGTCGGGTCGCGCAGACCAGGATGACGTCGGACGTCCCCCCGGTCGCGCGCACCGCGGCCTTCACAGCTCGACGGGACGCCTCGCTGCCGGAGGCGCCGACGAGTACCGGCCGTCCCACGGACAGCCCGTGCAGTTCTGAATTCTCGGGTGACGCGACCCATCGAGAGCCGTTGCGTCCGGGGAGCAGCCTCATCGTCTCGTCCTCTCGGCGTGGTGGAATGTGCTGCTCACAACGCTATGGAGACGACGAACCCGAATCGCCATGCCGCGGGATGAACCGTCCTCCACCCACGGGTGGAGGACAGAATCCATCGCCGGGCGGAGGTGCGAGGGTTCTGCAGACCTATTCTGGAACGGTGACGAGCTTCACAGCAGGTCTCGGAGCCGAACTGCGGCGTCGGATAGAGCGTGCCGGTGGGGATTACCCGCCGCTGTATCCGGCGGTCATCCTGTCGGCGAGTGTCGCCGTCACGGTGGTCTCGGTGGCCCAGCGGTACCCGTTCGACCAGCTCGGCTGGGTGATCGCCGCACTCGCCTTCGCGTGCGGCACCCTCGTGCTCGATCTGAGCCTGCCGCCGTCGTCCTTCGTGTGCTTCACCGTGCTCGCGAGCACGTTGTGCTTCCTGATGGTTCCGGTGCCCAACGACGCCGCGCCGCTACAGCTGATCCTCTCCGCGGCGATCGGTGCCGCGATGTACTCGCTGCGCATCGGAATCCGCGTGGCGGTGTTGTGTATCGCGTTGGTCGTGGTGTTCGGCATCTTCGGCGGCCTCGAGTCCCCGGCCCTGTACGCACTCGGCGTCGCCTGCGGCTGGTTGATCGGCTACATGGTCCTGATCCAGAAACGCCTCTCCGACAATCGCGCCCGGGTCCTGCGTGAGCGTGCCGATCGCGCCGCCAGCGACGAACGTCGTCGCATCGCCCGGGAGATCCACGACGTCATCGCGCACTCGTTGTCGATCACGATGCTTAACGTCACCGGCGCGCGGCGCGCCCTGGAACAGGATCGCGATGTCGACGAGGCACTCGAAGCCCTGACGGACGCCGAACGCCAGGGCAGGCAGGCGATGTCCGAGATCCGGACCATCGTGCACGTACTCGGCGCCGACGAGACGCAGCCGCCGACGGCACCACCCGGGTGCCGCGATCTCGCCGCGCTGGTCGACGACTACCGGAAGGCCGGAGTCCACGTCTCCCACCGCGTGGACGGCGATCTCGCGGCGCTCTCCGATCCCGTCTCGGCAGCCGTCTACCGGATCACCCAGGAATCCCTCGCCAACGTCGTCAAACACTCGACCGCCAACCGGGCCGCGGTGACCGTCATCGTAGGCGACTCGGTCGCGGTCACGATCGAGAACCCCCACCTCGGCGGTCGGTCGAAAGATCGAGGCGGGACCGGGATCGACGGCATGACACAACGCGCCGCCCTGCTCGGAGGCGATCTCGAGACCTCCCACGACGGCGGGACATGGAAGGTTCGGGCCACGATGCCGGCGCGGGTCATGACCGACGGGCTGGGCGTATGACGTCCACAGCTCCCACCGACAGCGGCAGCGACCCGATCCGCGTCCTGCTGGTCGACGATCAGGAGCTGATCCGAACCGGCCTGCGGCGCATCCTCCGGCTCCGCGACGGTTTCGACATCGTCGGCGAATGTGCGGACGGCTCAGAGGTTCTCGCCGCGGTGGCCGAACACCGGCCGGACATCGTGGTGATGGATCTGCGCATGCGCAACATCGACGGCATCACCGCCACGACGATGCTCCGGACCCTCCGCGAACCGCCACCGGTGTTGGTGCTTACCACCTTCGACGACGACGATCTGCTCTCCGGCGCGCTCCGGGCGGGTGCGGCCGGTTTCATCCTGAAGGACTCCCCCGCCGAGGCGCTGATCTGGGCGGTCCGTGCAGTGGTCCGCGACGGCGCCTTCCTCGATCCCGCGGTGACCGAGCGGGTGCTGAACGGATTCCGGCGGGCCGGCCGCGAACAGGCCTCGACCGCACCGGATCTGACCGACCGCGAGACCGACGTCCTCCGCCTGATCGCCCGCGGTCTGACCAACACCGAGATCGGTACGACACTTGGCATTTCGCAGGTGACGGTGAAGAGTCACGTGAACCACATCTTCACCAAACTCGACCTGCGGGATCGCGCCGCGGCGATCGTCTACGCCTACGACCGGGGACTGGTTCTGGCCGAATTCGACTGACGCCGGGGCGAACTGGAGTCCGCCCTCAGCAGAGCCGTCGACGACTATGTGTCCGAGAGGCAGCTCCAGCGGGCGCTCTTCAGGGACGGTATTCAGGGCTCAGCCGTGCAGCCGCACCTCGACCCCGTCGGCGAAGCGGTACGGCCCCGCCATCAGCAGGCCGCCGAAACGTTTGCGCAGCCGCGACATCTCGGCACGCACGGTCACCGCCCGGTCGTCGACGCCGAAGAGGTGCATCGACATCTGCGCAGCGGTGACCCCGGGCCGGTGCTGCGCGAGGAAAGTGAGGATGTCCCCGTGACGCGGGGAGCATCGGTGGGTCCATCCCCCGCTGGCGCCCTCGACCGACACCTCGACGCACTCCCCGCCGGATGCCGTCGTCACCGTGCGCATCGAGACCCGCGTCGTCGAAGCATCCGAGGCGTCCGCGACCCGCACCAACCATCCACCGGGCAGCGCCTCCACGTCGCATTCGCCGAGCGCGCCGAAGAACGACCGGCCGGGTCCCACACCGCGCGGCAACAGCAGCCGGGAGCGCGGGGACACCGCATCGACGGCGGCAACCCAGCCGTCGACATCCACCGCCAGCGCCGGCCCCGGTGAACGGGCCAGAATCGGTGCGGCAACCGCACGCAGACAGTCGAGGCGTCGATGATGCTGTTCGCGCAACTGAGACTCGGCCAACCGGGCGACGGCGTGCACGAGCGCCAGGGTCGTCGGGTGGATCGTCGCGGCCGGGCCACTCACGTCGACGACGCCGAGCACGTCACCGGTGCGCGGGTCCTTGATCGGTGCGCCGGTGCACGTCCAGGAGTGATGACTGCGCACGAAGTGCTCCGCGGAGAAAACCTGGATGGACCGGCCGGACATCAGAGCGGTACCGATCGCATTGGTCCCCACCGAGGCCTCGGCCCAGTCCGCACCCTCGATGAATCCGAGATGATCGGCGCGGTTGAGCACCCTCGACGACCCGCTGCGCCACAACACGTGTCCGCGCGCATCGGCGATGACCAGGATGTTGTCCCCGTCGGCGATGAGCGAGTCCAGACCGCGCGCAAGCTCGTCGACGACATCGATCAGTCCCGACTGCCGACGCCTCTCCTCGAGTTCCTCGACGTCGAGGCCCCGCTCGACCGCAGTGTCCGCGTCCGGGTCGAGGCCCGCCTTGCGGAGCCGCTGCCAGGAATCGTCGATCACCGTGCGCGGGCGTGCCGGCATACGTCCGCCCGACATCGCCGCATCGTGGACCGCGCTGAGAACGTGCGCGAACTCCCGCGGATCGTCGCCGGCCTGGACGGCCGGCTCGAGATCGGAGACGTGGTCGGAAGTCATCATCACCAAGATTGTGCGTCACATCACAGAACCGGTGCAACGACGGGTGGGGTCGCAACGGGCTGCAACCCTTGCCGCGGCGGGTCACCGGGGCGTCTCCTGTCCACAGCACCAATGTGGTCCGCGTCACTATCGGCGGCCCACCCGGAACTGTTGAGGAGAGACAATGACCCAGACGCTGGAGCCGGTCGTCAGCACCGACCGCACACCGCAGCAGCGAATCGACGCGTGGCTGGAGGAGTTCGAGGCGGCCCTGTCGGCCCTCGACGTCGGTCGTGCGACGAATGCGTTCCTCACCGACAGCTACTGGCGCGACCTCACCGCCTTCACCTGGAACATCAAGACGGTCGAGGGCCACGAGCAGATCAGCGACATGCTGACGGCCCGTCTGGCCGACACCCGTCCCGCCGGCTTCGCGACGACCGAGGACGCCACCGACGACGGTGACGGCGTCGCGTCGGCGTTCATCTCCTTCGAGACCGCTGTCGGACGCTGCGAGGGTCACGTGCGTATCCGCCCGGATTCGGACGGCACCGACCGCGCGTGGACGCTCCTCACCACGATGCAGGAGCTGAAGGACCACGAAGAGCGCCGCGGCCCGACCCGCGTGCTCGGCGCTGTACACGGCTCCGATCCGGACACCCGCTCATGGGCGGAGAAGAAGGCCGACGAGGAACTCGAACTCGGTCGCACCGTTCAGCCGTACGTCCTCGTCATCGGCGGCGGGCAGGGCGGCATCGCGCTGGGAGCACGCCTCCGCCAGCTAGGGGTGCCGTCGATCGTCGTGGACCGTCATGACCGACCCGGCGACCAGTGGCGCAAGCGGTACAAGTCCCTGTGCCTGCACGACCCGGTCTGGTACGACCACCTCCCGTACCTCCCCTTCCCGGAGAACTGGCCGGTGTTCGCTCCCAAGGACAAGATCGGCGACTGGCTCGAGTTCTACACCAAGGTCATGGAGGTCCCCTACTGGAGCAAGACCACCTGCCTGTCCGCCGATTACGACGAGGAGCAGGAACGCTGGACCGTCGAGATCGACCGTGACGGCGAGCGCCTGACACTCCATCCGACGCAGCTCGTGCTGGCCACGGGTATGTCCGGCAAGCCGTCGATCCCGACCGTTCCGGGTCAGGACATCTTCGCCGGCGAACAGCACCACTCCAGCCAACACCCCGGCCCCGACGCCTACGCCGGCAAGAAGGTCGTCGTGATCGGGTCGAACAACTCCGCTCACGACATCTGCAAGGCCCTGGTGGACAACGGCGTCGACGCCACGATGGTGCAGCGCTCGTCGACGCACATCGTGAAGTCGGATTCTCTTCGATCGATTGCTCTCGGCGGGCTCTACAGCGAGGAAGCGGTGGCCTCCGGGATGACCACCAAGAAGGCCGATCTCACCTTCGCGTCGCTGCCCTACCGGATCATGCACGAATTCCAGGTGCCGGTGTACAACCAGATCCGCGAGCAGGACAAGGAGTTCTACGACCGTCTCGAGGCGGCCGGCTTCAAGCTCGACTTCGGTGACGACGACTCGGGTCTGTTCATGAAGTATCTACGACGCGGCTCGGGCTACTACATCGACGTCGGCGCCAGCGAGCTCATCGCCAACGGCACCATCAAACTGGTCCAGGGGCAGCTCGATCACCTGACCGAGACCTCCGTCGTCCTCTCCGACGGCACCGAACTCGAGGCCGACGTCGTGGTCTACGCAACCGGGTTCGGATCGATGAACGGCTGGGCCGCCGACCTGATGGGTCAGGACGTGGCCGATCGCGTCGGCAAGGTCTGGGGCCTCGGCTCCGACACCACCAAGGACCCCGGTCCGTGGGAGGGCGAGCAGCGCAACATGTGGAAGCCGACGCAGCAGCCGGGTCTCTGGTTCCACGGCGGCAATCTGCATCAGTCCCGCCACTACTCGCTGTACCTGGCACTGCAGCTCAAGGCACGGTACGAGGGTCTGGACACCCCGGTCTACGGCCTGGCCGAAGTGCACCACCTCAGCTGAGTACTCAGAGACGGGAAATGCCCCGCGACGACGAGGTCGCGGGGCATTTCTGTGTCTCAGACGGCCGGCCGGGCCGGCCGCAGAAACCCACCGGGAAATGCATTGTGGCCCTACACGATTACTCGTGTAGGGCCACAATGGAAATTGTGTTCGGCGGTGTCCTACTCTCCCACACTGATTAAGGTGCAGTACCATCGGCGCTGGAGGGCTTAGCTTCCGGGTTCGGAATGGGGCCGGGCGTTTCCCCTCCGCTATGGCCGCCGTAACTCTATAAAACAACCCACAACAGGCTATTTGTTTGTTGTGTGTTGTTTCAGAAGTGTCATAGTGGATGCGATCACACGGGGGGCTACGCCCCCGTGAACCCCAAAAAAACATGTAGGGGTCTTGCTGTGTGAACAACAGTGTTGTTGGTAAGTCCTCGGCCGATTAGTACCAGTCACCTGAACACATTACTGTGCTTACAGTTCTGGCCTATCAACCCCATGGTCTGTAGGGGGCCTTAACCCTGCTAAGAGGGTGAGAAACCTCATCTTGGAACAGGCTTCCCGCTTAGATGCTTTCAGCGGTTATCCCTTCCGAACGTAGCTAACCAGCGGTGCCCTTGGTAGGACAACTGGCACACCAGAGGTTCGTCCGTCCCGGTCCTCTCGTACTAGGGACAGGTTTCCTCAAGTTTCTTACGCGCGCGGCGGATAGAGACCGAACTGTCTCACGACGTTCTAAACCCAGCTCGCGTGCCGCTTTAATGGGCGAACAGCCCAACCCTTGGGACCTACTCCAGCCCCAGGATGCGACGAGCCGACATCGAGGTGCCAAACCATCCCGTCGATATGGACTCTTGGGGAAGATCAGCCTGTTATCCCCGGGGTACCTTTTATCCGTTGAGCGACACCGCTTCCACTTGCCGGTGCCGGATCACTAGTCCCGACTTTCGTCCCTGCTCGACATGTACGTCTCACAGTCAAGCTCCCTTGTGCACTTACACTCAACACCTGATTGCCAACCAGGCTGAGGGAACCTTTGGGCGCCTCCGTTACATTTTGGGAGGCAACCGCCCCAGTTAAACTACCCACCAGGCACTGTCCCTGAACCCGATCAGGGTCCGAGGTTAGAAGTCCAATACGATCAGAGTGGTATTTCAACAACGACTCCATGAACACTGGCGTGCCCACTTCACAGTCTCCCACCTATCCTACACAAACCGAACCGAACACCAATACCAAGCTATAGTGAAGGTCCCGGGGTCTTTTCGTCCTGCCGCGCGTAACGAGCATCTTTACTCGTACTGCAATTTCGCCGAGTCTGTGGTTGAGACAGCAGAGAAGTCGTTACGCCATTCGTGCAGGTCGGAACTTACCCGACAAGGAATTTCGCTACCTTAGGATGGTTATAGTTACCACCGCCGTTTACTGGGGCTTAAATTCTCAGCTTCACCACCGAAGTGATTAACCGGTCCTCTTAACCTTCCAGCACCGGGCAGGCGTCAGTCCGTATACATCGTCTTACGACTTCGCACGGACCTGTGTTTTTAGTAAACAGTCGCTTCTCTCTGGTCTCTGCGACCCACACCAGCTCAAACCGTAAAGATCGTCACCAGTCTGGGTCCCCCTTCTCCCGAAGTTACGGGGGCATTTTGCCGAGTTCCTTAACCACAGTTCTCTCGATCGCCTTAGTATTCTCTACCTGACCACCTGTGTTGGTTTGGGGTACGGGCCGTGTACCAACTCACTAGAGGCTTTTCTCGGCAGCATAGGATCATGGAATTCACCACTTCGGCTACGCATCACCTCTCAGGCTGCATGTGTTCCGGATTTGCCTAGAACACGCCCTACAGGCTTACACCAGTACAACCACTGACTGGCCCCACTACCTTCCTGCGTCACCCCATCGCTTGCCTACTACCAGCCAAGGTCCCATGCATCACCCCACCCGGCACCCGAAGGTGCTCCCGGGGGATCTGGATGGTTAGTACAACTGATTCAGCATGGGCGCGGATACACGGGTACGGGAATATCAACCCGTTGTCCATCGACTACGCCTGTCGGCCTCGCCTTAGGTCCCGACTCACCCTGGGCGGATTAGCCTGGCCCAGGAACCCTTGGTCATTCGGCGGAAGAGTTTCTCACTCTTCTTTCGCTACTCATGCCTGCATTCTCACTCCCACACCCTCCACCACTAGATCACTCTGCGGCTTCCACGGATGCAGGACGCTCCCCTACCCACCCACACACCTGGTTGATTCTCCGTAGAAAACCAACGGGCTGTTGTGTGAGTGCCGCGGCTTCGGCGGTGTACTTGAGCCCCGCTACATTGTCGGCGCAGGATCACTTGACCAGTGAGCTATTACGCACTCTTTCAAGGGTGGCTGCTTCTAAGCCAACCTCCTGGTTGTCTTCGCGACCCCACATCCTTTTCCACTTAGTACACGCTTAGGGGCCTTAGCCGGCGATCTGGGCTGTTTCCCTCTCGACTACGAACCTTATCGCCCGCAGTCTCACTGCCACACTCTCACTTACCGGCATTCGGAGTTTGGCTGACGTCAGTAACCCTGTGGGGCCCATCGGCCATCCAGTAGCTCTACCTCCGGTAAGAAACATGTGACGCTGCACCTAAATGCATTTCGGGGAGAACCAGCTATCACGGAGTTTGATTGGCCTTTCACCCCTACCCACAGCTCATCCCCTCCATTTTCAACTGAAGTGGGTTCGGGCCTCCACGACGTCTTACCGTCGCTTCACCCTGGCCATGGGTAGATCACTCCGCTTCGGGTCTAGACCCGGCGACTCTTACGCCCTATTCAGACTCGCTTTCGCTACGGCTACCCCACACGGGTTAACCTCGCCACCGAGCACTAACTCGCAGGCTCATTCTTCAAAAGGCACGCCATCACCCACAGCCACAAGGACTGCACAGGCTCTGACGGATTGTAAGCGTCCGGTTTCAGGTACTATTTCACTCCCCTCCCGGGGTACTTTTCACCTTTCCCTCACGGTACTTGTCCGCTATCGGTCACCAGGAAGTATTCAGGCTTACCGGGTGGTCCCGGCAGATTCACAGCAGATTCCACGAGCCCGCTGCTACTTGGGCATCCATCACGCAAGACCATGTGTTTTCAGCTACCGGACTCTCACCGTCTACGGCAGACCATTCCAGGCCACTTCACCTAACACACGATTTTCTGACTCACGCTTCCACAGGCAGATGGAAGAAGACGAACCCCACAACACCACACACACAACCCCTACCCGGTATCACATGCGCATGGTTTAGCCTCATCCGCTTTCGCTCGCCACTACTCACGGAATCACATATTGTTTTCTCTTCCTATGGGTACTGAGATGTTTCACTTCCCCACGTTCCCTCCACACCCCCTATACATTCAGAGGTGGGTAACACGACATCACTCGTGCTGGGTTTCCCCATTCGGACACCCTCGGATCACAGCTCGTTTGACAACTCCCCGAGGACTATCGCGGCCTACCACGTCCTTCATCGGCTCCTGGTACCAAGGCATCCACCGAACGCCCTTACACACTTACAACAACACCTACACCCACAGGGGCTCCGCCCCGTGAACCCCCAAAAACCAGGGCCCACCAAGAGACACAATCCCCCACCAGTGTAGACATCACAAAAACATTTCTGCTAAATCACAGACCAACAAAAAATTGTTGATTTGAAATAAAGATGCTCGCATCCACTATGCACTTCTCAAACAACACACACCATCCCACCGCCCACACCTCCGCGCCCCATCACAGGACACCTCACCAGCATGATTGGCCGAACAGCTAGGTCAAAGACAACCCACACACACCCGAAAGCATGCCGCGTGTTCTCTCAGAACCCCGATAGCGTGACAATGAACCCACCGGCCTCACGACCTGGCAGCAACCCAACTGCCACCACCATGTAGCGGCAACAGTCATCGGTTTGTCTGATGTTTCACCCTCGAACACACCCGCCGTGACTCATTCGGCCACAGAAGCGGGGGTCCACGGGGCCAAGCCCCCGTGCGTTGTGCTCCTTAGAAAGGAGGTGATCCAGCCGCACCTTCCGGTACGGCTACCTTGTTACGACTTCGTCCCAATCGCCGATCCCACCTTCGACAGCTCCCTCCCACAAGGGGTTAGGCCACCGGCTTCGGGTGTTACCGACTTTCATGACGTGACGGGCGGTGTGTACAAGGCCCGGGAACGTATTCACCGCAGCGTTGCTGATCTGCGATTACTAGCGACTCCGACTTCATGGGGTCGAGTTGCAGACCCCAATCCGAACTGAGACTGGCTTTAAGGGATTCGCTCCACCTCACGGTATCGCAGCCCTCTGTACCAGCCATTGTAGCATGTGTGAAGCCCTGGACATAAGGGGCATGATGACTTGACGTCATCCCCACCTTCCTCCGAGTTGACCCCGGCAGTCTCCTGCAAGTCCCCGGCATAACCCGCTGGCAATACAGGACAAGGGTTGCGCTCGTTGCGGGACTTAACCCAACATCTCACGACACGAGCTGACGACAGCCATGCACCACCTGTACACCAACCACAAGGGAACATGTATCTCTACATGCGTCTGGTGTATGTCAAACCCAGGTAAGGTTCTTCGCGTTGCATCGAATTAATCCACATGCTCCGCCGCTTGTGCGGGCCCCCGTCAATTCCTTTGAGTTTTAGCCTTGCGGCCGTACTCCCCAGGCGGGGTACTTAATGCGTTAGCTACGGCACGGAACTCGTGAAATGAGCCCCACACCTAGTACCCACCGTTTACGGCGTGGACTACCAGGGTATCTAATCCTGTTCGCTACCCACGCTTTCGCTCCTCAGCGTCAGTTACTACCCAGAGACCCGCCTTCGCCACCGGTGTTCCTCCTGATATCTGCGCATTTCACCGCTACACCAGGAATTCCAGTCTCCCCTGTAGTACTCAAGTCTGCCCGTATCGCCTGCACGCCTACAATTGAGTTGCAGAATTTCACAGACGACGCGACAAACCGCCTACGAGCTCTTTACGCCCAGTAATTCCGGACAACGCTCGCACCCTACGTATTACCGCGGCTGCTGGCACGTAGTTGGCCGGTGCTTCTTCTCCAGGTACCGTCACTCACGCTTCGTCCCTGGTGAAAGAGGTTTACAACCCGAAGGCCGTCATCCCTCACGCGGCGTCGCTGCATCAGGCTTGCGCCCATTGTGCAATATTCCCCACTGCTGCCTCCCGTAGGAGTCTGGGCCGTGTCTCAGTCCCAGTGTGGCCGATCACCCTCTCAGGTCGGCTACCCGTCGTCGCCTTGGTAGGCCATTACCCCACCAACAAGCTGATAGGCCGCGGGCCCATCCTGAACCGCAAAAGCTTTCCACCCCAGAGCATGCACTCCAAGGTCATATCCGGTATTAGACCCAGTTTCCCAGGCTTATCCCAGAGTTCAGGGCAGATCACCCACGTGTTACTCACCCGTTCGCCACTCGAGTACCCAGCAAGCTGGGCCTTTCCGTTCGACTTGCATGTGTTAAGCACGCCGCCAGCGTTCGTCCTGAGCCAGGATCAAACTCTCCATGAAAAAATAGCGAAACAAAACCAACCCCCCAAAAGGCGCCGGCGTTTCAACACAATCAGGAAAGCAAAACCTGACCAATCCAAAACTAGCTTTTCGTGTGACACCCAGACGGGGCCGAGCGCCACACACAAAATAAACATCTACATCCACAAAAGATGCTCGATGCCACAATATGGCATCAGACAATTCATCATCACACTATCGAGTTCTCAAAGAACACACACCCACCAGACGTCCTCGTCACGAGTCCGGCTCCGATGAGCCCTCCCAGAGCGCGAGAAATTCTCACGATCTTGTTCTTGGGAGTGGCCCCGCACAGGCGGCCCGAACCAGTGGTTCGGGCACTTCGACCTCCCCGGTGCTTGCGGCTCCGGGGGAGTTGCTCTCTGCGGTGCGTCGATTAAGTTACACAGGTGCGAACAACGCGTCAAATCGCCTGGTCAGAGGGTTAGTCTGGCGCCGGCAAAACTCTTCTTGCCGCGTCGGACCACCATCCAGCGTCCATGGAGCAGGTCAGAGTCGGCCGGCTGCCAGTCCGGATCGGTGATCTTGGTGTTGTTGACGTAGGCGCCACCCTCGGACACCGCACGACGCGCAGCCTTGTTGCTCTCGGACAGCTTCGTGTCGACGAGCAGCTGGATGATCGTCGGTCGCTCCTCCTGGTACTCCGCGATGACGGTCTCCCCCACGGCCGCGGCGAGGGTGGCCTCGTCGAGTTCGCCGAGCTCCGCACGTCCGAACAGTGCCTGGCTGGCGAGCTCGACCGCGCGGGTGTTGTCCTCCCCGTGGATCAGCGTGGTCATCTCGGCGGCGAGCTTCTTCTGCGCCAGACGCAGGTGGGGCTTCTCCTCCGTCGCCTGCTCGAGCTCGGCGATCTCCTCACGTCCGAGGAAGGTGAACCACCGCAGGTAGCGCATCACGTCGGCGTCGGCGGTGTTCATGAAGTACTGGTACCAGGCGTACGGGGTGGTGAGCTCCGGGTCGAGCCACAGACTGCCGCCGCCGGTGGACTTGCCGAACTTCTTGCCGTCCGACGACGTCACGAGCGGCACGGTCAGAGCGTGCAGGGACAGACCGTCGAGTCGACGTCCCAGGTCGACGCCGCCGACGATGTTCCCCCACTGATCCGAGCCGCCGATCTGCAGCAGGCAGCCGTACCGGCGGTTGAGCTCGACGAAGTCGTTGGACTGCAGGAGGAGGTAGCTGAACTCGGCGTAGCTGATGCCGTCACCCTCGAGGCGCCGCTTCACGGTGTCCCGGGCGAGCATGACGTTCACAGAGAAGTGTTTGCCGAGGTCGCGCAGGAACTCGATGGCCGAGAGCTGTCCGGTCCAGTCGAGGTTGTTGACGACGAGCGCGCCCGTCGGGGACTCGTCGATGTCGACGAAGCGACGCAGTTGGGCGTCGATCCGGCCGGCCCACTCGGCCACCGTGTCGGGAGCGTTCATGGTGCGCTCCCCCACCTCACGGGGATCACCGATGAGTCCGGTCGCTCCACCGGCGAGGACGATCGGCCGGTGACCGGCGAGCTGGAAACGCTTGAGGGTCAGCAGCGGTACGAGATGACCCGCGTGCAGGCTCGACGCGGTCGGGTCGAAACCGGCATACAGCGTGAGCGGCCCGTCTGCCAGGGCCTCGCGCAGTGCATCGAGGTCGGTGGACTGCGCGATCAGGCCCCGCCACTCGAGTTCGTCGAGGATGTCGACGGGCGCGCTCCCGCCAGCTGCGGTCCCGGTCCGGGCGATCTCTTCGGTCGAGTTGGTGGTTCCCTCAGTCTCAGCACTCACCCCTCGATCTTGTCATCCATCGAGATCGGGGTTCGGACGAGGTGACGCCTGTGTGCGCCGGACCAGGTGCGCCGCTACTGCCCGGCGATGAGCCGCTCGTGCTCGGCGTCGTCGACCTTGCGCGCCTCGTCGATGAGCATGACGGGGATTCCGTCGGCGTCGATCCGGTACGCGACGTGCAGGCGCGGGTTGTAGAGCTCGTCGCCGGCGTTGATCAGCGGGCCGTGGTCCTGCGGGCAGGCCAGCCGCTCGCGCACGATCGGGTCGATGGCCTCAGCGCGTGTCGTCACGCGGCTCAGCCTAGGGCATCGCCGACGGACGATCCGCCCCAGTCCAGCTTCTCGGCGATTGTCCTGGTGTACCGCCGGTATCGGCCTTCCTCATCGCGATACCAGGTGCGCGGGCCCGGCTTCGGAAGCCCTTCGGCGGCGAAGGCGGTGCTCAGCGGGCGGAACGACGCCGAGTGCGGGATCTCGTCGACCACCCGGATCAGGTGCGGCCGCAGTTCGGCGGGGAACTCCCCCAGCGCGATGCGCAGTTGGGTGACGGTGAGCGAATCGGGCTTCGCGTCCGGACACAGCGTCAGCGCGGCCACGAGCACCTGGTGGCCGGGCTCCCCCACCCCGTAGGCGACAACCCGGTCGACGCCCTGCATGCGCGACAGCGCGTGAGTGATCGGCGGGATGAACGCCGGGCCCGCCTCGGTGCGGACGACGCGGTCGGTGGCACCGAGGAAGTACAGATCGCCGTCGGCATCACGGACGAACAGATGTCCCGACACCTCCCACCGGTCCCGGCTGGTGAACACATCGCGGAGCACCGTGCCGTTGGTGTCGAACTTGTGCTTGGCCTTGGCCAGCAGCAACCCGACCTCACCGGTCTCGGCCCGACGGACGAAACCGGACTCGTCGATCAGCAGGCGATCGGCCTCGATGTCGTAGGCCGCGACCTCGACCGGGTTGGTCTCCGGCAGCGGCCGGCCGACGGAGGAGAGTTTGTCGCCGGAGACGTTGGCCAGGATCGCCGAACCGTCGGCGGTGGCGAAGAACTCGAGGATGCGGGCACGCGGGAAGCTGCTGCACACGTCCTCCCACAAGCCGGCCGACATCCCCGAACCCATGAAGAGCCGGATCGGGTTGTGCTGGTTGATACGGAAACCGGGATCGCGTACGACCGGGCTCAGCATCGACCAGGTGTAGGACACGACGGTCACGCCGTAACGCTGCACCTCGGTCGAAAAGGTCTCCGGATCGATGCCGTTCGACAGCGCTATCCGAGACCTGCCGACCACCGTGGCGCCGAGAGTCGTCAGCAGGCCGGACGCGTGATGCAGGGGCGGCAGGCAGTAGACGGTGTCCCGATCGGAGAGGGCCGCCGCCGATGCCGCGCCGAACGCCGACATCGCGAACCGGTGGTTGGTGACCGGCCAGGGGACGAGCTTGCCGCGGGAACGGCTGAACAGGATGAACGCGAGGTCGCCCGCGAGTCCGGGGTCCGGCCGGTACCAGGTGGGCAGGACGACCTCCGCCGGGTCGATCTGCTCCATGTCGATGATCGTGGCGCCGTCGACACCGTCGATGGCGCGGGACTGGCCGCTGCCGCCGCCGAGGACCAGGACCCGGTCCGACGCCGCGGTCGCGAGGTCCAGGTTGGTCGGGTCGGTGACGATCACCGAGCTGTCGGCGAGACGCATCATCTCCCGCACATCGGCGTCGGCGGCGAGCAGCACCGACACAGCGCCGAGACGGGCCAGTGCCGCGACCACGACCAGCGCGCTCGGGCGGGTGTCCATCAGAACGCCGATGTGCTGCCCCGGCCGCACACCGCACTCGATGAGACCGGCGACGACGTTGTTGATGCGGGCGTCGACCTGGGCGTGGGTCAGCACCCGGTTCTCGAACAAGAACAGCTCGTTGTCGCCGTGTTTCTTCGTGTTCTCCGCCATCAGCTTGGACAGCGAGATCCGGGTGCCGCTCTGGATCTGGCCGAGGCGCAGGAGTCGCGGCACGGTGCGCACCGACTCCGAGGCGACGGCCCGCGATGTCCGCTGCAGCGAGTTGACCAGTGCGAGCAGTTCCCGGGAGGCCGCGGTCCCGGCGTCGGCGACCGATCCCATGCCGTGGGTGATGCGCGATGACAAGCTGATGCCGCCGCCCTGCCCCGGCTCGACGAGCGCCATCTCACCGATGAGCTCCGGTCGGGTCGCGTTGGCCGACAACCAGTTCACCCAGTCGGCCGTGGTGGGCCAGGTGTGCTGGCCGGCCGTGGAACCCACCACCAGCCCGAAATGCCCGACCGGCAGCGTGGACTCGTAGACCTCGGCGTCGGGTGCGGCGCGAACGATGCCGCGCACCGCGGCCGGCTGACCGATGTCGTCGGCCTCGCCGACGAACGCCAGCACCGGGCAGGTGATCTCGGTGAGGGACACGAGGTCACCGTTGATCACGAAGCCACCGGACACCATGCGGTTGTGCGCGACGAACTGCCGCAGCAGTTCGGCGATGGCCGGCCCGGACCAGGCGACCCACCCGTCGGCCTCGAGGAACCGGCGCTGGTCCTCCCGCGGCAGGAGGGCCTCCCGATCGTGGAGACGGCGGAGGAAGTCGATGCGGCTACGTACGGTCTTGACCGGATCGAGTAGCTGGAAGCCGGTGCGCGCCATCCAATCCCGCACCCACAGGTTCTTCACCAACGCGCTGTCGGCGAGGAACTCCGCGGCCGGTGCCACCAGCCCCGCAGGCAGCCCGAGGGGCAGCGCCGCGAGGACGTCGACCGGGCTGCCGAAGGTGATGAGGCTCGCGATCCCCTTCGACCGTCGGTACGCCGCGGCCTGATAGGCAAACATTCCGCCCTGCGAGTACCCGGCCAGGTGGATGTCGCGTCCGGTCGCCTCGATGATCAGGTCGATCGCGTGGCTGATGGCCACCACGTGGTCGGCGAGGTTGCGCTCCATCCCGCCCTCTTCGGCGTCGGGAGACCCGAAGTCGATCACCCACGGCGTGATGCCGTGGCGATGCAGGATGGACACCGCGCCGTTGTGTTCGGTCACGTCGTAGACGTTGGCGGACACCATCATCGGCGGTACGAGGACGATGTTCGGGCCGGTGGACGGCTCGTTCGGGAAGTACCGGCGCAACCGGAACATCTTCTGCGTCTCGACGATCGCGAAGGGGGCCGGTTCGGTCCCGGTCTCGAGTCCGCCGAAGCGGAGCACCTCGAGTCCGTTCTGGGCGGTCGCCACCACTCGGCTGACCACACCGCCCAGGTCCGGGATCCCGTCCAAACCCACCATCGCGTCGATTCCTCCCCGTCGTCAGCGAGACGTGCACCACCGACTTCGGTGACACACGTCACTCTACCCACTCAGAAGTGGTTCAGCGTCGTCCTCCGGGACCGGCGTCCCAGCGTGTCCGCAGGTCCGCCGACTGCGCCGACACCACGTCTATCTGCCGTCGTACCTGATCCGGCGCGGTCCCGCCATGCGCGTTGCGCGACTCCACCGATCCGCGCACCGTCAGCACCTCGCGCACCGCGGGGGTGAGCGACGGGTTGATGCCGGTCAGCGTCTCGTCGTCGAGTTCGTCGAGGCCGATGCCCCGCGACTCGGCCTCGCGGACACAGGCTCCGGCGACCTCGTGGGCGACACGGAAGGGCATGCCCTGCCGGACCATCCACTCGGCGATGTCGGTGGCGAGGGTGAACCCGGCCGGGGCCAGTTCCGCCATCCGGTCGGTGTGGAACTCGAGCGTCGCGACCAGACCGGTCACGGCCGGCAGCAGCAGTTCGAGCTGAGCCACCGCGTCGAAGACCGGTTCCTTGTCCTCCTGGAGGTCCCGGTTGTACGCCAGCGGCTGCGCTTTGAGCGTCGCGAGCAGACCGGTCAGGTCGCCGATCAGCCGGCCGGCCTTGCCGCGCATCAACTCGGCGACGTCCGGGTTCTTCTTCTGCGGCATGATCGAGCTGCCCGTCGACCAGGCGTCGGCCAGCGTCACGTACCCGAATTCCGGTGTGCTCCAGATGATCACCTCTTCGGACAACCGGGAGAGGTCGACCGCGATCATCGCGAACACGAACGCCGCCTCGGCCGCGAAGTCGCGGGACGAGGTGGCATCGATGGAGTTCTCGGCCGGGGCGTCGAACCCGAGGTCGGCTGCGATGGCTGCCGGGTCGAGACCCAGCGACGAGCCCGCCAGGGCGCCGGAACCGTACGGCGAGACCGCGGTCCGGCGATCGGCGTCGGCGAGCCGGTCGATGTCGCGCAGCAGCGGCTGCGCATGCGCCAGCAGGTGGTGGCCGAGCAGGACCGGCTGGGCCGCCTGCAGGTGCGTCTTGCCGGGCATGATCGCGTCGGGATGCGCGGCGGCCTGGGCGGTCAGCGCATCGACGACGTCGAGCAGCCCGAGCGCGACCCGCCGCATGGCGGCGCGCAGCCACATCCGGAACAGCGTGGCGACCTGGTCGTTGCGCGACCGGCCGGCACGCAGCCGCCCACCCAGCTCGGGCCCGACGCGTTCGATGAGCCCACGCTCGAGCGCACCGTGGACGTCCTCGTCGGACTCCGCGGGGCCGAAGCTCCCGTCGGCGACGTCGGCCGCCAGACGGTCGAGACCGTCGAGCATGCCGGTCAGGTCGTCATCGGTGAGCAGGCCCGCCTTGTTCAGCACGCGGGCATGCGCTTTGGACGCCTGGACGTCGAACGGTGCCAGGGCCCAGTCGAAATGCGTCGACTTGCTCAGGGCGGCCATCGCCGCGGCCGGACCACCGGCGAAACGGCCGCCCCAGAGCGAACCCTCGTTGGTCGTCCCGCAGGTCTGCTCGTCACTCACAGATTCAGGTCCCGCTTCGCCGAGATCTTGGAGGACAGACCGTGCAACTCGACGAAGCCGCGGGCGGCCGACTGGTCGAAGCTGTCGCCCTCGTCGTAGGTCGCCAGGTTGAAGTCGTAGAGCGACTCGGGGCTGCGACGTCCGGTGGCCGCGATGTGGCCGCCGTGCAGGACCAGTCGGATCTCACCGGAGACGTGCTGCTGCGTCGAGTCCACGAAGGCGTCGAGCGAACGCTTGAGCGGCGAGAACCAGAGACCGTCGTAGACCAGCTCGGCCCACTTGCGGTCGGTGCCGCGCTTGTAGCGGCCCAGCTCGCGCTCGATGGTGACGTGCTCGAGCTCCTCGTGAGCGCGGATCAGCACCATCGCGCCCGGTGCCTCGTAGACCTCGCGGCTCTTGATGCCGACGAGGCGGTCCTCGACGACGTCGAGGCGTCCGACACCCTGTGCACCGGCGCGGCGGTTCAGCTCCTCGATGGCCTGCAGCACGGAGACCGGCCGGCCGTCGATGCTGACGGGGCGACCCTTGTCGAAGCCGATGATGACCTCGTCGGGGGTGTTCCAGTTGACCGTCGGATCCTCGGTGTAGCTGTAGACGTCTTTGGTCGGCGCGTTCCACAGGTCCTCGAGGAAGCCGGTCTCCACGGCGCGGCCCCACACGTTCTGGTCGATCGAGAACGGCGACTTCTTGGTCACGTTGATCGGGATGTCGTTCTCCTCGGCGAAGGCGATGGCCTTCTCGCGGGTCCACGCGTAGTCGCGGACCGGTGCGATGACCTCCAGATCGGGTGCGAGCGTGGCGAAGCCGACCTCGAAGCGGACCTGGTCGTTGCCCTTGCCGGTGCAGCCGTGGGCGACGACGGTGCCGCCGTGGTCACGGGCGGCGGTGACCAGGTGCTTGGCGATCAGCGGACGCGACAGCGCCGAGACCAGCGGGTAGCGGTCCATGTAGAGGGCGTTCGAGGTGATCGCCGGGAGGCAGTACTCGTCGGCGAATTCGTCACGGGCATCGACGACGACGGCCTCGACCGCGCCGCAGTCGAGGGCGCGCTGACGGATGACGTCCATGTCCTCGCCGCCCTGCCCGAGGTCGAGAGCCACGGCGACGACCTCCTTGCCGGTCTCCTTCTGGATCCAGCTGATCGCGACCGAGGTGTCCAGGCCGCCCGAGTATGCGAGTACGACACGTTCTGCCATGAGGTGAAGCTCCTGTTCTAAGCGATGACCCGAGTCCATCATCGGCCCCGGGGTTCCGACCACACCGTCCGGGTCTCGGTTGGCGGTGCGATCGGTTTCGGTTCTTGTCGTTTCCGGCCGGCGGGGTGCGCGGCCGGTGGTGGTGGCGGCAGGGCGGGGGCTACACGAGGCCCTCGATCCGTTTGGCGAGTTCGGCGCCGTCGAGCGGCTCGCGGGCGACCACGAAGATCGTGTCGTCGCCGGCGATCGTGCCCACCACGTCGGGTAGCCGGGCGCGGTCGAGAGCGGCTGCCAGGTAGTGCGCGGCGCCCGGTGGGGTGCGCAGGACAGCGAGGTTACCGCTGCTGTCGGTGGACACCAGCAGCTCCGACACCAGGCGGGACAGCCGGTCGGTACCACCGGACACCCCGCGAACCGGCGAGCCGTCCTCCGGCACCACGTAGACGCCTGCACCGCCGTCGGCCGCCCGCAGCTTCACCGCACCGAGCTCGTCGAGATCGCGCGACAGAGTGGCCTGCGTGGCCTCGATCCCCTGCTGCGCCAACAGCCGCTGCAGCTCGGACTGGCTGCGCACCTGGTTGGTCGACAGGATGTCGATGATCCGCGCATGACGCCCCGCGCGGGTCGCGGCGAGGCGATTCTCCGAGGGTTCGGCGCCTGCTGTCACTGTTCGTCCTGTGTCACTGCTCGTCCTGCATTGCCGATGTCATCTCACTGGTGCTCCAGAAGCCAGATCAGCAGGGCCTTCTGGGCGTGCAGACGGTTCTCGGCCTCGTCGAAGACGACGCTGCGCGGGCCGTCGATCACCGAGCCGGTGATCTCGTCGCCACGATGCGCCGGCAGGCAGTGCAGCACGATCGCGTCGTCGGCGGCGTGGGCGAGGAGCTCGTCGTTGATCTGGTAGGGCCGGAAGGGCGCGGTGCGGTCCTTGCCGTCCTCCTCCTGACCCATCGACACCCAGGTGTCGGTGACCAGGACGTCGGCGCCCGTGGCGGCGGCGACCGGGTCGGTCACGAGTTGCACCGATCCCCCGGTCTCGGCGGCACGACGCTCGGTGTCGGCGATGATCGCCGGGTCGGGCTGGAAACCCTCGGGCGCGGAGATCGTGACGTGCATGCCGGCGGTGACGCCGCCCAGTCCGAGCGAGTGGGCCATGTTGTTGGCGCCGTCGCCCAGATAGGTCATCTTGAGGCCCTTGGGCGACCCCTTGTGCTCGATGATCGTCTGGAGATCGGCGAGTATTTGGCACGGGTGGAACTCGTCGGACAGCGCGTTGACGACCGGGATGGTGGCCGTCGACGACAGCGCCTCGAGCCGGTCCTGGCCGAAGGTGCGCCACACGATCGCGTCGACGAAACGGGACAGCACCAGGCCGGTGTCCTCGAGGGTCTCCTCGCGGCCGAGCTGGGTGGTACGACCGTCGACGACCACCGCGTGACCGCCGAGCTGGGCGATGCCCACCTCGAAGGAGAACCGGGTGCGCGTGGAGTTCTTGTCGAAGATCACCCCGACGCCGCGAGGCCCCTCGAGCGGACGGAAGGCGAACGGCTTCGCCTTCACCTCGGCGGCGAGGGCGAGGACCTCGGCCTGTTCCGCGGGGGTGAGGTCGTCGTCGCGCAGGAAGTGACGCGTCATGCCCTGTCTCCCTTGTCGTTCTGGGCCGCCGCAGCGGCGGTGTCGAGTAGTCCCGGCAGGGCGTCGACGAAAGTCTGTCCCTGTTCCTCGGTGATGATCAGCGGCGGTGCGAGCCGCACCACGTCGGGAGCCGGTGCGTTGATGAGGAATCCCGCGTCGCGGGCCGCGGCCTCGACGCGACCCGACAGCGGCTCGGTGAGCACGATGCCGAGCAGCAGACCGGCGCCCCGCACGTGCGAGATCAGCGGGTGATGGAGGTCCTCGATCCCGGTGGCGATCGTCTTGCCCACGGCGGCAACGTGATCGGTGAGGCCTTCGGATTCGATGACCCCGAGCACCGCGAGTGCGGCGGCCGCGGCGACGGGATTGCCGCCGAAGGTCGTGCCGTGCTGGCCGGGTTCGAAGAGCTCGGCGGCCGCACCGGTGGCGATACACGCACCGATAGGCAGTCCGCCGCCGAGGCCCTTGGCGAGCGTCATCACGTCGGGCACCACCCCCGCCTGCTGGTGGGCGAAGAAGGTACCGGTCCGCGCGACGCCGGTCTGCACCTCGTCGAGGATCAGCAACGCGCCGCGCTCGCTGGTGATGCGCCGGGCCGCTGCGAGATAGTCGGCGGGCGGCACGATCACTCCGGCCTCACCGAGGATCGGTTCGAGGATCACCGCGGCGGTCTGATCGGTGACCGCGGCGTCGAGCGCCTCGATGTCGCCGTAGGGCACGAAGCGGACACCGGGCGGCATCGGCTCGAACGGCGCACGCTTCGACGGCTGCCCGGTCATGGCGAGGGCGCCCATCGTGCGACCGTGGAATGCCTTCTCGGCGGCCACGATCTCCGGCCGGCCGGTGCGGCGCGCGATCTTGAAGGCGGCCTCGTTGGCCTCGGTGCCGGAGTTGCAGAAGAACGCACGGCCGGGATGACCGAAGCGATCGAGCAGCTTCTCCGCGAGTTCGACGACCGGCGGCGAGATGTACAGGTTCGACACGTGCCCGAGCGTCTGCAACTGGGTCGTGACGGCCTCGACGATCGCCGGATGCGCGTGACCGAGGGAGTTCACCGCGATCCCGCCGAGCAGGTCGAGGTAACGCTTGCCGTCGGCATCGGTGACGTACGCCCCCGAACCGCCGACCAGGGCGATCGGCGGGGTGCCGTAGTTCTTCATCAGCGACTGGCCCCAGCGCTGCTGCAGCGGTGCGGTCACTGTTCCTCCTCATGCGGGTCGACGACGGTGGTGCCGGTGGAGCTCTCGGTCAGTAGCTGGGCGAGCACGGAATGGGCGACGCGGCCGTCGATCACGTGGGCGCGTTCGACTCCCCCGTTCACTGCACGCAGGCAGGCCTCCATCTTCGGGACCATGCCCGAATCCAGCGACGGGAGCAGACCGGCCAGGGCGTCGGTGTCGATCTGGGACACCAGACACCCACGGTCGGGCCAATCGGTGTACAGCCCTTCGACATCGGTCAGCATGACCAGTCTCGACGCACCGAGCGCCTCGGCGAGCGCGCCGGCCGCGGTGTCTGCGTTGATGTTGTGGACGACGCCGTCGCGATCGGGGGCGATGGTCGAGACCACCGGGATACGACCCGCGGCAACGAGATCGAGCACCGCCGAGGTGTTCACCGAGGAGATGTCACCGACGAGTCCGATGTCGGTGGCGACGCCGTCGACCATGACCTTCCGGCGCGCCGCGGTGAACAGGTGGGCGTCCTCACCGGTGATGCCGACCGCATATGGTCCGTGACGGTTGATGAGCCCCACGAGTTCACGGCCGACCTGGCCGAAGAGAACCATCCGCGCGACGTCCATCACCTCGGGTGTGGTGACCCGGAAGCCACCCTTGAACTCGCCCTCCAGGCCGAGCTTCTTCAGCATCGCCGAGATCTGCGGTCCGCCACCGTGCACGACGACGGGGTGCATGCCGCAGGCCCGCAGGAACACCATGTCGGCGGCGAACGCCTTCTTCAGCTCGTCGTCGACCATGGCGTTGCCGCCGTACTTGACGACGATGGTCGCGCCGGCGAGTTCCTGCAGTGCGGGAAGCGCTTCGGCGAGGATCGTCGCCTTGTGCAGACCAGCGGACGGATCGATCTTCGGAGCCGATTCCGGTGTGGTGCCGCTCATGACGAGTACGCCGAGTTCTCTTCGACGTACGCGTGCGAGAGGTCGGTGGTCCGGATCGACGCAGAGGCGTCGCCGAGCTTCAGATCGACGAGCACGTCGATGTCGGGCCCGGACAGGTCGACGTCACGTGCACCCGGCACCCCACAACCGTTCTCGCACACCGGGGATCCGTTGAACGACACGGCGATCACATCCGGGTCGATCCGGACCGGCGACGCGCCGACGGTGGCCAGCACCCGGCCCCAGTTGGGGTCGGAGCCGAACATCGCCGTCTTGACCAGGGAATCGCGTGCCACGAACCGGGCGACGGTCACCGCGTCGTCCTCGGTCTGTGCACCCGTGACCGTGATGGTGACCCGCTTGGTGACGCCCTCGGCGTCGCCCTGCATCTGGGCGGCCAGATCGTCGCAGACCGCGAACACGGCCTCGTCGAGATCGGCCTGCTCGACCGGGATCTGGCTGGCACCCGAGCTCAGCAGCAGCACCGTGTCGTTGGTGGACATGGAGCCGTCGATGTCGAGCCGATCGAAGGTCCGCTGCGTCGCGCGGCGCAGCGCGGTGTCGAGCTGTTCGGGGGTCGCCGCGGCGTCGGTGGTGAGCACCACGAGCATCGTCGCGAGCGACGGCGCCATCATCCCGGCACCCTTGCCCATGCCGCCGACGTTCCACCCCTGGGGATGGTGCAGCGCAGCCTGTTTCGGCACGGTGTCGGTGGTCATGATCGCGTGCGCGGCGTCGGTGCCGCCGGTGAGTCCGCCGCCCATCTCCTGGACGATGTCGGTGACGCCGGCGAGGACCTTGTCCATCGGCAGTCGATCGCCGATGAGGCCGGTCGAGCACACCGCGACCTCGACGGCGCCGGTACTGGTCCCCCAGTTGCTCAGCGCTTCGGCGACGGCTTCGGCGGTCTTGTGGGTGTCCTGGAATCCGCCGGGTCCGGTGCAGGCGTTGGCGCCGCCGGAATTGAGGATCACGGCGCGCAACGCGCCGGTGGTGAGGACCTGCTGGGACCACAGCACGGGAGCTGCCTTGACCTGGTTGCTGGTGAAGACACCGGCGGCCGAGTGATCCGGCCCCTCGTTGAACACGAGCGCGAGGTCGGCGGCACCGGATGCCTTGATGCCGGCCGCGATTCCCGCCGCGCGGAATCCGAGTGGCGCGGTGACACCCTGCTCACGGACGAGCCGCGGGTGATCGCCGGGGGCGCCGCCCTCGATCCGGTCCGGATCCGGTTGTCCGTTCTGAATTCCGGTCCCCTCAACGCCTGTCATGGTGCCACTCCCACGGTGCTCAGTCCCTCGTTCTCTGTCCAGCCCAGCGCCAGATTCATCGACTGGACCGCCGCGCCACCGGTCCCCTTGGTCAGGTTGTCCACGGCGCCGACGACCACCAGGGTCTGGGCGCGCTCGTCGACGGTCACGCCCAGCTGCACCGCGTTCGACCCGATGACCGAACCGGTGGCCGGCAGACGCCCCTCCGGCAGTACGTGAATGAATTCCTCGTCGGCGTAAGCCTTTTCGTAGACCTCACGCGCCTCGTCACCGGTCGCGGTGGTCCGTGCGGTGCACGTCGCGAGGATGCCCCGGGCCATCGGCGCGAGGATCGGGGTGAACGAGACGGTGACGGGCTGTTGCGCCGCCTCCGACAGCGCCTGCGAGATCTCCGGGGTGTGCCGGTGGACCCCGCCGACGCCGTAGGCGCGGGCCGATCCGATGACCTCGGAGGCGAGCAGGTCGACCTTCGGCGACCGACCGGCGCCCGACGCGCCGCTGACCGCGACCACGGTCACGTGCGGCTCGGTCAGGCCGGCGGCGATGGCCGGAAGGAGCGACAGGATCGACACCGTCGGGTAGCAACCCGGTACCGCGATCCGATTCGCGTCCTTGAGGACCTCCCGGTTACCCGGGAGCTCGGGTAGTCCATACGGCCAGGTGCCCGCATGGTCGCCGCCGTAGTACGCGGTCCAGTCACCCGGGTCGCTCAGCCGGAAGTCGGCACCGCAGTCGATGATCAGGGTCGTCGGCGGCAGGGCGTCGGCGATGACCGCCGATGCACCGTGCGGCAATCCCAGGAACACGACATCGTGGCCGCCGAGGATCTCGGGGGTGGTCTCCTCGAGAACCCGGTCTGCCAGCGGCAACAGGTGCGGATGGTGGGCCCCGAGCGTGGTGCCGGCGTTGCCGCCGGCCGTCAGCGCGCCGATCTCGAGCTCTCCCGATCGGAGACGGGGATGCCCACAGAGAAGTCGCAGGATCTCACCGCCCGCATAGCCGCTCGCGCCGGCCACCGCGACCTTCACCTTGTTGGTTGAGCTTGTCGAAGCCATGCAATCATTATGCACCGGCATGCAAATCAATACATCGACGGGGTGGTGTCGGTGGTCGTCCCCTTCACGGTGTCAGCGGAGGCGGGCGCCCACCCGTTCGGCCGCGGCGTCGACCGCAGCCAGCTTGGCGGTGTTGGCCTCTTCCTCCGTGAGCGTCCTGTCACTCGCACGGAAACGCAGCGAGAAGGTCAGCGACTTGTTGCCCTCGCCGACCTGTTCGCCGGTGAAGACGTCGAACAGGGCGATGTCCTCGAGGAGCTCACCCGCACCCTCGCGCAGGGCCGCCTGGACCTCGGCGGCCGGCACCTCACCCGCGACGACGACGTTCACGTCCTGCAGGACGGCCGGGAACACCGACACCGTCGGAGCGGGCAGCACCTCACGAAGCGGCAGCGCGTCGATGTCGATCTCGACGGCGCACGCCCGCTTGGGCAGGTGGGCGCGTTCGAGAACCGCCGGGTGGAGCTCACCGGCGTATCCGACGGTACGGCCGTCGACGGTGAGCCGGGCGCAACGACCCGGATGCCACGGCCGATGATCGGCCGCGACGAGCTCGACCTCCACGCCGGCGGCGCGAGCGATCGTCCGGGCCGCCTCGAAGGCGTCGAGGTAGTCGGCGGCACGTCCCGGACCCCACGGCCCCGCGGGGTCGCGGAGACCGGTCAGGACGACGCCGACGTGTAGTGGCTGATGCGGCAGCGAGGCGTCGAGCGCTGCGATGTCCTCGTCGCTCGGTCGTCGGGTCACGTCCAGCGCGGGGACCGGGGTGACATGGTCACCGGCGATGACGACCTGGCCGATGGTGAACAGCGACAGGTCGCGCTGGCCGCGGGCGATGTTGCGCGCGGCCATCTCGAGCAGACCCGGCAGCAGCGTCGTGTTGAGCTCGGGGCGGTCCGACTCGAGAGGGTTGAGGACCTTGACGACGCGCCGGCGCTCGTCGTCGGCGGGCAGATCCCACAGGTCGAAGACCCCGGCGGGCATGAACGGGTAAGGGAGCACCTCGACGTATCCGTCGAGCGCGAGAGTGCGTCCGACGCTGCGTCGGCGACGCTGCTTAGGGCTCAGACCCGTGCCGCCGGGTGCACGCGGCACGACGGCCGGGATGCCCTCGAGACCTTCGAGACGCAGCACCTCCTCGACGAGGTCGGCGCGCTGCTTGAGGTCGGGACGCCACGACGGCGCGACGACGTCGAGGGTGTCGGTGCCGGTGACCACGCAGCCCACCTCGGTGAGGCGCGCGGCGGTGGTGCCCGCCGGGTAGCCGATGCCCGCGACGCGGTCGGGCTCGTCGGCGGCGATGCTGATCGCCGACGGGAGCGGGGTCACGACGCGTGCCTCGGACAGCGGCGAGGAGATGGTGCCGCCGGCGATCTCCACGATCAGCCGGGCTGCGCGATCGGAGGCCACCGCGGTGATCTCCGGATCGACGATGCGCTCGAAGCGCTTGCTCGCCTCGGAGGTCAGCTTGTGGCGCTTGCCGGTGCGGAAGACGCGGACGGGGTCGAAGGTCGCCGACTCGAGCAGCACGGTGGTGGTCTGATCTCCCACCTCGGTGGCGCCGCCGCCCATCACGCCGGCCAGCGCGATCGGTCCGGTCTCGTCGGCGATGACGACGTCCTCGGGGTCGAGCACCCGGTCGACCTCGTCCAGGGTCCGCAGCTTCTCCCCCGGCTTCGCCGAGCGGACGGTGACGGTGCCGGTGATGCGATCGGCGTCGAAGGCGTGCAGCGGCTGACCGAGTTCGATCATCACGTAGTTGGTGACGTCGACGATCGCCGAGATCGGCCGGATGCCGGCGACCATGAGTCGCTTCTGCATCCACCACGGTGAGATGGCCGACGGGTCGACGCCGCTGATCACGCGGGCAGTGTAGCGGGTGGCACCGGAGCCGTCCTCGATGGCGACGGGCCACGGTGTGCCCTCGGCGGTCACATCGGCTTCGACCACACCCGGATCGACGAAGGGCACCTCGAAGCTGCTCGCCAGCTCGCGGCCGAGACCGCGGATCGAGAAGGCGTAACCGCGGTCCGGGGTGACGTTGACGTCGATCGCGGCGTCGTCGAGTCCGAGCACCTCGCGGGCGTCGGCGCCGGGCTCTGCCGTGCCGGGTGCGAGCACCAGGATGCCGCTGTGGTCGTGGCCGATGCCGAGTTCCGACACCGAGCAGATCATGCCGTCGGAGACGCGGCCGTAGGTCTTGCGCGAGGCGATCTCGAACGGGCCGGGCAGCACGACGCCGGGCAGTGCGGCGACGATGAGGTCACCCACGGCGAAGTTGCGGGCGCCGCAGACGATGCCTCGCGGTTCGGCCTCACCGACCTCGACGGTGCAGAAGCGGATCGGCTTCTTGAACTCGGTGAGTTCCTCGATCGTCTCGACGCGACCGATCACCAGTGGGCCGGTGATCTCCGGGAACTTCTCGATGTCCTCGATCTCGAAACCGACGCGGACGAATCCCGCGTCGATCTCCTCCGTGGTGGCCGACCACTTCGGGTCGCCCGAGCGCAGGACCTCGGTGTACCAGGATTGTGGTGCACGCACTGTGTATCAACTACTTTCGTCGCGTCGTGGAAGTCTTGAGGAGGCTCGCCGGAGATCAGGCGGCCGGACCGAATGGGAGGGTGAACCGGATGTCACCCTCGACCATGTCGCGCATGTCGGAGATGTCGTTGCGGAACTGCAGGGTGCGTTCGAGTCCCATGCCGAAGGCGAAGCCGGAGTAGACATCCGGGTCGATTCCGCTGGCGCGCAGCACGTTCGGGTTGACCATGCCGCAGCCGCCCCACTCGACCCAGCCCGGACCGCCCTTCTTGGCGGGGAACCACACGTCGACCTCGGCCGACGGTTCGGTGAACGGGAAGTACGAGGCACGCATCCGGGTGGTGGTCTCCGGCCCGAAGAGTGCCCGCGCGAAGGTCTCGAGGGTGCCGCGCAGGTTCGCCAGGGTCAGACCCTTGTCGACGGCGAGGCCCTCGATCTGGTGGAAGACCGGGGTGTGGGTGGCGTCGAGCTCGTCGGTGCGGAACGTGCGGCCGGGGCAGGCCACGTAGATCGGCAGGTCGCGGTTGAGCATCGAGCGCACCTGCACCGGCGAGGTGTGCGTACGCAGCACCTGACGCGAACCCTCCGGCGCGATGTAGAACGTGTCCTGCATCGACCGCGCCGGGTGATCGGGCAGGAAGTTGAGGGCGTCGAAGTTGTGGTGCTCGGTCTCGACCTCGGGCCCCTCGGCGATCTCCCAGCCCATGCCGACGAAGACGTCGGCGACCTGCTCGGCGATCACGGTGATGGGATGGCGTGCACCGACCGGGCGGCGACCGCTGGGGAGGGTCACGTCGACCGACTCGGCGACGAGCACCGCGGCGTCACGCTCGGCCTCGAGGACCACGGTGCGCTTCTCGAGCGCTGCGGTGACGCGGCCACGAACCTGGTTGACGAGCTTTCCGGCCTCCGACCGCTCTTCCTTGGGGAGGCTGCCGAGTGCGCGTCGGGCCAGCGCGATCGGTGAGCGGTCGCCGAGGTGCGCGGACTTCGCCGCGGACAACTGGTCGAGGTCGGCCGCCGCCTCGAAGGCCTCCACGGCCGACGCCGCGGCCGCCTCGAGGTCGTCGGGTCCGGGGAATACCGTTTCGTCGGCGGAAGTGGCCACGGTCGGCGAGCTCCTCATGCGTGGGTCGGTGGATGGACGGTGTCGTCGTCACGCGGAGGGCTGCTCGGGCGCGGAAAACCGGCTCGAGGTCGACCGTCGACGGCGGCGATGACTCCCATCGAGGGTAGTCGACCGCCGCGACGCGCTGACCTGCAGGGAGGCGTCGTCTCCGGTGAGCGGTTCCGGCCGCTCCCGCCGGGCGGGCCGAACGGCCAGGCAACGAGCCACGACTGCGCACGCGATCGCGGCGATCAGCCAACCGATGCCGTCGCCGAGCAGGCCGTACCGCGACACCATCAACACCGCGACGCCGAGGCACACCAGCACCGCCAGCAGCACCGCATCCCGCACCAGTCCGGAACGCCGGGCGACGGGATCGTCCCACCATCGCAGCGGTCGGTTCTCCAGCGGCGACAGCATGGCGACGACGGGCACCATGAGCGCGAGGAGCAGCATCGTCTGGACACCGACTACGACCGGGAACGACGCGGAGTGCACGTCGGCGCGATCCAGACCCGCGACCGCACCGCCCACGATGATCGCGGCGAGCACGGGTAGATGCCAGAGGTACAGCGTCATCGCGCCACGGTTGCCGAGCACGACCCACCACCAGATCCGCGGACGGTCGGCGATCCGGGCCGGCACCCGGCGCACGGCGATGGCGCCCGCGCACAGCACGATCGCGTGACCGGCGAGGAGCAGGCTGGGCGGGCTCATGTTCGACAGCTGCTGTCCCGGAACAGTGACGAGCGAGACCTCGTACGGGCCCCAGTGCACGAGCCCGACGTCGAGGATCAGGAACACGATCGATACGGCCGCGGCCGTCGCCGGACGCAGGATGCGCTTCGCGTAGGCGACGCCGAGCACGGCCGGGATCGTCCAGACGGTGAGGAAGTTCAGGTAGGCGAGCCACGACGGACCGTCGGTGAGTCTGATCGCGTCGATGACGGCGGTACTCCCCCAGCATGTTCCGAGCGCGACGACGAGGTGCTGGGGCGTGCGGATCCGCTGCAGCAGCGGAACGACGGCCAGCACCAGGAGATACGCGCCGAGGAACCACAGCAGTTGCACTCCGAGTCGCGCGATGACGTCGGCCGCGGCGCCGAGGCCGACAGTCGTCAGTCCGGTCAGCACGACCAAGACGGCACCCAGGTACCAGCCGAGCGGGCGCAGCAGCCGCTGTGTGCGGGTGAACAGCCAGTGTCCGACCGCCGGAGTGGCGTCACCACGCGACATCCACCCGCGCGTCGACGCCGCGGCCCCGGCGAAGAAGAACAGCGGGAGCACCTGGAGCAGCCAGGTGGCCGGTTGGAGGATCGGCACGTCGCCGAGCGTGTTGCCGAGGCGGATGGCGCCGTCGGACGTGTCGACGGTGAGCATGATCGAGTGCCCGGCGACCACCACCAGCAGCGAGCAGATGCGGATGAGGTCGATGACCCGGTCGCGGTCACCGGTGAGCGCCGCCAATTCGTGCGGCGTCGGCAGGCTTCCCGGCGACTTTCCGTCGGTCCGGCGAGGTGAGGTCGTGAGCATTCACCGAGTCTCACCAGGCGCGCCCCGTCGGGCCTGAGCAGAATTACCCGGTCGGCGTCGGCAATCCCCGCAACGACTCGCGTGTGGCACATGTCACGGGCCGTCGAAAAGCTACCCGGCCGCCCATGCGCACGAGTAGAGACGGAAAGGTGAAGACTTCCAGCACCACCCGGTTGCGCGGCGACGGTATACAGCTCGCCGCCGACGTCTGGGAACCCTCCGACCCGCCGATCGGCATCGCCCTGCTGCTACACGGCGGTGGACAGACCCGCCACTCCTGGCAGCGCACCGGTGCCCGCCTCGCCGAGCACGGCTGGCGGGCTCTGACAATCGACGCCCGCGGCCACGGTGACAGCGACTGGTCCGACGACGGCGACTACAGCCACGACGCGCACGCGCGTGACCTGCGGTGCATCGTCGACGATCTGGGTGAGCCACCGGTGCTGGTCGGGGCCTCGATGGGCGGGCTGGCCTCGCTGCACGCCGTGGGTGCCGACCCGACGATCGCGCGGGGGCTGGTCCTCGTCGACATCACGCCCACCGCCGAACCGGCCGGGATCGCCAAGATCACCGGGTTCATGCGCGACGGGCTCGACGGCTTCGACAGTCTCCAGGACGCGCTCGACGCCGTCGTCGCCTACAACCCGCACCGGAGCCGTCCGCCGCGGATCGAGGGTCTGCGCAAGAATCTCCGCGAGCGTGACGGGCGCTGGTACTGGCATTGGGATCCGAGGATGCTCGCGTCGCACGATCACCTGGAGCACACGGCCGCCGACCGTGAGGAACGCGCAAGGGAGGCTGCTCGCGGGGTGCGGGTCCCGACCCTGCTCATCCGCGGCAAGCAATCCGACGTCGTGAGCGACGAAGGCGCGCGGGAGCTCCTCGAGCTCATTCCCGACGCCCGCTACATCGACGTCACCGGTGCGGGCCACATGGTCAGCGGCGACGACAACGACGTGCTCAGCAGCGGGCTCGTCGACTTTCTCGGCGACGTCGCGAGCACGACACGACGCTGAAACGCCTCGGTCCCGGCACGTGGCCGTGCCGGGACCGAAGGAGTACGAACTACTTGCCGAAACCGGCGCGCTTGAGCGCGTCCGCCATCGCGCCGGTCGGTGCGGGCCTGCGGTCGTTGCGGTTGTTGCCGCCACCGCGGTTGCCCTGGTTGCCGCGACCACCCTGGCCGCCCCGGCCGCCGCGCTGGTCGTCACGGCGGGGCTGACCGCCACCACGACCGCCGCGATCGGTGTCGCCGCGCGGCGGTCGGGTGCCGCCCTTGCCGCCGGTGTTGCCGGCGCCGGGCTCGTCGTCGAGGCGCAGCGACAGTCCGATGCGCTTGCGTTCGACGTCGACGTCCATGACCTTCACCTTGACGATGTCGCCGGACTTCACGACCTCGTGCGGATCGGAGACGAACCGGTGGGCCATCGCCGAGACGTGGACCAGGCCGTCCTGGTGGACGCCGACGTCGACGAACGCGCCGAATGCGGCCACGTTGGTGACCTGACCTTCCAGGACCATTCCCGGCGTCAGGTCGGACACCTTCTCGATGCCCGCGGCGAAGGTCGCGGTCTTGAACTCGGGACGCGGGTCACGACCCGGCTTGTCGAGCTCGGCGATGATGTCGATGACGGTCGGCCGGCCGAAGGTCTCGTCGACGAAGTCGTCGGGACGCAGCTTGGTGAGGGTGGCGGTGTCGCCGATCAGCGACCGGACGTCGGAGCCCACCTTGTCCAGGATTCGGGTGACGACCGGGTAGGCCTCCGGGTGCACGCTCGACGCGTCGAGCGGGTTGTCGCCGTCGGTGATGCGGAGGAAGCCCGCACACTGCTCGAACGCCTTGGGGCCGAGTCGCGGAACATCGGTGATCTGCTTGCGACTGCGGAACGCGCCGTTCGAATCACGATGCGCAACAATCGATTCGGCGAGCCCGGCGGTGATGCCGGAGACACGGGACAGCAGCGGTACCGATGCGGTGTTCACGTCGACGCCGACGGCGTTCACCGCGTCCTCGACCACGGCGCCGAGCGACCGGGCGAGCAGCGTCTCGGAGACGTCGTGCTGGTACTGACCGACGCCGATCGACTTCGGGTCGATCTTCACCAGCTCGGCGAGCGGGTCCTGCAGGCGCCGGGCGATCGACACCGCGCCACGGATCGACACGTCCAGGTCGGGCAGTTCCTTCGAGGCGTATGCCGAGGCCGAGTACACCGATGCGCCGGCCTCCGACACCACGACGCTGGTCGGCGGCTTCTTGCCGGAGTCCTTGATGGCCGCGATCAGTTCGGCGGCCAGGGCGTCGGTCTCGCGCGACGCGGTGCCGTTGCCGATCGCGATCAGGTCGACGCCGTGCTTCTGCACGAGCGCACCCAGCACCGCCAGCGAACCGGCCTTGTCGCGACGCGGCTCGTGCGGGTAGATGGTGGCGGTGTCGACGACCTTGCCGGTCTCGTTGACCACGGCGACCTTCACACCGGTGCGCAGGCCGGGATCGAGGCCCATGGTGGTGCGGGCGCCGGCGGGGGCGGCCAGCAGCAGGTCCTTGAGGTTGGTGGCGAAGACGGCCACCGCGTCGGCCTCGGCGGCCTGGCGCAGACGCATGCGGACGTCGAGGGACAGTCCGACGAACAGCTTGGTGCGCCACGCCCAGCGGACGGTGTCGGCGAGCCAGCGGTCGGCGGGACGCCCCTGATCGGAGATCCCGAAGCGCGCGGCGATCCGCTGCTCGTAGGGGCCGGGTCCGGCGGGGCGGTCGGCGGCGTCCGGGTCGGCGTCGAGGGTCACCGTCAGGATCTCCTCACGTTCACCGCGCAGCACGGCGAGCACGCGGTGCGACGGCAGCGAGGTGAACGGCTCGGAGAACTCGAAGTAGTCGGCGAACTTCGCGCCGGCCGATTCCTTGCCCTCGCGGACGGCGGTCCGCAGGACGCCGGTCTGCCACATCAGTTCACGGAGTTCACCGACGAGGTCGGCGTCCTCGGCGAAGCGTTCGACGGCGATCGCACGGGCACCGTCGAGCTGCTCGGCGGTGAAGGTCGACGGATCGGTGGTCGGGTCCGACAGCAGGGCGTCGGCCACCGGCTCGTGCCCGGCCTCGCGCGCGATCTGGGCTTTGGTGCGGCGCTTGGGCTTGTAGGGCAGGTAGATGTCCTCGAGGCGGGCCTTGGTGTCGGCAGCCAGGATCCGTGCGTCGAGTTCGGCGTCGAGCTTGCCCTGCGCGGCGATCGACTCGCGCACGGCCTGGCGCCGGGCCTCGAGGTCGCGCAGGTAGCCGAGACGCTCGTCGAGCGTGCGCAGCTGGGTGTCGTCGAGTCCGCCGGTGGCCTCTTTGCGGTAGCGCGCGACGAACGGGACGGTCGACCCGCCGTCGAGCAGCTCGATCGCGGACCGGACCTGTCCGACGCCGACTCCGAGCTCGTCGGCGATCGCCGACGCGATGCGGGCGTTCACGACCGCGGGGTCGGGAGCCGGCACGGTCTGCGGGGTCGCGGCCTCCGGAGAGGCGGGAGCAGCGGCAGCGGACTCGGGTTGGGGCACGGACGCGGGTGACACGGTTTCTGACACGATCGCCGACCCTACCGGCCGCCTCGGACAGCTGTCAGCCGCGACCCACCGCATTGTGGACACGCGCACTCTCGTACAGGCAGATCGCCGCGGCGGCCGCCACGTTGAGGCTCTCCGCGCGGCCGCGGATGGGGATGGACACCCGATGGTCGGCGGCGGCCTGGACGTCGGCGGACAGCCCGTGGGCCTCGTTGCCGAAGAGCCAGCCGATACGCCCGGACAGCACCTCGGCGGCGTGGTCGAGGTTCACCTCGCCGTCGGCGGCCGTGGCGAGCAGTGTGACGCCGGCAGCGGCGAGGGCGTCGAGACCGTCGGTCAGCTCGCGCTGACGCACCACCGGCACGGTGAACACGGACCCGGCGCTCGCGCGGACGCATTTGCCGTTGTGCGGGTCGACGGCGTCGCCGAGCAAGACCACGGCGTCGGCGCCCATCGCGTCGGCGCACCGGATCAGCGTGCCGGCGTTGCCCGGCTCCCGGGGTTCGACGGCGATCGCGAGGAGTCGTGGTTCGTCGGCGAGGACGGTCTGCAGCGGCACGTCGAGCAGCGGACAGACCGCGAAGATCCCCGGCGGCGTCGACGTCTCGGCGAGCTTCGACGCCGCACGTGCGGTGATCACCAGGACCGGCACGCCCGCGGCCTCGGCGGCGTCGGTGATCTCCTGATGCCGGAGACGGTCCTCGTCGGCCACGAGCACGACCTCGGCGCGCTCGACCGCGAGTGCCGAGGACACCGAGTTGGCCCCCTCGGCGAGGAAGCGCCCCTGTTCGCGTCGTTCGGCGGCGCGATGGAGCTTCGCATACGACACGACCCGCGAGGATCGCTCGGACAGGATCTCCGTCATCGGATCATCCTTCGTGCGACTCGCGGGTCGTGTGTGGTGTGGCGCAATCAGGCAGCCGGGGCGTTGACGTCAGCCGGCAGGGCCTTGCGGGCGACCTCGACCAGGCCGGTGAAGGCCTCGGGATCGGTCACCGCGATGTCGGCGAGCACCTTGCGGTCAACCTCGACACCAGCGGCCTTCAGGCCCTGGATGAAGCGGTTGTAGGTGATGTCGTTGGCGCGGGCCGCAGCGTTGATACGCGCGATCCACAGCTTCCGGAACTCACCCTTGCGGGCGCGACGGTCCCGGTAGGCGTAGGTCATCGAGTGGAGCTGCTGCTCCTTGGCCTTGCGGTAGAGGCGCGACCGCTGTCCGCGGTAGCCCTTCGAGGCCTCGAGGGTGGACCGACGCTTCTTCTGGGCGTTCACTGCCCTTTTCACGCGTGCCATGTGTTAAATCCTTTTGCTTGTCAGGTGTCCGGGTTCGCGCGCGTCAGATGTTCAGCAGACGCTTGATGCGGGGAGCGTCGTTCTCGCTGACGACGGTGGTGCCGTCGAGACGACGGGTCCGCTTGGAGGGCTTGTGCTCCAGCAGGTGGCGACGGTTGGCCTTCTGGCGGACGATCTTGCCGCTGCCGGTCACCTTGAATCGCTTCGCGGTGCCCTTGTGGGTCTTGCTCTTAGGCATGTCTTTCCTTCTGTCGGGCGAACTCGGGCAGCCGAACCTGACCAGGTCCGGCTGGAATCCGGGTTCACGTCTCGTGATCTCGGCCGGGACGGGGGCGGTACCCCCGCGGCCGATCGGCTCAGCTCTCGTCCGGCGCGTTCTTCGGGCCGCCGGAACGTTCGCGGCTCTCTTGCGCCTTCTGGCGGGTCTTCGCACCCTTGTGCGGGGCGAGGACCATCGTCATGTTGCGACCGTCCTGCTTGGCCGAGGTCTCGACGAAGCCGTAATCGGCGACATCGTTGCCCAGGCGCTGCAACAGGCGGTAGCCGAGCTCAGGACGGGACTGCTCGCGGCCGCGGAACATGATGGTCACCTTCACCTTTGACCCCGCCTCGAGGAACCGGACGACGTGACCCTTCTTGGTCTCGTAGTCGTGGTCGTCGATCTTGGGGCGGAGCTTCTGCTCCTTGATGACGGTCATCTGCTGATTGCGACGCGATTCGCGCTGCTTCTGGGCCGCTTCGTACTTGAACTTGCCGTAGTCCATGATCTTGCAGACCGGCGGACGGGCGTCCGGAGCCACCTCGACCAGGTCGAGGTCGGCCTCGTAGGCCAAGCGAAGCGCATCTTCAACACGCACGATGCCCACCTGCTCCGAGTTGGGTCCGACGAGTCGGACCTCAGGGACGCGGATGCGCTCGTTGATGCGGGTCTCAGTGCTGATGGGGCCTCCTTGTTCAATCCTGCAGTGGTAACCGTCGCGTCGTGGCGAGGGTCGTGTGCAGGAGAACCAGCGCAAACCTCAGCAAACGAGCCCCGGGACAGATGTCCGCGGGGCTCCGATACCGACCGATTCATCTACCGCACCTCAGGGGCACAGCACAGCCGATCTGCGGTCGCATCGACGAGGATGCGATCTGCGACGATCGGCGTGAACCGGACCGTTCAACTGCGGTGATCTCGCGTGGCGAGAACTCGCGTCGAACGGTGGGAGCGGAACTCCACTTACGACCCCGGCGCATACCAGGGCGGTCGTGCTATGGGAGTCTAACAGCCATGGCCGAGAACCCCAATTCGTCACCAGCACCGATACCCCAGGAGGGTGCGACGGGCAGTGGCGCCGACACCGATGATGCGGCACACACTGAATTCGACAACGTTCGTGACCTGGGAGATATTCCGGCGATCGAGGTGATCACCAGGTCGATCGTGATGCTGATGAGTGCCGCCGCCGAGAAACTCGGCCTGGCCGAGGGCGCGTCCGAGGAGCGGATCGACCTGCCCGAGGCCCGCACGCTCATCACCGCACTGGCCGGCCTCGTCGACGCGTCGAAGGCCGACCTCGGCATCCATGCCGCACCGATCCGCGACGGCCTCAAGAGCCTGCAGCTCGCCTTCCGCGAGGCCAGCGCCTACCCCGACGAGCCCGGCGAGGGTCCCGGCGAGAAGTACACCGGCCCGGTGCGCGCGCCGAAGAAGTAGCGCCCGCCGGCTGAGCCGGTACCGGTTGTCTGCCGGCTGAGCCGGTACCGAGCGCAGCGAGGCACCGCGTCGAAGCCCCCACCTCACCCCCGCCGGCTGAGCCGGTACCGAGCGCAGCGAGGCACCGCGTCGAAGCCCCCACGTCGTACCCTGGTCACATGACGGATCAGGACAAGGCTGCCGAGCACGACGACATCGTCGACGCCGAGATCGTGCACACCGGTCCGGTACCGGGGACTCTCCCCGACCCCGACTACTCCGACAGCGGCGTTCCGAGTTTCGACTTCGTCCGCGACAAGATCGAGAACCGCATCACCACCGCGATCGGCTCCCAAGAACTCGCCGAGGCGAGTGCCGAGGGTCAGAACGTCGACGAGATGATTCGCAAGCGCGACGAGGCCGCGAAGAAGCGTCTCGAGGAGATCCGCAAGTCGATGGGCTCCTAGGTCCTCCAGACATCGCAGAATCGCCACTTCCGTGCAGGCGCGCTAGCTGTGAGTAGCGCCGCTGCAACGAAAGTGGCGATTCGGTCAGGACTCGGCGGCGCCGACCTCATCGTTCACCAACTCTCGGCACAGCAGGTCGACGACCCACTGCGCGATCCGCTCCGAGCTCCACCCCCTGTTCGCGAGGTGCAACCAGGTCTCGTGGCCGAATGCGAGCGAACACACGTCGCACGCCGCGTCGACGTCGATGCCCTCCCGCAGCGTCCCGGCGGGCCAACTCGAGAAGATCCGCCGACGCCCGTCGTCGCCGCGCTGCTCTCCATCGCGATAGGCGCCGGCGAGCATGTCGTTGGTGAGACTCCCCTCGTAGAGCAGCCCCACGATGTCGCCCGGACCGTCGAACATGCGTCGCCGATGTCTGGCCATCGCCTCGATCTGCTGCCGCGGAGAGACGTTCGACGCCTGCAGTTCTGCCACCAGGGTCGGCACATCGGCCTCCTCGTCGACGAGATCGACCAGGGCCGTCGCCAGACCGGCCTTGTTTCCGAAGACCGCGTAGACGGTCGGCTCGGCCACCCCCGCGGCCTTCGCAACTTCCTTGAGAGTGGTCTTGGCCCAACCCTTTTCCGCGAACAGCCGACGAGCCTCAGCCGCGAGTCGCGCACGGGTCTCGCGCGCCTGGGCCTCCCGGCGCGGCGACGAATATGCGCGTTTCCCTTGTCCCATCGGGACCGCCTCCCCTATATTCGTTGAGTCGGACTCAATCAACAGTGCGTGACTCATCCAATTTAGGACTCCTGATGAAGAAATCCAATCTCACCGGATATGGCCTCGCACTCGGCGGGTCGCTCGTATGTGTCGGCGGCGCCTCGCACCCGCACGGTCCGATGGACTCCGTCGAAGGGCATGTGATCGGCATGCTGGAAGACCCCACCTGGGTTCCCACGCACTCGATCGCGATGCTGGGCACCGCACTCATCGCGGCGTCGTTGATCGGTTTGGTGCGGTCGGGGGTCCGCCCGGCACAGGTCGCGCCGTTCCTGATCGTCGCGGCGGTCGGCGCAGCACTCACCACCATCGAGTACATCCCGCACATCGCCGCGAAGCTCGAACTCGACGCACTGAAAGCCGGCGAGCCTGCGCCGATCACCCGTACACACGAGGTCCTGGCGGCATACTCGGGTCCGGTGTTCGGATTCGGATCGGCGCTGCTGGCGCTCGTCGTCGCGATCACCGCCACCCGACGCCGGTCGCTGTGGGCGCTCGTCGCGATCCCGGGTGTGGTCGGCGGAGTCGCCGGAGGCCTCGCAGTGCCCCTGCTCCTCGTCACCCGGGATGTTCAGATGACTCTCCTGTTCCCCGGCGTCGCGGGCGTCGCGGTCTTCTACATCCTGTTGGGCATCGGCGTTGCGAGGGGCGCGGCGCTCAGCACACCGGAACCCGACGAAGCGCGGACCGAGGATCTCCCCACACCCACCGGGTCGCCCGTGGCCGCACCCGCCTGACGCAGAATCGCCACTTCCGAGCAGGAGCGCTAGCTGTAAGTAGCGCCGCTGCAACGGAAGTGGCGATTCTGCTGGGATCAGCCCGCCGAGGCGACCGTCGCGTCGACCTCGAGGATCTCGCCGAGGAACTTGCCGGTGTGGCTTCCGGGCGCGACCGCGATGTCCTCGGGTGTGCCCTCGGCGACGACCGTGCCGCCTCCGCTACCGCCTTCGGGGCCCATGTCGATGACCCAGTCGGCGGTCTTGATGACGTCGAGGTTGTGCTCGATGGTGATGACCGTGTTGCCCTTGTCGACGAGTCCGTTGATGACTGCGAGGAGCTTCTTGATGTCCTCGAAGTGCAGGCCGGTGGTCGGCTCGTCGAGGATGTAGACCGTCCGGCCCATCGACCGCTTCTGCAGCTCGGCGGCCAGCTTCACGCGCTGCGCCTCGCCACCCGACAGCGTCGGTGCCGGCTGTCCGAGACGGACGTATCCGAGACCGACGTCGTTGAGGGTCTTGAGGTAGCGGTGGATCGAGGTGACCGGTTCGAAGAAGTCGGCGGCCTCCTCGATCGGCATGTCGAGGACCTCGGCGATCGTCTTGCCCTTGTAGTGGACCTCGAGAGTCTCCCGGTTGTAGCGGGCCCCGTGGCACACCTCGCACGGCACGTACACGTCCGGCAGGAAGTTCATCTCGATCTTGATCGTGCCCTCGCCGGTGCAGGCCTCACAGCGGCCGCCCTTGACGTTGAACGAGAACCGGCCCGGCTGGTAGCCGCGCACCTTGGCCTCGGTCGTCGCCGCGAACAGGGTCCGGATCTTGTCGAAGACGCCGGTGTAGGTCGCCGGGTTGGAGCGCGGGGTGCGACCGATCGGTGACTGGTCGACCTGGACGAGTTTGTCGAGGTTGTCGAGTCCCTTGATCCGGGTGTGCCGGCCGGGGACGTGGCGTGCGCCGTTGAGCTTGTTCGCCAGGACCGTAGCGAGGATGTCGTTGACGAGCGTCGACTTACCCGAGCCGGACACACCGGTCACCGCGGTCATCACGCCGAGCGGGAACGACACCTCGATGCCACGCAGGTTGTGCTCGCGGGCGCCGACGACGGTGAGCTGTCGCTTGCGGTCGATGGGCCGGCGGATCTCCGGGACGGGCAGCGAATCCCGCCCGGACAGGTACGCACCGGTCAGCGACTTGCGGTTCTTCAGCAGGTCCTTGTAGCTGCCGCTGTGCACGACGTGACCGCCGTGTTCACCGGCACGCGGACCGATGTCGACGATCCAGTCGGCGGCCCGGATGGTGTCCTCGTCGTGTTCGACGACGATCAGCGTGTTGCCGAGGTCGCGGAGGCGGGTGAGGGTCTCGATCAATCGGCGGTTGTCACGCTGGTGCAGACCGATCGACGGCTCGTCGAGCACGTACAGGACGCCGGCGAGTCCGGAGCCGATCTGTGTCGCGAGACGGATGCGCTGCGCCTCGCCTCCGGACAGCGATCCGGCCGCACGGGACAGCGACAGGTATTCCAGTCCGACGTCGAGCAGGAAGCGGATGCGGGCCTGGACTTCCTTCAGCACCCGGCCGGCGATCGCCGCCTGCCGGTCGTCGAGGTGGAGGTTGTCGAGGAAGTCGGCGCATTCGGCGACCGACAGCGCACAGACCTCGGCGATCGACTTCGGGCCGTACTCGGGATGGTCGAGGGTGACCGCGAGGATCTCCGGACGCAGGCGTGCACCCTGGCAGGCGGGGCACGGCACGTCGCGCATGTACCCCTCGTAGCGTTCCTTCATCTGCTCGGACTCGGTCTGGTCCATGCGCCGGGCGAGGAACGACATGACGCCCTCGAACTCGGTGTAGTACGAGCGGGTGCGTCCGTAGCGGTTGCGGAACTTCACGTGCACCTGGTGGTCGCTGCCGTTGAGCAGCGCGCGACGCGCCTTGACCGGGAGCTTCTTCCACGGGGTGTCGACGTCGAAACCCATCTGGTCGGCGAGACCCGACATCAGGCGCAGGAAGTAGTCGGCGTTGTGGCCGGTCGACCACGGCGCGATCGCACCCTCGGAGAGGGTCATCTCGGGGTCGGGCACGACGAGTTCTTCGTCGACCTCCTTGCGCACGCCCAGGCCATCACATTCGGGGCAGGCGCCGTACGGGGAGTTGAACGAGAAGGAGCGGGGTTCGAGGTCGTCGATCGCGATGGGGTGGGCGTTCGGGCACGCCATCTTCTCGGAGAACCGGCGCTCGCGGTTCGGGTCGTCTTCCTCGAGGTCGACGAAGTCGAGCACGATGATGCCGTCGGCGAGACGCAGACCGGTCTCGACCGAATCGGTGAGACGCTGCTTGGCGCTCGCCTTCACGACGAGGCGGTCGACGACGACCTCGATGTCGTGCTTCTCCTGCTTCTTCAGCTTCGGCGGATCGGTCAACTGGTGGACGACGCCGTCGATCCGGGCGCGCGAGAAGCCCTGTGTCTGGAGTTCCGCGAAGAGGTCGACGAACTCGCCCTTGCGGGTGCGGACGACCGGCGCGAGGACCTGGAAGCGGGTGCCCTCGTCCATCGCGAGCACCTGGTCGACGATCTGCTGCGGGGTCTGCTTGGCGATCGCCTCGCCACAGATCGGACAGTGCGCCTTGCCGGCGCGGGCATAGAGGAGGCGGAGGTAGTCGTAGACCTCGGTGATGGTGCCGACCGTCGACCGCGGGTTGCGGTTGGTCGACTTCTGGTCGATGGACACCGCAGGCGAGAGGCCTTCGATGAAGTCCACGTCGGGCTTGTCCATCTGGCCGAGGAACTGCCGGGCGTACGCCGACAGCGACTCGACGTAGCGGCGCTGCCCCTCGGCGAAGATCGTGTCGAACGCGAGCGATGACTTGCCCGATCCGGACAGTCCGGTGAACACGATGAGGCTGTCCCGAGGGAGGTCGACATCGATGCCCCGCAAATTGTGTTCGCGGGCACCTCGGACGATCAGACGATCAACCACTGCAGTCCTAACATTTCTTCTCGAGTCAGAGTCCTCGCAGACTCTGGGCGCACGCGCGGCGCATGGGCACCATAACGACAGGCACCGACAAAACTGTTCCGTGAGTGTCGGCCCGGACGGGATTCGTGGCCCGAGGGCCGGACGATCGGTCTCGCCATCCGGGGGTCATACGACATCGGGGCCATACACCATCGGACCGATAGTCCACGATACCCGCGCGCAGGCCGGGTCCGACGGTCGCGAGCGTCACACATCGGCCGCGCGGTGTCATAGCCTTGCCGCATGACCTCTGCGACACCGATCAGCGATTCCTACACCGGCGATCTCTCCGGGTCCAAGACCCCGCAGCGCCGCACCCTCGACTCCGCCAGCATCGTCAAGCTGTCCGTCGGCCCGATGGACAACAACGTGTACGTCGTGACCTCGAAGGCCACCGGCGACCAGCTGATCATCGACGCCGCGAACGACGCCGACACGATCATCGGCGTACTCGATGCGATCGGTGGAAAGCCCGCGCTGATCTTCACAACCCACCAGCACCACGACCATGTGCAGGCACTGGCCGCGGTGGCCGAACACACCGGCGTCCCCACCGCCGCCGGCCGGTATGACGCACCGGAACTCCCGGTCACCCCGGATCGTCTCGTCGACGACGGCGACGTGATCGAGATCGGCGACCTCCGCTTCGAGGCCATCCACCTCGTGGGGCACACCCCGGGTTCCATCGCGCTCGCCCTGACCGACGGCGACACGGTCCACCTGTTCACCGGCGACTGCCTCTTCCCCGGCGGCATCGGCAAGACCTGGAAGCCCGAGGACTTCGACACCCTCATCGACGACGTCGCCACCAAGCTGTTCGACCGCTTCGGCGACTCGACCGTCGTCTACCCGGGCCACGGAAAGGACACCACGCTCGGCGCCGAACGCGCCTCGGTGCCGGAGTGGCGCGAACGCCGCTGGTGACGATCCGCAAACCCACCCCTTTTCCGTAAACCCGCCCCCTCGCATAGGGGTGGGTTCACGGAAAAGGGGTGGATTTGCGGAAGGTTTGGGCGTGGGCCTCACCGGATATCTGACATCCGAAACGCTCTACCGATCGTGACCTCGGAACTCCCGGAGTTCCCGAACCGATCACGAAGAGTCGATTCACCTGCATGTATCCGAAGGGCGGGTAGCGTTGAACGAGCCAGAATCACGCTGTACCCCGACGGATCTCGAAACGCACTCGATCGAAGAAGGTTGTGACCGATGATTCTCCGCCGTATCGCCCGCCCGCTCCTCGCCTCGGCTTTCGTCGCCAGTGGAGTCGAAGCCATCCGGAGCCCGAAACCGATCGCGCAGTCTGCCGCGCCGCTTGTCGACAAGGCACGCACCGCCCTGCCGCCGGAGGTCGCGGACAAGGTCCCGGAGAACACCGAGACCCTGGTCCAGATCAACGCGGCTGCACAGATCGGCGGCGGAATCCTGCTGGCGACAGGCAAGTTCCCGCGTCTCGCATCGGTCGTACTGGCCGGCACGCTGATCCCGACCACCGCCGCCGGCACGGACTTCTGGAACGAGGCCGACCCGGTCCGCAAGGAGGCCCAGCGCAACGCGTTCATCAAGAACGTCGGCCTGCTCGGCGGCGTCCTGCTGGCCGCGGTCGACACCGAGGGCAAGCCGTCGCTCGCATGGCGTGGTCGGCAGAAGGCCAGCGCGGTCGCCGCGGCGCTCCCGATCGGCGCGGCCGCCGGACACTCGACCTGGGACACACTGGTCGAGCGCACCCATGAGGGTGCCGAGGTCGTCGGCGAACGGTCGGCCGAGGCCGGTGACCTGCTGAGCAAGGGTGCCCACGCGCTGTCGGAGCGTTCCGCGGAGTGGTCGGCCGAGGCGGCCGCCAAGTTCCGCGAGCACGCTCCCGAGCTCGCCGAGGCCGCGCAGAAGCGTTCGCTCGAGATCGCGGAGAGGGCCGCCGACACCGCAGCCGACGTCGCCGACCGTCTCCGCGACCGTGCGCCGGTCATCGCCGACGCCGCTGTGGTGCGCTCGGCGACATTGGCCGACGCTGCACGCGATCGGTCGTCGGAACTGGCCGAGACCGCCCGCAAGCGGGGACCGAAACTGGCCAAGGAAGCACAGAAGCGCGCTGAGAAGGCCCGGAAGCAGGCCAAGAAGAACGCTCCGAAGATCGCCGACGCCGCCCGCGAGCGGTCGGCGGAATTCGCCGAGATCGCTCGGGATCGCTCGGCCGAGTTCGCCGAACTCGCCCGTGAACGGTCGGCCGAACTCGCCGAGTCCGCCCGTCATCTCGCCGCTGTCGCCGAGGAGTCCGCGGCGCACAGTGCGGACGAGGGTCGTAAGCGGTGGCGCAAGGCGCGCGGCTGACGCCTGACCGTCGCGCACGGTAGCCGGATGCGAGTACGACGCTGACCACCATCGATCACCACACGGACGCGGCACACCCTCCAGAGGACTATCCCTGGGTGTCCGCGTCCGTTGTGGTCGGGCGAGACCCGCTGCTCGCGCCCGCGCCGGGCACTCGTCTGGTGGTCGCGGTCGGCTCGAACGCGGCGCCGAACGTCCTCCGCCGCAAGCTCGGCCACCTCGAACCGTCCGGCGTCATCCACCTCCGGCGAGTGCGGGTCGCGAACATCACAGTCGGCCATTCCGCTCACGTCGCGGTGCGCGGATACGTTCCCGCAGCACCCGTTCACACAGGTCACGACACCTTGGAGACGGTGGCCGCCTGGCTCTCACCGCTCCAGACCGAGGCGCTGGATCTCACCGAACCCAACTACGATCGACGAACAGTGAACACGCACGACCATCCCCTGATTCTCGGTGACCCCATGCATCCCCACGACGGTCCCGCCACTCCGGACGAGTTCGACATCTACGTGTCGCGTCACGGAGTCCTCGCCGACCCCGCAACCGGTACGCCGCTGCCGTTCGGCAGCCAGTCACGCGTCGTCGCCTGGCTGGAGCAGCGCCTGCAGGACGCCGCACTCCGGGGCTCGGCGTCGGAGGTCTGCACCCGACTGGCGACCGCGGACCACGCCTCACGGATCACAGGATTGATGAAGACAACCGGGCTGGCCCGGTCGGCCTGGCCCGCCGGCGCGCGAGGAGGCGTGGCGTGACCGCACTGTCCCCCGACACCGATCCGCGGATCAGCGAGGAGCAGGAACACCTCGACCGGGTGTACGGTCGCCTCGACCGGATGCGGCAGACCACTCAGCGCCGCCTCTCGTCGACGCTGAGTGAACGCGGCGGCACGCCGCAGGCGCTGTCGGAACGCGAGTCCTACGAGCGCATGTACAACGAGGACCTCGCGAAATTCGATGCCGCCGAGCACAATCTGTACTTCGGGCGCCTCGACCTCGACGACGGCGAGATCCGTCGGATCGGCCGTATCGGTGTTCTCGACGACGGTCTGGTCGACGACGGTTCGCTCGACCACACGGCCACCGACGCCACCCTCCTGCTGGACTGGCGGGCACCGCTCGCACGGCCCTTCTACCTTGCCACGCCGGCCGCTCCCGAGGGGGTCTCCCGTCGCCGTCACGTGCGGACCCGCAGTCGCAAGGTCCGCGGGGTCAGTGACGAATCACTGACCGGCGACGCACTGCTCGACGACTTCGGACACGGCGACGTCGTCAACGAGTCCGCGCTCGTCGCGGCGCTCAACGCGGCCCGTACCGGCGAGATGACCGACATCGTCGAGACCATCCAGCGCGAGCAGGATCTCATCATCCGGTCGACGCACCGCGGTGTGACGGTCATCCAGGGCGGTCCGGGCACGGGCAAGACGGCCGTCGCGCTGCACCGTGCCGCCTATCTGCTCTACACGCACCGAGAGATCCTCTCGCGCAGCGGCATTCTCATCATCGGCCCGAACGACGACTTCCTCAGCTACATCGGACAGGTCCTGCCATCGCTCGGCGAGTCCGGCGTCCTGCTCTCGACGATCGGCGACCTGTTCCCCGGGGTGCGCGCACGGGCCGAGGATCCGCGGGTCACCGTCGGCGTCAAGGGCGACCTCCGGATGGTCGACGTTCTCAAACGTGCTGTGCGCGCACAACAGTCGTTGCCGTCGCGCCCGGAGACCGTGGACTTCGACAGCTATCGGGTCGAGATCGACTCCGAGCTGATCAAAGCGGCGCGCGCCAGGGCACGCTCGACCCGTCGCGCACACAACCAGTCCCAGAACGCCTTCCTGAAGGCCGGTCTCGCCGAGCTCGCGCGGCGCCACGCCTCGACCATCGGCTCCAGCCTGCTCGACGGTTCTCAGCTCCTGAGCCCAGCCGACATCGCCGACATCCGCGACGACATGAGCCACGACCCCGACATCCGCGCGGCCCTGCTGAAGTTCTGGCCCACGCTCACCCCCCAGGCCATGCTGCGCGACCTGTTCACCGACGAGCGCGCCATCCGCAAGGCGACCCCCGGATGGTCCGACGCGGATCGGGCCGCCCTGCTGCGCGAGCCGCGCACGTACTCGAACACCGGCGAAGACTTCTCCCCCGCCGACGTGCCGCTGCTCGACGAGCTGGCCGAACTCATCGGCTACGGCACCGACGAGGCCGAACGAGCCGAGCGTGCCCGTTGGCGTCGTCAGCTCGCCGAGGCACAGGACGCACTGGACATCCTGACCGGTTCGGCCCCACAGGATCTCGAGGACGAGCTCGACCCCGAGATCCTGATGGCCTACGACCTGATCGACGCCGAGCAGTTGGCCTCACGCCAGACCGAGACCCGCCGCGCCACCACCGCCGAACGAGCCTACGGGGATCGCACCTGGACTTTCGGCCACGTGATCGTCGACGAGGCGCAGGAACTCTCGCCGATGGCGTGGCGAATGGTGATGCGCCGCATCCCGAATCGATGGATGACGATCATCGGCGACACCGCACAGACCTCGGACGAGGCGGGCACGCGTTCGTGGGGTGCCGTCCTCGAGCCGTACGTCGCGAAACGCTGGCAGTTCAAGGAACTGTCGGTGAACTACCGCACGCCGAGCGAGATCATGACCTACGCCGCCCGGGTCCTCGATGAGATCGGCAACGGCGAGACCGCGCCGACATCGTTGCGCAGCAACGGTATAGAGCCGGTGGCGATCCCGGTGGAGGGAGCCGGTGACGCCGAGAGCATCGCGGCCGCGGTCATGCGCGCCGTCGACCTCGCCGAACCGCAGGGACTGACGGCGGTCATCGTCCCCGACACCCTCCTCGACGCGGTGAACGCCGCTCTGGACCCGGACGCATTCGACGCGAAAGACGTCGAGACCCCGAAGGTCTACACGGTCCGGACGTGCAAGGGTCTCGAGTTCGACACCACGGTCGTCGTCGAACCGGCCGCGATCGTCGCGCAGTCACCGCGAGGTCTCAGCGATCTGTACGTCGCATTGACCCGCGCCACCCAGCGGCTCGTCGTCGTGCACGACGAGGCACTACCCGAGATGCTCGCGGACATGCCCGCGGTCACCGACGCCGCGACTCCGCGTCGCTGAGCGCCGCGTCGATCCGCGGACCGAACTCCGACAGCGCCTCGCTGCCGACGATCCCCAGGTGGTCGGTGTCGACGTCGATGCGAGTGATGTCGCCGCCCAGGTAGGGCGCCCAACGATCCGGGGCGACGTCGACCGGGCCGTCGGCCTCGCTGTCGGCGGCGACGATGAGCATGGTGTCGCCGTCGTACCGTCGAGGCCGGTGTGCGACGGTCCGTTCCCCGGAACTGGTCATCCGCTGCAGCATCCGATCGAAGGACTCCGCATCCAGCAACCCGAGCCCGGTGACCTTGTCCCGGATCGCGGCGGCGATGGCTTCGGGCGCAACGGATGCCGGATCGTCGGGGTCGGCGAGCTCGTCCGGATCGATGACCTCCCGCCAGCCGCCCAGCAGCTCGGCTGCCAGTGCACGGGCGTCGATGTCCACCGACATATCTCCGTCGTCGGTCCAGGTCGACGCCGGCTCGACATCGTCGGCCGGGAAGCTGTCGAGCAGTCCGAGGAAACCGACTTCCTCGCCGCGCACACGCAGTTCGACGGCCATCTCCTGTGCGATGAGGCCGCCGATCGACCAGCCCAACAGGTGGTACGGGCCGTCGGGTGCGATACGCCGGATCTCGTCGACGTAGCGCACGGCGAGGTCGTGCACCGTGGCGTCGGGGAGGTCGCCGGCCACCACGTACGGATCTTGGAGTCCGTACACCGGCCGGTCGTCGAGGTACGGCGCGAGGCCACCGAACAACCACGCCAGGCCGTCCGCGGGATGGACACAGAACACCGGGTTCCGCGACCCCTCCCGGCGCAGCGGGACGACGACGTCGCCGTTTCCTGCATCAGAGGCTCGCGGTTCCAGGTGTGCGGCGAGGCGCGCACCGAGGTCACGGGCCGTGGGCCCGGCGAAAACCCACGCGACCTCGACCGGGATGCCCGTGCGGCGGCGGAGTTCGGCGACGAGCCGGACCGCGGACAGCGACGTGCCGCCGACGTCGAAGAATCCCTGGACCGCGCTCGTGACCGGGACGCCGGTGACCTCGGACATGCACTCGGCGACGAGCACCTCCCACTCTCCGGCCGGCGCCACGGGCTGCTCCGGGACATGTGCGTCGTGTGAGGCACCACCGATCATCGCCGACAGCCGCGCATGATCGGGACCTCCCCCCTCCCCCACCGGCACCGCGTCGACGACGGTCAGTGTCGCCGGAACACAGTGCGGAGCAATCCTTTCGACGGCAGTCCGGCGGAGATCGTCGACGCTGACATCGTCGGCCTCGACACTGACCCATCCGTGGATCTCGACACCGTCCGCGGTCGGTGTCGCGACGACGCCGCTCGACCGCACACCGTCGAGCCCGGCGAGCACCTCCTCGACCTCGTCGAGATCCACACGCAGCCCCCCGATCCGGACCTGACGGTCGAGGCGACCGATGATCTCGAGCCGCGGCACCTCATCGTCATCCAACCAGCGCGCCAGCATTCCGGTCGCGGAGTCGTCGGATGACTCGGCGGTCGTGCGCAGTTCACCGGGGATCCGCGGCGGGAGAACTCGCCCGGCCGAATCGACGACGACCGAATCCGGGGAGTCGGCGGCGCGGAGCCGACGACGGTCTTCCGCGGACACCAGATCGATGTCACCCAGAACCGTGGCGGTGGCGGTCTGGGCACCCGCGGTGATCGCGTCGATCATCCGTAGGAAGACATCGCGGAACACGGCGATCGTCTCCGGATCGAAGAGCGCTGCCGCGTAGTCGATCTCACCGGTGATGGTGAACCCGGCGGCCGTGTTCGTCTCGGCGAGTCCGAGTGTCAGGTCGACTTTCGCCGGCGGCGGTCCGGGGTCGACCGGTTGCACGCGAAGCCCACCAGCGCCATCGGCCGGCGCGGACGGAAGGTCGGCGTGCCCGTCGGAGGCGTCGGACAGGTAGTTGATCATCACCTGGACCAGGGGCGCATGGGCGGTGGACCGTACCGGTGCGAGTCGCTCGACCAGGGTCTCGAAGGGGATGTCCGCGTGGGCGAAGGCTGCCGTATTTGTCTCACGCACCTGCGCGAGCAGATCGGCGACGGTGTCGTCGGCACGGACCTTCGTGCGCAGGACGACGGTGTTGATGAACATGCCGATCATGCGCGCGGTCGCGGCCTGCCCACGGCCCGACACCGCGGCACCGATACTGACGTCGTCGACGTCGGCGATCCGGGCGAGAGTCGCGGCAAATGCGGCATGGCACACCATGAACGGAGTGACGCCGGTCGCTCGGGCCGTGTTCGTGACCGCGGCGCTGCGTTCCGGACCGAGTTCGACGGGCAGGCGGCCACCCCGATGGTCGACGACCGGTGGCCGCGGACGGTCGCCGGGCAGGTCGATGGCCGCGGGGATGCCGTCGAGAACCGTGGACCAGAACTCGTACTGGGCTGCCATCAGCGAGGTCGGGTCGTCGAGGTCGCCGAGTGTCTCACGCTGCCACAGGGTGTGGTCGGCGTAACCGACCGGTGACGGTTCCGGCGTCGGGAGATCCGCTCCTGCGGTTCGCAACTGGTACGCCGTGAGCAGTTCCTCGGTCAGGATCTGCAGGGACGCGGCGTCCCCGGCGATGTGGTGGACGACCACGACGACGCGGCATCCGCCCTCGATGGGGGCGATCGCGACCCGGATCGGCAGATCGGTGGTGACGTCGAATCCCTCTGCACAGAGGGCCATCACGGCGTCGACGTCGGTCGCCTCGTCCCAGCGCAGTCGGGCCGCGGCATCCGCCGCGTCGAGTACGAGTTGCTCCGGCGCCCCGTCCGCCGCCAGCGGGTGGACGGTTCGCAGCGGCTCGTGTCGGCCCACGACGTCGAGCAAGGCCTGGTGCAGGGCCGCGAGGTCCGGTTCGCCGAGCACATCGAAGGCGACGGGCATGTTGTACACCGGCGACGACACGTCGAACTGGTTGATGAACCAGATCCGCTGCTGCGCGTACGAGAGCGGAATCCGCTGCGGACGTTGCCGGCTGCCCAGCGGTTGAGCCGAGAGTCGTCGCCGGGTCAACGTCCCGGCGAGCTCTCGCACGGTCGGTGCACGGAAGATGTCGCGGATGTCGATGTCGATGCCGAGACGTTCGGCGACGCCTGCCACGACGCGCATCGCGGCCAGCGAGTGCCCACCGAGGTCGAAGAACGGCACCGTCACCGAGACCTCGTCGAGCGCCAGGACGTCGGCGAAGACTGCCGCGAGGGCGCGTTCGATCCCGTCTGCGGGCGGGGCGAACTCGGTCGAGACCGCGGTCGGCGCAGGCAGGGCACGACGATCGAGCTTGCCGGTGGAGGTGAGCGGCACCTCGTCCAGCACCACCCACTGCGTGGGCCGCATGTACTGCGGCAGTGTCTGCGCCACGCGGGCACGCACGGCGTCGAGGTCGACGTCGCCGGCGAGGTATCCGACGAGGACCTCACCCGACGCCCCGTGGTGCACGGCCGCCGCGGCGTGGGTGATGCCGTCGACACGGGCGAGGATCGACTCGATCTCCCCCAGCTCGATGCGTTGCCCGCGGAGCTTCACCTGGAAGTCGGCGCGCCCGAGGTACTCGAGCTCTCCGTCGGCGTTCCACCGGACCAGGTCACCGGTTCGGTACAGGCGCGCACCGTGCCCGCCGGTGGGATCGGCGACGAAGCGTTCCGCGGTCAGGTCCGGCCGGGAGGCGTACCCGCGAGCGAGTTGTCCACCGCCGACGTAGAGTTCGCCGACGACGCCGACCGGGGCGGGCTGCAACCGGTCGTCGAGAACCCAGGTCGTGGTGTTCGCGATCGGCCGGCCGATCGGCACGGTCGCGTCATCGGGCCGGAGGCGGTGCACGGTGACCTCGACCGCGGCCTCGGTCGGCCCGTACAGGTTGTCCATGTCCGCGCCGGGGGCGAGGGCTCCCATCGCGTGCGCGGTGGCCGCGGACAGGGCTTCTCCCGAGGCATGGATGCGCCGCAACGAGGTCAGCGCCTCGCGCCGCTGCGGGTCGTCGCCGACGTACTCGACGAAAGCCGCCATCATCGACGGTACGAAGTGGATCGACGTGACCCGCCGGCGCCGAACCTCGTCCAGGACGTAGGCGGGGTCGATGTGCCGGCCGTCGTCGGCGATGACGAGCCGGGCACCGGCCATGAGGGGCGCGAACAACTCCGGCACCGAGACGTCGAAGGTGACCGGGGTCTTCAGCATCACCACGTCGTCGGCCCCCAGCGGTTCCCGGATGTACATCCAGGCGAGCCTGTTCAGCACCGAGCGGTGGCTCACCGTGACGCCCTTCGGCGTTCCCGTCGATCCCGAGGTGAACAGCGTGTAGAGAGCGTTGTCCGGATTGACCGCCCGACGGAATGCGTTGTGGGCCACCGCGGCGACCCGGTCCTCGGCGAGCCGGGTGGCCGAGTCGACGATCAGCACCGGCGGCTCGACGTCGTCGAGCACCTCGGGCCGCGGATCGGCGGCGAGGATCACCGAGATCGACGCCGCGTCGATCATCGCCCCGAGGCGTTCCGGTGGCGTTGCCGGGTCGATGGCCACGTAACCGCCGCCGGCGGCCACCACGGCGTGGATCGCGAGGACCAGCTCCACGGACCGCGGGATACACACGCCCACCGCGACATCCGGTCCCGCGCCGTGGTCGGCGAGCCTCTGGGCCAGGTCGGACACCCGGGCGGTGAACTCCGCGTAGGTGAGGGTCCGCTCGCCTGCCACCAGTGCGACCGCATCGGGTGCGCGCCGGGCCGCGGCGTCGACGGCGTCGGAGACGGTCGACCAGGGCACGGACAGATCCGGACCGGAGACCAACTCGGCGATCCGCGTGCGTTCGGCGTCGTCGGCGATCTCGATCGCGCCGACCGGCCGGCCGTCGTCGGATGCGGTGACGGCGTCGAGCACCCGGAGCAGCCGCGTGATCATCGCCTCGATGGTCGCCGCGTCGAACAGGTCGGTCGCATAGACGATCTCGATCGGCCACGCCCGTCCCGCGTCGACGGTGACCGCGACCGTCATGTCGAGCTGCGTGGTCCCGGTGGACACCGCGATCGGCTCCGGACGCAGTCCGTTGCCGCCGCCGGCCGCCGGGGTGCCCGAAGTCGCGTGCAGCCCCGAAGTCGTTTGTAACCCCGAAGACGTTTGCAGCACCGACAACATCACCTGGCTCAGCGGGGCGAACGCCTCCGATCGCGCCGGAGACAGCCGGTCCACGAGGTAGTCGAACGGGACGTCCGCGCGGGCGAGCGCGTTGACGTCGTCGACGCGGACGCGGTCCAGGAAGTCCCGCACGTCGAGAGCCGGGTCGACCTCACTGCGCAGGACCAGTGTGTTGACGAACATGCCGACCAGGTCGTCGAGGTGCGCATGGCCACGACCCGCCACCGGCGTGCTGATCGCGATGTCGCGGCTCGCCGACAGCCGGGCGAGCAGGATCGCCAGCGCCGCATGGATCGTCATGAAGTCCGTGATCCCGCGATCCCGGGACGACGCCGCGACGCGAGCAGCGAGGTCGGCCGGGATCTCCGCGGTGACGCGGCCCCCGCGCTGCGAGGCCACCGGTGGCCGCGGACGATCCGTCGGCAGCGGGAGAAGATCTGGCAGGCCCGACAACCGGTTCACCCAGTACCCGACCTGTCTCCCGAGAACCGAGTCCGGTGCATCGATGTCGCCCAACGTCTGACGTTGCCACAGTGCATGATCGGCGAACTGGATCGGGAGTTCCGCGAACTCCGGCGGACGTCCCTCGGCACGAGCCAGGTAGGCGGACCACAGGTCGGAGAGCAGCGGCCGCATCGACTCGCCGTCTGCCGCGATGTGGTGGACCAGGATCACCGCGATGTGTTCGGCGCTGTCCGTCACACCGCGTCCCGCCACGTCCAGAAGCCGCACCCGGAGCGGGATCTCGGTGGTGATGTCGAATCCGGTCGGCCCGAGGATCGCGGACACGTCGTCGACGGAGATCGATTCGCCGGTGAGGGTGTCGGGGGTCAGGGTGTCGGTGTCCCACCGCAGTGCCGCTCGGGCCTCGTCGATGCTCAGGACGCGTTGGTAGGGTTCGCCGGCGTCGGCGGGGAACACTGTCCGCAGGATCTCGTGCCGCGCGAGCACATCGCCGACCGCATCGAGCAGCGCCGTTTGATCGAGCACTCCGCGCAGCCGCACGGCCAGCGGGATCGTGTAGGCGGCCGAATCCGGTTCGAAACGATTGAGGAACCAGATGCGTTGCTGCGCAAACGACAACGGGATGTGATCCGGGCGATCGACCACGCGGACCAGCGGCGCGTGTGGAGGTTCGGAGTCGTACGCGGTCTCGATGCGGCGGGCGAGCCGGCGCAGCGTCGTCGACTCGAAGATGTCACGGACACCCAACCGGACACCGAATCGGTCGCCGGCACGTGCACTGAGCCGTGTCGCCGACAGGGAGTTCCCGCCGATGGCGAAGAAATCCGCAGTGGCCGAGACCTTCTCGACGTCGAGGAGGTCGGCGATGATCGCCGCCAGGATCCGTTCGGTGTGACCTGACGGCGGCGTGTACGCGCCGGCCGCGTCATCGGTGTCGATCTCCGGCAGCCGCCCCCGGTCGATCTTCCCGACGGGATTGCGCGGGAGGTCGTCGAGGACGCAGAGGGCCGCCGGCACCATGTACGGAGGCAGTTGAGCGGCGAGATGCTCACGGAGATCCCCGATCTCGAGGCCGGCGCCCGGATCGAGGGGTTCGACATAACCCGCCAGTTCGGTCACCGGGTCACCCACGCCGATGACGACCGCGTTGCGGACGGCCGGGTGAGCCGTCAGGGTCGCCTCGACCTCGCCGAGTTCCAGACGCTGACCGCGCAGCTTCACCTGGAAGTCGCTGCGTCCGACGTAGGTCAGTTCGCCGGTGGGCGAACGGCGGACGAGATCGCCGGTGCGATACATGCGGGTACCGGCAGGTCCGAACGGTGCCGGGACGAAACGCTCGGCCGTGAGCGCCGGCCGATCGTGGTAACCGCGGGCGAGTTCACCGCCGGCGAGATACAGCTCGCCGACGACGCCCGGTGGCACCGGATGGAGTCGAGTGTCGAGGACGTGTGCGGCGGCTCCGGGCACGGGACGACCCAGTCGGACCGGTTCGTCGACGCCGATGGCGGGCGACGTGACGCTGATGATGGTGGTCTCGGTGGGTCCGTATCCGTTGTGGAAGGCGGTGTGCCCCGCCCATCGGTCTTTTTCGGAGTCCGGGACGGCTTCGCCGCCGACCAGCACGTTCGTGAACGGGAGCGACGCCGGATCGGGCAGTGAGGCGGCCACCGAGGTCACCAGGAAGGCGTGCGTGGCGCCGTGCTTCGCGATGACGTCGGCGAGTTCACGCCCGCCGTACACATCCGGGGGTACGACGACGAGGGTGGCGGCGCTGCCATAGGCGCCGAGGACCTCGAGGATCGCCGCGTCGAACGCCGGCGAACTGATGCCCAGCCACCGGGATGCCGGTCCCGAGCCGTGACGGTCGCGGAGCACCGCCGCCACTCCCGCGAGGCCCCGATGGGTGACCAGTACGCCCTTGGGCACACCGGTCGAGCCCGACGTGAAGATCATGTACGCGCCGTTGTCCGGGTGCACCGGGCGCCGGATCTCGGGCCGCCGTCGGTGTTCGCGGGACCGCAGTTCGGCGGCGCGGCCGGCGTCGAGACGCAACCAGCGCAGGTCCTCGACGGGAGTCCGGACCGAACCGTCGGTGAGCCCCACCCTCGCGCGTGCAGCGGTCACCACGCGGGTGATGCGATCAGCCGGATACCGGGGATCGACCGGGCAGTACACCGCCCCGGTCTTCGCGACCGCCCACAGTGCGAGCTGTGCCCGAGCCGACCGTCCGAACGCACACACCACCACGTCGTCCGGTCCGACGCCCTGGTCGATCAGTTCGGCGGCGAGATGCGAACTGGCATTGTCTAACTCGTCATACGTCCAGGTGCCGAGATCATCGATGACCGCCGGGTGGGCACCCCGCGCCCGGACGGCGGCAGCGAACAGATCGGGAAGCACCACGACCGCCGGGTCCGGGTCGCCGGAGACCAGCGGGCCCGTCTTCTCGTCATCGGCGAGCAGGTCCAGGTCACCGATGGGCGTCGTCGTGTCGGCGACCGCCTCGGTCAGGAGCCCGACGAACCGGTCGGCCAGACGCCGGGCGTCGAACTCGTCGTACAGGTCGGTGGCGTAGGTGAGGACGCCCCGCCACGGTGCGCCCGCCACCCCATCGGTCCGGACCGCGACGGTGAGGTCGAACTTGGCGGAGTCGTCGGTGACGGACACCGGCGTGATGTCCAGGCCGGTGAGTTCGCCGATGCGGGCGTGCCCCGTGAGGTTCTCGGGCAGGGTCGCGGTGTCGGTGGCGTCGGAGGTCGTGAGGAGGACCTGGACGAGCGGTGCGTACGATGCGGCGCGGGTGACGCCCAGCGCGTCGATCACCTCGTCGAAGGGAACGTCGGCGTGGGCAAGGGCATCGAGGTCCCCGTCGCGGACCTCGCCGAGCAGGTCGGCGAATCCGTCTTCCGCCGCGACCCGACTACGCAGGGCGACGGTGTTGACGAACATGCCGATCAGGTCATCGGTCTCACCGTCACGTCCCGCCGTGGCGGTGCCGATGACGACGTCGCCACCACCGGAGAGACGGCCCAGCAGTGCCGCGAGGGCGGCATGGAGCACCATGAACGCACTGGTGCCGGTGGCACGAGCGAGGTCTGCGGCGGCCAGGGCGGTCCGGCCGGGGATCGTGAAGTCGACAGTGGCACCACGTGTCTCCCGGGCCGCCGGGCGGGGATACGTCGTCGGGAGGTCGAGGAGCGTCGGCGCGCCCGCGAGACGGTCGGCCCACCACTGTCGTCGCGAGGCCGCGGTGGCGTCGCCCTCACGGAGTTCCAGCACGTGGTCGGCGTACTGCCGACGCAACGGCGACCAGTCCGGCGTGCGGCCATCTCGCCGGGCGACGTACGCGGTGAGTAGGTCTCGAGCGAGGACCGGACCCGACGCGCCGTCCGCGGCGATGTGGTGGACCGCGATGGCGAGCAGCGCACCGTCGGCCTCGTCGGCGTGGAGTCGTGCCCGCAGCGGCCGGTCACGGGTGAGGTCGTACGGCACCGCGGTGACGGCCAACGCCTCGGCATCTGAATCGACGACCCGCCAGTCGAATCCGGCGTCCTCGGCGATGAGTTGATGCGGCCTGCCATCCGGTCCGATCGGGTAAGTGGTCCGGAGGATCTCGTGCCTCGCGACCACGTCTTCGATCGCCGACCGCACGTCCTCGGCGCGGACGTCTCCACGAATCCGGAACCCGAACGGGATGACGTACGACGCCACCTCGGGCTCGTACTGGTTGAGGAACCACATGCGTCGCTGCGCACTGGAGAGCGGCAGAACATCTGGCCGGGACGACGGGCCGGATGACGGGCTGCCCACCATGGAACCGGCCGACGCAGCGTCGACATCGCCGGATTTCTCGATGCGATCGGCTAGGCCGCGGACCGTCGGGTCGTCGAAGACGTCGCGAACGGTCACCGCGACACCGAGGCTTCGTCCCAGTCGCGACGCGAGACGGGTTGCGGCGAGCGAGTTCCCTCCGGCGTCGAAGAAACTCGTGCCGGCCGAGATCTCCCCCGCGCCGAGAACCTCGGCGAAGATCTCGGCGACGGCGATCTCGACGGGCGTCGCCGGGGCGACGTACGTCTCGGCCGCGTAGTCGGGAAGCGGGAGTGCCCTGCGGTCGATCTTGCCCGCGGTGTTCGACGGCATCTCGTCGAGGATCACCCACGACGTCGGACGCATGTAACCGGGCAGCTTCTCGGCGACGGTCCGGACCGCGTCGAGGTCGACATCTGATCCGGTGAGATGTGCGACGAGTTGCTGACCCGCGGGCAGGTCCATCACGGATACCACGACCTGGGCCACCCCGGGTGCGGTGTGCAACACCGACTCGATCTCCCCCAACTCGATCCGCTGCCCCCGCAACTTCACCTGAAAATCACTACGCCCCAAATACTCCAACTCACCCACACCAGACCACCGCACCCGATCACCCGTCCGATACAACCGCGACCCCGGCCCACCAAACGGATCCGCCACAAACCGCTCCGCGGTCAACCCCACCCGCGACGCATTGAATCACCCCAGGTTTGATACCGCTTCCTTCTGAGTCAGGAAGGATGAGCACATGCCTAAGAAAATCGACCCGGAGGTCCGTTCGAGGGCCTTGCGGTTGCTGGAGACCCACGGCGGCGAGTACACGTCGTTGACTGCCGCGGCCGAAGCGATCGCCAAGCAGGTCGGTGTCGGCGGGGAGACGGTACGTCGATGGGCCGTACAAGCCCAGATCGATGCCGGCGCCCGCTCCGGGACCACTACGAAGGAGTCCGCCGAGATCAAGCGCCTCAAGGCCGAGAACAAGCAGTTACGAGAAGACGTTGCCATTCTGAAAGCAGCGACAACTTTCTTCGCGGGGGAACTCGACCCCCGCAACCGATGATCGTGGCGTTCATAGATCAAATGCGCGCCAACGGGTTTGCGGTCGAGTCGATCTGCCGGGTCCTGCGTGGGCAGGGCTGCCAGATTGCCGCACGAACCTACCGGGCATGGCGATCACGCACGCCTGCCGCACGGACGGTCTCTGATGCCCACGTCGTCGATGCGGTGCGCACTGTCGTCTGGCGCACCGGTGACGACGGCCGGCGGAAGATGACTCCCGAGGGCCTCTACGGGCGGGTGAAGATGCGCGCCCATCTGCATCGCACAACTCTGCCTGGGGTGTCCTATGGCGCCGTTGATCGAGCGATGAAAGTGTTAGGCCACCAAGGAATTCGACGGTCGAAGGGAGTCCGAACGACCGTCAGATCCGCTGATGGTGTCCGCGCGGAGGATCTGTTGAACCGACAGTTCAGTGCTGCCGAACCGAACCGGGTTTGGGTGACCGATTTCACCTACTGCCGGACCTGGGCTGGGTGGGTGTATGTGGTGTTCATCATCGACGTGTTCTCCCGTCGAATCGTGGCATGGCATGCCTCGACATCGAAGTCGGTGGAGTTGGTGACAGTCCCGCTTCGGATGGCACTGTGGCAGCGCAATCGGGAAGGGCATCCGGTGAAAGCTGCTGAGCTTATTCATCATTCGGATGCCGGAAGTCAGTACACATCGGTTACACTGACTGAGCGTCTGCGACTCGAAGACATCGCAGCGTCGATCGGATCGGTCGGGGACGCCTACGACAACGCGCTGGCCGAGTCGGTGAACGGCTTGTACAAGACCGAGTGCATCCGGACCACGATCTTCCACTCCGGCCCGTACCGGACGATCTCCGACGTCGAGTTCGCGACCGCTGGTTGGGTCGACTGGTACAACAACAGCAGGTTGCACTCGAGTATTGGCCAGATTCCCCCGACCGAGTTCGAAACGCTCCACTACGCTGGCCTCGGCCCCGAGGACCAGCCCACATTGGAGGCGGCACAAAACCTAGGGTGATTCACATACCCCCGAGCCACCTGCACCCCACCCAGATACAACTCACCCACCACACCCACCGGCACCGGCCGCAACCGCGAATCCAACACCCACACCGACACATTCGGCACCGCACGACCAATCGGCACCACCACCTCACCACCCGAGACCACATACCACGTCACATCCACCGCCGCCTCAGTCGGCCCATACAAATTCACCACCCGCACACCCGGCACCAACCCCCGCAACCCCTCCACACCCGCCACACCCAACGCCTCACCCGAACAAAACACCTGCCGCAACGACCCCAACCCACCACCAACAGAACCACCCCCACCCGAACCACCCAGCGCATCCACAAACACCGACAACATCGACGGCACAAAATGACACACCGACACCCCGAACCGCTCCACCACCGACGCCACATACCACGGATCCCGATGACCACCCGGCTCCGCCACCACCACAGAAGCACCAACCATCAACGGCCAGAACAACTCCCACACCGAAACATCAAACGACACCGGCGTCTTCCACAACACCACATCATCACCAGCAATCGGGAACAACGACTGCATCCACCCCAACCGATTCACCACCGCCCCCTGCGACACCGTCACACCCTTCGGCCGACCCGTCGACCCCGACGTGAACAACGTGTACACACCCACCAACGGCGACAACACCCCCACCTCATCCACCACCCCACCCAACTCCACAGCACCCACATCAGCCGAAACACCAGACCCCACACCACAATCCACCACCACCCGCTCCACCCCAGCAGGAACCACCACCCCCTCCCCCACACGCGTCAACACCACACCCACACCCGCCGTCGACAACATGTACCCCACCCGCTCAACCGGCGCATCCACCTCCACCGGCACATAACGACCACCCACAACCACCACCGCATGCACCGCCACCAACAACTCCAACGACCGCGACATCACCACACCCACAGCCGAATCCACCCCCACCCCCAAACCCAACAACCCCCGCGCAACCCCCGCCACCAACCCACCGAACTCCCCATACGACACCACCCGATCCCCACACCACACCGCCACCTGCGACCCCGACAACCCCACCCGCTCAGCCACCACCGAACCCACCGAACGACCACCCCACCCCAACCCCACCACCGCACCACGCGACCAGTCCGCGATGGCGGCGCGCTCGGTCGCGTCGGTGAGGTCGATGTCGCCGACCACCACGGTGTCGTCGGCGAGACCGGTGGTCAGGACGTCGACGATCCGCGCGCCGAGGCGGCGCACGGTGCGATCCTCGAAGAGATCGGTGGCGTAGACGATCCGCCCGGACAGCCCCGACAGGTCGCCGGCCGTGTCCCGCATGGCGGTCATCCCGATCATGAGGTCGAAACGTGCCGCCGGAACACCGGCGTCGACGGGTGTGACCGTCAGTCCGGGCACCGAGATCGCTCCGACCGCAGACTGTTCCAGAGTCAGCATCACCTGGGCCAGGGGCGCGAACGCTTCGCTACGCGTCGGGGCGAGTACGTCGACGAGATGCTCGAAGGGCACGTCGGCCGCCGCGAACGCATCGAGGTCGGTGTCCCGGACCTGTCCGATCACGTCGGCGAACGCGGCGCCCGGATCGACCTGTGTGCGCAGGACGACGGTGTTGACGAACATCCCGACCAGGGCGTCGAGTTCGGCGCGGCCTCGACCGGCGACCGGGGTGGCCAACGCGATGTCGGTGGAGCCGGCCAGTCGGGACAGCACGACGGCCACCGCGGCGTGCAGCACCATGAAGACGGTCACCCCGTGCCGGCGGGCGAATCCGTCGATCGCCGATGCCAACTCCTCCGGCACGTCGAACTCCGCAACGGCACCTCGATGGGACGCCACGGGCGGGCGGGGCCGATCGGTCGGCAGTTCGAGCACGTCGGGCAGGTCGGCGAGCTGCTCCCGCCACCACCGGGCCCGCCGGCCGAGTTCGGAATCCGGATCCTCCACGGACCCGAGGACGCGCTCCTGCCACAGGGCGATGTCGGCGTACTGCACGCCGAGGGGTGGCCGTTCCGGTGCACATCCCGCGGAGCGCGCGGCATACGCATGGAGCAGGTCGTCGACGAGTGGCCGGAGTGATTCGCCGTCCGCCGCGATGTGGTGGAGGACGACCACCAGCACGTGATCGTCGGACTCGGTGCCGATCGCGGCACGGATGGGCAGATCGCGCGTCACATCGAAGCCGGTGGCGGTGAGGGTTTCGACGTCGTCGGCGCGCCACCACTGGTCGACGGTCACCTCGTCCGCGGGCACGATGTCCTGCCAGGGACGGCCGTCGAGATCCTGCGGGTAGCGGGTGCGCAGCACCTCGTGACGGGTGATGACGTCGGCGAGGGCGGCGCGCAGGGCGACGGTGTCGAGCCGGCCGTGCAGCCGCATCGCGAACGGGTTGTTGTAGGCGGGCGAGGACGGATCGAACTGGTTGATGAACCACATCCGCTGTTGCGCCGCCGACAGGGGCAGCCGCGACGGACGCGGGATCGACCCCGGGTCCGGAAGGACGGCGACCGGATGGCCTTCGAGTCGCTCGCCGACCCATCCGGCCATGGCACGTACAGACGGGGCATCGAACAGCTCGCGAACGGTGAACGACACCGAGAACGTATGCGAGATCCGTGCGGCGACCCGCGTCGCCGAGAGTGAGTGTCCACCGATCTCGAAGAAGCTGTCGGTGACCGACACCCGATCGGCGGGCTGGTCGAGGACGTCGGCCACGATCTCCACGATCAGATGTTCGGTGTCCGACGCGGGCACAACGACCTCACGGGTACCGAGATCCGGCGCAGGCAGCGCTTTCCGGTCGATCTTGCCGGACGTGCCGCGCGGCATGTCGTCGAGCACGACGAAGGTGTCCGGGACCATGTACGGCGCGAGGCGGCGCCCGGCGTACTCGCGCACCTGCGACACGTCTGCGTCCGCGAGGCCGGATACGTAGGCGACGAGCCGGTCGTCGCGCACCATCACCGCCGCGGCGACGACGCCGGGTGCGGTGTGCAACACCGACTCGATCTCCCCCAACTCGATCCGCTGCCCCCGCAACTTCACCTGAAAATCACTACGCCCCAAATACTCCAACTCACCCACACCAGACCACCGCACCCGATCACCCGTCCGATACAACCGCGACCCCGGCCCACCAAACGGATCCGCCACAAACCGCTCCGCGGTCAACCCCACCCGCGACGCATACCCCGAGCCACCTGCACCCCACCCAGATACAACTCACCCACCACACCCACCGGCACCGGCCGCAACCGCGAATCCAACACCCACACCGACACATTCGGCACCGCACGACCAATCGGCACCACCACCTCACCACCCGAGACCACATACCACGTCACATCCACCGCCGCCTCAGTCGGCCCATACAAATTCACCACCCGCACACCCGGCACCAACCCCCGCAACCCCTCCACACCCGCCACACCCAACGCCTCACCCGAACAAAACACCTGCCGCAACGACCCCAACCCACCACCAACAGAACCACCCCCACCCGAACCACCCAGCGCATCCACAAACACCGACAACATCGACGGCACAAAATGGCACACCGACACCCCGAACCGCTCCACCACCGACGCCACATACCACGGATCCCGATGACCACCCGGCTCCGCCACCACCACCGAAGCACCAACCATCAACGGCCAGAACAACTCCCACACCGACACATCAAACGACACCGGCGTCTTCCACAACACCACATCATCACCAGCAATCGGGAACAACGACTGCATCCACCCCAACCGATTCACCACCGCCCCCTGCGACACCGTCACACCCTTCGGCCGACCCGTCGACCCCGACGTGAACAACGTGTACACACCCACCAACGGCGACAACACCCCCACCTCATCCACCACCCCACCCAACTCCACAGCACCCACATCAGCCGAAACACCAGACCCCACACCACAATCCACCACCACCCGCTCCACCCCAGCAGGAACCACCACCCCCTCCCCCACACGCGTCAACACCACACCCACACCCGCCGTCGACAACATGTACCCCACCCGCTCAACCGGCGCATCCACCTCCACCGGCACATAACGACCACCCACAACCACCACCGCATGCACCGCCACCAACAACTCCAACGACCGCGACATCACCACACCCACAGCCGAATCCACCCCCACCCCCAAACCCAACAACCCCCGCGCAACCCCCGCCACCAACCCACCGAACTCCCCATACGACACCACCCGATCCCCACACCACACCGCCACCTGCGACCCCGACAACCCCACCCGCTCAGCCACCACCGAACCCACCGAACGACCACCCCACCCCAACCCCACCACCGCACCACGCGACCACGTCTCGACCGTGCCGCGCATCTCCACGGGCATCGGGTCGAGCGCGGCGACCGACGTGGCGGGATCGTCGGCGAGTGCCTCGAGGAGATCGACCAGGCACGACGCGATCACCTCGGCGACCTCGGCGTCGACGGCCGCCAGATCCGCCTTCACGGTCAGCGACAACCCGTCGGGGTCCGGGGCCGCGATGAGCGCCAGCGGATAGTGGGTCGCATCGGACGTGGTGACGTCACGGATCTCGAGTCCCGAGGTGCGCGATCCCTCGAGCACCGTCCCGGTGTCGACGGGATAGGACTCGTAGACGACCAGGGTGTCGAACAGCGCGGGATGTCCGGCGGCGCGGGTGATCTCGCCCAGGCCGAGGAACTGGTGGTCCACCAGTCCGGTGCGGGACTCGTGGAGTGCGGTGACGAGGTCGGCGATCGTCCGGTCCGGGTCGACATCCGCGACGACCGGGACCGTGTTGATGAACAGACCGATCATCGCGTCGGCGTCGTCGAGATCGGCCGGCCTGCCCGACACCGTCTCACCGAAGACGACGCGTTGTTCGCCGGTCAGGCGCGACAACAGAATCGACCACGCTGCGTGGAGCGCCGTGCTCATCGTGCTGCCCAGTTGGCGGACGCGCTCCTCGACCCGGGCGCGTGTGGCCGCATCCAGACGCGCGTCGATCTCATACGGGCGGCGCTCTTCCTGGCGGGCGCGGGCGGCGTGGTGGGGTGCGACGAGTGTCGGCGTGGCACCGTCGAGGACGTCGAGCCAGGCGGTGAGGGCGGCGGCCCGGTCGCGACGGTCGAGCCATTCGAGGTAGGACTCCATGTCGGCAGACGGCGTGACCGGGGGACGTCCGAGATGCGCGGCGAGAAGATCGGCGACGAGGATCGGCCCCGACCACCCGTCGAGGATGATGTGGTGGGCGGTGATCACCACGGTGTGCGCGGGACCGGTGACGCCGCTGTGCGAGACGGCGGTGAACCGGATCAGCGGCGGCGAGTCGAGGTGGAACGGCCTGGTGCGATCGTCCTCGGCGAGTTCGACGATGCGTGCCGCCGCCACCGCGAAGTCTTCGTTCGTCAGGTCGACGCCCCGGAAGTCGGGGTCGGTCACCACGGGATGATCCGGCGGCGGGATCACCACCACCGGGCGTCCGGACGCGGTCCGGCCGAACGCCGACCGCAGCACCCGTTGCCGGGCCAGTAGTTCGCGGATCGCCGGCAGCAGCGCCGTCGGCGAGTGGTGTCCGGCGAACTCGATGATCGACTGTGTGACATAGGGATCGGTGGAGAACGACGATTCGTCGGCCTGTGACGCGGCGAGACGCTCGGCCTCGTAGAACAGCCCCTGCTGCAGCGGGGTCGGCGGCCAGATCGCCGGCGCGGTGCGCGACCGTCCGACGGAGTACCGGCCGACGAGATCGTCGATCTCGGTCTGGGTGAGGCCACCGCCGATGATGTCGGTCTCACTCGGTCCGGGGTCACCGACGGACCCCACGTACGCGACGAGCGAGGACAACGCCGCATCCCATCGGGCGGCCAGGTCATCGAGGTCGTCGCGACCGAGGACCGCCTCGGGCGCGGTGAGGTCCAGTCGCAGCCGCCGCCCCTGCGGAGACGTCACCGTCCCCATGGTCGCGGTGAGCGCAGCGAGTGCGGTCATGTCCCCGCGCACCGACGGCGCGAGGACCGGTGCGTCGCCGGCCGGGAGGAACTCCGTCGAAGCCGTGGTCACGTCGTCGTCCGTGCCGGCCAACGTTCCGAGGTAGTTGACGGTCACCGGCGGCAGCGGGCGGTCGCGCAGAGGCGACCCGGCGCGCAACCAGCGGAGGGCACCGAAGGCCATACCGTTGTCCGGCATGCGTTTCTGCCGGTCCTTGAGGGACTTGAGGACCGTCGCCAGGTCGTGTCCGGGTGATGCCCCGTGGCTGGGGATGTCGACGCTGACCGGCACGAACGAGGTGAACCAGCCGACGGTCTCGCTCAGGTCGGCGCCCGGGGCCACGGACTCCTCGCGGCCGTGGTTCTCCAGGAGCATCGACACCGAGGGGGCGTCGTATCCGAGCCGGCCCGCGGCCGTCGTGGTGGTGAGGGCGTAGGCGAGGGCCGCGGCGAGCACGGTGTCGGTGCGGGCGCCGAACGCATCGGCCACGCGACCCAGCACGGTCTCGGTGCGGTCGGTGTCCACGATGTGGGCCGCGGAGACGGTGGTCCGCAATCGATCACGGACCGGGTCGAGTACGGGTGCGGTCCCCTCCGGCAGCTGGTCTCGCCACCAGTCGATCTCGTCGTCGCGGTCGGCGAGGTCGGACAGCACGTCCGCCCACCTGCGGAACGACGTCCCGCGAGTGGTGATGTGCGGGTCGTCGCCGTTGCGGTACTGCCACCAGGCACGGGCCACACCGGACACGATCGTCGGCCACGACACCGCATCGACTCCGAGGTGATGGATGGCGATCACCAACCGGCCGACCAGCTCCCGGCCGTCGCCGACCCGCACCCCGATGGCCGAGACGAGACGTCCCTGCGTCGGTGCGAGTGTCTCGAGGGCGCGGCGATGGGCCGCGTGTACCGCTTCGTCGATCGTCGGCGTCGGGCCGGTGTTCGACCGCCGCGAATGGTCGACGATCTCGACCACGATGTCGTCGGCACCGCCCGCTCCGGCGATCACGGCGGGCTCACCGTTCGCGTCGATCTGCAACGACGCGGTGAGCATCGGATGAGCCGCGACGACCGCGCCGATCACCGCACGCAGTGCGTGTTCGTCGATGTCGGCCGGCAGGGTCAGGACGGTGCTCTGCGAGAAGTCCGCGACGTCCGCGAGATCGTCGGCGAGGTCGAGCATCCAGGCAGTGCCGGGTGTCGGCGCGACGGGACCGACCCCACCGCCGGGCAGTTCGTCGAGGACCGCGTGGGGCTCGTGCCGGGAGAGCTGAGCGAGGTCGCGGACCGTGGTGGCACCGAACACGTCGCGCGGGGTGAGGGTGAAGCCCGCGGCTCGCAGCATGGACGTCAGTCGGATCGACGCGATCGAATCGCCGCCGAGCGCGAAGAACGAACTGGTCATCGGGATCCGCTCGACGCCGAGGACGGCGGCGACGATCCCCGCCACGACCCGTTCGGAGTCGGTCGCCGGCGCCGCATCGGTGTCGGCATGCGTCAGCATGTCGAACTGCGGAGCGGGAAGCGCCTTCCGATCGAGCTTCCCGGCGCTGCTGAGCGGCGCCTCGGCCAGCGTCACCCACAGCGTCGGACGCATGTAGGCGGGCAAGGACGCCGCGACTGCCTCCCGCGCACGGCCGAGGCTGACTTCGCTCTCCGGTCCGATGAGGTAGCCGACGAGGTGTTCGGCGCCGCCCGGGACCCGAGTCAGGGTCACCGCGGCCTGCCGTACTCCGGAGACGGTCGCGAGCACCACCTCGATCTCGCCCAGCTCGATCCGCTGGCCGCGGAGTTTGACCTGGAAGTCACTGCGCCCCAGGTATTCCAGATCACCGGACCGGTTACGGCGGACGAGGTCGCCGGTGCGGTAGAGCCTGCTCCCCCGTCCGAACGGATCGGCGACGAAGCGATCGGCGGTCAGGTCGGCGCGTGCGGTGTATCCGCGTGCGAGTTGGACGCCGCCGAGGTACAGCTCGCCGGCGACACCGGCCGGGACGGGACGAAGCCGCGGATCGAGGACGAAGGTCTGTGTGTTCCAGATCGGCCGGCCCATCGGGACCACCTCGCGGTGATCGCCGAGTGTCGCGGCGGTGACCTCGACGGCAGCCTCCGTGGGACCGAACAGGTTGTGGATCCGTACCCGAGGCAGGACGGCACGGACCTCACCGAGGGTGGCCGGTGCGAGCGCCTCACCCGAACAGTAGAGGTGCCGCAGACTCGGCAGTACGCCGCCCGCAGTGTGGTCGAGGACCTCGACGAACACCGCCAGCAGGGACGGGACGAAGTGCACCGTCGTGATGTGTTCGTCGTCGATCAACCGCGCGATCGCATGCGGGTCGAGATGCGCGTCATCCGGCGCGATGACCATCCGTGCCCCGGTCATCGGCGGCGCGAACAGCTCCGGCACCGACACGTCGAAGGTCGCAGGCGTCTTCAGCAGGACGGTATCGTCCGGACCGATACCGAATTCCTCGATACCCCAGCGCAACCGGTTCAGCACCGCGCGGTGCGTCACCGTCACCCCCTTGGGGCGTCCCGTCGATCCGGACGTGAACAAGGTGTAGGCGGCGTGGTCCGGTAGAAGCGGCGCCCGGCGCTCGGCATCGGTGACCGATGCGGTGTCGAGATCCACCGGATTGGTGGCGTCGACCACGATCACCCGGTCCACGAGGCCGCCGGCCGAGGTGTCGCCGGCTGTGACGAGACCGGCGCCCGCGCCGGGCCCGACGAGTCCGACTCCCGCTCCCGCGGTGTCGATCATGTAGCGCACCCGGTCCTCCGGTGCGTCGGTTGCCACCGGGACGTACTGGCCGCCGGCGGCGAGGACGGCGTGGATCGCGATGACGAGCTCGATCGACCGTGGAATGCACACGACGACGCTGTCTTCCGGCCCGACACCGAAGGACATCAGCTCACGGGCGAGTACCGCCACCCGCGCCCCGAACTCCCGGTGGGTGACCGACCGGCCCGCGGAACGCAGGGCGACCGCATCCGGCGAGATCCGCGTCCCGCTGACCACCGCGTCCACGAGCGTTTCGGGCGGCAGAGTGACCGTGCGGCCGGTCGCCAGCTCGTACTGGGACCGTTTCTGCGGCTCGGTGAGGATCGGGATGTCCGCGACCGGCACATCGAGGTCATCGGCCAGGACCGTGAGGGTGGTCTCGAGCGCAGCGGCGATCATCTCCGCGGTGCCCGCGTCGAACAGGGCCGCGGCATAGGTGAGCGCCCCGGCCAACGACCTGTCGACGGCCTCCCGGGTACCGATCGAGAGGTCGAACTTCACTGTGGTGTCGTCGATCTCGACGAACTCGGCGGACAGGTCCCCCATCCTCACGCCGGCCATCACCGGCTCGGCACCCGCCGTGTGCACCATCATCACCTGTGCCAGCGGCTCGACGTTCTCGGTGCGGGGCGGGTCGACGGCGTCGACGACGCGCTCGAACGGCACCTCGGCGTGATCGAGGGCGGTCAGAGCGGCGAGTCTGGCCCGATCCAGGAGTGCCCCACCGGTGAGATGCGGGTCGACGTCGACGCGCAGCACGACGGTGTTGACGAACATGCCGATGAGTTCGTCGAGGGCCCGGTGTCCGCGTCCGGCAACAGGTGTCGCGACCGCGATCTCGATGGTCGACGTCAGGCGTGCGAGCACCGCGGCCACCGCGGCGTGGATGACCATGAACAGCGTCGCGCGCTGTTCGGACGCGCGTCGTCGAAGTCCCGCGACCACCGGCGCCGGCAACGACCATCGCACGGTCGCCGCGCGTGTGTCGGGTGTGAGGGTCCGCGGGCGGTCCACGGGCAACGGCAGCACGTCCGGCAGACCGCGGAGTTGCCGGGTCCAGTAGGACAGCTGACGGGACATCTCCGAACCCGGGTCGTCCGGATCACCGAGGCGATGACGTTGCCACACCGCGTAATCCGCGTACTGCAAGGTCAGCGGCATCCACCGTGGTTCACGGTCGGCGCGGCGCGCGTCGTAGGCCTCGGTCACCTCGCGGGCGAGGATCGGTGCCGACTCACCGTCGGCGGCGATGTGGTGGAGCGCGATCACGAGCACGTGCTCATCGGTGACACCGGGAGAACCGGGAACCGGGGAACTGAGAATCCGGGCACGAAGGGGCAGCTCGCGCGTCACGTCGAACGGTTGCGAGATCGTCGCGGCGATCTCGGCGGACACCACGCTGTCCTGCGCCGCGGACCCGGGGACGACGGTGTGGCCGACCGGCACCAGATCCGCGTGGAACTCGAGCACGACCTGCACGGGTTCGGCCGCGTCGCCCGAATCGGAACCGGCGGGGTAGATCGTACGGAGCACCTCGTGCCGCTCGGCGACGTCGTTGATCGCGCCGTGCATGGCGGCCACGTCGAGTTCGCCGTGCAGCCGTACGACGATGGGGATCACGTATGCGGCGGAACCCGGGTCGAACTGGTTGAGGAACCACATCCGCCGCTGGGCGTAGGACAGCGGGACCGGCTCGGGCCGCATCAGCACGCCGGGCGCGGGACCCGTTGCCCGGCTGTCGAGTTCGCCGGCGTCGATCGACGACGCGAGCGCCTCGACAGTCGGGGCGTCGAAGATCACCCGCACACCGAGCTCGACACCGAACTCCGCACTCAGCCGGGCGACGACGCGCGTGGCGGACAGCGAGGTACCGCCGAGGTCGAAGAAGGAGTCGAGCGCGGAGACGCCCCGTCCCTCGCCGGCGTCGTCCGGGGCGTCCATTCCGAGGACCTCGGCGAAGACCGCGGCGACCGCGCGTTCGGTCCCGGTGCGCGGTTCGACGTGGACGCCGCGGGCGAATTCGGGCGCCGGCAGTGCCGCGCGGTCGAGCTTCCCGGTGGCCGCGAGAGGGATCTCGTCGAGCGGAACGATGGCGGTCGGCACCATGTGTGCGGGCAGATGCCTCGCCGCGTGGGAGCTCACCGCCGACACGTCGAGGGCCACGCCGTCGGTGCCGTGCACCCACGACACCAGCACGGTTTCGCCCGACGTCGGGTGAGCGATGCCGGCGGTGATCGAGAAGTCGACCGTCGCATGGCTTTCCAGTACGGCGTCGATCTCGCCCGTCTCGATCCGGAACCCGCGGATCTTCACCTGGAAGTCGCTGCGACCGAGGAAGTCCAGTTCCCATCGGCCGTCTCGGTGACGTCCGCGGACCAGGTCACCGGTCCGGTACATCCGTTCACCCGGCGGCCCGAACGGCGCGGCGACGAATCTCTCCGCGGTCAGCGCGGTGTGGCGCAGGTAGCCGGCGGCCAGCGCCGGACCGACGAGGTACAGCTCGCCCGCGACGCCGGGTGGCACCGGATGCAGACGAGCGTCGAGGACCAGCACGCCGACTCCCGCGATGGGTCCGCCGATCGAAACGGGTGCGCCGGGGCGCATCGCGGTGGAAGCGGTCGACCAGATCGTGGCCTCGGTCGGTCCGTAGAGGTTGTACATCGCGCGGCCGTCCGACCAGGCGCGGACGAGTTCGGGTGAGCAGGCGTCGCCGGCCACGTTCACCACGCGCAGATCGGGGAACGCCCCGACGGGGACGGTGGCCAGCGCACTCGGCGTGATCGTCATGTGCGACACGGACTCGTCGGTGAGGACTGCTGCCAGTTCTCGTCCACCGGTGATGCCCGGCGGCACCACGACCATGGTCGAGGCCGAGGCCACCGCGACGAGGGTCTCGAACACGGAGGCGTCGAATCCCGGTGCGGCGAAGCGCAGTACCCGTGACTCCGGGCTCAGCTCGAAACGCGATCGGGCATCGGCGACGAGGTCGGCGAGCCCGCGGTGCGTGACCGCGACGCCCTTGGGCCGACCGGTCGAGCCCGACGTGAAGATGATGTAGGCCGTGTCGTCGACCCGGGCTTCCGGTGCCGGATCGTCCCGAGCGACCGATTCTGCCGCCCATCGGGTCCGGTCCGCCAGATCGATCAGATCCTCGACGACGAGCCACGTCGTCCCGTCGCCGGGCTCGGCCGCCGCGTCGGCAACGCCCGGGACACCCGACCCCGCGCCGGTGACGCCGAGCGTCGCGGCCAGTGTCCCGGTCATGTACCGGATGCGCTCGGCGGGTTGGGACGGGTCGATCACGCCGACCGCCGCCCCGGTCCGGGCGATCGCCCAGAAGGCCACCGTGCCGACCGGCGAACGCGGCACGGCCAGCGCCACGACCGTTCCCGGTCGTGCGCCCCGGGAACGGAGTTCCGCGGCGAGCAGCCGCGACGACGCATCTAGTTCGGCATAGGTCAGAGCGAGTTTCCCGTCGGTGACGGCGACCCCCTCCGGATGGCGGGCGATCGCGTCCTCGAGCAGCCCGCGCAACGCGACCGGCGACGGCGCGAGGGCCGGCGAACTCACGATCGCCGGGACGTCGTCCGGCTCACCGGTCGGCAGGTCCCCGACCGGGGTCTCCGGCGAGTCGACGACCGCACGTGCGACGGACTGCAGCCGGCGCACCAGGCCCTCGACGGTGGTGGCGTCGAACAGCGCTGTCGCATAAGTGATCACGACGGACGTGTCCTCGTCGCGTGGGCGCCCCGGCGGGTCGACGACGGTCACCTGCAGGTCGACCTTCGCGGTGGTGACCGGCGCCTCGAGTTCGGAGACGACCAGCCCGGGGAGCTCGATGGTCGGCCGCTCGATGTTCTGGAACGCGAGGGCCACTTGGAACAACGGCGGGTGCGCGGTGCCGCGCGCGGTCGTCACCTGCTCCACGACCGTCTCGAAGGGCAGGTCGGTGTGATCGAGTGCCGCGATGTCGGTCTCGCGGCACGCGGCGAGGACCGCGGCGAAGTCGGCGTCGCGACGGAGCGGGGTGCGCAGCGCGAGCGTGTTCACGAACATCCCGATGAGGCCGTCGAGCCGGCGATCGCCGCGACCTTCCACCGGTGTGCCGATCACCAGATCCGAGCCGCTCCCCGACCGCAGCAACGTGACCGCGAGAAGCGCGTGCACGCACATGAACATCGTCGCGTCGTGCCGGTCGGCCAGTTCGCGGAGGCGGGACCAGGTCGCGGCGTCGATCACCGCGGAGAGTTCCGCGCCGTCCTCGTCGCGCACCGCCGCGCGTGGGCGGTCCAGCGGAAGGTCGGTGAGTTCGGGGACGCCGGCTAGCTGCGCCTTCCAGTAGGCGAGCTGACGTGCCGCGAGCGAGTCGGGATCGGTGCTGTCCCCGAGGATCTCGTGGTGCCACACCGCGTAGTCGGCGTACTGGACCGGTAGCGGCGACCATCCGGGGGCACGACCGGCCAGCCGCGCCTGATATGCCTCGACGAAGTCGGCCACGAGCGGCGCCATCGATCCACCGTCACCGATGATGTGGTGGACGACGAGCACGAGTACCCAGTCGTCGTCGGCGACCCGGATCAGCCGTGACCGGACGGGTGCTTCGTGCTCGAGATCGAAACCGCGCGTCACGATGTCGGCGACAATGGCGGTCACCCCGGGCGAGCCGGCGCCGCGCATGTCGATCGGCGGGTCCACCCGGATGTCGTGCCGGGCGGTGCCGGGGTCGTCGATGATCTGCTCGGGCACCCCGTCGGTGGCGACGAACCGCGTCCGCAAGGTCTCGTGGCGGATGATGAGGTCGTCGAGCGCCGCGGCGACGGCCGCGGGATCCAGCCGTGTGCCGACCCCGTCCGCGTCCGGATCTCCACTCAGGCGCAGCACCGCCGGGATCAGGTAGGCCGGACCACCCGGGTTCATCGTCTCCAGGAACCAGATCCGACGCTGCGCCGGCGACAACGGCAGTGGGCCTGTCCTGTCCGCCGGACGCAACGGGGGCCGCGGGATTGCCGGCCCTGCCGAGGCGGTGTCCGCGAGTCTCCGGTCGATCACCTCGGCGAGTCCGCGGACGGTGGGAGTCGCGAACAGGTCGCGCGCGGCCACCGTGGTCCCGAAGTCCTCGGCGGCCCGCGCCGCGACGCGCGTCGCGGTGAGCGAGTTGCCGCCCAGGTCGAACAGCGATGCGGTGACACCGATCTCGGTCTCGCCCAGAATCTCTGCGACGAGGGCGGCCAGCCTCTCCTCGGTGGGCGTCGCCGGCGGTTCGTCGGCGCCCGGGTCGTCGGCGGCATCCGGTTCGGGCAGGAGCGCACGGTCGAGCTTGCCGTTGACGGTGAGCGGCAGTGCGTCGAGCCACACGAACAGCGTCGGCACCATGTACTCCGGCAACGCGGCCGCGAGCCGGGCCCGGACGGTCGGCTCGTCGGGTGCGTTCCCGGCCGTGGGTACCAGGTATCCGACGAGATGTTCGGTGTCCCCTCGCTTTCGGATGTCGGCGCCGGCCGCGTCGATGCCGTCGACGGCGGACATCGCCGATTCGACCTCGCCGAGTTCGATGCGGAAGCCACGCAGCTTCACCTGCCCGTCCCGCCGGCCGACGAATTCGATCGATCCGTCACGGGCGACGCCGACGTCCCCGGTCCGGTACATCCGGCTGCCCGGCGGACCGAACGGGTTCGCGACGTAGCGCGTCGCCGTCAGACCGTGGCGCCGGAGGAAACCCCGGGTCACCTGGACACCCGAGACGTACAGTTCGCCGGGCACACCGTCGGGCAGCGGGGCGAGCCGGCCGTCGAGGACGTGCACTCGCGACCCGAGGAGCGGTGTGCCGATGTCCGACGCCGTGGCGGCCTCGACGAATCCGCGCGTCAGCTCACGCCGCGTCATGTACACCGTCGTCTCCGTCGGTCCGTACATGTTGTTGAGCTGCGGCCCCGGGACGTCGGCTCCCGGTCCGGTCGGCGAACCGTCGGCGGCGCGGTCCGCCTGCCATTTGCGCACATGTTCGTAGTCGAGGAGCTCGCCCGAGAAGTGGAGTCGCCGAACCGAATCCGGCAGCGCGGAACCGTGCGGCGGTCGTACCGCGGCGGCGAACTGGTAGAACGACGACGGCGTGAAGTTGACGATCGTGACGCCCTCGCGGTCGAACACCTCGACCACGTCGTCGGGCGCACGAGTGGTGGCGTGATCGAGCACGACGAGACGTCCCCCGGCGAGCATCGCCGCCCAGATCTCCCCCACCGACACGTCGAAGGCATAGGAGTGGAACATCGCCCACACGTCGTCGGGTGTGCTCTCGACCAGCGCGTCGAGAGCGACGATCAGGGAGATCACGTTGTCGTGTGTGACCACAACGCCCTTGGGCACGCCGGTCGACCCCGAGGTGTACATGACGTACGCGCTCGAATGGGCACCGACGCGAGCCGGAAGCCCCGGCATCGTGTCGGGTTCCGCCGACGCGGTCAGATCGTCGGGGGTCGTCACCCGGGCGGGCATGTCGGTCCAGGCCGCGGTCGTGGCCGGGTCGGCGAGGATGAGCACCGGCGCGGCGTCGTCGACGATGGTTCGCAGTCGCGCGATGGGATGGGTACGGTCCAGCGGCAGGTAGGCCGCGCCGGTCTTGAGGACCGCGAGGAGCGCGACGACGAGGTCTGCCGACCGCGGCATCGCCACACCCACCAGGGTTTCCGGTCCGGCGCCGGCAGCCGCCAGCGCACGGGCGAGGCGGTCGGTCCGTTCGTCCAGTTCGCGGTAGGTGATCGCCGCGCCGGCCAGATCGGTGAGCGCGACGGCGTCGCCGCGTCGGTGTGCCGACACCCGGAAGAGCCCCGGTAGGGACTCCGCGTCACCCGAACCGAGAACGTCGTCGATCCGCCGTTCGAGGTCGGCGAGTACCTCACCGGCAGCCGCCGCCAACTGCGCCGGGGTGCTTCCCGCCCGGGGCAGCAGAGCCGTGACGGTCGCTCGTATCGCCGGGGTCGGGTCGACGCCGCGGGCGACGAGGGTGGTCGCCGCGACCGTCACCCGCCGGTGCAGTTCGCGGAAGGTCACCGGGCCCGCCGCACCGACCATCGCCTCGGCGTCGGCGGCATGAGCGGCCGCGAAGGTGAGCCTGCGCAGCGCGGTCGGCTGATGTGTCGACCCCGCGGATGTGCGCGCCCCGACGCCGCGCGAAACCGAGGTGTCCGACGTCACGCGGGTTCCACCCGGTTCCTCGTGGGTTCACCGGTCGCCGCGTCGGCACCTCCGTGCAGAGCTGCCGATGCCGCGGTGCGGATACACGCGAACACCTCGTCGATGGTCCGCCCCGCGTCGGCCAGGAGCGTGGTGACCGCGACCGTGAGCGCCTCGGCCGGATCCTCGTCCGGCACGGCGAAGGCCATGGCGACCGAGGTGGCCTCGAGGTCGGCGAAGGTCACCGACGGCGCCCCGGGGATGCCGATCACCGCGTTCGGCGCCGCCGCGGCGACCGCGGACACGACCTCGTGGAGCGGCTGCTCGTCCTCCACATCCGACGACCGCCCGTCGGCCCAGATGGACAGGTCACCCACCGGGGTCCCGGGCCGGGCGGCGATGTCGATGAGCAGGTTCTGGTATCGCTCGGCGATCCGCTCCGCGCCGGTGCGGTCGAAAAGGTCGGTGTCGTAGGCGATCTGACCACCCAGCGCACCTTCGCGATCCACCCCGTCGAGGTCGTCGGGGTACACCATGACCTCCAGGTCGACCTTGGCCGCGAACGACGCCGACGGCCGCAACCGGACGGACAGACCGTCGAGGCTCACCTCGGGGAAGTCGAGGTTCTGATACGACAGCATGACCGAGAACAGCGGGTTGTGACGGCCGCGTCGGGCCGGCCCCTTCTCCGCGCGGTTGAGCTGGTCGACGATCTGGTCGAAGGCGACGTCGGCGTGGGCGAGGTCGGTGACGTCCTCCGTCCGGACACGTCGCAACAGCTCGTCGAACGGTTCGTCGAGCCGCAGACCGGTGCGGAGCGGAACCGTGGTCGCGAGCATCCCGACCATGTCGGCCAGGGCGGGATCGTCCCGGCCCGCGAAAGGGGTCCCGATCACGATGTCCTCGGTTCCCGACAGACGGCCGATCAGCACGGCGAGCGCCGCATGCATCACCACGAACTGCGTCGTGTTGTTCACGCGCGCGAGATGCTTGAGGACCGTTGCGGTCTCGGGCGGGACACTCAGGTCGACGACGCCGCCGAGGTGCCGGGGTTCGGCGGGCCGCGGCCGGTCCGTCGGGATCACCGCCGGCTCCCGGACCGTCCCGAGGCGTCGTTCCCAGTAGTCGAGTTGAGCCTCCTCCTCGGTGCGGCCCCCGGGCGCCTCGGCCGACAACCGCTCCGCATGCCAGATCGCGTAGTCGGCGTACTGCACCCGAGTCGGGCCGACCACCGCCGGCCACGGGCCCGCCTGCCCGCTGATCCGGGCACGGTAGGCCGTGGTGAGGTCACGGGCCAACGGCCGCAACGATCCACCGTCGGCGTTGATGTGGTGCACCACGAACACGAGGAGATGGCGGTCGGACGCCAGTCGCAGGATCGCGGCCCGCACCGCATTGGGGCCGGTCAGGTCGAAGCCGGGTTCGACGACACCGGCGATCTCCTCGTCGACGCGGTCCGGGGTGGTGTCGACGAGGGCCACGCGGAATCCACGGAGCGCGTCGACGGCCGGAATGATGACCTGCACCGGGTGCCCCTCGTGCAGCGGGTACCGCGTCCGCAGCGACTCGTGGCGTGCGATGACGTCCCCGAGCGCCCCGGTCAGGGCCGGGATGTCGAGCGGCCCGTCGAGTTCGAGGGTGAGCCCGACGTTGTACGCCGACGACGACGGATCGATCTGGTTGAGCGACCACAGTCCGCGCTGCACACCCGTCAGGTCGACCATGTGCGGCCGCTCCCGGGGAGTCAGGACACGTCCGGCGTTACCGGACTCGACGGTGTTCAGTGCCACGACGAAACTCGCGACCGTCGGGTTCTCGAACAGGAGGGCCAGCGGGACGCGCCGGTCGATGTGTTGTTCGACCCGGTAGGTCACCTTGGTCGCCGACAGCGAACTACCGCCCAGCTCGAAGAATCCGTCGTGCACACTCACCGACTGCAGTCCCAGGACGTCGGCGAAGATCTGCGCCACGGCCGCCTCGAGACGGCTTCGGGGAGCTACGTATTCGCGTGCGGGTGAGATCTCCACGGCCGGCAGCGCACGGCGGTCGACCTTGCCGGTGCGGGTGACCGGGAACTCCTCGAGGACCTGAACGGTGTGCGGGACGAGATGCGCCGGCAGATGGGCGACCGCGTGGTCGACGACCTGCTCGGGCGCGGGGCTGCGCCCCGGCTCCCCGGTCACATAGGACACCAGGACCGTGTCGCCGGCCGGCGTGGACATCCCCACACTCACCGAGTGTTCGACGTCGGGGTGAGTGACGAGAACCGCGTCGACCTCCCCCGGCTCGACCCGCATGCCGCGGATCTTGATCTGGAAGTCGTTGCGACCGTGATAGATCAGCTTGCCGTCGGCTGTCCACGAGACGAGGTCACCGGTTCGGTACATCCGGGTGCCGGCACCGAACGGGTCGGCCACGAATCTGCCCGCGGACAATCCCGGGCGGCCGTGGTAGCCGCGTCCGAGCGCACGCCCGGCGAGATAGAGCTCGCCCACGACCCCGGGCGGCACCGGTCGCAGTCCGGGGTCGAGAACTCGAGCCGCGACGCCGGAGATCGGGCGTCCGATGGTCACCGGCGCCGTCACGCGCAGCGGCGGGGACAGGGTCACCCAGATCGTGGTCTCCGTGGGACCGTACAGATTCAGCAACGGCCGTCCGTCGGCATCCCACCGCGCGACGAGTTCCGGCGGGCACTCCTCCCCCGCCACCATCATCGTCTCGACGTCCGGGATCGACTCGGGATCGATGGTCGACAGGGCCGTCGGCGTGGCGCAGGCGTGCGTGACCCGATGACGGGTGATTACGTCGGCGAGTTCGGGTCCGGCGAACACGTCCGGCGGACTGATCACCAGCTTCGCACCCGCGCAGATCGCGAGGATGATCTCCCAGACCGCCACGTCGAAACCCGGTGCGGCGAGCTGGAGTACGCGGGATGCCGGCGTCACCCCGAGACGGGCCTGCTGTTCGGCGACCATCTCCGCGAGTCCCGCGTGGGTGACCGCGGCGGCCTTCGGGCGTCCCGTCGAGCCGGAGGTGAACAGGAGGTACGCGAGATCGTCGACGTGGACGCGACGGGTCCGGTCCGCGTCGGTGACCGGATGGTCGCGGCGCCCGGCGATGTTCAGTTCCACCTCGAGGTCGTCGAGCAGCCACTCCTCGACACCCAGATCTCGGACACGCGGGGAACCCTGTTGCGGTGCGGCATCCCGATCCGCGGTGACCACCGAGTCGACGGTGATCACCAGCGAGGCGTCACTGTCGGCGAGCATCGCCGCGCGCCGCCGAACCGGCAACCGCGCATCGATGACGACGAAGGCCGCCCCGCTCATCGCGACCCCGAGCATCGTGAGCACCATCCGGGGAGACCGCGGAATGCTGACGGCCACGACATCTCCCGGCCCCAGCCCGCGATCGGCGAGGAGGCGGGCCACCTGATGGGTCGCGGTGGCCACCTCTGCCCAGGTGAGGGTTCCCGTCTCGCTCTCGGACTCCCCGGTCAGGGCGACCGCGGCAGGGTCGGCGAGGGCGAATCCACGCGCGATGAGCGCCGGGAGGGTCATCTCCCGCTGGGCCCCCTCGCGGGGCACGGCGAGCGCACGGAGCGCATCTGGTTCGAGCAGGTCGATCGAGGCGAGGACACGATCGGGTCCGGACACCATCTGGCTGATCACCCGGCTCAGCCGCGACGCCATGTCACGGACCGTGCTCTCGTCGAACAGATCGGTGGCGTAGGCGAATTCGACGGCGTAGTCGTCCGGACGCTCGGTCACCGAGACGGTGACGTCGTACTTCGCCGACGGCACCCGCGCGTCGAGCAGCTCGGCCGACCCCGTCCAGTGCGACAGGTCGGCCAGTTGGTCGGCCTGCACGGACAGGGCGACCTGGAACAGCGGCGAATGGGACGGTGATCGCTGCGGCGCGATGGCGTCGACGACGCGCTCGAAGGGCACTTCGGCGTGGCTCATGGCCCGGGCACAACGACGATGTGCCGCGGTGACCAGTTCGCGCACCGTGTCGCCGGGTCGCAGCGAGGTGCGCAGGACCACGGTGTTGACGAACATGCCGACCAGTTCGCCGACCGCGGGATCGTCACGACCGGCAACCGCGGTGCCGATGCTCACGTCGTCCACCGCGGCGAGCCTGCCCAGGGTCAGGGCCAACGCGGACTGGAAGACCGCGAACGGTGTGACGGCCAGCGCGGTCGCCAGGCGCCGGAGCCCGGCGGACAGCTCCGCGTCCAGGGTGACGTCGAGGTGGTCACCCGCACTGGACATCACCCGGGGGCGCGGGCGGTCGGTCGGCAGCTGGAGCAGATCGGGCGCGTCGTGTAGTTCGGTGCGCCAGAACTCGAGGCCTTCGACGAGTGCCGGTGACGGGTTCTCGGGGGTGCCCAGGATCTCGGCGCGTTCGACGGCGACATCGGCGTACTGCATCGGCAACGGGGTGAATTCGGGGAGCTCCCCGGCACGCCTGCTCTCGTAGGCCGTCATCAGATCCCGGAGCAGCGGTCGCAACGAATGACCGTCGGCGGCGATGTGGTGCAGGACCAGAACCACGACGTCGCCGCGTCGATCCCCGGTGATCAGCCGACAGCGGAACGGGATCTCCTCTGCCAGATCGAATCCCACATCGGTGATCGCGGAGACAGCGGTGTCGAGTCCGCCGTCGATCACCTGGATCGGCTCGTGATCGAGTACGGCCCCGGCGGTCGTGGTGTCGAGGATCCGCTGCTCGGGTTCCCCGGCGACGCTGGGGAACACGGTGCGCAGGATCTCGTGCCGGTCGAGGACGTCGAGCGCGGCCCGTCGCAGCACCTCGGGATCCACCTCGTGGGTGAGCCGCAGTGCGCCGGACATGTTGTAGGTCGACTCGGTCGGTGACATCCGGTTGATGAACCACAGCCGGGTCTGCGCCTGGGACAACGGAATCCGCGCCGGGCGCGGTGGAAGGCGACGCTCCGGCGGTTCCGGCACGGTGTCCGCAACGACGGCGCGAGAAGCAAGGTCGGCGAGGTCGTCACTGTCGAAGACGTCGGTCAGGGCGATCGTCAGACCGTGTCCGATCCGGGCACGGGACACCATGCGGGCTGCGAGGAGTGAGTCGGCGCCGAGGGCGAAGAGATTGTCCGACAGGCTGACCCGTTCCCGGCCCAGGGCCTCGGCGACCATCGAGACGATCGCCTTCTCCGCCGGTGTCCGGGCCTCACGGAACTCCGTGGTCTTGTCCGTGAGGTCCGGGGCGGGCAACGCCGACTGGTCGAGCTTTCCGGAGCGGTTCGTCGGGAAGGTGTCGAGGAACACCACGGCGAGCGGCACCATGTGGCCGGGCAGCCGCCGGCGGCAGAAGGCGCGGACGGCGTCCGAGTCGGGGACCCCGGAGGTCCCGCGGACGTACGCCACGAGTACCGGCGCCGGTCCGAGATCTCGCCGAGCCACGACGACCACCGCGTCGACACCGGGCATCGTCGCGACCACCGATTCGACCTCGCCGAGCTCCACCCGTTGCCCGCGGATCTTCACCTGATGGTCGCTGCGACCCAGGTACTCGAGTTCTCCGTTCTGCGTCCACCGCACCAGGTCGCCGGTCCGGTACATCCGGGCACCCGGCTCACCCAACGGGTCGGCCACGAACCGGGAGGCGGTCTGCGCCATCGCGCCGAGGTAGCCGTTGGCCAGCTGCGGGCCCACCAGGCACAGCTCACCGGCGACGCCGACCGGGACCGGCCGCAGGCGGCGATCCAGAACGCGCACGACGGTGCCCGCCACCGGTCGCCCGATGGGCACGACGGTGTCGTCGGAAGTCACCCGATGGGACGTGACGTCGATGGCCGCCTCGGTGGGACCGTAGAGGTTGACCAGGCCGGCCGACGAGGTCCGGCGGAGGCGGCGAGCCAGCTGCGCCGACAGCGCCTCCCCGGAGGTGAAGACCCAGCGGGCCCGGTCGGGCAGCGACGTCGGCGTACCCGACCCGTTCTCGGTCTGACCCACGACGTCGAGATAGGCGTCGAGCATGGACGGGACGAAGTGCAGCACGGTGACCGCGGCCTCGTCGATGAGGCTCCGCAGGTACTCGGGGTCCCGGTGGCCGTCCGGTTCGGCGATGACCATCTGCGCACCGGTCTGCAGGGGCCACAACAGCTCCCACACCGACACGTCGAAGGTCGCCGGGGTCTTGTAGAGCACCGCATCGTCGGGGCCGATCGGATGATCTCGCTGCATCCATGCGAGGCGGTGCTCGAGCGCCGCGTGGTCGACCTCGACCCCCTTCGGTACACCGGTCGAGCCGGACGTGAAGATCACGTACGCGGGCTGATGCGGCAACGGACGGGAGCGACGCGGTGGTACCTCGTCCTCCGGACCCGCCCCGGCGTCGATCGCATCGATCCCACGGTCGGCGAGGAACTGTGCGTCCACGGTGAGCGCAGGCCGGACGATCGTGGCAATGGCGTGGCGTCGTTCCTCCGGCTCGGCCGGATCGACGGGTACGTACACCGCCCCGACGCCGATGATCGCGTAGATCGCGCACACCTGTTCCAGGCAGCGATCGAGCGCGACGATCACCCGGTCCCCCGCGACGACCCCCTCGTCCGCGAGGACACGCGCGAATCCGTCGACCGCCAGCGACATCTCGCGGTAGGTGAGGCGCGAGTCCCTGAAGACGAGCGCGGTCGAATCCGGCGTCGCGGCGACCTGTCGTGCGAAGGGAGCCAGGATGTGCTCGCCGGCGACGCCGACCGCCGGACCGCCGTCACCGAGCCGCTCGACCGCCGCCGGCTCACCCGGGATGAGCAGGTCCAGTGCCGCCACCGGACGATCCGGGGCCTCGATGAACTGCTCGAGAACGTGAAGCAGCCGCGCCCGATGGGTGCGCAACTCTTCGGGGTCGTACAGGGCCGGGTTGGCGTGGAGACCCACCTCGAGCGGCGCGTCGGGACCTGCGGCGAAGACGTTCATCACGAGGTCCTCGACCATGCCCGCGGACAGCATGTGATAGCTGACGTGGGCCCCGTCGATCTCGATCGGCTTGTCGAAGAGCAGGAGGTTCACCAGCGGACCGAAGGACGTACCGGTCGCATCGCCGAATCCGGCTGCGGCACGGATGTCCTCGGAGCGGTACCGCTGATGGCGGAGAACCGCGGTGATCTCCGAGGTGACCGCGGCGACGACATCGGCACAGGTCGCCGCGCCCACACCGTCGACGCGCAACGGCAGCATGTTGGAGACCATGCCCATCGACTGTTTGATCCGGGCGGTGGTGCGAGCCGTGACGGGCAGACTCAGCACGATGTCGTCGGCACCGGACATCCGTGCCAGGAATGCGGCGAACGCCGCGGTGAGAACCGCCGCGACGGAAGCGTCCAGCTCTCGGGCGCGGCGCCGCAGACGGCTGTCGAGGTCGGCGTCGAGCATCCCCGCGACCACCACGGTCTCGTTTCGGATGCCGGTGGTGGCCGGATGGGTGGCCAGTGACACACGTTCGGGCAGTCCGGCGGCGCGTTCCGCCCAGAACGCATGGTCCTTCTCGTGACGCGTGCTCTGGCGGTAGGCGGCATCGTCGGCGACCACCTCGGCAAGGGTCGCCCGCCGCGGTGGGACGCGGGTCTCGGCCGCGACCGCTGCGTTGTAGCGCGCCACCGCTTCGTGCAGGCAGACGAGCGCGCCATAACCGTCGAACGCGATGTGGTGACCGCGCATGTACCAGTAGGTACGGTCGTCCGCCACGCGGATGAAGGCGGCGAAACCGACCGGGTCGTTCAGCAGGTCGACCGGGCGCTCGTGGTCCGCACGCATCCACTCCTCGGCCGCGGCGAGCGGGTCGGGCCGGTCACGCAGGTCCAGTTCCACCACGTCGAACGGCAGCGACTCGTCGATGTACTGCATCGGCGTGCCGTCGACCTCGGCGATCCGGGTGTAGGCGGTCTGGAGTTCCCGCGAACCCTCGATGACGCCGCGGCGGAACAGCTCTCGGTCTAATGGACGTCCGTCGTCGACGATGTCCAGGTAATGCGCGATGGTGATCGAGTGGTCGTCGTCGAGGTTCTCGGCGAACCACATGGCACGTTGAGCCGCGGTGAGATCCAGCAGGTCGACCCCCCTAGCTTCGCTGCGCCCTTCCCGGCGCCCCTCCCCGTACCCAACTTGTGGGATCCCCTCACCGAGGGGTGATTCTTCATCCATTCCACGTCCGAACCAGTCGTCGGCGATTTGGTCGTTCGACGGCGCCGCTGACCCGTCCCCCGAGGCGTTCGCCGAACAGCCACGAATCATACGCTTTACATCCCTTTTGAGATCGAAAGTGATACAGCGCATCTCGCGTCTGAGAGCCTCGTCACATCCGGCGCCGCACAGGTGTGGCAGGTGGGACCTCATCAGTCCCTTAGAGACACACGAGCAACTCACGTCACACCGAAGACGTCGGGTTGCGGTTTGGATTCGGTCGTTCGACCGACATCTGCCCGAGGGAAGGAATCTCGTCACACCAGGTGTCCGCGACGGGGCAAGATTGGGGGCATGACGAGCGTGCAACTGGTCGAGGTCGGCCCCCGCGACGGGCTTCAGAACGAGCAGACCCTCCTGTCGATCGACGACAAGGTCGAGTTGATCTCGCGCAGTGTCGACGCCGGCGTCCGACGCATCGAGGCGGTCAGCTTCGTCAACCCGAAGCGTGTCCCACAGATGGCCGGTGCCGAGGAGGTCATGGCACAGGTTCCGCGCGCCGACGGCGTCTCCTACATCGGCCTGGTACTCAATCGCCGGGGTCTCGACCGTGCCCTCACCGCCGCCGTCGACGAGGTCAACGCGGTGGTTGTCGCGACCGAGGAGTTCAGCCGGCGGAATCAGGGCTGCAGCGTCGACGAGGGCATCGCCGCGGCGATCGACGTCGTACATGATGCCCGCGAGGCCGGACTACGGACGACGGTGACCATCGCGGTGTCGTTCGGCTGCCCGTTCTCCGGGGAGGTCGCCCCCGAGTGGATCGGCGAGATCATCGCGCGCCTGACCGACGGCGCGGCACCGGACGAGATCGCCCTCGCCGACACCATCGGCGTCGGCGTCCCGGCACAGGTGCGCACACTCGCCGACCTGGCGGCCGCACACGCACCGGGCATCCCTCAGCGCTGGCATTTCCACAACACCCGCAACACCGGCTACGCCAATGCGCTGACGGCCCTGGAATGCGGGGCCGGCGCTCTGGACGCGTCCATCGGCGGTTTCGGCGGTTGCCCGTTCGCCCCGGCCGCGACGGGCAACATCGCGTCGGAGGACCTGCTCTATGCGCTGGACCGGTCGAACGTCACGACCGGCGTCGACATGTACGGCCTGATCGAGGCCGCGGAATGGCTGGGCAGGTCCCTGGAAAAGAGTGTCCCCGCTCTCCTCGGGCGCGCCGGAGGTTTCCCGGACGCCCGCTGAGGCGGGGACGCTCGTTGCGTTCGTGTGCGGGTGACTAACCCGTGGTGTGCACGATCAGCACGTCACATGCCGACTTGCGTGCCACGTCGGCCGGAACCGATCCGAGCAGGCGCCCGGCGATCGAGTTCAGGCCGCGGTTACCGACGACGAGGAGGTCGGCCTTGACGTCGCTCACGAGCTGGAGCAGCGCGTCGACCGGAGCACCCTTGACGGGGCGCTGCACGACGGTGGCGGCTCCGGCCTTGGACGCACGTTCCTTCGCGGTCCGCAGGATCTCCTCGGTCGGCGTCGAGCCGGTGACCTGGTAGGCCTCGTCCTTGAGGATGTCGGCAGCCTCCCCTGCGCCACGCTCGTTGGGGAAGTATGCGCACGCGATCACCAACTGCGCGCCTTCGCCCGCGAGTGCCCCCGCACGTTCCACCGCCTTCATCGACGACTCCGAGCCGTCGGTCCCGACGACGATGGTCTCGTATGCGCTCATCCCAACCTCCGACATGAATTCGCCTCGCTGCCCATCAGCGAGGCGTCACCTACATCCCCCATATTGCAGGGTTCTTTCACCGGGACATTAGTTTGCCGCGGCGTGTCTGTCCGCCGATCGTGGTGATCGGCACATGGTCGCGCTGTTGTGTCTTCGGCGGGATTGCAGGTCACAGCCCTATTTGATGCCCGCCGCGTCCATTCCGCGGAGCTCCTTCTTCAGGTCGGCGATCTCGTCGCGCAGGCGGCCCGCCAGCTCGAACTGCAGGTCCCGGGCCGCGCTCATCATCTGATCGGTCAGCTGCGACACCAGGTCGGCCAGCTCGGCGCGCGGCATCGCCGAGACATCGCGCTTCTCGATCACGCCCGCACTGCCGGCCTTCGACACCTCACCCTGCGCCCGGCGGCCGCGGCTCGCGTTGCGTCCCGAACCGCCCACCGCGACGGCCTCGTCCTCGGCCTCGCGGTACACCTGGTCGAGGATGTCGGCGATCTTCTTGCGCAACGGCTTCGGGTCGATGCCGCGTTCCTTGTTGTAGGCGATCTGCTTCTCGCGGCGGCGCTCCGTCTCGTCGATCGCGTTGCGCATCGAGTCGGTGATCTTGTCGGCGTACATGTGCACCTCACCCGACACGTTGCGGGCCGCACGGCCGATGGTCTGGATCAGCGAGGTGGTGCTGCGCAGGAACCCCTCCTTGTCTGCGTCGAGGATCGCGACGAGCGACACCTCCGGGAGGTCGAGGCCCTCGCGGAGGAGGTTGATGCCGACGAGGACGTCGTAGTCACCCGAACGCAGCTGGCGCAGCAGCTCGACGCGACGCAACGTGTCGACCTCGGAGTGCAGGTACCGCACCCGGATTCCGAGTTCCAGCAGGTAGTCGGTGAGATCCTCGGCCATCTTCTTGGTGAGCGTCGTGACGAGGACGCGCTCGTCGCGCTCGGTGCGCTGGCGGATCTCGTGGACCAGGTCGTCGATCTGCCCCTTGGTCGGTTTGACCACCACCTGCGGGTCGACCAGACCCGTCGGGCGGATGACCTGCTCGACGAACTCACCGTTGGACTGTCCGAGTTCATACGGTCCCGGTGTCGCCGAGAGGTAGACGGTCTGGCCGATGCGGTCGACGAACTCGTCCCAGGTCAGCGGCCGGTTGTCGACGGCCGACGGGAGACGGAAGCCGTACTCGACGAGGTTGCGCTTGCGGGACATGTCGCCCTCGTACATGCCGCCGATCTGCGGCACGGTCACATGCGACTCGTCGATGACCAGGAGGAAGTCGTCCGGGAAGTAGTCGATCAGCGTCGCGGGCGCGGTTCCCGCCGCGCGACCGTCGATGTGCCGGGAGTAGTTCTCGATACCCGAGCAGAATCCGACCTGCCGCATCATCTCGAGGTCGTAGGTGGTCCGCATCCGCAGGCGCTGGGCCTCGAGGAGCTTGCCCTTTCCCTCGAGATCGGCGAGCCGCTCCTCGAGTTCCTGTTCGATCGAGGCCATCGCGCGTTCCATCCGCTCCGGACCGGCGACGTAGTGGGTGGCCGGGAAGATGCGTAGCGAGTCGACCTGGCGGACGACGTCACCGGTGAGCGGATGCAGATAGTAGAGCGACTCGACCTCGTCGCCGAAGAACTCGATGCGCACCGCGAGTTCCTCGTACGACGGGATGATCTCGACGGTGTCGCCGCGGACGCGGAAGCTGCCGCGGGTGAACGCCGTGTCGTTGCGGCTGTACTGCACGTCGACGAGAAGCCTCAGCAGGGCGTCGCGGTCGATCTCCTGGCCCACCTCGAGCTCGACCGAGCGGTCGAGGTAGGACTGCGGCGTGCCGAGGCCGTAGATGCACGACACCGACGCCACCACCACCACGTCACGCCGGGAGAGCAGGCTCGACGTCGCCGAGTGGCGGAGTCGTTCGACGTCGTCGTTGATCGACGAGTCCTTCTCGATGTAGGTGTCGGTCTGCGCGATGTACGCCTCGGGTTGGTAGTAGTCGTAGTACGACACGAAGTACTCGACCGCGTTGTTGGGCAGCATCTCGCGGAGTTCGTTCGCGAGCTGCGCGGCGAGCGTCTTGTTGGGGGCCATCACCAGCGTGGGGCGCTGGACCTGCTCGATGAGCCACGCGGTGGTGGCCGACTTACCGGTACCGGTGGCACCGAGGAGCACGATGTCCTTCTCCCCGGCCTGGATCCGTTCGGTCAGATCTTTGATCGCGGCGGGCTGGTCACCGGCGGGCTCGTACTCGCTGACCACCTCCAAGCGGGCTTCGGTGCGCTCGATCTCGCCGATCGGACGGAACTCGGAGTGCGCGAGCACCGGGCGTTCTGCTGCAAAAGCCATAGTGCCAGGGTAAACGCGCACTACGACACGAGTGTTCCCGCGCGGTCTGCGGCCCGCCGCCCGACCATGCGCGGCAGACGTCCCGCACATCGGGAACATCTCCGATGTTCACCCAGAGATCGGGTGCCGGCCGAACTACATTCGGGGGATGACGAGCAACAGCGGTCCCGTGACGACCGCGCCGGCCGCACCCCACTCGATGCACCCGCCCAAGCGGGAGGTCTTCGATGTGCCCGCGATGACGAACACCGACAACAAGGGATTCGTCCGGGAGGTCGAGGAATACCGAGTCACCGACTACGGCCTCTACATGTCGCGCCCCGCGCCCGGGCATCCGAGGTTCGACCATCTCGAATCATGGCTTCTCCCCTCATTGGGGTTGCGCGCCAACATTTTCCACTACCAGGGCGGCTTTCGGGCGAATCAGCGCCTCTACCTCGACATCGGGCGGTTCTCCGGCCCCGACGAGCGCGGCCGGTGGTACGCCGAGGACTGGTATCTCGACCTCGTCGACGTTCCGGGATCACCGCTGGAACTCATCGACGTCGACGAGGTCTTCGAAGCGCACCGGTGCGGACTCCTCGACAGCGACCAGTGCGTGCAGGCCGTCGAGATCGCGACCCGCGCGCTCGTCGGGGCAGCCGCGCACGGCAACGACGTACAGGCCTGGCTCGACGACGCGGTCGGCGGCGTGGTGTTCTTCCGAGACCACCGCCCCGATCACGGGTGGTGACCCGGCACGACCGCGCGCCGATGTGCCGGCCGGCCCGACGTCGGACTCAATAGGTGGGCAGCACGAAGCACGCGCCGTTCCGGATGAACTGCGGCAGTTGCACTCCCGTGCCCACGTTGACGGTCCGCGTCTTGACCACCCCATCGAGGTTCGCGGCGAGCACGTAGCGTCCGGGGGCGGACGGTCGCCAGGTCGGCGTGACCTCGACAGCGGTGGGCTTGGCGTTGTGGATCGTCACGGTGCGGCCCGCCCGGGTGGACGTGACCTTGAGTGTCGACTTGGCCGACTTCGGATCGCCGACGATCACGGACAACTTGTAGGCGCATCCCGCACCGTAGAGGCCGTAATTCGACGAGCCGTTCGCCGAGGAGCCGTAACCGGGCAGCGTGTCGACGGCGATCCCCTGCAGGGCCGCGTTCGCCGGGGCGGCACTCACCGCGGCGGCCGTGAGTGCCGCCCCGACGGCGATACCGCCGACGACCGCACGCACGCGTTTCGAACTACCAGGACCCCACATATGTGCTCCTCACAACGCTTTGCCGACTTGGTGGTCCGCACCGGCATCGGTGCGTCGTCGCAAAGCTAACAGCGCGGAGCACACGATGTGGCCAATTCAGGCAACATTCGTAGTCAGTTTGTCGAGCCCCTCAGGCGATCTCGATCCGCACGGTCGCGGGTCGCCCAGGATCGCAGGAACCGTGAACGCCGGGGCCGACGGGCGCGAACCCACCGTCGGCGAGGAGGTCGACGAGTTCTGCGGACGCGGTCTCGTCGCGGGCGGCGATCCGCAGCTCGACGTTTGCCGGATCGGTGATCTCGACGGCGGCCGCGCGCTCACCCGCGATCGCCCACAGCCGGTTGACCAGACGTGTCGCGGGACCATCCGGATTCGGTTCCGCGGCAACGAGTTCGGGGACCGGATCGGCGACCCGACGCGCCCGGACGTTGGCCTCGAACGGTACGAGCCGATCGTCCCAGACCCGCGCGGCGGCAGCGGCGAGGTCATCGGCCGATCCGGAGTTGTCGAGCCAGACGTCGGCGACCGCACGGCGCTGCTCGTCGGTGGCCTGCGCCGCGATTCGAGCACGCGCGTCTGCTTCGTCGACCCCGCGCATCGTCGTGAGGCGATGCAGTCGGACGTCGGCGTCGGCGAACACGATCACCACGAGGTGGAAGAACGGCGCGGTGTGGTTCTCCACCAGCAGCGGGATGTCCTGGACGACGACGGCGTCGTCCGGCGCCGCCGCGAGCAGTTCCTGGGTGCGCGCGCCGATCAACGGGTGGGTGATCCCGTTGAGCGCCTTCCGCGACCCCTCGTCGACGAAGGCCTTTGCCGCGAGAGCCGGACGGTCGAGGCTGCCGTCGGCGGCCAGGATGTCCGAGCCGAAGGCCTCGACGAGCCCGGCGAGACCTTCCGAACCGGGTTCCACCACCTCGCGGGCGATCTTGTCCGCGTCGATGATGTACGCGCCTCGTTCGACGAAGGTCTTCGCCACGGTCGATTTGCCGGCGCCGATGCCACCGGTGAGTCCAAGCCTGATCACGCCACCAGTCTGGCAAACAGGCTCCTGCCCGGTGCACACCGGCGCCCCGTGTGTCGTGCCGGCTCAGCCGGTGACCGCGACGAGTTCGACGGTCTCGTGCGGCAGGGTGGCCTCGCCGACCTTCTCGCCCATGTTCAGATCGACCGCGACGATCTTCTTCGACGCGGGTTCACTGACATACGCGATGCGGTCCTGCACCACGACATTGGGCATCGGCGACTGCCATTCGTCGGGTTCGGCCCACTCCCCGATCACCGGGATGCGGGCGGTGCGGTTCCCGGATCGCGCGTCGAAGACGTGTAGCGCGCCGTCGGTCCCGAGGATCACCGCGGACCCGCCGGGGCCACGTTCGAGCGACCGGAAGCTGTAGGAGGCGCCGAGGTCGACCAGTCGGAGGTCGCCCGTTCGGGTGTCGGTGAGCGAGAAGCGTGTCGGCCGTTCGAGTTCGGCGCCCTCGTCGCTCTTGTAATCCCCCAGCACAACCGGGGAACCGTGGTCGCCGGCCTGGTTCCCGATGCGGCCGTATGGATCCGGGCTGGCCACCTTGCGGATGTTGTTGCCGTCGACGATCAGGATGCCGTCTTCGCAGCCGAAGGTCAGGCGACCGTCGGACGCGGCGGCCTCGCCGTGGACGCCGGGACACTCGTCATTGCGGGCGATCTCGTTCCGCTGCTTGTCCAGGATCGCAATGCCGCTCCGCGATTCCTCGTCGCCGCGTGTGACGACAACCGAACCGTCGCCGCGGAACACCGCCACACCGTGATGGGGTTGCGGGACGGTGAACGTGGTGGCCACCGGATTGCCGCGGAGCAGTTCGGCGGGTTCGACGATGTCGACCTGTCCGGTGCCGTCGCTGAACAGGCTGATGCGTGAGTCGTGGACCACGACATGCCCGGGTTCCGCTCCACCGAAACGCATCTCGGTGAGCGAGGGCTTGGTCGTGTAGTGATGCCCGTGGTCGCCGTGCGCCTTCGTCCAGGTCCCGGCGTCGAGGACCCGGAACCCGTCGGCCTCGGAGACGAAGACGTGCCGCCCGTTGCCCGCACTGTTCAGCCGGACGAATCCGTCGAGGGGAAGGTCGGCGACCTGATCGAGCGTCTTCGCGTCGAGCACGAGGATTCCGCCGTCGTAGCTGAGTGCGAGTCGTGGTGTCGCGCTTTGCTGTTCCGCGGGTCCGCGCGACGATTCGGCGGGCGGGGTCGCCTGCTCGGGGTCGCCGCACGCGACGAGCGCGATGGAGGAGGCAGCGAGCAGCGCGAGGGAACGGGTCAGAGTTGTCCGTGGTGATAGCACTCGGACAGTCAACCGTCTAATGAAAATGATTGTCAACAACGCATGGTTGTCGAGCTCGCGGGTGAGTTCAGACGTCCCCGATGAGCGGCACCAACCCGTCGAGCAGTCGCGTCAGGCCGAAATCGAACACCTCGTCAGGGGACCCTGGCGCCTGATGATGTTCGCCTGCAACGGTTCCCACGCGATCCGCGAGAGGGAACCCGCCTTTGGGGATCACCGCGTCGAGCTCGGGTGCGACGACCTCCCACCACTCGACGTCGGTCATGCCGCTGTCGGTCACCGCGGCGTCGGCAGCCAGGGCCTCCCGGGCGTTGCCGGTCACGAAGGCGGACAGGAGACCGAGGATGTGGTCACGGTCGAGGTCCGAGATGTCAAGCGGCTCGAGCAATTCGAGCTGCCGTTCGTAGCGGGCTAGACGACGCGGACCGAGAACCTGCCGCCACGGATTGGCGTCGATCAACCAGGGATGCGCCAGGTACTCCGCGCGCAGATGACGTGCGACCTGCGCGAGCGACTCCCGGACCGTCGATCCCGGCTCCGGCACCGGGTCGCCGGCGACATGGTCCACCATGAGCGCGACCAGGACGTCTCGGGTGGGCACGTAGGTGTAGAGAGTCATCGGACCGACGCCGAGCTCGGCGGCGAGTGCCCGCATCGACACCGCGGTCAGTCCACGCTCGTCGGCGAGGGTGACCGCCTTGCCGACGATCTCGTCGACGGTGACCCGTTGTCGCGGACCGCGTCTGGGTGTCTCCGGCTCCCCACGTCCACGCCATAGCAGCCGAACGAGGGTTCGGGCATCATCAGCGGTCGACACGTTGCACCCTTTCCGTACAGCGTACGAGATCAATACCGTACCCACGGGATCGCGGCTGATGTGGCAGGGACACGAAAAGCCCTCCCGGGCAGTTTCCCGGGAGGGCTTTTCGTGTGCTCAGTGCAGATCTACTGCGGGAGCAGAGCTATCAGGCGTTGCCCGAGAGCTTCTCGCGCAGAGCGGCGAGCTGCTCGTCGCTGGCCAGCGAACCACCGGTGGACGAAGCACCACTGGTGTTCGCCGAGCCACCACGGCTCTCCGAAGCCGACGAGTAGTCGGTCGGGGCGTTGGCGGCCTCGGCTGCGGCAGCGGCGAACTTCTCCATCTGGGCGGTGTGCATCTTGTGGCGACGCTCGGCCTCGGCGTACCGGGCCTCCCATGCCTCACGCTGCTTCTCGAAGCCTTCGAGCCATTCGTTGGTCTCGGCGTCGAAGCCCTCGGGGAAGATGTAGTTGCCCTGCTCGTCGTAGCTGTCGGCCATACCGTACTTCGAGGGGTCGAACTCCTCGGTGTAGTCCTCGTTGGCCTGCTTGAGGCTCAGCGAGATACGACGACGCTCGAGGTCGATGTCGATGACCTTGACCATCGCATCGTCGTTGACGGCGACAACCTGATCCGGCACCTCGACGTGGCGCTCGGCCAGCTCGGAGATGTGGACCAGGCCCTCGATGCCCTCGTCGACGCGGACGAACGCACCGAACGGCACCAGCTTGGTGACCTTGCCCGGGACGATCTGACCGATCGCATGGGTACGGGCGAACTGACGCCACGGGTCTTCCTGAGTGGCCTTGAGCGACAGCGAAACACGCTCGCGGTCCAGATCGACGTCGAGGACCTCGACGGTGACCTCGTCGCCCACGGCGACGACCTCGGACGGGTGATCGATGTGCTTCCAGGACAGCTCGGAGACGTGGACCAGACCGTCGACGCCGCCGAGATCGACGAACGCACCGAAGTTGACGATCGAGGACACGACGCCCTTGCGGACCTGGCCCTTCTGCAGCTGGTGCAGGAACTCGCTGCGGACCTCGGACTGGGTCTGCTCGAGCCACGCGCGACGCGACAGGACCACGTTGTTGCGGTTCTTGTCGAGCTCGATGATCTTGGCCTCGATCTCCTTGCCGATGTACGGCTGGAGGTCGCGGACGCGACGCATCTCCACGAGCGATGCCGGGAGGAAGCCGCGCAGGCCGATGTCCAGGATCAGGCCGCCCTTGACGACCTCGATGACGGTGCCCTTGACGGCCTCGTCCTTCTCCTTGAGCTCCTCGATGGTGCCCCAAGCCCGCTCGTACTGCGCACGCTTCTTGGAGAGGATCAGGCGGCCTTCTTTGTCCTCTTTGGTGAGGACCAGGGCCTCGACCTCGTCACCGACGTTGACGACCTCGTTGGGGTCAACATCGTGCTTGATCGACAGTTCGCGAGAGGGAATGACGCCTTCGGTCTTGTAACCGATGTCGAGCAGAACCTCGTCCCGATCGACCTTGACGATGGTTCCTTCCACGATGTCACCATCGTTGAAGTACTTGATCGTGGAGTCGATGGCGGCGAGAAAGTCCTCGGCAGTGCCAATGTCATTGATGGCTACTTGCGGCGAGGTGATCGTGGGGGACGACATATGTTGAGTTGCTCCGGACAGGTGTGTAGTAGGTACAGTTCTGGACGTAATGCGCGGCACAAAACCCCTGATCAGAAGCATTTCGACCGGGGCGTGTGCCTGTCGCGCGTCATCAAGCGCACGCGCGTTCTCAAAGCCTACTCCAGCGGCATTGTGCTGGGCAAATGCCCTTGAGACGGCCCTCCGAGAGTCCCCTGCGTTGCCCCTCCGCCGTGCCGCGGCGCGCTTCGCGATCCACGACCGCAGCGATTCGACGGCGTCGTCCCGGTCGCCGGCCGACAGCCTGTCGGTGGCCGGCACGGCCGCCGTGGATCTACCCGTTCGGACGACTCGCCCACTTCATCGAATGAACCCAGGGAAACCGTGCGGTGAAACTGGAAGAAATCACTGTAAGCCTGAACTGCGCAAACGAAGCGACAGCCGAAAGCACCACCGACGCGGAGGGCAGACTCGTCATTCACCTGTTGGCGATCGTGGGCTGAACCACCGGGTGCTGCACGCGTGCTCTGGTTGACTGCATCCGTGGCACATTCGATCGAGTTGTTACCCGACAACGACACCGACGCCTGGGTGCGGCGCCGCTGGTCAGCGCTCGCCGACGTCGGTCTTCCCAGTGCGCAGCGCGTGCGGTCGGACACCAACCGTCCGCACGTCACCCTGTTGGCGGCGCGCCACATCGCGTCCGCCGCCGACGCCGCCCTCGGTCCCGCCGGCCAACGTCTACCGATGAAGTGCATCATCGGGGCGCCCGTCGTGTTCGGTCACGGCTCCCGTCACACCCTTGCACTGCTCGTCGTACCCAGCACCGAGTTGCTGTCGCTCCACGCCCAGGTGGCCCGCACGGTTCGCGGCCACACCGTCGACCCTGACGACACCGAGGCGGGCGCGGAGAATCCGAGCACCTTCGCGCACGTCGATCCCGGCGCCTGGACCCCGCACATCACCCTCGCCCGGCGCCTGACGTCCGCGCAGGTCGGCGAAGCGCTCGTCGCGCTCGAATCGCTCGGCAAACCGGATCGGATGTGCACCTTCACCGCGTTGCGACGCTGGGACCCCGATGCCCGGACCGAACACGTTGTGGCCGGACGGGCGTGCTGAGCTGCACCGGAGCTGTGAGTCGAGTCGAAACCGCTCCGTGACCGGCTCGAGAGCCAACGCTGCCATCGTCACACCATGACGATCACATCCGACAGCACCGAGCCACCCGGTCAGAGTTCGACCAACACGTCCGCCGCATCCACTGCACCGAGCGCCGACGAGTTCGCCGAGCGATTCCTCGACTCCACACTGGCCACCGCAGAGACCATGAGCGTCTATCTCGGGGAGCGACTCGGCTGGTACCGGTGTCTCGTCGATCACGGTCCGCTGACCGCCGACGACCTCGCTTCCCGCACGTCCACCGATGCACGGTACGCCCGGGAATGGCTCGAGATGCAGGCGGCCTTCGGCATTCTCGACGCCGATCTGTCCAGCAAAGCAACGACATTCGGTATCCCACCCGGCGTCGCCGAGGTCCTGACCGACACCTCCAGCCGGTCCTACCTCGGCGCGCTCCCCCGGATGTTCGCCGCCTCGTTCGGCCGGCTATCCGAACTACTCGACGCCTACCGCACCGGCGGTGGTGTCAGCTGGGAACAGCTCGGGGCCGACGCGCGCGAATGCCAGGCCGCACTCAACAAGCCGTGGTTCGACGCCGATCTCGCACCCGCTCTCGCCGCCATCGACCATCTCCATCAACGACTGTCCCGACCGGGCGCGAAGATCGCCGACATCGGTTTCGGCGCCGGGCATTCGACGATCGCCCTCGCCCACGCCTACCCGGAGGCGACATTCGTCGGTCTCGACGTCGACGCCGCATCGGTGCAGATGGCGCGGGACAACGCCGAGGCCGAAGGTCTCGGCGACCGGGTGCAGTTCCATCTCGCCGGCGGAGAAGAGGCCGTGGCACACGGACCGTTCGACGCCGCCTTCGCATTCGAATGCCTCCACGACATGCCCCGGCCCGTCGAGGTTCTCGCCGCGACGCGGCAGGCCCTCGCACCCGGGGCGCCGATGATCGTCATGGACGAAGCGGTATCCGATGAATTCTCCGGCCCGGCAGACGAACTCGACAAACTCATGTACGGGTTCTCACTGTTCGTGTGTCTGCCCGACTCGATGAGTTCGCCGCCCTCGGTCGCCACCGGCACGGTGATGCGACCCGCCACCCTACGGTCCTACGCCGAGCAAGCCGGTTTCCGGAGCGTCGAGGTGCTGCCGATCGAGGACTTCGCCTTCTTCCGGTTCTACGAGCTCCGCACCGGCTGAAGAGTCGGCCGACGCCGGGCAATATCATCACAAGATGCCCACGAAGGACGACGACCGCGAGAACTCGGAGACCACCGAGCAGGAGCCCTCTGTGCGGCCTCCACGCGTCCTGGGCGACGTCGACTCCGCGACGAGTGACCGGGCGAGTCGCTGGTGGTGGGACCACGACGCAGAGAACTACCACGACGAACACGGCGCCTTCCTCGGCACGTACACCGGAGGCGGCGACTTTGTCTGGTGCCCAGAGGGCGTCCGCGAATCCGAGGCCGGGCTCCTCGGCGAGATCGAGGATCGCACGATCCTTGAAATCGGTTGCGGCTCAGCGCCCTGCGCCCGCTGGCTCGCTGCTCACGGTGCACACGCCGTCGGTGTCGACCTGTCCCGGCGCATGCTCGGGATCGGTCTCGACGCCATGGAGGCCGACGAGGTGCGCGTGCCGCTGATCCAGGCGACCGCGGAGACCCTGCCCTTCGCCGACGAGTCCTTCGACACCGTGTGCTCGGCGTTCGGCGCGATCCCCTTCGTCGCGGACTCCGCCGGCGTCATGGCCGAGGTTGCTCGTGTCCTGAAGCCCGGCGGCCGTTGGGTTTTCGCGGTCAACCATCCGATGCGCTGGATGTTCCTCGACGATCCGGGGCCCGAGGGCCTGACCGTACGAATCCCCTACTTCAACCGCACGCCGTACACCGAGACCGACCCGGGCGGGCAGATCACCTACGTCGAGCACCACCGGACCATCGGCGACCGGGTTCGCGAGCTACGTGCCGCCGGGTTCATCCTCGACGACATCATCGAACCCGAGTGGCCCGACGACCACGACCGTGAGTGGGGCCAGTGGAGCCCTTTCCGCGGACGCTACTTCCCCGGCACCGCGATCTTCTGCAGCCACAAGCCCGAGTAGCCGCGGGTACACCCGACGTCTCAGAGCAACTTCGACAGGAACTCCCGTGTCCGCTCCTCCTGCGGATTGGCGAGGAGTTCGCGTGGGTCGCCCTTCTCCACGACGACGCCACCGTCCATGAAGACCAACTGGTCGGCGACCTCGCGCGCGAAGCCCATCTCGTGGGTCACGACCATCATGGTCATGCCGGATGCGGCGAGTTCACGCATCACCTTGAGGACGTCGCCGACGAGTTCGGGATCGAGTGCCGACGTCGGCTCGTCGAACAGCATGAGCTTCGGTTCCATCGCGAGGGCGCGCGCGATGGCGACGCGCTGCTGCTGACCGCCGGACAGCTGCGCCGGGTAGGCGTCGGCCCGGTCGGACAGGCCTACCCGCTCGAGCAGGTATTCGGCACGTTCGACGGCGGCGGCCCGCTGCTGCTTCTTCACCTGGATGGGCGCCTCGATCACGTTCTCGAGAGCGGTGCGGTGCGGGAACAGATTGAAGTGCTGGAACACCATGCCGATGTCACGGCGTTGCGTCGCAGCGTCTTTGGCACTCATCTCGTAGAGCTTGCCGTTGCGTTCGCGGTAGCCGATGAGGTCGCCGTCGACGTAGAGGCGGCCGGCGTTGACCACGTCGAGGTGGTTGACGCACCGGAGGAACGTCGACTTACCCGAACCGGACGGGCCGATGAGGCAGGTCACCTCGCCTCGCGCGACCTCGAGCGAGATCCCCTTGAGGACCGGGACCGATCCGAAGCTCTTGCACACCCGGTCGGCGAGGACCATCGGCGTCTCGGCGGAACTCATGCGTTCTCTCCCCCGGTCGTGCGGCCGGCTCCCGGTCCGTCCGGGATGTCGTCGGCCGCGGCGGTCTGTCCGTCGGCCATCGCCTTGAGCTGGCGTGCGGTCAACGCCCTGGTGGCGCCCCGCGAGTAATGACGCTCCACGTAGTACTGGCCGACCATCAGGATGCTGGTGACGGCGAGGTACCAGGTCGAGGCGACGAGCAGCAGCGGGATCGGTTCGAAGTTGACGCCCGAGATGTCGCGCACGCGACCGTAGAGATCGAGGGTCAGCGGCACCGCCGCCACCAGACTCGTCGTCTTGAGCATGGAGATCAGCTCGTTGCCGGTGGGCGGGATGATCACCCGCATCGCCTGCGGCAGCACGGTGCGACGCATGGTCTGCGACCACGACATGCCCAGAGCGATCGACGCCTCGGACTGACCCTCACCGACCGACGACACGCCTGCGCGCACGATCTCGGCCATGTAGGCGGCCTCGTTGAGCCCGAGGCCGATGACCGCGAACAGGAATGCGGCATTGAGGGTTTGGATGTCGAAGGACGCGAACTGGTGGACGAATGGGATGCCGACGTCGATCTGCTTGTAGATCGCCGGGAACAGTCCCCAGAAAACGAGCTGCACGTAGACCGGCGTCCCGCGGAAGATCCACAGGTACACCCAGGCGGTGCCGCGCAACACCGGGTTCGGTGAGAGCCGCATGATGGCGAGCGCGACGCCGAGGACGATCGCGATGGTCATCGCCAGCACCGTCAGCGCCAGGGTGTATCCGACGCCGGACAGCACGCGCTGGTCGAACAGGTAATCGGCGTAGGTGCCCCACGCGTAGGCCTTGTTGGTGGCGGCTCCGTAGACGAAGAGCCCCGCCAGCACGAGGATGATGACCGCGGCGATCCACTGGCCCGGTCTGCGGAGCGGTACTGCCTTGATCGGTTCGGGCTCGCCGGCCGTGGTGGTGGTGTCGGTCTGCGGTGAGGTCATCTCAACTCACCGCCCCGTTGATGACGGAGACATCGATCATGCCCTCCTGCAGGCCCCAGTTGGCCGCGATCTCTTCGTACTGCCCGTTGTCCATCAGGTACTGGACCGCCTTCTGCATCGCGGGTCCCAGCGGTGAGCCCTTGCGCACCGCCCATCCGTACGGCGCCGAGTCGAACAATTCGCCGGCGGCCTTCAGCTTTCCGTTGGTGCGTTTGATGGCGTACGCGGTGACCGGCGAGTCGGCCGACATCGCCTCGACCCGGCCGAGGATCAGGGCGTTGACCGCCTCGTCCTGGCTGTCGAACTTCACCTTGTCGATCGGTGGGAGACCCCTCGCGACGCATTCCGCGCTCTTGGCCGGGATCTCGTCGGTGTCCTCGTAGGTGGTGGTCTGTACCGCGACCCGCTTACCGCAGGCGTTCGACGGGTCGATGTCCTCGTCGGAGTCGGCGGCCTGCGCCCATTGCACGCCGGCGCTGTAATAGGTCACGAAGTCGACCTGCTTCTCGCGTTCGAGGGTGTCGGTGAACGACGACATCCCGACGTTGTACGTCCCGGCCTGCACCGACGGGATGATGGTGTCGAACTGCGATTCCTTGTACACCGGAGTCAGGCCGAGGACCTTGCCGACCGCATTCATGAGGTCGACGTCGTAGCCGATGATCTTGCCGTCCGGCCCCTTGAACTCGTTGGGCTGGTAGGGCACGTTGACTCCGACCACCAGGCGTCCGGTTCGTGCGATCTCGGGCGGGACGAGTGCCGCGATCTCCGGGACCTTCTCCACGTCCACGTTGATCGGGGTCACCTGGTTGGCGCGTTCCCGTTCCTCGTTGTTCACGCACCCGGTGAGCACGACCGCGAGCGCAAGGAACACGCCGAGCAGCCGGGCCACGCGCGACCGGACACGGCGTCGGTCAACCCGCGTCGAGGCCCGTTCCACAACACATCCCTTCGATGACGAACAGATCACCTGATCAGACCAACTCACTGTAGTTTGCGCCCGCCTCGCCGGCTGGCTACCGGATGTTCACGCACGTCTTCGCGCGCGTCATGCAGCCACGGTTCGCCGCGCCACCTCGTCGGCGAACTCGCTGGTCGATGACGTCCCACCCAGGTCAGCGGTCGCGATGGAGACCGCGAGGGTGTCGGCGACGGCGGAATCCATCCGGTCGGCCGCCGCGACGAGCGCCGGATCGTCGGTCATCAGCCCGTACCGCCGGAACCCCATCGACACCGACGCGATCATCGCGACCGGGTTCGCGACGCCCCGCCCGGCGATGTCGGGAGCTGCTCCATGAGTTGCCTGCGCCATCACCTGGGTCGCCGAGCAGTTCACCGAACCCGCGATGCCGAGCGAGCCGGCGAGTTCCCCGGCGAGGTCCGACAGGATGTCGCCGAAGAGGTTCTCGGTGACGACGACGTCGAAGTCGGCGGGGCGTCGGACGAGCAGCGCCGCCATGGCGTCGACGTGCTGTTCGGTGACCTCCACGTCGGGGAACTCCTCGCCGACCTCCCGGCATACGTCGCGGAACAGGCCGGTCGTCAGGCGCAGCACGTTCGCCTTGTGCACGATGGTCACCCGGGCCGGGCGTCCCGAGACCGCGCGGTCGCGGGCGGCTTCGAAGGCGACCCGCGCGATGCGCTCACTGGCCGCGCGGGTCACGAGCCCCACTGCCAGCGCGACGTCGGGAGTCGGCATGAACTCACCGCTCCCGACCGCCATGTTGCGGTCGGCGTACAGGCCCTCGGAGTTCTCGCGGACGATCAGCACATCGATGTCGGGTGCGGTGGCGGGTACCCCCGAAAAGGCCTTGGCGGGACGGAGATTGGCGAACAGCCCGTACCGGGTGCGCAAAACCGCGCCCGGGGTGCGGCTGCTGTGCTCGGGCGGATACGACGCGGAATCGTGCGGTCCGACGATCCAGAGTCCCAGATCGTCGAGCGCCGACAATGTCGCGTCCGGCACCGGTTCGCCGTGGGACGCGATGGCGGCGGCGCCGAACGGGAGTTCGTCCCAGTCGAACCGCAAGTCCTCCGCCGCCGCAGCCGCGTCGGCGACCGTGATGGCGGCGGGCACGACTTCCAGACCGATGCCGTCGCCGGTGAGAACGCCGACCCGCCTGGGCGAGGAGACCATCAGTGGGCCGCGTCGTCCCAGGACCGACCGAACCCGACCGACACCTCGAGCGGGACCGACAGCGTGATGGCGTTGCCCATCTCCTCGCGCACCGCGGCTTCGACCGCGTCGCGCTCGCCGGCGGCCACCTCGACCACGAGTTCGTCGTGGACCTGCAGCAGCACCCGCGACGTCAGCTTCTCGGCGAGGAAACGCTTGTGCACGTTGATCATCGCGACCTTGATGATGTCGGCGGCGGTGCCCTGGATGGGTGCGTTGAGCGCCATCCGCTCCGCGGACTGGCGTCGTTGCCAGTTGTCGCTGTTCAGGTCGGGCAGGTAACGCCGGCGGCCGAACAGGGTCGCCGTGTACTCGTTGCGCCGGGCTTCGGCGACCACGTCGTGCAGGTAGTCCCGCACACCGCCGAACCGCGCGAAGTACGCCTCCATCTGGTCCTTGGCCTCCTCACGGCTGATCTTCAGCTGGGCCGCGAGCCCGAAGGCACTGAGGCCGTAGGCGAGTCCGTACGACATCGCCTTCACGCGGTGGCGCATCTCGGTGGTCACCTCGTCGATCGGCACCCCGAAGGCGCGCGATCCGACGAAGTTGTGCAGGTCCTCCCCGGTGTTGAAGGCCTCGATCAGCCCTTCGTCCTCCGACAGGTGCGCCATGATCCGCATCTCGATCTGGCTGTAGTCGGCGGTCATCAGGCAGTCGTAGTTCACGCCCGAATCCTGATCCGTGCCCACGATGAAGCCGCGACGGATCTCGCGTCCGGCCTCGGTGCGGACCGGGATGTTCTGCAGGTTCGGTTCGGTCGACGACAGGCGGCCGGTCGCGGCGATGGTCTGGTTGAACGTCGTGTGGATGCGCCCGTCGTCGGCCACCGACTTCAGCAGACCGTCGACGGTGACCTTCAACCGCGTGGCGTCGCGATGCTCGAGAAGGTGTGCGAGGAAAGGATGTTCGGTCTTCTCGTACAACGACTGCAGCGCGTCTGCGTCGGTGGTGTAGCCGGTCTTGGTCTTCTTGGTCTTCGGCATGTCGAGCTTGTCGAAGAGCACGGTCTGCAGCTGCTTCGGCGAACCGAGGTTGATCTGTTCACCGATGACCTCGTAGGCCGACTCGGCGGCCGCTCGGATCCGGTCGTTGAACATCTGTGCCAGCGCATTGAAGTGATCGACGTCGACAGCTATGCCGGCGGCCTCGAGGTCGGCGAGGACGAACGACAGCGGCAACTCCATCTCGGTCAGCAGCGGCTTGGAGTCGATGCGGTCGAGTTCGGTGTCGAGGGTGTCGGCGAGCTCCTGCACTGCACGCGCCTCGAGCATGTGCTGTTCGGCGACCTTGCCCTCGGTGTCGTCGTCGAGCAGCGACATCTGGCCGTCGCCCGCCCCGGTGTCGGCGCGTAGCTCACGGCGCAGGTACCGCAGGGCGAGGTCGTCGAGATTGAAGGTCCGCTGCCCGGGGCGGACGAGGTACGCGGCCAGCGAGGTGTCGCTGGTGACGCCGTCGAGCTTCCACCCGCGCGAACGCAGCGCGTGTACCGCCCACTTGGCCTCGTGCACAGCCTTGAGCGCCTGCGGGTCGGCGAGCCAGTTGGCCAGGGCCGCATCGTCTTCCGGCGTCAGGGTGGTCACGTCGACATACGCCGACGAACCGTCGGCGGCCGCGATCGCCAGTCCGGTCGGGTCGGAGCCCACGACGACGTGCGGCGCGGTCACCGCGAGACCGGTCCGGCCCGTACGGGCGTGTTCGGTGAGCCATCCCGCGACCTCGCCGGCGCCGAGGACCGAGCCGTCGAGATCGAAGCCCGCCTCGGCCTCGGGCTCGACCGAGCTGAGGGTGGAGAACAGGCGGTCGCGCAGGACGCGGAACTCGAGGTCGTCGAAGAGCTGGTGGATGCGGTCGCGATCCCAGCCGACCATCGCGAGATCTTCGGGGCCCGCGGGCAGCTGCATGTCGCGGATGAGTTCGGTGAGCTGACGGTTGGTCTGCACCGAGGCGAGATTGGCGCGCAGCGCATCGCCGACCTTGCCCTTCACCTCGTCGACGTGATCGACGAGCGAGGCCAGCGATCCGTACTCGCGAATCCACTTCGACGCGGTCTTCTCCCCCACACCCGGAATGCCTGGGAGATTGTCGCTGGGGTCGCCGCGCAGGGCGGCGTAGTCGGGGTACTGGGCGGGGGTCAGACCGTACTTCTTCTCAACCTCTTCGGGGGTGAAGCGGGTGAGGTCCGAGACACCCTTGCGCGGGTAGAGCACGGTGGTCGACGGGTCGACCAGCTGCAGCGAGTCGCGGTCGCCGGTGACGATCAGGACCTTGAAGTCCTGTTCGCGCGCCTGGGTCGCGAGGGTCGCGATGATGTCGTCGGCCTCGAAGCCCTCGATCGCCATGACCGTGACACCCAGCGCGTCGAGGACCTCCTTGGTGAGGTCGACCTGCCCGTTGAACTCGTCGGGCGACTTGGAGCGCTGCGCCTTGTACTCCGGGAACATCTCCGAGCGGAACGTCTTCCGCGAGACGTCGAAGGCGGCGGCGATGTGGGTGGGTTCCTCGTCGCGCAGCAGATTGATCAGCATCGAGGTGAAGCCGTAGACCGCGTTGGTGGTCTGTCCGGTGGCCGTCTTGAAGTTCTCGGCCGGGAGCGCGAAGAACGCCCGATATGCCAGGGAATGCCCGTCGAGGAGCATGAGGACCGGTTGCTTGGTCTTGCCCTTGCTGCCGGTACGGGTAGCTGCCGGGGAACTCTGCGCTGGACTCACAGTCGCTGAGTCTAGTGATCCGTCCCGACACCCGGACCCGCCCCGCCCGGGGCGGTCGGACGGGTGGACGGTCAGGGGTCACATCGGCCGGTACATGGCCCAGACCCTGGGGCCGTCGAGCGGAAGTTCGAATTCCGCGGTGACCTGGAAACCGAACCGCTCGTACAGCGGGACATTGAGAGCGTTCGAGCTCTCGAGGTAGGCCGGTCCGTCGATCTGCTCGAGCCGGTGCTGCAACAGCGCCGTGCCGACGCCGGCCCCCTTGACCGGGGCGCCGATCTGTCCCAGATACCAATGCGGCTCTTTCGGACGATGCTTGGCGAACTCGGCCTCCAGCTTGATCCCGCGGCCGATCCGGGGCCCGAGAGTCCGAAGGAACTCCCAGGACGACACCAGCTGTGCCCTCGTCGAGATCTTGTGCCCGGGCGGATCCCAGGCGGCCGCGCCGACCGGCTGCCCGTCGCGCATCGCGAGATCGATCGTCGATCCCTTCCCGTGGATGTGGACGAGCAGAGTCCGGAACACCGCGCGGTGACGAGCGGTGTCCGGGTCCATCCACAGCGTCACCGGGTCGTCGGCGAACGCCTGCGCGAGCAGCGCACTCGCGAGTTCGACGTCTCTGGTCTGTGTGATGGTCACCGGCAGCATCCGACCAGGGTACGGCCCTGATGGGTACGCCAGCACCACATCGCATCGATCGAGCCCACCCTGCGTCGCCGCAGATGTAACTTCCGGGAAACGTCGTTGTCGTCACGTGGCGACGAAGCTGCGGCTAATGTCCCGCAGGGTGACCGGCCGCGCAGTGATCGGCCAGGTCATGGCCGATGGATGTCACTGGCGTACAGGTCCGCAAGGGAGGTACCACCCTCGATGACAGAGCCTGACCGGCAGGCCGCACTCGTGCCCGACGACCACACCGAACGGACTCACGCGCATCGCCCCGAGTGTCGGCCCGCCCGCCAGACCCGATCACCGTCCTGCCGCCCGCCATCCCGTCGGCGCCCATCGGCGTCGACGCGGCGCACCGCGCTGGCCGTCCTGCTGTTCGTCGCGGCGTCGATGCTGTGCGGGCTCTTCGGGACCCCGTCCGCCGACGCCGCCCCCGACGAGGTGCGGGTGTTCGGTGTCCTGCGGAACGGCGCCGAGAAGGTCGAGGGGGTGAAACTCGAGGCGAAGGACGCGTCAGGCACCGTCGTCGGGACGGCCACGTCGTCGGCGACCGGAGCCTGGTCGATCATGGTGCCGCCCGGGAGGTACACCGTCGTCGTCGACACCGACTCTCTCCCAGACGATGTGGAGGTCCAGAAGCCCGAGCTACCGGTCGATGTCAGCGGCGGAACGGCGCGGCCGGTCATCTTCTCGTTCGGTGAGGTACGGACCGGCACGGAGGTCTCGGCGGTCGCCGAACTCACCCGTCTGGCCATCGACGGCATCCGTTTCGGTCTCATCATCGCCATCACCGGCGTCGGCCTCAGCCTGATCTTCGGGACGACCGGCCTCACCAACTTCTCGCACGGCGAGCTGGTGACCCTGGGAGCGGTGGTCGCGTGGGTGTTCAACGTGAAGGTCGGGCTACAGCTGATACCGGCGACGATCCTCGCGGTCATCGTCGGCGTCGGCATCGGCATCCTGAACGAGCTCGGTCTCTGGAGACCGCTGAGACGGCGACGAACCGGGCTGATCGCCATGCTCGTCGTGTCGATCGGCCTCGCCCTGGTGATGCGGTATCTGATCCTGATCTTCTTCTCCGACCGGGCCGAACCGTTCAACGACTACCAGGCACAGACGCAGATCGGCTCGGGTCCGTTCGCGATCACGCCGGTGAATCTGGCCTGCATCGTCATCTGTGTCGTGGTGCTCCTCGGCGTCGCTCTGTTGTTGCAGCGGACCAGGATCGGCAAGGCCATGCGTGCCGTCGCCGACAACAGGGACCTCGCCGAGTCGTCGGGGATCGACGTCGACCGCGTCATCCTGTTCGTGTGGGCGCTCGCCGGCGGCCTGGCGACACTCGGCGGCGTGATGTTCGCGCTCTCCGAACTCGGCGGCCGCGTGCAATGGGAGATGGGATTCAAGCTCCTGCTGCTGATGTTCGCGGGCATCACGCTCGGCGGACTCGGCACCGCCTACGGCGCCCTCCTCGGCTGCCTCATCGTCGGATTGCTCGTCCAGCTGTCGACCTACATCCTCAGCCCCGACCTGAAGTACATCGGCGGCCTGTTGATCCTGATCATCATCCTGACCATCCGGCCCCAGGGCATTCTCGGATCGCGAGCGAGGATCGGCTGACCCATGGACATCATCTCAGCGCTACAGATTGCGTTCGCACAGCTCATCGGCCCGTCGGCGATCTTCTACGCTCTACTGGCCATCGGCCTCAACCTGCACTTCGGCTATGCCGGGCTGCTCAACTTCGGCCAGATCGCCTTCGCCCTCCTCGGCGGATACGGCGTGGGCATCATGGCCGTCAACTACGACCAGCCGCTCTGGCTCGGCGCCATCGTGGGTATCGCCGCAGCCGGCATGCTCGCGGTGGTCCTCGGCATCCCGACACTTCGTCTGCGAGCGGACTATCTGGCGATCGTCACCATCGCCGCGTCGGAGATCCTCCGACTGGTGTTCCGGTCGACGTCGTCGGACGATTTCACCCACTCCACCAACGGGATCTACGGCTACGCGAGCGGTTTTTTCTCGATCAGCCCGTTCGACAACGGCAAGCAGTACTCGTTCTTCGGGGTCAAGTTCCTCGGCGGCGACCTGTGGTCGATGGTGGTGGGCTGGTCCGTCGTCCTGCTCCTGTGCCTCATGGTCTACCTGCTCGTCCACTCCCCCTGGGGTCGCGTGCTGAAGGCGGTGCGCGAGGACGAGGACGCCGCCCGATCGCTCGGCAAGAACGCCTATTCCTTCAAGATGCAGGCACTCATCCTCGGTGGCTGTATCGGCGGCCTCGCAGGCGTGTTCAACGCACTCGCGACGCAGTCGATCAACCCGGACTTCTACTCCACCGCCCAGACCTTCTTCGCCTACGGCGCACTCATTCTCGGCGGTGCGGCGACGGTGTTCGGACCGGTCGTGGGCGCGATGCTGTTCTGGTTCCTGCTGGCCATCCCCGACGCGCTGTTGCGCCAGGCCACGTCCGGCGACAACCCGATGCTGGACCTCTCGGCGCAGCAGGTCGGCGCGATCCGCTACGTGCTGCTGGGTCTGGCGATCATCCTGATGATGGTGTTCCGACCACAGGGACTCCTCGGCAACAAGAGGGAGGTGCAGCTCGATGCCTGATGACGGACGCCATTCGGCACACGACGACGAGCCCTCGACGCCGGTGGGCGACACCGGGATCGTCGTCGACGAGACCGGTCCCGACATCGCCGGTACGCGGGCGACGCGCCGCGATCTGACGACCCTGTCGGCGCCCGAGCGCTCGCGACTGTTCGCGGAGGTGTCACCCGAACCGGGATCGGCAAAGCCCGACCCGATCATCGTGGTGGACAACATCTCCCGCACCTTCGGCGGCATCAGGGCGGTCCAGGTCGACCACCTCGAGGTGCAACGCGGCGCGATCACCGGCCTCATCGGACCCAACGGTGCCGGCAAGACCACGTTCTTCAACCTGATCACCGGTTTCGACAAACCGGATTCGGGTACGTGGTCGCTCAACGGCGAATCCCTCGGCCGGATGGTCCCGCACCAGGTCGCACGCCGCGGCATGGTGCGCACCTTCCAGCTGACCAAGGCGCTGTCGAAGATGTCGGTGCTCGACAACGTCAAGCTCGGTGCCACCGGCCAGCGCGGCGAACACTTCCTCGCCGCCCTCGCCCCGTGGACCTGGCGCAAACAGGAAGCCGAGATCACCGAGCGCGCACACGAACTGCTGCGGCGGTTCAAGCTCGACGCCAAGGCCGACGACTTCGCCGGCTCGCTGTCCGGTGGTCAGCGCAAGTTGCTGGAGATGGCACGCGCGCTGATGACCGATCCCGAGATCGTGATGCTCGACGAGCCGATGGCCGGCGTGAACCCGGCCCTCACGCAGAGCTTGCTCGAACACATCAAGTCGCTGCGCGACGAGGGCGTGACGGTGGTCTTCGTCGAACACGACATGGACGTCATCCGCGACATCAGTGACTGGGTGGTGGTGATGGCCCAGGGCCAGATCATCGCCGAATCCCTGCCGGATCGCCTGGGCGACAACGAGGCCGTCGTCGACGCCTATCTCGGCGGTCACCACGACCAGGCACTGGAGTTCGACGACCAGGGTCAGCCCGTCGGTGCGACCGCGGTGCTCGCCGAGCAGGTCGAGGCAGCCATCGAGGCCACCCTCGAAGAAGGCGGCGACCTCTCCGAGCCGGTCGAGTTGCCGCCCGCCGATCCGGCCGGCGTCGATACGGACAAGAAGGAGACCGAGCGATGAGCCTGGGATCGGACGGCGGGTCGCTGACACCGGCACAGCGCGCGGCCACCCCCGACGAGCACCGCAAGCTCGCGACGAATGCGTTGCTGCGCGCCGACGACATCACCGCCGGCTATCTGCCGGGGATCAACATCCTCGAGGAGTGCAACTTCTTCCTGAACGACGGGGAGATCGTGGGCATCATCGGTCCGAACGGCGCCGGCAAGTCGACGCTGCTCAAGACCCTGTTCGGGCTGATCCCGGTCCGTAAGGGTTCGGTCACCCTGCGCGGCGACGACATCACCTCGGCCAAAGCACACGTCCTCGTCGACAAGGGTGTCGGATACGTCCCGCAGACACAGAATGTGTTCCCCGCGCTGACGATCGAGGAGAACCTCGAGATGGGCGTCTACCTGCGGCCGAAGACGTTCGCCAAGCGGTTCGAGTTCGTCTCCGAGCTGTTCCCGCTCCTGTCGGAGCGTCGGAAGATCAAGGCGGGCGCGCTGTCCGGCGGCGAACGGCAGATGGTCGCGATGGGCCGGGCCCTGATGATGGACCCGGCGGTCTTGCTGCTCGACGAGCCGTCGGCAGGCCTGTCCCCCATGTTCCAGGACGAGGTGTTCATCCGCTGCAAGGCGATCAACGCAACCGGCGTCTCGATCATCATGGTCGAGCAGAACGCCCGCCGCTGCCTCCAGATCTGCGACCGCGGTTACGTTCTCGACCAGGGTCGCAACGCCTACACCGACACCGGCAGCAACCTCGCCAAGGATCCCAAGATCATCGAGCTCTACCTGGGCACGCTGGCGGGCAGCTCGGAGAAGAAGACGTAGGCTTCGCTCACGGGATCCGTTGCCGCTCACGCGGGGACGGTGAGCGGCAACGGATTTCGTGCGCGGACACACAGAGACCCTCGGCTCGTGAGCCGAGGGTCTCTGGTCTTGTGTGACTACTGCGCGGCCACCGACACGTACTTGCGGGTCGGGGTCAGCAGCTTGTTGTCCCCGTCGAACTCGAGGACGCCGTAGGAGCCGACGCTGGGCTCACCGGCGGCGTTGAACGCCAGGTTCCCGGTCTTGCCGACGTAGGCGATCGTCTTGCCGCTCTTCAGCGCATCCAGGCACGCCTGGTACGAGTCGCAGTTCTCGTCGCCGTTGGTGACGCCGATGATGTTGGCGGCGATCGTGCGGCCGTCGGTCGACTTGGCTGCGGTCGCGGCGAGCGCACTCAGCACCGCGGCGTCGTAGCTCTCGCCCGAGTAGTTGAAGTCGATCAGCTTCGGATCGAGATCCTTGAGCGCGGACTGGAACTCACCGCTGGTCTGGGTGAGCGGAGTCGTGCCCTTCATACCCTTGAGCAGGCCGGAACCGACCGACTCGCCGAGTGCGTTACCCATGTTGCCGTCGACGCCGTAGACGAGCTTGCCGTCGCTCGGTCCGATGCCCACCTCGTGCATACGGGTGAGGATCTTGGCGCTCTCCTCGAACCCGATGAGCGCAACGCCGTCCGGGTTGAAGTTCTTCACCTGGTCGACCTCGGCGTTGAACGACTGGGCATTCGGGTCGTAGATGATCTTCTGGATCTGGTCGGCGGGCACACCGGCGGCCTCGAGGTCGCGAACGGTGTTGTCGGCCAAGCCCGTTCCGTACGGGTCGTTGAGGGCGAGGATGGACACACGCTGGACGCCGTCCTCCGCCATCGTCTGCGAGAGTGCCTGGGCCTGCAGGACATCCGCGGGAGCGGTACGGAAGTACTGTCCCTTGTCCTGGTAGCAGGTGAACTCGTCGGAGGTGTTGGCCGGCGAGAACATGACGGCGCCCGCGTTGGCGATCTTGTCGATGACCTTCAGCGACACCGACGACGACGCCGCACCGATGATCACCTGGGTGCCGGCGCTGAGCTCGCGGTCGACGGTGGCGTTGGCGGTGTCGGTGGTGGTGTCGCCGGAGTCACCGGTGACCAGCTCGACGGGCTTGTCGAGCACACCGCCGGCGGCGTTGATGTCCTTGATGGCCAGGTTGACACCGGCCACCATGGGCGGCCCCAGGAAGGCGAGGGAGCCGGTCTCGGGGAGCAGCGTGCCGATCTTCAGCGGAGCGGTGCTCTCGGGGCCCGGCGTGGCCTTCGGCGGGTTACAGGCCAGCTTCTGCGCGAGGCCCATGCCGGGGGGTGCGGGAGTGGACTCTACGGCCGCGCTGGCCGAGCCTCCGGAGCCTTCGTCGGAACCAGAGTCAGAGCTGCTGCAGCCGGCGACGACGAGCGCTGCCGCCGCAGTCATGACCACTGCCCCGCTCGTCAAAGAACGAAAGGACATCAATGCTCTCCTTGCGATTGGAGTTGTCACACGAGAGCGGTGCATCGAGATCGACGCATCCAACCGCGCCTCGCTGGGGAAAAGCTAGCGCGATCTTGTTGCCCCTGCGTAAAGACAGTGAAACTGACTTGCGCGCAGACGCATTGCGTCAAATCGACCTGTCCTTCGTCAGTTCGTCCCGAGGGTCTCCACGACGACCTGGGCCACGGCTTTCATCGTTGTCCGACGGTCCATCGCGGCACGCTGAATCCACTTGAACGCCTCGGGCTCGGAAAGGCCCTGTTTCTGCATGAGCAGACCTTTGGCGCGTTCGACGAGCTTGCGGGTCTCGAGCCGCTCGTTCATCGTCGCGACCTCGCGCTCCAGCAGTTTGAGCTCGTGATAGCGACTGACGGCCACCTCGATGGCCGGCACCAGATCGGCCTTGGTGAACGGTTTGACCAGGTAAGCCATCGCGCCGGCGTCGCGCGCCTTCTCGATGAAGTCCCGCTGGCTGAACGCGGTGAGCATGACGACCGGCGCCAGCCGCTTCTCCGCGATCTCCGTCGCCGCGTCGATGCCGTCGCGGATGGGCATCTTGATGTCCATGATGACCAGGTCGGGTTTCAGGGACTCCGTGAGCTCGACGGCGACCTGACCGTTGGGAGCCTCCCCCACGACGTCATAGCCCTCTTCGCGGAGCATCTCGATCAGATCCATACGGATCAGCGAGTCGTCCTCGGCCACCAGCACACGATGCGTCTTCGTCGTCTCACCAGTTGTCGTGGTCGCACTGTCGGTCACTGTCACCATCCCCTCCTCCACGCCATAGTCGAACAGAAGAGTACCGGTTGCCGGGCCGGTCGGCCGATCATCTAGAGTTGGCTCCTGCACGGGGCAACCCGCGCACTGGCCCCCGTAGCCCAATTGGCAGAGGCAACGGATTCAAAACCCGTCCAGTGTGAGTTCGAGTCTCACCGGGGGCACCAACAAATCGCAGGTCTGTGGAGTTCCACTCCGGTGACCGGTCGACGTCATCCCTGACACGCAGAACTCGATCGAAGTCTGCCGGTCGAGGTGAGGTTCGGGAGTGCCGATCACCTGCGGACCACACTCACCAGGACAACGCCGGTTCCTCGTCGCCGAGGACGATCTCGACCTCGCTGTGATGCACTGTTCGGACCCCGAACAACCGGTCGAGAAGCTCGCCAGGGCCCACGTCGGTGTGCGCTGCCCAGCGTCGGACACGGTGCCGTGCGCGCGACGACGTGACCGTTACCGAGGCCGGTGATCCGTCGAAGTCCACCGTCACCTGGCCGCATTCCCCCGGCCCGACCTGGGCCGTGAGCAGCGCGAGCGAATCAACGGAGAAGACCACGGTACCGGCGACCTCGACGACGAACCTGCACCGCGACAGCGTCGATGCGTCCGGACCACCGACCCGGATTCGCGAATCGTCCACGCCCAGTTGGATGAGCAAAGCGTCGGCATGTTCGCCGACAAGCCAGACAGCAGCATCCATCCCTCGCAACGCGCCGGCGACAGTACGCATCAGCGATGCCGCGGTGTGCCCCGCCGTCGACACGAGCACCACGATGTCCGGGATCGCGTACAGCAGGCCGGCAGTACGGGCCGCCGGATCGGTGATGAGCGGGGCGAGCGCGAGGGCTTCGGCGTTCTTCTCCGAGATCCGCTCGGGCACCGAACGTTCCGCCCAGTCTGGACCATCGTGCCAGGCCAGTGCGTCGGGTTCGTGCGCGAACACCGCGCCCATCATGAAGGCCCGGTTCGCGAATTCCCAGTCCTCACCGCCGTAGTGGACGAACGACGGGTCGAAGCCTCCGACGTCGTCGAACAATTGACGGCTGCAGGTCATCACCGCACTGATCAGATACTTGTAACCGTCCCAGCCCGGGTTCAGGAGGTTGGACGTGCGGTCGTACGCATCGACCAGCCATCCGGGTTCGCAGTCGTGCGAGGATTCGAGCGGCCGTTGTTCGGACAACCACCCCACCACCGAGTCCGGGGCGACCCGGCTCAGGTCGGCGTGCTTACGCCGCCCGACCACGAGTGCGTCGGGCGCCGCGGCGGGCAATCTGATCGACTGCCGGATGTAGTCGGGTGTCGGCACCGTGTCCGCGTCGAGGAAACACAGGACCGTACCGCTCGACGCCGCGACACCCAGATTGCGGGCGGCTGCCGCTCGGAAGCCGTTGTCCTCCTGCGTCACCACGGTGATGTCGAGTCGCGATGTCCACGCTCTCACGTCCGGCGAACACGTCGAGCCATCGTCGGCGACGACCACTTCGAGACGATCCGGCGGGTGGGTCTGGGCCGACAACGCCTCGAGGACCAACGCGAGTTGGTGGGGTTGGTTGTAGTACGGGATCACGACACTCACCAGCGGCGTCGTCGAAGCCTCACCGACCAGGTCCCAGCGATTGTCGGCCACCACGGTTCGGCCGTCGCCGAGCCTCATGACGGTCATGCACTCCACCGCCGGACCAGTCGCTCGTGAGCCCGGCCGACGTCGGCGGCGGTGGGCGACGGCGTCACCGCCGGATCGATCCAGGTGCTCGCGGGATTCGCGAACGCGCTCTCGAGAGCGGTCCGCAGAGCAGCATCGTTGTTGGCGTGCATCGTCAGGACGCCCGGGGAACGAGCGGCGAGTTCATCGGTGTAGGCGGTGCTCGGGACCAGCGGTCGGCGCCCGGCGGAGATCCAGGAGTTGATCGACCCGGAGGCCGACATGTGCCGGTGATAGGCGGCCGGAACCGTGACCTCGGCCGACGCCCGGATCAGTTCGTCGTCGGTCAGGAACCCCGTGACCGTGCACCGCCGTCCCATCTCCGCGGCGACCTTGGCGAGTTCATCGGCCAGGTCTTCGTGGCCGGGTGACGGGGTGCCGAGCGCGACGAAACCGATGGACGGGTCGAGGCCGGACATAGCCTGCAGTGTCTCCAGGTGCCCCTTCCCGGGGTACAGGTAGCCGAGGACACCGACCGTCAGTTCCGCTGATTCCGAGGGCTTGTCGACGCGGACGGTGTCGAACATCAGCGGTATGACCTCGACGCCGATCGTCGCGTCGACGTACTCGGCGAAGAGCGACGCCTCGTGGTGACTCGACACGATCACTCCTGTCGCGGCCCGCGCCACCGCGCGATAGAAATCGGCACGTGCCTGCATCGCCGGTCCGTCCGAGGGCTGGGGCAGATCATGCAGGGTCACCGAGACCGGCCGGTCCAGTGCCGCGAACAGGGCGAGCACGCTGTCCCGGGCTTGCCGTGGCGTACGTCCGAACAGGCGATCGGTCACGTGGACGTGCACGAGCGCACACTCGTCCAGTCCTGATACGACACCGGCGCCGAGCGTGAGCACGTGCGCCAAACGATGATCCGCGCTCTCGGCGCGTACCGCATCGAAGACCGACTGCGCATATCGGACCACACCGTGTGAGCGGGGTCCGACCAGGAGATGTCCGATCGGCCCCGTCACGACAGGCCCAGGATCTCGATGAGGTCGGTGTAACGGTCCAACACTGCTCCGATGAACTCGGGATGGTCTGCGTACCAGTGCATCTGGCGACGGCGAACGTCGTCCTCGGTCAGTGCCACACCGTCGACGTCCCACGACGTCCGCGGGCACGCGTCGATCCCCAGCGCGTCGATCACCCGTCGCTCCAAGGGGGCTCGGATGTTGCCGAGCAGGTCGCGTGAGGGTGGGACCGGCGCCGACGCCCCGAGCGAGTCGAGGATCCGGCCGCCGAGGGCGAGCAACACTCGATTTCCAGGGTGGTTGATCGTGTGGGCGGCATCGGCCCCGAGGTCGAGCAGGATGTCGGAGATCCCGACGTCACAGTGCCGCCGCTCGCGGACGGCGAGCTGATCCACACTCCATTGCGCTGCTTCCCGGATGCGTTCGGCGGCGACGTCGACGTCCCATTCGTCGAAGCGGTCGCGACCGGCCACCACGGCGAGGACCGTTCGCAGATCGTGGTACGGAACCGCCGCGGGTACTGCGGACGGCTGCGCTGGGTGTCGGGCGATGACCTGGAACGGAAACAATCCGCCGTAGCGGATGACCGGCCAGACGATGACGGACGCCGATGGCGCCAGGTCGGCCAGGTCCGAGGTTCCGATCTGAAATCCCCGGTACCCGGTACGCACCGGTTGGGAGACGATGATCGCTGCTCTGCTCATGAGGTCCTCGACCCGCGCCATGTCGGCGGACTCGAGTTCGTGGACCGGCGGGACGCGAACGGTACGGAACGGGAGGTCGGGAGAGCTGGACACGACAATCCGCAAGGCCTCGGCCTGGCAGTTTCCCCAGACGACGAGTATCTTCCGGTCATCGTTCCGCGGAGCCTCGACGACGCCGTAGAACTCGCCGTAGTGCCGGGTCCGACCGTCGACCAGCTCTTCGTCACTCGTCCTCATACGAGCTCCGGAGTACGTCTGACGACGCGATGGGTCCCTGTCATCGAAGTACCGACTCCCCTCCTGATGGGCCCCTGGTCGGTACCCCTGCACCGCTCGTGTATCCGTTTCGCCCGTTGCCGAATCATCGACCAGGTCACACAGAGGCAAGCCGACGGCGACGAACTCGTCGAGTGTGTGCCGGCGGTGTCAATCGATCGGCGCCGGCGACGTGACACCCCCCGGGGGCCCGGGTGTGTCCGAGAAACGGCCCTAGCGTCGGAAGAGCTTGTTCCCCAGCCACACCAGCGGGTCGTACTTCTGATCCACAACCCGTTCTTTCATGGGGATCAGCGCGTTGTCGGTGATCTTGATGTCCTCAGGACATACGTCGGAGCAGCATTTGGTGATGTTGCAGAACCCCAGGCCATGCTTGTTCTGCGCAGTGTCACGGCGCTCGGCGACGTCGAGCGGGTGCATGTCCAGCTCGGCAATGCGCATCAGATACCGGGGTCCGGCGAAGGCCTGCTTGTTCTCCTCGTGATCACGCACCACATGACATGTGTTCTGACACAGGAAACACTCGATGCACTTGCGGAACTCTTGCGACCGCTGCACGTCGACCTGCTTCATCCGATACTCCCCCGGCCCCAACCCGGGCGGCGGCGTGAACGACTGGATCTCACGCGCCTTCTCATAGTTGAACGAGACATCGGTGACCAGATCACGGATCACCGGGAAAGTGCGCATCGGGGTCACCGTGATGACCTCGTCCTCGGTGAACGTCGACATCCGGGTCATACAGAGCAGCTTCGGGTAACCGTTCACCTCCGCCGAACACGAACCACATTTGCCCGCCTTGCAGTTCCAGCGCACGGCCAGATCGGGCGCCTGGGTCGCCTGCAGGCGATGGATGATGTCGAGCACCACCTCACCGTCGTTGGCGAGCACCGTGTAATCCTGGAGCCCACCCCCTTCGGTGTCTCCGCGCCAGATTCGGAACTTCGCGTCGTATCCCATGTCAGTCCTCCGACTGTCCCTCGGCTCGCTCGCCTCCGGCGCCGGGATGACCGGCGATCTCGGCTGCGGTGTAGTACTTTTCGATCTCCTCGAACTCGAAGAGCTCCATCAGGTCCGGCCGCATCGGCTCCTGCTCTTCCTCGACGACCTCGACCTCTGGCACCGGTGAGTCCGTGCTCGTGTCGGCGGTACAGACCAGCAGCGTGTTGCGCCAGGCCGGATCCATCGACGGATGGTCGTCGCGGGTGTGTCCGCCACGACTCTCGGTACGCATCAGCGCCGCCTTGGCGACACATTCACTGACCAGCAACATGTTCCGGAGGTCGATCGCCAGGTGCCAGCCCGGGTTGAATTGGCGGTGGCCCTCGACCTGCATGCTGCCGAGCCGGTTCCGCAGGTCGGCGAGCACCCGGAGCGCCTCCTGCATCTCCGCTTCCTTCCGGATGATGCCGACCAGATCGTTCATCGCCTGCTGCAGGTCCATGTGCAGCGTGTACGGGTTCTCCGGCTTGCCGTCGGCGGGCGGGTCGAACGGGGAGAGCGCATACTTCGCCGCGCGGTCGATGTCGTCCTGGGCGACCTTCGGCCGGTGGTCGAGCGACTCGACGTACGACGCCGCGCCGAGCCCGGCTCGTCGACCGAAGACGAGGAGGTCCGACAGGGAATTGCCGCCCAACCGGTTCGACCCGTGCATCCCACCGGAGCACTCGCCGGCCGCGAACAGACCCGGCACCCGGGAGGCACCGGTGTCCGGATCGACCTCGATGCCGCCCATCACGTAGTGGCAGGTGGGTCCGACCTCCATCGGCTCGGCCGTGATGTCCACGTCGGCAAGCTCTTTGAACTGATGATGCATCGACGGCAGTCGTCGGATGATCTCCTCGGCCGGCATGCGGGAGGCGATGTCGAGGTAGACGCCGCCGTGTTCGGTGCCACGTCCGGCCTTGACCTCCTCGTTGATCGCACGAGCGACCTCGTCGCGCGGGAGCAGGTCGGGTGTGCGACGGGCGGAGTCGTTGTCGGCCAGCCACTTGTCGGCTTCGTCCTCGGTCTCGGCGTACTGTCCTTTGAACACCGGCGGGATGTAGTCGAACATGAACCGCTTGCCGTCTGTGTTCTTGAGGACACCGCCGTCGCCGCGGACCCCCTCGGTCACGAGGATGCCCTTGACGCTGGGCGGCCACACCATTCCGGTCGGGTGGAACTGGACGAACTCCATGTTGATCAAGCTGGCGCCGGCACGAAGCGCCAGCGCGTGCCCGTCACCGGTGTACTCCCAGGAATTCGACGTCACCTTGAACGATTTGCCGATCCCTCCGGTCGCGACCACGACCGCCGGCGCCTCGAACAGGACGAATCTGCCGGACTCGCGCCAGTATCCGAACGCACCGCTGATGGCGTCGCCGTCCTTCAGCAACTCGGTGATGGTGCATTCGGCGAAGACCTTGATGCGGGACTCGTAGTCGCCGGTGGCCGCGAAGTCCTCCTGCTGCAGAGACACGATCTTCTGCTGCATCGTCCGGATGAGTTCCAGCCCGGTCCGGTCGCCGACGTGGGCCAGTCGCGGATAGGTGTGACCGCCGAAGTTGCGCTGGGCGATTCGACCATCGGCGGTGCGATCGAACAGGGCCCCATAGGTTTCCAGCTCCCACACCCGGTCGGGCGCTTCCTTGGCGTGGAGTTCGGCCATGCGCCAGTTGTTGAGGAACTTTCCGCCACGCATCGTGTCCTGGAAGTGGGTCGCCCAGTTGTCCTTCTCGTTCGCGTTACCCATCGACGCCGCGCAGCCACCTTCGGCCATCACGGTGTGCGCCTTTCCGAACAGGGACTTGCACACCACCGCCACCGAATAGCCCTTCTCCCGGGCCTCGATGACCGCCCGCAGACCGGCACCACCCGCACCGATCACCACGACGTCGTACTGGTAGCGTTCCGGTTCGGTCATCTAGCGGGACTCCCAACGTTGAGAACGGTTGCACAACAGGCGTTGCGACCTCGATCGATCAACCCACGAACCTCAGATCCGAGATGGTGTCGCTGGCCACCAGCATGATGTAGAAATCCGTGAGCACCAACGTGCCGAGCGTTATCCAGGCGAACTGCATGTGCCGGGTGTTGAGCTTGGACACCTGGGTCCAGATCCGGTATCGGACAGGATGTTTCGAGAAATGCTTGAGCCGGCCGCCGGTCACGTGACGACACGAATGACACGACACCGTGTAGATCCACAGCAAGACCACGTTGACCACCAGGATCACGTTGCCCAGCCCGAAACCGAATCCGCCGTCCTTGCCGTGGAACGCGACGACGGCGTCGTAGCTGTTGATCACCGAGATGATCACGGCTGCATAGAAGAAGTACCGGTGCGAGTTCTGGATGATCAGCGGCAACCGGGTCTCGCCCGTGTACTTGGTGTGTGGTTCGGCGACCGCACACGCGGGCGGCGACAACCAGATCGACCGGTAATAGGCCTTGCGGTAGTAGTAGCAGGTCAACCGGAACCCGAGGAGGAACGGCAACGACAGGAACGCCAGCGGAATCCACATCGGGAGTTCCGGGAACGGCGTGCCGAAATGACTCGACCCGGGGACGCACGACTCGCTCAGACACGGCGAATAGAACGGCGTCAGGTAGTGATAGTCCGCGACGTAGTAGGCGCTCCGGACGAACGACCGCACGGTCGCGTAGATGACGAATGCCCCGAGACCGATCACCGTAAGCAACGGCGACAGCCACCATCTGTCCGTTCGGAGGGTGCGCGCCGCCAGGCGCGCCCGTCTCGGGGAGAAGACCCCGAGTGATTCCCGCTCAGCCGCGGGCGCGCTCACTTCGTGCGCTCACGCGAATGGAACCCGAGCCCTTCGTCCTGGGCGCCGAGCCACGCCGCCTCGTCGGACTTGCTGTCCGGTACGTAGACACGGTCCTGGCCCGGCTTCGCCTGTTGCCTCAACTTCGGCGGATTCTGCTCGAAGTCGTGCAGATCGATGTCGAGACGGTCGAGGTCATTGACCATCCGGCGAACGCTGTCGGCGTCCCCGTAGCGCGCCTTCAGAGTCACCAGCTGATGGCGCAGCGCCTGGATGCTGTGATGGATTGCGTTGATCTCGGCATTTATCATGGCGATCCCTCCGGCCACTATGTGATGTTCCACACAGTACCGGCAGAGTATGGATCGTCAACGGTTTTCGGCGAACGTGTCGCACCGGCGGGGAACCGAAACCCGGGATCCGCTCAGTCCTCGTCGGCGCGCCCGACCGTCGCGGCCAGCAGTTCTCTCGCCTGCCGGCGCAGGACCTCAGGGATCGCGTCGTCGCCCGCGCAGTACCTGACCAGGCAGTTCTCGAACAGCCCGTCGAACCGCGAGTAGGCGCCGAATTCGCTGACCGCCGGGCCACGACCGACCAGTTCCGAGTAGGCGAGAACGACTCGCCAGATCATCGCCTCGAGTTGACTATCGAGGTCGATCACGGTGTCGCGCAACGCTTCCTCGAACATCGACTGGGTGCGGAGGTCGTACCAGAGCCGATGCATGGGCGCTTCGTCGACAAGGGTCGCCACCATGGCGTCGGCGAACGCCTCCGCGAGTTCCTCGGGCGATGTCGCAGGAGCGATCGCGTCGTCGTACCGGCGAACGCACTTCTCCTTGTATCGGCGTACCCCGAAGGTGATGAGCTCGACCTTGTCCCGGAAGTAGTAGTGCAGCAAGCCGTGGGTGAACTCGGTCTTCTGGGCGATCTCGCGGAGGCTCGTGCGGGCGTAACCCAGTTCGCCGAGGGTGACGAGGGTTGCGTCGGCGAGTTCGCCACGACGTTTCGCGAATTTGTCGACGTGGCGCACCCGCTCCCGCGACTTCGCCACCCCATCGGGGACAGCAGCGTCGGCCATCAGCACACCTCCTCCTCGGGTCGATCTCGCGCGGAGTTCGGAGGACGTGGAGGTCGCCACGACCTTTTGACAAGTGTCCAAATTTCTCTTGACAAGTGTCAAGACCCGCGGGACGCTGAGCTCGTCGAGTGATACACATCACACCCGCCGGCTGACCCCACGCTAAGGAGCCCGTCATGACCTCGATCGACCTCTCCGGCCGGAAAGCCCTCGTCACGGGCGGCGCCCAGGGACTCGGCGAAGGGATGGCCCGCGCCCTGGCGGACGCCGGCGCGACCGTGATGATCGCGGACATCTCCGACGCCGGAAAAGATGTCGCCGCGTCACTCGGCGCCGACCACGGCTTCACCCGACTCGATGTCACCGACGACGCCAACTGGGCGTCGGCGATCGAGTCGACCGTCTCCACGATCGGCGGCCTGGACCTCCTCGTGAACAACGCGGGCATCGAGATCACCAGTCTCCTCGTCGACGTCGAGCCCGACGCGATCCGGAAGATGCGCGACGTCAACGTCCTCGGCACCACCCTCGGGATCAAGCACGGGCTGCGCGCAATGCGTCCCGACGGGCCCGCGGGACAGGGCGGCGCGATCATCAACGTCGCGTCGGTGGCGGCGACCATCGCCTTCCCCGGTATCGCGGTCTACTCGGCGACCAAGTCCGCGGTGGATCGGCTCACCCGCGTCGCCGCGATGGAGTCGGGCAAGCTCGGCTACGGCGTACGCGTGAACTGCATCTACCCGGGGCTCGTACCGACCGCGATGGGTGCCGGACTGGCCAGCGACGTCGCCGAACTGGGCCTGTTCGAATCCCCCGAGGCCGCGGTCGCCGGGGTCGTCGAACTCACCCCGAGCGGACGGCTCGGGCAGGTCGACGACATGGCCGACGCCGTGGTCTTCCTCGCCTCCGACGCCGCGAAGTTCATCACCGGAGCCGGACTTCCGGTGGACGGCGGAATGGGGATGTAGCCCGCCCCGAGCCGGTCCGGCCACGCAACCACTTCCCTCAGAAAGGTCTCGCCCATGCCCGCCAAACCCGCCATCGTCTACGGCGCCTCCGGATACACCGGCCGCCTCATCTGTGAATACCTGCGCGAGTACAAGGTTCCGTTTCTCGCGGCCGGGCGCAACAAGACCAAGCTCGACGACGCGATGGCTGCGCACGTACCGGGCATCGAGACCGCCGATTTCGAGATCGCCGAGGTCGAGCACTCGGTGGAGGCGCTGACCGAGCTGTTCCGGGGTGCTGCGGTGGTGTGCAACACCGTCGGACCGTTCTCGACCCACGGCCACGAGGTCGTGCAGGCCTGCCTCGCGGCCGGTGTCCACTACCTGGACACCACCGGGGAGCAGGACTGGCTCATCAGCCTGGACGAGAAGTACGGCGCGGACTTCGCCGCCGCCGGCCTGCTGTTGTGTCCGGGTCTGGCCCATATGTACACGACCGGTGAGATCGCCGCGCAGATCTGTTTGGAGACACCGGGTCTGGACACCCTCGACATCGCGGTGTTCTGGGGTGGCAGCCCGACGATCGCGTCGACGCAGACGATTCTCGTCAACGCGGCGATGGCGAAGGCGTACTACCTCGAGCAGAACAATTACGCCGAGTGGGATCCGGACGCGGGTCTGTACACCCTGGCGATTCCCGGGCAACACGAACTCGCGCTGGCCCTTCCGTGGGGCGGTACCTCCCACCCGGTGTGGTTCAAACGCGATCCGCGGGTCGCGAACGTCCGTGCGCTCGGCGGTGTCTTCAACAAGCCGCTGATGGAGGGTGTCCCGCAGATCGTCGCCGGCGCACTGGAAGCCACCAAGGACATGGCGCCCGACGAACGCCTGGTCGCGCTGCAGGAGGTCGCTGCGTCGGTGATGAGCGAGATGCCGCCGCGCGAGTACACGCGCATCAACCGGTCGGTGGATTCCGTGCACGCCACCGGTCCGCTCGGGCGTGCGCACACCGTCATCTACGGCAACTGCAACTACAAGCAGACCGGTCTGCTGCAGGCGTATGCGGCATATTCGCTGATCCAGAAGGCCCCCTTGCAGACCGGCCTCGCATCCGGCTGCCAGGCGTTCGGCCACCGCGAACTCTTCGGGGTGCTCAAGGCCTTCGGCTTCGTGCAGGATCCGATCACGACCGTCAACGCGTAGGCACCCGGGTCCGGCATGCAGATCGCAGACTTCCTCGACAAGGGCGCGTCACTCGACCCGTCCGCGCCCTGCTTCACGACCGACGGGGCCTCGTTGACCTATGCGGAGGTCGTCGACCTGACTCGGGTGGTGGCCGCTGCACTGGTACGACGCGGCGTCGGTCCGGGAGACAAGGTCGCCGTCCTGTCCGCGAACGACCCGACGGCCTTCGGCGCCGTGTTCGGGATCAGCCGTGCCGGTGCCGTCTGGTGCCCGATCAATCCGCGCAACGAAGCGAGCGAGAACCGAACGCTCCTCGACAGATTCGACTGTGTGACACTCCTGTATCAGAAGTCGTTCACACCGCTCGTCGACTCGATCCGCGATTCACTCCCCCGGATTCACACGTGGGTCTGCCTCGACGACGACGCGCCGGCGCCGGACACCTTGTCCTGGCCGGAATTCATCGGCCCGGCAACCGAACCCGTAGGTGAGGGCAGTGTCCCGGTATCCGCCGTCGACGATCTGGCGATGATCGCGGGTACCGGAGGCACAACGGGAACGCCCAAAGGCGTGATGCTCACGGGGTTCAACCTGGAGACGATGACGTCGCTGACGTTGATGAGCTATCCGTTCGACGGCCGCCCCGTCTACCTGGCGCTGGCGCCCCTCACCCACGCCGCCGGCGTGCTCTGTTTCCCGATCCTGTGCCTGGGTGGCGAGATCGTCATCATGCGGAAGCCCGATGTCGAGGACTTCCTGACGCTGGTGGAGCGGCATCGGGTCACCCACACCTTCCTGCCTCCGACACTGCTGTACATGGTGCTCGCCTCGCCGTCCCTGGAGCGAACGGATTGCTCTGCACTGCAATGTTTCTGGTACGGCGCCGCACCCATGTCACCGGCCCGGCTGGAAGAGGCACTCACCCGCATCGGTCCGGTGATGGCGCAACTGTTCGGACAGACCGAGGCGCCGATGATGGTGTCGACCATGTCGCCCGCGGACCACTTCCGGCCCGACGGTTCGGTGGCAACCGAACGACTCTCCTCTGCAGGCCGACCGACGCCGCTGGTCACCCTCGCCATCATGGACGCCAAGGGCAACCACATGCCACGCGGCGAACGTGGCGAGATCGTCATCCGGTCGTCGCTGGTCACGCCGGGCTACTACCGGAATGCGGAGGCCACCGCCGAGGCGTCGAAGTTCGGTTGGCACCACACCGGCGACATCGGCTACGTCGACGACGACGGCTTTCTGTTCATCGTCGACCGCGCCAAGGACATGATCATCACCGGCGGCTTCAACGTCTATTCGGTGGAGGTCGAGCAGGCACTCCTGGCGCACCCCGACATCCAGGACTGCGCGGTGATCGGCCGCCCCGACGACAAGTGGGGCGAACGGGTCGAGGCGGTCGTCCAACCCCGGGCCGGGCAGTCCGTCGATCCCCAAGCAGTGATCGCCTTCGTCAAGGCCCGCATCGGAAGCGTCAAGACGCCGAAGGTGGTGCACGTCTGGCCGGATCTCCCGAGGTCGAAGGTCGGGAAGGTGCTCAAACCCGAGGTGAAGTCGCAGCTGTCTGCACCGGCCTGATCGTCGCGACCACGAACTCCTGACGCGATCGGCATGAGGTGGGATCCTGGAACCGTCTCACCCACGTACGTCGGTGCCAGGAAGCGACCCGAGAACATGAGCGACGACGACACCGCTCCACCGGCCGATCGGCCGCGCGCCGAACAACGCTGGACCGCATCGGCTTTCGTCCTCGCCGCGATGGCCGTGCCGTTTCTGCTGCCGGCCCGCTACTCGGCCGGCACCGACTGGCTCCTCCCGGCCGTCGAGGGAGCGGTTCTGTTGACGCTCATCATCGTCGACCCCGGCCGCATCGACCGACCCGGCCGGTGGGTACGCGCATTGTCGATCGCGCTGGTCATCGCCATCGCGGCGAGTGCCGCGTGGGGGTCGGGACGGCTCGTCTGGGATCTGTTGCACGGCAACCCACAGACGACCAACGCCGATGAACTCCTGATATCGGGCGCGCTGGTGTGGTCGCAGACCGTGCTGGCCTTCGGATTCCTGTACTGGGAACTCGACAGTGGCGGGCCGGTCAACCGGCACCTTCATCCCCGGCGCCATCCCGATCTCGCGTTCCCCCAGCAACTCGACCCCGACATCGCGCCGCCCGGTTGGCGACCGGTCTTCGTCGACCATCTGTATCTGGCGCTGACGAACGCGACCGCGTTCAGCCCCACCGACGTCATGCCGCTCGCGCGCTGGATGAAACTGGCCATGGCCGTGCAGTCCATGCTGTCGATCGTGATCCTCAGCCTGGTCGTCGCGAACGCGGTGAATCTACTCGGACAGACCTAGACCGGTTCCCGGATCACGCCGAAGTGGCGGGCCGATCCGGAGAGTCCGGGTAGCTCCTTCAGCGGCGTCCAGGTCCGCAGCCCGTCACTGCTGTCGGAGTAGAAGTACCGCCGGTCCCGGTAGGAGTCGAGATAGAGACGCCAGTTCCCGTTGGGCAGTCTGACCACCTGTGGTCCTTCCACAAGCCGACCCCACGGACCCGGCGCAACAAATCGGTAAGGGCCTCCCAACGACCCTGAGACCGCATGTTCGATGACCTTCTTGGTCTCGTTCTTGGTGAACGCGTGATACGTCGCGCCGACCTTCACGATGGTGGTGTCGATGCGGTCCGCCCGGAGGCCGAGGATCGGAACAGGCGGACTCCACAGCCGGAGCCCCGGCTCGAGCGCGGTCATCAGGTACGGCACAAAGCCGCCACCGGTCGACATCGACAGGATCACGTTGATCCGGCCACCTTCGACGAACCATTCCGGCGCCCAGGCCTTGGTCGTGAACGGCGACAACGACGGTCCGTCGCTGGAGCCCGCCGATCCGAAGCTCAGTGAACCCGCCGACGACCCGGACCCATCCCCCGTGCCGGGCAGGAAGGCGCAGCACAGGGGCACCGGATAGTTGTGCATGAACGTCCAGTTCACCCGGTCACGACTGCGTGCGAAACCGATCGTCGTCGAGCCGGTGGTGTACGTGACGTAGTACCACCCGTCCGAATTGCGGAAGATGCTCGGATCGCGCACCAGGCCCGACGGCGGCCGATAGGCCCCGAAGCGGAGCGGTGTGAACCGGGTCGCATCCGAGGATTGGTACACGTCCATGTGACGGGCGCTGGTGTTGGAGAACGCCACCATGGTGTAGCGCCAGTTCGCCGCGTCGGCGGTACCGGGTGTCGCGGCCACCAGCGCCGAGAGCGCGAGGACCGCGACCGTCAACGCACCGAAGCGGGTCCGGCGCGCGAGGATTCGCTGGGGCAGCAACATTGGAGCAGTATCCGTGACGCCGGCCGGGTTCCGGGCGACTTTCACATCGTCGACCCGTGTGTCCACCGAGAGTTGAGGCACTTCGGTCCGGTCAAAGGATCACTGCCTCCAAGAAACCAGGGGGCACCACGGGTTCCTTCGAACTCGATCGAGGTCGTCTGACCGCAGCGATGTCGCACGCGACATCAAACCCGAAGCTCCGCGGGTTCAGGACTGGGCAACCGCCTGCAGCTTCGGCGGAGCCCAGGTGCCGTCGAGGATCTCGGGACGCGGGCGGTAGAGGCGGATGAGGTAGTTCCAGCCCTCAGGGGTCACGATCGCGTTGGGCGGGACGTCACCACCGGCGTCGGGGATGAACCGCACGGTGATCGAACCGTCGTCGTTGCGTACACCGGTGACGCTGTTGACCGTGTAGAGGTTCTTCTCGTTCGGCTCGAAGAACCCGGCCGCGTTGTAGACCGACACCGACCAGAAGGCGTCGACCGGGACATCGGCGAAGACGAGTTCGTAGTGCCCGGGGCCGGTGGCGGGGTCGACGCCGACGTACGTCGCCTCCGATGTCGGGAGTCCACCCCAGCCCGCGGCGCATCCGATGAGGTGGCGCACCGGGTCGACCTCCTCGCGGGTGCCGAAGGTGCGGTCGAAGGAGTCGAGACCCTTCGCCAGCTCCAGCAAAGCGTTGCGAGTCGCGTCGAGGCTTGCGGTGTCGTAGTCGGGAGAGACGAACGATTCCGACGACCCGGACGTGACCGTCGTCTGGTCCTGCAGCACACCGACCGTCGCGACGTCGTCGGCGTCGGTCGGGTCGACCAGTATCCGTACGGCGACGAGGACATACCGCGATCCGTACTGCTCCTGAGTCAGCGTGTGCTCACCCGCCGCGTGGAGAACACCACCGACGTAGTGGTTCTCGTTCACGATCATCGCGGACACGTAACGCTCGCCCGCGTCGGGCAGTGTCAGGACGGCCGGCTCGGCGAGATCGACGACCGCGAAGCTGTAGAGCGTGTCGCGGTTGAGCCGGATCACCGTCTGCTCGTCGATCGAGGCGGGTTCCCGGTTGTGCCGGAACTTCCCCACCCCGCCGGCGGCCAGCTGGATGTCGGCGAACATCCGGTGCGTCTCCGCCCGAACGAAGTTGTCCACGTTGACATGGCCCGACATGCGTTGTCTCCCTCGGATCAGTACCCGACGCCCGGTGTCCGACGCCACGGTAGGCGATATCGAAGCCTAGCCGGCGACTTCGACCGCCTCGCCGGACGACACGGCTGCACGTCGCACACCGGTGACGAACAGCACGAGTCCGACGACGACCCAGGTGGTCAGCGTCAGCGCCGCGGTCAGACCGCCGGAGCCGCTGAAGTAGGCGGCCGAGCGAACCAGTGTCCCGGCGGCACCCGGCGGCAGGATCTGACCGAAAGCGCCCAGCCCGGACGGCAGCCAGGCAGCCGACCCGGCGATACCGGCCAGCGGGTTGCCGAGGAACATCATGACCATTGCTCCGATGGTGAAACCTTTGGCGCCGAACGCATTCTGCAGACCCGCCAGCGGGATGGCCAAGGCCGCGATACCCAAGGCGATCGATCCGGCGACCGACCAGAACGCCCCCGACCACAGTCCTGCCTCGATGCTGCCGAACCCGAAGGCGAGCATGCACGCCACCACGAGTCCACCGACGACCGAGAACGTGACCAGGCCGGTCAGGTACCAGCCGTTGCTGCGCGGGAAGATCTTCCGGAACGCGACGACCGGCACGATGCCGCCGAACACGAGCGGGAACGCCAGGCCGCCGATGCCGATGCCGGTGGGGTCACTCTCGGGCAGCGGAACGACGTCCTCGACCGTCACCGTCTCCCCCATCGCCGGCCCCAGGGCCTGCGCGGTTCCGGTGAGACTTCCGCTGATCGACGCCGACTCGGAGATCGTGGGCCCCGCTTTTGAGCGACGGGAGGATGAAGACCATCAGCAACAGGATGAGGATCGCACCGAGACCCAGGGTCAACCCGGCCGGCATCACCACGGGCGGCGGCATCTTCTTTCCGTTCGCCCTCTTCTGCGAGACGGCGCTTCCCGCATCTCCCACTGCCATCGTGCTTCCTCCGAATCCAACCGGATGAATTTCCTCCGGGTATAGTGGATGATAACCCTCCGGTTAAGATCGATGTGTCAAGCCGGGTGTGACGCACGAGTCACCCGGTCGAGAGGATGTGGAGATGCGAGCAGATGCAGCGCGACGCCGTCAGGCGATCGTCAGGGAAGCCAGTCGCCTGTTCGCGGCGCAAGGCGGTGGCGTCGCACTCGAGACGGTCGCCGAGGGTGCCGGCGTGGGAATCGCCACCCTGTACCGGAACTTCGACTCACGGCACGCGCTCGCCGACGAGGTGGCGCTCACGATCCTCGGCGACATCGGAAGAGCCGCCGACGACGGCCTCGACGCGATCACCACGTCACCCGACGACGCGTGGACGACATTTGTGAATCGGCTCGTCGAACTGAACCTCGGCGCCCTTTCGGCCGCGTTGGCCGACTACGTGACCGCCGCGGTCAGGGACAAACAGTCCCAGACCCTGACCCGCGTCGAAGAATTGCTCGACACAGCCAAGAGGGCAGGCCTGGTCCGCGATGACCTGGACGCACTCGAGTTGATCGTCGGGATCGGACTCATCACACGTCCTCAGCCCGACGTCGTCCGGGCCGCGACTCCGAACCTCGTGCCGAGGCTGGTGTCCATACTGTTGGCGGGAATGCGGCCGCCGGTCGTGGACTGACCCCAGCCCGAGCTCACACCGCACCACGCGCCGCCCACGCGGTTGCCGAGACGGTGAACGGTCCGTCGCCCAGACGCCCCTGCGCGACCCTCTCGAGTTCGTCCCGCGAAGCGGCGTCGAGCGCCCCGACGTACTCACCCGCCGGACCGACGCCGAAAGTGTAAGGCTCCCACCACTCCTCGAAGGTCGGATGCACGACGTCGACGGCGATGGGCTCCTCGACGACGCCGCGCAGTCCGGCCGCCCCGAACAGCTGGGTGAGATGACCGCGATGCGCACCGGAGAGCAGCGCCTCATCCTGGGCGTCGGGGTCGAGAACGTGCACGGCATCCCAGAACGGGGCGAGCGCACCGGTGGGACCGTCCCACACGCAGGCCGCGACGGTCCCGCCCGGCCGGGTCACCCGCGCCATCTGCGTGAGTCCGCGGACGGGGTCGGTCATGAAGTGGACGACCAGTTGCGCGAGTGCATGCGTGAATCGGTCTGCCTCATAGGGCAATTCCTCAGCCGTCCCGCGACTGACGTCGACGTCCGGGAATCGTTCACGGAATGCGTCGACGAACGGCGGCACGGGTCGATCGCGGTGACGGCAGCACCCGATTGCAGCACGTCAGCGGCCAGCGCCCCGGGCCCGCACCCGACGTCGAGGACATCCGCGTCCGCACCGACCCCCGCGAAAGTCGCGAAGACTCGGGCGAGAGGGTCGGCGTAACGGCCCATGAAGCGTCCGTACGCCTCGGGCGGGACGACGAAACCCACTCGCCCATCGTACGACGCGGCTACCAGCGATGAACTCGAGTCAGCCGATCCCGATCGACCGCCGACCCGGGCCCGGAGCTGCGAATCCAGCAGTTCCCACAGCACTCCGCATGGGAGATCCCTCGGAGCCGAGTGTCATCCGTTCATACCAATGAATTCGGACACGACACACGAGCGCTCGGGCCGATGCAACAATCGCACCGCTTGAACCCGACAAAGCCCCCGACACGACAGACGACGGCGTGACGACGGCGCGACACCTAAGCAGACGAAGTGGAGACCCACCGATGAAGCGCTTCCGCATCCTCAGCATCACCGCATCGGCCATCGCGATGCTCGCGATCTCCTTCGGTACCGCCCACGGAGCGCCCGCCCCGGCGACACCGTCGCATCTGTCGGTGGCGTCTGCCGACGGCGCGTCGATCACCTCCACCCTGAGGAACGCCACCTTCGTCTCCGCCGACGACGGACTCCACGTGGTCGATCGCAACGGCCGAATCCTCGAGCGCGTCGCGCTGACCCTGCCTCTCAGCGGGGCGATCGTGCCGATGCGCGCACAGGTCGGCGCAGATCGCACCTCGGCAACCTTCACCCCGATCCTCACGCCGGAAGTCCGGGCCGCGATCGCTGCCGGAGTCCGCCCCGTGTCGGCGAAGAAGGATCAGGCGTTCCAGAAGATGGTCTGGCACATCAACAACGGTTGGAACCGCGGCGGCAACGTGACCACGGCGATCGGCGCGCTCGCCGGCCTGATCATCGGCTGCCTGGTCATCGTCGGATGCATCTGGGGCGCCGGCGTCGGCGCCGCCATCGGTGCGGTGATCGGTATCGGCAACGGCGATCCGGCTACCGCCCAGGCGATCCTGAACTGGATCAACACCCCATGACAGAGGGGTAGAACCCCTCGATTCCGGATGTGGCCCTCCCCCAGCCGCGCCGGAGTTCCCCAAGAAGATCCCTCGCGCCCTCCCCCGACAGAAACGCGCGAGGGATCTTCTTTGCCGAAATTTACTTTACAAACCACCCGATTTGTCTAGACAACGTACATTGTCTCGGTTAGTGTCGAGTGCGGCAAGTCACAGTCCCCCTCGTGAGAGGAGCGTGCATGAGTACCGCACCGCTCGAATCCGCCCCTGATACCCCGCCGCTGGAATGGCGCGACAAGAAGCGCCATCTCTGGCTGCTCGGCCTCATCCCGCCGACGTCGGTCTTTCTGGCGATGGCGCTCGTCGCCGCCTTCAACGCGATCGGCCACGGTCTCGACGCAGTGTCGCCGGCCTGGTGGTGGATCGGCCCGATGCTGGTCTATGTCCTGCTGCCGATCCTCGATGTCTTCTTCGGACCCGACGGCTCGAATCCGCCCGAGGAGCTGATGGAGCAGCTGGAGAACGACAAGTACTACCGCTACTGCACCTACATCTACATCCCGTTCCAGATCGCCAGCCTCGTGGTGGCCTGCTACCTCTGGACCGCCGACGACCTCAGCTGGCTCGGCATCGACGGCGGTCTGGGCCTCGTCTCCAAGATCGGTCTCGCACTGTCCATCGGCGTCATGGGCGGAATCGGCATCAACACCGCTCACGAACTCGGTCACAAGAAGGACGATCTCGAGCGCTGGCTCTCGAAGATCACGCTCGCGCAGACCTTCTACGGGCACTTCTACATCGAGCACAACCGCGGGCATCACGTCCGCGTCGCCACCCCCGAGGACCCGGCGAGCTCGCGCTTCGGTGAGACCTTCTGGCGATTCCTGCCGCGCAGCGTGTGGGGCAGCCTGAAGTCGTCGATCGAGTTGGAGCGCAAGCGCCTCGACCGTGCGGGCAAGCCGTTCTGGCACCCGAGCAACGACGTCCTCAACGCGTGGGCGATGTCGATCGCGTTGTGGGGTGTGCTCGCCGCCGTGTTCGGCTGGCAGGTCCTGCCGTTCCTCGTCATCCAGGCCGTCTACGGGTTCTCGCTGCTCGAGACCGTCAACTACCTCGAGCACTACGGCCTGATGCGCCAGAAGACCAAGACCGGACGCTACGAGCGCTGCACCCCGGAGCACAGCTGGAACTCCGATCACATCTGCACGAACATCTTCCTGTATCACCTTCAGCGACACAGTGATCACCACGCCAACCCCACTCGGCGCTATCAGACCCTGCGTAGCTTCGACGGCGCGCCGAACCTGCCGAGCGGATATGCCAGCATGATCACGCTCGCGTACTTCCCGCCCATCTGGCGTGCGGTCATGGACAAGAGGGTTCTGGACCACTACGACGGCGACATCGAACTCGTCAACGTCGCGCCGCATCGTCGTGAACGCATCCTCGCTGCGCACGGCGTCGCCGGGAAGGACGACAACCGATGAGCGCCTACCGTTGTCCGGTCTGCGATTTCGTCTACGACGAGGCGACCGGCGCACCCCGCGAAGGCTTCCCGGCCGGCACCGCCTGGGCCGACATCCCCGATGACTGGGCATGCCCCGACTGCGGCGTCCGCGAGAAGATCGATTTCGAGCGCGCCGGGAGCGAAGCGGGCGGGCCCACATCCACTCGAGGAGCGTAAGACCATGAATTTCAAGCTGTTCCGCTGCGAGGTCTGCGGATTCGAGTACGACGAAGAGCTCGGTTGGCCGGAGGACGGCATCGAGCCCGGCACCCGCTGGGCCGACATCCCCGACGACTGGAGCTGCCCCGACTGCGGTGCCGCCAAGGCCGACTTCGAGATGATCGAGGTGGCCCGCCCGTGAATTCCGTTCCCGACGGTCGGCCCGGGTCATCGGTGGTGATCGTCGGGACGGGGGTCGCTGGTATCACTGCCGCGGAAACGCTGCGCGCCAACGGCTTCGACGGCAGCATCACCGTCTTCGGCGAGGAACCCCACCTCCCCTACCGCCGTACCGCGCTCAGCAAGGGCATCCTCGACGGCGACCTGTCCGACGCCAAGATCACACTGCGGCCACCGGGATACTGGGACGAGCGCGGCATCCGGATCGTGTCGTCCGTCCGGGTCACCGGCGTCGACGCCGCATCCAGAACCGTTGAGCTCGCCGACGGTTCGGTGGTCGGCTATGACGCGCTCGTCCTCGCGACCGGCGGCACGGCGCGTCACCTGCCCGGCGCATCGTCGGATCTGTTGTCCCTGCGCACCCGCCACGACATCGACCGTGCCCGTGCCCGGATCGACTCGGGTCCGGTGGTCATCGTCGGCGGCGGACTGATCGGCCTGGAGATCGCCGCCGCAGTGGCGTCATCCGAGCAGCGTGCGGGCTCCACCGGGCAGATCACCGTCCTCGAGGCCGCAGGCTCGTTGCTGTCCCGCGTCGTCCCGGACACCGTCGCGGAAGCCGTCGCCACACTTCACCGCGATCGCGGCGTGCAGATCGTCACCGACGCCCGGATCACCGCCGCCGACGCCGGCGCGGTGACGCTGTCCGACGGCACCCGTGTGACCGGGACCGTGATCGGCGCCATCGGGATGCAACCCGACACCGCGCTCGCCGATGGGGCAGGACTCCGGGTGAGCCCTGCGGGCATCGTCGTCGACGAAGCTCTGCGCACCTCCACACCCGGGATCTATGCCGCCGGCGACGTAGCGGCGCGGCCTCATCCGCTGACGGGTGAGCCGATGCGGGCCGAGCAGTGGCTGACCGCGACCGAGCACGGCAAACTGGTGGCCATGACCATCGCCGCCGACCTCGGCCTCGCCACGGGCCCCTCGACCCCGATCCCGCGCGTCCCGCTCGCGTGGTCGATGCAGTACAGCAGCAACATCCAGATGGTCGGATGGCCGGCGATGGCGAACCGGTTCGACATGGACGTCGACGCCAGAACCGGCTCGGGCACCTGCGCCGACGGATTCGCCGCCACCGTCCGCTGTTTCGACGACGATCGTCTCGTCGGCGCGGTCTGCATGGGACGCGGCGGCGCCGGACGTGCGCTCCGCACCGAGATCGAGGACACCCTGGAGCCGGTCGGCGCCGCGGGATGACGACGCGGAACTACGCCCAGGACAGCAAGGCGCTGCTGCGGAACTCCCTGCTCGACGGATTGCACGACCTGCTGATGGAGCGGGACTGGTCGGCGGTGCGGATGTCGGATGTCGCCTCCGCCACCGGTGTCAGCCGGCAGACGGTCTACAACGAGTTCGGCTCGCGGTACGGACTCGCGCAGGGCTATGCCGTCCGGCTGGCCAGCCGGTTCGCCGGTCACGTCGCCGACTCGCTCGCCGAGCACGTCGACGACGTCACCGGTGCACTGCGCACCGCGTTCAGCGAGTACTTCACCGGCGTCGCCACCGACCCCCTCATCGCGTCGCTGCTCTCCGGTGAGGCGAAACCGGATCTGATGAAGCTCATCACCACCGATGTGGCGCCGATCATCGCGACGGCGAGCGACCGCCTGTCCCAGGCGTTCCGCGAGTCGACGTGGCTGTCGATGCCCGACTCCGACATCGAACGCATCGCCCTCACGATCACCCGCATGGCGCTGAGCTACGTCGCGATGCCACCGGAAGGCGACCGCGACGTCGCCGCCGACCTCGCCGACATCATCGCACCGGCCATCGAGGCGGCACGGTCGCGGAGCTGAGGCGGAATCTCAGCGCAGCAACCTCTTTCCGACCCCACGCCGGAGCACTCCGCGGTAGACCCTCTCCACCAACGGGGTACGCGCATCCTCCGGGTCCACCAGTTCGTTCTCGGCGATGATCGACGCCTCGTCCTCGGTCGACTCGCGGTCGAACAGTTCGAGCGTGCGCCCCGGCGAGGTGAGCGACCCGATCGCGCCGATCAGCGAATTCTCTTCCCGCACAGCGTCGTCGAACACCTCCGCGTCGACACCGAGGTGTTCGGACAGCAGCCGGGTCCGCATCGACGAGATGGTGTCGCGGATTCCCGCGTCGTCGGGATCGTCCCATCGCGCCTCGATCGCCACGTCGCATTCGCTGTCGAAACCGAGGGACCGGTTGTTGAGATTGGATGAGCCGATGCGCAGCAGCACGTCGTCGACGACGAGCACCTTGGCATGCACGTAGATCTCGTCGCCCTCCGCGGTCACCGGATGGTAGGCACGGAAGCGGTCGTGGACGTCGGCGCGCCACAACATCCTGAGCAGCTTGTGGCGGGCGCCGTCCATGGCGAGGCGCTCCACCGGGCTGTCGGCGTGACGTGGGAGGACCACGACGATCTCCGGGCCGTCGGGTTCGGCGAGTCGCTCGGCGAGGGCCTCCGCGATCTCGCGGGCCGCCAGATACTGGCTCTCGATGTAGATCGTGCGCCGGGCGGCCGCGAACGCCGCCAGGTACAGGCGGCGGATCTCGTCGACCTCCGGGATGTCGTTGTAGTGCGGGATGGTTCGGGCGACCCCGACCTCGCAGTCGGTGAACATCACCCCGAGATCCTCCGGCCAGATGTCGGGGCCCTCGTTGTCGACGAGGGGGGCCAGTCGCTCACCGGTCGCCGCCTCCCACCGGTCCACCGCGACACCGGCGACGACGCGAGCGGCATCCCCGTCCAGCGCGACCGTCACGTCATGCCACGGACCGTGTGGTTCGCCGTCGGGATCGCGGCGGTACTCGTTGTGCGACAGATGCTCCGAGGTGTCCCAGCGGTCGACCGTCATGTCGATACCGCCGCAGAACGCGAACTGGTCGTCGATGACCGCGATCTTCTGGTGGTGCGCGGCCGACACCGGGTGCGCGGCGTCGATGCGGTAGTGCAGGCGACGGCCGGTGAGGAGGTCCTGGACGAACGGCGGCGCCACGCCGCGCAACATCCCGGTGAACGCGCCGGTGCTCCAGCGCAGGACGTGGATCTCGAGGCCCGGCCGGTTCGCGATGAGCCATTTGAGGAACTCGCCGAGTCGGTCGGGGATCTCGCCGTCGGCGGACCGCGGGTCGAGGCTGATCCGTGTGTCCACGTCCCAGCCGATCAGGACGACCCGGCGTCGTGCCTGCAGCAATGCCGACTTGGCATGCAGGAAGTAGTCCGCCGCGTCGACGATGCAGGCGACACGGTCGGCGGTCGCGATCTCCCGGCAGGTGTCCCCCGCACGCAATATCGGCTCGCGCCCCGGATCGTCCGCCATGTCGTCCTCCAACCCGTTGGTGAGCCCGTCAGCCCCGTCATTCTGCCAACCCCTGCCGATCACCGTGACACCCGTCCGGCGTCGCGGTCCTTACACTCGTCGGGATGACACCCGAAACCGCGAACGACCTCGAACAACGGCCGACCCGCAGTCGACGGCGCCCGACGCTCGTCGCGGCCACCGTGATCGTCGTGGTCCTGCTCGTGGGCACCGGGATCGTCGCGTGGCGCGCCGTTCCGGAGCGGTGGCTGCCCTGGGACACCGCGGAGTTTCCGCAGGTCGACGCCTCACAACTGTCGCCGGCGCAGAACCGGATCGTCGATCTGCTGCGCGCCGAGCACGCCGCGCAGCGCCCCGGCACGTTCTACTCCGAAGGCGTCGACGAGCCGTGGTGCGCGAACTTCGTCAGCTGGATCATGCGCGAGGCCGGGACCCCGTTCGCCAACCCCCACTCGGGTCACTGGCGGATCCCGGGAGTGTTCACCTTGCAGGAGTACTTCCAGGACGCCGGCCGCTTCGAGCCCGGCGGCGATTACACGCCCCGCGTGGGCGACGTCGTGATCTACGACCGGTCGTCGGCGCTGGGCCAGCACACCAACATCGTGGTCGGGGTCGACGGTGACGAGGCGACGACGGTCGGGGGCAACGAGATGCGGAAGATCCGAATACACGACCTGGACTGGAAGTCCGACGGAGGCGTCGTCGGGTTCGGACGCGTCGACCACGCGCGGACCGCGGACCGGTGACCGGCGCCTCTCGTCACGTGTACCGCTCGCGGCCTCCGGCCGTTTTCCGGCCGGCCCTGGCGGTTGCCCGCCGTTTCACCGACGCCGGGCACCGTGCGTCGGTGAAGCCGTTCGACCACGACCTGAACCTGCTCCACCACACCGAGCTGCCGGCGCGCTTCGCGTGGAGTCACCACGGGCTGATGCTGCCCTCGTTGCCGGCGCCGCACAACTACCTGAGTCTGATGGTGATGAGCGGCAAGACCGGACTCCGGGTCTTCGACTCCGCCCGCGAATCCACGCCCGACGGCCCGCAGGACATCGTCGTCGCGTCGGCGTCGAGCGGCGCCGAGAACGCCTACGCACGCCAGGTGCTGTCAGCACGACACGACGGCCGATTCGCCTCCGACCGCGCCGAATTCGGCACTCTGGCGTCCATCACCGGCACACACCCGGATTTCGAGATCCGGATTCATGCGGACGAGCTGGAGGCGCGGGTGTCGATGACGTGCCGCTCGGAGACGACCTGGTTCGTCAAATCGCCTGTCTACCAGCACATCGGACATGTCGGTCATTACGAGGGCGAGGTGACGTACCGCGGGACGACCGATCGTCGAGACCAACGTGATCGTCAGATCCATGGACGGCACACCCGACCACAAGATCCACGAGGGCTATCACCGGATCCTCGAGACGGACACCTCGCCCACGGTCGACGCGTACGGCAACGAACGGCTGCTGCCACGCATCTTCGAATTCGGTTGCGAGGGGATCTCCGTCGTCGGCACCTACGACTGCCCGCAGCGCTTCGCCATCGGCCGCGGCTACATCTCCGGCTACCGAGCCCGCGTACGGATGGATGGTGAGGAGTTCACCACGCGCGGGTACTCCGAGCACATCGACGAACGACACCCCCGCCGCCCGAATCCATGACCGGCGATACGGTGAAGGGCATGAGCTTCACCGGTTTCCCCGAGGCTGCGCTGGACTTCTACGACGATCTCGAGATCGACAACTCGAAGTACTTCTGGGAGCAGCACAAAGAGACCTACAAGACGGCGGTGGCCGAACCGATGGCGGCACTCACCGATGCGCTGGCCGACGAGTTCGGCGCGGCCAAACTGTTCCGGCCGTACCGGGACGTCCGGTTCTCCAAGGACAAGACGCCGTACAAGACCCATCAGGGCGCTTTTGTCGCAGTGTCGGCCGCGACCGGCTACTACATCCAGATCGGCGCGCCCGGGGTCCGGGTCGGCGCCGGTTTCTACGAGGCGACACCCGCGCGCCTCGCCGAGATCCGCAAGGCCATCGACCACGACCGGCACGGCCCCGAGCTGGTTCGTACCGTCCGCAAGCTCACCAAGGCGGGCTGGGAGGTCGACGGGCAACGCCTGAAGACCGCTCCCCGCGGCTACGACGCCGACCACCCACGCATCGAATGGCTCCGGCACAAGTCGCTGTTCGTCGGCAAGGACTACGGTTTCGACGAGGTCATCCACACCGCTGATCTCGTAGACCGCGTCCGCAAGGACTGGCGGGCCACCAAGCCGCTCGTCGAATGGATCGCGGCGCACTCGGCCACCTGAACTGCCGGCGCGCCCTCGAGGCCCCGGTGTGGTCTCCAGAGATGAATCGAGGTCGACTTCCGACCATTCATCGTCAATGCCGATTTGTCGTGTTAATACTTGTTCGACGTCCACGCCAACGACGACCTCGAGCAACCGGGACAACCGATGACAACGCTTGACCACGGTATCGCCGCTGCGCTCGAGGCCGCGTTGCCCCACCGGGTCCATCGTCCGGACTCCGCCGGTTACCGGGACTCGTTGGCCCGCATCTTCTTTCCCGACGCCTCGCGTAGACGACCCCCGCGCGTCGACGACGGCGCCGTCCTCCTCGACCTCTCCTCCCACCTCTCGCACGCTCGGCCGTGTGGAACCCTCGTCGAGACCCAGGGCGGCGCCACCGTGGGCTCGATCCTCGACTCGCTCGCAGACAGCGGACGCGTGATCCCGGTGGGGATAGTCGGACTCGCCGGACTCGGCCTGGTCACCCGCGGAGGCGTCGGATATCTCACGCGGAGCGTCGGACTGACCCTCGACCATCTCGTGGAGGTCGAGCTGATCCTCCCCGACGGCGAGATCGTGCGGCTGTACGAGGACAGCACCGGCGACGACGCCGACCTCTGGTGGGCGGTCCGTGGATGTGCGCCGTCATTCGGAGTCGTCACCGAGGCGGTCATGCGGACACACGAGCAGGGGCCCGTCCACGTCGACCGTGCCGTCGTCGAACTCGACGCATTGCCACACTATTTCGCGGTCGCGCCGACTCTCCCCCGGCACACGACCATGGGTGCTGTCCTCGGATACGCCGTAGGCGCAGCCGAGCCCGCGGTTCTCGTGTACACCGCCACCCCTGTTCTCCCCCCCAGTCCTGAGGAGCACCGATGACCGATCACGTCCACTTCGGCCACATCTTTCACCTGACCGGCAGCCCCGCGGTCACCGGCGCAGCCGATGCCCTGGTGTCGATCCCCGACGGCGCCCTCGTGATCGGGGGTGACGGGACGATCAGATACTCGGGTGAGCGGTCGGCGCTTCCCGACGAGTTCGCCACGGCGGAACCGCATGAACACCCGGGCGGTTATCTGCTCCCCGGCTTCGTCGACACCCACATCCACTTCCCCCAGACATATGCCGGTGACTCCTATGGCGGCGGACAACTCCTGGAATGGCTGAACCTGTGCATCTTCCCGTCGGAAGCGAGGTTCGCCGATCCCGACTTCGCCCAGGCCGCTGCCGTCGAGTTCACGAGACGTCGCGTCGCCGCCGGCACGACCGCGATGATGGTGTTCGGCTCCGCCTTTCCCCACGCGCAGGACTCGCTGTTCGCCGAGACACTGAAGGCGGGACTCCGCATCGTGTCCGGTCGCGGTATCCAAACCGTCGGCGGTGACTCGGCCACGCCGCTGCTGACCTCCGAGGAGGAGGCGATCCGCCTGACGAAGGCCGAGATCGAGAAATGGCATGCCGCCGGCACCGGCGACCCCGCGACCGCACTCGTCCACGTCGCGATCGTGCCGCGATTCTCGTTGTCGGTGACCACCGAGACCCTGCGGAATCTCGGCGAGCTCTACGACGAACACCGGTCCCGGGGCGTCTATGTGCACACCCACCTCAACGAGAACAACCGCCCCGGGACCGGCGAGATCGACACGACCAAAGAGGTCTACCAGGTCGACTCGTACCTCGACACCTACGACGGCAAATTCCTGCCCGGCTCGTCGGTCGGCGGCACGAGCCTGCTCGGCCGGCGCACCATCCTCGCGCACGCGGTGCACTGCCAGGACTCCGAGCTGGCCCGGATGGCCGAGACCGGGACCTCGATCTCGCACTGTCCGGTCTCGCAGTTGTTCCTCGGTTCGGGCACGATGCCGTGGAAGCGCACGGTCGAGGCAGGGGTGAACATCTCGGCGGGCACCGACTTCGGCGGCGGCGACGAGTGGCTCATCCCCCGGGTGCTCGGCGACGCGTTCAAGCAGCACATCACCGAACCGGGCGATGCCGGGGTGTCGATGCACCCGGCCGAGATGTTGTTCATCGGAACTCTGGGCGGCGCCCGCGCCCTCGACATGGAGGAGCGGTTCGGCAACCTCGACGTGGGCAAGGAGGCCGACTTCCTCGTCATCGAACCCGCCGACGCGCTCGAACCCGTGCTCCAGAACGCCGTGCGCTCCGAGGATCCCGATCTCGCCCGCGACCAGACACTGTTCGCGCTGCTCATGGGGATACGCGAGTCCTCGATCGCCGAGGTGTACGTGCAGGGCCGACGGATCGTCGTCTGAGGCCATGATCACGTCACCGTCGGAGACACCATGATCACAACCGTGTCGGTGTTCCATCCCGTCAGCGCAGCGGGGTTCGCCGACTGGGCCTCGACCCTCGTCGCGTCGGCGGCCGACGCGGATGGGTGCGTCGACGCCCAGATCTCGACGCTCGTCGACGGCCGGTTCGAACCGGCGGTCGCGGTGACCTTCGTCGACGAGGAGGCCTGCGATGCCTGGATCGACGGCCCTCGGTGTGCCGAGATCATGCGGGCCGGTCGCGATCTCGGGCATCTGCCGTCGGCGCCGCCGGTCGAGCTCGTCGACGGCCAGGCTCCTCCGCCCGGCGTGGGCGCCTTCCGTCACGACATCGTCGCGGGCAAGTCCGGCGATTTCATCGCCGCGGAGCAGGAGCTGACGCAGGCGGCGAGCGGGTTCAGCGGCTACGAGGGCACGACGCTGTTCGTCGACGAGCATGCGGGGACCGCCATGTCGGTGCTGAGATTCCGTACCGAGCGACAACTTGCGGCGTGGGTGTCGTCGCGTGAACGCGGAGAGGCGCTCGCCGAACTGCGCTCGAGTCTCACCCACGACTTCGAGACGATGTCGGCGACAACCGCTTTCGGCACCACCGTGCGGACCGACCACGGCCGGGTCAGGCAGACGCCGAACTGGAAGTCGGCGATGATGGTCCTGTTGGTGCTCTACCCGACCGTGATGATCCTGTCCCGTTTCCTCGGTCCGGTCCTCGACCGGCTCGGTGCCCAACCCTGGTTGGCGTTGTGGCTGAGTCAGGTGTGCAGCGTGGGGCTGATGCAGTGGTGGCTGATGCACTGGGCCGCCAAGCCGTTCCGCCGCTGGCTCGATCCGGTCGACGGGGGTGGCTGGCGCAGCAACCTCGCCGGTGCCGTGACGATCCTGGCGATCTATGCGGCCTGCCTGGCACTCTTCGCGAGTGTCACCTGGCTTCAGTTCTGGGACTACACGGACGCCTGAGTCCGCACCGGTACCGACACCGACGGGATCAGGACACGACCCCGTCGAGGTAGACCCACCGGCCGTCGTGGCGCGAGAAACGGCTCCGCTCGTGCAGCGAGCCCTTCTCGGACCCGTGCCGGTAGTAGGCGGTGAAGGTGACCTCCCCGTCGGTGTCGAACGGCGATCCACCGTTCGTCGACTCGACGTCGAGGCGGTACCAGCGCATGTCCTCGTCGAGTTCGAGATCGTCGGGACGGGTGTCGGGGTGCCAGCTGAGCAGCAGGTGGTTGCGATCGCCGAGGGCGAAAGCGGTGAAGCGTGATCGCATCAGCGCTTCGGCGGTCGGTGCGGCGCGCTCACCGGCGAGGACGGGACCGCAGCATTCGCCGAACGGATGGCCGGACAGACATGGACACCGCGCGTCGGGATCACGGTTTGCCGATTCGGTGTTCATTCCCCGCATCTTAGGGGTAGACAGAAACGAGGTCACCCGTGAGGCGGACCGGCCACCCACGAGGCGACCGGACCGGCACCAATGGAGGGAGCAGCCTTGTCCGACAACGTGTATCGGGTCATCGAAGTGGTCGGTTCGGCCAAGTCCGGCACCGACGAGGCGATCCGGAACGCCATCGCCCGTGCGTCGCAGACGGTCAATCATCTCGACTGGTTCGAGGTGACCGAAACCCGCGGCCACATCGAGGACGGCCAGATCGCACACTTCCAGGTCACGCTGAAGGTGGGCTTCAAGATCGAAGGTCCCTGACCCCTCGCCGCCGGAATGACTACCCGCGGGACGCTGCGGCAGTGAGGAACCCACCGATCTCGCGGGCGACGGCCGCAGGCTCGTCGAGCATCGACAGCACCGCCGCGCCGGGGATCTCGGCGTAACGGCCACGCGGTGTCAACTCGGCGAGGCGAGGACCGTGGGCCGGCGGCATCACCTTGTTGTCGGGCGACCACAGGACGAGCACCTCCCCATCGAAATCCCTGAGCGCCTCGGTCTTTCGGATGAGTTCGGCGGAATCGAAAGACGTGGTGGCGTACTTGGTGACATCACGCCGGATGCGTGGATCGTTGAGAACCGGGTCGGTCCACCGGCGCATCCGCTCGTTGTCGACGGGCCGGTTGATCATCCACCCCCAGAGCATCGGCAGTCGCCGCAACCAGCCGATCCGCAGTTGACGGGCCGCGAGGGTGATACCTCCCGGTAGCCGTACGGCCAGGGTCGCCATCTTGCCGGGCAGGCCCGGCGGGAAGTTCTCGAAGGCCTCGCACGGGAGGATCACCATCCGCGCGACGCGTTGGTCACGGCCGAGAGCGGTCAGGAACAGTGAACCGCCCCAATCGGAGTGCACGAGGGTCACGTCACGCAGATCGAGGGCGTCGAGCACGTCGGCGACCAGCCCCACCATCCCGTCCATCGACAGATCCGCGTCGTCGTGCAGCGGGACGCGGTGCGACCCGAGCGGCAGCACGGGCCGGATGTAGCGAAACCCCTTCGGCAGCAATGGGATCACGTCATCCCACACCGTGTGGTCCATGAGCAGTCCATGCAGGAGGACCACGGGCGGCCCCGCTCCGTCCTCCGCATACTCGACAGTGCCGGCCGGCGTCTCGATTCGTTTCAGGGCGCCCGCCTCGGCGCTCCCCACCCGGTTGAGCTCGGTCATGCCACTCGCTCCTCACCTCGACACGAGACCGGACAGCCTCTAGAACGATCACTCTAGAATAGTTGCTCTAGAATGGCCAGGGTGAAGACCGATGAACGCATCGCCGTGGCGATGGCCGAGCTCCTGCGCCGGCAGGGGTACGCGGCGACCGGCATCAAACAGGTCGTCGAAGCAGCCGACGCCCCCATCGGATCGATCTACCACCACTTCGCCGGCGGCAAGCGCGACGTCGCGGCCGCCGCTCTACGACAATCGGGCGCCGCCTACGGCGAGCTGGTCGGCATGCTCCTGGCCCCCTACGACGATCCCGCGGAGGGGATCGAGGCGGCGTTCGTCGCCGCGGCGGAGACCATCGAGCAGGGCGGCTGGCTGAACATGTGTCCCGTCGGGACCGTCGCCGGCGAGATCGCCGATGCCGAACCCGCCCTGCGAGAAGTCGCCGCCGAGGTCATATCCTCGTGGATCGACGCCGGCACCGGACTGTTCGCCGCGCGCGGCCTCGCCCCTGCCGATGCCCGCTCGTTGATGTCCGCGGTGGTCTCGGCACTCGAGGGCGCGTTCATCGTTGCCCGGACCCAGCGTTCCACCGATCCCCTCCTCGCCGCGGGTCGCGCGATGGGCAGCTATGCGCGGGCGCTCGGCGCACAGGCGGGATCGGGAGCCAACTCAGAGTCGGGCGAGGTACTTCGGTAGGGCGTCCTCGACGACGAGGGACTGCAGTGCGAACCGGAGCTGGGCCGAGACGTACGCGTCGAGGTCGTATCCGGGGGCGAAATGCCAGTGTTTGAGCGCCCACCCGTGCGCGAGCATCATGAGGTCGAAGACCACCAGGTCGGCGTCGACGTCGGCGATGAGCCCGGCCTCGACACCGGCGGTGACCGCCGCCCGCATCGGCGCGGAGGTCTCGACCTCGAGCTCCTTGATCCGCTCCCGGCCCGCGGCGTCGAGCGTGCGACTCTCCCGATAGGTCAGCACGACGGCGTCGCGGTTCTCGTCGACGATCGTCGCGTACTGACGGAAACCGGCGATCAGCTGTTCGACGGGGTCGTCACCGGCGCGGTCCATGGCCGGCTGCAGCTGATCGCGGAAGGCTTCGAGGATGTCGACGATCGCGGCCAGCAGGATCTCTTCCTTGCCACCGAAGTACTTGTAGAACAAGCCGACGCTGACCTGAGCCTCCTCGGCCAGGGCCTGCATCGACATCTGGTGAAAGCCGGTGCGCTCCATGACCTTCACGGCCGCGTCGAGAAGCTGACGGCGGCGGGTGGAGATACGCACCGCGCGCACCGCCTCCTCGACGGCCAGGTCGGCCGACGACCTCGCTGTCGCGGGTTTCGCCATCGCTGTACTTCCTTCTGATCCGCTCGTGACCACCGATTCCGACCACCGGGATGACCCGGTCCGCTGAATCAGCGTTCACACACTGTACAAGTCCTACAGACCGAGGTCCTTGGCGACGATCGTCTTCATGATCTCGGTGGTGCCGCCGTAGATGGTCTGGATCCGGGCGTCGACGAACGCCCGCGACACCGGATACTCACGCATGTATCCATAACCACCGTGCAGTTGCAGGCACCGGTCGGCGGTGCGTACCTGCAGTTCGGTGGCCCACCACTTGAGTTTCGCGGCCCGCGCCGGCGTCAACTCACCGGCGACGTGTTCGGCGATGCAGTCGTCGAGGAACGTACGGGCGATGTCGAGTTCGGTCGCCAGTTCGGCGGCGACGAACTGGGTGTTCTGGAACGACGAGATCGGCGATCCGAATGCGGTGCGCTCCCGCACGTACTCCAGCGTGCGCGCGAAGGTGCCCTCGGCGGCCGCGACCGCACCGATGGCCAGCGACAACCGCTCCTGCGGGAGGTTGCGGACGAGCTGATAGAAGCCCTGCCCCTCCTCACCCAGCCGATTGGCCGCGGGAACGCGCATGTCTTCGAAGGACAGCTCGCTGGTGTCCTGTGCGTGCAGGCCGATCTTGTCGAGCTTGCGCCCTCGGACGAAGCCGGGAGTGTCCGCCTCGACGACGAAAAGGGTGAGCCCCTTGTGCTTGTCGGGGCCTGTCCGGGTAGCGACGACGAAGAGGTCGCCGTTGCGTCCGTTGGAGATGAACGTCTTCGCACCGTTGACGACGTAGTGGTCGCCGTCGCGGACCGCGGAGGTACGAATGCCGGTGAGGTCACTGCCCGCGCCGGGTTCGGTCATCGCGATACCCAGCACGGTGTCGCCGCCGACGACCCCGGGCAGCCACCGTGCCTTCTGCTCGTCGGTGGTCAGCTCGGTCAGGTACGGCAGTACCACGTCGTTCTGCAGGGAGAACGCGATGGCCTCGGCGGCTGCACCGGTGCGGGCCACCTCGTCGATCAGGATGGCGTTGTACCGGAAGTCGTCGACGCCGGGGCCGCCGAACCGTTCGGGTACGGGAAAGCCGAGCAGTCCGTTCTCACCCGCGTCGACGAAGAGGCCGCGGTCCCATTGCCCGGCGTTCTCCCAGTCGGCGTGCGCGGGGGTGATCTGTTCGGTCACAAAGCGTCTGACCGTCTCGCGGAAGTGCTTGTGTTCGAGGTCATGGGTCAGTGAGGACATCGCTTCTTCCGTTCGGGTGTGTCAGCCGTGGACGCGGTCGGTGGCCGGCGCGACGAACTCGCCGTCGGCCATCTCCCGCGCGGCGGATTCGGTGGCCTTGTAATGCAGCTTCTTCCCGGTCGCCGACACGGGTAGCGATTCGACGATGCGGTAGGCCCGTGGACGTTTGAAACTCGACAGCATCGGATGCGCGCGGCAATAGGCGTCCAGGTCCTCCGGAGTGGGCACATCCCCGTCGGCGGGCAGGATGTAGGCGACGACGAGGCTTCCCCACCGCTGGTCTGGGACCCCGACCACGAGTGAATCCGCCACGCCCGGATGCCCGTTCAGCGCCTCCTCGACCTGGACCGGGTGGACGTTCTCGCCGCCGGACAGGAGCATGTCGTCCTTGCGGCCGACGATGGTGACGAACTCGCCGGCATCCCAGGTGGCCAGATCGCCGATGTGCAGCCAGCTGCCGTTGTACTTGGCCTTCTCCTGTTGTGGTGAGGCGTAGTACGCGGCCGCGCATTTGGGCGATCGGATGATGACCTCGCCGACTTCCTCACCGTCGCGGGCGACGACCTCGTCCGGGCTCGCCAGATGTCCGTCGTCGTGGACCCGCACGACGCGGACGTCGTCGTCGATGCAGGCCCGTCCGGCCGTACCGGCGTGCTCGGGGAGGTCGTCGGGCCGGAGGAAGGTGTTCCAGAATCCCTCGGTGCTGCCGTAGCCGTTGAAGATCCGCGGGGTGAGCACTTCCTGATAGCGCAGCGCGGCCTCCCGTTCGAGCGGCGCGCCCATCGTGACGATGCCGCGCAGACTCGAGAGGTCGCGCGGGTCGGCCGACTGGGCGGTGGCGAGCATCGCCAGGTTGGTCGGGGCACCGATGAGGAACGTCAACCGGTACCTCTCCACCCAGTCGAGGGTCAGCTCCGCGTCGAAAGTGCGCATCGGGATGACCGAGGAGCCCAGGTAGAACGACGGATTGGGGCCTGCGCAGTAGAGGCCGCCGCGGTGGAACCACGGCGTCATGTTGAGTGTCCGGTCGTCCGGGGACAGCGGGAAGTGCATGATCACGTCGTGCGCCGAGAAGATCTCGATGGCGGAGTTCATCGGCACCGCCTTGGGCATGCCGGTCGTCCCGGAGGTGTACAGCCGGGTGGTCTCGTCGAAGACGCCCCGCGAAACCGTCGGCGGCACAACGCCGGCCACGGGCAGGTCGGCGAAGCGGATCGACACCGCGCCCGCAACGGCTTCGCCGCTGACGAGTTCGCCCTCCCCGACTCCGACAAGCAGCTCCGGTGTGTGATCGGCGCGCGAGATCGCCTCACCGACCATGGCACCGAGGCCGGTGTCGTAGACATAGACCTTCGGCCGGCTGATGTCGAGGATGACCGCGGTCTCACCCGCCGCGAGACGGAAGTTCACCGGGGAACCGACCGCTCCCGCCGCCTGCGTCGCCAGGTAGAGCTGGGCGAACTCCGGACCGTTCAGCAGCTGATAGCCCACCACATCACCGTCGGCCACCCCGCGGCCGGCGAGACCGGCCGCGAGTGCATCCACCGCCGACCCGAGTTCCGCGTAGGTCCACTGCCGGTCGGCCGGGGGGTCGATCATCGCCACCTCACCGGCGTAGCGGGTGACGTTGCGGCGGAATCCGTTCAGATAGGTGAACTCGTTCTCGAAGAAACTGCGGTACGCGTGCGCGTCGTAGACGTATGCCATGTCGGTTCCCTGCGTGGTCGAGTCGATCCGGGTGTGGGTGGCGGGCCGGTCAGCCGGCCATGGTGAGTCCGCCGCTGACGCTGATCACCTGACCGGTGATGAACGACGCCGCGGGTGAGGCGAAGAACAGGACCGGTGCGGCCACCTCGTCGGGGCGAGCGAGGCGACGGAACGGGATCGCCTTCACGAGAGCCTCTTTCAGTTTGTCCGGCTGCGCCTGGAACAACGGGGTGTCGGTGGGTCCGGGGCAGACCGCGTTGACGGTGATCTGGTATCGGGCCATCTCTCGTGCGAGCGACTTGGAGAGGGCGATGACGCCACCTTTCGCTCCGGCGTAGATCGACTCGCCGGCCGACCCGACCCGACCTGCGTCGGAAGCGAGGTTGATGACGCGGCCGCCCTGCCAGCCGTCGGCTTTCGACGCCTCGACCATGCCGGGCAGGAACGCGCTGGCCGTGTGAACCGGACCGAGGTAATTGATCGCCACCACCTTCTCGGCGAATTCGGTTGTGGCGTTGAGGAACTGATCTGTTCGGTCCCAGCCGGCAGCGTTGACCAGGATGTCGGGGACGCCCACCTCCCCGGTGACGGCGTCCCGGAGTTCGTCGACCATCGCACGGTCTGCCACGTCGACGACCATCGGCACGATCGACGTGGTGCCCTCGGCGGTGCGTTTGGCGGCGTCGAGGTCGAGATCGGCGGCGATCACCGTGATCCCCTGAGCCGCGAAGCCCAGGGCGATGGCCTTGCCGATACCCGATCCGGCCCCGGTGACGACGGCAATACTGTTGGAGCTCATCGGTTTCGGTGTCCTCTCTCGCCGATCAGATGGCGGCGAACTTGTTGAACTCGGGCCTGCGCTTCTCGGCGAAGGCCCGCGCCCCCTCGGCCCCCTCCTCGGTGTGATGGGTGAAGAGGTCCAGCGCACTCATCGCGAGGTTGGAGAGACCGGCCTGATGATCGGTGTCCGCATTGAAGCTCTGCTTCAGGAAGCGCAGGGTGGTGGGCGACTTCTCGGCGATCTCGGCGGCGATCTTCTTCGCTTCGTCGAGCAGGTCGGCGGCCGGGACGACCCAGTTCACCAGGCCCCACCGTTCGGCGGTCTCGGCGTCGTATTGGCGGCACAGGTACCAGATCTCGCGGGCCCGTTTCTCCCCCACGACGCGGGCCAGGAACGCCGAGCCGAAGCCGGCGTCGAAGGAGCCGACCTTGGGTCCGGACTGACCGAAGCGCGCCGTGTCGGCGGCGATGGTGAGGTCGCACAGTACGTGCAGGACATGTCCGCCGCCGATGGCGAGTCCGTTGACCGCGGCGATGACCGGTTTCGGGATGTCGCGAATCGTCTTGTGCAGGTTGCCGATCTCGAACATGCCGCTCTCGCTGGGGCCGTAGTCGCCGGTCTCCGCACGCTGCTTGACATCACCACCGGTGCAGAACGCCTTCTCACCGGCTCCGGTGAGGATCACCACCTGAACGCCGGCGTCGGCCCAGGCGCGACGAAAGGCGTTGATCATCTCCTCCACGGTCTTGGCCCGGAAGGCGTTGTACCTCTGCGACCGGTTCATCGTGATGATCGCGGTGGGCCCCTCGACCGTGTAGTCGATGTCTTCGTAATCCATCCTGCTCACTCCTTGTGGTGGGGAATCGCCCGGGGTGCATCCGTATGCGGGCGTCTGCAGTGGTCAACGGCTGTTTCTCGATCTCCCAGAGCAATGCTGTGAACTGCTGTGGTGATATGAGTGAACGTACATTCATCGGAAGAAGTGTGTCAAGGGTCACTCCCCGACAGGTGGCTGTCCGGGCAGTTCGTTCGCCGTGCGCGGCCGGTCCGCCTAACCTAGACTTCTACGGACCATGAGATTCACCCAGACCATCTCCGGCACGACCCATGAGTTCGACGGCCTCGTCGAACTCATGGCGAAGGCCACCCCCCGCCGCTCCGGTGACGAACTGGCCGGCTGCGCCGCGATATCCGACGCCGAACGCGCCGCCGCGGCATGGCAATTGGCCGACGTGCCCCTGTCGACGTTTCTCGACGATCTGCTGGTCCCCTACGAATCGGACGAGGTCACCCGCCTCATCATCGACACCCACGATCGCGCGGCCTTCGCCGAGATCTCCCACCTGACCGTCGGCGGGTTCCGCGACTGGTTGCTCGAGATCTCCACCCGTCCCGACGCCGCCGAACGCATCGCCCGCATCTCCCCCGCCGTCACACCCGAGATGGCCGCCGCCACATCGAAGATCATGCGCAACCAGGACCTCATCCTGGTGGCATCGGCCATCCGGGTGACCTCGGCCTTCCGCACCACGATCGGACTCCCGGGCCGGATCGCCACCCGCCTGCAACCCAACCACCCCACCGACGATCCGCGCGGAATCGCCGCCGCCACCCTCGACGGACTGCTGATGGGATGCGGCGATGCGGTGATCGGGATCAACCCGGCATCGGACTCACCACAGGCAACCGCCGACCTGCTCCACATGCTCGACGACATCCGCCGCCGGTTCGAGATCCCCATGCAGTCCTGCGTGCTCTCCCACGTCACCACCACCATCGACCTCATCGGCCAGGGCGTCCCCGTGGACCTGGTGTTCCAGTCGATCGCCGGGACCGAGGGAGCCAACACGGGATTCGGCGTGAACCTGTCGATCCTGCAGGAGGCCAACGACGCCGGCCGGTCCCTGCACCGCGGCACGGTCGGCGACAACGTCATGTACCTGGAAACCGGTCAGGGATCGGCGTTGTCCGCAGGCGCCCACCTCGGCACCGGCGGCAAACCCGTCGATCAGCAGACCCTCGAAACGAGGGCCTACGCGGTCGCCCGCGCACTGGATCCGTTCCTGATCAACACCGTCGTCGGATTCATCGGCCCCGAATACCTCTACGACGGCAAGCAGATCATCCGCGCCGGACTCGAAGACCACTTCTGCGGCAAGCTCCTCGGGCTCCCGATGGGCGTCGACGTCTGCTACACCAACCATGCCGAGGCCGACCAGGACGACATGGACACTCTGCTCACCCTGCTCGGCGCCGCCGGCGCCGCCTTCGTCATCGCCGTGCCCGGCGCCGACGACGTGATGCTCGGCTACCAGAGCCTGGCCTTCCACGACGCGCTCTACGTCCGCCAGGCACTCCGGCTGCGCCCCGCCCCGGAATTCGAAGCGTGGCTGACCCGACTCGGCATCTCCGACACCGACGGCCGGATCCTTCCGGTCGATCCGGCCACCTCCCCGCTCCTGCCGTTGGCGGCAGGCCGATGAGCACACCGGAACACTCCGCCGATCCCACCGGCACCGACGCCTGGGCATCGATGCGCCGAACCACCCAGGCGCGCATCGGGCTGGGACGTGCGGGCAACTCGCTGCCATCACGTCGCGTGCTGGAGTTCCAGGCGGCACACGCCGCCGCACGGGACGCCGTACACCAGCCCCTCGACCCAGCCGCGATCACCGACACCCTCGCCGATCTCGGCGTCGGCACCCCGGTCACCGTGACGAGCCGGGCAGCCGATCGCGGCCAGTACCTACGCCGACCCGACCTCGGCCGGATACCCGAAGACCTCTCCCAACTCACCGAATCCGGCGCCGACATCGGGATCGTCATCGCCGACGGCCTGTCCCCCCGCGCGGTCGTCGACCACGGCCACGGGCTGGTGGCCGCACTACTCGATGCGTTCGACGGCCGTTACTCGGTCGCTCCGCCGGTGATCGCCACGCAGGCGCGCGTTGCACTCGGCGACCACATCGGCGAGGCGCTCGGCGTCACCACGCTCATCGTGATCATCGGTGAGCGACCCGGACTCTCGGTCGCCGACAGCCTCGGTATCTACCTGACCCATCTACCCCGGCCGGGACGCACCGACGCCGACCGCAACTGCATCTCCAACATCCACCCACCGGACGGACTGCAGTACGACGTCGCCGCGCGGATCACCGCAGCCCTCGTCGACGGCGCCCGCAAACTCGGCCGCTCGGGCGTGGCGCTCAAGGACACCTCGCGTCAGGACGAACTCGAGAACCTCTACGGCGCAGACGATCTCACCATCGAGTCCTGACCGCTCCTCAGCTCCCGAGGATCTTGGCCTTCTGCGCGGCGAACTCGGCCTCGGTGAGGATGCCCTGCTGGTAGAGCGCGCCGAGTTCCTTGAGCGCCGAGATCGTGTCGACCGCGCTCGGCGGGGCGGCCGGCGCCGCCTGAGGCTGCGGGGTCGGCGCGTACTGGGGTTCGGGATACTGCTGCGCACGCGGATCCTGTTGGGTCACGGTCCCCTGTTGCGCCCATCGGCTCGCCTGGCGTCGGGACACCCGGTTGCTCACCGCGGTCGCGGTACCGGAGATGACCGCCGTGCGGGCGACGCCGCGGATCAGTCCTGGCATGACGTATGTCCCTTCATGATTCCTCGACCGCGTCGAGGGTTTCGAGTAGCGCTTCGACCGGGATCCGGCCCGACGCGACGAGACGCCCACCATTGTTGCGCACCGCCGTGGCGAATGGCGCGGCCCACAGGTTCTCCCACACGAGAACGGCTGCGCTGGAACCGGGTTCGAGCACGGACGCCGCTTCGGCGATGTCGGCGTGGTCGAGGATCGACGTCGACGCGCCGTCGAAGATCGCGAACTCCACGCCCAGTTCGCTGATCTCGATCTCGGCAACCGTTCCGTCGGCCCCCTTGGTGACGAAGGCGATGTCGATGATCCGCACGATGCCCCGGTCGACCAGGTCCATCAGGTAGGGCAACGCCTCACCCGTGGGCTGCTTGCCCGCCCACTCCACGACGATGTAGTCGACCGGACCGAGTTCACGATCGTCGGCCGCATCCCGGCTCCCGGTGTCCGGGTTCCCGGCGGTCATGACCGCAGATCCACCACTGTGTCGCCGGGCTGCGTTGCGTACAGAGCACCGATCTCGGTCGCGTACTTCGTGGCGATCGGAGTACGGCGCAGTTTCATCGTCGGGGTCAGCTCGTCACCGCCCGGCTCCCAGGCCGCGGGGACGATGGTGAAACGTTTGACCTGTTCCACCCGGGACAGCTTTCCGTTGGCGGTACGGATCGCGGTCGAGACCTCCTCCACGACTTGGGGATGCACGGACAACTCGGCGAGCTCTGCGCCCGGGAGATTCAACTTGGTGGCCCGCGCCGCCGCGACCTCCGGGTCGAGGACCACCAGAGCGGAGACGTACGGCTTCGCGTCGCCGATCGCGGCCACCTGACTGATCAACGACGACGCCGCCTTCATCGCGTTCTCGATGTTGGTGGGCGACATGTTCTTTCCGGACTCGTTGATGATGAGTTCCTTCTTGCGGTCGACGATGGTCACGTTGCCGTCGTCATCGATCTTCGCGATGTCGCCGGTCGACAACCAGCCATCGGCATCGATCGTCTCGGCCGTCTTCTCGGGTTGTTTGCGGTAGCCGCGCATCACCACGGGGCCGCGGACGAGCAGCTCTCCGTCCTCGGCGAGCCTGACCTCCATGCCACGTATCGGTGGGCCGACGGTGCCTATCTTGAGGTTGTCGGGCGTGGTCATCGTCGACACACCGGTGGTCTCCGACATCCCCCACACCTCGAGGATCGGGATTCCCAGGCCCAGGAAGAACGTCAGCACCTCCGGCGGGATCGCCGCGGCTCCCGAGCCGGCGAACTTCACCTGGTCCAGGCCGAGCGCGGCGCGCACCTTGTGCAGCACCAGCCGGTCGGCGAGGCCGTGCTGGGCCCTGCCGAGGACGCCCACCCCGGTGCCCTCGATCTGTGCCCGGGCAACGGCGGCTCCCGCGCCGAAGGCCCAACCGGCGAGCGTTCGCTTGACCGGACTGGACTCCTCGGCGAGCTTCGCCTCGATGCCGGCCCGGATCTTCTGCCACACCCGTGGAACCCCGAAGAAGAACGTCGGGTGCACCTCGGGCAGAGCCGCGGCGATCTCGCGAGGGTCCGGGACCGTGGTGATCTGCATGCCGCGCATCATGTTCGCGGCATGCGACGACACCCGGTCGGCGATGTGGGCGGCCGGCAGATAGGAGATCGCGCGGTCGTCGAACCCCACGTCGACCTTCTCCGCCAGCGCGGCCATCTCGGCGACGATGTTGCGGTGGGTGATCTCGACGCCCTTCGGTGGCCCGGTGGTCCCGGAGGTGTAGATCAGGGTCGCCAGGTCATCGGGGGTCACCGCCTGCCACGTCGCGGTGAAGTCGAAACCCGTAGGCGGAGCGGTGTGTTCGACCTCGTCGAGTGAGGTCGTGCCGTCGGCCGTGCCGTCGACGACCACGATCCGGGTGACACCGGTGTTCGCCGCGGTGATCACCGGCAGGAACACCTGTTCGGTGATCACCAGTGTGTTCTCGGCGTTGCCGAACAGGTGCTCGATCTGGTCGGGGGCGCTGGTGTTGTAGATCGAGAACGGCACCGCGCCGAGATGCAGCGCGGCAGCGTCGACCAGATGGAACTCCGGCCGGTTGGTCAGCATGATGCCGACGGTGTCACCGCGTCCGATGCCGAGGGCCGCGAGTCCGCCGGCGATCGCCTCGACCCGGGTGGCGTACTGCGACCAGGTGATCGTCTGGGCACCGCCGACGGTGCGGATCGCCACGGCGTCGGGACGCACGGTGACCGTCTGCTGGAACGCAGCCGGAAGCGTCGACACATCGACCCCGGTCTCGTGGGGAAAAGTGATCAGGTCTGATGCGCTCATCTGGGCCCCTACTCGCCAGTGCGATGGTTGTGGTGGGCATCACACTAGCGAGTCGGCAGGCCGCGTGTTTCAGTTCAGGTCAAACGGTGACCCGATCGAGAATTTGCAGGTCAAGACCGTTTGTCGAGCGAAGTACCTTGCTCGATCGGCGACAGTGTCCAGGCTCCGCCACCGGTCAGTTCCAGCACCTCGGTGTGGTGCTGATCGGTGGTGCTGCGATGGCTGACCGATACCAGGATCGTCTCCGGGAGCTCGGTCCGGATCAGCCGGTACAGCGCATACTCGAGACCCTCGTCGACCGCGGAGGTCGCCTCGTCCATGAACACCGCCTGCGGCTTCGTCAGCAGGATGCGGGCGAAGGCCACCCGCTGCTGCTCACCCGGCGACAGGACCTTCGCCCAGTCCTCCTCGTCGTACAGTCGGCCCGTGAGGTGCGGCAGGAAGACCGTCTCCAGGGCCTGCTTGATCGCCTCGTCGCCGACCTCGTCGGGCAGCGCCGGATAGGCGATGGCGGTCCGCAGGTCTCCGAGCGGGATGTAGGGCATCTGGGACAGGAACAGCGATTGATAACCCGGCGGACGCGAGAACTCGCCGTCGATGAACGGCCACAGGCCGGCGAGGCCGCGCAGCAGGGTCGTCTTGCCCGTTCCCGAACGGCCCTTCACGACGAGCGCATCGCCGGGATCGAGCGAGAGGTTGAGCGCGCGGATCAGCTCGTCGCCGCTCGGGGTCTTGACGTCGATGTCGGCGAGACGGACCGCGCGGTCCCGGTCGACGGTCGTGATCTCGGGCAGGGCACGTGATTTGGTGTCCGCATCGGCGAGACCGTCGAGACGGATGATCGAGGCGCGGAGTGCCGTGAAGTCGTCGTACGCGTTGCGGAAGAACGACAGGGCGTCGTGCATCTCGCCGAAGGCCGACGCGGTCTGCTGCATGTCGCCGAGTTTGATCTGACCCTCGAAGAATCGCGGGATCTGCACCAGGTACGGGAAGACCACCGCCAACTGGCTGACGACGAAGTTCCAGCCGACGAAGGCGATCCTCACGTAGACGATCCGCCAGTAGTTCTTGATGACCTCCGCGAATCTCGCCATCAGACCCTGGTGCTCGACTCGCTCTCCGCGGTAGAACGCGATGTTCTCGGCGCCGTCGCGTACCCGGACGAGTGCGTAGCGGAAGTTCGCGGTGAGGCGTTCCTGCCAGAAGTTGAGCCGGATGAGGGGACGACCGATACCGAAGGCCACGACGCTGGTCACGAGCACATACACCAGCACCAGCCACATCATCATCCGTGGGATCTCGACGCCGAGGAGCGTGACCGGCCCCGACAGGTCCCAGAGGATCTTCGTGAAGGAGACGATGGACGCGAGCGCCGTCAGTACGCCGTTGGTTGAGGAACCCCCGCCGCCCCAGAGCAGCGAGGAACCGACGGACGCGACGTTGGTGATGTCGGCCTGGATGCGCTGGTCGGGGTTGTCGACGCCCGGATGGATGTCGGTGGCCTTGCGCGACGGTTCCGGTGTCCGCCGGAACAGCCTGCGTCGCATCGGACCCGCGCTGAGGTCGACGAATCGGTTGCGGTAGAAGGCGAGACCCTTCATCCAGTCCGCGGCCGCCCCACCCGTCATCCACTGGCGGAGGTTGATCTCGAAGGCGGCACCGACGTAGATCTCCACCATCGTGCGCACCACGTGCAGTGAGGCGAGGATGCCGAACACCGCCATGGAATGCCAGAAGGCGTCCTTGCCCATCTGGAGTAGTTGATCCCCCTGCGGACCACCGGTCGCCAGTCCCTCGGCAGCTGTCTGCAGACCCGTGTAGAGGTCGTTGCCGAAGTAGGTGAACAGCACGGAGAGCCGCACGCCGAGCAACGCGAGCACCGTGAGGAGGGCGGCAAGACCCCACGCCTTGAGCCGGGTGCCCGGATCGGTGAAGAACCCACCGATGACCCTCCACAACGGTTTGCCCCAGCGGCTGAAACGCGCGAGCAGGAACCCGACGACGAGGAGCGCGGCCGCCGAGATCCCGAACGCGATGGCCAGCCATTTGAGGCTCGCCCACACCTCGTTGCCCCAGTCGATGCTGTACTCCACGCACGCTCCCTACGGTCGGACGTCACCGCCGGGAAACCGGCCGACGACACGGCCCGGCTGCACGCGGAGCGTCGAAGAAGCAATCGACACAACGGGTCCGGGCCCATCAATGATCCGGCGAAGTTTAACCCGCGGTTCACCGCCTGTCCGGGCAACCGCCGCCCATGTCGCGGCGGGAGATCGGTGGGAGCCCGCGAACTCAGCCGAGGGGCCGGAGCACCGCACCCTCTTGGAGCGCGGCGGTGGAGACCGGCTGGGAGAACCGATCGCCGACGCGGACCACGTAGCCGGCGTCGGTGTACTCCACGCCGTCGGCCTCGAACGTCAGCCGGCAGCCGGTGTCGCTGCGGAGGAAGCCGGTCAGCGACGTCTTCGCCACGTCGTCGCCCGCGGCGTCGTAGATGACCACCGGTGCCCCGCGCGCGATCTGACCGCCGTCGCTCGTCGCGGTCACCTCAGTGGCGCAGTCGGCGACCACCCCGCCCTTCGCGGTGAAGGTCGGGGTCCGCAGCACGCCCGACAGCAGAGCGCCGATCGCGACGACGGCGAACAGCACCATCACGATCGTCGTGCCGATGATGACCGGAACCCGCGTCCTGCGCTGCCAGGTCCGGCGCGGTAGCTGCGGACCCGGGTCGAGCCACATCTGGAGGCCTGTGGTCATTTCCGGCCCGTCACTTCTTGGGCGGGAAGTACTTGATCAACGCTTCCTGGACGACCGAGGTCGCGAGGGTGCCGTCGCGCATCCAGAATCGTCCCGATCCCATGCCGCGCGAACCGGTCGCCACCGGCGAACGCGTCGCGTACAGGAGCCAGTCGTCGAACCGGAACTCGCGGTGGAACCACATCGAGTGGTTGACGGTCGCAGCGAACAGGCGATCGATGCCCCACGAGAGTCCGTGCGTGGTGATGATCGAGTCGAGGACCGTGGTGTCGGAGGCGTAACACATTGCGGCGACGTGCATCACGGGGTCGTCGGGCATCACGCCGTCGGCCTTCATCCAGACCCGGTTGTCGGTGAGCTTGCGCCCGGCTTCCTTGGCTTTCCAGCTCGGGTCGTTCGCGAACCGGATGTCCACGGGGTGCAAGGCGTTCACGAAGGTGGCGATGCGGTCCTCGTAGCCCTCGAAATGCTCACCGAGAGTGGGCAACTCCTCCGGGTAGGGCACCTGCGGGATCTCCACCGCATGCTCGAGGCCTGCCGTGTTGTCCTGGAACGCCACCAGCATCGTGAAGATCTCTTCGCCGTCCTGCATCGCGGTGACCTGACGGTTCGCGAAGGACTTGCCGTCGCGGAACCGGTCGACGTGGTACTCCATCGGCTTGGTGACGTCACCACCGCGGATGAAGTGCGCGTGCAGCGCGTGGATCGGCGGGTTGCCGCGGGTGAGGCTGCGCGATGCCGCCACCACACCCTGCCCGAGGAGCTGACCGCCGAAGGTGCGGGCGGTGACCTGCTCGGGGTGCTGCCCGATGAAGACGTCCTCGTCGCGGCGTTCGACGTCGAGCAGTGCGAGCAGCTTGCCGAGATCCCCGGTCTGTTCCACGGTCATGGCCTTCACCCTAGTGACAGGCCGGGGATCCCGGTGCCGGTGGTCCTACTCGTCAGGCGTCCTACGCGTCAGTGGTCCTGTTCACCGATGCGGTGGACGTGGATGAGGTTGGTCGAGCCGACCGTGCCGGGCGGGGCGCCGGCCACGATGACCACCACGTCGCCTTCGGACAGACGGCCGATGCGCAGCAACTGGTGGTCGACCTGGTCGATCATGTGGTCGGTGGTGTCGACGTGATCGACGATGAAGGTCTCCGTACCCCAGCTCAGCGCGAGCTGGCTGCGCACCTCCTGCGTCGGCGTGAAGGCCAGCAGCGGCAGACGCGAATGCAGCCGGGCGAGGCGTCGGACGGTGTCGCCGGACTGGGTGAACGCCACGAGGGCCTTCACCTCCAGCCGCTCGCCGATGTCGCGGGCGGCGTACGAGATGACGCCACGCTTGGTGCGGGGCACGTGCGACAGCGGCGGCACGTCACGCGGACCGGTCTCGACGGCCCGGCAGATGCGGTCCATCGTGCGGACGGTCTCGAGCGGGAACTTGCCGACCGACGTCTCGCCGGAGAGCATGACCGCGTCCGCGCCGTCGAGGACGGCATTCGCGACGTCGGACGCCTCGGCGCGGGTGGGACGCGAGTTCTCGATCATCGAATCGAGCATCTGGGTCGCGACGATCACCGGCTTGGCGTTCTCGCGGGCCATCTGGATGGCCCGCTTCTGCACCAGCGGCACCTGCTCCAGCGGCAACTCGACACCCAGGTCGCCGCGGGCGACCATGATCGCGTCGAAGGCGAGGACGATGGCCTCGAGGTTCTCGATCGCCTCCGGCTTCTCCAGCTTCGCGATGACCGGCACCCGGCGGCCCACCCGGTCCATGACCTCGTGGACGAGTTCGATGTCGGACGGGCTGCGCACGAACGACAGCGCGACCAGGTCGACGCCCAGGTTGAGTGCGAACTCGAGGTCGGCGATGTCCTTCTCGGACAATGCGGGCACCGAGACACTCATACCGGGCAGCGACAGACCCTTGTTGTTGCTGACCGGGCCGCCCTCGGTGACGGTGCAGACCACGTCGGTGCCGTCGATCGACGCGACGGTGAGTCCGACCTTGCCGTCGTCGACGAGGAGCCGGTCGCCCGGGCTCGCATCCTCGGACAGCTGTTTGTAGGTGGTGGAGACGCGGTCGTGGGTGCCCTCGACATCCTCGACCGTGATCCGGACCTCTTCACCGGTCTCCCAGACGGTGGCGCCGTCGCAGCCGTCGAAACGACCCAGCCGGATCTTGGGTCCCTGCAGGTCGGCCAGGATGCCGACGGCCTTCTCCGCCGCATCGGAGGCCTTGCGGACGCGCGCATAGACGGCAGCATGGTCCTCGTGCTTGCCGTGGCTGAAGTTCATCCGGGCCACATCCATACCGCTGGCGACGAGTTCCTTGAGGCGTTCGTCGCTGGAAGTGGCCGGACCCATGGTGCAGACAATCTTGGTTCGCCGAGTCACAACATCACCTTAGTCCCGTCGGTGGAGCATCTCCACGCGCCGTCGGAGACGTCATCCAGTGGTCACGCGGTGTTGGCGCTGGTGACAGCGCACTACTTTCCGGTACGGATTTCATGTCACACAGGACGCCCGCGCGTGTTTGCCGTCCCCGACGCCTGACCTCGCCACCCTGACCGCGGCTGGGCGACCGCGCGCGGCGTCAGCGCACGGAGAGCGGCAGGGTGGCCGGGCGAACCGGTGAGGGCAGATCGGATTCGCCGACGAGGAACTCGTCGACGGCCCGCGCCGTCGACCGGCCCTCGGCGATCGCCCACACCACCAGCGACGCACCGCGATGGGCGTCACCACACACGAAGACACCCGGAGCGTCGGTCTGCCAGTCACTTCCGCAGGAGATGGCGCCGCGCTTGTTGGGTTCGATCGCCAGTCCCGACAGCAGGTCGCCGCGCTCGACGCCGGCGAAGCCGATCGCGAAAAGTGCCAATTCGCAAGGGATCTCGAACTCCTCCCCGACGGGCGTGATCTCGCGTCGGCCGTCGGCGTCACGGCGCACCTCGACCTCGGCGAGGATCATGGTGGTGACGTTGCCCTCGTCGTCGCCGAGGAAACGCTGCACGGCCACCTGGTACCTGCGCTCACCGCCCTCGGCGTGTGCGCTCGACGTCCGCATCACCAGCGGCCAGGTCGGCCACGGCGAGCGGTTGTCGTCGCGTTCGTCGGGCAGTTCCGGGTTGTAGTCGAGCTGGACCACCGACGCCGCGCCCTGCCGATGAGCCGTGCCCAGGCAGTCCGCGCCGGTGTCGCCACCGCCGATGATCACGACGTGCTTGCCGGCCGCGGTGATCGGCGACGGGCCGTCACCCTCGCACTCCCGGTTGGCGGGCACGAGATGCTCCATCGCCAGATGGACACCGTTGAGCTCGCGCCCGGGCACCGGGTTGTCCCGGGCCTCCATCGCGCCGATGGCCAGGACGACGGCGTCGTGCCGCGCCCGCAGGTCGGCCACCGAGAGGTCGGTGCCGACGTCGCAGCTGGTGACGAACTCCGTTCCCTCGGCGCGCATCTGGGCGATGCGGCGATCGATATCGGACTTCTGCAGCTTGTACTCGGGGATGCCGTAACGCAGCAGGCCGCCGAGCCGGTCGTCGCGCTCGTAGACGGTCACGTCGTGACCGGCACGCGTGAGCTGTTGTGCCGCAGCGAGTCCGGCCGGCCCGGAACCGACCACGCCCACCGACTTACCGGTCTTGGACGCCGGCGGCTCCGGCCCGATCACACCCTCGGCCCACGACTCGTAGGCGATGGTCTTCTCGATGCGTTTGATGGTGACGCTTCCACCGGTGGCGCGTTCGGAGATGGACAGGACGCAGGCGGCCTCACACGGCGCCGGGCACACCATCCCGGTGAACTCCGGGAAATTGTTGGTGGCGTGCAGCCGGGCACTCGCCGCATCCCAGCGGCCGCGGCGGACCAGGTCGTTCCACTCCGGGATCAGGTTGCCCAGGGGGCAGCCGGCGGTTCCGGAGTGACAGAACGGGATACCGCAGTCCATACAGCGGCGAGCCTGGGTACTGACCTCCTCGAGCACCTTCACCGGGTTGTCGGCGTGCACGTAGACGTCGTCCCAGTCCTGGACGCGCTCGGCGATCGGACGGTACTTCGCTTCTTTCTTCGGGACTTCCAGGAACCCGCGCGGATCAGCCACGTGCCGCCTCCATGATCGCAGAATCGACGTCGCGTCCCTCGGCCTCGGCCATCCGGGCCGCGTCGAGGACACGCTTGTAATCGGTCGGCATGACCTTCGTGAACGCCAGGCAGCGTCGGGGCCAGTCCGCGAGGATCGACGCACCGATCGCCGAACCGGTCAGTTCGGTGTGATTGACGATGGTCTGTTTGAGCCAGGCCAGGTCGTCGGGGTCAGGGCGCATGAGTTTGACCATGGCCATGTTCACCTTGTCCCGGTCGAGGTCGTGCACGAAGGCGATGCCACCCGACATGCCGGCCGCGAGGTTGCGTCCGGTCGGTCCGAGGACCACCACGCGCCCGCCGGTCATGTACTCGCAGGCATGGTCGCCGACGCCTTCGACGACCGCGGTCGCACCCGAGTTGCGCACCGAGAAGCGTTCGCCGACGCGACCCCGCAGGTACACCTCACCGGAGGTGGCCCCGTAGAGGATGGTGTTGCCCGCGATGACCTGGTCCTCGGCGACGAACCACGAGTCGGGATGCGGGGCGACGATGATCTTGCCGCCGCACAGCCCCTTGCCGACATAGTCGTTGGTGTCGCCGCTGAGCCGGATCGTCACGCCCGGCGGCAGGAACGCGCCGAGCGACTGACCGGCCGAACCCTCCAGCTTCACCACGATCGTGTCCTCGGCCAGGCCCTCGGCGCCGTATCGACGCGTCACCTCGGCCCCGAGCAGGGTGCCGACGGTCCGGTTGACGTTGCGCACCGGCAGTTCGAGAGTGACCGGATGTGCGTCCTCCAGGGCCCCCTCGGCGAGCTGGATGAGCGTCTGGTCGAGCGCACGGTCGAGACCGTGCTCCTGCCCGCGCACGCGCCGGCTCGGTCCCTTGCCCTCTACCTTGCGGAAGATCGGCGACAGATCGAGTCCCTTCGACTTCCAGTGCGCGACAGCGGTGTCGGTGTGCAGGCGCTGCGACTGTCCGATCGCCTCGTCGAGGGTGCGATACCCCAACTGTGCGAGGTACTTCCGCACGTCCTCGGCGATGAACCGGAAGAAGTTGACGATGTGGTCGACCTGACCGGTGAAACGTGAACGCAGCTGCGGGTTCTGCGTCGCGACGCCGACCGGGCAGGTGTCGAGGTGACACACGCGCATCATGATGCAGCCGGCCACGATGAGCGGTGCGGTGGAGAAGCCGTACTCCTCGGCACCGAGCAGGGCGGCCATGATGACGTCACGGGCGGTGCGCAGCGCCCCGTCGCACTGCACGGTGATGCGGTCGCGCAGACCGTTGAGCATGAGGGTCTGCTGGGCGTCGGCCAGCCCGATCTCCCACGGTGTGCCCGCGTGTTTCAGCGAGGTCAGCGGCGACGCACCGGTTCCGCCGTCGTGCCCGGAGATGAGCACGACGTCGGCGTGCGCCTTGGAGACGCCGGTCGCGACCGTGCCCACGCCGACCGCACTGACCAGCTTCACATGGATGCGGGCCTCCGAGTTGGCGTTCTTCAGGTCGTGGATCAGCTGCGCGAGGTCCTCGATCGAGTAGATGTCGTGGTGCGGCGGCGGCGAGATCAGCGCGACGCCCGGCGTCGAGTGCCGGGTCTTGGCGATCCACGGATACACCTTGTACGCCGGAAGCTGTCCTCCCTCACCGGGTTTCGCTCCCTGCGCCATCTTGATCTGGATGTCGGTGGCGTTGATCAGGTAGTCGCTGGTCACACCGAACCGCCCGGACGCGACCTGCTTGACGGCGCTGCGTCGTTCCGGGTCGTAGAGACGGTCGACGTCCTCGCCGCCCTCCCCCGAGTTCGACCGACCGCCGATCTTGTTCATCGCCATCGCGATGGTTTCGTGGGCCTCGGCGGAGATCGAGCCGTAGCTCATGGCACCGGTGTTGAAGCGCTTCATGATCTCCTCGACCGGTTCCACCTCCTCGAGCGGGATCGGTTCGCGCGCTTCGAGATCGAAGTCGAAGAGGCCGCGCAGCGTCCCGCCCTTGCGCGACAGCCGGTCGACCTCGTCGGAGTACTTCTGGAAGATCTCGGCCTGCCCGGTCTTGGTGGCGTGCTGCAGCAGGAAGATCGTCTCCGGCGTGAACAGGTGCAGCTCGCCCTCCCGGCGGTACTGGTACTCGCCGCCGACCTCGAGACGCCGGTAGACCTGCTCGGTCGGGTTCTCGGGGAACGCGCGGTGATGCCGGATGCGCACTTCCTCGGCCAGCTCGTCGAGGCCGACGCCCTCGATGCGCGACACCGTTCGGGTGAAGTACTCGCGCACGACCTCCGAGGACAAGCCCACAGCCTCGAAAGCCTGTGCGGCGGTGTAGGAGCTGATGGTGGAGATACCCATCTTGCTCATCACCTTGAGCACCCCCTTGCCGAGCGCCTCCAGGTAGTTGCGGATCGCCTTCGACGGGGTGACACCGGTCAGCTCGCCCTCGGCGATGAGATCCTCGATCGTCTCCAGTGCCAGATACGGATTGACCGCTGCCGCACCGAAACCGATGAGCGTCGCGATGTGGTGGACCTCGCGGGCGTCGCCGGATTCGACGACCAGCGCGACCCGCGTGCGCTCCTTGGTGCGCACCAGGTGGTGGTGAACGGCCGAGGTGGCCAGCAGCGACGGGATCGGTGCGTGATCGGAGTCGGTGAGCCGGTCCGAGATGACGAGGGTGGAGTGTCCCTCGGCGATCGCCTGGCTCGCCCGCCGGCGCAGGTCCTCCAGGGCGACGCGGAGTCCTTCGCCGCCCTCGTTCACCTCGTACAGGGCGCGGAGCACCTTGGCCGACGACCCGGGGTGATCGCCGTCGTCGTTGATGTGGACCAGCTTGGCGAGGTCGGCGTTGTCGAGGACCGGCCAGTGCAGCATGATCTGGCGGCACGACGCGGCGGTGGGATTCAGCAGGTTCTGCTCGGGACCCATCACGCGTCCCATCGAGGTGACGATCTCCTCGCGGATCGCGTCCAGCGGCGGGTTGGTGACCTGCGCGAACAGTTCGACGAAGTAGTCGTACAGCAGCCGGGAACGCTTCGACAGGACCGCGACGGGGGTGTCGGTGCCCATCGAGCCCAGGGGCTCGTATCCCGACGCCGCCATCGGGGTGAGCAGCACCCGCAGGTCCTCCTCGGTGTAGCCGAAGGACAGCTGCCGGCGGACCACGGTGTCGTGGTTCGGCTGGAAGACCGGGCGTTCGGGCAGCGTGGCGATGTCGAGGAGCCCGGCGTGCAGCCACTCGTCGTACGCCTCGGCGGTCATCAGCTCGCCCTTGATCTCCTCGTCCGGGATGATGCGGCCCTGGACCGTGTCGACGAGGAACATGCGGCCCGGCTCGAGGCGGCCCTTGCTGATGATGTCGTCGACCGGGACGTCGAGGACGCCCGCCTCCGAGGCGAGGATGATCCGGCCGTCGCGGGTCTGCCACCAGCGTCCGGGACGCAGGCCGTTGCGGTCGAGGACCGCGCCGACGACGGTGCCGTCGGTGAAGGTGACACACGCCGGCCCGTCCCAGGCCTCCATCAGCGAGGCGTTGAACTGCAGGAACGCGCGACGCCTGGGGTCCATGTCGGGAACGTTCTCCCACGCCTCGGGAACCATCATCATGACCGCGTGGGGCACGCTGCGTCCGCCCAGATGCAGCAGTTCGAGCACCTCGTCGAGCGATGCGGAGTCCGAGGCCTCGGGGGTGCAGATCGGGAACGCGCGCTTGAGGTCGCCGGGGATGAGGTCGGTCTCGAGCAGGGCCTCGCGGGCGCGCATGCGATTGCGGTTGCCGCGAACCGTGTTGATCTCGCCGTTGTGCGCGACGAACCGGAACGGGTGTGCGAGGGGCCACGACGGGAAGGTGTTGGTGGAGAACCGCGAATGGACGATCGCGATGGCGCTCTGGCACCGGTCGTCGCGCAGGTCCGCGTAGTACAGCGGCAACTGCATCGTGGTGAGCATGCCCTTGTAGACCATGGTGCGGCTCGACAGCGACGGGAAGTACAGGCCGGTGCCCGCTTCCTCGATCTCCGGCGTGACCCGCTCGGCCTGCTTGCGGAACGGGAAGATGTGGCGGTCGAGGGCGAGTCCGCCGATGCGCTCGGCGCCGGGTTCCGGATCGACGGTGACGAACAGCTGCATCATGTACGGCATGCACGCGACGGCTGTCCCGCCGATGTCGGCGTGTTCGTGATCGACGGGTACGTCGCGCCAGCCGAGGATCGTGACGCCCTCGTCGGCGGCGAGCGCGCTCACCCGGTCGATGGCCTGCCGTCGCAGCTCCGGGTCCATCGGCAGAAAGCAGGTACCCGCGGCATAGGTGTGGGAGCCATCCGCGGCCGGTTCGGGAAGGTCGAAGTCGACGGTCGCGCGCAGCAATTCGTCGGGCAGCTGGATCAGGATGCCTGCGCCGTCGCCGCTGTTGGTCTCGGCTCCGGCGGCCCCGCGGTGCTCGAGATTCTCGAGTGCCAGGAGCCCGTCGGCGACGATCGAATGCGAACGACGGCCATGGATGTCGGTGACCATCGCGACGCCACACGAGTCGACCTCGGCCTCCGGGTCGTACAGGCCCTGCTTGGCCGGGAGCGCAGAAAACAGCATCACTACCTCCACTCGATCCGTCACACGGATCGCTGCTGAGTGTCCACTGGGACAGCACTGGCCCGAGGAGTATTGCGCGGCGAGCGAATGACCGTGCCGAGATCGGAACCGGGCTGAGTCGAAACCGTCGCGACCGGTGGGTCGTGGTGGTCGGTGCCGGGCGGTCGGAGATCGCGCGTCGTGAAGTTCGATCGTATCCGAACACCACGGAGCACGCGTGTGCTCAAAGGCTGTGATCCTCGCGACCGGAGACGTGACTCACGTCGGCGCCGGGGCTGCCGTGAAGAACGGGTGGCGAGACCCGAGTCGCGAAAAGCCTTGGTGCCGTGAGTCTTGATGCCGTTGTACCCGCATGGTCGGCAGCCAGCCGTCCGCGGCTGAAAATCGCCCCTGATAAGGACCTTCAGCTGGTGAGCCGGCGACATATAGAGAGTGTCGCCGGTTGCCTTCTGGAGGGTCCTTATCAGGGGTGTTTTTCAGCGGCGTTTTTCAGGGGTGTTTTCAGCGTCGGTGGGCTCGACGTCGGTGGGCTCGACGTCGGCGGGCTCGACGTCGGTGGGCTCGGCATCAGCCGCCTCCGCCTCCGGCTCGTTGACCGCGGCGCTCTCGACAACTGGCTCGTCGGTCTCGGTCTCGTCAGCCTCGGTCTCGACAGCAGCGCTTTCCTCGACCTCCGGCTCGGATGCTTCGGTCTCGACAGCCTCGGCGTCGACAGCCTCGGTGTCGTCGGCGTCGGCGGACTCAGCCTGCGAGTCGCCCGCCGGGCTCGACTCGGTGTCCTCGACTGCGGCTTCGTCGACGGACTCCACGACGGTCTGGCCCTCGGCTCCCGGTTCGGACTCAGCGTCCGACTCCGGGGTCGCCATCGCGTCTGCCTCGGCGTCGAGGGCGTCGAGCGTATCCGCGTCGGCCACCGGTTCGGTGTCTCGTTGGGCGGCATCCGCGTCCTCGAAGTCCTCGTCGTACCAGTCGTCGACGTATCCGGCGACGCCCTGTTCCTCGAGTTCGGCGGCACGTTCGGGGTGGTACATCTCCAGCCCCTGTTCGCGGCCCTTGGGCGCGGTCACGAAGTAGACGATGGCGCACGCGAACACGAGCGCGGCGGTGAAGAGGTTCGGGCGGATGCCGGCGATGTCGTTGGCGACGGCGGCACGGTCGTCGCGCAGCATCTCGATGAAGAACCGGCCGAGGCAGTAGCCGGCGATGTACAGCGCGAACAGGCGACCATGGCCGATGCGGAACCTGCGGTCGACGACCACGAGCAGCACCACGATGAGGACGTTCCACAGGAGTTCGTAGAGGAACGTGGGCTGGACGATGGCGACGACGACGCCGTTGGACTTGCCGTCGATCAGGCCGGGGTCGGCGTATCCGGCCTCGTTGGCGCGCTCGTAGATCTTCAGGCCCCAGGGCAGCGTCGTCTCGCGGCCGTACAGTTCCTGGTTGAAGTAGTTGCCGAGTCGGCCGATGGCCTGGGCCAACAGGATCGGCGGGGCGATCGCGTCGCCGAAGGCGGGCAGCCTGATACCGCGGCGTCGTGCGCCGATCCATGCGCCGACCGCACCGAGCGCGACCGCGCCCCAGATTCCGAGACCACCGTCCCAGATTCGCAGGGCATCTAGCGGCTCCTTGGGGGCGTCGGCGCCGAAATAGGTCTTCCAGTCGGTGATCACGTGATAGACGCGACCGCCCAGGAGACCGAACGGCACCGCCCAGATCGCGACGTCGAGGACCTCGCCGTCCTGGCCGCCGCGCGCGATCCACCGGCGGTTGCCCCACCAGACCGCGACGACGATCCCCGCGATGATGCACAGCGCATACGCGCGCAGCGGGAACGGTCCGAGTTCCCAGACGCCCTGGGGCGGACTGGGGATGTAGGCGAGCATCGTCGTGGTCGGCGCGTTCACGGTGCAACCCTAACCGACCGGATGGTGGCGCCTGCGCGGTCCGGTCGCGCGCGGTCTCGATACGGCCCTCGGGTAGCCCCTCGGCCCTACTCGACCAGCAAAAGCATTACCCGACCCGCAGCAGCGCTACTCGACCAGTCGGAGAACCGCGTCAGACGGCGGCGTGCCGCGACCGCACACCCTCGGCGAGCTCGCCCACCAGCGAGGCCAGGCGATCCTGGCCGGCCTTGGCGGCGGTCACCAGAGCCGAGCCGACGATGACGCCGTCGGAGTACGACGCGATCTGCGCGGCCTGTTCACGGTTGCGGACACCGAGGCCGACGCCGATCGGGATGTCGGAGTACTCGCGGACGCGAGCGCACAGATCGGGAGCCATGTCCGACACCGCGTCACGCGCACCGGTGACACCCATCGTGGACGCGGCATACACGAATCCACGAGATGCGTCGACGGTCAGGGCGATGCGTTCGGTGGTCGACGACGGCGCGACCAGGTAGATGCGGTCGAGACCGTGCTTGTCGGACGCCGCGTGCCACTCGGCCCCTTCTTCGGGGATCAGGTTCGGCGTGATGAGTCCGGAGCCACCCGCGTTCGCGAGGTCCTGCGCGAAGTTCTCGACGCCGTACTGCAGCACCGGGTTCCAGTAACTCATCACGACCGCGTTGCCGCCCGCCGCGCTGATCGCCTCGACCGCGGTGAACACGTCGCGCACCCGCACCCCGTTGGTGAGGGCGAGGTCGGCGGCCTCCTGGATCGTCGGGCCGTCCATCACCGGATCCGAGTAGGGCACGCCCACCTCGATGATGTCGCAGCCGGCGTCGACCATCGTCCGGAACGAGGTCAGGGAGTCCTCCACCGTCGGATATCCGACGGGAAGGTAGCCGATGAGTGCGCTTCGGTTCTCCTCGCGGCACTTGGCGAAGACGGGTCCGGTCTTCGACGAGATCGTGTCTGCGCTCATGCCTTTTCCCCCGGCTGTCCACTGGTGGCGTTCGCCTCGTCCTGCGACGGTGGCGGATCGAAGAGCCCGAACCAGCGCGCGGCGGTGTCGACGTCCTTGTCACCTCGACCGGACAGGCTCACGACGATGATCGCGCCCTCCCCGAGTTCCTTGCCCAGCTCGAGCGCACCGGCGACCGCATGGGCGGACTCGATGGCGGGGATGATCCCCTCGCGGCGACTCAACAGCGCCAGCGCCTCCATCGCCTCGGTGTCGGTGATCGGGCGGTACTCGGCCCGGCCGGTGTCCTTGAGGTAGGCGTGCTCGGGGCCGACACCCGGATAGTCGAGACCCGCGGAGATCGAATGCGATTCGATCGTCTGCCCGTCCTCGTCCTGCAGCAGGTACGAGTACGCGCCCTGGAACGCACCCGGCGTGCCGCCGGTGAAAGTCGCTGCGTGACGGCCCGTTTCGACGCCGTCACCGGCCGCCTCGAACCCGACCAGACGAACGGCGGAGTCGTCGATGAAGGGATGGAAGATGCCGATGGCATTGGAACCGCCACCGACACAGGCGGTCACCGCGTCGGGCAGGCGTCCCGCCTTGGCCAGGATCTGGGCACGCGCCTCGAGTCCGACGACGCGCTGCAGGTCGCGGACCATGACCGGGAAGGGGTGCGGGCCCGCGGCGGTGCCGAAGCAGTAATAGGTGTTGTGCGCGTTGGTGACCCAGTCGCGCATCGCCTCGTTGATCGCGTCCTTCAGGGTCGCCGAACCGTTGTCGACGGCGATGACCTCGGCGCCGAGCAGACGCATCCGGGCGACGTTGAGCGCCTGGCGGTCGGTGTCGACGCGACCCATGTAGATCACGCACTCGAGTCCGAGCAGCGCGCACGCGGTGGCGGTGGCCACGCCGTGCTGGCCGGCACCGGTCTCGGCAATGATGCGGTTCTTGCCCATCCGCTGAGCCAGAAGCGCTTGTCCCAGAACGTTGTTGATCTTGTGCGAGCCGGTGTGGTTGAGGTCCTCGCGCTTGAGGAAGATACGCGCTCCACCGGCATACTCGGCGAGGCGCTTCGCTTCGTACAGCGGCGACGGGCGTCCGGCGTAATCGCGCTGCAAGCGGTCGAGTTCGGCGAGGAAGTCGTCGTCGGTGCGCAACTTGTAGAAGGTCGTGGTGACCTCGTCGATGACGGCCATCAACGCTTCCGGCACATGCCGTCCGCCGTAGACGCCGAAGTGGCCACCCTCGTCGGGCTCGATCGACGTACGGGTGGTCAATCCGGCGCTGGCCGGAGGAAGCACGAGGGATTCCGAAGAATCGGGACGGGCCGAATCAGGATGGGCGGTCACTACATCTCACAGTCGATCGGGCCGACGACGACATGGGCCGAACACGGCCCGAAGACGTATGTCAGCGAACTGGTTTCGGGCACGACGGGTGGGTACCCGCGGTGACCAGCTCACGCACGGCGGCGCGGGGGTCACCGCTTGTCACGAGTCCCTCACCCACCAGGACGGCGTCGGCGCCCGCGCCGGCATAGGCCAGCAGGTCGGCGGTTCCGCGCACGCCCGACTCCGCGATGCGGATGGTCTCGGTCGGCAGGCCGGGAGCGATCCGCGAGAAGGTGTCCCGCTCGACCTGGAGGGTCTTGAGGTTGCGGGCGTTCACGCCGACGACCGATGCGCCGGCCTCGAGGGCGCGATCGGCCTCTTCCTCGGTGTGGACCTCCACGAGAGCGGTCATGCCGAGGCTCTCGGTGCGGTCGAGCAGCGAGGCGAGGACGTTCTGTTCGAGGGCGGCGACGATCAGCAGGATGACGTCGGCGCCGTGAGCGCGGGCCTCGTGGATCTGATACGGCCCGACGATGAAGTCCTTGCGCAGGACGGGAATGTCGACTGCTGCGCGGACGGCGTCGAGGTCGGCGAGCGACCCGTGGAAGCGACGCTCCTCGGTCAGCACGCTGATGATGCGGGCGCCGCCGTCCTCGTAGGCCCTGGCCAGATCGGCCGGATCGCCGATCGAGGCGAGCTCACCCTTGGACGGGCTGGCGCGCTTCACCTCGGCGATCACCCCGATGCCGGGCTGCCGGAGTGCGGCCATGACGTCCCGGGGAGCGGGAGCCTTCGCCGATGCTGCCTTGACTGCTGAGAAGTCGGTCACCGCTTCACGTGCGGCGACGTCGGCCTTGACTCCCTCGATGATCGACTCGAGAACGTTGGGCATGCTCACAGCGACTCCGCTCCCTTCCGCTCGTCGTGTGGTCTCAGGGTAGACCGGACGCCCGGGCGGCCTGTCGCCGGGTTGGCAGACTCCCCACATTTCGGGAGCGTTCCTGGACTGTTGCGCACATCTCAGCCTGTCGTGCGCGTCTCACGGAGACTCGTGGCCCGGGTCACTGCTCGCCCGGAGGGTCAGCGCTCGTCCGTGTCGGACGAATCAGTCGGGTCGATGCCCGTGTCGAGCGCGTCCCACATCATGCGCTCGTTCGCGTCGGGGTCGTCGCCGGCCCGCCCGCCCTTTCCGCCGGTCTCGGTCTCGCCGGTGGCCGGGGTGTCCCCGGTGTTCGTGGCGTCGGCCGCGGCCGCCTTCTTCCGTCGCTCGTAGTCGGCGAAGATCTCGGTCTCGAGCTCCTCGCGCCGGGCGGCGGGAGTCTTGTACTTGGACGACATCGTCGCACCTTTGGCGACCCGCAGCAGCACAATCGCGGCGGCGACCGCACACACCGTGCCGACCAGGACCAGTGCGGCCGGTAGCCACTTGGTGTCGGTGAAGAGCACGACGTACCGGTCGGGGAGATCGCCGGCGTCGGCGGCGTACTCGGAGTCGGCGCCGCCGGTGATCAGGGAGATCGCCGGGAAGGCAGCGAGCACGCCACCTGCGGCGACGAGCAGCGCGACGAGTCGCAGGCCCCAGCCCCGCACCGACAGCACCGCGGCGATGCCGGCGAGGTAGACCAGGGCGAGCGGCGTGAGCCACGGGCTCCAGTCCGATCCCTTGATGTCGAACGCCCGCTGGGGCGAGAGGCCGTCCTCGGCGGCGACGGTCGCCCACGTCAGCCGGCTCGCACCCCAGAACGCGGTCGCGGTGGCCAGCATCAGGATCGCCGCGAGGATCTGCGGACGGCGCGAGGACTTCGGACGGGACGGCTTCGGCTGTGCCGGCGTCGGCTGTTCTGCTGAGGTCACGGCGTCTCCCCGACCCTGCTCATGGTCGAGGCGGCGGCGACGGCGTTGAGCACGGCGGTCGCCTTGTTGCGTGCCTCGTTGTACTCGTACTCGGGCTCGCTGTCGGCGACCACTCCGCCACCGGCCTGCACGTAGGCCTGTCCGCGCGCGAGGAGCGCGGTACGGATGGCGATCGCGGTGTCGGCGTTGCCTGCGAAGTCGAGGTAGCCGACGATGCCGCCGTAGAGGCCGCGACGCGTCTTCTCGTGTTCGTCGATGAGCTCCATCGCACGCACCTTGGGCGCACCGGTGAGCGTGCCGGCCGGGAAGCAGGCGGTGACCGCGTCGAGCGCGTGCTTGTCCTCCCGCAGGGTTCCCGACACCGTCGACACCAGGTGCATGACGTGGCTGTACCGCTCGATGTGGCGGTAGTCGCTGACCTTCACGGTCCCGGGCACGCACACGCGGCCGAGATCGTTGCGGCCGAGATCGACGAGCATGAGGTGTTCGGCGTTCTCCTTCTCGTCCTCGAGAAGGCCCTTGCCGAGCAGTTGATCCTCTTCCTCGGTGGCGCCGCGCCAGCGCGTTCCCGCGATGGGGTGCGTGGTCGCGATGCGATCGGTGACCGTCACCAGGGCCTCGGGGCTGCTGCCGACGATCGTGAAGGGCTTGCGGGCGATCGCGTCGGGGGCGGCGGTGTCACTGTTCGCCTCGGTACCCGGCATCCGCAGCAGATACATGTAGGGGCTGGGGTTGGAGGCGCGCAGGACGCGATAGACGTCGAGCGGATCGGCCTCGGTGTCCATCTCGAAACGCATCGACGGCACGACCTGGAAGGCCTCGCCGGCCTCGATCTCGCCGACGAGGCTCGTGACGATCTCGCTGTACTCCTCCAGGGAGCGCTGCGCGGTGAAGTCCGGCTTGGGCCGGTCGAAGGTGGAGACGGTCGACGACGCCGGCGCGGCGAGGGCCTCGGTCATCCGGTCCAGACGCGCGACGGCGTCGGCGTAGGCCTCCTCGACGCGCTCGTCGGAGCCGTCCCAGTTGACCGCGTTGGCGATCAGGGTGATGGTGCCCTCGTGATGGTCGACGGCGGCGAGATCGGTGGCCAGCACCATCATCATGTCCGGCAGACCGAGGTCGTCGACGGTGGTCTCCGGGAGGCGTTCGAGGCGCCGGACCATGTCGTAGGCCATGAACCCGACGAAGCCGCCGGTCAGCGGCGGCATCCCCGGGAGCGGGTCGGTCTTGAGCACGCGCAACGACTCGGCCAGCACCTCGAGGGCGTCGCCGCCCTCGGGGGCGTCCACCGGCACCGAACCCCACCAGTGCGCCTGGCCGTCGACGACGGTCAGCGCCGACGGTGCGCCGGCTCCGATGAAGGACCAGCGCGACCAGGATCGGCCGTTCTCCGCCGACTCCAGCAGGAAGGTGCCGGGACGGTCGCCGGCGAGCTTGCGGTACGCCGACAGCGGGGTCTCGGAATCGGCGAGCACCTTGCGGGTCACCGGCACCACGCGATGGTCACGGGCGAGGTCGAGGAAGTCCGCGAGGGTCGTCGTGTGGGCCTCGGCCGCGGATTTCACGCCGCTCATCCGAGGGGCTCGCCGCCGACGCCCCACTGGGTGCGCGGTACCTCGGTGATCGTCACCCAGACGGAGTCCGGGTTCTTGCCGGTCGCCTTGGCGTACGCCTCGGTCACCGCCGCGATGGTCTCGCGCTTGACGCGGTCGGAGAGTCCGGGGGTCTGCGAGATCTGGATGAGGGGCATGCAGCGTCACCGCCTTTCGGGTGTGATCACGATGGAAATCTACGGTGCGGAATCGACCGGACGGGCTTCTGCTCCGAACGGCAGCGAGTCGGTGTCGAAACAGCTGTGGTTGCCGGTGTGGCAGGCCGCCCCGACCTGTTCGACGACGAGCAGGACGGTGTCGCCGTCGCAGTCGAGGCGTGCGTCGTGCACGTACTGGGTGTGGCCGCTGGTCTCGCCCTTGACCCAGTATTCCTGGCGCGAGCGCGAGTAGTAGGTCGCCTTGCGCGTCGCGAGGGTGCGCTCGAGGGCGGCGTCGTCCATCCACGCGACCATCAGGACGTCACCGGTGGAGCGTTCCTGCGCGACCGCGCTGAACAGCCCGTCGGAGTTGCGCTTGAGACGTGCGGCGAGCGCAGGGTCGAGTGCCATCAGCGTTCTCCTGCCGGTGTCATCGGACGGTGATCCCGGCGTCGGCCATCGCCGCCTTCACCTCGTGGATGGTGAGTTCGCCGAAGTGGAAGACCGAGGCGGCCAGCACCGCGTCCGCACCGGCCTGGACGGCGGGCGCGAAGTCCTCGACCCGTCCGGCACCGCCGCTGGCGATGACCGGAACCTGCACGGCCTCACGGACGGCCTTCAGCATGCGCAGATCGAATCCCTGCTTGGTTCCGTCGGCGTCCATCGAGTTGAGCAGGATCTCGCCGACGCCCAGATCCTGGCCGCGACGGGCCCACTCGATCGCGTCGATCCCGGTGCCCTTGCGGCCGCCGTGCGTGGTGACCTCCCAGCCGGACGGCGTCGGCTCCGAACCCTCCGGCACGGTCCGCGCGTCGACCGACAGGACGATGCACTGTGAGCCGAAACGCCGGCTCATCTCGCCGAGCACCTCGGGACGGGCGATGGCGGCGGTGTTCACGCTGACCTTGTCGGCGCCCGCGCGCAGCATGATGTCGACGTCGTCGACCGTGCGGATGCCGCCGCCGACGGTGAGCGGGATGAACACCTGGTCGGCGGTTCGCTTGACGACGTCGATCATCGTCGAACGTCCCGAGCTCGACGCGGTGACGTCGAGGAAGGTCAGTTCGTCGGCGCCCTCGCGGTCGTAGCGTTCGGCCAACTCGACGGGGTCCCCGGCGTCGCGGAGATTCTCGAAATTGACGCCCTTGACCACTCGCCCGTCGTCGACGTCGAGGCACGGGATGACCCGGGTCGCCAGCGTCATCATGTCTCCTTCGCGTGCACGTTCTTCATGGGATGCTCTCGTGCCTGTCTCATCGGTTGCCGGGGCGCTCATTCCGACCACTCCCCGACCGTTTCCTCGATCACTTCCATCAGACCCGCATGCACGGTCGGCGTACCCGCGACCAGTGACGGGGAGGCGACCGTCCAGCGCTCACCCGCGATGTCGGAGGCGACCCCGCCGGCGGCCCGGACCAGCGCGGCGCCCGCCGCGTTGTCCCACGGATGCCGGCCGAACGCGACGGCTCCGCTGAACACGCCCGAGGCGGTGAACGCCATGTCGACGCCGGTACTGCCCGTCATCCGGATACGGGCGACGCGGGAACTCAACGCGCGCAACAGGTCTGCCCGACGATCACCCGCATAGCGGCCACGCCCGGCGGCGTTGAAGGGCCCGAAGGCGATCGCGGCCTCCTCCAGCGGCATGTCCGGCAACGGTTCGGCGACCACACCGTTCACCATCAGCGGTCCACCCGCGTGGGCGGCGTACTTCCGGTTCAGCAGCGGCAGCCACGTCAGACCGAGAGTCGCCTCGCCGTCGACGACGAGACCGAGGAGGATGCCGGTGAGCGGCATGCCCGCGGAGTAGTTGAACGTGCCGTCGATCGGGTCGAGAACCCACACCGGGCCCTCGATCGGGTCGGCGCCGCCGAACTCCTCCCCGTGCACCGGGATCTGGGTGCGGTCGGCGAGTTCGGCCGAGATCCGCCGTTCCAGGTCGAGATCGACCTGGGTGGCGAAGTCCGTCCCGCCCTTGTGCACGGCGCTCGGCGCACCCAGCCCTTCGACGAAGGGCTCCACGACGGCGTCGAGAACGGACCCCGCGGTGTCGAGCAACCGCGGGAGGTCGAGCGAGCTCTCGGTTGCGCTCATCAGACCCCGGCGACGGCCGTGAGCGCCTCGGGCAGGGTGAAGCGGCCGGCGTAGAGCGCCTTGCCGACGATCGCGCCCTCGACGCCCTGGTCGACGAGACCGGCGATCGCGACGAGGTCGTCGATGGCCGAGACACCGCCGGAGGCGACGATCGGGGCGTCGGTGGCCGCGGCGACCTGGGCGAGCAGTTCGAGGTTCGGGCCCTGGAGGGTGCCGTCCTTGGACACGTCGGTCACGACGTAGCGCGAGCAGCCGTCGCGGTTGAGGCGCTCGAGGACCTCCCACAGGTCGCCGCCGTCGGTGACCCAGCCGCGGCCGCGCAGGCGGTAGGACTCACCGTCGCGGATGACGTCGAGGCCGACGGCGATGCGGTCGCCGTGTTCGGCGATCGCGCGGGCACACCATTCCGGGTTCTCGAGAGCAGCCGTGCCCAGGTTGACGCGCGTGCATCCGGTGGCCAGCGCGGCGGCGAGCGACTCGTCGTCGCGGATGCCGCCGGACAACTCGACCTTCACGTTCAGTTCACCGACGACACCGGCGAGGAGGTCGCGGTTGTCACCGCGACCGAACGCGGCGTCCAGGTCGACGAGGTGAATCCACTCCGCACCGTCGTTCTGCCACGCCAGCGCCGCGTCGCGCGGCGAGCCGTAGGAGGTCTCGGTACCGGCCGCGCCCTGGACGAGGCGGACCGCCTGCCCGTCGGCGACGTCGACGGCGGGAAGGAGTTCGAGGGTGCTACCCATGGGTGGAGTTTTCCTGTCTGTTCTCGGGTCGGGCTGTGGTGTCTTCGAGCGGTGGCGGTCAGGCCGACGGATGACCGTCGCGAGCGGCGAGCAGGTCGGCCCGCGCGCGGTTGACCATGCGGTTTGCCACGGTACCGATGGCCGCGATCATCGCGACCACCGCGGCCAGTGCGGCGATGAGACCGGCGATCGGTGACCAGTTCGCCAGCAGGACGATGATCGGTACGGAGATCGCCAGGACCAGCACGCCGGCGCCGAGAGCGTAGAACGCGAGCTTGGCGATCGAGAAACCGCTCCCCGGTTGCGGGGTGTCGGGGACATTCCCGCCTGCTTCGCCGGCCGGCGTGCCGTCGGTCATGAGAGGCCCTTCACCCAGTTCTCCAGGAGGTGGGCGCCGGCGTCCCCGGACTTCTCCGGGTGGAACTGCGTCGCCGACAACGGCCCGTTCTCGACCGCGGCGAGGAAGCGTCCGCCGTGTTCGGCCCAGGTCAGCTTCGGAGCCGTGAGCGGTGAACCGACGTTGTCCATCTCCCAGGTCTGCGCGGCGTAGGAGTGCACGAAGTAGAAGCGGGTGTCGGGGTCGAGGCCGGCGAACAGCACCGAGTCCTCGGGGGCCTCCACGGTGTTCCAGCCCATGTGCGGCAGGACCGGGGCGGGCAGCTGGGTGACGCTGCCGGGCCATTCACCGCAGCCGTCGGCCTCGACCCCGAACTCCACGCCGTGTTCGAAGAGGATCTGCATGCCGACGCAGATGCCCAGGACCGGACGTCCGCCGGCGAGGCGTCGGCCGATGATCCGGTCGCCCTTCACCGCGCGCAGACCTTCCATGCACGCGGCGAATGCCCCGACACCGGGCACGACCAGGCCGGTCGCCTCGAGTGCGGTGTTGAAATCGGAGGTCACGGTCACCTGGGCACCCGTGCGTTCGAGCGCACGCTGCGCCGAACGCAGGTTCCCCGAGCCGTAGTCGAGGATGGTGACGTCGGCCGCGCTCACAGGGCACCCTTCGTCGACGGCACACCGGTGACACGGGCGTCGTACTCGGTCGCGGTGCGCAGGGCGCGTGCGACGGCCTTGAACTCGGCCTCGGTGATGTGGTGCTGGTCGCGGCCGTAGAGCACCCGCACGTGCAGGGCGATGCGGGCGTTGAGGGCGATCGACTCGAAGACGTGCCGGTTGATGACCGTCGAATACGGCACGCCCGGGTATCCGCCGATCACCGCGGTGAGCAGGTGTTCGGGTTCTCCGGTGTGCACGCAGTACGGACGGCCGGACACGTCGACGACGGCCTGGGCGAGGGTCTCGTCCATCGGGATCCAGGCGTCGCCGAAGCGGCGGATGCCCTTCTTGTCGCCGAGGGCCCGGCCCAGTGCCTGGCCGAGGACGATGGCGGTGTCCTCGATGGTGTGGTGCCCCTCGACCTCGATGTCGCCCTCGGCCTTGACCGTGAGGTCGAAGCTGCCGTGCTGACCGAATGCCGTCAGCATGTGGTCGTAGAACGCGATACCGGTGGAGATGTCGGTGATACCGGTCCCGTCGAGGTTGAGCTCGACCGAGATCGACGATTCCCTGGTGGTGCGTTCGACCTTCGCGATGCGAGGCGCGGGGGTGCTCACTGAGAGTTCTCCAGATCTGTTGTTGCGAGCGTGCGGCTGACGTCGAGGAACGCATCGTTCTCGTGGGCGAGTCCGATGGTCACCCGCAGGTGGCCGGTGATCCCGACGTCCCGGATGAGGACACCGGCATCGAGGTAACGCTGCCACGACGCCGGGGCATCCCGGAAACCGCCGAACAGCACGAAGTTGGCGTCGGAGTCGACGACTCGGTAGCCGAACCCGGTGAGCGCGGCCTCCACGCGTTCGCGTTCGGCGATGATCGCGGCGACGCCGGCGAGGGTGTCGTCACTGTGGCGCAGGGCGGCGCGCGCGGCGGCCTGCGTCAGCACCGACAGGTGGTATGGCAGGCGGACCAGCGCGATGGCATCGACGACGGCGGGTGCGGCGGCGAGGTAGCCCAGACGTCCGCCCGCGAAGGCGAACGCCTTGGACATGGTGCGGCTGACGACGACCTTGGTCGGGAACTCGTCGATGAGCTCGGTCGCACTCGGTGCGGCCGAGAACTCGGCGTAGGCCTCGTCGACGATCACGATGCCGGGTGCCGCCTCGATGATGCGCCGCAGATCGGCGAGCGGGAGCGAGCCGCCGGTCGGGTTGTTGGGTGAGGTCACGAAGACCACGTCGGGTTCGCGGTTGGTCACCTCGGCGACCGCGTAGTCGGTGTCGAGGCCGAAGTCGGGCGACCGTGCCGCCACCAGCCAGGTGGTGTCCGTGCCGTCGGAGATGATCGGGTGCATCGAGTACGACGGCACGAAGCCGAGCGCAGACCGCCCGGGGCCGCCGAAGGCCTGCAGCAGCTGCTGCAGGATCTCGTTGGAACCGTTTGCCGCCCAGAGGTTCTCGGCACCGAGCTGCACGCCGGTGGCGCGGCTCAGGTAGGCGGCCAGGTCGGTGCGCAACGCGACCGCGTCCCGATCCGGGTATCGGTGCAGTTCCGTGGCGGCCTCACGCGCCGACGCCGCGACGTCGTCGATCAGGGCCTGCGACGGCGGGTGCGGGTTCTCGTTGGTGTTGAGGATCACCGGCACCTTGAGTTGCGGTGCGCCATAGGCGGACTTGCCGCGCAGGTTCTCGCGCAGCGGCAGGTCGTCGACGGTGATCCGCGAGCCCGGGACATTGCTGGTTGCCGCGTCCGACGCCGTCACGAGCGCGCGCTTCCGGCGAAACGCTGCTTGACCGCGTCGCCGTGACCGGGCAGGTCCTCGGCGTCGGCGAGGGTGACGACCTTGTCGGCGACCTCACGCAGCGCGGCCTCGTCGTAATCGATGACGTGGACGCCCTTCAGGAAGGTCTGCACCGACAGGCCCGACGCGAAGCGCGCCGAACCCGACGTCGGCAGAACGTGATTGGAGCCGGCGCAGTAGTCGCCGAGGCTGACCGGGGCGTACGGGCCGACGAAGATCGCGCCCGCGTTGTGCACGCGGTCGGCGACCGCGGCGGCGTCGCAGGTCTGGATCTCGAGGTGTTCGGCGGCATAGGCATCGACCACGGCAAGCCCGGCTTCGACGTCGTCGACGAGGACGACGCCGGACTGCTGCCCCGACAGCGCGGTGGTCACGCGCTCGCGGTGCTTGGTCGCGGCGACCTGCTGCTCGAGTGCTGCGTCGACGGCGTCGGCGAGTTCGGCGCTGTCGGTGACGAGCACCGACGCGGCGAGGACGTCGTGTTCGGCCTGGCTGATGAGGTCGGACGCGAGGATGCCCGCGTCGGCCGAGTCGTCGGCGAGGATGGCGATCTCGGTGGGACCGGCCTCGGAGTCGATCCCGACGACGCTGCGGCACAGCCGCTTGGCGGCGGTGACGTAGATGTTGCCCGGGCCGGTGATGAGGTCGACGGGATCGAGGACCGCGTTCGGCTCGTCGGCCGCATCCGTATCGGTACCGCCGTAGGCCAGCAGCGCGACGCCCTGCGCACCGCCGACGGCCCACACCTCGTCGACGCCTAGGAGCGCGCAGGCGGCGAGGATGGTCGGGTGCGGCCAGCCGCCGAAGTCCTTCTGCGGAGGCGACGCGACGACGAGCGAACCGACGCCGGCTTCCTGGGCGGGGACGACGTTCATGATCACCGACGACGGGTAGACCGCGTTGCCACCCGGCACATAGAGGCCCACGCGACGGACCGGGATCCACTTCTCGCTGACGATGCCACCGTCGACGACCTGGGTGCGGGTGGTCTCGCGACGCTGATCGGAGTGGACCTTGCGCGCGCGGTCGATCGACTCGCGCAGCGCATCGGCGACCTGATCGTCCAGACCGGCGAGCGCGTCGGCGATGACCTGCGCGGGGACCCGCACCGAGGCCGGCCGCACACCGTCGAACTTCTCCCCGAATTCCAGCGCCGCGGGCGTGCCGGTCTCGGCCACCGCATGCACCACCGGCGTCACCGTGTCGAGTACGGCATTGACGTCGGTGCCCCCGCGGGGCAGCGCGCGACGCAATTCGGCGAGCGTCGGCGTGCTACCGCGCAGGTCAATTCGGGCGAGCATGATCTCTCCTGGTCGGTGCGGGAATTTACCCATCCAGGATACGGGTCGGTGGCCAGCGGGTTTCTGGTGCGGGTGGTGAGGGTGTGTCGACGTCCCGCGTACGCGTCGTTCCCGACCTTCCCGGGCTGTGAGGAGACACCGTGGACGGACTCGGGTGCAGGACCCCGTCATTCCTCCTACCGTGGGACGGAGGGCGGGTGGACAGACAGAGTGTGTCAGTACTGCGGTTGCCGCGACATGCCCCTCCTACGGGATTACACCGCCGAGCACGAACGGGTCGTGAACCTGGGCGGCGACGCGGTCCGCGCGCTGGATGCGGGTGACGTGGACCGAGCCCGTGATCTCGCCGGCCGACTCACCGTCGAACTACGGTCGCACTGGCATGGCGAAGAGGACGGTCTGTTCGCTCAACTGCTCGACTGCGACCACGACCTCTTCGCCGAGTACATCGACCCACTCGTCGACGAGCATCTCGTACTCGGCGCCTTCCTGGATTCGATGGATCTGTCGGCCCCGGAAGACCAGGACCGCTTTCGACGCGAGGTGTTCGCCCTGCACCGCCACATCTCGAAGGAAGAGGACGCCCTGTTCCCGGCGTCGGTGACCACCCTCGACGGCGACCAGTGGGACGCCGCGATCGCCGCATGGCAACGCACCCACCCCGGTCAACGGATGCTGGAAACCGGGGTCTGACCTCGCCGGTCGGTGACGTCCGCCTTCGGGTGTCCGCCTCGATGGTCCTCGCCGCGGCATACCCACGCGCAGGAGAGCGTATGACGTTGTGCCCGGATTCCGGGCACCACGTCATACGGATCGACAGCGCCACCTGCGACGAAATCTCAACGTCAAATCTGTGACATCTGCGGGTAGTCCGCGCCGCCTAGGGTCGCGGCGTATCCGACCCCAGGAGGATGCCTTGAAGGCGCTGAAGCATCCCGCACTGCAGATCGGCATCGGCGCGATCGCCGGACTGGTCTTCGGTCTCATCGTCGGCGAATGGTCCGCGAACCTGAAGTTCATCGGCGACATGTTCATCCGCCTCATCCAGATGTCCATCGTGCCTTTGGTTCTCGCGTCGGTGATCGTGGCGACGGCGTCGATGTCGGGAGCCGGGACCGGCAGATCGCGTTCCGCACGTTCAAGTGGATGATCGGGTTCTCCGTGGTGGCCGCGGTCCTCGCGTGGGGACTCAGCGTGCTGATCGGACCGGGCAACGGAATGGTCTTCGACGGCGCCGTCGACCCCACTCTCGAGGAGGAGGCCGCCGACACGACCGGCTGGCAGAACACACTCCTGAACTTCGTGTCCAAGAACGTCTTCGAAGCGATGTCGACGGCCACGATGGTGCCGATCATCATCTTCGCCCTGCTGTTCGCGTCGCACTGCGGATGCAGATCAACAAGACCGGCGACGACCGGGTCCTCACCTTTATCGATCAGATCCAGCAGATCGTGCTCACCATGATCCGGCTGGTCATGTACATCGCGCCGATCGGCGTCTTCTGCCTGCTGGCCCCGCTGGCCGGCGACGTCGGGTTCTCCGTCATCACCACCGCACTGAAGTATCTGGGCACCACGGCGCTCGGTGTCGCGATCCTGTTCGCGCTCTTCGTCGTCGTGGTCACGGCACGCACCCGCCTGAACCCGTGGAAGCTGCCCGGCAAACTCGTCGAACAGACCGCCATCGCGATCACCACCACCAGTTCCGCGGTCACCTTCCCCACCGTCCTCAAGAACACCGTCGAGAAGGTGGGCGTCAGTCAGAAAGTCGCGAACTTCACGCTGTCGATCGGCCTCACGATGGGGTCGTACGGGGCCGTCCTCAACTACATGATCGTCGTGATGTTCCTGGCCCAGGCGGGCGGAGTGGATCTCACACTCGGCGACATCGCACTCGGCATGGCCCTCGCGATCCTGCTGAACATGGGCACCATCACCGTGCCCGGAGGCTTCCCGGTGGTCGCGACCTTCCTCGCCACCTCGCTCGACCTCCCCCTCGAGGCCGTCGGCCTGCTCATCGCCGTCGACTGGTTCGCCGGCATCTTCCGCACGTTCCTGAACGTCAACGGCGACACCTTCGTCGCCATGCTCGTCGCCAACGCCGACGACGACATCGACCGCGACGTCTACAACGGCACCAAGACCGTCATGTCCGAGGAGATCGACGTCTCCGAATTCGCCGGCGCCATGGCCAAGGCCGACGCCGCGGACTGATCTGTTTCCCGACGCCGCGTGGGCCCGGGAACCACCGCCCACCGCGCCTAATTCCTTGGGCCTCAAGCCCTGCGGGTCCAAGGACCTCAATGATCCCGAAGTGGCTGCGGGCGTATGGTTCCCGCAGTAACGTGACACCCATGCCAGCCTATTGGGTCATGTTCGTCGTCGCGCTGATCTCGTGCATCATCATCGGGATCGGGTTCATCGTCGGTATCCCCGGCAACAAGGACTGATCTCCGGTCCCACCCACCGCGGCCGCACCGAGTGCGAGCCGCGATTCTCTACCGCGCTCCCAGCTTCCTCAGGATCGCCACCCGGGCACTCGAGCGCCACTTCCAGCCGGCGTTTGAGTACCCGGGTGGCGATCCGCGTCGTCGGAGGGGGTGTTGCGCCTCACACTCCCCTGTTACTCTCTCGATACTTCAGGTCATCTGACCTGAACATGTGGTCGATAGCCTCGCGTCACCACGAGAACGGGGGATCACATGGGCACACACCTTTCACGCAGGCATTTCCTGGGCGGGACACTTGCCGCGGCGGGAGCCGCTGCAGGGGCTTCGCTCATCGGTGCAGGACGGGCGTCGGCCGCACCGTCGGGGATCGTCGATGTCGTGATCGTCGGCGGAGGACTGTCCGGGCTGGCGGCGGCGAAGGCACTCAAGGCGGCGGGCGCATCGGTGACGGTGCTCGAAGCCCGCGAGCGCGCGGGTGGCCGCGTCCACAACATCACCTCGCCCAAGCTGGGCGCGACACTCGACGCCGGAGCCGAATTCATCGGTCCCACACAGGGTCACATCGCCGGGCTCGCCCGCGAGTACGACGTACGGACGCTGCGCACCTACAACGCCGGCGACAGCATCTTCGTCGGCCGGACCGGCACCACTCGCGTACCCGCGGCCCTGCCGATACCCGCCGTCGCCGACCTCGGGCAGGCGGGTGCCGCGCTGGTACGTGCCCAAGCCGATGCCCTGGCGGGCTTCCCCGTCGGCGAGCCGTGGAAGCATCCCAACGCCGCCTACCTGGACTCGATCACGTGGGGGCAGTACACCCACCAGATCGCCGACTCCCCGACTGCGCGCGACCTCGTCCAGATAGCGATGTCGGCGCCGCTGTCCGTCCGCCCCGACGAGGTGTCCGCCCTCTACTACCTCAACTACATCGCGGCGTCGGGCGACGAACAGAACCCCGGAACCCTCATCCGCCTCCTGAGCACCGACGACGGGGCGCAGGAGCGGCTCTTCGAGGGCGGCGCCGCACTCATCCCACTCCGGATGGCGCGTGAGCTCTCCGCCGACATGGTCTACAACGCGCCTGTCCGGTCGATCTCGTACGCCGACGGCATCGCCACCGTCACCAGCGACGCCGGGACCCACCGCGCACGCCGCGTCATCGTCGCCATGTCCCCCGCCATCGCCGGCCAGATCGACTACCGGCCAGGGCTTCCCGCCGCGCGCACCGGCATCCATCGCGGCTACCGCATGGGTGCGGTCAGCAAGTTCGCAGCGCTCTACAAGCGGCCGTTCTGGCGCGACAAGGGTCTGTCCGGGCAGGTGTACGGCGCCGGACGACCCATCGACGTCACCTTCGAGAGCTATGCGGAAGGCAACCACATCCTGATGGGCTTCATCTCCGCCGACGCCATGCGCCGCCTCGACCACGCCCCCGAGTCGACGCTGGTCAAGGAGTGCATCGCCAACTTCGTCGAGTACTTCGGACCCGAGGCGCGGGACTTCGTCGACCACGGCGTGTTCAAGTGGGACCTCGAACCGTGGTCGCGCGGCGGTCCCGTCGCCGTCAGCAGGCCGGGAACTCTCACCAGGTACGGCACCGCCCTTCGCGAGCCCGTCGGCCCCATCCACTGGGCCGGCACGGAGACCTCGGACCACTGGACCGGCTACATGGACGGCGCGGTGCGCTCGGGTCGTCGTGCCGCGGGCGAGATCCTCGGCGATCTGAGGTGAGCGGCACGACCATGAGATCCAGGATGCCCGTCGAAGAACGTCGAGAACTGTTGTTGGAGTCCGCATTTCGGGTGATAGCCCGACACGGGGTCGACGGCGCGACCACGCGCGCGATCTGCGCGGAGGCCGGGGTGACCCTGTCGACCTTCCATTACGTGTTCGCCACCCGCGACGAACTCCTCGCCGCACTCGTCGAACGCGGAACCGAGAAGGAACTGACCGCGGTGGGAGCCGCGCTCGGCGAGGGCACCCAGAACATCTCGCACGGGCGAACCGGTGTGGTGACGATCCTGCAGACCGCGCTCTCCGCCTACATCGACGGGGTCGAGGCCGACCCCGACCGCGAGCAGGCGATGATCTCGCTCAACCAATACGCAAGGCAGACGGACGGACTCAGCGACCTCGGCGCCCATATGTACCTCCGCTACTACGCGGCGATCGCCGAAGCGCTCGACGGTGTCGCCGCGGCCACCGGCACCGGCTGGAACCGACCGACCACCGAACTGGCACCGCTCGTCCTCGCGGCCACCGACGGAATCACCCTGTCGTACCTCAACATCGGGGACCGCGCCGTCTGCGACCTCATCGCCGACGCCGTGGTGACCACCCTGTCGACGCACATCATCGACGCCGAGGACACCGATCGCCCCGAGAACACCCCAGAGAAAGCCTGAAAGGGACACACCACGTGGACGTGACACGGAGACAACTGATCGCCGGTGCGGCGGTGACCGCGGCAGGTGCCGGGCTGGCGCTCGGCACGAGCCAGGCCGGCCGGGCATCGGCCGCCCCCGGCGACTCGACCGACTACCTCGTCGGTTGCGGCATCGGTGATGTCACGGGAGCCGTTGCCGGACAGGGCATGATGGGCTACTCCAACCCCGAGCAGGTCGCGGCCGGATTGCTGCAACGATGCTGGGCGCGTGCCTACATCATCGTCGACCGGGCGACCGGCAAGCGCGTGGTCTTCTTGACGGCCGACATCGCGTGCCTGTTCTCCTCGCACCACATGGGGCTGATGGAGAAGCTGCGCAGGCGTTTCGGCTCGCTGTACACGGAGTCGAACGTCAACCTCAATGCGCAGCACTCGCACGCGTCCTGCGGCGGAACCGCCTGGGACTACGCGTATTCGCTCGCCGCGTTCGGCTTCAAGAAGAATTCCTACGACGCCGAGGTCGACGGCATGTTCGCCGCCATCGTGCGGGCGCACGAGAACCTGGCACCCGGCACGATCACCATCGGCCGCGAGGAACTGCACAACGCCAGCGCGAACCGCTCCAGGGTCGCCTTCGACGCCAACCCGTCGTCGGAGAAGAAGCTGTTCCCCAACGCGATCGATCCGCAGGTCACCGTCCTCCGCCTACGGCACGCCGGCGGCAAGGATGTCGGGGCCATCACCTGGTTCTCGACCCACGGGACGTCACTCGCCGACCACAACGTGCTGATCGCCGGTGACAACAAGGGGTACGCCAGCTATCTCTGGGAGCGCACCCAACCGGGCTTCGTCGCCGCCTTCCCGCAGACCAACGCCGGCGACATGACCCCCAACCTCTCCCTCAAGTGGTTCGAGCCGAGTGGTCCGACCACCGACAACAAGCGCAACTGTGAACTCATCGGTGAGCGCCAGTATGTCGCCGGGCGACGCGCCTTCGACGCCACCCGTCCGATGACGCGCGGTGGCGTCGACTCCGTCACGCGGTACGTGGACATGTCCGCGGTGCGGGTGGCCGGAACCTTCACGCCCGATGGGAAACCCGCGTCGACGACGCCGGCGATGATGGGTGCCGCCGCTGCGGCGACCAGCAGTGAGGACAACTACGAACAGCCGCTCCCCCTCCTCGTCGAGGGTATGACCAACCCGCTGTTCGCCGCCCTCGGCGGCGACAAGAAGCCGCCGATCGCCCCGTGGATGCGGGACATGCAGGCGCCCAAGCTGATCCTCTTCCCGCTCGGGCTCCTGCCGCCGTCGGGGTGGATTCCGTCGATGGTCCCGCTGCAGATCATGCGGATCGGCGAGCTCGTGCTCGTCGCGGTACCGGCCGAGGTGACCGTCGTCGCGGGACTCCGACTTCGTCGGGTGGTCGCCGACGAATTGCGCGTCGACATCGACAACGTACTGGTGCAGGGCTATTCGAACAGTTACACCCAGTACGTCACCACCCCGGAGGAATACGACCTGCAGCAGTACGAGGGCGGCGAAACCCAGTACGGCCGTTACACACTGCCCGCGTACATGCAGGAGTTCGCGAAGCTCGCCGGCGCGATGGCTTCCGGGCGCAGCCTGGGTCGCGGTCCGGCTCCGGTCGACAAATCCGGACTACAGCCCGATCTGCTCCCGCCGGTGCCCGCCGACCGCCCCGTCGCCGGGCACACGTACGGAGACGTCCTCCGGCAGCCGCGCGACTCCTACGGTGTCGGGCAGGCCGTGAGGGTCGAGTTCGTCGGCGCCCACCCCAACAACGACTTCCGTCACGGCGGAACATATCTGGAGGTCCAGCGACGAGAAGGAGGCACGTGGCGGACGGTCGCCGACGACAACGACTGGTCCACCGAGTTCCGGTGGGCGCGTCCCCCGGGCAGCCTCGACACCTCCCGCATCACGATCAGTTGGCGTCCTGGCGCGGGGACGTCGGGAACATACCGGGTGAGGTACCTCGGGAACAGCCGCGACGGCAGCGGACGCATCCGTCCGATCAGCGGGACGTCGAGGACGTTCGAGGTGAGATGACGCCACCACTGACCCTGAGGCGCGAGCGCAGCGAGCCACCCTTCGCTCCCTGAGGTGCGTGGCGACCGACGGTTACGAGGCCTTCGTGGCTCGTCGCTTGCGCTCCTCGCACCTCAGGCAGCAGGAGGGGCAAAGCCGCCCAGCTCAACGCACCTCAGGCAGCAGCAGGGGGCAAAGCCGCCCAGCTCAACGCACCTCAGGCAGCAGGAGGGGCAAAGCCGCCCAGCTCAACGCACCTCAGGCAGCAGGGGGTGCAGCCTCAGCGAACGCGCGCCCGCATCAGTGAGACGTTGTAGTCGGTCCAGGTCGACATGGTGAAGTACAGGTCCTCTCCGCTCGACCACGGGTGCATGAAACCGCCGTAGAGCTGGTCGTACTTCGACGAGTGGACGAGCTCGGCGGGTTCGGACCAGAGTCCTTGCGGCTCGCGGGCTTTGCGCAGCATGATCGCGCCGCGGAATGCGTCGAGGTAGGTCAGCTGCCAGCGCTTCGACTTCTCGTCGTACCGGGCCGACACCTCACCGGCCGGTCCGGCGAAGATCACCGATGCGACGTTGCCGTCGCGCGCCGGGACCCATCGGCCGTTGCGCCAGTACTGGTAGGCGGTCTTGTTCAGCACGTGGTCGCGGTGGACCCGGGCGAGGCCCACCGAACCGATCCGCGAGTTGGGCGTGCCGAACATGTACACGTATTCGCCCTGCGGCACCATCGACGACACCTGGAACTGGCTGACGCCGAAGATGTTGTCCCACCGCGCGTACGGGTCCTTCGTCCACGTCGACCCGCCGTCGTCGGAGTACGCCAGCCCACCGTGGTTGGTCAGCCACGTCCCGGGGATCCTGCCCCAGGTGCGCACCGACATGTAGGTCATGAACTGCCGCTCCCCGATTGCGAAACCGGAGGTCGGGATGACGGTCATCTCGTAGTGGTCGATGCGTCGCGCGCTGAGCAGTTCGGCGGCGTGGCATCGGCTGTCCTGGATCATCGTGTCGATGCTCATCCCGTCGGACAGTTTCCGGTCGCCGGAGAACCCGAGCACGTTGGAGCGCCAGTCGCGACCGTTGGCTCCCGGTGGGCGGAAGCCCTTGCCGAAGGTGTCGCCGAAGACGACCGCGACCTTGCCCGGTTCGGACTCCCACATGATCCCGAGGTCGGTGCCGTTGATCTGCCAGCGCTTGTCGGTGCGGCTCGTCGAGCCCTTGCCGGTGAGCGTGCTGACGAGATCGACGTCCGACACCCGCGGGCGGGCCGGCCTGGCTGCCACCGGTCCGGCGTCGACGCCGGGGGCGACAGCTGCAGGTGGCGGCGGAAGCGGCGGCGGGTTCGGGTTGGGCACCGGGACCGGGATGTTCCGGGGCGCCGGATCGAAGGTGATCTTCGGGAACTCGATGCTCAGCGCGGGCCCGCCGGCGTCGGGCCTCGGCTTCGGCGGGTCCGTGATGTCCGGGCACGGATCGGAGCACGGGTCCTTCGGCGGCTGCTCCGACGGGATGCGCACCACCGGCTTCTCCGGTGCCGGTTCGGGGACCGGCAGGATCCTCGGATACGGCAGCGGGATGCTGAACCGGTCGGGAAGACGCGGGATCAGGTCACGCGGGTCGGCGGGACGTTCCTCGGGTTTCGGTGGCAGATCCGCCGCACACCCCGAACTCGGCAAGACGATCGACGGTGCTGCGTGCACCACCGCGGCCGGGCCGCCGATAGCGGTGCCGGCGACCACGACCGCGCAGGCCGGGATGATCCACCGGAGTTCGCTCCGGTGCAGCCTGTCCATACGAGGTCCCGCCGAGCGGGTCCCGTGCGGACGAGTCATGGGTCAGGAGTTGCCCGCGTTGCCCTTGCGCCACTCCGACCACGGGATGTTCCAGTCCCCGAGGCCGTCGGTGCCGGAGAGGGTTCCGCCGGTGGTGTTCTTGACGACCACCGGGTCGCCGCGCAGCGTGTTGTTCATGACCCAGAGCGCGTTCTCCGGGCTCAGGTTGAGGCACCCGTGGCTCGTGTTGGTGTTGCCCTGGGCCCACACCGACCACGGCGCCGAATGGAAGAAGATGCCGCTGTAGGACATCCGCGTCGCGTAGTCGACAGGAGTGCGATACCCGTTGGACGAGTTGACCGGCACGCCGTAGGTCGACGAGTCCATGATGATGTGGTCGTGCTTGTCGGCGATCAGGTAGATGCCGTTGTCGGTCTCGTCGCCGGGCTTGCCCATCGACGTCGGCATGCTCTTGATGACCTTGCCGTCACGCTCGAAGACCACCTGCTTGGTGTTGTCGTCGGCGGTGATGACCATCCGGCGCCCGACGGTGAAGTTGGTGCGGACGTTCTCCTGGCCGTACAGACCGTCACCGAGGTCGATGCCGTAGGTGTTGACGGCGACCCGCACCTTGGTGCCGGGCTTCCAGTACTCCTTCGGGCGCCACCGGACCTCGCTGTCGCTGATCCAGTAGAACGCGCCCTCGACCGGCGGGTCGGTGGTGACCTTGATGGCCTTCTGCGCGGCGCGACGGTTCGGGATCGGCTCGTCGAACTTCACCGCGACCGGCTGGCCGACGCCGACGGTCTCACCCGGGCTCGGGGTCAGGTAGGCCTGCGTCAGGTTGTTGGGGCTGCTTGTGGTGAAGGTGACTTTCTTGGTGACCGCGCCGCCGATGCCGACCGCGTCGGTCTCCAGCGTGTAGGTGCGGTTGTAGCCGAGCGCCTCGTTGCTGACCCAGACGGTGTCGTTGTCGGTGAAGGTGCCCTTCAGCGGGGTCCCGTCCGACTTGGTGATGAGGACCCGGCTGAGCGTGCCCTCGCTCGTGGTGACCTTGATGGGGGCACCCGGCTGCACGCCGACCGTGTTGTCGCTCAGCGGCTGATCGTTCAGCTCGGTGATGTCGACGGCGGGCTTGAGCAGATCGTCGAACAGGCTCGAGCTCGTCACGTTGTCGGAGTACGACGGCTCCTGTGAGCACGACGTGACAAGCGCGATGATCGCAAGAAGAACACCGCTGATGATCAGCGGTGTCCGTCGAGAAGAACGAACGGTCCCCATGTCTCTCCCGCCTCTTCCCGACCGACTCCGATGACGAGTCGGCCGAATGCATCCCCGAATCTCGCACCAGTGTACGAGAACCCGGTCTATGAGCTCCGTGTGTGTCATCCGAACGGGGGCGGCGTGTCCTGCGCACCGGCCCGGACGACGCTGCCCCGGGAATCCCCAGACGTCACGAGACCCGACAAGTCACAACCCCGAGATGCCAGAAGACGCCCCGCGATTTCTGCGAGGCGTCTTGTGGGACTCTGTGCGCCATCAGGGACTCGAACCCCGAACCCGCTGATTTGGAGTCCAGCTCTCAGACGCGTGGATCGTATCAGTGCGATCTCGTGCCGCTGCGCCCGGTGGCGGCGTGAGCATGGCACTCATTGTGATGTTGGCCATAGTGGCCGGCGCGATCGCGGGTCGGGCGTTCGGTTCGCTGGTGTGCGCTGCGCTCGATCTACGGGATGCAAACGCGCAGCGTAGGAACGGTGGTTTGGCACGGTCGTGCAACAGGTTCTAGTGTTGCCCCGCATGTGGTCGGCAGATATTCAGGATTACGAATCGGAGTTGATCGCGGGCAATCTCACGGCGCAGACGCGCGCCTTGCGGGTGTATCACCTGCGCCGGTTCGCCGCCGACCACCCGTTGAGCCCGCTGGGCACCATCACGCGCACCGATCTGATCGCCTGGCTGGCCGCCCACGACTGGTCGGCCGAGACGCGCCGGTCCTACCGGGCCTCGCTGCGCCGGTTCTTTGCCTGGGCGCACGCGTGTGGGCGTGTGGCTGTCGATCCCGCCGCGACGTTGCCGGCGATCCGGCCACCGCGCGCGTTGCCGCGTCCCACGCCCGATGTGGTGCTCGCGGCCGGGCTGGCCGGCGCCGATGAGCGGGTGCGGTTGATGCTCGAACTGATCGACGCGTGCGGGCTGCGCCGGGGTGAGGTGTGTCGTATCCACAGCCGCGACGTGGTGCCCGACCTGGTCGGCTACTCGCTGCGTATCCAGGGCAAGGGTGGCAACGTGCGCATTGTGCCGGTGCCGGCGCGCCTGGCCCGGCAGATCATCGACGCGGCCGGGTGGGTGTTCCCCGGTGCGATCGAGGGCCACCTGTCCCCGCGCCGGGTCGGTGAGCTGGTCGCCGAGGCGTTGCCCGACGGGTGGACGGCGCACACGTTGCGGCATCGGTTCGCCACGCGGGCCTACTCGGTCAGCCACGACCTGCGCGCGGTCCAGGAACTACTCGGCCACGCCAAACCCGAGACCACCGCGATCTACACGATGATTCAGCCCGATCGGCTACGCGCGGTCGCCGAAGCGACCTGGGCGGCCTAGGCCGCGGCGATCCGCTCGATGGCTAGTTGGGACAGGTGCACCGGATTGTTGACCGAGTACAGGGTGGCCAGCGTCCCGCCGGTGAATTGGAACCCTTGCAGGTGCACCAGGTCGCCGGCACCGAGGTAGACCACCGTCGAGGCGTTGTTGAGTCCGTTGGTGACCATGTTCGCCTGGGTCGCGGCTTCCTGGGTGATCCCGCCGATGCCGCCGCGTGTGATGACGATGGTCAGGCGCTTCTCGGCGGTCGAGTTCTTCCAGACGAACGACATTTGTCCGGTCAGGCGGTAGTAGCCCGAGGTCGCGATACGAAACGCGCCACCCTGGCGGGTCAGGCCCAGGGTGTCGACGACGGTGGTCCCCAGGGCGATGACTGTCTGGGTGTCGTGGGTGACGTTCTGGGCGCTGGCAGCGGAGAAGATCGCCAGGCCGCTCGCGCCGGCGGGCCCGGCGGGGCCGGTGTCGCCCTTGTCGCCTTTGGCGCCGGCCGCGCCGGTGTCGCCCTTGGGGCCCTGGGCGCCGGCGGGTCCGGTGTCGCCCTTGTCGCCTTTCGGGCCGGCGGGCCCGGTGGCGCCGGTGTCGCCCTTGGGGCCCTGGGCGCCGGCCGGGCCTCGTGGGCCCTCGGGTCCGGTGGGGCCGGCGGGTCCGGTCTCGCCGGGATCGCCCTTGTCGCCTTTCGGGCCGGCGGGGCCCTCGGGGCCGGGGATCGGTTCGCCGCCCTCGCCGGTGCCGGCGGGGCCGGGTGGGCCCTGGGGGCCGCGCTCGCCGGGATCGCCCTTGTCGCCTTTCGGGCCGGCCGGGCCGCGCTCACCGGCGGCGCCGGCCGGGCCGCGCGGGCCCTCCGGTCCCTCGGCGCCGGCGGTGCCGGTGTCACCTTTCGGGCCGGCGGGGCCGGTGGCCCCGGTGTCGCCCTTGGGCCCGGTGGGGCCGATGGGGCCGGCCGGGCCGGCGGGGCCGGGGTCGCCCTTTGGGCCCTGGGTGCCGGCGCCACCGCCGGCGCCCAGCTTGGCATCGACGGCCATCGCCAGGTCGCGAATCTGCTCGTGGCCCTTGGCGACCGGGTCGGTGGCGGTCGGGTACGGCAGGGCGTGTTTCGGGGTGGTCGCGGTCATGGTGTCCTCACGTCCAGTCCGAGGCCCAGGTGGCGGGCAGCTCGACGTTTTCCAGGGATGCGTAGCTGATCGACTCATCGAGTACGGTGTCGGGCCCGGCCCAGGTGAGTCGGTCGGTGTGGCCGAGCTGGCCCCACCCGAACATGTCGGGCACGCCGTCGAAATCGAGGTCGAGCCATTGCAGGGTGTAGGTGATGTGCCAGCGGCCGCGCCGGTACTCGATGCGCCCACCCGAGGGCCGGAAGATGGGCACGTAGACCAGCCAATCGGCGAATGGCGAACCGGGCACTGACACCAGCCCGTTGGTCTCGGCCGGCGTCAGGTGCCGGCGGGCGGCGGTGGCGTCGAGGAATCCGCCGGCGGTGCGGTCGGTGTCGTAGGTGATCACCGGGTGCAGCGGTCGGCGGCCCTCGGCGGTGGCGCGGGCCAGTAGTCGGTAGATCATCGGGTCGACGTCGAGGCCGTCAGATAGCCAGCTCTCGTGCACCAGCTCGTTGCGGCCGGCGATCGGCGGCGTGGGGTCGTCGAGCACGGTGTGAATCTCGCGGCCGGTGTCGTTGGCCCAGTTGTGCCACTTGACCACCACGCGCGTGATCGCCTGGGTCTTGGTTTGTTCCATGTCGTCGTCCTCGGCGACAGCCCAGCACGCCGGCACGGTCGCCGAGGGCCAGGGCGCCGTCGAGGAACCGGGGTCATACGGGCCGGGCGCGGTAGCCACGGTGACGATGTGGCCGGCGTCGCCGACGGCCGGCACGCGGCGCAGGGTGAGCAGGCCCCGCGCGCGTGGCACGATGCGATCGACCGAGCGGATCACGTTCTCGTGCTGGACGTAGGTCCACGACGCGCCGGTGGACTGGTAGAGCCGGGTGACCAGGTCGCGGACGTTGCCCTCGACCTCCCAGGGCGCCACCCGGTAGTTGACCATCGCCGGGTCGAAATAGGCGTCGGGGATGCCCGAGGCGGCGGCCACCTGCACGGCGGTGCGCACCGCGCGCGCCCGTAGGGTTTCGTGCGGCCAGGTGTTGGTGTTGCCGATGGCAGCCTGCACGGTGGCGTTGCCCAGCCCGGCGGTGGGGTCGGCCACGGTCAGGGTGACCATCCATTCACCGTCGGGCCGATCGCGGCGGCGTGGGCGCGCCTTGACCGCTGACACCTGACCGCGAAACACCAAGTGCGAGAACGATGTGGCGGCCTCGGTGGCGTAGAGCATCACCTGGGCGCCGACGGCCTGGGCGGCGGCGATGCGCTGGGCCCAGGCGCCGGCGCGGTCGTAGAGGGCCACCGTCAGGGTCGTGGTGTTCGGTTCGTCCCAGATGTCGTCGCGGCCCCAGTTGATGGCCAGGCCGTCGAGGATCACCGGCACGGTGGGGTCCTCGGCGTCGAGGCCACATTCGAGCTCGACGCCGTCGATGTAGAGCCGGGGACGCGGGCGGACGGTGCCGGCGGCGGTCGTGCTCACCGCCGGCCGCCGATCAGCCCGGCCGGGCTGGTGCCGCGCGCGACGGCGGTCGAGCGCAGCGCCGAGGTGACCGCGTCGGCCACCCGCGCGGGATCGACGATGCCGGAACCGTCCACCCGCACGTTGATGATCGTCGCCGCGCCGGCGCGCGTCGGGGCGGCGATGCGTGCGAGCATCGAGAGCGGATCCGCACGCGCGGCGCTCAGCTCGGGGCCGGCGGCGGCGAAGTTCTCCCACGGCGCGGCGGCCATCGTCGGTACGGCCATGAACTCGGCCGGCCCGCCGCCGAAGATCGACGTCAGCCAGCTCGGCGGTGACGGCCAGCGCAGGCGGCCGATCCAGTCGATGAGTCCGCGGACCAGACCCACGACCCAGTCGATGGCGTCGCCCACGGCGCGAATGATGCTGCGCGCGAACCCGAATGCGCGATCGAACACTGATCGGATGCGGTCGAGGGCGCCGCCGAGGATACGGCCGATCGCGCCGGCCACGGTGCTGACCGCGTCGGTGATCCACGACCAGGCCGAGGCGACCCAGCGGATCACCGCGTGCACGGCGTTACGGAACCACTCGCACTTGGTGTAGAGCAGCACGACGGCGGCGATCACGGCGATGATCGCTATGACGATCCAGGTCAGCGGGTTGGCCAGAAACGCCGAATTCAGCGCCCATTGCACGGCGGTGGCCACCGTCGCCGCCGTGCGGTAGAGGGTCAGTGCGGCGTTGACGGCCAGGACCGCGACGGCCAGCCCGCCGATGATGCCGGCCAGGATGCCCACGGTGGTGGTGTTGCGTTGGGCCCACTCGGCGGCGCCGGCCAGCTTCTCGGCGAACTGCGACACGATCGGTAGCAGGCTCTCCCCCAGCGACGCCTTGGCGTTCTCGAACTGGGCGGCCATGCGTTGCTGGGCGCCGGCGGTGGTGTCGGACTCGCGCGCGAACTGTCCGGTGGCCTTGGCGGTTTGCTCGGTCAGGATCGCGAGTCGCGCCTGAGTTTCGGCCTGGCGCAACGCTTCCCCGGTCAGCCCCGACATGCCTTGGGCGGCCAGCCGGGCGTTGATGTCGGATTGTTTGATCGAGACGCCGTAACGCTCGATCGGGTCGGTTTCGCCACGGAACAGACTCGACAGTGCCTCGACGGCCTCGGCGGTGGTGCCGCCGAACGTCGCGGCCAGGTCGGCGCCCTTCTTAATCAGACTGTCGGTGGTGGGCACCAACTGTGATTGGGCCACGCCGAGGTTGTTGAGCTGGGCGCCGAGCACGCTGGCCAGCTCGGAATACTCCGAGGTGGCCAGGCCCACCGACGTCGCGGCCGAGGCGGCCAGCCCTTGCACGGCGGCGGCCTGGCGCCCGAACACCGACTCGACGGCGCCGGCGGCTTGCTGGGCGCGGCTGGCCGAGGACACCGCAGCGGCGCCGATCGCGGCCATGCCACCGACGACGGCGGTGGCCGCGACGCCGGCGCGGCGGGCGCCGGCCTCGAATCGGGCCATGCGGCCCTGGGCCTGATCGAACCCGCGTGAGGCGCCGGCCGCGTCGGCGATGATGCGAATGGCCAGGATGGCGCTACGGTTTGCCATTGCGGCGGTTCACCTTTCGGCTTGCTCGGCGGCCTCGTTGAGTATGTCGACGTAGGTGGCGATGGTCGTATCGTCGTACTCGGCCAGGATGTGGAACGGGATGTGCGTGGCGATCGACAGCCCGACGATCAGTCGAGCCGTAGACCCGACTGGGTAGGGTCCGGTTCGACCTCACCGGCCTCGGGGTCGTCGGCCTCGATGTCGAGACAGTCGGTCTCGGAGAATTGTTCCCAGGTGCCGTCGTAGCCGCCGGTGCGGCGCAGGGCGGCCCAGGCCAGAAACGTCAGGCCCAGAAACGGGGCGTCGGTGAACTTGGGCCAATTGTGTTTGGCGGCGGTCATGTCCCAGCGCACACGGTCGGGGTTGGTGGTCTCGACCTCGATCGGCTCGGAATTGCTCAGTGTGACAGTGATTTTCATGGTGTGTGTGTCCCTTCTATGCGGTCGATGATCTGATCGACGGCGTCGGTGTAGAGGGCCAGCCAGGCCGGTTCGCTCTCGGCGGCGGCGCCGGCCAGCCAGGGGTTGGCGGTGATCCCGCGCGCCGGCCAGCCCCAGTGAATGGGGCCGGCGTAGGGCACCGATTTGCGGCCGGCGCGCACGACGGCGGCGGTGCGGGTGGCGCCGGCGCGCACGGTGCCGGCCAGCCGGCCCGAGGCGACCGGGGCCGCGGATCGGCCCCGGCCGGCCACCAGAGACGCCACCCGCGCGTGGGTCTCTTTCATCTCGGTCAGGTCGATCTCGGCCTGGCGCATGGAGCGGCGTAGCTCGCGGGCGCCCTCGACGCGGACCTGGGCGTCAGCCATCAGGTGGTGAGGCTGGCCTGGCGGGCCTCACCGGCCGCCGACAGGGTGGGCTCGCCGACCACGTCCCACTCGAATTCGCTGGTGGGTTTGGTCTTGACGTCGCCGCCGACGTCGATCGGGTCGATGACCACCAGGCCGCTGATTGTGCGCCCGGCCGTGGTCGAGGGCACGAATCGGAACGCCACGGCCTCGCCCTTGTTCGTCCAGGTGAAGTCGACCACGCCGTCGGCCGAGAGGTCTTGCAGCACGGTGCCGGCTAGCTTGGCGGTGTAGGTCACGTCACCGGGCACGGTGTCGCCACACAGCACGTGACTGGGGTCCTCGGCGTCTTTGTCCCAGGTCACTTGTGCCTTGGTGAGCTGGCACGACAGATCGAGCTGGCCGCCGGTCTCGCCTAGGATCAGCTCACCGGGGCCGAGCTTGTAGGTTTTCGCGGGCATCGTTGTCTCCTAACAGATTTCGCGCTCGACAGTGAGGCGGAACGCGGGTAGCGGGCCGCCGCCGGCGGGCAGGGTTACGGCCTCATTGAGTGAGGTTTCGGTGGCCGGATCGAGGGCGTCGAGGGCCTTGTCGAGCAGCGTCGACAGCACGTCGAGTGCGGCGGTGACGCCGTGGTCCGGGGCGATGAGATAGACGTCGAGTCGAACGGTGCCGCCGCCGCTGAGTAGTTCGTGGGTCAGGCCGGTGGCCGAGACCCAGGCGCACGGCGGGTTGAGCTGGCGCGGATCGGCCGAGGCGGCCAGGCCGGCACCGCGTAGCGCGGTCTCGACCTCGGCCACCGCGTCGTTGATGTTCACCGGCGGCGCTCCTATCCCACTCGGGGCGCCAGGTAGTTGCCCAGGCCCAGCAGCATGGCGATATCGGGATCGTTGCGCTGGACATAGAGCGGGCCCAGCTCGCCGAAGGTCTCGACGCCGGCCGGTGAGTTGCGCCGGCGCCACACGCGCGCGGCCAGCATCGTCGCGCCGGTGGTCACGTCGGCCGGCCAGGTGCCGGTCGTGGTGGGCCGCCACCGCGCCACCAGCGCGTTGACGGCCCCGACGACGTCGCCCAGCCCGTCGTTGGCGTGCTCACCGAGGCCCAGGTACTCGCGCACCTGGGGCTCGGTGGTCGGCGTGGCCGGCGCCGGCTGGGTCACGCGCCACCGCCGGCGGCCGGCGGGGTGATGCTGACCTTGACGACACCGGCCGTCGAGTGCAGCAGCGTGCCCCAGTAGCCGAACAGCGCCGCGTCGCGGCCACCGTGGGCCACGTGCTCGGCCTGCACGCGGATGGGGCTACCGGGCAGCTCGTAGAAGTCGAGCGCCTGTTTGGCGCCGACGTAGACCGCGCCCTCGGGGATGATCTCCGAGCTGGTGAAGTTGCGCGGCTCGATGCCGAGCTGGGTGAGGAACGCCGGCACGTCGAACTGGCCGTAGTCCAACAGACCTTGCAGCGTGTCGTCGCCCATGAGTACGAACGTCGGATTGGTCCGGGCGCCGCGCTTGACGATGAACCGGGCCTTGGCGACCGCGCGCAGCAGATCGGGCGCGCTGCCACCGTCGAACGCGGCGGCCACGATGGCGTTGGCGGCCTTCTGATCGGTCTGCAACGCATAGCTTTCGGCCATCGCGCGGAAGTAGGACGCCACGAACTCGGTGTCGCCGAAGTCGAAGAACTTGCGATCGAGGTCGTGCCCGCCGGCGATCCGCTTGGCCTCGGCGTCGACAGTCTCGGTCTCGACGGTGTTGGTCGGAATCTCGGTCTTGTCGCCGGCGTAGTCGGCCACCTTGGGCTTGGTGATCCAGCGCCACCCGTTGATGCGCCAGTGCGTCAGCGGCTTGGTGCCCAGCAGCGGCACGATGGTGCGCTGGTAGTCCACGCCCGACCACAGCTCGCCCAGCCAGCCCTCTTGACTGACCCAGGCGTGTTCGGATCGCTTGATGTCGGCCAGCGCGGCGTGCAGGTCGGCGTCGGTGCGGCCCTGGGCGATGGCGGTCACGACCTCGGCGACGCGCTCGAAGGTCAGCGGCGCCGGGCGCGCGGTGGCGTAGATCAGCCCGGCCGGCGCGGTCGCCGCCGGCGCCGGGGCCGGCGGAATGACCATCGGCGAGATGGCTGGGGCCGGCGGGATGGGCTGGCCGGGTGCGGCCGAGGCGCTGATGGTTTCCACGCGGGCATCGGCGAACGCCGGCGTGGGCACCAGGGCGACGGCGGCCAGGCTGGCGGCGGTGACGGTGATGCCGTCGCGGGTGACGTCGGTCAGTTCGACCGACAGCCCGTCGCGCACGCCGGCGGCGTCGGCCAGGGCTTGGTCGCCCTCGGGGCCGTCGGCGACCTTGAAGGTGCAGCGCAGGCCGGCGTCGGTGTTCTCGATGCCGGTCAGCCAGCCGACCGGCTGGCCCGACCCGTCGGGTCGACGGTGATCGCGAAACAGCTTGACCCGCTTCAACTCCGAGGGCACGCCGATGGCGCCGGCGGCGATGGTCGCCGGTCCGCTCGACGGGGTGCCGGCCACGTTGTAGGGCACGGCCAGGCCGGTGATCGTGCGGCTGGTGGTGTCGGCGCCGACCTGGGTGGGGGCGCTTTGGGCGATCAGCTCGACGGCGGTGGTGTCGGCGGCGTGCAGATCGGCACTGGTCGGGGTGGCGGGCATGGTGGGGTCCTTTCGGTGTTTGGCTGGGGTTTCGGGGGCGATCGCGGCGGTGGCGCCGGCGTCGCCGGCTAGGTCCTCGATCACCGAGTGCAGGCGGCGGTTTTCGGTGACCACCGACGAATAGTTGCCGTTGACTTGCTCGTGTACCTGGGCGACGGTCTGTTTGACCTGGCCCAGTTCGGTGCGCACGCCGGCGGCGGTGAGCAGCGCGACGATGGTCGGGGTGGCGAACCCGAGCAGCGTGGGCACGAACGAATCGAGCGGGCGGCGGGCCACGACGCCGTAGAGGATGGCGGCCACGATCAGCAGGATCAGGGCCAGCCCGCCGATCAGGGCGATGGTGCGGTTACGTTCGGTCATGGTCGGTGCTTTCCTGGGCATCGAGGGGGTTGGGGATCAGGTCATCGAGCGCGGCGGCGGCGGCGATGGCCAGGCCGGCCAGGATCAGCGCGGCGGTGGCCACGGCCAGCGCGATCGCGGCGACGATGAGCGCGGCGACGATCATCGGGCGGCGTCGGGGACGTCGGTGGGCAGGTGCAGGCCGGTGCGGTCGATCGACACGCCCTGGCGTTCGAGGGCGTAGACGATCGCGGCGGTGCGCCGGTTGGCCAGGGTGGCCTCTCGGTAGGTGGCCAGCACGTAGGACAGCAGCGATCCGCGTCGGGCGCGGGTCGGTGCGCTGGGGGTCACGTCGGGGTCGGCCTTGCCATCGATCAGGTCGACGGGGTTGACGAACCCGTCCCACACGGTCTCGTTCCACACGTCGGCCAGGCCGGCGCGGGTGAACATCTTCCCGTCTTTGACGTTGTAGAACACCTTTTGAAACACCTGGCGCACTGGGTGGTGTTCGGCGGTCTGCACCCACACCTGATACAGGCGGGTGTCTTGCAGCTTGGACAGTGCCATGTCCTCGATCCCCTTGTCTCCGTTGATGTATGCCTGCACGTCACGGCCGAATGCGACCATGTCGATGCCGGCCGGGTCGATCTTGCCCTCGGACGAATATTCTTTGTGTCCCACCACATTTCGCATGTGTCAGACTCCGCTCAGCCCGAGGGCGTTGAGGATCGCGGCGCACAGAATTCGGTAGTTGCGCAACTGGATTGGCGTCCAGTCCGAGCCGTCGCCGCGACTGACGGCCTCGATGCCGATGGTGTGATAGTTGGCGTTGTTGGTGGGCCAGCCGGGCCAGTCGCCTCGGCCGGCGTGCCAGCAGACGCCGACGGCGATCAGGCGTACGGTGCCGTCGCGTTCGAGCACGATCTGGGCCAGCGGGCCGTCCAGGTCGGGTCGACCGTTGGCGACGATGCGCCAATCGTTCGAGCCACCGCCGGCGGTGTGGTGGCACAGCACGCCGAGCAGGCGCAGAAAGTCGCCGTGCCCGTTGTTGCGCCAACCTTCGTGCTCGATCAGCGGTAGGCCGGCGGCGGTGATGACCTCGGCCAGCCAGATCGGGTCGCCGACCCATCCGCGGTACTTGCCGAACGGCACGCCCAGGGCGCTCATGCGACGGCCCTCGGGGTCGAGCCGGCCGGCGCGGTGGAAGACGCGCCGGCCGGTTCGGTGGCCGGCGCTGGGGACTCAACGCCGGCGGTCTCGGGGCCGTTGCCGGCGTCGTCGTCCTGGGTGCCCAGGCTGGTCAGCGCGGCGTTGGTGAAGCGTTCCAGGTCGAACTCGATGCGCTGGCCGCGCGGCAGCAGGTCGTCCATGCCCAGGCGCGCGGTGATCGCGGCCATGTAGGGCGCCAGACCGTAGTCGACGAACTCGGCATTACGGCCCTGGCTGGTCTCGTAGGTCAGCGACGCCGAGGGCCCGGTGGCGTCGATCATGCTGGCCGGGATGCCGACCACGCGGGCGATGTCGACGGCGGCGGCGTTGCGGCCCTCGATCAGCAGTTGCGCCGAGACCTCGCCGTGGAACTTGGCCTCGATCGCCTTGTTCGTGTAGGCCACGCCGCCGTTGACCCCGCGCCGGGCCTTGGCCCACTCGGCGACCAGGTCACTGATCTCGGTTTTGGTCAGCGGGGCGTCGGTGGTCTGGTGCAGCTCGACGTTGGGCGTGGGGGTTTCGGCCGCGCGGTCGGCGGCGTCGACCAGCATCGAGGCGTGGCGTACGGCGCGGGCGGCGAATTCCAGCAGACCCTCGTGGGCGCCGGGGATCAGGGCCACCGAGTTGGCGGGCACCGGGTCGCCGTCCACGGTGATGATCGTGGCGCCCTCGGCGCTGGTGTCGAACGCCCAGCCGTCGAACGGCACGCGGTCGGCGTGGGTCACCGCACCCTCGGCGCCGCGACGTACACGCCACAGCGACCAGCCGTAGAACATCAGGTCGTCAACGGTCCAGAGCAGGCGGTGAAATGGCGACAGCTCCGAGTCGGTGCGGTCGACCCACGACGGGGTCTCGATGACGGTGTCTCCGCGCAGCACGCGCAGCGGCAGACGCCCGATGGTGCCGGCGATCAGGTGGCGAGAGCGGGCCACCGCCGGCACGCTCATGGCCTCGGCGCGGGTCAGCGCCGCCGGCGGCCGGCCGCCGAAGATGTCGGCGTAGGCGACGGTGGCCAGGTGCGACGGGTGCGGGGCGAATGGTGAGGCCAGCGACACGCCCGACAGCCGAGACGGCATTGAGGCCACCGACCTCAGTTGATCCACGAATCTCACGGCGGGGAACGTAACGCCGGGTGATCCGTGCGCGATAAGTTCGATCAGTACGGTGTTTCGTTTCGCGAACAAGTTGGAGGTTGGTTTACATGCTCGATCCCATCGCTCAGTTCTCGCTATGGTTGCAGTCCCCTGGCGTGGCCCCGATCGTCGACGCCTTCGTGGCGTTCCTCCGCTCGATCGGCGGATAAGACACACCCGACACACGTAAAGGGCGGCCCCGCACACCGTTTGGATGTGCGGGGCCGCCCTTTTGTGTTGTGGCCGGTCAGCGGCGCGAACCCCAGTAGTTGAGGTGGTTGGCCGAGTGGGTGATCGCGGTCCAACCCGGCTTGATCTGGTCGATGCCGTAGCGGGTGTGGCTGTCGCCGAATCGCTGCACGGCCTCGACGGTGTTGGCTGTCTTGCGCGCCAGGGCCTGCGGGTTGGTGAAGTCGGCGACGACCTCGGCCAGGGCGCCGTCGATAACCGACTGGATGACCGACGCGCCCCAGCCGAGCGGGTCGACCAGGCTCATGTCCTTGACTGCGTCGTAGCCGGATTCGAGGTAGCTGTCGGGGTTGGCGTTGGCGTAGATGTCGTTGGGCAGCGCGTAGTCGAACCAGTCGATCGGGTCGATGCCCGGCGCGGTGAATCCGCCGATCGGGTCGGACTTGACGATGCCGCCCCACGGCAGGTTGTTGCCCTGGTGGAACGTCGAACCGGGACGCCGATGGGGCGCGCCGAATGTGTGAATCCAGAGGGCATCCTGGCGGCGGGACTTGAGCCGGCCGTGGATGACCTCGCGGCCGACGCGCGCAGCGATGGCGCCACCCTGGCTATAGCCGATCACGCCGAACTTGCCCGGCTTGGCCAGGATCAGGCGCACGACCTCGTCGACGCCCATCTGCACCGACTCGTCGTAGCTGGGCGATCCGAGCTGGGACAGCGGCGGCTCGCCGTTGTTGGCGATGGGGCCGAACCGGGCCGGGTAGTTGACGTGCTGCACGTCGAAGATGTTGCGATCGAGTCGATCGGTCACGCCCTTGATCATTCCGACCGGGGTCGACGGGTAGTTGCCGGGGCCGATTTCCCAGGTACCGGGGACGGCGTAGATCGTTTTCTTGGCCATAAGGGGTCATCACTCACTTGTGTCGAGGTCGCGCCGGCGGGCGGCGTTGATCCGACCGGCTGGCCGGACGCCGCTGATTGTCGGGCCGGGTGATCCGCTGGCGATGCTCGCAATTTCGTGCTGCGCGCGCGGCGGCCTTGGCGGCTTCCAGCTCGGCGTGCACGTGGCGCAGATGATCGGCGGCCACTCGCCAGGCGCCGCCCCGCGTCGAGCGCAGCGACCGCCAATGGGCGCAGTCCGAGCAGGTCACCAGATAGCTGTATTGCGTTGCGTCGATTCCGATTTCGGTCATTGTCCCGTCCAGATCATCGGGGCCGGCTCGGGTGCCGGCAGGTGGGTGGCGGCATAGGTCGACAGCGTGACCGCTTCCAGCGGGGCGATCGAGCCGGCCGAGGTGCGCCGGCCCCAGGTGCGTGCGTCGCCGACCTGGCGCCAGGCGGCGGCGGCGATCGCGGCGGCCAGGGCCGGGTCGCGGCGGAGCAGGATGCGCGGAGCCAGCTCGCCGGCCTCGTCGCGGTGGGTGATGCGGTCGTAGATGTCGGCCGAGGCGGTGGTGACGTCGCGGGTGCCGATCGGCAGCAGCTCGACGCCGGCCAGGTCCAACTCGTCGGCCACCGTCGAGCTGGGCCCGAATCGGTCGATGGCCACGCCGTGGTGGGGATTGGTGCCGGCCAGATCGGCGACGTAGGGCGCGGCCCATGCTGTGCCGGGGCGGTGCTCGACGATTTCGGCGACCGGCACGCCGTCGATGATGGCGGTGGCCGCGATGGCGGTGGCCGAACGGTCGACGGCGACCGCGACACCGAACCCGACCGGGACGCCGGCGGGGATCTCGATGGTGGTCTCGGCGGCGGTCTCACACTCGGCCGGGATGACGCGCTCTCGACTCGAGGTTCGGCGGTTGCCGTAGGCGCGGGCGAATCCGCCGGGGCCGAGCTGGGCCAGGGCGGCCTCGAGTGCGGCGTGGTCGATGGTGTGGCCGTAGGCCGGGTGCGCAGCGGCCACCGCGTCGAGGTCGGTGGGTCGACGTCGGGGCCGATACCGAAGTCGATCAGCGCGACGCCGGGGCGCTCGGGTGCGGTGTCGATCAGGTTGTGAAACCACGTGCTGGTGGCGTCGCCGGCGGTCGAGAGGATGATGACCTGGGCGCCGGGCCGGGTCGCCTGGGTCGGGACGATCGCCTGTAACAGCGCGTCGCCCTCGGCCTCGGTGAATGACCACGCCTCGTCGATCATGTTGAGGTCGGACTGTTTGCCGTGCAGGCTGTCGACGGTCGGTGGGTGCGGCCGGAATTCGCTCCCGGTGCGAAAGGCCATGCGCGTATTGCCGGCACCGCGTTTGGATTCCCAGAGCTTGGACAGCGGCGACGGGATGCCGCCGTGGGCGGCCTCGGCCTCGTCGACCATTTCGAGGAACTTGTCGCGGGCGTCGGTGCCGGTCTGGGCGGTGTACCAGACGCGCCGGCGCGGCATGGTGCAGCGTTGGACGGCGGTGGCCAGGTTCATCGCCGTCTTACCGGCCTGGCGCTGCACGGTCATGATCACCAGCGGGTAGGCGAACCGGCCCTCGGCGTCGACCTCGCCGATCACGCCGGCGGCGGCGTGCTGCCAGGGCATGAACGGCCGGCCCAGCAGCGCCGAGGTCCGCGCGATGTTCGGGCCGAAGCTGCGCCGGTCAGGGTTGCGGGGTGTCAGATACCGAGGTCTCGGCATCGGCGGGGGTGCCGAGGGCATCGAGCAGGCTCCTGATCTCGTCGTCGTTTCCGCCCACGCGGCTGTCCGGGGTCAGGTGCAGCTCGCGCAGCGCCTCGACGGTCGGGCCGATCAGCTTGGCCGGGCCGTAGGGCTTGTTCTCGGCCTCGAAGCGATCCAGGGCCCAGGCCGAGGCGCGCACGACGGCGGCCAGGGCCTCATCGACGTCGGTGATCAGGTCGGCGGCCTTGGCGGCGGTCAGTGCGCGCTCGGTCGCCGCCGAGTGCCGGCCGTGTCGCGGTGTTGGTGCTGGATCGCCGGCGTCGAACATGGCGCCCTGGCCCTCGCCGGGTGCGCGCGGATCAGGTCGTGGCATTGTCGGGCCCTTTCGTTGTCTCGCTTGGCTTTTCGGTGTGTACCGACCCCTTGTTCTGGGCGTTTGGGGAGAAAAAAGCAGCAGGGCGCAGGGCTGCGCTGACCTGCGGTGTCAAAGAACTCGACGGCCGAGACCATCGCGACGATCGCGGCGCGGTCGACGCAGTGAATCGGGCCCGCCACGTCTCGATGGGCATGGCGCCGCGCGCAGAGTTGCATCGCTGGTGGGCCGGGCGCAGGTTGGCCAGGCTGTCGTCGTAGCTGACTGATCGAGGGATCAGGTGATCGGCGGTGGTGGCACCGGGTCGACCACACAGATGGCAGGTGTCGCCGTAGGTGGCCAGACACAGTGCGGTCAGACGACGGGAGTAGTCACCAGCCCAGGCCGGCAGTGCGGTCATTGTGGGATACCTCCAATCGTGGATCGTCCAGTGCTGCATAACTATTCGGTCGGGTGGGTGGTTGCGAGCGGAACACCTACAGGTGTGCCCTTGCCTTGGTGACCTCCCAGGGCGACCTCCCAGATTTCCGATTCCCGCGTGTCACACCAACGCCGATGGCCTCGCGTCCGTTGGGGCGCAAGGCTTTTCGGTATAGCACCGATCACCGATGATCAGTCGGTGGCGGTGCCCACGGTGGGGTGTGCCGTGGCTTCGTAAGGAATCCCAGTCCCCTGGCGGTCGGTTAGCGTCGGACTCACCCACATAGCGACGTCGAGCAGGACAGCTAGAACAGGGGCGGCTCCTGCGACTCGGCGGCGACGTGCTCGCGGGTCTCGCGACAGTCGCGACAGATCAGATCGGCCGGTGGCCGCTGGCGGGTGTTGAACGGGCGGTCACAGTCCAGACAGCGCGGTTTGCCGGCCAGCACGGTCGCGCGGCGCTCCTCGGTGGTGCTGGGGAACTCCGACCGCCAACGGAACTCGATATCGCGCTGGCGGGCCCCAGGGGCGACGCTGCGGGCACGTTTACGCCCCGCCGGGTGGTTCTCACTTCCAGCGGGGCGTTGCTCGCCGCTACCGGGCCAGGGGCCTCGGATCACGTCGCCGGCCATCACTGCGGCCTCGACCTCGGAACCGGCCGCGTGGCGATCACTTCGAGGGTGGCCGCGTGGGCCATGCGGTACGCATAGGCGGCGCCGGCCTTGTAGGCGGCGGACTCGGGATAGTGCAGCTCGTCATCGGCGGCCAGGCGCTCGAACTCGCCGGCGCGGTCGGCGAATACGCCGGCCAACTGATCGAGGGTCAGGCCCTCGAACTCCGAGGCATTCCACACCGCCGCGTCCCAGCCGGCGGCATACTCCCCCAGGTTGTCGAACGCTGGGGCGCTCACGCGGTCGCCTCACGTTTCGCGGCGAACCTTGCGACGGTGTCGGCGTCGAACAGGTAGGCGCCGGTGCGGCCGGGCATCTTCATCGCCGGCAGCGTGCCGGCCCTCGCCCAGCGAATGACGGTGACAGTTGTCACACCGAGGCGCGCGGCGACCTCGGCTGTAGACAGGGGCGGTATTGCAACCTCTGCGGTCATGCGAACCATAATGTAGTAATTCCACACTTTCGTCAACCACCGCCGCACGTCGGGATTGCGTCCAGGGCGTTGTAGTTACGACATTCCGCCGGTAGAGTGCGCTTTCATGAGCGATAAGAACCGAGGGACTGACCATCTCTTGAATCACGGCCCCGTTGGCGCGGCGAAGTCGACCAGCGCGCGCTACTCGCGGCGGATGGCGGCCAGCAAGAAGTACGCCGGCAAGACCGATATGGGTCGCGATGAGTTGTTCCGGCAACGCCTGGGCCTTGTCGCCAAGGGCCGGCGGTTCATCGTCGAGGATGGGGAGCAGCAATGACCAGGATGGCAGCGCGGGGCGTCATTCCGTCGTTGAACGACGGGCAGCGCCTCATGGTCGCGCGGCAGTACGTCGGCCTGACCCAGGGCGAATTAGCCGACGCCCTGGGGGTCACCACAGCCACCGTGCAGCGCGCCGAGAGCGGACAGACCAAGCCTCGCCGAACGACTTACATGGCGTGGTCGATGGCCACCGGCGTCGATCTGCATTGGCTGGAAAAGGGTCACGCCCCGCCACCTGACGGTGACGGGGCGTGCGAGTTGTGCGCCATCAGGGACTCGAACCCCGAACCCGCTGATTAAGAGTCAGCTGCTCTGCCAATTGAGCTAATGGCGCTTGTCTTTATCGCCTCCGGAGCACCTCCCGGCGGCGAGTAGGAACATTACAGGACACCATCCCCGGATGTGAAATCGCCTGGTCGGAGCGGGTTTGCGCGTGTTCTCCGACCCACGGTTCCCCGGTGGTGCCGCGTGGATCAGCTCGTGATCTTGCGGACCACGAGCACGAGCACCAGCGCACCCACACCGGCGATCGAGTACATGACCGCAGGCTTCTGCAGCGTCGCCAGCGCCTTGGACTTGGCGTCGTCGGCCAGGCGCTGCGGGTTGGCACGTTCGGCGAGCGCGTCGAGCGTGCTGGCAAGGTCCTCACGGGCCTTGGCGATCTCCTGCTCGATACGTTCGGTGTCTCCGGCCACGTTGCATCCTTCCGGCGCTTCTCGCTGTAGTTACGCGTCGTCACTGCTCACGCGTTGTCATTGACTGTCCAGATCGCCGCCGGACGGCGGCGATTCGATGCTACGACATCCTCACGCCGTGCCATGTGACCATGCACTAGCCTGGCTCTCATGGCAGAGGTCACTCCCCCAGCGGAGGCACAGCGTTTGTCCGTCGGTGATCGCGCTCCCGCGTTCACCCTGCCCGACGCGAACGAGAAGCCCGTGTCGTTGTCGGATTACGCCGGGCAGAAGGTCATCGTGTACTTCTACCCGGCCGCGTCGACGCCCGGCTGCACCAAGCAGGCGTGTGATTTTCGCGACAATCTCGCCGAGCTGAACGATGCCGGCCTCACGGTCCTCGGCATCTCCCCTGACAAGCCGGCCAAACTGGCCAAGTTCGTCGAGGCGGAGGGCCTGACCTTCCCGCTGCTGAGCGACCCCGAGAAGAAGGTGCTCGCCGAGTGGGGCGCTTTCGGCGAGAAGAAGATGTACGGCAAGACCGTCACCGGCGTCATCCGCTCCACGTTCGTCGTCGACCCCGACGGGACCATCGCCCTCGCGCAGTACAACGTCCGGGCCACCGGGCACGTGGCCAAGCTGCGCCGCGATCTGTCTGTCTGAGACCTCGCCCGATGACCGAGTCCGCCGAACCGCTGATGCCGCGCAAGCGGCCCACGCAGGAACGCAGCAAGCGCAAGTTCCAGGCGATGCTCGATGCGGCGCGCGAACTGCTGATCGACGTCGGTTTCGAATCGCTGACGTGCGAGGAGATCGCGACCCGCGCCGAGGTCCCGATCGGGACGCTCTACCAGTACTTCGCGAACAAGTACGTCATCGTCTGCGAGCTCGACCGTCAGGACACCGTCGACGTGCGCGAGGAGCTGACCGCGTTCGCCACCGAGGTGCCGTCGCTCGACTGGCCCAAACTGCTGGAGAAGTTCCTCGACCACCTCGCGGCACTGTGGCGCACCGATCCGTCGCGGCGTGCGGTGTGGCTGGCGGTCCAGTCGACGCCGGCGACGCGCGCGACGGCGTCGGAGAACGAACGGGTCCTCGCCGAGCAGGTCGCACGAATGATCGCGCCGCTCACGCCTTCTCAGCGTGAACGGCGCGAGATGATGTCGCAGGTGCTGGTGCACACGGCGTACTCGTTGCTGAGCTTCTCGGTGCAGGACGGGCACGACCACGACGAGACCGTCGTCGAACTCAAGCGCATGCTCGCGGGCTATCTGCTGCTCGAGGAGTCGACGACGGTCTGAGCGCCTGGTTCCCGGGGCGCTAGCGGCCCTCGAGGATCGCGACCGCGGCCGCGGTGTCCCCGTCGTGGGTCAGGGACACATGGACGACGGTGTCGCGCAGGTGATTGCCGATCTCGCCGGACAGCCGGATGGCCGGCCGGCCCCAGTTGTCGGTGACCACCTCGATGTCGCTGTGCCGGATCAGCGGCAGCAGCGGGGAACGCGAGAACCGGCTCACCGACCACGCTTTCACGACCGCTTCCTTCGCCGCCCAGCGCGCGGCCAGATGCCGTGCATCGTCGCCGGTGCCGGCAGCCGAGTCCCGGCGCTCGCCGACCGTGAACCGGTCGGCGAACGTCGTACCCGGCTGCCGGAGTTGCTCGGCGAACTCCGGGATCGACACGATGTCGATACCCACTCCGAGAACGCTCATCTCTTCCGGCTTCGCCTCACTGCCCGAATCCCTTGCCGTCACCGGCTTTCCGCGACCGGACCGCTGCCGTACACATCCGCGGAGTCGAGACGCACCGACGGATCGAGGAGCATACCGGCCTCGGCGTCATGCTCGTCGACCGCCTCGTCGAAGCGACGGTTCGGCGGGCGCTGGTAGGCCGGCTCGCCACCGCAGATCGACTGCAGGAAGCGCTGGCTGCCCAGACGCGCGCGCTCGTCGGCGCGCTGACGGTAGATCTCCCGCTCCTCGGGTGCCAGTGAGGCGATGAAGGCCTCCGGATGGACGACCGCGATGAGCCCGGACACGTGACCGAAGCCGAGGCTGGTCAGCAGACCGGCCTTGAGCGGGAACCGCTCGCCGAGCTGCAGGGTCTCACGCGGCCAGACCAGGTGCGGGTACTCCTTCATCTTCTCGTCGACGCAGTCCAGGCTGCGGTTCGGCGGGATGACGCCGTCGCGGAGCATCTGGCACAGACCGATCAGCTGGAAGGCGGCGGCACCGCCCTTGGCATGGCCGGTGAGCGACTTCTGCGACACCACGAACAACGGAGCACCCGTGCCGCGTCCGATCGCCGACGCGAGCCGCTCGTGCAGCTCGGACTCGTTGGGATCGTTGGCGTTCGTCGACGTGTCGTGCTTGGAGACCAGCGCGACGTCGTCGGCGGTGACCCCGAGCGCGTTCAGTGCGTTGGCCAGCGGCGAGGACAGCGCCCCGCGAGCTGCGCCCAGTGCACCGAGGCCCGGCGCCGGGATCGAGGTGTGAACGCCGTCGCCGAAGCTCTGCGCCCAGGCCACCACACCGAGGACGGGCAGACCCATCTGCGCCGCGACATCGCCGCGGGCGAGCAGGATCGTGCCGCCGCCGGCCGACTCGACGAACCCGCCGCGTCGGCGGTCGTTGGCCCGCGAGAACCGGCGGTCGTCGATGCCGCGAGCGGTCATCTTCGCCGAATCGGCGGTCGCCGACATCGCACCGAAGCCGACGATGCCCTCGATGCCGAGGTCGTCGAAGCCGCCGGCCACCGCGAAGAGCGCCTTGCCGAGGCGGATCTTGTCGACGCCCTCCTCGACCGACACCGCCGCCGTGGCGCAGGCCGCGACCGGGTGGATCATCGCGCCGTAGCTGCCCACGTACGACTGGACGACGTGTGCGGCAACGATGTTCGGCAGCGCCTCCTGCAGGATGTCGTTGGCGTTCGCCTCACCGAGCAGCGTGTTGACGTACAGGTCTCGCATCGAGGCCATGCCGCCCATGCCGGTGCCCTGGGTGTTGGCCACGAGGCCGGGGTGCACCCACCGCATCAGCTCGCTCGGCGTGAAGCCGGACGAGAGGAATGCGTCGACCGTGGCGACCAGGTTCCACAGCGCGACCCGGTCGATCGACTCGACCATGTCCGGGCTGACGCCCCAGCGGGTCGGGTCGAATCCGGTCGGGATCTGACCGCCGACCGTGCGGGTCAGCGCGAACCTGCGCGGCACCCGGATCTCCGTGCCGGCCAGTCGGGTGACCTGCCAGTCGCCGTCGGGGTTCTGCGTGACGCGCGTCTTGTCGGGGTTGGCACTCGCGAACGCGCGGGCCTCGGCCTCGGAGTTGACCGTGAAGGTCAGGTCCTCGTCGATGAACACCGAGGTCAGCAGCGGCGAGGTGTTGTCGACCATCGCGCCGTCGTCGGCGTAGCGGCGGATACCGCACCGCGACACGACCTCGTCGTGGTAGCGCTCGGCGATCTCGCTCTCCGGCACCGGATCACCGGACTCGGTGTCGTACCAGCCCGGCTTGGGAGCCGAATCCCAGTGGATCAGACCGGTGTTCCACGCGAGCTCGAGAACGCCTGCCGCCGAGAGCTTCTCGTCGACCTCCATCTCGAAACGGGTGCGCGCCGAACCGTACGGGCCGAGCTCGCCGGCACCCACGATGACAACCAGGTCCTCGGGACGCGCGTCGATCGACGGCCACTCCGGACGCATGCTGCGCGGTGCGCGGGCGGGTGCCGGGAGTGCTGCGACGGTGGTCTTGGCCGGTGCCGAGTCGGCATCCTCGTCGGCCTCGGCAGCCGCTGCGGCGGTGGCCGCGAGCGCCTTGAGGTCGGTCGAGGCGTCGAGCCCGCCGGTGAAGTCGGCCAGGACCGGCGCGGTCACCGCGGACGCACGCTGTTCGGGCGTGCACAGCGTCAGCAGGTTGGCGGCCATCTCGTCGGTGCTCCAGGTGCGCACTCCGGCGGCCTCGACCGCGTCGACCATGCCGTCGTTGTGGCCCATCAGACCGGTGCCCCGCACCCAGCCGATGAGGGCGTGCGCCAGGGTGGTCTTCGATCCCCACGACTCCTCCGCCGACCAGCGGGTGACGAGCGCGTCGAGGGCGGCCTTGCTCTCGCCGTAGGCGCCGTCGCCACCGAACATGCCGCGGTTCGGGGAACCCGGCAGGACGACGTGGAGGCGGGCCGCGATGTCGTGGTCGGAGTGGACCTCCGCCAGACCGGCGATGAGCCGCTCGACCGACCAGAGCAGGACCTTCATCTCGAGTTCGGCGCGAGCGCCGGCGTCGGTGAGATCACCGGCCACCCGCGGGGCGGCGAACGGGAACAGCATCGTCGGCTTCATGGCCGGCTTCACCACGGCGGTCGTGCCGCCGAGATTCTCGGTCTGTTCCGCGGCGACCCACTCGACCAGGTCGTCGACGTCGTTGTACGAGGCCATGTTCGCCGGGGCGATCCACAGCGCCGCGCCGGCGCGGGCGTTCTCGCGGTAGAGCTTCTTGTAGAAGGCGAGGCGATCGGAGTTCAGTCGCGACGTCGTCGCGATGACGGTCGCGCCACCCGCGAGCAGACCGGCCACCACGCCTGCGGCGATCGATCCCTTGCTGGCGCCGGTGACGACGGCGATCTCGCGGCTGTGGATCCCCTTCTCGGGGTTCTCGGCGGCGTGTGCGATCGCACCGAAGACGCGGGCGTGCACGGCGTTTCCGTTCGCCAGGGCCTTGCCCTGCCACCAGGTCGCGTGCTCGGCGACGGTGTCACCGGCTCCCGCGAACCCGCCGACGACCTCCTCGAAGTCGGCGTCGAGGTCGTGCTCGTCGGTGAGCCAGAGACGGACGAGATCCTCACGGGCGGTCGCCCACCGATCGTCGATCAGGACGACCTTCGCGGCGTCGAACGCCGGTGCGACGGTACGCGCCCAGTCCGATCCGAGTTCGGCGCTGACGAGCTCGGCGAGCTCGGCGTTGGGGTCGGCCGCGGCCTCGGCGAGGTCGGCGACCTCGGCGAGTCCCAGCTTCTCCAGCACCGTGTACGCCGCCGAGGCGAGCGCACCCGAACGACCGGTGATCTGCTCGGTGAACTCACCGAGAGCCGCCGCGTCGACCGTTGCGCCACCTGCGGATTCGCCGGCGGGCTTGCTCACCGCGATGCCCTTCTCGGCACCCACGGCGGCGACGGCCTTGTCGATCAGCGCGTCGAGGGCATCGGCGTTGGCCACCGGGCCGTCGAGCAGGTTGCCCAGCGCCTCACCGCGGACCGAGGCACCGTCCCGGGTGCCCAGGGCGAGTGCGACGGTCGTGTGCAGGCCCCAGCCCGGTCCGAGCTGCCACACGTTGGCGACCCGGTCGGTGATGTAGTTCTGGCGCTTGCCCACCGGGCCGAGGACCTTGCGGATCTGGTCGCTGACGGCGTCGGTCAGGACCGCACCCAGCGGCCGGTAGCCGCGGGCGAGCGTCTCGACGGTCGACGCCAGCGCCACCATGTCCGCCTCGGCCGCACCGTCGATCGCGCCGAGCCCGAGCTCGCCGCCGATGTCGAGCAGCAGCTGGTTGCGACGTGAGGACACACCGTCGCACAGCGCCTCGATGGTGTCGGCCGCACCGATCTGGTCGACGCGCATCTTGGTCCACAGCGCGATCACGGACTTCACCGCATCAGACGGGGTGAACGCGATGTCGTCGGGACGCGGGCCGCCGGCGGGGGCTGCCGGAGCCGCGGGAGCGGCCGGTGCCGGTGCCGCAGCGGTCTCGGCGGCGGGAGCCGCTGCCGGAGCCTCGATCTCGTCGTCGTCGGGCTCGTGACCGGCGTCCTTGGCCAGGATCACGTCGGAGTCCCGTTCGACGTTGACGACCTCGGTGGTGGCCGCGGCGTAGTCGTCGAGCTTGAGGGTGTTGTTCGCCAGACCGGTCAGGGTCGGAGCACCCTTCAGGCCGATCTCGACGAAGCGCTGCACACCGAGACCGTTGCGCTCCGGACCGCTGAACAGCAGGTCCTGGGTTTCGATCCAGCGCACCGGGCTCGCGAACTGCCATGCGAGCAGCTCGATCAGGATGACGCGGGCCAGCTCGGTGGGCTTGGCGGACCAGGTGTCCCAGTCGGCCAGGACCTCGTTCAGCGGATCGGACGGCACGAGGGCCGCGATCTCCTCGACGAAGTCGCGTCCGAGGTTGAACAGGCGCGGCACCAGGTTCGGGATGTAGCGACCGATCAGGATGTCGATGTCGATGTCCTGCGGGAGCAGCTCGGCGAGCTTGCCGCGGAACTCCGGCACACCGGCCCGCAGGACGGTCGAGTGGAACGGGACGTCGATACCCGGGATCAGGATGAAGGCGCGCTTGCCACCGAATTCGGCACGGCGACGGTCGATCTCGGCTTCTAGGTGCTCCAGGCCGCGGACCGTGCCGGCGATCGCGTACTGCGAGCCGAGCAGGTTGAGATTGACGACCTCGAGGAACTCCCCGACCTGTTCACCGAGCCCGGAGACGAAGCCGGTCACATCGGCGTCGGCCAGCCCGAACTGGCTCGGACGGATCGCGGCCATGCGGTAATCGCTGCGGCCCTGCTCATCTCGCGGGACGAGGTGGTGCATGGCCTCGCCGCGCTGGAACACGACCTCGAGGACGGCCTCGAGCGGCAGGACGCCGGCGCAGGCCGCGAGGGCGTTGTACTCGCCGACCGAATGGCCGCAGGTGATGGCACCCTCGACGAAGCCGCCGGCCTCCTTGAGTTCGGCGATCTGCGCGACACCGAGGGTCGCCATGGCGACCTGGGTGAACTGCGTCAGGTACAGCACGCCGTCGGGGTGGTTGTAGGTGGTGCCGTTGGCGACGAGGGTCGTCGGGTTGTCCCGCACGACGGCCAGGATCGAGAACCCGAGTGCCTTGCGGGTGTGCTTGTCGGCGCGGTCCCAGATCTTGCGCGCGGCCTTCGATCGCGAGCGCGCGTCGAGGCCCATGCCCTTGCTCTGGATGCCCTGGCCCGGGAACGCGTAGACGGTGCGCGGCGCGGCCAGCAGACCGGTGGCGCTCATGACGAGGTTGTCACCGACCTTCGCGCTGACCTCCACGACCTCGCGGCCGTTGTCGAGGCCGACGCGGTCGACGCGCACGGTGATGGTGTCGCCGAGGCGGACCATGCCGAGATAGCGTGCCGTCCAGCCGATCAGCGGACGGGCCGACGGGGTCGGATTCTTGGAGTCGGTCGCGGTGACGACCTGCTGCGCGGCGGCCGACAGCCACATGCCGTGCACGATCGGGTCACCGAGTCCGGCCAGCTTGGCGGCCGAGGCGTCGGTGTGGATCGGGTTGCGGTCACCGGAGACGACGGCGAAGCCGTGCATGCGGTTCGGCGCGGTGATGGTGGCCGAGCGGAGCAGCTTGCGGGTGGCCGACTGTTCGGTCCGCGCGGCACCACCGGCCCGCAGCGGGTCGGTGAGCTCGGCGGCGCCGAGGCGACCGCGGATCGCGAATCGCTCCTCGAGCGTGGCGATCGGTCCGGCGGGTCCCGAGATCTCGACCGAGACCTCGACGACGCGTCCGACGTCGGAGTCGCGGACGGCTCCGGTGCGTGCGATCACCGTCAGTTCGGCGGTCTCCGTGGGGATCTGGCCGGTCAGTTCGATCGCATGGTCGAGGTGGACCAGGTCGAGCAGACCTTCGACGACCGGCGCACCGGTCTCGGTACGGGCGGCACCGATGACGCTGAACACGCTGGGCCAGCAGGCGCCGACCAGGGTGTCGGGGACGGCGAAGCCGAAGGGTTCGGTCGGGGTGGTCGGGCGCAGGTGCGCGGGCAGGGAGAAGCCGGTCACCGACGCGTGGTCGGCCACCGAGTCCGGCTGCCAGGTGATGGTCGTGGATGCGGTCCCGTCGGTCACCTCGGCGAGGTCGCCGCCCGCGGCGACCGTGAGGATCTCCGTCATCGCACCGGCCGCCTCGTCGAGTCCGACGACCGGCGCTCCGCCGTCCCGCAGGCCGTGACCGGCGAGCAACGGGATACGCACGGCGGCACCGGAGATCGGGACGACGAGATCGAAACGGACGACGCCGTTCACCGAATCGGCCTGCTCGATCACGGCACCCGTGGGCTCGTGCTCGGCGCGCTCGGGAGCGACGACCGACCAGGCTTCGCGCTCACCGAGAAGTGCGACCGGGTTCGGGACGATCCGCCCCGCCCAGCTCACGTCGTCGGATTCGAGGACGGCGGTCAGGACACCGGCGTCGGGGACCAGTCCCGCGTGGTGACGCGAGGCGACCTGCGCCGAACGCACACCGGCGGTCAGCAGATCGGTGACGACCTGCGCCTCGAAGCGGTCCAGCAGCTCGCCGACCGGCTCGTCGACGCGCGTGATGCCGGCGACGGCCACCGGGCCCGGGATGACGCACACGGCGTCGGCGCCGTAGCGGGCGTCGTGTGCCTGCCACAGGGAGTCACTGCGCCACCAGCGGCGCACGTCCTTGTCGATGACCGGCACGAAGTTGACCGGCTTGCCCGGGGTGCGGCAGAGCTCGAGGAAGAACGCGACATCCGCGGGATGCAGGATGTCGGTGTCGATCTCGCGGTAGACGCTGCCCAGCGCGTCGATCGCGGCATGCGGATCGTCGGTGGCGGACAGCTCGGCGAACATGGTCGGGATGGGTCCCGAGTCCTGCGGGTGCATGCGGGCCTCGGTGCGCTGCAGCATCTCGACGAAGCGCTGCTGCCAGGTGATGTCGGCCCACGGGTGCTGATCGCCGTTGGCGTCGCCGACCGCGAGGGTGGCGTAACGGTCGAGCCATTCGCGGTAGGTCATCGTGGCGACGTCGCCGAAGTACGGCTTGGCGGTGTTCGCCATCGCCGCGATGATCTCGTCGCGGCGGGCGGCGACGGCGTCGGCGTCACCGGCGACCTCGTCGAGCAGACGGCCGCAACGGGACGCGGTGTTGTCGACCTCGTGGATGTCGGCGCCGAGCTGCGAACGGCCGGAGGCCATTCCGGCGGTCGCGTGGCCTGCCCCGATCCACTCATCGATTCCGGCGGTGTCGACGAGGAGCTGCTTGACCTCGGGCGTCGTGGTGGCCTCCTTGGTGGCCATCGCCGCGGTGCCGATGAGGATGCCGTCGAGCGGCATCTGCGGGTAGCCGTACGCGGTCGACCAGACACCGGTCAGGTATTCGCTCGCCCGCTCCGGGGTGCCGACGCCACCGCCGACGCAGATGACGACGTTGGGGCGGGCACGGAGCTCGCCGTAGGTGGCCAGCAGCAGGTCGTCGAGGTCCTCCCACGAGTGGTGGCCGCCGGCGCGGCCGCCCTCGATCTGCACGATGATCGGGTGCTGCGGAACCTCGTTGGCGATCCGCACGACCGAGCGGATCTGCTCGACGGTGCCCGGCTTGAAGGCGACGAAACGGAGTCCAGCCTCGACGAACTCGTCGACCAGTGCGACCGCGTCCTCGAGTTCCGGGATGCCTGCCGAGACGATCACGCCGTCGAGCGGCGCACCCTGGGCGCGGGCCTTCTGCACGATGCGCTTGCCGCCCAGCTGCAGCTTCCACAGGTAGGGGTCGAGGAACAGCGCGTTGAACTGCGCCTCACGGCCCGGCTCGAGCAGGTCGGTGAGGGTGGCGATGTTGCGGGCGAAGATCTCCTCGGTGACCTGACCACCGCCGGCGAGCTCGGCCCAGTGGCCGGCGTTGGCGGCGGCGGCGACGATCGCCGGGTCGACGGTGGTCGGGGTCATGCCCGCGAGCAGCATCGGCGACCGGCCGGTGAGGCGGGTGAACGCGGTCTCGACGACGGTCCGGCCGTCGGGCAGCTCGGCGAGGGTCGGGGCGAACTGCGACCACGGTGCGGCGACCTCGGGGACGCCGCCCGGGCTGAAGAGGTTGCGCTGGCCGACGCGCAGGGCCGCGGGGACGAGTCCGACGCCCTGGCCGCGGACGAGCGAGGCGGTGAGACGGGTCGCGATGTCGCCGGGACCGAAGTCGAGGATCCACTTGGCGCCGCCCGCGACGACCTCGTCGACCGAGGAGACCCAGTCGACGTGCGCGACGAGGATGTCGTGGGCGTGACGGGTGGCGAGCTCGCGGTCGATGCCGCAGCGGTCGGCCCACTCACCGACGAGTTCGACGGCCTCGGCCATGTTCGGGTGATGGAAGGCGACCGACACCTGCAGCTGGTCGAACTTCGGGGCGAACGGAGCGCCGCCGGTCAGCTTGCGCTTGCGCTCGTCGGCCTCTTCGGCGGCGATGCGCTCGCAGAGGGCGACGAAGCCGGCGAGGTGGCGCGGTGCGCCGGAGAGCACGAGGGCGTTGCGGCTGTTCTTGATCGACACCACGGGCGCGGTGGCCAGGTCGCTCTCGGGCAGGCCGGCGCGGTACCGGGCCAGGATCTCGTCGACGCGCGCCGGGGTGACGTTGTTGACCGCGAGCATGGGGGTGCCGTCGGTGGTGACACCGAGTCCGCGACGGCGTGCGATCAGCGAGCCGGCGGCACCGATGAGATGGGCGACGGCGAGCAGCAGGCCCTGCCCGGCCTCCGCGGCGCTCCCGTCGGCTCCGACGGCGTCGGTGGCCAGCGAGCCCTGTGAGTGTCCGATGACGGCGTTGGGCGCAAGAGCGGCGGTGTCGAGTCCCTGCTTGCGGAGCGCCTCGACGGCGGCCAGCTGGGTCAGCAGCACACCGGGACCCGAGAGGGTGAAGTCGGCGAGCGCGGCCTCGGACGGCACCTCTTCACCGGCGTCGTGCGCATGGACCCATGCGAGCGGGTGGAAGCCGTCGGCGCGCGCGACGACGAGGTCGTCGGCGACGGGCCCGACGAGCCGCTCGGCGGCCTCCACGATGTCGGCGATCCGGTGTTCGAGATCGGCGTCGACGACCAGTTCGGCCAGCGTCGGCAACCACGCACCGCCCTGACCGCCGAAACTGATCGCGTAGGGCTCCCCGTGGGCCAGCCGGTCGATGAGCGTGGTGGTGGGGCGGTCGGCGTTGGCGGCGCCCTGCGAGCCGGTGCGGAACTGGTCGACGGTCACGAGTACTCCTCTGTGGTGGTCGGTCTCGGTGGTCGGCGGAGTGTCTATGTGCCGGCGCGAGCGCCGGCGATGTGTCTGGGTGCAGGTGGGAGCCCGGCGAATCCTCGTCGATGAGAACGGAGGGTCGTCCACGACACCGGCGGCATCGCAGGCGTGAACGACCGGGGCGGCCCTGCCTGATACGTGCAAACTGGTACAACTGGTGAACACGCCTGCCATACAAGGACATTGACGATCCCCAGCTCGCGGAGAAGTCGTCTACGACGTGAACGTGACACCCATGATGACACACGAAAGTGAGGGATTCCTCATGTTTCCGGGTGACCTGTCGGTATACCCATGAGTAACCCCGCGGGTAACTTGGAGCACCATGTCAACGACCGTACGAAGGGTCGAGAAACCGCCAGGCCAGGCAACATACCCGAGGGTATGCAGGACGCCGAGCGCGCGCTCGGTCAACCGTTATGAAACCGTGATGTGATCCGGACCACGCTCCTGCCGGTCGGCGGGTCCACCGGCTCCGGCGGCTGCCCCGAGCCGCCGAGGCCGTGCCCTAGAGTCGGGCCATGAGCAGTTGCATCTTCTGCGCCGTCGTCGCGGGCACGGCTCCGGGCCGGATCGTCTACTCCGACGACGACGTCGTCGGTTTCCTCGACATCCGACCGGTCACCCGCGGGCACACCCTGCTCGTCCCCCGCATCCACTCGGCGGGCCTCGACGACCTCGACCCGGCCGTCGGGGCGGCGCTGTTCGCCGCCGGCCACCGGGTCGCATCGGCGCTGAAGGCCGGGCCGATGGCCGCGGACGGGGTGAACCTGGCCCTCAACGACGGCCGGGCCGCGTTCCAGACCGTCTTCCACACCCACCTCCACGTCGTGCCCCGCCACGAGGGCGACAAGCTCAGCTTCGCGAAGGGCCTGGTCGTCCGCCGCGACCCGAACCCCGACGAAACGGCCGACCTCGTCCGCGCGTCGCTCGAGGCCGCGGGGTGACGGGGGCGGCCATCCCCGAGGCCGTGATCGAGCTCGTCCGCGACGCCGACTGGATCACCGTTTTCAGCGGGGCCGGGATGTCGGCCGAGAGCGGCATCGCGACCTTCCGCGACGCCCGGACCGGACTGTGGGAGACCTTCGATCCGGCCGAGCTCGCGACCCCGGAGGCGTGGGAACGCGACCCCGCCCTCGTCTGGGGCTGGTACCGGTGGCGCGCCCGCGAAGTCCTCGCCGCCGAACCGAACGCGGGACACCGGGCGCTCGCCGAACTCGGCGCCTCCCGCACCGTCATGGTGGTGACCCAGAACGTCGACGACCTGCACGAGCGTGCCGGAAGCGATGTGGTGAGCCACCTCCACGGCAGCCTCTTCGCGCCGCGCTGCTCGGTGTGCGGCACTCCCTACGACGGCCCGGACGCGCATCCCTCCGCGACCGACCCCGACACCGAGCACACCGAAACCCGGGTGACACCGCCGATCTGTCCGCACTGCGGCGGCGATGTCCGCCCGGGGGTCGTCTGGTTCGGTGAAGCGCTGCCGGCCGACGACTGGCAGCGCGCCGATCAGGCGTTCCGGGCGGGTGAGGTGGTCATCGTCGTCGGCACCAGCGGTATCGTGTACCCGGCCGCCTCGCTGCCCGAACGTGCTGTCCGCGAAGGCATCCCGGTCATCGAGTTCAACCCCGCCGAGTCGTCGGTGACGGAGTTCGCCACCCACAGTCTGCGAGTCCCGGCCGCCGAGGGGCTACCGGCTCTGGTACGCGCGCTGGGCTGAGGGCCCCTGCGCGTCACTCCCCCGCGGTCAGATCGATCGGGGTCCACGCGGGCGCGCCCTCGGCCGCCGGCCGTGCGGTGAGCGACCCGGGCTTACACCCGCGCGCCTCGAGGGCCGCGGCGACCGCGTCGATCACCCGATCCGGATCGAATTCGAACTCCGACTCCCGAACCCGGGCGAATTCCCAGCCGCAGCGCCGCAATTCACGCTCGCGCTCCAGATCCGAGCGGGCCTGGCGCCCGGTCCCCGGGAACGCATCGGGATCACATTCGACGGCCATCCGCGCGTCGGCCCCGAGAACCACCAGGTCGATGACCCGGTTGTTCACGGTCACCTTCGGGGTGACGTGATAGCCGAGTGCCGCGAGGCGGTTGAACACCCGCTGTTCGAGCAGGTTGTCGAACGGCTCGACGCGGCGGTCGTCGGGCACGTCGGTCGGCATCGGACTGATCGTGAGCCCCTCGTTGGCGGTGAAGTAGGACAGCAACGAGTATCGGAGATCGTTGTGCCGCAGGTCATCCACACCGATCGAGTGAAACAGCCAGACCTGATCCATCGCACGGGTGGCCGCGACGTTGATCCGACGCTGCGACTCCGCGCGGGTCAGGGCCGAGATGGCTGTCGGGTCGGAGACCACCATCGACAGGAAGATGACGCGACGCTCATCGCCCTGGAAGTCCGGCGGTGTCCCCACCCGGATTCGGCGGGTGCGCCACGCCTCGGCGTCGAGTCCGTTCCGCAGGGCTCGCTCGAGGGCCTCCGCCTGTTTGGTGCCCTGCAACGCGATCACGCCGAAATCCCGGCCGTCGTAGGCGGGATCGGCCAGGCAGGTGCGCAGCGAACTCACGATCGCCTCGACCTCGGCGTCGTTGACGAGGCCCGATCCGCTGCCGGTGGCCTCGCCGTCGACGGCGACCGTCCGCAACGGTTCGAGCCGGTCGGAGCCGTACTGCCGCACCGGGATCAGCGGCGCCTTACCGTAGAACTGCTGCGACGAGAACTCGATGATCTCCGGCATCGACCGGAAGTGCTCCCGCAGCCCGACGACGTTGCCGAACCGGCTGCGGAGCAACGAGAACAGGCTCGACCGCGGCGTCAGCCCGTCCCGGAGGTAGGTCGGCAGATCCGGGAGCGCCGCATCCAGTTCGGCGAAGGCGTCGTCGAGCGTGGTACCCGCGAGTCCCACCGGGGCACACTGCTTGTCGTCGCCGACGACGATGATCCGCGGGGCGAGCCACAGCAGGAAGGAACTGGTGATGTCGGCCTGTGACGCCTCGTCGACGATGACGACGTCGAAGGAGTGCCGCCGTGGCGGAAGCGTCTCCGCCACCTGGTTGATCGACATGATCCAGGCCGGGATCGCGTTCTGCGCCACCGCCATCGCCTCGCGTGCGGCACGACGGAACCGGTTGGCGTGCTTACCTGATCCCTTGCCGAGATTGATCATGTGGTCGCGGTAGGACTGCAGCGCCTGTATCTCGCCGGTCGTGGTGCGCACCAGCAGCTCCCGCCAGGCACGTGCCGAGGCGAGGCGGGTGGTCAGCTGGGCGATGTCGACCTCGAGGGCGTCGAGGTCGGCCTGGATCCGGGCTTCGGAATGCGGGTCGCTGCGTTCGGACACCCAGGTGTGGGCGTACCGCCACGCCCAGGCGGCACTCATCTCGCGTGCACGGTCGGACCAGACCGGATCGGACGGTGTCGCCCAGATCGTCCTGGCCAACTCCGGGGCGCGGCTCTTCAGACGCAGTTCGAGGAGATCGAGCGAGGTCTCGGCGTGGGCCTGTTCCCGGGCCTTGACGAAAGCCCGGCGCGCCGAGCGGATCCCGGCGGCATCGGCGGTGCCGAGCGCCGCGAGCAGGGCGTCGCCCTCGGGCGAGGGGCCCTTCTCCAGTTCGGCGGCCAGTCCATAGGTCCAGTCGGCCAGCTCGCGTTCGGCCAGGGCGGCGTCGTTGGCAGCGGCGATCGACCCCGCCTGTTTCGCGACCTCCGCGATCTCGGCGACGCTGCGGGGTCGCGCACCGCCGGGACCGATGGCCTCGAGCTCGTGGACGAGACGGTCACGTCCGGTGATCAACCGCGAGATCCAGGCGAGCTGCGAGTCGAGACGGACGAGCTGATCGACCTGCGCGGACCGGGGCCCGGAGGCGTCGACCGGCACATGGAGATCGGCCAGGATGGTGTGGACCTGCTGTACCGCGTCGACGACCGTCAGGTGGTCGGCCACGCGTCGCAGCGACGCCTCGTCGGCCGGGATCCGACCGTCGACGGTCGCCCGCACCGGCGATTCCTCGACCGCGCGCTGCTGAGCGGATCGGCGCAGGCGTCCGCGCCACTGACCGCCGTCCGCCAGGTGGTCCGCGGCCGCGTCGAACAACGCCGCATCGCCCGGACGGTCGCCCTCGACGAGGACCGTGTGGGCGCCCAGGTCGCGGTCGCGGCGGGCGGCCTCGGCGATCACCGGGGACAGGGTGGTCACCCGTGACCACAGATGGGATGCATCTCCGGCCAGCAGCCGATCGGCCATGTCGACCATCGGTGCGGGGAACGACGACACCTCGGCGGCGGACACACCCAGCTGTTCGCAGAGGTCCTTGATGGCGAGGAGTCGTTCGCTGTCGACGCCGTCCAGCGCCGGGAGCAACGACCCGGCACCGCTCAGAGGCTCGTGGGGGCGTGCGGCGATCCGCGCGCACACCGCGTCCACCTCGCCGGGCTCGGGCAGGTGGTCGGCGAGGTCGGGGAACCGCTGGGTGAGCCGGCCCGTGTCGCCGCCGGTCACCTGCAACAGTTCGACGAGACGCGCGAACTCGGCGGAGTCGAGCGGCGGGACCGCCCCCTCGAGACCGGTCGGCATCCAGTCGTAGCGCTCGGCGTCCCGCTTGACCTGCCGCACGATCTCCGCGGGGGTGCCGCGGTAGTCGCCGGCCACCCACTCGTGGACCTCGGTCTCACCGGCCCGGAGATCCCACAGCTCACGCATGATCTGGTCGCGCCGGCTCAGGGCGTGGTCGCGGCGGGACTCGAGGTCGGCGATCTCGGCGTCGGCAACGGACGCGGAGAACGCCGCTCTGCGTGCCGCGAGATTCTCGACCACCGACACGATGGTCTCGGCATGGTCCTGGGTGATGTCGGCGATCGACACCGTCAGTTCGCGCAGCGCGGGCGGGAGCATGTCCCGCAGCACGTGCAGCGCGTGCGCCTTCTCGCTGACCACCAGCACACGCTGGCCCTTGGCCAGCAGCGCCGAGGCCACATTGGCGATGGTGTGTGTCTTGCCCGTCCCGGGCGGTCCCTCGACCACGACGCCGCTGTCGTTGCCCAGCCGCACCAACACGTCGCGCTGGTCGACGTTCGAGGGCAGCGGGAAGAGAGCGTCGGCGATGAGCTGGTCCGGCGAGAGCACGTCGGGGGCGTCCAGCGCGGCGAGCCGGTCGGCGGCGTCGATCGGCTTGACGAGCTGAGCCAACCCGACGGGCACGGTCGAGTCCTCGTCGCGCAGGTCGTCGATGATCGCGTCGTAGAAGGCCAGCGAGTTCTCGACGCCGCGGCGCCGCAGGACGACCGCCGGTCGCATGTCGAGCGCGAGGGTGGCGCGTTCGGCGTCGATCTCGATCTCGCCCAGCCACTCACCCACGAGATCGGTGACCTTGTTCGCGACGACCGACGGCTGCTCGGCGAGTCTGGTCCGGGTCTTGACCGCACCCGCGAGTTCGAGGCCGTCGACCGCGGCGAGGAGATGCGTGTCGTGCATGGTCGGCGCGGAACCCGTACCGAGGGACAGGCGGATCGTCCCCGACTCGTCACGGTCGGCGACGAGCGCCTGGGTGAGGAGATGCTCGCGGACGACAGGTTCGGAGCCGGCGTCCTCGTGGACGGTGACGAGGGCGTTCGCCAGGACGAGTTCGAGGGTCTCGGGACTCTCGGTCAGTTCGTCGACGAGGCGTGCGACATCCGCGTGGACGGCGTCGGCGGGATCGATCTCGACGACGACCTGTCCCGGTGCGGCCGAGGACCGGACGGAGATCTGCGTCGACGCCCCCACCCACACGTGACCCACGTGTTCGTCGATGTCCCGAACGTCCCCGGATCGCGACCGGACCACGTCCCGCAGGAACGCCATCAGCCGGGTGACCTGGTCTCGCAGTGTCTCGCGAGTGTCATCCTGCATCCGATGGTTTCCTCTCGTCGCCGGCGTTCCTACGCTACCAAGGTGCTGGTCAGAGGAACGCGGACGGCCGCGCCGGGTGTCGCCGAAGACCGCGTCGGGATGCGGCTGTTCAGGTCGTGGAGCGAAGCGCGCGGTAGCCACCCGCGACGTAGCGGACGTTGGTGTATCCCAGGTCGGCGATCTGCTCGGCGATGCGCGGCGCCTCCGAACTCACCGACACCACGGCGATCTCGGTGTCGCTGGCGATCTCCCGGCGCGCGCTTGCGCCGGCGTCGCGGATGACCGGAAAGGTCCCCGTCGGAGTCGGACGCAGACGTCCGGAGAGCTCGCTGGGATCGACCACCCAGGCACCGGGCAGGCTGCCCTGGTGCCTGACCACCTGCGGGCGCGCATCCACCATGACCGCGTTCCCCGCCATGCTGTGGTCCATTGCTTCTGCTGCTGAAATCGCACTCACCACTGACACTGGTGACTCACCAATCCTGTTTCATCGACTGTTGTGTGGCCGACGCGACCTGTGTGTTCGCACGATCGTGAAGACCATCCCTGAAGACCCCCGACCACAAGGTTACGGAATGATCTCGGATTGACAAGCTCCCCAGGTCGCGGCGGGTGCGATCAGGAGCGGCGTCCGCGTCCCGCGACCCGCGGCGACGGCCGCTTGCCCCAGTTGTCGCGACCGCCCTGCGGACCGCCGCGCTTGCCGCCGCGGGCACGCGGGGAACCGAGGTCCTTCCGGATGTCGATCGGGTTCTTGCCGATCTTGGTGTGGCGGAGCGACGACAGCGTCTCGTTGTCGAGGTCGTCGGGCAGCTCGACGAGGCTGAAGTCGTCGCGGATGCTGATGTTGCCGAAGTCTCCGCGAGTCAGGCCGCCCTCGTTCGCGATCGCGCCGACGATCGCGCCCGGGGACACCTTGTGCTTGCGTCCGACCGCGATCCGGTAGGTCGCGAAGCTCGACCCGGGCCGCCGCGGCGTGCGCTCACGATCGCGGTCTCGGTTCCCACGCTTCTCCGATTCCGGCGGATCGGGGGACATCAGGAAACCCCCGTCGCGGGTTTCGAGCGCGAGCGCGGCAGCGATGTCGGCCATCGCCACGTCGTTGTCACGGGCGTAGTTCTCGATGAGCCCGCGGAACAGGTCCAGGTTGTCCGAGGACAGGTTCTGGGTGATCGACTCGGCGAACTTCGTGACGCGCTGGGCGTTCACGTCGTCGACGCTGGGCAGGCCGATCTCGGTCAGCTCCTGACGCGTGGCCCGCTCGATCGCACGGAGCAGATGACGCTCACGCGGCGAGACGAACAGCAGCGCGTTGCCCGAACGCCCGGCGCGACCGGTGCGGCCGATCCGGTGCACGTACGACTCGGTGTCGTGCGGGACGTCGTAGTTCACGACGTGCGAGATGCGGTCGACGTCGAGTCCGCGCGCGGCCACATCGGTGGCCACGAGGATGTCGATCGAACCGTTCTTGAGCTGGTTGATCGTGCGCTCACGCTGTGCCTGTGCGAGGTCGCCGTTGATCGCCACCGCGGACAGCCCGCGCGAACGGAGCTTCTCCGCCAGTTCCTCGGTCGCCTGCTTGGTGCGGACGAACACGATCATCGCGTCGAATTCCTCGACCTCGAGGAATCGGGTCAGCGCGTCGAGTTTGCGCTGATGGGACACCTGCAGATAGCGCTGCGTGATGTTCTGCGCGGTCGCCGTCTTGGACTTGACCGTGATCTCTTCCGGCGACTTGAGGTAGCGCTGGGCGAGCCGGCGAATGGCGCTGGGCATGGTCGCCGAGAACAGGGCGACCTGCTTGGTGTCCGGGGTCTCGGCGAGGATGCGTTCGACGTCCTCGGCGAAGCCCATCGTGAGCATCTCGTCGGCCTCGTCGAGCACGAGGAACTCGAGTCCGGAGATGTCGAGGGTCTTCTTGTCGAGGTGATCGATCACGCGACCCGGCGTGCCGACGATCACCTGGGCGCCGCGGCGCAGACCCGCGAGCTGCACACCGTAGGACTGTCCGCCGTAGATCGGCAGGACCTTCACCTCGGGCATGTGCGCGGAGTAGCGGCCGAACGCCTCGGACACCTGCAGGGCCAGCTCACGGGTCGGCGCGAGGATCAGCGCCTGGGGCGTGCGGGCCGAGGTGTCGAGTCGCGACAGGATCGGGATCGCGAAGGCGGCGGTCTTGCCGGTGCCGGTCTGCGCCAGACCGACGACGTCGCGGCCGCTCATCAGCGGCGGGATCGTGGCCGCCTGGATCGGCGAGGGGGTCTCGTAGCCGACATCGGTGATCGCGGCGCGGACCCGCGGTTCGATGTCGAGGTCGTCGAACGAACCGCCGGGGGCGTCGTTCACGGAGGTGTCAGCCGGTGCGCTGCGCTCGCCTTGTTCGGAGGTACTCATGCGCGGGTCTCATTCATCGCACTCAACTGTAATCGCCCCACCCCAGAATGTCGGCATCGTGCCACGACCTCGTCACATCCGGCGGATGAACACCGAATATCCCACTACGGCGAGCACGTGTGATGCATCACACGGATACTGGTACTGTCAGTGCCACTCAAACGGCGTAGTCCCCGGTCACCGGGGCGCTGACGTCGGAAATGTCCAGATAATGCCCGTCACAGGAGTGCCATGCAGCAGCAGTACGCCACCCCGTCCGATCTGACGATCGACGACAAGGCGAATCTCGTCGACTCGATCCTCCGTTACCGGACCGAGCGGCCCACGATGCCGCTCTTCCGCAAGCGCTCCCACAACCAGTGGATCAACGTCACCGCGAAGCACTTCGCGGACGAGGTCGACGCGGTTGCCAAGGGACTCGTCGCGTCGGGTGTCGAGCCCGGCGACCGCGTGGCGATCCTGTCGTCGACGCGATACGAGTGGACCGTCCTCGACTACGCAATCTGGCGCGCCGGGGCGTGCACCGTCGCCATCTACGAGACCTCGGCGCCCGATCAGGTGCAGTGGATCCTCGAGGATTCGGCGGCCAAGCTCCTCGTCGTCGAGAACCACGAGCACTACACCAAGCACATCCGGGTGATCGACGAGACGCCGACGCTCAAGGAGACCCTGGTCATCGACGACCACGCACTCCCGACGCTGAGCAAGCGCGGCGCGACCGTCGCCGACGACGAACTCGACCGTCGCCATGCGAATTCGCTGTCCACGGATGCCGCGACCCTGATCTACACCTCGGGCACCACCGGCCGCCCGAAGGGTGTCCTGCTCACCCACGCCAACTTCATCGCCGAATGTGCCGCGACCCGTGACGCCGTCGGCGCCGGCCTGGCCGAGGGCAAGACCACCCTTCTGTTCCTGCCGCTCGCCCATGTCTTCGCACGCATCATCGCGGTGGCCAGCGTGGAGAACGGGGTCATCCTCGGCCACACCAACGACATCACGAACCTCGTCAACGACTTCGCCGTCTTCAAGCCGCACTACGTGCTGTCGGTGCCGCGCGTGTTCGAGAAGGTGTACAACTCGGCCAAGCAGAAGGCCTACGACGGCGGCAAGGGCTCGATCTTCGAGAAGGCCACCGAAACCGCCATCGAGTACAGCAAGGCCATGGAGCAGGGCAAGGTCGGCCTCGGCCTGAAGCTCCGCCACGCGCTTTTCGACAAGCTCGTCTACGGCAAGCTCCGCGCCGCCCTCGGCGGCCAGTGTGAGGGCGCGATCTCCGGCGGCGCCCCGCTCGGCGCCCGCCTCGGCCACTTCTTCCGCGGCGTCGGCATCCCCGTCTACGAGGGCTACGGCCTGTCGGAGACCACGGCCGCGGTCACGGCCAACAACGAAGAACACCAGAAGGTCGGTTCGGTCGGCCGTCCCGTGCCCGGCGTGACGATCGCGATCGCCGACGACGGCGAGATCCTGCTCAAGGGGCCGGTCGTGTTCGGCGGGTACTGGCAGAACGAGGCCGCGACAGCCGATGCGATCCGCGACGGCTGGTTCCACACCGGTGACATCGGCACCCTCGACGACGGCTACCTCTTCATCACCGGCCGCAAGAAGGAACTGATCGTCACCGCCGGCGGCAAGAACGTCTCCCCCGCACAGCTCGAGGACACCATCCGGGCCCATCCGATGGTCAGCCAGTGCCTGGTGGTCGGCGACAACAAGCCGTTCATCGCCGCCCTGATCACCATCGACCCGGAGGCCGTCCCCGGCTGGCTCGAGCGCCACAACCTCCCCGCCGACACCCCGATCTCGACGCTGATCGAGAACGAGGATCTGAAGGCCGAGATCGACGCGGCGGTCAAGGAGGCCAACTCCAAGGTCTCCAACGCAGAGGCGATCAAGAAGTTCACCATCCTCGACACCGACTTCTCGATCGAGACCGGTGAGCTGACGCCGACGCTGAAGCTCAAGCGCAACGTCATCCACGACGCGCACAAGCAGGCGATCGCGGACCTCTACACCTAGGCGACCGCGCCAGATACACACTGGCGACCGCGCGAGAGCGATTTCCATCACGACTCACCGCGGCCCGGGATGACTCCGGGCCGCGGTGAGCTCTATCTTCAGATCAATGTCTGCGAACCGAGGGTCTGTGAAGCGGGGAACCGGAAACCGGGATCTCGCCATCGACGCCACCCGCGGTGTGGCGATCTGGAGCATGGTCACCGCACACTTCGCCACCGACGCCCCGCTGGCGTCGCCCACCCACGCTTTTCCCTACGTCGACGGCATGTCGGCGTTCGTCATGCTCTCGGGCATCGTGCTGGGTCTCGTATACCAGCGCTGGGTCAACCGTTACGGCCTCCGATTCGCCTACGTGCGGCTGGCCAAACGGATCGCGGTCCTCTACCTGTGTCAGCTGCTGATCGCATTGGTGGCCGTCGCGGCGGCACTCGAGGGACACCGCTGGCTGACGCTGCTGCTGCCCGTCGACGGCTGGGCCGACGGCATCTGGCTGTCGGTGACGATGCAGTACCTGCCGAGCGGCGGGAACATCCTCCTGCTCTACATGGTGTTGATGATCTCGGCGTTCGCACTCTTCCCGCTGCTGCAACGGGGCTGGTGGGCGTGGATTGTCGCTGCATCCCTCGCGTTGTACGCGGTGTCGCTGGTCTGGTCCCCGGACTGGTTCTACCTCAGCGCCTACCAGGCGGCACCGCACATCCAGAACGTGGCCGGCTGGCAGATCATGTTCATCCCGTCGGTGGTCATCGGCTGGAACTGGACCCGGTGGAGTGTCCCCGAGTTCATCGACCGCTGGCTCATCGTCATCGTCGCGGTGGCGGTGACGGTCGCACTGTTCTTCCATTTCGGAGTCGACGCGGGCCCGTGGGCGCACCTCGAGCCCGCCATCGCCGACAAGCTGGACTTCCGCCCGGCCCGCGCCATCGGCGCCTACCTGGTGATCCCCGCCCTCTACGGGGTGTTCCGGTTGCTGCTGCGGTGGTGGCATCACGACTGGCTGCGTCCGCTGGTGATGACCGGCACCCGGAGCCTCGACTCCTACGTCATCCAGGCGATCGCCCTGGTCGTCGTGCCGATCCACATCGCGCACCGGCCGTGGGACACGCTCACCATGCAGGCCGTCGCCCTGCTGGTCTTCGCCGTCTGCTGGGCCTGGGCCGAGTTCCGGTACTTCACGCACATCGACAAGCTGCACAAGGTCCCGGGACGGATGGCGCAGCGCATCCTGCCGGACCGCGTCGTCGCGTCCGTGCCGCCGGGCCCGGAGCCCGGGGTGCTGACCCCCGAACAGCCGCAACCGACGGGAGCCCATGCATGACCGGTGACACGACACCCGGAGCCATGACAACCGGAGCGATGACACCCGGAGCGATGACACGGAGTGTGCACGCCGGGAACGACTCGTCGGGTCCGTCGGTCCGCACGCCCATCACGATGGCCAATTCGTATCACCTGCCGCCCGAACCGGAACGGATGAGCTGGTCGGGTACCGACCAGCTGTTCTACACGCGTAACACCGGCGCGAATCAGGTCGCGCTCCAGGACAAACTCGCCGCAGTCGAGGAAGCCGAGGACGCGGTCGTCCTGGCCTCCGGCGTCGCCGCACTGCACGCGGTGTTCTTCACCTTCCTGTCGACGGGCGACCACGTCGTCGTCTCGGACACGACCTACGAGGCGACGTGGAAGCTGTGGGCGGAGCTGCTGCCGAACAAGTACGGCATCGAGGCGACCTTCGTCGACATCACCGACCCCGAGAACGTGCGGGCGGCGCTGCGCCCCGACACGCGACTGGTGGCGGTCGAGACGATCGCGAACCCGACGACCAAGGTCGGGGACATCGAGGCGCTCGCCGACATCGCGCATTCCGGCGACGCTCTGCTGCTCGTCGACTCGACCTTCACGCCGCCGCCGCTGTACCGGCCGCTCGCCGACGGCGCCGACCTGGTCGTGCACTCGCTGACCAAGTACATCAACGGCCACGGTGACGCGATGGGCGGTGCCGTCCTGGGGCGGTCCGAGCTGATCGGCCGGATCAAAGAGGAGGCGATGGTCGACGTCGGCGGCGTGATCTCGCCGTTCAACGCATGGCTGATCGCCCGCGGTGCCATCACCCTCCCGCTGCGGCTCGCCCAGCACCAGCGCACCGCCGAACGCGTCGCGGCCTTCCTCGACGCCGACCCGCGCATCGCCTACGTCCGCTACCCCGGCCTCGCCTCGCACCCCGAACACGAGCTCGCGGCGCGCCAGTTCGGCGGACGTGGGTTCGGCGCGATGATGGCGTTCGCCGTCCGCGGGGACTCGGCGACGCAGAACCGTTTCGTCGGGGCCCTGACGGTGATCACCTCCGCGGTGTCACTCGGCCACGACGAGTCGCTGATCGTCCACGTCGGCCCCGACGGGCCTCGTGTCGCCGCCTACCCCGAGCCGTTCCGCGAGTGGGGTCACCTCCGCTTCTCCGTCGGCCTGGAAGATGCCGACGACCTGATCGCAGACATCTCCCGGGCGCTGGACGCAACCTTCCCGCACGGCGGCTGAGCGCGCGTATCGTTCGAGCGGCCGGTGCCTCATCGCCGGCGGAAGGTGGCGAAGATGTCAGGCAATCCGGTGACCGGCGCGGTCGATCGCGCCACCGACAGCCCGTGGTTCGAGCGTGTGGCACGCGCCGGGCATGCCGTCAGCGGGCTCCTCCACCTGCTCATCGCCTACATCATCGTGCGACTCGCATTCGGCGACAGCGGAAACGCCGACCAGTCCGGGGCCCTGAGCATTTTCGCCGGCAACGCCGGCGGCCGGCTGGTTCTCTGGGTTGCCGCCGTCGCGTTCGCCGCGCTCGCCCTGTGGCGTCTCGCCGAGGCCATCGTCGGCCCGCATGCGACCGAACCCGGCCGGGACAACGACGGCGCGCAGGACTGGCTGGACCGTGGAAAGGCCCTGTCGCTGGCCGTTGTCTACGTCGGGTTCGCGTGGACGGCCGTGCGATTCGCGATGGGCAGCGGCCAGTCGAGCGGCAAGGAGAACGCCGGGCTCACCGCACGCCTGATGCAGTCCGGCGGCGGCAAGTTCGTCGTGGTGGTCGCCGGGCTCGTCATCATCGGCGTCGGTGTCTACCACGTGTACAAGGGCGCGAGCCGCTCGTTCCTCGACGACCTCAAGATCCACGACGACCGAGCGGCCACGATCGCCGGGGTGGCCGGTTACTGCGGGAAGGGTCTGGTGCTGGTCGGTACCGGCATCCTCGTGCTCGTCGCGGTGGCCACCGCCGACCCGTCGAAGGCGAGCGGGATCGACGGGACGGTCAAGTCGCTCGCCGGCCTGCCCGCCGGTCAGGTCCTGATGCTCCTGGCCGCGCTGGGTATCGCGAGCTACGGCGTGTACTGCTACTGGCTCACCCGGTTCGCCCGGATGTGACCGACGCCGACCGTTCTCAGTTCGCCTCGTACAGAATGCCGCGTCCGATCGCCTCGCGGACCACCGGCAGAGCCGCGGTGGCCAACGCGTCGGGGTCGACGCCGTGGAACCCGGCGAGCAACTCGATGAGCGTCTGCAGGGGAACCTGTCCGCGACATCCCGCGAGCAGTGCGCGCGACACCTCGTCGACGCCGAGAACAGCGGCGGGACCGCCGGGGCGACGCACGGCGGAACCGACCTGTTGCCATCCCTCCTCGCCGGGCAGCGAATGTTCCTCGAGCATCACCGGCGCCACCGACAGGCGCTTGTCCAGGAGTTCCGCGTCGGACGTCTCCCGCAGGTAGCGTCGGCGGGTCAGGAAGGCCTGCGCCTCCGGACCGGTGATCTCTTCGCCTGCGCCGGTGATCTCCTCGATCACAATGTCGGGTTCCCGGTCCTCCCCGCTTCCGGCGCGCGAACGGTGATGGAGCCCATGCCGATCGCGACGATGTCGTTGTCGTCGAACCAGTCCAGCCACTGCTCCCCGCGTCGGGCGGCGGCCTGGTCGTCCTCGCCGGCGTCGGAGAGCCACAGGGACACATAACTGATCGGGTCCGCGGCCTCGCGTTGCACGACCCAGGCGTCGAGGCCGGTTCCCTCGAGCCAGCCGCCGACCCGCTCGCGCCAGTCCGCGCCGTCGCGGATGATCCAGTTGGCCAGGATCTGGGCGGTGCCGCCCGGGTTCAGGTGCGCGGGCAACTCGCGGATGAGCTGCTCGCACAGCGCATCTCCGACGACGCCGGAGTCGCGGTAGATGTAGTCCTGGTTTCCGGTCCCGACGACGAACGGCGGGTTGGAGACGATCAGGTCGAACCGCTCCCCCTTCACCGGCTCGAACATGCTGCCCGCGCGCAGATCCCACGACATGCCGTTGAGTCGGGCCGTCGCCCGCGCCAGCGCGAGTGCCCGTTCGTTGGTGTCGGTGGCGACGATCTCCTCGCAGTGCGAGTTCAGGTGCAGCGCCTGGATACCGCAGCCGGTACCGATGTCGAGGGCGCGCCGTGCCGGCTCACGAATGATCGCCCGCGCCAAGGACATCGAGGCCCCACCGATGCCGAGCACGTGATCGCGGGCGACGGGGCCGGGTCGCATGGCGGCGTCTTGATCGGCGACGACGAGGAAGTCGTGCGTCTCGTCGCCGTGCGGGCGGATGTCGAGGGTCGCGCGCAGCATCCCGTCGTCGATCCGGGTCAGGACGCCCTGGGCGACGAGTGCGTCGACGCCGGTGGACGGGAACGCCCGGGCGACACGGATTTCCGGTTCGTCCGAGCCGAGCAGGAACAGCCGGACGACGGTCGCGAGCGGCACCTCGTCGTCGTCGACAGATGTCTCGGCGGTCGTCGCGAGGGCAGGCCACCACACGCCACGGAGCAGCGCGGCGTGGACGTCCTCACCGAGGAGTTCGGTGACGCCGTCGGTCGTGTAGCCCGCAGCGCGGAGGTCGGCTCCCAGAGCGTCGACGACCGTGTCGTCGGCGAGCGGATGGGGGATGGATGTCGCGCCGTCACCCCGTTGAGGCTACTCATCGCACAACGGTCGAATCGCGGGAGACCCTTCTCGTCAGCAGCCGGACAGCACGCGGCTCATCGCCTGACGCTCGGCCGCGGTGACCCACAGGCCGTAGGACTTCTTCACCTCGATCTGACGGCTGACGTAGGTGCATCGATACGCCTTGTTCGGGGGCAGCCAGGTGGCGGCATCGCCGGCCCCCTTGCTCTGGTTGACCGTTCCCGACACGGCCTGGAGGTTCCGCGGGTCGTTGGCGAACGCGAGACGACGACCCGCGTCCCACTGGGCCGCGCCCTTCTGCCAGGCGTCCGAGAGGGCGACTACATGGTCGATCTGAACGAGCGCCGACGTGTCCTGGCCACGGGTGAACGGCAGGGCCTTTCCCGAGTAGGCGTCGACGAGGGTCCCCGACAGCACGCGGCAGCCGTCGGCGTGCACGGTGATGTCGACGAGGTCGCGGCGCAGGATGTCCTCGCGGGTCCGACATCCGTTGCGGCCGTACTGCACGTCGACCGCGTCGTCCCAGGCCGCACCGAATCGCGGGCGTGAGTATCCGGTCTTGGGTGCCCGGCCCTTGACCGGCAGCGCGTCGAGGTCGGCCAGGGCGCCGACCGCCGACGGCGTGACGGACGACGGAGTGGGTGGCGGCAGCGGAACCGAGCGAGACGGGACCGGCGCGGCATCCGGGACCGATGCGGTGTCCGGGGACGACTCAGGGGACGACAGCAAGCCGAATCCACCGAGCACGGCGACGAGGCAGACCACTCCGATTCCCGGCAACACCGCCGTCCGTCGTCTCATCCCGGCATCGTTGCACGCGTACCCGACACCGGGCGCGCACCCAGAAATCCGACAGAGCGGAAACTTAGGGTAGGGTAACCGAAATCCTCGGCAGGCCCCTGGCCCGGCGCCGCGGGTGTCAACCGGACACGTCGTCGTGCCGGACACGTCGGCTCGTCAGATGGTGGGGACATGGGTTCAGGTGGGGACAGGTCATCGCTGCACGCCTCGGGGACGGGCGCATCCTCACGCGGCGGCAACATGATCCGGATCACCGCGATCCTGACCCTCACGATGCTGCTTCCGAGCGTCGCCACATCGAACGGGTCGGCTGCGATGATCGGCCGGACCGCCCCGTTCGCTCCCGCACCGACACCGGTCCACGAGGTGAATCCCACCGCCGAACCGACGACGGAGACGTATCCCGAGCGCCTCGAGCTCGTCGGGCAGCTCCAGCGTCCGCGGCTACCGACCCCGAAGGCCCTCGTCGACGAGGAGACCAGTTGCGCCAGTGGAGATTTCACGACACTGTCGGTGGTCTATGACGCGTTGTTCGAATCTGTCCACGAGATCCTGCCGCCGGCCTTGCAGGGACCTGCACTTGCACAGCAGGCCGCCGCGCACCGCGACATGCAGATGTTGCACATCTCGACCCTGGCCGTCTCGGAGAATCCGCTCACGCTGGGAGCCGAGTTCGACGACCCCGCGCTGCGGTACCGGTCTCCCCTGTCTCAGCTGCTCGTGTCCGGGCTCCTCAAGATCCGCGACGGCCGTGAGTCGGAGGCGATCCCGCTCGGGAACATCACCGTCCTGCAGGCCGTCGAGACGGTGTGGCTCTACCTCTTCGCCACGGTTCTCATCCCGACCCGCTTCGTCATCGGCAACGTACCCCCGCTGGGTAGTCCGCTGACCGGGACGAACGCAGACGCCTTCGCGCCGTACGTCACCTACAACGGACTGCTGTCGTACGCCCTGAGATACACCGAGCGCGGCCTGGACGAGCTCTACCACCGCACGGCCGGCGCATTGCTCCACCAGTGCGTGGCACGGGTGACCGACGAGCAGCGCGCGCAGGCCGGCGCGCCGAGCGAGACCGTCCGCTTCGACATCCCCATCGCCCCGATCGTGCGCGAGGTCGCCGGGCACCTCGCGCTCGCCGACACCGAGACCTGCACTCCCATCGGGCAACTCACCCTCCGTCGTCTGGTGACATATGTCTCCGAGCAGGCTCAGGCCCAGAATCCGCGCGGCGCCGGGAGGATTCAGGCGGAGACCACCCGGCTCCTCGGTGCCATGCGCGGGATCCGCATCCACCACAACCTGATCCCGCTCGACCCCGACGAAGAGCGCTCGGTCGGTGAGCGCGTGATGTCGCGTATGGGCACGGCGATCCCGATCTTCGGCGGAACACCTCTCGACATCATGCTCGGCATCTCCCACAACCTGGGCCACGGCGCCGATCCCTGGGAGACCGTGTCGGCGGACGAGCTGACCGTCAGCAAGCCGATCACCGCCGTGTATTACGCGAGCAAACTGGCGCTGCACTTCACCGGGCTGGTCGGCAGCCAGTTCGAGCCTGCGTTCCTCGGCGACAGCCCCTTCAGCTTCACGCGGCTGATGGTCTCGACCCTTGATCTCCCGCTGGCGTACGGCTTGATCACCGCCCATCACGTCATCCGCTCGATGTGTCTCCGAGCCGACGACACCAGCGGAACCGGCCTGGGAGCGGAGGCGAATCGCCTACCGGCAGCGACCCCGACGACCACCCGGACACCGTCGTCTCCGACGACCAACCGGACACCGACGGTTCCGCGCACGTCACGGGCGATTCCGAAGCCGCCGCCCGCCCCGCTGATCCCGGGCCTCCCCGTCCTGTCCCTTCCGGGACTGCCGGGATAGCAACTCAGATCTGACAACGATTCGGTCCCGTTCGGGATGACAACCCCTCAATTCAGTATGATCACCCCTACGACCGGGTCAAACGTGCCACTTCGGCACGTCCGGCCCCGGAGAGCACTCTCCCTGACCGGAAGGACCGCAACGCCATGAGCGCACCGGAAACCAGCGGCGATCGCGACAGCGACGCCGTGGACCTGGAGAAGGATGCCGTCGAGGCAGATCTGCAGGCCGCCGAAGAGGACGTCACGGTCGAGGTCGAGGCCACGGAGGAGGACGCAACCGTGGAGATCGCCCCCGGGGAGACCAGCGCCGAGATCGACGTCGAAGACGTTGCTCCCGAGGAAGCCGTCGCCGAAGACGAGGCTGCTCCGGTCGAGGAAGCCCCGGCAACCGAAGAAGCTACGGCCGAAGAGGCAACCGCCGAGGAGTCCGCAGAGGAAGAGATCGCCGACGCCGCGGACCTGGAGGGTCTGCACGTCTCGTCGCGCGTGCGGGTCACGCTGGAGGACGGCACGACCCGTGAGGGTGAGATCGTCGACGACTTCGCCGACCTCGCTCCGGGCGACCAGACCGTCGAGGCGCGGATTGACGATGATCACATCGCTCGGCTGCGACGCTGGGCGATCTCGACCGACGACCACGACATCGTCTTCGCCGACGACGACGCCGTCGAACTGATCTCGGTCTGACCCGACCCCGGATTTCATAGACGAAATGTGCGCCATGTGCGCACGATTTCTACGAATTGTGGTGCGCGAGGGGGGACTTGAACCCCCACGTCCGTAGACACTGGAACCTAAATCCAGCGCGTCTGCCAATTCCGCCACTCGCGCCCGGTGCGTCCCCGGCGTGAATCCGGGCTTCGCACTGTAACCGCGACCACCCTACCGGCCGCGTTTTGATCATCCCAGGCCAGGTACCTTGAAAAGTATGTCCTCGTCCTCTCGTCGCACGCATCGGCCGGCGCTCGTGGTGCTGACCGTGATCACCGCGGTGGCGTGTCTGGCCCTCGCCTGGTGGCAGTGGTCGCGTTTCGAGTCGTCCTCCGGCTCCGGCCAGAACCTCGGTTACGCGCTGCAGTGGCCCGCCTTCGCCGCGGCAGTGATCTACGCCTATCGCCGCTTCGTGGTCCTCGAGAGCGAACCCGAAGAAGCCCGACAGGCCGCCGCGGACGCCCGCGCCGCGGCCCAGATACCCGAGGGAATCCTCCCGGAGCGTCCGACGACGCCGAGTGCCTCGTCTCTGGTCACCGACCCTGATCCCGTCAAGGACGCCGCACTCATCGAGTACAACCGCTATCTGGCCGAGCTCAGGTCGGCCGACACCCCCGACGCCCCGTCATCGAAAGGCCCGCAGTGACCGACACCGCATCCACCGCTTCAGCTCCCACCGCTCCGGTGGAGAAGGTCCGTGGGGCCCTGTTGAGGTACCGCGTCCTGGCCTGGATCACGGGTGTCTGGCTGTTGCTGCTCGTGGCCGAGTTGATCCTGGCGTACGGCTTCGACAACAAGGCACTCGACTTCGTGCCGATCGTCCACGGCTGGGTCTACTTCGTCTACCTGATCATGGCGGTCGACCTGGCCATCAAGGTGCGCTGGCCCGCGGGCAAGACGATCATCACCGCGATCGCCGGCACCATCCCGTTCCTGTCGTTCTGGTTCGAGCACAAGCGCACCCAGGAAGTGAAGACCCAGTTCAACCTCTGAGCCACCCGCTCGCTGACGAGTCCACCCGCCCTGGCCGACCCACCACTCGCTGACGAGTCCACCCGCCCGGGCCGACCCCCTCGCTCCCTCACGAGTCCACCCGCCCGGGCCGACCCACCCCCGCTCCCTGAGCCTGGATCCGTGGAGGGGTGTGGGGTGTCGGTGACATAAAAGTGCCCTCTGAGCTGGGATGATTGGTGGTGTTGAGACACAAAACATCCCAGCTCAGAAGGCACTTTCAGTGAAAGTATCACACAGCTTCTCGGCCACGTCCGCACTCTTTGACGACGACAATCTCGTGTCGCATGCCGGGCTGGTACCGGTGATGGAATTGGCGCGCTCGACCGGGGTGGCCGCGCTGCTGGCCAAACGGGTCGATCTGGGCACCACCCGGGTCGCCTCAGCCGGAGCCAACTTGGAAGCGAAACTGCTGACCGTGATCGCCGGGTTATGTTGCGGCGCGGACAGTATCGACGACCTCGGCATCGTCCGCAGCGGCGGGCACCGACGCTTGTTCGACCGCGTGTACGCCCCGGCCACGATCGGACAAACCCTTCGTGAGTTCACTCCCGGGCATGCCCGACAACTCAACGCCGTGATGACCCGCTCCCTGCCGGCGATGTGCGCCCGGGCAGGGTTGTTGCCCACTAACGGTGCCCGAGTGTTCGTCGATATCGATTCCCTGCTGCGTCCGGTCTATGGCTATCAGAAGACCGGCGCCTCCTACGGACACGCCAAGATCGCCGGACGTGAACTGCTGCGTCGGGGTCTGTCGCCGCTGATCGCCACCCTCAGCGCACCCGAGTACCCACCGGTGATCGCTAACGCCTGGCTGCGCGCCGGCCGCGCCGCCTCCGGTGCCGGGGCCGCAACGATGATCGCGCAAACCATCGCCACCGCCCGGCGTTGCGGGGCCGCCGGTGAGATCACCGTGCGCGCTGATGCGGCCTACGGATCAGCTGAGGTGATGGCTACCTGCCAACGCCTGGGAGCCACGTTCTCGCTGGTCCTACGGACCAACACCGCGATCACCCGCGCGATCTCAGCCATCGGCGAGGATGCCTGGACCCCAGTGGTCTATCCCGGGGCGGTCACCGACCCCGACACCGGCGCGTTGATCTCTGATGCCGAAGTCGCCGAAACCACCTACACGGTCAGACCACTCTCGTCACACCCGATCACCGCCCGACTCATCGTGCGGCGAGTCAAAGCACACCACCCTGCCGACACCGACACCCTGATGCCGGCATGGCGGTATCACTCGTTTTTCACCAACACCACCGACGACACCATCACCGCCGACATCAATCACCGCGCCCACGCCGTCATCGAGACCGTGTTCGCCGACCTCATCGACGGACCACTGGCCCATCTACCCTCCGGCGTCTTCGGCGCCAACGCCGCCTGGCTGGCCCTGACCGCCATCAGCCACAACCTCATGCGCACCCTCGCCGCGCTCACCAGCTCGGCCAGACTGCGCGCCGCGCGCGGAGCGACACTACGACGCACCCTGGTCGCCGTACCCGCCCGACTGGCCCGACCAGCACGAACACCCATCCTGCACCTACCCCGACACTGGCCCTGGCACCACGCATTCACCACCCTGTGGACCGCGGTGAACACCCCCTGACCCCACCCCAACACATCCACCCACCACCAGGAACCCCAGTGAAAAAGCTGACAAAGATCAGCGAATACCCCACGCCCACAACCTGATCAACCACAGAAGCAGCCCAAACTACACCTCCCGACAACCCGTCCACGGATCCAGGCTGAGGTGCGAGCGAAGCGAGCCACGAAGGGCTGGCGACGTCGGCTCACCAGCCCTTCGTGGCTCGTCGCTAACGCTCCTCGCACCTCAGGGAGCGGGAATCGTGCCGCTCCTCGCACCTCAGTACCCGCGGCCGGCGGGCCGGCCGTCGTGGTTGAGGAAGGTTCGTGCTGGTCACCACGGGTGGGCTGGGGTGATAGTGGAGGGGTGGAGTGCGGTGACCTCGGATACTCCTTTGTGCCGGTGAGCCAGTACCTCAGTGTGAGGCGCGGGGCCTGCCACGGGAATCGTGGATTGTTGCTGCGAGCACGCGGATCAGACTCTGAGAGCGGTCCAGCCCCGTCCGCACCCCACTCCGATCGCTGAGAGGAGTTGGCGATGGACATCCTCCATCCCCGCTGCGCGAGCTTGTCAAGATGTCTGTGTAAGAACGTGACTCCTGATTTTCTTGTGGTCCGTGGGTTTAGCCGAGGTGGGGTTCTATCCGGTCGGGGTATGCCAGGGCGAGTTGGCCGAGGGCTTGCTTCCAGTTGGTGACGACCTGTCCCTCGACGAGCCGTCCCGGTGCTCTGCGCGTAGCGGCTGGCTTGCCGCGTTCCTTCTCACGTTGTCTGGCTCGTTTGTCCTCGATGTCGCAGATCGCCAGCCACAGCAGTTTGCGGACCGCGACGTCGTTGGGGAAATGCCCGCGGTTCTTGATGACCTTGCGCAGCTGGTAGTTCAGCGACTCGATCGAGTTGGTGGTGTAGATGACTTTGCGCAGCTCGGGCGGGAACGCCAGGAACGGGATGAACCGATCCCACGCGCGGTCGAAAGCCAAGGCCGCACTCGGATATTTGACCCCTAGTTCCGAGTCGCGGAAGGCTTCCCACTCGCGGCGCGCGGTCTCGGCGTCGGGGGCGGTGTAGATCGGTTTGATCGCCCGGGCGACGTCCTTGCGGTCTTTGTAGTTCACGAACCGCATCGAGTTACGGATCAGATGCACCACGCAGGTTTGCACGGTGGCCAGCGGCCAGGTCGCCTCGATCGCTTCGGGGAATCCGGTGAGCCCGTCACAGCACACGATCAGCACGTCCTTGACGCCGCGATTGGCCAGATTCGCACACACCCCGGCCCAGAACTTGGCGCCTTCTTCGGCCTGTATCCAGATTCCCAGCACATGCTTGACCCCGCCCATGTCGACGCCAATAGCAATGTGGGCGTGCTTATTTCGGACATGGGAACCGTCCTTGACCTTCACCACCAAAGCGTCGAGGTAGATGACGGGATACAACGGCTCCAACGGCCGGTTCTGCCATTCATCGACCGCGTCGAGGACCTCGTCGCAGATCTTCGAGATCGTCTCGTGAGACAGATCGGTACCGATCGTGGAGGCCAAATGGTGTTGGATGTCGCGCAACGTCATGCGGCCGGCATACAGCGAGATGATGATGTCATCGAGGCCGCCGAGGCGGCGCGAGCCCTTCGGCACCAGCCGCGGGGTGAACGTCCCATCACGGTCACGAGGAATGTTCAGCTCGACCGGCCCGGCCTCCGAGGCCACCGTTTTCGGGCTCGACCCGTTACGGGCGTTGGGCAACTCCCGCCCGGCCGGATCGCCCTTGGCATAGCCGAGGTGATCGGTCAGCTCGGCCTTCAGACCGCGTTCGAGGGCCAGTTTGATCAGACCTGGGATCAACCCGCCCTCACCGGTGATCTGGACCTGGCCGGTATCGATCTGAGCGAGCAGCTCATCGACCATGCCCGAGGCCTGTAATGCCTCGGCGACTTCCGCGGTCGAGCGCGGCTCGGCCAGTTCAGGCAACTGCTCGTCGTCGTGGCCCTGCTGCTTGTCGTCTAACGCCATGCTCATAGATCTTCCTCTCACTGATGAGCACTGGACTTACACAGACCATCTGACACCCCCCGCTGCGCGGGTCTCGACGTCTCCAAAACCGATGCCAAAGTGTGTGTGCGACTGAGCAGTCCGGATCGCAAACCGGTCCAGGAGATCACCACCTGGTCATCGATGAGTCGCGACATCCTGCGCTTGCGCGACTATCTGACCGAGGAACAAGTCACCTGTGTGGTCATGGAAGCCACCGGCGACTACTGGAAACCGTTCTACTACGTCCTCGAAGACGCCCCGTTCGAGGTGATGCTGGTCAATGCCCACGACGCCAAGAACCTGCCCGGCCGCAAAACCGATGTTTCCGATGCCGCCTGGCTGGCCCAGTTGGCTGCCCACGGTTTGCTGCGGGCGTCGTTCGTTCCCCCCGAACCGATCCGCCGACTGCGCGACCTCACCCGTACCCGTACCGCGATCACCCGCGAACGCAGCCGTGAGATCCAACGGTTGGAGAAAGTCCTCGAAGACGCCGGCATCAAACTATCGGTCGTCGTTTCCGACATCACCGGAGTCTCGGCCCGCCGAATGCTACGGGCACTGGCCACGGGGCAACGCGACCCAGATGTGCTGGCCGAAATGTCGGTGAAACTGCTGCGCCGCAAAATCCCCGCCCTCACCCAGGCACTACAAGGCCGCTTCACCGAGCACCACGCATTCCTGGTGACCCTGCATCTGGATTTCATCGATCAGCACACCATCCAGATCGATACCCTCACCGCACGCATCGAGGAAGTGATGGCGCCCTTTCAGGCCGCCCGCGACCTGCTCGTCTCCATTCCCGGGATCTCCACCACGACCGCCGATGTGATCATCGCCGAAACCGGGGCGGACATGACCCAGTTCCCCACACCCGGACACCTGGCCTCCTGGGCCGGGGTGTGCCCGGGCCATCACCAATCAGCCGGACGCACCAAAAACGCCAAAACCCGGCCCGGTAACCGTCATCTCAAAGGCGCCCTCGGGGCTGCGGCCCTATCGATCGCCAACCACCGAGGAACCTTCCTCAACGCCAAGTACGGCCATCTCATGCGCCATCGCGGTAAGCCCAAAGCCATCGTCGCCATCGAACACAGCCTGCTCACGATCATCTGGAACATGCTCACCGACAACACCAGCTACCGAGAACCCGGACCCGACTACCACCAACGCAGCCACCCCGAACGCACCCGCAACCAAGCCATCCGGCAACTCCAGCAACTCGGCTTTACCGTCACCCTCACCCCGAACGAGGCAGCCTAGCAACGCCCCTCACCTAAACCTTCGGATCAGGGAGCGAGAATCGTGCCGCTTCTCTCGGATCAGCCAGCGAGAGTGGTGTCGCTTCTTTCGGATCAGGCAGCGAGGCGTCAGGAGCCCGCGAGCTCCCGGAGCGCGGGCACCAGCTGCGCCAGGGCCTTGCCGCGGTGGCTCAGTGAGTCCTTCTCCTCCGGGGTGAGTTCGGCCGACGAGCGGCCGGCCGCGAGTTCGTCGTCGGGCGCGAACAGCGGGTCGTAGCCGAAGCCGTTCGGGCCTCGCTCGGCACGCAGCACCGTCCCGCGCCACTCCCCGCGCACGACCGTCTCGGTTCCGTCCGGCAGAACCAGCGCGCACGCCGACACGAATGCCGCGCCGCGCCGCTCGTCGGGGGTGTCCGACAGCTGGGCCAGCAGGAGCGCGTTGTTCGCCGGGTCGTTGCCGTGTGCACCCGACCACCGCGCCGACAGCACACCGGGCATCCCGTTCAGTGCGTCCACGGAGATCCCGGAATCATCAGCGAGACAGGGCAATCCAGTGGCACGCGTCCCTGAGCGCGCCTTGATCAGCGCGTTGTCCTCGAAGGTCGCACCATCCTCGGGCTCCTCCGGGAACTCGGGTACGGCGTCGAGGCCGACGATCTCCAGTCCGGTGATCCCCGCGGCGTCGACGACGCGCTGCAGTTCGGCGAGCTTCTTGCGGTTACGGCTCGCGAGCAGGACCTTCGACATCAGGCGTTGCCCGGCAGCTGACCCGGGTACGGCTCGGCGAGCACGGCACGCTGCGCCTCGAAGAGCTTCTCGGTACCGACCGCGGCGACGTCGAGGAGGGCGTTGAGCGTCGACCGTGCGAAGGTCGCACCCTCACCGGTGCCCTGCACCTCGACGAGGGTTCCGGCGTCGGTGGCGACGACGTTCATGTCGACCTCGGCGCGCGAGTCCTCCTCATAGGGAAGGTCCAGGCGCACCCGGCCGTCGACGACGCCGACGCTCACCGCGGCGATCGCGCACGAAAGCGGTTGGGGGTCGGACAGTTTGCCGGCCGCCCGGAGGTAGGTCACGGCATCGGCGAGGGCCACGTAGGCGCCGGTGATCGCGGCGGTGCGGGTGCCGCCGTCGGCCTGCAGGACGTCGCAGTCGAGGGCGATGGTGTTCTCCCCCAGCGCGGCGAGGTCGATGCACGCCCGCAGGGACCGGCCGACGAGTCGGCTGATCTCATGGGTCCGGCCACCGATCGAACCCTTGACCGATTCGCGCCTGTTCCGCTCGTGCGTCGCCGCCGGGAGCATCGAGTACTCGGCGGTCAGCCAGCCCAGGCCCGATCCGCGGCGCCACGGCGGCACGCCCTCGGTCACGCTCGCGGTGCACATCACCCGGGTCTGTCCGAACTCCACCAGCACCGATCCCGCCGGATGGCTGGTGAAGCCGCGGGTGAAGGAGATGGGACGCAGTTCGTCGTCGGCTCGGCCGTCAGCTCGTGTGGTCACGGCTCCAACTGTAACGATCGTGGTCGGGCGCCCGGTGACCCACTCGACGTGACCCGCTCGGGCAGAGCCCGCTAGGCCAGCTCGATGATCTGTCCCTGTCTCACGAGATCGACCGGCCCGGAGAATGTACTGCGCGCCTCGGCGAGGATCTCCGCCGAGTCCGTCCACGGCGCGACGTGGGTGATCGCGAGAGCACGCGCGTTCGCCTTGGTCGCGGCCTCGCCCGCCTCGATCCCCGACATGTGCAGGTCCGGCGGACGTTCCGACGGCGCGTGGGTCCACGACGCCTCGCACAGGAAGAGATCCGCGTCGGCGGCGAGGTCGATGAGTTCGTCGCAGGGAGCGGTGTCACCGCTGTAGGCGATGACCTGCCCCTCGGGACCGGTGATGCGCAGCCCGAAGGTCGACGGCGGGTGGTTGACGTTGACCGCCTTGATCCGCATGCCCCCGAGAGTCACCTCGAGACCGTCGCACCATTCCCGGACGTCGAAGGTGTCGGAGATGTCGTCGACCTGTCCGGGATACTCCGACGAGCCGTGACCGATCCGCAGCGCGGTCCCGGGCGGTCCGTAGAGCGGTGCACGTTCCGTCGCCGCCGAGGGCGCGTATCGCCGCCACACCAGCATCGCGGGCAGATCCATGCAGTGATCGGCATGGAGGTGGCTGAGCACCACCGAGACCCCGCAAGGATCCGTGACCCGTTGAAGCTCGCCGAAGACACCCGGCCCGCAATCCACCAGGACCGGCTGTTCGCCGGGGACAGAGAGCAGGTAGCCGGAGCACGCCGCCCCCGGTCCGCCCACACTGCCCGAACATCCGAGGACCGTGAGACGCATACGCCCTACTGTGCCATGCCCGTGCGGGATGCTGCCGGATTACCGGGTCACAAGTGGGCGGCGAAGATTGCCCGAGTCGGCTAAAGGTGCTGCACAGCCCCGACGACGGGCCCGAGGAACCGCCGCGAGAGTTTGGCGAACATCTCCGGGTCGCCGGTCGACTGGAAGACGCGCGACGCCTCCCGGCCGGTGTGCGGGTGCAGGAGATCCATCTCCGTGAGGACGCGGAAGAGGTCCTTGGCCGTCTCCTCGGCGCTCGACACCAGCGTCACCTCGTCGCCCATCGCGAGCTGGAGAACGCCGGTCAGCAACGGGTAGTGGGTGCAGCCGAGAACGACCGTGTCGACGCCGGCCTGCTGGAGGGGTTCGAGGTATCCCTGCGCCAGGCCGAGGATCTGGCGACCGCTGGTGATCCCGCGTTCGACGAAGTCGACGAAGCGCGGACACGGGACCGCAGTGACCACCGCGTCGCGGGCCGCGGCGAACGAATCCTGGTATGCGCGTGAGGAGATCGTCGCCTCGGTGCCGAGCACGCCGATCCGGCCGTTCTTGGTGGCGACCACGGCACGACGCACCGCGGGGAGCACGACCTCCACCACCGGGATCGGTGCGTAACGTTCCCGGGCGTCACGCAGACAGGCGGCCGACGCGGTGTTGCAGGCGATGACGATGGCCTTGACGCCGCGCTCGGCCAGATCGTCGCCGATCGCGAGGGCGTGCTTGCGGATCTCCGGGATGGTCAGCGGACCGTACGGCCCGTTCGCGGTGTCACCGATGTAGACGATGTCCTCGTCGGGCAGCAGGTCCATGATGGCGCGCGCGACGGTGAGTCCGCCGACGCCGGAGTCGAAGATCCCGATGGGCGCCTCGGGATCCGAGGTCCAGACGGGCGCCTTGGGTTGTGCGGCTATGACGCCACCCCCGGGGTCGCGGTGGGCTGCTTCTGCTTGCGGTCACGCGAGGCGAGGAACCAGGCGGCCAGCACGCCGGCGATCGCGCCGAACAGATGCGCCTGCCAGGAGACGATCGGATTCGTCGGCAGCACACCCCAGAGGATCGACCCATAGATCAGGAAAAGCACTACGCCACCGAGGATCTGCCACAGGTCACGGTTGAACAGACCGCGGACGATGAGGAAGGTGAGCCAGCCGAAGATGATGCCCGACGCGCCCACCGTGACCGAATAGGGCGCGGCGAAGAGCCAAACTCCCACCCCGGAGATCACCCAGATGATCCCGGTGACGACGAGGAAACGCCGGGTCATCAGGACCAGGAAGCAGAGCACCGCCCCGGGCATCAGGTTGGCGAGCAGGTGCTCCCAGTCGGCGTGCAGCATCGGCGCCCAGAGGATGCCGTCGAGTCCGTCGACCTGTCGCGGCTCGATGCCGTTCTGGTCGAGGTCGTATCGGGTGGCCGCGTCGATCAGCTCGATGACGAACAGCGCCGCGACGATGCACGCGGTGGTGATCAGCGAGCGCAACCAGAGCGGACGGGAGCGCCGCGGCTGCTCCTGCCCTACCGGTGGGGTGTACGACGTCATGGCCAGCTTCTCTTCGGGTCTCGACTCTTCGGGTGACGTTCCGGGGGTGCCGGTCACGCCCAGAGCTGACCTTCTAGTGCCTGCTCCGCGTCGTCCAGGCTACCTTCGTAGACCCCGGTCGACAGATACTTCCATCCCGCGTCGGGCACCACGAAGCCGATGTCGGCGCGGACGCCCTCCTTCATCGCCCGGCGCCCGATGCCGCGCGCGGCCTGCAGGATCGCGCCGGTCGAGATGCCGGCGAAGATGCCCTCGAGATCGATCAGCTCGCGCACACGGGCAACCGCGTCGACACCCGTCACCGAGAACCGGCGGGTGAGCACCGAGTCGTCGTAGAGCTCCGGGATGAAACCCTCGTCGATGTTGCGCAGGCCGTACACCTCGTCGCCGTAGCGGGGTTCGGCCGCGACGATCTCGATCTCCGGATTGCGTTCGCGCAGAAAGCGTCCGACGCCCATCAGGGTTCCGGTGGTACCGAGTCCGGCGACGAAGTGGGTGATCTCCGGCAGGTCGGCATAGAGTTCCGGGCCGGTCCCCTCGTAGTGGGCGGCGACGTTGGCGACGTTGCCGTACTGGTAGAGCATCACCCAGTCCGGGTTCTCCGACGCCAGCTTCTTGGCCACCGCGACCGCGGTGTTCGACCCACCCGCGGCCGGCGACGAGATGACCTTCGCGCCGAACATGCGCAACAGCGACCGACGTTCCTCGGAGGTGTTCTCCGGCATCACGCAGATAAGTTGGTAGCCCTTGAGTTTCGCGGCCATCGCCAGCGAGATCCCGGTGTTGCCACTGGTGGGTTCGAGGATCGTCGAACCCGCGTGCAGCAATCCGTCGCGTTCGGCCTGCTCGATCATGCGCAGCGCCGGACGGTCCTTGATGGAGCCGGTCGGGTTGCGGTCCTCGAGCTTGGCCCACAGCCGGACGTGCGGTCCGTCGGCCGAGTCGTCCCACCGCGGGGACAGCCGCTGGAGCCCGATCAGCGGGGTGTTGCCGACCGAGTCGATGAGTGAGTCGTAGCGCGCCACGCTCAGCAGCCGCCGGCGACCGCGGGCAGGATGGTCACCTCGTCACCGTCGTCGATGGAGGTGTCGAGGCCGCCCGAGAACCGGACGTCCTCGTCGTTGACGTAGATGTTCACGAAACGGTGAAGCTTCCCGTCTGCAACGAGGCGCTCCTTGAGTCCGGGGTTGCCCGACTCCAGGTCGTCGATCAGTGCGGCGAGCGTCGCCCCGGAACCCTCGACGCGCTTGGCGCCGTCGGTGTGGGTTCGCAGGATCGTCGGGATGGACACGGTGACGGGCATATTCAGCTCCTGATCTCGATCTCTTCTTCGGTGACCGTGCCGTCGACGATGCGATAGCTACGGATCTCGGTGGTCTCCGGGTCGCGCGTGGACACCAGCACATAATGCGCGCCGGGCTCGCCGGCGTAGGAGATGTCGGTGCGGCTCGGGTAGGCCTCGGTCGCGGTGTGCGAGTGGTAGATCACCACCGGCTCCTCGTCACGGCGGTCCATCTCGCGCCACACGGACAGCTGTTCGGCGGAGTCGAATCGGTAGAACGTGGGCGACCGCTCGGCGTTGATCATCCGGATGAACCGTTGCGGGTCGTCGGAACCCTCCGGCCCGGCGATCACCCCGCACGCCTCGTCGGGATGGTCCTCTCGCGCGTGCGCGACCATCGCGTCGAGGAGTTCCTGATCGATCTTGAGCATCGGTGTCCCGTTCTCCTTCGCAGGCGCGGGCCCAGGCGGGCACGGATGGTCGGCGACAGGTCGTCGCACATGTCCCGAGAGGGAACGCCGGGCTGAGAACGCCTATTCCGCGCCCGCGTATGACCGGTGTCACCCACCGTTCCCACTGTCCTCCGACCTGGCCCCGAGTCGTCATTCGGGCGTCATACAGTAAACCGATTCGGGCCGAAACGCCGTTACGTTGAGTCGCATCGGCGCCGGGGGTGCGTCGAGCTCGCGACGCCCGGGCGGCCCGTTTTGAAGCATCACATCCCACGTGTGGCCACGATCGCGCTGTCGTGCGCGGCCGCCGCCTCGATCGCACTCACCGGATGTTCGACGGAGTCCGGGTCGCAGACCGCGACCGGCACCTCGGCCGCTTCCACCGAGACCGGGTCCACCACGGTCATCGACGACCCGGCGGCACAGGTCGAGGCCGCGGCGGCCAACACCGCGGACCTCGATGGTGCGCACCTCGACCTGTCCGTCAAGGGTTCGGTGCCCAACCTGAACGCCAAGAAGGTCACCGCACATCTCGTGACCACGCCCGCCGACGCCGCGAAGGGCGAGGCCACCGTGGTCTTCGGCGCCGAGGACCCCGACGAGGTCGAGGCGCCCTTCGTCTACGTGGACGGGGTGCTCTACGCCGACATCGCCGGCGACGGCTACCTCAGCTACGGCGACGGCACGTCGATCTACGACGTCTCGGTGTTCCTCGATCCGGACAAGGGCCTCGCGCATGTCCTGACCGAACTGACCGATCCCACCGCGATCGGCAGCGAGCGAATCGACGGTGTCGAGACCACGAAGATCAGCGGCACCGTCCCTGCCGGTGCGCTCGCCGCACTCACAGGCGCTCGCCAGGTCGTCGGACCGCAGGACGCGCCGGTGCCGACCACCGTCTGGCTGACCACCGGCACCAACCAGCTCGCCCGGCTCGTCTTCGCCCCGAACCCCGCGGACGAGAACGCCACGATCACGGTCGACCTCGGCAACTGGAACGAGACGGTCGACATCGAGAAGCCCGCGGTGATCAACACCCCGTCGGTCGCCCCGTCCGGGACGCCCGCGCCCGGTCAGCCGACCCGCGAACCGTCGGGAGGTTAGACACCATGCGCCACTTGCCCACTCACCTCCGCCGTCATTCAGGAGCACCCATGACCCTGCGCAGACGATTCGCCGTGGCCGCCCTGTCGCTGACCGCCGCGGCCTCCGCACTCGTGGCACCGGCCGTGACGGAACAGGCCCCGGCCGATGCCGCCTACAACTACTACGGAGCGCTCGCACTCTCGACGTCGACCGGCGCCGTGGGCCGGGCTCTCGACTACCCGTCGTACAGCGCGGCCTCCGCGGCGGCCCGGCAGTACTGCCCCGCGTCCGACTGCAAGGTCGTCGCCCAGTTCGTCAACGGCTGCGGCGCGATCGCGACGTCACCCAGCTACTGGGGTTACGGCACCGCGCCGCGGCTCTACACCGCTCAGTCGACTGCGCTGTACTACGCGGGCGGCGGGTCCATCTACTACTGGGCCTGCACGAGCAATCACGGTTAGCGCACGAACGCCGACGGCGCGGCCTGCGCGTAGGTGGGGATCGAGGCCACCGACTCGGCGGCGAGCACGGCGTCGACGATGGCCCGCTGGACGACGTCGGCCGCGCATCGGCACACCTCGGCGATGACCGCCGCGTCGGCGTGCATGCCGGCCGGGGAGGCGGTCGCCGGGTCGGTCGACTCCGGCCGGACCGCGCCCGTGGAGACGGCGAAGATGGTGTCGCCGTCGAGCGGCGAATGGGCCGGCCGGATGGCCCGGCCGAGACCGTCGTGGCCGGCCATGGCGATCCGCCGGGTCATCGCCGCGTCGAGTGCGGCATCGGTCGCGACGACGCCGATCGTCGTGTTGAGCACGGTGTGTTTGTCCGCGAGGTCGGCCAGACGCGCGATATCCGCGGCCTCGGGGCGAGTCAGGCCGAGTCGTCGGAGTTCGTCCTCGCCCAGATCCCACGGGAGGCCGGTCCTCGGGTCGATGACCGCGCCCACCGGGTTGGCGACCATCAGCGCGCCGACGGTCACGCCGGCCGCGGGTCCCGTCTCGATCCTCACCGACGCGCTGCCCACACCACCTTTCAGCGCGCCGGCACGGGCTCCGGCGCCGGCCCCCACGCTGCCGACCGCGAAGTCGGTGTCGGCCGCGCGGACCGCGTCGGCACCGAAGTCGGCGTCGGGCCGGTGATCCCATGCCCCGACCGGCAGGTCGAAGATGACCGCCGCGGGGACGATGGGAACCACGTGTCCCCGGGTGTCGAGCGGCAGGCCGACGCCGTCCGCCTCGAGAGCCCGCATCGCGCCGTCCGCGGCCGCGAGACCGTAGGCACTGCCGCCGCTGAGGACGATCGCGTGAGCCGTCTGCACGGTGTTCGACGGATCGAGGAGGTCGGTCTCCCGGGTGCCGGGTCCACCGCCGCGCACATCCACCGCGGCGATCGCGCCCGGTCCCGAGATCCGCACGACCGTCGTCCCGGTCGCCCAGCCGTGACCGTCGGGCGCGTCGGCGGTGCCGGCGACCTTCGCGTCGGCGTCGACGCGGTGACTGTGTCCGACGGTGATCCCGACGACGTCGGTGATGCGGTCGCCCGGGCGGGCGGGTCGTCCGATGGTGGTCACGTGCACCTCTGCTCTCGTCGATCCCCGACCGGAAACTCAACCGAAACTCGGACAAAGCTCCCGAAGGGAGCCGTTGTCACCGAGAACTGTAGGTCACATCACCGCTTCGACGAGCAGATCCTGCATCACGGTGAGCCAGTGATAGACGTCGAGGTGCGCAGCGTGCGGATGGTCGGGCGGCAACCGGTCGGGGGTGTCCTCGGAGATGCCCAGCATCGCCCCGAGGGCCAGGCGGACGTCGTTGAGCGCGGTGAGCCATGCGGTCGCCTGTTCGACGGTGAGCGAGAGGTCACCGCCGCCGTCGGGCAGGGTGTCCAGGAGAACCTGCGCCGCACCGAGTTTGGCGTCGATGATCTTCGGCTCGTTGACGCTCCGCAGCGCGGAGTTGAGCCGGCCGTTGACCACCTCGGCGGAGAGTTCCTCGTCCTGGTCCGGCCGATGGAAGTCCGGCAGCAGCCGACCGAGCGTGGCGTCGTCCGGCGCGTCGGAATGGCCGATCCGGATACCGGTGACCTCCGACAGCGCATCGCGCGGCGCGGTGTCGGCACGTTCGGTGAGCAGCTCACACATCGACGAGACCAACGACGCGAGAAGCTCGGCCTCGTGCGAGTCGAGCTGAGAGGTGATCCGGACGGACTCGCCGCGGCCCTTGCGTTTCCAGGTGCGCACGTCTCAGTGCCTCCCCACCGTCGGGTTCGCCCCGGGCGACGAGGGTCCCGTGCCGGGCGGCTGAAGCGACCAGCTCATGAATCCCGCTGCATGGTGGCCCACAGCCCGGCCGCGTGCAGCTTACGCACGTCACCTTCGACCTTCTCGCGGTCGCCGCTGGAGACCACTGCCCTGCCCTCGGTGTGCACCTGCATCATCAGTTCGTTGGCACGGGACTCCGAGTAGCCGAAGATCTTCTGGAAGACGAAGGTCACATACCGCATCAGGTTGACGGGGTCGTCCCACACGACGGTCATCCAGGGTTTGTCGAGATCCGCCGCGCCGTCGGCCACCGCGGGTTCGGCAACCGCGGTACCGCCGGGGGTAGCCTCGTGCGCACGAGTTTCGTCAGGCGCCATGAGGACAAGGGTAACGCGATAGTGAGCATCGACAACACCGCGCTGCTGACCGACCAGTACGAGCTGACCATGGTCGCAGCGGCACTCCGCCACCCGGTTGCGCACCGGTCGTGTGTGTTCGAGGTGTTCGCCCGACGTCTCCCCGACGGTCGTCGATACGGCGTCGTCGCCGGTACCGGACGCGTCCTCGCCGAGCTCGCGGAGTTCCGTTTCGGCGACGAGGAGATCGCCGTCGTGGACAAGTTCCTCGACGCCGAGACCGTCTCCTGGCTGCGTGATTACCGGTTCTCCGGTGACATCGACGGCTACCGGGAGGGTGAGCTCTACTTCCCCGGATCGCCGATCCTCACCGTCCGCGCCCCCTTCGCCGAGGCCGTGCTGCTCGAGACCTTGATCCTGTCGATCCTCAACCACGACAGCGCCATCGCCTCGGCCGCCGCGCGGATGGTCAGCGCGGCCGGGTCCCGGCCGATCATCGAGATGGGCTCCCGACGCACCCACGAGCGGGCCGCGGTCGCCGGCGCCCGCGCCGCCTATCTGGCCGGCGTCGCCGCGACGTCTAACCTGGAGGCCAACCGTCGTTTCGGCGTCCCCAGCGCGGGAACCGCCGCCCACGCATTCACTCTCGGCTTCACGGGGCCGGACGGTCCCGACGAGAAGGCCGCCTTCGCCGCGCAGGTCGAGGCGCTCGGCGTCGGCACCACGCTGCTGGTCGACACCTACGACATCACCCGGGGCGTGCGCAACGCGATCGAGGTGGCCGGCCCCGAACTCGGCGCGGTGCGGATCGACTCCGGAGATCTCGGCGTGCTCGCGCGACAGGTGCGCACGCAGCTCGACGACCTCGGCGCGACGAACACCAAGATCGTCGTGTCCGGCGACCTCGACGAGTATGCGATCGCGTCGCTGCGCGCCGAACCGGTCGACACCTACGGAGTGGGGACCTCGCTGGTGACCGGCAGTGGCGCACCGACCGCGGGGATGGTCTACAAGCTCGTCGAGGTCGACGGACTGCCGGTCGCCAAACGTTCCAGCCACAAGGAGTCGCGCGGCGGGGCCAAGGCGGCTGTGCGTGCCGCACGCGGCAGTGGGACCATCGTGGAGGAGATCGTCTACCGCGCCGGCGGCCCACGACCCGAAGCCGACGGCGGTCTCCATCTGCTGGATCTGCAGATCCCGCTGGTTCGCGGCGGGGAGCCGGTGGCGTCACTGCCATCGCTGACCGACGCGCGCGCCCACCTCGCGGCGGGGCTCGTCAGTCTGCCGTGGGAGGGTCTCGGCCTCTCACACGGCGACCCGGCGGTGCCGACCCGATACCAGCTCGGCTGACGAGCAACACCTTTCGATCCGCCAGGGAGTACCCGATGAGCAGCGAACGCAGCGACGGCACCAAGCAGGCCGACGCGTTGGTCGTCGTCGACGTCCAGAACGATTTCTGTGAGGGCGGTTCACTCGCCGTCAACGGCGGTGCGGCCGTGGCCCGGGCGATCACCAAGATCCTCGGCGAGTACCGCACGGTCGTCACGACGCGCGATCACCACATCGATCCGGGCGAGCATTTCTCCGATTCGCCCGACTATGTCGACACCTGGCCACCGCATTGCGTGGTCGGTACCGACGGGGTCGGCTTCCATCCCGAATTCGATTCCGCCGCAGCGCAAGAGATCTTCTCGAAGGGAGAGTACAGCGCCGCCTACTCCGGCTTCGAGGGCACCACCGACGACGGTGTGACCCTCGAGCAGTGGCTGCGCGACCACAAGATCTCGTCCGTCGACATCGCGGGCCTGACCACCGACCACTGCGTCCTCGCCACCGCACTCGACGCGGTGGCGGCCGGTTTCACCACGCGGGTGCTGCTCAACTTCACCGCGGGCGTGGGCGCGGAGACCACCACCGCCGCGCTGGCCGGCATGCGGAAGGCCGGGGTCGAACTCGTGGGAGACCTGCTCTACGACGGTTCGCACGGCACGGGTTAGCCCCGAGGGAACCGCCGAGCGCGCTGATCCGTCTGAATCCCACACACCCCATCTCGAACGAGGACCCCGGACCCCCACATGCCCAACACTCCCCCGGTGACCGATCTGCTCGACACCGCGGTCTCCGCGCTCGGCGGTCGTCGCCGTGACGGTCAGGTCGCCATGGCCTCGGCCGTCGCCCACGCCATCGACACCGGCGAACATCTCGCCGTGCAGGCCGGGACCGGCACCGGAAAGTCGCTGGCCTATCTCGTGCCGGCCATCCGCCACGCCGTCGAGACCGGGCGCACCGTCGTGGTGTCGACCGCGACGATCGCGCTGCAGCGTCAGCTGATCGAGCGAGATCTCCCCCGCCTCGCCGGCGCACTGGCGAAGCCGATCGGTCGCAAACCCACTTTCGCGATCCTCAAGGGTCGCGGAAACTATCTGTGCCTGAACAAGATCCACTCGGGGACCGCCGACGAGCCGGACACCGAGCTGTTCGATCCGTTCGAGCTGTCCCGCACCGGCCGCGATGTCACTCGGCTGCGCGAGTGGAGCAGCGACACCGAGACGGGCGACCGCGACGATCTCGTCCCCGGTGTCGCCGACCGCGCCTGGCGACAGGTCAGCGTGTCCGCGCGCGAATGCCTCGGCGCCGCCAACTGTTCCTACGGCGAGGACTGTTTCGCCGAACAGTCCCGTCGCCGGTCCGGCAAGGTCGACGTGGTGGTCACCAACCACGCGCTGCTGGCGATCGACGCGACGAGTCCCGCCAACGTGCTCCCCGAACACGATGTGGTGATCATCGACGAGGCTCACGAGCTCGTCGACCGGATGACCTCGGTGGCGACCGACGAACTGTCGGCGTCCTCGATCGCGCTCGTCTCCCGGCGCGTCGGCAAACTCGTCGACGAGGAGACCGCCGACGCCCTCCTCGGCGCCGGTGAGCAACTCGGCGAACTCCTCGAGACCGCCCCCAAGACCCAGTGGACGCAGCTGCCCGCCGACGCCACGAGCGTTCTGGTGATGTTGCGCGACCGGCTGTGGCAGACCCGGACCGCGATCGGCCCGGTGCGCGCGCCCGGCGCCGGCGACGACGGTGCGGCCGCCGCCCGGTCGGCCGCCCTCACCTCGCTCGACGACATGCACGACACCGTCGTCCGCGTCCTCGGGGCCTTCGACGAACCCGACGAGTCCAAGCGCCGTGACGTGGTGTGGGTCGGTCTCGACACCTCACGACGCGGCGCCGAGCCCCGCCCGGTGCTGCACATCGCACCGCTGTCGGTCGGCGGACTGCTCCGGGCATCGCTGTTCGCCAATTCGACGGTCATCCTGACCTCCGCGACGCTGACGATCGGCGGCTCCTTCGACGCCCTCGCCGCCACCTGGGGCCTGCCCGCCTCGGGTCGCGGCACCGACCGGCCCGCCGCCGACGAGCCCGGAGCCGATGAACCGGGTCCCGACCCGGCGGCCTCGCGCAACATCACGGCCAGCGGCAAGGCGGTGCCGTCGGATTCGGGTTCGGCGCGCTGGACGGGCCTCGACGCCGGCTCTCCGTTCGACTACCCGAAGTCGTCCATCCTCTACCTCGCGCGGCACCTGCCGCGGCCCGACCGCTCGGGTATCGCACCGAAGACGATGGACGAGATCGCCCAGCTCGTCGATGCCGCCGGTGGACGCACCCTGGGGCTCTTCTCGTCGATGCGGGCCGCGCGCGAAGCCGCCGAGGCGATCCGGGAACGCTGCGAGTACCCCGTGTTGTGTCAGGGCGACGACACCACCTCGACCCTGGTCAGACGCTTCGCCGAGGATCCCGAGACATGCCTGTTCGGCACCCTGTCCCTGTGGCAGGGCGTCGACGTGCCCGGGCCGTCGCTGAGCCTGGTCATCATCGACCGGATCCCGTTCCCCCGGCCCGACGACCCGCTGCTGACCGCGCGGCAGCGTGCGGTCGACGCCCGGGGCGGCAACGGTTTCCTGTCCGTGGCGGCCAACCACGCCGCGCTGCTGCTCGCCCAGGGCGCCGGTCGCTTGCTGCGATCGGTCGACGACCGCGGCGTCGTCGCGGTGCTCGACTCCCGACTGGCGACGGCCGGATACGGGGGCTACCTGCTCGCCTCGCTGCCGCCGATGTGGCGGACCACCGACCCCGCAGTGGTCAGGTCCGCCCTCAGCCGACTCGCCGCCGCACCGCGTCCGGTGGGCTGATCACGCCGGGAGCGAGACACCCGACACGGGGACCGCGTACGACAAGACAATCGCGTACGCGGGGCACTAGGTTGGGTAGCGGTGATACCAACGCAGGCGAGACCGACAACGCACCCTGGCCAGTCGCGGGAGCTGACGAGAGGAGGCTTCGAGTGATCGGGCGCATGGGGATCGACGACATCGCACCCCTGGTCTCCGCCGGGCAGCAGCCCGCGAAAGCCGTTGTGGGAGAGTTCTTCCCGGTCAGCACCACGGCGTGGCGCGAAGGTCACGACGCGATCGGGGTCACGCTGCACGTCGAGGCTCCCCGCCACGGCGTTCTCGACATCCGGATGACCCCGACCCCCGAACCGGACACGTTCAACGCGGCGTTCGTCCCCGACGCCGTCGGCTTCTGGTCATACCGCATCGAGGCCTGGAGCGACCCCTACACCACCTGGCGGTCCGCGGTCACCAAGAAGCTCGATGCCGGTCAGGGCGCCGCCGATCTGGCCAACGACCTCGAGACCGGCGCCCGCATCCTCACGCGCGCCGCCGAGGCCATCGCCGACGAGAACCGCGAACTCGTGCTCGACGCCGCGCGTCTGCTCCGCGCTCGCCGCCGCCGGGTGGAGAACCGCGTGAGCCTGGCGATCTCGGAGGAGGTCGCCGAACTCCTCCACGACAATCCGGTCCGCGAACTCGTCACCAAGAGCCGCACCCATCGCGTGTGGGTGGACCGCACCCGCGCGCTGTTCGGGTCCTGGTACGAGTTCTTCCCGCGCTCGACCGGCGGCTGGGACGGCGAGGGCAACCCGGTGCACGGCACCTTCCTCACCGCCGCCCAGGACCTGCCCCGCATCGCCGGGATGGGTTTCGACGTCGTCTACCTCCCGCCGATCCACCCCATCGGCGAGATCAACCGCAAGGGACGCAACAACACGCTCGTCGCCGGCCCCGACGATGTCGGCTCGCCGTGGGCCATCGGGTCGAAGGACGGCGGCCACGACGCCATCCACCCTCAGCTCGGCAGCGAGGAGGACTTCGAGTACTTCGTCGGGCGGGCGCGTGAGCTGGGCCTCGAGGTCGCCCTCGACCTCGCCCTGCAGTGCGCACCCGACCACCCCTGGGCCACCGAACACCCCGAGTGGTTCATCATCCAGCCCGACGGCACGATCGCCTACGCGGAGAACCCGCCGAAGAAGTACCAGGACATCTACCCGCTCAACTTCGACGACGACCGCAACGGCATCTATCGGGCCGTGCTGAAGGTCGTCCTGCACTGGGTCGGCCTCGGCGTGGACATCTTCCGCGTCGACAACCCGCACACCAAACCGCCGAACTTCTGGGAATGGCTGATCAGCGAGGTCAAGAAGCGGAACCCGGACGTGCTGTTCCTGTCCGAGTCGTTCACCCGGCCCGCGCGTCTGTACGGTCTCGCCCGCCTCGGGTTCACGCAGTCCTACACGTACTTCACCTGGAAGACGGTCAAGTGGGAACTCGAGCAGTTCGGACGTGAACTGGCCGAGCACGCCGACGAGGCGCGGCCCAACCTCTTCGTCAACACGCCCGACATCCTGCACGCCAGCCTGCAGCACGGCGGCCCGGGAATGTTCGCGCTGCGCGCCGCACTGGCCGCGACCCTCGCCCCGACCTGGGGCGTCTACAGCGGCTACGAACTCTACGAACACGTGGCGGTCGCCGAGGGCAGCGAGGAGTACCTGGACTCCGAGAAGTACGAACTGCGTCCCCGCGACTACAAGGCGGCCGCGAGCCGCGGCGAGTCGCTGGAACCGTGGATCACCTCGCTCAACGAGATCCGCCGCCGCCATCCCGCGCTGCAGCAGTTGCGGAACATCCACTTCCATCACGTCGACAACCCCTCGCTGATCGCCTACTCGAAAATCGATCCCGTGTCGGGCGACCGCGTCGTGGTGGTGATCAACCTCAACCCGTTCGCCGCCGAGGAATCGACCGTCTGGCTCGACCTGCCCAAACTCGGATTCGAGTGGTACGAGCACTTCTCCGTCCGCGACGAGGTGTCCGGGGAGGAGTACTGGTGGGGACAGGACAACTACGTCCGTCTCGAGCCGTGGCGCGCGGTCGCCCACATCCTGGCCCTGCCGCCGCTCGACCCCGCCGCCGCCGCGCGACTCGCCTACCGAATCCAGTGAGGTGCCCGTGACCGATCTCGAGTCCCTCCCCGACCCCGCAGCCACCGACCACGACCTGCGTCGGCTTCACGCACTGACCCACCCCGACCCGCATGCGTTCCTCGGGGCGCACGACGCACCGGGCGGCAGCACGATCCTGCGCACCCTACGGCCCGACGCACTGTCGGTGTCGGCGGTCATCGGCGGCGTCGACCATCCGATGTCCCGCCAGACCGACGACCTGTGGGTCGTCACGGTGCCGATCGCCGACCTGATGGACTACCGCTACCGGATCGTCTATCCCGACGGTTCGGGCGGGACGTCGGAATTCGTGGTCGCCGACGGATACCGGTTCCTGCCGAGCCTCGGCGACATCGACATCCACCTGTTCAGCGAGGGACGTCACGAGAAGCTGTGGGAGGCCCTCGGCGCGCGCATCGTCTCGTACACGACGGCCGACGGCGACGTCCGCGGCACCGCGTTCTCTGTGTGGGCGCCCAACGCGCACGGCGTGGCCGTCATCGGCGACTTCGACCACTGGACCGGCCGTGTGGCCCCCATGCGCAAGGTCGGGGTCAGCGGCGTCTGGGAGGTGTTCATCCCCGACGTCGGCGACGGTGCGCACTACAAGTTCCGGGTACACGGCGCCGACGGCGTGATCCGCGACAAGGCCGACCCGATGGCCTACCGGACCACACTCCCGCCGTCGACCGCGTCGGTCGTCGCCGAGTCGCACCATGTCTGGTCCGACGACGCCTGGATCGCCCGCCGGGAGGCCTCCGCACCCGAGCGCGAACCGATGAGCGTCTACGAGGTGCACCTGGCGTCGTGGCGTCAGGGCCTGGGCTATCGCGAACTCGCCCATCAGCTCGCCGATTACGTCGTCGAGAAGGGCTTCACCCACGTCGAGTTCCTGCCGGTGGCCGAACACCCCTTCGGCGGCTCGTGGGGCTACCAGGTGACGTCGTACTACGCGCCGACTGCGCGCTTCGGCACCCCCGACGACTTCCGCTATCTCGTCGACCACCTGCATTCGCGCGGCATCGCCGTGCTCGTCGACTGGGTGCCCGCGCACTTCCCGAAGGACGAGTGGGCCCTCGCCCGCTTCGACGGCACGCCGCTCTACGAGCACGCCGACCCGATGCGTGGCGAGCAACTCGACTGGGGCACCTACGTTTTCGACTTCGGACGTCACGAGGTGCGCAACTTCCTGGTCGCCAACGCGCTGTTCTGGTTCAGCGAGTTCCACATCGACGGACTACGCGTCGACGCCGTCGCGTCGATGCTGTACCTGGATTACTCACGCCCCGACGGGCAGTGGCGGCCCAATGTTCACGGCGGCCGCGAGAACCTCGAGGCGGTGCAGTTCCTGCAGGAGACCAACGCGACGGTCCACAAGCACTTCCCCGGCGTCATCACCGTCGCCGAGGAGTCCACCGCGTGGCCGGGCGTCACCCGGATGACCGATCTCGGCGGTCTCGGCTTCAGCTTCAAATGGAACATGGGCTGGATGCACGACAGCCTCGACTATCTGTCACGCGATCAGGTGCACCGCAGCTTCCACCATCACGAGATCACCTTCTCGCTGATGTACGCGTGGAGCGAGAACTTCGTGCTGCCCCTGTCGCACGACGAGGTGGTGCACGGCAAGGGCACGCTCTGGACGCGGATGCCGGGCGATTCCTTCACCAAGGCCGCCGGCGCACGCGTGTACCTCGCCTATATGTGGTCGCATCCCGGCAAGCAGTTGCTGTTCATGGGCCAGGAGTTCGGCCAGACCGGTGAATGGGCCGACAACCGCAGCCTCGACTGGCACCAGCTGGAGGGATGGGAGGGCGAGCTCCATTCCGGTATCTCGGCGCTCGTCACCGATCTGAACCGCATCTACCGGTCGTCCCCGGCGCTTTACACTCAGGACATCACTCCCCTCGGCTACGAGTGGATCGACGCCAACGACACCGCGAACAACGTGATCAGCTTCCTGCGTTTCGGGGAGGACGGATCGGTCGTCGCCTGCATCTTCAACTTCTCCGGCTCGGACCGCGTCGACTATCAGGTCGGTCTGCCGCAGGGCGGGGTGTGGGAGGAGATCCTCAACACCGACGCCGACGCCTACAGCGGCGCCGGCCGGGGCAATCTGGGGTCGGTGACCGCCGACGGGCCGTCGTACCACGGACGCCCCACCTCGGCGCGGGTCATGCTGCCGGCCAACTCCGCCATCTGGCTCGCCCCGCGCTAGCCGCACAAACCCACCCTTTATCGGCAAACCCAGCACCCCGGAGGGTGCTGGGTTTGCCGAAAAATGGTGGGTTTGCGGATCAGTAGAGCGCGCTGGCCAGCTTCCGGCGTGCGGCGACGACGAAGTCCTCGGCCGGATCGAACAGCTCGAACAGCTCGAGGAGTCGCGTCCGTGCCCGTGTGCGCTCGTCGCCGTTGGTCACGCGGACCACGTCGATGATCCGGTCGAAGGCCGCCTCGGGCTGCTGCGACAGCAGCAGGACGTCCGCGGCCGCGAGCTGGGCGTCGACGTCGCGCGGTGACGCCGTCTCGACGATGGCCGGGTCGTGGGCCTGCGCGCGCAGGATGAATTCGAGGTTCCGCGCCGCCGACGCCGCCTCGACGTTCTCGGGTTCGGCTTCGGCAACGGCGCGATATGCGGCCAGTGCCCCGTCGAAGTCACCGTCGTTGAGCTTCTCCTCGGCGGCGATCATGCGCGGATCGGACTGCTCCGGCTCGGGAGCCGCACCCGCGGGTGCGTCCGGCAACGCGTTGCCGACCTGGGCGAAGATCTCGTCGATCCAGCTGGTGATCTCGGCCTCGGACCGGACGCCGTTGAACGCGGTGACCGGCTGTCCCTGCACGATGGCGACGACCATCGGGATCGACTGCACCCGGAATGCCTGCGCGATACGGGGACTGGCGTCGACATCGACCTTGGCGAGCACCCAGCGACCGCCGGACTCCGCGGCGAGACGCTCGAGAACCGGCGACAACTGCTTGCACGGTCCGCACCATTCCGCCCAGAGGTCGACGACGACGAGCTGCTGCATCGACCGGTCGAGGACCTCGGACTCGAAGGTCTCCTCGGTCACGTCGATGACGCTCGCGCCCGGCGCGGCGGGCGGTGCAGCCGGCGGCGGGGTGCCGGGGACCGGCTGTGCGCCGTCGGGCTGAGCCTGCGCTCGCTGGGCCTGGGCTCGCTGAGCCTGGGCGCGTTGGGCTTCGGCCCGTTCCTTGATTCCGCCGAGATCGACGGCACCGGTCATGGCCATGGCGGCCGCAGCCTGTTGACGGGCCGCCGCGGCGGCCTGCTGACGATTGGTTGGTCGCGTCACTCCTCTAGTGTGGCACGACCACCCGACCGCGACGACCGAGGTTCGCCGAGCGCGGACACCGACGGTCCGCGTGGGCGCACCACTCCGGCGAAGTACACCGCGAGCAGGAGCGCGGCCAGGGCCGCGAGCAGCCCGGTGTTCAGACTCGTTTGGCTGCTGATGAACCCGACGACGGCCGGTCCGGCGAGCATCCCCAGGTATCCGCAACCGACGACGATCGAGATCGTCCGCCCGCCCGCCGAATCGGTGAGGTTGCCCGCGGCGGTGAAGATCTGCGGGATGAGTCCGGCGAGTCCGACGCCGAAGACCGCCCAGCCGACGACGGCGAGCGCCGGAACCGGCGAGACGATCGCGATCGTCATGCCGGCGATCCCGATGAGTGCGCCGACGCGCAGCACGCGGACCGCCCCCACGGACGCGACGACCGGATCGATGACGAATCTCGACACCGTCATGGCGAGGCTGAAGGCGCCGAACGTGAGCGCGCCGATCGCCTCGCTGGTCCCGTAGCTCTCGACGATGTGCAGGGCGCTCCAGTCGTAGGCGGTGCCCTCGGCGAGCATCAGCCCGAAGGCGACGACCGCGAGGAGGACGAGCCGACGCCGGTCGATGCCGTGCCACCACGACGCTTCCGACGACGCGTTCGTCGACGTCGCCGGCGACTCGTCGTGCCCGGCGAGGCCACGCGCGACCGCGGCGACGACCACGAATCCGGCAACGGCCGCACAGGCGACGGTCGGGACGACGCCGGCGTCGGCCCACAGGGTCGCCGCGACCACTCCGGACCCGACCAGGCTGCCCGCCGAGAACCAGCCGTGGAACGACGACATGATCGGCCGGCGATACGCGCGCTCGACGGCGACCGCCTGCGCGTTCATCGACACGTCGAGGCACCCGTTGGCGAATCCGAACGCTGCCAGCGCCGCACCGAGGGTGAGCGTGTCGACGGCGAGGACGGGCGTGATGATGACCGCCGAGAGGAGCGATGCAGCGACGATCGTGAGCGGCCGGGAACCCCAGCGATCGATCAGCGGGCCACACACCTGCATGCCGACGAAGGCGGATCCACCCAGGAGGAGCAGCAGGCCGCCGAGCTCGTCGTGCCCTACGTCGGTGCGCTCGCTGATGACCGGGATGTGAGCCACCCACATGGCGGCGAGGAAACCGTTCAGGGCGAAGATCGTGGCGACCGCCCGCCGGGATCGACGGGGTCCGGTCGCGAGGTGCACCTGCACTCAGTCGCCCGAACCCAGGTGGCGTTCCACCCGTTCGACCTTGCCGGTCAGTTCGTCGGTGTGGCCCGGTCGGATGTCGGCCTTGAGCACCAGGCCCACGCGCGGCGCGCGGGCGGCGACGGCCTCGGTGGCGGCTTTGACCACTGCCATCACTTCGTCCCAGTCGCCCTCGAGATAGGTGAACATCGAGGTTGTCTGATGTGGGATCCCGGAGGCCCGCACCACCTCGACGGCGGCCGCGACCGCCGCACTCATCCCGCCGTCGGCGTCGACGGCGGTCCCGCCCGAGGGCGTGAGGCTGAACGCGACGATCAGTGGACTACCTCCGGATCAGGCGGGTCGGATCAGGCGGGGGCCTGCTGCGGCGACTGCCCGGCCGACAGCTCGGCGAGATGGCCGTTGCGCTTGGCCCACCACTCGAAGACGATCGTGCCGAAGGGCGGCACGCTCGATGCGAGCGCCAGCAGCGTCACGATCGGGATCCCGATGCGGCGTCCGCCCAGGGGCAGCTCCCACTTCACGGCGTTCCACTTGAGCTGGAACGAGGTGATCAGGGCGACGATCACGAAGATCACGAAGACGGCACCGTGGGTGGCGCCGGGCAGCGCGATGGCCTCCGGGTCGTCGTTGACGCGCTTGAGGATCATCCCGACGATCAGCCACGCCCAGGTGATGGCCTCGGCCACGGCGACGAGGCGGAAGCGCTTGGCGGGTGTGGTCAGGTCGAAGAAAGACAGCATGTTCACCATTGTGCCTGCCGGCGGAGACTTCTACGACAAAGTGTCGTAGAAGTCTCCTTCAGCGGATCGATCAGGCCTTCGGGACGCGGACGATCAGCGCGTCGCCCTGTCCACCGGCACCGCACAGTGCGGCCGCGCCGACACCGCCGCCGCGGCGCTGCAGTTCGAGCGCGAGGTGGAGGGTGATGCGGGCACCGGAGGTGCCGATCGGGTGACCGACGGCGATGGCGCCACCGTTGACGTTGATCTTGTCCGCGTCGACGCCGAGCTGCTGGGTCGAGGCCAGGCCGACGGCGGCGAACGCCTCGTTGATCTCGATGAGGTCGAGGTCCGCGGGGCGATGCCCTCGCGGTCACATGCCTTGATGATCGCGTTGGCCGGCTGCGCCTGCAGGCTCGAGTCCGGACCCGCGACGACGCCGTGGGCACCGATCTCGGCGAGCCAGGTCACGCCCAGTTCCTCCGCCTTGGCCTTGCTCATCACGACGACCGCGGCAGCGCCGTCGGAGATCTGCGAGGAGTTGCCCGCGGTGATGGTGCCGTCCTTGCGGAAGGCCGGGCGCAGGCCCCCGAGCGACTCGGCGGTGGTGTTGGCGCGGATGCCCTCGTCCTCGGTGAACTGGATCGGGTCGCCCTTGCGCTGCGGGATGGAGACCGGCACGACCTCGTCGTCGAAGACGCCGTTCTTCCAGGCGGCAGCGGCGAGCTGGTGGCTGCGGGCGGCGAACTCGTCCTGCTGCTCGCGCGTGAAGCCGTCCTTGTCGTTGCCCTGCTCGGTCAACGCACCCATCGGCTGATCGGTGAAGGCGTCGTGCAGGCCGTCGAAGGCCATGTGGTCGGTGAGCTCGGTGTTGCCGTACTTGAAGCCGCTGCGGCTGCCCTGCAGCAGGTGCGGGGCCTGGGTCATCGACTCCTGGCCACCGGCGACAACGACGTCGAACTCACCGGCGCGGATGAGCTGGTCGGCGAGCGCGATGGCGTCGATGCCCGACAGGCACATCTTGTTGATCGTCAGCGTCGGGACGTCCCAGCCGATACCGGCCTTGATCGCGGCCTGGCGAGCCGGCATCTGACCCGCCCCCGCGGTCAGCACCTGGCCCATGATCACGTACTGGACCTCAGAAGCCGGGACCCCGGACTTCTCGAGTGCACCCTGGATCGCCACCGCACCCAGGTCGACGCCGCTGAAGTCCTTCAGGGAGCCCAGGAGGCGGCCGAAGGGGGTGCGTGCGCCGGCGACGATGACCGTCGTGTTGTCAGCAGTCGAGGACATGGAAAAGAACCTCCGGGGGTGTCGTGCGAGGGGGCTACCGAGCGCCCGCTCTGTGCGCTCTACCCCCCAACGCTACCGTTGTGACATGAGCACCTCTGCAACTGACCCCAGCACCCCCGCCGGCACTCCCCAGGGCGCGACCGCTCTGATCTCCGACCTGGTCGTCGCGATCGACCACGTGGGCATCGCCGTCCCCGACCTGGACGCCGCGAAAGAGTGGTATGCGACACACCTCGGCTTCGAGACGCTCCACCAGGAGACCAACACCGAGCAGGGTGTCGAGGAGGCCATGGTGGGCCCGGGCGGCGGTGGCGCGGTCATCCAGTTGCTGGCCCCGCTCGACGAGTCGTCGACCATCGCGAAGTTCATCGATCGCAACGGCCCGGGCCTGCAGCAGCTCGCGGTGCGGGTGACCGACGTCGACGCCGTGACCGCCCGCCTCACCGAGGCCGGCGTCCGTGTCCTCTACCCCGCCGCCAAGCGGGGCACTGCGAAGTCCCGCATCAACTTCGTCCACCCCAAGGACGCGGGCGGCGTTCTGCTCGAGCTCGTCGAGCCGGCCGCCGACGCCGCGCACTGAGCCCGATCCCTCGGCCCGAACCTCAAAAGCGTTCGGGCGCTTGACAACTCCCTCCCCGCCCGCCCTGCGCCACGGCACCCGGGCGGACACCGGCGCCGGCGCGTGGACACCTGAGCAGAGGTCCACGCGCCGGCGCCGAGGACCGTGTCCCCGACAACGCCGACACCCGCGCCGAACCTGACTCCGACCGCGCTTCGAGGTCCGGCCGTCTCCGATACACTGGCCCGCATGCCAGGTCCCGCACGGCAATTGCCCTTTGCGATCGTGATGCGCGGTTATGACCGTGAGCAGGTCGCCGACCATCTCCAGAGACTCGACGCCGAGTTGCGGGTTCTCGCCGCCGATCGCGACGCCGCCACCGCCAACGCCCACGAGCTCGCGGCCCATCTCGAGGACGCGCGCGACGAGATCGCCGAACTCCGGCGCGAGATCGACAAACTCTCGGTACCGCCCACCACCGCGCAGGGCATGAGCGAACGCCTCTCCCGCATGCTCCAGCTCGCCTCCGACGAGGCCTCGGAGATGCGGGCCGAGGCGTCGGCCGAGGCCGACGAGACGCTGTCGATCGCCCGCCAGGAGGCGGCCGACATGCGGTCCGAGGCGGCCGCCGAGGCCGAGCGGATCCGCGGCGAGGCACAGGCGGCGGCCAAGAAGCTCGTCGATGAGGCATCCGCGCGTGCACGGCAGGTCAAGGAGACCGCCGCAGCCAACGAGTCCGAGTCGGCGCGTCTCATCGCCGAACGCACGGCCGCGATGGAGGCCGAGCACACCAAGACGATGAAGGCCGCCAACGACGAGGCCCGCCGCATCGTCGACAAGGCTAAGTCGGAGGTCGCCGAACTGGAGGCCGTCAGCTCACGCGAACGTGCCGCCGAGCGGGAACGCCACGACGCGGAACTCGCCGACCAGCGTGAACGTGCCCTCGACGAGGCCAACCACATCCGTCAGACCGCCCTCGACATCGCCGGCGAACGCCTGAACCGATCCCGCGAGATGGCGCATGCGGCCGACCGTGCGCGTCAGGAGATCGCCGCCAACCTGGGGCAGCTCCGCGACAAGCTCGCCGAGCTGCCCGAGTTGCTGGCGCAGCCGGAGGATTCCGAGTACGCGGTGCTGTCCGACACCGACGATCTCGAACTGCTCAATCGCAAGCTGTCACCGGAGGCCCGCGCCAACGCCTGAGCGGGGCCCGGAATCGGCGGCGCCCCGCGCTCAGAAGAGCCGGAACTCCGTACTCTCCGCACCGCGCAGGGCTTCGTAATCCAGCACGACGCAACGGATTCCACGATCCTCGGCGAGCGTTCGCGCCTGCGGCTTGATCTGCTGCGCGGCAAAGACGCCGGCGACGGGAGCCAGCGTGGTGTCGCGGTTGAGCAGTTCCAAGTAGCGCGTCAGCTGCTCGACGCCGTCGATCTCACCGCGTCGTTTGATCTCCACGGCCACCGTGGCACCCGCGGCGTCGCGGCACAGCAGATCGACAGGTCCGATGGCCGTCATGTACTCGCGCCGGATCAGGGTGTGGCCGGGCCCCAGGGTCTCCACGTGCTCGGCGAGCAACTCCTGGAGATGCGCCTCGACGCCGTCCTTGACCAGACCGGGATCGATCCCGAGTTCGTGCTGCGAATCGTGTTCGATCGACGTGATCGTGATCCGCAGTTCCTCACCCGCCTTGTTGGTGACCACCCAGTAGGCCTCTGCCTCGGTGCCCTCGGGCACGGCGGCCTCGGTGAGCCAGCACGGCGGGCTCATCCAGTTGAGCGGCTTGTACGCGCGGTCGTCGGCGTGCACGCTCACCGAACCGTCCGACTTGACCAGCAACAGGCGCTTGGCCATGGGCAGATGGGCGGTCAATCGCCCGACATAGTCGACCTGACACTCCGCGATGACGAGACGCACGAACCCACCCTAGGGCATCGACTGCACCGATCTCACGCGCCCGCGCCGCGGCCCCTACCGATCCCTGAGGAGCGGCCGGAGCCTGCGGAGGACGCCCCTACCGACCCCTGAGGAGGACGCGTCTCGAAGGGTCACTGGTCGTAGTAGTGCTTGAGCATGAAGGTCTCGGCGTCGATGACGGCATCCTCCATCGTCATGTGCACATGCGGCAGTGCGGGATCGAACCCCTTGAGGTCGACCAGCGCATCCGGATTCGGGGTGGTCCACTCGTCGAGCTGCCGTTCGATGCTGGCGCGCACGACGCCGTCGGGGTCGACGAGCGCGGCACGACGACCACTGTCGGCGAGCAGTCGTTTGATGCTGAGCAGCATGGTTCGCGCGACCGCGTCGATGACACCGAGTCGCGAGATCTCCACGATCACCACGGTGAAGTCGTCCATGTCGGCCACGAGGCGCCGATGAACGCTTTCGGCCCCGGCGAACGTCAGGTCGCCTTGCAATTCGTAGACGCGGATCATGTCGCGGCAGGTGCGGAGGTAGCTGCGCTCGCGTTCGCTCCATTCACCAGCCACCGGGCTGTCGGCCAGGTCGTAGACCGAGCGGATCGTCACCCGGCTCTCGCGGGTCACGTTGAACATGTGTAGCCCGAGGTCTTTCGACAGGTGCTGGCACGTCTTGACGCCGCGGACGCTGTTCCCGTGCTCGTCGAGGCGCGGCGAGTACACGCCGATGCCCAGCTGCCCCGGGAGGACGGCGAGGATTCCGCCGCCGACGCCGCTCTTGGCCGGCAGGCCGACCGAGGTGACCCAGTCCCCCGCCCCGTCGTACATGCCGCACGTGGTCATCACGCTCAGCAGTCGCTGCGCTATCTCGGAGGAGAACACAATCCGGCCGGTTCGGGGATTCATACCGCCGTTGGCGATGGTCGCGCCGATCCCGGCGAGATCGTCCGTCGTCACCCTGATCGAGCACTGGCGGTAGTAGAGGTCGATCGCGGCGTCGGGATCGGTCTCCAGCGCGCCGAAGCTGTCGAGCATGTACGCGATCGCACGGTTGCGCGAACCCGTCGCGGACTCGGAGGCGTACACCTCCTCGTCCATCGACAGCCGCCGGCCCGCACAACCCGAATAGAAGTCGAGGATCTCGCCGAAGGCCGCGTCGACGTCGGCGGCACTCACCTCACGGGAGGCCGGCAGCAGCATCGACGCCGCGAAGATGGCTCCGGCATTGATCATCGGGTTCTTCGGGCGCCGGCGATCGTCGACGCTGATCTCGTTGAACGCCTCCCCCGACGGTTCGACGCCGATCTTGCCGTCCACCACGTCCGGGCCGTGTTTGCGGAGCGCCATCGCGTACGTCAGCGGCTTCGACACCGACTGGATGGTGAACGTGGTGGCGGAATCTCCGTGTGAGTACGTGTACCCGTCGTGGACGCAGACCGACAGTCCACAACGCTCGGGATCGACGACCGCCAGTTCGGGGATGTAGTCGGCGACATCGCCGGATCGGTCCTCTCGGACCTTGTCCATGATGTGGCGGAGATAGCCGTCAACGAGGGATTCCATGCAGCAATCTAAGCGTGTCCGGCAGTGATCGGGTAGCCGACTCGACGGGGAACGCGACGGGGCACACAACAACCGTGGTTCAGGCACGGACGTGACTAGGCTGGGGCCCAGTGAGACCGCCGCAGAGGACACAGATGGGAGCACCGATGAAGCTGCTCGTCGCATACATCGCCACCTCCGGGGGCGAGGACGCGGTGGCCCTGGGTGCGTGCCTGGCACGCACCTTCGACGCCGAGCTGGAGATCTGCATCGTCATCCCGCCCGAACCGGCCGGCGCCGACGACACGGTGGAGAGACTCTCCGATGCCCTCGACAGCGCGGCACGACGCTGGCTCGACGAGGCGGCCGCCCGCCTGCCCGACGACATCGAGACCACGACGACGATCGCCGAACACGCCAATCCCGGCGAGGGACTGATCATCGAGGCCCGACGCACCGGCGCCGACATCCTCGTCATCGGCGGAGCGGGCGGCGGGATCCGCGGCCGCCACACCTTGGGGACGGTCGTCAACGACATCCTGCATTCGTCGCCGATCCCGGTCGCGGTCGCACCGCCCGGCTACGCGCACCTCGGAGCCGAGGAGGTGCGTGAGATCACCGTGACGATCGGTGACCGTCCGGGAGCACCGTTGCTGTTCGAGACCGCCATCCGCAGTGGCATCCGGGCGCACCGGCCCATCAGGCTCGTCTCGCTTCTCGCGATCGGTGACATGCAGCCATGGCGCACCGCGGCCGAGGACTCCGCAATCGATACCGCCCGGGCACATGCACAGCGAACGCTCGACGAGGCGAGAGCCCAACTGCCGGAACATTTCCCGGTCACTTCCACGATTGTCCAGGGCGACACGATCGAGGAGGCTGTCGGCTCGCTCGAGTGGCACGACGGCGACCTGGTGATGGTCGGCTCGAGCCGGCTGGCCGCCCCCAACACATTGTTCCTCGGCACGACGGCCGCCAAGATCCTGCGCGCGGTGTCGGTACCGATGATCGTCGTGCCCAAGGGGACCGACTGATCTGCTGTCCCGGATTTCGTAGAACTGATGCGCCCATAGCGCACATTGCTTCTACCGACTGCCGGACGTGGAGACGGGAAATGCATTGTGGCCCTACACGATTACTCGTGTAGGGCCACAATGGAAATTGTGTTCGGCGGTGTCCTACTCTCCCACACTGATTAAGGTGCAGTACCATCGGCGCTGGAGGGCTTAGCTTCCGGGTTCGGAATGGGGCCGGGCGTTTCCCCTCCGCTATGGCCGCCGTAACTCTATAAAACAACCCACAACAGGCTATTTGTTTGTTGTGTGTTGTTTCAGAAGTGTCATAGTGGATGCGATCACACGGGGGCTACGCCCCCGTGAACCCCAAAAAACATGTAGGGGTCTTGTTGTGTGAACAACAGTGTTGTTGGTAAGTCCTCGGCCGATTAGTACCAGTCACCTGAACACATTACTGTGCTTACAGTTCTGGCCTATCAACCCCATGGTCTGTAGGGGGCCTTAACCCTGCTAAGAGGGTGAGAAACCTCATCTTGGAACAGGCTTCCCGCTTAGATGCTTTCAGCGGTTATCCCTTCCGAACGTAGCTAACCAGCGGTGCCCTTGGTAGGACAACTGGCACACCAGAGGTTCGTCCGTCCCGGTCCTCTCGTACTAGGGACAGGTTTCCTCAAGTTTCTTACGCGCGCGGCGGATAGAGACCGAACTGTCTCACGACGTTCTAAACCCAGCTCGCGTGCCGCTTTAATGGGCGAACAGCCCAACCCTTGGGACCTACTCCAGCCCCAGGATGCGACGAGCCGACATCGAGGTGCCAAACCATCCCGTCGATATGGACTCTTGGGGAAGATCAGCCTGTTATCCCCGGGGTACCTTTTATCCGTTGAGCGACACCGCTTCCACTTGCCGGTGCCGGATCACTAGTCCCGACTTTCGTCCCTGCTCGACATGTACGTCTCACAGTCAAGCTCCCTTGTGCACTTACACTCAACACCTGATTGCCAACCAGGCTGAGGGAACCTTTGGGCGCCTCCGTTACATTTTGGGAGGCAACCGCCCCAGTTAAACTACCCACCAGGCACTGTCCCTGAACCCGATCAGGGTCCGAGGTTAGAAGTCCAATACGATCAGAGTGGTATTTCAACAACGACTCCATGAACACTGGCGTGCCCACTTCACAGTCTCCCACCTATCCTACACAAACCGAACCGAACACCAATACCAAGCTATAGTGAAGGTCCCGGGGTCTTTTCGTCCTGCCGCGCGTAACGAGCATCTTTACTCGTACTGCAATTTCGCCGAGTCTGTGGTTGAGACAGCAGAGAAGTCGTTACGCCATTCGTGCAGGTCGGAACTTACCCGACAAGGAATTTCGCTACCTTAGGATGGTTATAGTTACCACCGCCGTTTACTGGGGCTTAAATTCTCAGCTTCACCACCGAAGTGATTAACCGGTCCTCTTAACCTTCCAGCACCGGGCAGGCGTCAGTCCGTATACATCGTCTTACGACTTCGCACGGACCTGTGTTTTTAGTAAACAGTCGCTTCTCTCTGGTCTCTGCGACCCACACCAGCTCAAACCGTAAAGATCGTCACCAGTCTGGGTCCCCCTTCTCCCGAAGTTACGGGGGCATTTTGCCGAGTTCCTTAACCACAGTTCTCTCGATCGCCTTAGTATTCTCTACCTGACCACCTGTGTTGGTTTGGGGTACGGGCCGTGTACCAACTCACTAGAGGCTTTTCTCGGCAGCATAGGATCATGGAATTCACCACTTCGGCTACGCATCACCTCTCAGGCTGCATGTGTTCCGGATTTGCCTAGAACACGCCCTACAGGCTTACACCAGTACAACCACTGACTGGCCCCACTACCTTCCTGCGTCACCCCATCGCTTGCCTACTACCAGCCAAGGTCCCATGCATCACCCCACCCGGCACCCGAAGGTGCTCCTGGGGGATCTGGATGGTTAGTACAACTGATTCAGCATGGGCGCGGATACACGGGTACGGGAATATCAACCCGTTGTCCATCGACTACGCCTGTCGGCCTCGCCTTAGGTCCCGACTCACCCTGGGCGGATTAGCCTGGCCCAGGAACCCTTGGTCATTCGGCGGAAGAGTTTCTCACTCTTCTTTCGCTACTCATGCCTGCATTCTCACTCCCACACCCTCCACCACTAGATCACTCTGCGGCTTCCACGGATGCAGGACGCTCCCCTACCCACCCACACACCTGGTTGGATCTCCGTAGAAAACCAACGGGCTGTTGTGTGAGTGCCGCGGCTTCGGCGGTGTACTTGAGCCCCGCTACATTGTCGGCGCAGGATCACTTGACCAGTGAGCTATTACGCACTCTTTCAAGGGTGGCTGCTTCTAAGCCAACCTCCTGGTTGTCTTCGCGACCCCACATCCTTTTCCACTTAGTACACGCTTAGGGGCCTTAGCCGGCGATCTGGGCTGTTTCCCTCTCGACTACGAACCTTATCGCCCGCAGTCTCACTGCCACACTCTCACTTACCGGCATTCGGAGTTTGGCTGACGTCAGTAACCCTGTGGGGCCCATCGGCCATCCAGTAGCTCTACCTCCGGTAAGAAACATGTGACGCTGCACCTAAATGCATTTCGGGGAGAACCAGCTATCACGGAGTTTGATTGGCCTTTCACCCCTACCCACAGCTCATCCCCTCCATTTTCAACTGAAGTGGGTTCGGGCCTCCACGACGTCTTACCGTCGCTTCACCCTGGCCATGGGTAGATCACTCCGCTTCGGGTCTAGACCCGGCGACTCTTTCGCCCTATTCAGACTCGCTTTCGCTACGGCTACCCCACACGGGTTAACCTCGCCACCGAGCACTAACTCGCAGGCTCATTCTTCAAAAGGCACGCCATCACCCACAGCCACAAGGACTCACAGGCTCTGACGGATTGTAAGCGTCCGGTTTCAGGTACTATTTCACTCCCCTCCCGGGGTACTTTTCACCTTTCCCTCACGGTACTTGTCCGCTATCGGTCACCAGGAAGTATTCAGGCTTACCGGGTGGTCCCGGCAGATTCACAGCAGATTCCACGAGCCCGCTGCTACTTGGGCATCCATCACGCAAGACCATGTGTTTTCAGCTACCGGACTCTCACCGTCTACGGCAGACCATTCCAGGCCACTTCACCTAACACACGATTTTCTGACTCACGCTTCCACAGGCAGATGGAAGAAGACGAACCCCACAACACCACACACACAACCCCTACCCGGTATCACATGCGCATGGTTTAGCCTCATCCGCTTTCGCTCGCCACTACTCACGGAATCACATATTGTTTTCTCTTCCTATGGGTACTGAGATGTTTCACTTCCCCACGTTCCCTCCACACCCCTATACATTCAGAGGTGGGTAACACGACATCACTCGTGCTGGGTTTCCCATTCGGACACCCTCGGATCACAGCTCGTTTGACAACTCCCCGAGGACTATCGCGGCCTACCACGTCCTTCATCGGCTCCTGGTACCAAGGCATCCACCGAACGCCCTTACACACTTACAACAACACCTACACCCACAGGGGCTCCGCCCCCGCGAACCCCCAAAAACCAGGGCCCACCAAGAGACACAATCCCCCACCAGTGTAGACATCACAAAAACATTTCTGCTAAATCACAGACCAACAAAAAAATGTTGATTTGAAATAAAGATGCTCGCATCCACTATGCACTTCTCAAACAACACACACCGCACACAAACCTGCATCTCCGCGTCCCATCACAGAACACCTCAACAACCCAGATCTCACATGCAGCACCGAGAAAACGCGTGTTCCCTCAGAACCCCGATAGCGTGACAATGAACCCACCGGCCTCACGACCAGGCAGCAACCCAACTGCCACCACCATGTAGCGGCAACAGTCATCGGTTCGTCTGATGTTTCACCCTCGAACACACCCGCCGTGACACATTCGGCCACAGAAGCGGGGGTCCACGGGGACCAAGCCCCGTGCGTTGTGCTCCTTAGAAAGGAGGTGATCCAGCCGCACCTTCCGGTACGGCTACCTTGTTACGACTTCGTCCCAATCGCCGATCCCACCTTCGACAGCTCCCTCCCACAAGGGGTTAGGCCACCGGCTTCGGGTGTTACCGACTTTCATGACGTGACGGGCGGTGTGTACAAGGCCCGGGAACGTATTCACCGCAGCGTTGCTGATCTGCGATTACTAGCGACTCCGACTTCATGGGGTCGAGTTGCAGACCCCAATCCGAACTGAGACTGGCTTTAAGGGATTCGCTCCACCTCACGGTATCGCAGCCCTCTGTACCAGCCATTGTAGCATGTGTGAAGCCCTGGACATAAGGGGCATGATGACTTGACGTCATCCCCACCTTCCTCCGAGTTGACCCCGGCAGTCTCCTGCAAGTCCCCGGCATAACCCGCTGGCAATACAGGACAAGGGTTGCGCTCGTTGCGGGACTTAACCCAACATCTCACGACACGAGCTGACGACAGCCATGCACCACCTGTACACCAACCACAAGGGAACATGTATCTCTACATGCGTCTGGTGTATGTCAAACCCAGGTAAGGTTCTTCGCGTTGCATCGAATTAATCCACATGCTCCGCCGCTTGTGCGGGCCCCCGTCAATTCCTTTGAGTTTTAGCCTTGCGGCCGTACTCCCCAGGCGGGGTACTTAATGCGTTAGCTACGGCACGGAACTCGTGAAATGAGCCCCACACCTAGTACCCACCGTTTACGGCGTGGACTACCAGGGTATCTAATCCTGTTCGCTACCCACGCTTTCGCTCCTCAGCGTCAGTTACTACCCAGAGACCCGCCTTCGCCACCGGTGTTCCTCCTGATATCTGCGCATTTCACCGCTACACCAGGAATTCCAGTCTCCCCTGTAGTACTCAAGTCTGCCCGTATCGCCTGCACGCCTACAATTGAGTTGCAGAATTTCACAGACGACGCGACAAACCGCCTACGAGCTCTTTACGCCCAGTAATTCCGGACAACGCTCGCACCCTACGTATTACCGCGGCTGCTGGCACGTAGTTGGCCGGTGCTTCTTCTCCAGGTACCGTCACTCACGCTTCGTCCCTGGTGAAAGAGGTTTACAACCCGAAGGCCGTCATCCCTCACGCGGCGTCGCTGCATCAGGCTTGCGCCCATTGTGCAATATTCCCCACTGCTGCCTCCCGTAGGAGTCTGGGCCGTGTCTCAGTCCCAGTGTGGCCGATCACCCTCTCAGGTCGGCTACCCGTCGTCGCCTTGGTAGGCCATTACCCCACCAACAAGCTGATAGGCCGCGGGCCCATCCTGAACCGCAAAAGCTTTCCACCCCAGAGCATGCACTCCAAGGTCATATCCGGTATTAGACCCAGTTTCCCAGGCTTATCCCAGAGTTCAGGGCAGATCACCCACGTGTTACTCACCCGTTCGCCACTCGAGTACCCAGCAAGCTGGGCCTTTCCGTTCGACTTGCATGTGTTAAGCACGCCGCCAGCGTTCGTCCTGAGCCAGGATCAAACTCTCCATGAAAAAATAGCGAAACAAAACCAACACCCCAAAAGGCGCCGGCGTTTCAACACAATCAGGAAAGCAAAACCTGACCAATCCAAAACTAGCTTTTCGTGTGACACCCAGACGGGGCCGAGCGCCACACACAAAATAAACATCTACATCCACAAAAGATGCTCGATGCCACAATATGGCATCAGACAATTCATCATCACACTATCGAGTTCTCAAAGAACACACACCCACCAGCCACTCACCCCCACAAGGGCTTTCACCAGCAGACTTGGTTCTGACCATCCACCGCCACCCCGTCTCCGGGGCAACTCTTCCAGCCTACCAGACCACCTCCGCGACCCGCAAACCCGAAGTTCGTCGGTCGGAAGAGATCCAGCAACCCCGCACAACACGTCCAAGACACGAAGTCTTGGACGAGAAGTTCGGGGGCGGTCTGCGCGAGGCCCGGTCTCCACTCCCCGTTCCGAACCCTCTCGGGCCCTCCGGGGCGGCGCCGTGGCGCGCTGACTCGAAGAAAGTTACGCAACCGTATTGCCAGGGTCAAATCGCCTGGTCACCTGTTCATGAGTCGGACATCGCCGCAGGTCACGGCCTGCCGACACACGGCGAAACACTCTGCCGCATGCAGATCTTCGTCGAATCGTCCGATGTGACGTGCGCCGCAGAACCATCCTTTCGGACAGGTGGTCAGCCCTTCTCGGCCAGTTATGCGCAGGTCAGGATGTTTCTACGGTCGATTCATGACCGCCATCGATCAGTCGACGACCTCACCGAGCACCCTTCTCGACTCCTCCCCGGTGCGCGAGCGCGAGCCACTGGTCCTTCGATCCGGGCTTGTTCCCAGGGGTTTCGCCCGGTGCGGATTCTTGTCCTGGCGACGGGTGGCCGGCGTGCTGCAGATCGCCCACCCCTTCGACGAGAAGACGATCTCCGACTCGGTGGTCGTCGACGGTCTGGTCTCACTGGTGGAGGCCGGGGCGCTGTCCGGTCAGGAACAGTTCGAATCCGCGGCGGTGGGCATCATCCGGACCTCGGCGGGCACCTCGGCGGATGCATGGTCGGCGTTCTACGAGAACTCGATCCGCGAACTCCGCTGCGGGGCATCGTCATTCGCACCTGTGCACCGGCGCGCGCATTCGCTCGTCACCGGGGCGTCGGTCCTCGAGGTCGGTTCCTGCTTCGGCTTCTTCGCGCTGGGCTGCGCGATGGACGGGTACGACGTCTCGGCCTGCGACATCTCGCCGGGCGCGGTGTCGCTGCTCTCCGCCGCATCACATCGGCTCGGTCTACCGGTCGACGCCGTGGTCGGTGACGCGACCGCGCTCCCCTTCGACGACGACTCCGTGGACACGGTCTCCCTCATCCATCTGCTCGAACATCTCGACGCCGTCGGTGTGGAGATGGCGCTCGCCGAGGCTCTGCGGGTGGCGAGGCATCGGGTGATCGTCGCGGTTCCGTTCGAGGAGGAACCGAGTCCCCACTTCGGTCACCGTCTCCGGCTGACCGAGAAGGACCTGCGCACCTGGGCGAACAGTGCCGACCATTCCGGGGCAGAGATGTTCGTCGACCACGGCGGCTGGCTGGTCCTCACGCCGTAGGGGCTGCCGTCAGATGAGGCCCCGTTTGCTCGCGATGTAGACCGCATCGGTCCGCTTGGTGACGCCGAGCTTGCGAATGATGTTGCGGATGTGGAACTTCACGGTTGATTCGGAGATGTAGAGCGTCTCCCCGATCCGCTTGTTGGACATGCCGTCGGCCAACAGTCGAAGGACCTCGCGTTCGCGATCGCTGAGCGTCTCGGTGGTCTCCGCCTCCCCCGAGACCGTCCGCAACACGACCGCGGCGCTGCGCGGATCGAAGGCGCTGCCACCGGTGGAGACGGCCTGGATCGCCCGCACCAGTTCGGTGGTGTCGACATCCTTGACGACGTACCCCCGGGCGCCGGCCCGCACCGCCCGCACCACCAGGTCGTCGTCGAGGAATGTGGTGAGCACGAGCGCCGCGACCTCGGGATGACGATGCGCGACCTCCTTGATGAGACGCAATCCCTCGTACTCGGTGCCCGCGGAGAGCTTGAGATCCACCACCACGACGTCCGGGCGGCACGCGTTCACCTCGGCGAGCGCGGCATCGTGTGAGCCGGCCTCACCCACCACCTCGACGACGTCCTCGCGTTCGAGGAGCGAGCGCATCCCCTCACGGAGCAGGGCGTGATCGTCGACCAGCAGGGTCCGGATGGGCCTGACCTGCTTGCCGCTGCTTGTCTTCTCGGTGCTCACAGGAACTCCCTGGTCGTGGTCACTGGATCGGCGGCGGGCGCGGGTCCCGCACCGGTCGGCAGGATCGCGGTCACGCGGATGCCACCCGCCCGTGACCGGCGGATTCGGATCTCACCGTCGAGCTCGGCGGCACGCGAGGCCATGTTCGCCAGGCCGCGGTGACGTCCGGCGGCGAGGTCGCCGAGCGACGCGGTTCGCAGGACGCGCCGCAGGTGTTCGGGGTCGCCGACGCCGTCGTCGTCGACGGACAGGGACACTTGCTCGGGTGCGTAGGTGAGCGTGACCGTGACCTCGGCGGCCCGCGCATGGATCGCGGCGTTGAACAGTGCCTCGCCCGCGATCCGGAGCAGCGCGTGCTGGACGTCGTCGGTCAGCTCGCGGGTACGGCCGCGGATGCGGACCGCGGTGGTGAGGTCCGGCGGCATGTGCAGGGAGCACAGTTCGGTGAGGACCTCGCGCACGCTCGGCGACGGCACGCTCGCGGCGTTGTTGAGCGTGTAGATGAACGTCCGCAGTTGCTCGACCGCCTCCTTCGTCAGCCGGCCGGCCATCTGCAACCGTTCGAGTGCCGCCCCGTCGACGAGGTCGCGACACAGCTCGATCTGCACTCCTGCGGACAGCACCGACTGGGTCACCGAATCGTGCAGCTCTCGGGCGATCCGCGACCTCTCCTCGTTGAGGACCGTGGCACGCATCGCGGCGGACAGCTCACGTTGCGTGCGTTCGAGCTCGTCATTTCGTTCGGCCAATTCGGCTGCGTGACGGTGTGTTTCGGAGAAGAGTTCGGCGTTGAGCAGGGCGACGATCGCCTGGCTGGCCAGGATTCGGAGTACCACGACGTCGGTCGGGTCGACGACGCGATCGGCCGGAGCCCATGCCGACAAGCCGCCGACGACACTGCCGTCGAGTTCGACCGGGACGTGGACGTGGTCGGTGGACAGGATCGGGCGATGCAACAGGGGCTCGTGGCCGCGCAGGATGTCGTTGAGCCGGTTCAGAACCTCGTCGGGCAGTCCGTCGGGTGGTGACGCCGTCGCCGATCCCTCGAACGCGTAGAGCCGCCCGCTCCCGGAGCTGATCAGGTGTCGCGGGGCGGATCGCTCCAGACGTCCGTCGGCGAGCCCGAAGACCACCCACTCCGCGCCCAGGTGGTCACGCGCGGCCTCGACCACCGCGATGACCAGTGCCTCGGTTCCTTCCGCGGTGCGTACCAACGCTCGCGAGATCCGTTCGAGGGCGCCGACCACCCGGCTGAGCCGGGCCTCGACCCCGCGATACTGCGCGTAGTGGCTGCCCTTGACGCTGCGAAGTCCGACGAGGCTGTCGAGGTCGGACTGGGCGGGTACGTTTTCGGGCTCGGGGTCCGGGCCGGGTCTGGGGACGGCCATCACAGGGCCGCCGCGTACAGCTCACGGATCCCGGCCGCCTGGGGACGTCGCGGATTGGTGGTCATGCACGAGTCGGCGAGGGCGTGCGTGGTGAGGCGGTCGAGATCCCCGACGCGAACACCCAACGGCTCCAACGACTCCGGCATCCCGACTCGTGCACCCAGACCGGCCACCGCGTCGGCCAGACGGTCGGCGACCATGCGCGGATTTCCGTCGGTGGGCAGGCCGATCGCGTCGGCGAGGTCGACGAATCCGTCGGCGCACACCTCCGCGTTGTAGCGGATGACGTGTGGCAGCAGCACCGCGTTGATCGCACCGTGCGGGGCGTCGCAGTGCCCGCCGACCGGGTGGCTCATCGCATGGGTCGCACCGAGGATCGCATTGGTGAACGCCATTCCGGCCCGCAGCGACGCCAGCGACATCTCCTCGGCTGCAACCTTGTCGAGCGGGTCGTCGACGAGCCGCTCCAGGTGCGTCCAGACTCCGCGGATCGATTCCAGCGCCAGCGAATCGGTCATCCGCCCGTGCGCGATCGAGACATAGGCCTCGACGCAGTGCGTGAGGACGTCCATGCCGACCTGGGCGGTGACCTCGGCCGGCACCGTGGTGAGCAGTTCCGGATCGCTCACCGACAGATCCGGCACCAGCGACCGGCCGATGATGGTGACCTTGGTACGGCGCTGGCCGTCGTTGATGATGCAGAACTGGGAGACGTCGGCGCCGCTCCCCGCGGTCGTGGGCACGGCGACGAGCGGCGGCAACGGGCGGCGGGCGCGATCGATCCCCTCGTACTCGAGGATGTGGCCGCCGTTGGAGGCGAGGACGGCGACCCCCTTGGCCGCGTCGATGACCGATCCACCGCCGAGTGCGACGAGTCCGTCCGCATCGTGCGCCTTGTAGGCGAGGAAAGCGGCGGTGACCTCGCCGGCCCGCGGGTTGGGCGACACGTCGAGGAACGAGGCCGCGTCCAGCCCGGCGTCGGCGAGCCCGGACATCAGCTGCGCATACCAGCGTGTGCGCTCCAGACCGCGATCGCTCACCACCAGCGGGCGGCGCATCCCGAGGCCCGACGTGGCCTGCGGGACCTCGCCGAACGCACCCGGTCCGAGCACTATCTCGGGGGCGTGGAACTTGGCGACATGGCCGGGGCGTCGTCGGCCCGTGCCACCCTGCATCCGTTGTCCTCCGATCACCGCGGGCCGATGATCTCGTCGTGCGCCACCGGCAGTTTCGACGCTACTCACCTCATCTGAGCGCTGCACCGAGTTCATCACAGCGCGCCAGCATCTCGGCACCGTCCCGAACGCTGACGACGCCGCTGCAGTGTTCGGCGTAGTCGGCCATCGCGCAGCCCGACTGCGTCCAGTAGCGCGACGGTTCGGGGGTCACCCAGGCGAGACGATGCGCACGCCGGCCGATCTCGGCGACGAGGTCGGTACGGGCGTCGAATCCGTTGCTGCGCGCGTCGCCGACGACGAGCACCGAGGTACGCGGCGTGATGAGGTCGCCGAACTCGCCGAGCAGTCCGGCCCACATCTGTCCGTAGTCGCTGGTCGCGGCCAGGTCGAGGCCGTCGGCGGCGAGCACGGCCGCCAGCGCGGCGTCGGCGGACGCCGCACGAAGAGCCGTGGTGACGCGCACGGGCCGGTCGACGAAGGCGACGACCTCGCACCGGTCGCCGAACCGGTGCAGGGTCTGCGCCAGCCTCAGGATGAACCCGGTGACGGGCCGCACGGACAGTGACACGTCGACGAGCACGAGAAGCCGCACCGGGCCCGGGCGGGGACGACGCCGCCACAGTTCCGCCGGCACGCCGTCCGTGGCCACCGCGGCGCGCATCGTCGCCCGGATGTCGAGGGTCCCGCGGTCTCCCGTACCGATCACCCGTCGCGGCGCGCCGCGCATGCGCTGGACGAGCCGGTGGCAGGCACGGTCGATGTCGGCCTGTTCGGTCCGCATCGGCGCGGAGCCGCCCGGTGCGTCGCCGGTGAGCCCGGCCGCCTCGAGGCGTGCGGTGAACGCGTCGACGAACGCCGCCAGCGCGCGTTCGAGTTCGGTGCGACGCGCATCGTCGAGGTCGGCGTTCCCGTCCGTGCCGTACGCACTGCGCGGGTCGTAGGCGTCGAGGGCGGCCAGGATCGCGGCCGCGCCGGACAAGCCCAGGGGTTTGCTCTCCACCCGGGCGGCGGCACCGGTCAGTTCGCCGACCGATGCCGAGTCGGCGGAGTCGATCTCGACGGTGTAGGTCACTCCCCGCTCACCGAGCCGCTGTCCGGGTCGACACCCAGCTGCTCGGCGCCGGCCGAGACGGTGAAGTCGTTCTCCTCGCGATGTGCGCTCTCCCCGTGCCGCTCGCCGGCGTCGGGATCGGGAGCCATCAGATCGCCGATCTCCTCGGTGTGTTCGTCGGCGCCGATACGCCTGGCCGCCCCCTCGAAGTCCTCGTCCCAGACGACGTCGTCGGGCAGGTCCGCGGCGGTACCCCGCGGGCGGGGCAGGTCCGGCTCCCGGTCGGGCCCGGAGTCGGCGTCCAGGAAGAAGACATCGAAGGCATGCTCGAAACCTTCTGTCTCGTAACCGTATTTGACGGAAACGCTGCGCAGGGCGGCCCGCAGCACGGTCAGGTCACCGGCTCCGACGATGCTCAGGGTCCGCCGGATCTCGATCACCTCCGCGGGCGACGCCGCCACCCCGGCACCGCGCAGTGCATGTCCGAACAGAACCGCGAGCAGGTCGAGGATCTCGTGCCTGCGCGCCGTTCCCTTCGGACGCGTGAGCACGGTCATCGGCCTGCGCGCGCCCCGGCGCTCCGGGCGCGCCCGGCACCGAACGCCCGTGCCGTGACCGACCCTGACGGCGTCGTGCCGTCGACTCCGACCTCCGCGAGAGCCACTTCGGGAGCTGCCGGCGACAGCGCACGACGGGCGAGATCGAGGTCGGTGCCGAACTTGACCAGCAGCGAGAGCAACGCGGCGTCGGCGGGGCCGGCTTCTGCACCGGCGTCCGGACGCGGTCCGGTGGTCTTGAGGTACGACGCCGCTCGAGCGGCGTCGATGACCTCGGCGATCGACGGACTCTTGCGCAGCGGGAGGTCGCGAAGCCGCCGGGCGAGGTCCACGACCTCGCCGATGACCTCGTCCTCGATGTCGGGCGCGCGCACCGCGACGATGGCGCGCTCGGTCTCCGGATCCGGATAGTCGACCTGGAAGTGCAGGCACCGGCGTTTGAGGGCCGGGGAGAGTTCACGGGTGTCGTTGGACGTCAGGATCACCCACGGCGACGATCGCGCGGTGAACGTGCCGAGTTCGGGTACCGACACCTGTCGCTCGGCGAGCACCTCGAGCATGACGGCCTCCATCGCCTCGTCGGTGCGGTCGATCTCGTCGACGAGCAGCACGGTGGGGGTCGTCGAGGTGATCGCGGCGAGCAGCGGGCGCGCCACCAGGAAGTCCTCGGTGTAGACGCCGACCTCGGCGCGCGCCAGGGCCGACGACGCCGCGGAAAGACTTGTCTCCGCGGACAACTCGGCACTGATGCGATCCCGCAGCATCTGCACGTGGAGCAACTGGCGCGCGTAGTCCCACTCGTAGAGCGCACGCGAGTCGTCGAGTCCCTCGTAACACTGCAGACGGATGAGCTCACGCCCCGACGCCGCGGCCAGCGCCTTGGCCAGTTCGGTCTTGCCGACTCCGGCCGGTCCCTCGAGGAGCAGCGGCCGGTCGAGCAGCGTGGCCAGGTGAACGACGACCGCGAGCTCCGGTCCGATGAGATATCCCTGCTCGCCCAGGGCGGCGGTGAGCTCTTCTGCGGATGCGAAGCGGGCTGTTTCGTCGGCGTCCGCCACGCGGGTGAGACCGGCGGAGGTGTGCGTCATCGGATCGGGACCTTCCTTCGACAGTGCGGTGTCATGGGTGTGCGAACCCGTGCCCGGCAGGGTTTTCCCCTTCCGGGCACGGGTTCGCGGGCGATCAGTAGCTGCCGGTGAAGGCGTGCGTCACCATCGGGATCAGCGATTCGACGGTGCTCTCGCGGGGGTTGCCCGGAGTGCACCAGTCGCCCATCATGTGCTCGGCGATGGCCTTGATCTGCTTCTCCGAGGTGTCGATGCCCTCGCCGCGACCCTCGTACTTGCCGGTGTTCATCCGGTTCTTGTCGTAGCTGTTGGTCGACAACTGTCCGAAGTTGTCCGGGATGCCGAGGTCCTTCGACAGGCGGATGGCCTCCTCGACCGCGGCGTCGGCGGCCTGCACGGTGGTCATCTTCGAGGTGTCGACACCCAGCAGCGCGGCGATCTCGGCGTACCGCTCGAAGCGGGACGGCAGGTTGTACTCCCACACGCGCGGCAGCGCGATGGCGTTGTTGAGTCCGTGGTGGCTGTCGTAGAACGCGCTGACCGCGTGGGACAGACTGTGCACCAGTCCGAGGCCACCGGAGTTGAACGCCTGGGCCGAGATGTACTGGGCGTACATCATGCCGGTACGGGCGGCGAGGTTGCGCGGGTCGTAGACCGCGGTGCGGAGATGATCGCGGATGAGCTCGATCGAGTACTTGGCGTTGCCGAGCGACGGGGCGAAGTCCAGGCGCGAGACGTACGGCTCGCTCGCGTGGGCCAGCACGTCGAAGCCGCAGAAGGCGGTGAAGTGCTCGGGGCACGAGTAGTAGAGCAGCGGGTCGTCCATCGCGAGGTCGACGAGACAGGTGTCGTCGAAGGCCACCCACTTGTGCGGGTTGTTCATGTCCGAGGTGTCGGTGATGACATAGGCCCAGGAGGTCTCCGAGCCGGTGCCGGCGGTCGTCGAGACCGCGATGTGCTTCGGGTTCTCCTTGTTCGTGGCCTTGGAGAAGCCCTCGAACTCGTTGATGTTGCGGCCGTCGTGCGCGATCACCATGCGGGCGCCCTTGGCGGCGTCATGGCTCGAGCCACCACCGACCGAGATGATGCCGTCGCACTTCTCCGACTGGTACAGCGCCGCGGCGTCCATGACGTTGTAGTCCTTGGGATTGGACTCCACCTGGTCGAAGAGCACCACGTCGACGCCCTGGTACTCGATCTTGCCGATCAGTTCCTCGATGATGCCCGAACCGCGGAGGCCCGTCGTCATCAGCAGGGCACGGGTGATGCCGAGCTCCTTGGCCTCGACACCGAGCATGTCGTGCGCGCCGACGCCCAGCTTCGCCTTCGGGAACGGGTGGAACTCCTTGATCGGGAAGTCCCAGATCTGGTTCAGCTCAATGGCCATGGGGGTGAACTCCTTGTGACGTTTGGGTCTGCCACAACGAGAATGTCGCTCAGATCACAACAGCCACAAGGGGTCCTGACCCTAGGCGGACAGGGTCGGTCCGATGGGACGGGGGTACCACCTGTCCGATCGGACAGGTGGGGCACTCGAACTAGTCGGTCACGCGTTCGATCTCGCCGCCGAGGCTGCGGAGGATCTCGACGAAATGCGGGTATCCGCGGTCGATGTGCTCGACGTCGTGGACCTCGGTGACACCGTCGGCCACCAGACCCGCCAGAACCAGGCCGGCCCCGGCGCGGATGTCAGAGCACCAGACCGGTGCGCTGGACAGCCGCTCGATACCGCGGATCACCGCGTGGTGGCCGTCGGTGCGGGCGTCGGCACCGAGGCGCACCATCTCCTCGACGAAGCGGAACCGGGCCTCGAAGACGTTCTCGGTGATGACGGACATGCCGTCGGAGATGGCAGCGAGTCCGATGGCCATCGGCTGCAGGTCGGTCGGGAATCCCGGGAACGGCAGCGTCGAGACGTTGACCGCGACCGGCCGGCCGTCGTGGCGCACCCGGAAGCCGTCGTCGAATGTGTCGACCCGGGCTCCGGCGTCGACGAGCTTGTTGAGAACCAGCTGCAGGTGTTCGGGCTGTACACCGCGCACCGTGACGTCACCGCGCGTCATCGCGGCGGCGATGCCCCAGGTCGCACCGACGATGCGGTCCCCCACGACGCGGTGGGTCGTCGGGTGGAGCCGGTCCACCCCGTTCACCGTCAGCGTGGACGTGCCGGCGCCCTCGATCTGCGCACCCATCTGCTGCAGCATGACGCAGAGGTCGACGATCTCCGGCTCGCGTGCGGCGTTGTCGATCGTCGTCTGTCCCTCGGCGAGGACGGCGGCCATCAGGATGTTCTCGGTGGCGCCCACCGAGGGGAACTCGAGCGCGATCGGGGCACCGACGAGCGCATCGGCCTCGGCGACCACGCATCCGTGCTCGATCGAGCTGGTCGCCCCGAGTGCGCGCAGACCCGCCTGATGCATGTCCAGGGGCCGCGACCCGATCGCGTCACCACCAGGCAGCGCCACCACCGCCCGATGGCACCTGGCCATCAGCGGCCCGAGAACGCACACCGAGGCGCGGAACTGCCGGACCGCGGCGAAATCCGCGTGGAACTTCGGCTCGGCCGGCGCCGTGATCGACACGGTGTCGCCGTCCATCTCCACGACGGCCCCCAGACCGCGCAACACGTCGGCCATCAGCGGGACGTCGGCGATCTCCGGCGAATTGGTCAGTACCGTCGTCCCCTCCGCCAGCAAAGCTGCCGCCATCAGCTTCAACACGCTGTTCTTGGCGCCCCCGACAGACACCTCACCAGACAGACGTGCCCCGCCCGACACCAGAAACCGATCGCTCACGCATGCCACCTTATCCGCCGCCGTCCGGCCCTCATCGCACGCAGTACATTCAACGCATGGCAGTTCACCTGACGAGGATCTACACCCGCACCGGCGACGACGGTACGACCGGCCTGAGTGACTTCTCGCGCGTTCGGAAAACCGATCCGCGCGTGGTCGCCTACGCCGACACCGACGAGGCGAACGCCGCGATCGGCATGGCCCTGGCCCTCGGCGGCGTCGTACCCGAGAAGATCGCCGCGGTGCTGGGCACGGTGCAGAACGATCTGTTCGACGCCGGAGCCGACCTCTCCACACCCATCGTCGACGACCCCGAGTACCCGCCCCTGCGGATCGCCCAGGAGTACATCGACGCCCTCGAGGGCTGGTGTGACGACTTCGGCGCGGATCTGCCGCCGCTCGACTCCTTCATCCTCCCCGGCGGTACTCCCCTGGCCGCTCTCCTCCACCAGGCACGGACGGTCACGCGCCGCGCGGAGCGTTCGGCGTGGGCCGCGGTGGCGGCCTACCCGGACGACACGAGTGTGCTGCCGGCGAAGTACCTCAACCGACTCTCGGACCTGCTGTTCATCCTGTCGCGGGTGGCCAACCGGGCTCCCGACGGGACTCTGGGCGACGTGAAATGGGTACCGGGCGGCAACCGCGCACGCCCGGAGGCCTCCGAGGACTGACAGATCCACGAAATCGGGTCCCACCGCATCGGCGGGGCCCCGTGGGGTCAGGCGCTCTTGCGCCGTTGCGAACGCGCGGACTGACGGGACTCCAGCCAGGACTGGAAGGCGGTCACCGCGCCCGACCCCATGGCGAGCTCGTAGCCGTCCTTGCCCTTGCCGGTGGTCGAGAGTTTCCCGGTGGTGTGCACCTGCAGGATGGTCATCCCCTCGAGGATCTCGGTCTCCGTACCCTCCGGGCGTCGACGACCCGAGATCTCGACGCCCTGTCGCGCGAAGGTGACGTTGGGCCCGGGCCGCAGGGAGGCCAGCCGGTAATACCGGAGTGAGTTGTCGCTGTAGTGCACGGTCCCGTGCCGCCAGCCCTGATCGACCTCGGCGGGGATGGTGCGCAACAGGATCGGCGTCCCGACGCGCCGGAGCTGCGCGAGGCGGACCGCCAGCAGCACGCAGAGGATGATCGCGAGCACCAGCAGCACACTGAGCAACACGACGGGCAGCGACATCACCTACTCCTTTGTGCGGTCTCCGCGTACGCCGCGACCACCGTCTGATCGTCGGGAACAATCGATCGACGGGGAACTGCGGCGTGCGTGACAGGGGCTGTGAAACCAGCATGCCAGATCACGCACATCGGACGCGAAACGACCTCGGCCGGCCACCGGATCTAAATCCGATGACCGGCAGAGGTGACCGCCGCGCGAGCGAGGGTGTTACTTCGAAAGGTGCTGTGCCGCAGTCAAACGCGCGTGAGCACGGTGGTACTCCGGGGAGTCCGGCTCAGCCTGTTCGAGTGCGGTCTTCTCCGCGTTGATGTCGACGTCGTCGGCCCAGTCGGCCGATTCCGCGAGCACCGTGACGGCCGCGCCGGTGACGGACAGGAATCCGCCCTCGACCGCAGCCGCGCGGCGATTGCCGTTCTCCTCGACGATCACCACGAAGCCACCCGGGACCAGCTGGCCCAGGAGCGGCTCGTGGTTGGCCAGGATGCCCAGCTCGCCGACCGTGGTCTGCGCGATCAGGAAAGTGGCCTCGCCCGAGTACAGGCTCGAATCCGCGGAGACAACCTCCACGTGGAAGGACTTCTCAGCCATGGATTACCGCTACTTTCCGGCGATCTTGGCGGCGGCGGCCTCCACGTCGTCGAGTCCACCGCAGCTGTTGAACGCCTGCTCGGGCAGGTGGTCGAACTCGCCCTTGGCGACACGGTCGAATGCCTCGATGGTGTCCGCGAGCGGGACGACCGAGCCCTTCTGACCGGTGAACTTCTCGGCGACGAGGAAGTTCTGGCCGAGGAACTTCTGGATACGGCGGGCACGCTGCACCGTGACCTTGTCCTCTTCGGACAGCTCGTCCATACCGAGGATGGCGATGATGTCCTGCAGCTCCTTGTACTTCTGAAGGATGCGCTTGACCTCGTTGGCGACGCGGAAGTGCTCGTCGCCCACGATGGACGCCTCGAGGATTCGCGAGGTCGAGGTCAGCGGGTCCACGGCGGGGTAGATACCCAGCTGCGAGATCGGACGCGAGAGCTCGGTGGTCGCATCGAGGTGCGCGAAGGTGGTCGCCGGCGCCGGGTCGGTGTAGTCGTCGGCGGGGACGTAGATCGCCTGCAGCGAGGTGATCGAGCGGCCCTTGGTCGAGGTGATGCGCTCCTGGAGTTCGCCCATCTCGTCGGCCAGGGTCGGCTGGTAACCCACCGCGGACGGCATACGGCCGAGGAGGGTCGAGACCTCCGAACCGGCCTGCGTGAAGCGGAAGATGTTGTCGATGAACAGCAGCACATCCTGGTGCTTCACATCGCGGAAGTACTCCGCCATGGTCAGCGCCGACAGAGCCACGCGCATACGCGTGCCCGGCGGCTCGTCCATCTGGCCGAACACCAAGGCGGTGTCCTGGAGGACGCCCATCTCCTCCATCTCGAGGTGGAGGTCGGTGCCCTCACGGGTGCGCTCGCCGACGCCGGCGAACACCGAGGTGCCGGAGAACTCACGCGCGATACGCGTGATCATCTCCTGGATGAGGACGGTCTTGCCGACGCCCGCACCACCGAACAGACCGATCTTGCCGCCCTTGACGTACGGGGTCAGCAGGTCGATGACCTTGATGCCGGTCTCGAGGATCTCGGTCTTGCCCTCGAGTTCGTCGAAGGCCGGGGGCTTGCGGTGGATGCTCCACTGCTCGCCGTCGCGACCCAGGCCGGGACTGTCGAGGCAGTCGCCGAGGGCGTTGAAGACGTGACCCTTCACGACGTCGCCGACCGGCACGACGATCGACTTGCCGGTGTCGGAGACGGCCGCACCGCGGACGAGGCCGTCGGTGGGCTGCATCGAGATCGTGCGCACCAGGTTGTCACCGAGGTGCTGCGCCACCTCGAGGGTCAGGGTCTTGGCGACCGAGGAGAGGGTGACCTCGGCGTGCAGGGCGTTGAACAGCTCAGGGATCGAGCCCCGGGGGAACTCGACGTCGACCACGGGGCCGATGATGCGGACGACCCGCCCGTCGGCGGAACCCGCCGACTGCGCGGAGGGGGTTTCTACTGCTGCGGTCATGGTGCTTGGGTCACTTCCTCTTGATCGAAGTATTGGTTCTCGTCGTCAGGACTCGGGGGCGCTGCGGCTAGTTGGCCAGTGCGCTCGAACCACCGACGATCTCGCTGATTTCCTGGGTGATCTGGGCCTGACGGAGCTGGTTGGCCTCACGCGAATACGTCTTGGCCAGTTCCTCGGCGTTGTCGGTCGCCGCCTTCATGGCGGTACGGCGAGCAGCCGACTCCGATGCGGCCGAATCCAGCAGTGCCGCGTACACCCGCGTTGCCACGTACTTCGGCAGCAGCGCGTCGAGCAGGGCATCTGCGCCCGGCTCGAACGTGTAGTTCCGAGACGGGGTTTCGTCGGACGACTCGTCCTCCTCGGACACGACCAGCGGCGCCACCCGGCGGACCTCCGGTACCTGCGACAGCATCGACTGGAACCGGGTGTACACCAGGTGCAGTTCGTCGACGCCCTCGAGGACGCCGTCGCCACCCGGCCGCTCCACCTCGGTGCCCGAGCCGGCCGCGAACAGATCCACCAGGAACTGTGTCGGCTCGGCGGCGTCCATGTACTTCGGCGCCTCCGAGAAGCCCGTCCACGAGTCCGAGACGGTCAGGCCGCGGAAGTTGAAGAACCCCACACCCTTTCGACCCATCACGAACAGCACGGCTTCCTTGCCCTCCTCGCGCAGCAGCGCGATGAGTTCACGGGTCGCCTTGAGCACGTTGGCGTTGTAGCCACCGCACATGCCGCGGTCGCTCGTGACCACCAGGATCGCCGCACGCTTGGGATTCTCGCGCTCGTTCAGCAACGGGTTGTCCAGGTAACCCGAGTTGCTCGCGAGCTCGGAGAGCACCGTCGTCATCTCTTCCGAGTACGGCTTCGCCGCCGCGACGCGACCCTGGGCCTTGGTGATACGCGAGGTCGCGATCAGCTCCTGAGCCTTGGTGATCTTTTTGGTCGACTGGACCGACCGGATGCGTGAGCGCAGCTCACGAATGCTGGCCATGAGCCCTCACCCCTTCCTTATCGCAATGTCCGTTGACGTCTGAGATCACTTGCGGATCTTGATCTCTTCGTTCTCGACGTTCTCGGCATCCATTGCCTGCGCCTCGGCCTCGTTGACCACGCGACGGCCGTCGTGGGTGAGGTAGCCGTTCTTGAACTTGTTGGTCTCGGCGACGAGGGCCTCGGCCTGATCGTCGGCGAGAGCCTTGCCACCGGCGATCGAGTCGTAGACGCCCTTGGCGTTGTGGTGCAGGTGGCTCAGCAGCTGCGTCTCGAAGTTGCGGACGTCGTCGACGGGAACCGAGTCGTAGTGACCCTCACCGCAGAGGTAGATCGAGACGATCTGGTCCTCGACCGAGAAGGGGCTGTACTGGTCCTGCTTCAGCATCTCCACCCAGCGGGCACCGCGCTCGAGCTGCGCCTTCGACGCATCGTCGAGATCGGAGGCGAAGGCCGAGAAGGCCTCCAGCTCGCGGAACTGTGCCAGCTCCAGACGCAGCGAACCCGAGACCTTCTTGAGGCCCTTGGTCTGAGCGGCACCACCGACGCGCGACACCGAGGTACCGACGTTGATGGCGGGACGGACACCCTTGTTGAAGAGGTCCGACTCGAGGAAGACCTGGCCGTCGGTGATCGAGATGACGTTGGTCGGGATGAACGCCGAGACGTCGTTGGCCTTGGTCTCGATGATCGGCAGACCGGTCATCGAGCCGCCGCCGAGCTCGTCGGAGAGCTTCGCACAACGCTCCAGCAGACGCGAGTGCAAGTAGAAGACGTCACCCGGGTAGGCCTCGCGGCCCGGCGGGCGGCGCAGCAGCAGCGAGATCGCGCGGTAGGCCTCGGCCTGCTTGGTCAGGTCGTCGAACACGATGAGGACGTGTTTACCCTGGTACATCCAGTGCTGGCCGATGGCCGAACCGGTGTAGGGGGCGAGCCACTTGAAGCCGGCGGAGTCCGAGGCCGGGGCGGCGACGATGGTGGTGTACTCCATCGCGCCGGCCTCTTCGAGAGCGGACTTGACGCCGGCGATGGTCGAACCCTTCTGACCGATCGCGACGTAGATGCAGCGGACCTGCTTGGTGGGGTCGCCGGTCTCCCAGTTCGCCTTCTGGTTCAGGATGGCGTCGATGCAGACCGCGGTCTTGCCGGTCTTGCGGTCGCCGATGACGAGCTGACGCTGTCCGCGGCCGATGGCGGTCATGGCGTCGATGGCCTTGATGCCGGTGGCGAGGGACTCCTCGACGGGCTGGCGCTCGAGCACCGAGGCGGCCTGCAGCTCCAGGACGCGCTGCTCATCGGCCTCGATGTCGCCCTGTCCGTCGATCGGAGCGCCGAGGGGGTCGACCACACGACCGAGGAAAGCGTCGCCCACGGGCACGGAGAGCACGTTGCCGGTACGGCTGACCTGCTGGCCTTCTTCCAGGGACTCGTAGTCACCCAGGATGACGGCGCCGATCTCGTCCTCGTCGAGGTTCAGCGCGACGCCGAGGACGCCGCCGGGGAACTCGAGGAGCTCGTTGGCCATTGCGCTGGGCAGTCCGCTGACGTGAGCGATACCGTCCGACGTATCGGTGATGGTGCCGACCTCGTCACGCGACGCTTCGGCTTCGAACGACGAGACGTACTGCTCGATCGCTTCCTTAATCTCGTCTGGTGAGATCGTCAACTCCGCCATGGGTTCTCGTCTTTCCTTGATTAGCTCTGAGGCTTTAGGGCTCGGGCTTTGGGTGTTCAGGTGGTCAGGGGTCGAGCTGCGTCAGCGCGGCAGGGTCTCGGCTGCCTTCGCGAGGCGCGTGGCGACATCGGCGTCGATGACCTCGTCGCCGACGCCGATCCGCAGGCCGCCCAGCAGTTCGGGCTGGACCTCGGTCTGCACCGAGACGGTGCGGCCGTAGATCCCGCCGAGGACGGTCGCGAGGCGCTCGACCTGCGCGTCGGCCAGCTTGGAGGCCGACACGACGTGGGCGACCGATTCGCCGCGTTGGGCGGCGGCCAGCTCGGCGAGCTGATCGACGGCGACATCGGCGGCCTGACCGTTCAGCAGGCGGACGGTAGAGGACAGCAGCGTCCAGGTGTGGCCGCTGACCTTCTCCCCCACCAGCTTGCGCAGGAGGTCGACTCGCTTGTCGGCGTCCTTGCTGTGATCGGAGAGCAGCGACGCGAGCTGCGGGTTGGCCTCCAGGATCCGGCTGACGCGGAACAGCTCGTCCTCGACCTGCTCGATGACCCCGTCACGCTCGGCGGCGGTCAGCACGATGAGCGAGTTCTGACGACGCAGGCCGATGACGAAGTCGCTCGACGACGACCAGCGCTGCGTCGCTGCGGTGGCGACGACCTCGACGACCACCGGTGCCACCTTGCCGTCGAGCAGGCTGTGCACCAAAGTCTTCTTGCCCGCGGCGTTCTCGTCGTCCTCGACCAGGCGCTTGCGCAGCACCGGGTTGTCGCCGAGGAAGTTGATGACCGCGGTCAGGTCACCCGACGCCGCGGCGAGCGCCGCACCGTCGAGGTCGCCCGCGGTCGAGTCGAACTTGTCCGACACGGCCAGAGCGGCCTCACGGCTGGCGGCACGCATCGCGTGCAGACCGACGAGCTTGGCGCTCGACGGAATGGCCGACGACGATCGTGAGGACATCTCCTCGAGCTCGTCGATCACCCGGTCGACGCTGGCGGCCTGGGCCGAGTCGTCGGCGAGATGGTTGCGCACTAGCTCGCCGGCCTTGTCGACCACGGCGAGACCGAGGTCGGTTCGGAGCTGACGGACCAGGTTCGCCCGCACCAGCGCGACCTGGTTGCGGCCGTGCTCGGAGATGCGTTTGACCTCGTGATCGGCCTGGGCGCGGATGTCGGAGGTGATCGCCTCGGCGTCGGCCGCGGCGTCCTTCTTAATCTGCTCTGCCTCGGCCTTGGCCTCGGCGACGGCCTTCTCACGGGCCTTCTGCCCTTCGGCGACCCGCTTCTTGGCGGCTTCGGCCTCGGCCAGTTGGGTGCGCACCGTCTCCTGACGATCACGCATCATCTTCTGCACCGGCGGGCGGACGTACTTCCACAGCAGGAAGATGATGACCGCGAAGCCGAAGAGCTGAGCGATGAAGATCGCCGGGTCGAACGCAGCACCGATGTCGTGGAGCCAGGTACCGATGGGCCCCTGGTCGGATTCGGTCTCAGTGTTGGCAGCCATCAGTTCACCGCTCCGCTCGTCGATCGGGTGTCGGAAAGAGTGGCCGAGTCGACACCGAGCACACGCGCCGCGAGGGTCTTGGCGAGTGTGTCCACATCAGCTGCAGCCGTCGATGCCGCCTGCTCACCCTGAGCCGCCAGCTCGGAGCTGGTCGACTGCAGGGCAGCGTCGGCCTCGGCGGTCGCTCGCTGCTTCATCTCGTTCAGCTGTTCACGGCCCTGGGCGCGAGCTTCGTCGCGCATGGCGGTGGCCTCACCGCGCGCTTCCTTGAGGAGTGAACGGAACTGCACGTCCGCATCCTCGAATTCGGCGGCGGCAGTCCGATTGTCCTCCGCGGTGCGGTGGATCATCTCGTCCCGCTCCTCGAGGACCTGCTGAATCGGCGGAACCACGAACTTGCGGATGACCAGCAGCAAAATCACGAAGATGAGCAGGACAACGAAGAACGTTCCATTCGGGAGCAGGAAGTTCTCTGCAGCAAGCGTCATTGTGGTGAGGTGTCGTTTCTACTCGGCGACAAAAGGGAGAGCGGAGATCAGCCGGCGCTGATCGGGGTGGCGAACACGAAGAGCGCCATGAAGGCCAGGTTGATGAAGTAAGCGGCCTCAACCAGACCAACGGTGATGAAGAACGGGGTGAACAGACGACCCTGAGCCTCGGGCTGGCGAGCGATACCGGCGATGAGCTGGCTACCGGCCAGGCCGTTACCGATACCGGCACCAACGGCGCCACCGGCCATGATCAGGCCGCCACCGATGAGTGCGCCGAGGCCAATGTAAGGATCCATTGTGATATTTCCCTTTCGGTTGCTGGCAACTGGTGTGCCAGGTCTGTGGCTGCGACGACAGGCGCCGACGCAGGTCGGTCATGTGCGGTTGTGGTCGCGGTCGCGTGTCGCACCGCGAGGTGCCCTACTGGTGGGCGGTCAGTGATCCTCGGTCTCCATCGACTGCGAGAAGTACAGGATCGTCAGCAGCGCGAAGATGAAGGCCTGGATCAGACCGACGAAGAGCTCGAAGGACTTCCAGATCGCGTTCGGCGCCCACATGATGTACGGCGGGAACAGGGCGATCAGGGCGACCATCATGCTGCCGGCGAACACGTTGCCGAAGAGTCGCAGCGAGAGCGAGATCGGCTTGGTGAACTCCTCGATCACGTTGATCGGCGCGAGGAAGGTGACGTGGCCCTTCAGGATGCGCTTCGGGTGACCCAGCAGGCCGCGCTGCTTGAAGCCGGCCGCCTGGTACCAGACGAAGACGAACAGCGCGAGCGCGTAGGCGAAGTTCACGTCCGCGGCCGGCGGCTTGAGGATCTCGTGGTGACCGACCTGCACCGGCAGGATCGACAACCAGTTGGAGATCAGGATGAAGGTGAACAGCGAGACGGCCAGCGGCAGGACGTACGGGGCGACCTTCATGCCGATGGCGCTCTCGACCTGGCCGCGCATCTGGACGGTGACCGTCTCCCAGAAGAGCTGCACACCCGACGGCACGCCGGTCGAGGTGACCTTGGACTTCAGGTAGAACGCCAGCGCGAGCATGATCGCCGCCGCAAGCGCCGTGGCGATGATGGTCTCCAGGTTGAAGGTCAGCCCGAAGAGCTCGAACTTGGTGTAATGACCCACCTGGATGGATGATTCTCCATCCTCTGCGGCTAGGTAGAAGGCGGTCGTCATGGTTGGCTACGAAGTCCTTTCATCACCGGAATGACCGTGTTCAGCACCAAGACCACCTGGCCGATGGCGAGTCCGAACATCGCGCCCAACCCGTCGGGTTGGACCAGAAACGCCGCCAGCAGCGCGAGCGCCGTGATGGCACCCAGTCGCATGGCGGAGTTGAGAGCAAGAGCAGTTTTGCGGGGGTTCAGCTCGGCGGTGACCGCATCGACCGCACGCTTCACCAGCAGTGCGTTGACGAGGATCGCCGCGATTCCGAGCAGGAAGAACACTGCGAAGAGCGGGTGCCCGACGAGAATCGAGACCACCGCGACCACGAGGGTCAGACCGCCGGCGATGAGTGCCGGCCGACGCAGACCGGTGGGCGCCTGGGGATAGACGGGGGCCGAATCAGGGGCAGAAGTCTCCATGTCCCTCTCCTCAGCTCGTTGAATCCATACCGACGGCACGGGGCACCCGCGGGCGCGCAGCAGCCATTGGCCGCCGGGCATCAGCTCGCGTTTGGTGTGACCCTACCAACACCGCCCCGGCGGTCTCACCGGGGGTATGTGTCGTGGTTGTCACGACGCGGCACATGTGCGCCGCCGTCACCCTCCCCACAACTACTACAGGCGATAGTACACGATATTTACCGTCCCCTTACCGAGGGTGCGCTCGCTCCGCACACGTCTCGGGTACGGAGCATACGCAAAGATCAGCGAAATGCCTTGGTCGCGGTGCGCAGCTCGGCGAATCGGCGATGCAGCCGCGGCGCCATGGTGACCAGCATCGCCACCACCAGTCCCGCGCCGAACATGGGCGCGACCACCGACAGCGGGAAGAGGGTGCTCGCCGCGGCGGAGAACGCCAGGACGCCGACCCAGAGGTAGATGATCAGCGCGACGCGACGCTGGGAATGTCCGAGTTCGAGCAATCGGTGGTGCAGGTGCATCTTGTCTGGGGTGTAGAAACCGACGCCCGCACGGGTGCGGCGGATCACCGCGAGCAGCATGTCGAGCATGGGGATGAAGACCACTGCCGCCACCAGGAACAACGGTGACAGCAGGGTGAAGATGTCCGCCGGGCCATAGGCGTTCACCGCGATGCGGCCGGACGCGCTCGTCGACGCCGCGGCGAGCATCAGCCCGATCAGCATCGCCCCCGAGTCGCCCATGAAGATGCGGGCGGGCGAGAAGTTGTGCGGCAGGAATCCCAGGCACGCCCCGGCCAGCGCGACGGCGATGAGTGCCGGCGGGTAGTAGCTGACGTCGCCGCCCTGGTCGCGGAGCAGACCGAGCGAGAACATGCAGATCGCCGATGCCGCGATCAGTCCCAGCCCGGCGGCCAGACCGTCCAGGCCGTCGACGAAGTTGATCGCGTTGATGGTCGCCACCGTGATGGCCACCGTGAGCAGGCCCGCCTGCAGCGGGTCCAGGACGATGGTCCCGATGTCGGCGAACGGCACGGGTAGCTGGATCCACGAGATCCCGAGGAGCACCAGCACACCGGCGGCGGTGAGCTGTCCGACGAACTTCGTCAGGGCGTCGAGTCCCCACCGGTCGTCGACGACCCCGACCAGGACGATCACCGTGCCCGCGGTGATCACCGCGGTCATGTCGGTGGTGTACGCGAAACCCCGGTTGAGCGCGGGCAGGTTGGCGGCGAGCGCGATGCCGGCCACCACCCCGCCGAACATGCCGAGGCCGCCCAGACGCGGGGTCGGGATGACATGGACGTCGCGGACGCGGGGCACGGCCACCGCGCCCGCCTTGATCGCGAACACCCGCACCGCCGAGGTCAGCAGGTACGTCATCGCGGCGGCGGTGAGCCCGACGAGCAGCAACTCGCGCAGCGGGACACCGGTCCCTCCCCCGTCGGTCGCGGCCGCGAGCACCGCGGCGTCGATCATCGGCTCACCACTTCCGCCGCGGTGGTCGCTGGGGGCGTATCGGACACCCGGACAACGCTACCCGCATGCGAGGTCGCTGATCTCACGGTGGATCCGTTCGTGTGCCGAGAGATCCTCGGTCGACATCGCGGCCAGCATCGCGTCGGCGAGCGCCGGGATCACGGCCGGCGTCAGCCCCCGTGAGGTGGCCGCGGTGGTCCCGACGCGGATGCCGGACCCCTCCGAGACCGGACGTTCGTCGAAGGGCAGTACCGCCTTGTCGACGACGATCCCGGCTCTGTTGAGACGATCCTGCGCCCGGGCCCCGGAGATGCCGAGCGCGGACACGTCGACCACCGCCAGATGGGTGTCGGTGCCGCCGGAGACGACGCGCAATCCGCGTTCGGTCAGCGCGTCGGCGAGCGTGCGCGCGTTGTGGGCACTCTCCCGGACGTAGGAGGCGAAGTCCTCGGTGCCCGCGTCGTGGAAGGTGACCGCCTTCGCGGCGATCGTGTGCATGGACGGACCGCCCTGGACGAACGGATGGACGGCCTTGCACAGCGCGTCGGCGTGTTCGGCCCGCGCCAAGACGACGCCGCCGCGCGGTCCGCGGAACACCTTGTTGGTCGAGAAGGTCACGACGTCGGCGTGCGGCACCGGCGACGGCAGGAGACCGGCGGCGACGTGACCGGCGAGGTGCGCCGCGTCGACCAGCAGGATGCACTCCGCGTCGTCGGCGATCTCCCGGAGGAGCGGATAGTCGAAGGAGCGCGAGTACGCCGTCGCGCCCGCGACGAGGAGACGTGGCCGGTGTACCAGGGCCAGCTCCCGGACCTGGTCGTAGTCGATGAGTTCGTCGTCACGTCGGACCTCGTAGTGCAGCGGCGAGAACCAGCGGCCGGAGAAGTTGGCGCGTGACCCGTGGGTCTGATGGCCGCCGTGCTCGAGCCGGAGGGCGAGTACCGGGTCGCCCGGTTGGGCGAAAGCGGCGTGGACCGCGAGATTCGCCGCGCTCCCCGACAGCGGCTGGACGTCGGCGTAGCCGGCGCCGAAGAGATCCCGCGCCCGGGCGGTCGCGACGTCCTCGAGTTCGTCGGCGACCTCGCAACCACCGTGATAGCGCGCACCCGGCCGCCCCTCGGCGTACTTCGCGTCGAAGGCCGAGGCCATCGCGGCCCGCACTCCGGGCGTGGGTTCGGTCTCGCTCGCGAGCAACTGCAGCCACGTCCGGCGGCGCGTCGACTCGCGTTCGATCAGTGCGTCGATCTGCGGGTCACCCGTCGATCCGATGCCCGACGGGATCTCACCCACGCAGAGCGGCGAGATCGACGTCGAGGACCTCGGCCACGGCCTCGGCGGTGATGGCACCCTCGCGCAGGATGCGCGGCTCCGCGCCCGAGACGTCGACGATCGTCGACGCCTGCGCGGCCGGCGCGGGTCCGCCGTCCAGGTAGACCGAGATCTCGTCGCCGAGCTGTTCGCGGGCCTCGTCGGCGGTGGTGGCCGGCGGGCGGCCCGACACGTTCGCGCTCGAGACCGCCATCGGCCCGACCTCGCGCAGCAGCTCGATCGCGACCGGGTGCAGCGGCATGCGCAGCATCACCGTGCCGTCGGTGTCACCGAGATCCCAGGCGAGTGAAGGTGCTTGGCGGACAACGAGACTCAGTCCACCGGGCCAGAACGCCTCGATCAGGTCACGGGCGGCCTGCGGCACGGACAGCACGAGTCCGTCGATGGACTGCCAGGAGCCGACGAGAACCGGCACCGGCATGTCCCGGCCGCGATGTTTCGCCGCGAGCAGCGAACCGACGGCGTCGGAATCGAAGGCGTCGCAACCGACTCCGTAGAGCGTGTCGGTGGGGACCACCACCAGGCGTCCCGCCTTCGCCGCCCCGACGGCCGCGCGAATGCCCGCCGAACGGCTCTGCGGGTCGTTGCAGTCGAAAACAATGCTCACCCGTCCATCCTGTCATGGACGACGGTCGGGCATTCCGCGAGACGCGCCTGCGCCGATGCGGCGCGCGGTCACGAAGCGGGGTCGGCCCGCCAGATCGGTGTGGGCGGTCACCTCGTCGAACGCACCGTGGGCGCGCAGGCAGTCGACGACGGCGTCCGAGGTCGTGTCGTCGTGCTCGATGCCGACGAGCCCACCGACGGAGAGCATGCTCGCGATGACCGGCACCATCGGCACGATCACGCTCATCCCGTCGTCGCCGCCGAAGACGGCGCGGGCCGGATCGTGGGCCACCTCGGGTCCGACCTCCGAGCGGAGGGGGACGTAGGGCGGATTGGTGACGACGATCGAGATGCTGCCGGCCGGGATCGTCCCGGCGATCCGCGCGGCATCGGTGACGTCGGCGGCCACCACCTCGAGCCGCTCCCCCACCTCCGACGGAGCATCGGCGACGTTGCGCCGCAACCATTTCAATGCGGCGTCGTCCATCTCTACGGCCGTCACGCGCGCGGATTCGACCATCGTCGCCAGGGCGATGGCGAGCGCACCGCTACCGCTGCACAGATCGACGATCCGGACCGGAGCGGACATGCTTCCCGCGGCCGACGACGCCCATTCGAGCAGGTACTCGGTTTCCGGGCGGGGGATGAAGACACCCGGCCCGACGGCCAGCTCGAGCGGACCGAAGGCCGCGGTGCCGACGATGTGCTGCAACGGGATTCGCCGCGACCGCTGGTCGACGGCCGCACGGAACTCCCGCAGATCATCGTCGTCGATCGTGTCGATGACGATCAGGCGGCCCGGATCGCAGCCGAGGACGTGCGCCATGAGCCAGTCGGCGTCGCGTCGCGCCGAGTCGATCCCGGCGGCGGCCAGTTGCGCCGTGGCACTGCGGATTTCGTCGGCCACCCGGGCCGGCGCGTCCGACATAGGGGTTATTCGGCTTCCATGCGGGCCTGGCGCTCGGCGGCGACCAGCGCGTCGAGGAGGTTGTCCATGTCGCCGGCGAGCACCGCGTCGAGGTTGTTCGCCTTGTATCCGATGCGGTGATCGGTGATGCGGTTCTCCGGGAAGTTGTAGGTGCGGATGCGCTCGGACCGGTCGACGGTACGGATCTGCGCGGCCCGGCCCTCGGCAGCGGCCGCCTCGGCCTCCTCCTCCGCCGCGGACTGGAGGCGGGCGGCGAGGACCTGCATGGCGCGGGCCTTGTTCTGGAGCTGCGACCGCTCGTTCTGGCAGGTCACCACGATTCCGGTGGGCAGGTGTGTGATGCGCACGGCCGAGTCGGTGGTGTTCACGCCCTGACCGCCTTTGCCCGACGACCGGTAGACGTCGATGCGCAGGTCGGATTCGTCGATCGCGACCTCGGCGACCTCTTCGGGCTCGGGATAGATCAGCACTCCGGCCGCCGAGGTGTGGATACGCCCCTGGGACTCGGTCACCGGCACACGCTGCACACGGTGGACGCCGCCCTCGAACTTGAGTCGCGACCACACGCCGTCCCGGACCGTCTCCTTGGACTTGATCGAGAAGGTCGCCTCTTTGTAGCCCCCTAGGTCGGATTCGGTGACGCCGAGGGTCTGCACCTTCCATCCGTGCCGTTCGCAGTACTTGAGGTACATGCGCGCCAGATCCGACGCGAACAGCGCGGACTCCTCGCCACCGGCGCCGGACTTGATCTCGAGCACCACGTCATCGCTGTCGTGGGGGTCGCGCGGGGCGAGCAGGTCGGTGAGCGTCGCGTCGAGTTCCTCGACGGTCGCCTCCAGGGCTGGGATCTCGGCGGCGAACGACGAATCGTCGGCCGCGAGTTCACGCGCCGCCTCGAGGTCCTCGCGGGCCGCCTTGAGCTTGTTGTAGGTCGACATCACCGGGGCGAGTTCGGCGAACCGCTTTCCCACCCGGCGGGCTGCGGCCGGGTCGTCGTGGAGCGCCGGATCGGACAGCTGCCGCTCGAGACCGGAGTGTTCGGCCAGGATGTCATCGATGGCCGACGGACTCTGCGTACTCACTGCGAACCTCACTTGTAGAGACGGAACTCACTGCCGGGGTCATCTCCGGCGAACCACCCGGGATCGGGCTACCTCGAATCGGGACATGCCGACCAAACACAAACGACGCCCGTCCCGACTCGGCGTCGGGCGGGCGTCGCAGCGTGGTCTACTTGGCGCGCTTGCCGTAGCGCTTCTCGAACCGGGCGACACGGCCGCCGGTGTCGAGGATCTTCTGCTTGCCCGTGTAGAACGGGTGGCACTGCGAGCAGACTTCGACGTTCACGCGACCGTTGGCAGCGGTGCTGCGGGTCTCGAACGTGTTGCCGCAGCCGCAGACGACGGTGGTCGCCGCGTACTCGGGGTGGATTCCCTGCTTCATGCTGGCTGTCCCTTTCTGTGGTCGCCGGGTCACCGTCGCCTGTCGACGGTGTGAACCGGAACCGGACTCGACCGCTCAGTATGCCATGTGCGCCATTCGCGACGGAAATCGCGGACGCGGCGGTCGCAGGTGTCTCAACATCGACGACTCCTGGTTGATTCCCGGGTTCGATTCCCCGGAGAACATCACACTCCGGAAGGGTCGTAAGGGTGCCCTAAAGATAGTACGGTGGCCGACGGCAAACCCTCCGTATGAAACCCCCGCGACCACGAAGGATCCTCGATGTACGACGCCGCTTCGGCCGGTACCAGCACTCCACTGCGCACCACCCCGGATGAGTCGTCGACGCCGCAGACCGCACCCGCACGGCGCAAGCCGGCCCGGTCACCGTGGAATCGCCGGAACCCGTACCCCGCGACGATCGTGACCAACACCATCCTGTCGGGACCGGGATCGGCCAAGGAGGTCCGGCACCTCGAGATCTCCCTCGGTGACAGCGGCATCACCTACGAGCCCGGCGACGGCATCGGCATCACGCCGGTCAACGACCCGGCCCTGGTGGACCTCCTGCTCGATCGCCTCGGTGCCGCCGGAGACGAGATCATCGCCGACCGCAAGGCCACCTACAGCCTGCGCGAGGCACTCTCCACACGCTACGAGATCGGTTGCCCGTCAAAGTATCTCGCCAAGGCCGTGGCGGAGCGGACCGGCCATGCCGAGCTGACCCGCCTGATCGGGGCCGGCGACGCACAGGCACTCGACGCGTGGCTGCGCGGTCGTGACGTCCTCGACCTGCTGAACATCGATCCGACCCTCCACTTCGCCCCCGAGGAACTCCTCGAGGAGCTCAGCCCGCTGGCCCACCGCGAGTACTCGATCTCGTCGAGCCCCACCGTCCACGCGGGCACCGTGCACATCACGATGGCGACCGTCCGTTACGTCGCCGAGGAGCGCGAACGCGGCGGCGTCTGCTCGACGCACCTCGCCGACCGCTGCGCGCCCGGTGACACCGTCAACGTCTTCATCTCCCCCAACAAGACGTTCCGCCTCCCCGAGGGCGACGCGCCGGCCATCATGATCGGCCCCGGAACCGGCATCGCACCGTTCCGCGGCTTCCTCCACCACCGGGCGACCGACGGTTCGAGTGGCCAGAACTGGCTGTTCTTCGGTGACCAGCATCGCGACACCGACTACCTGTACGCCGACGAGATCGATCGTTTCGTCACCGACGGCCTGCTCGACCGCCTGGACCTCGCCTTCTCCCGCGACCAGGACCACAAGGTCTACGTGCAGGACCGGATGCGCGAGAACGGAGCAGATCTGTTCGCCTGGCTCGACAAGGGCGCCCACGTCTACGTGTGCGGCGACGCCGCCACGATGGCAGGCGATGTCGACGCCGCGCTGCACGAGATCGTCGCCGAGCACGGCGGTCTCGACGCCGACGGCGCTCGCGACTATGTCGACGCACTCCGCGCGGCGGGACGCTACGTCCGCGACGTCTACTGAGCTGACACCCGAGCTCGCCGTGCCCGACTTCACCGACGACCCGACCCCGCCGAGCGACCTCGAGACCCTGCTCGGCACACCGGGTTTCGGCGACTCATCGATCAGTTCGGACATCGACGGCATCGCCGGGCGGCTCCCCTCGCTCGGCGAGGTCGTCGGTGTCACGGTCGCCGGACCGGTGATCATGAACGCGGTCGGCGTACACGGCGCCCCGAGTCCGCTCGGCGGACCGCTCTGCGTCGGTGCCGAGCAGATCTCGTTGCGGCTCAATCCCTCCCGGTTGTCGTCGATGCTGCAGACCGACCCCGTCGCCCAGGTGCCGCCCACGCTTCGGCTGTTCGACTCACTCGGCAACACCGCGCACGCGACGTATCTGACCGAGAACTCCGATCGCCTGGCCTTCGAGTCCCTCCTGGCCTTCGACCCAGTGTCACTGTCCACGTCGGTACCGGCCGGACACGGTCCGGGCACCGCGTCCGAGTCTGCTTCCCCGGGGGCCGCGTTTCTCGGGCCGGAGTTCATCCCGGCCGCACTCCCCGGCCGCCACGACACCGACCAGATCGGCCTGTTCGACTCGATCCTCCGCGACGGCGGTACCTCTCGGCTCCGGTCGCTGTCACAGGCCACCGGTCCCAGCGGCGTGCGGGTCGACACCCGCCGCGTGATCGCCTCACTGGAACATGCCGCCCTGCTCGGGATGACGGTGACCGTCGCGGCGGCGGCCCCGGGATGCATGCAGATGTGCCAGGACCGGCTCGACGGCGCCCGCGAGCATCGGGGGCAGATGGTGCTCGCGTCCGGCAGCACCCGGGTGATGGTCAACTTCAACCACGTCGAGCAATGCCGGGTCACCTGGTCGCAGGGCGCCTGGGGACCCACCGCGGCCGTGGAGATCTACGACCGCCGCTCACGCTGTTGCCTGGTCGTCACCCTCACCGGGGCCGTCACCCGCGCAGCATACGAGGCATGGGATCACCTGACCGGCGACCTGACGTCCTGAACGCCGACGGCCCCGTCCCGCACCATGCGGGAAGGGGCCGTCGGTTGGTTGCTGTTCGCCGACTGCTCGACGTCAGTCGTCGTTGCCACCGGCTCCCGGAGCGGTCTTCTGGACCGACATCAGGAACTCGATGTTCGTCTTGGTCTTCTTGAGCTGGCTGATCAGCAGGTCGATCGCCGCCTGCGAATCGAGCCCGGACAACAGACGGCGCAGCTTGTGCACGATCGCGAACTCATCCGGCGAGAGCAGGAGTTCGTCCTTACGGGTGCCCGACGGGTTGACGTCGACCGCGGGGAACACCCGACGCTCGGAGATCTTGCGATCGAGCTTGAGCTCGGCGTTGCCGGTGCCCTTGAACTCCTCGAAGATGACCGTGTCACCGGTCGAACCGGTCTCGACCATCGCGGTGGCGATGATGGTCAGCGATCCGCCGTTCTCGATGTTGCGTGCCGCACCGAGGAACCGCTTCGGCGGGTACAGGGCGGTCGAATCGACACCACCGGAGAGGATTCGGCCCGACGCCGGCGACGCGTTGTTGTACGCGCGACCCAGACGGGTGATCGAGTCCAGAAGCACCACAACGTCTTTGCCGCTCTCGACGAGACGCTTGGCGCGCTCGATGGCGAGCTCGGCGACCGAGGTGTGGTCTGACGGCGGACGATCGAAGGTCGAGGCGATGACCTCGCCCTTCACCGAACGCTGCATGTCGGTGACCTCTTCGGGACGCTCGTCGACGAGGACCACCATGAGGTGGCATTCCGGGTTGTTGATGGTGATCGCGTTGGCGATGTCCTGCAGGATCGTCGTCTTACCGGCCTTGGGCGGCGACACGATCAGCGCACGCTGTCCCTTGCCGATCGGCATGATCAGGTCGATCACGCGGGTCGACAGGCGCTCCGGCGTGGTCTCCAGGCGCAGACGCTGGTTGGGGTATAGCGGGGTGAGCTTGTTGAACTCCGGACGCTTCTTCGCCGCCTCCACGTCACCGCCGTTGACGGTGTCGAGGCGAACCAGCGGGTTGAACTTCTGGCGCTGGTTCTGCTGGTCACCCTCGCGCGGCACCTTGACCGCACCGGTGATCGCGTCGCCGCGTCGAAGTCCGTTCTTGCGCACCAGGTTCATCGACACATAGACGTCGTTGGAACCGGCCAGGTAACCCGAGGTACGGACGAAGGCGTAGTTGTCGAGCACGTCGAGGATGCCGGCGACGGGCTGCAACACGTCGTCTTCGGAGACCTGCGGCTCGTTCTGGCCGCCGTCGCGGTCGCGCCCACGACGACGCTCGCGGAACCGGCGTCCGCGGCGACGACCGCCGCCGTCCTCGTCGTCATCGCGATTGTCGCGGTTGTCGCGGTTCTGGCCGCCCCCGCGGTTCTGGCCGCCCTCGCGGTTCTGGTTGTCCCGGCTCTGGTTGTCCCGGTTCTGGTTCCGGTTGCGGCGATTGCGCTGCTCGCCGCCCTCGGAGTCACCACCCTTGGGAGTTTCGCCCTTGGCGTCGGCCTTCTGCTCGCCGGCCTCGGGGGCCTCCTTCTTCTTGCCCGCCGAGCGGGGCGCCCGACCGGAGTCACCTTCATCGGCGGACTCGACGATCGACAGCTGCCCGTCCTCGGACGAGGCCTTGGCGCTCCGGCGCCTGGTCTCGGTCTTGGCCTCCGGACTCTTGGCCTCCGGACTCTTGGCTTCTGGGCTCTTGGCTTCTGGGCTCTTGGTTTCTGGGCTCTCGGCTTCTGGGGCCTCGGCCTCGGCACTCTTGGCTGCAGGGGCCTTGGCTTCTGCAGCCGTGGCCTCGGAGTTCTTGGGCTCTGCACTCTTGGCGGCGGAACCGCCCGCCTGGCGCTCCTTGATGGCGGCGATCAGGTCGCCCTTGCGCATGCCGGACGTGCCCTTGATGCCGAGCTCACCGGCAACGGTCCGCAGTTCGCTGAGCACCATGCCGGACAGGCCGGTACGGGCTGCGCGAGCGCGTGTCTTGGCCGGTTGCCCCGAGTCAGGGCCGGCCGAACCCGCGGATTCCTGCTCGGCAGGTGCGGTGATCAGGTCCGTATCTGTCACGGAAGTCCTTTCGTTCCTCCCGCAGACGGAAGCTGCGTGAGGTCTACGTTTCCCTGCTGTGTACGCGAGGGAGTCCGTCCGCGTTGGACGGTAGGGGTGAACGGTCAGAGAGATGTTCGGTCCCGCTGCGAGCGTGCTCGGGAGCCACCCCGTGCTTCGGCACCGTCGACAGAGACCCACGACCCCGGCCGGATACGATCGGTCTCCCCGATCGGTGATGGATGAGAAGCACGGCAGGACAAGCCCGCGCGGCTAGACCAGAATATGTTAACCCCGTTCGCATGATAGGGGCAACACGCCGAAAGTGCCAAATGAGGACACCGATCGGCATTCGTGATCGTCGGCGCGAGAGACCGCCGAACACTGTTTCCCCAACGTCACACTGTTTCCCCAACGTCCGTTGCCCATAAGGTATTCCCACCGGGCCCGGGAACGAAACGCTCAGTGTGCGAGCGCGACGACCTCAGCCTGCGCTGATGTCGACCCCGCCGGCGATGGCCACCGAGTGGGTGGTGAAACCGAGACCCTGCGCGACCACCCGGATGTCGGCCGGAATCGGCGCGGTACCCAGCACCAGCACCGTCGGGCCGGCGCCGGAGACCGTCGCGGCGTGCCCGCGAGCGCGCAGCTCGGCGACGAGTTCGCTGGTCGGCACCATCGCCGACGCACGATAGGGCTGGTGCAACCGGTCCGCGGAAGCGGCCATGAGCTTGCGCGGATCCGAGGTCAGCGCCACGACGGCGAGCGCGGCGCGGCTCAGATTGAAGATCGCATCGGCGCGCGGCACCTCATCCGGCAGCAGGCCGCGCGTGAACGACGTCGACGACTCGGTGTCGGGGACGAACACGGTCGCGCACACGTCGGGGTGCACCGACAGTCGGTGAGCGTGATAGGAGCTCACCTCGTCCGAGGTCTCCGTCCACGTGACGACGACCGAACCCAGGACGCTCGCGGCGGCGTTGTCCGGGTGCCCCTCGAACTCGCTGGAGAGCTGAACCAGTTCGTCGGCGGACAGGCCCACGCCGAATCCCGCGGCCGAGATCAGGCCGGAGGCGGCGGCGAGGCCGGAGACCGCCGCCGCGGCCGACGACCCGAGGCCCCGCGAATGTGGAATCTGGTTGACGCAGCGCAACTTCAGGCCGGGTGCGGACACACCGGCGTGCGCGAGACCGCGATTGAGGGCACGCACGACGAGATGGGACTCGTCGCGGGGCACGTCGGCCGAGCCCTCCCCCTCGACGTCGAGAACGACCCCGGCCTCGACGGTTTCGACGATCACCTCGTCGTAGATGCCCAAAGCGATGCCCAGACAGTCAAATCCCGGCCCGAGGTTGGCGCTCGACGCCGGCACCCGGACGCGCGCCGAGACGCCCACCGGTAGCTGTCGCGTCGCCACCCCGGGCTGTGTCATCTCGCCGTTCTGCGTCATCTCCTCGACCCCGGCGGACTCAGCCGACACCGAGGGCATTGGCCACCGCCACCGGATCGACCGGGATCGCCTCGACCTCGGGGATACCGGCCAGAGCCGTGTCCGGGTCCTTCAGGCCGTTACCGGTCACGGTGCACACCACGGTCGAGCCGGCCTCGATCCAGCCGTCGGCACGTGCCGCGAGGAGACCGGCCACGCTCGCCGCGGATGCCGGCTCCACGAAGACGCCTTCCTTGCCCGCGACCAGCCGGTAGGCCTCGAGCAGCTTCTCGTCGGTGGCCGCGCGGAACTGGCCGTTCGACTCCTCCTTGGCGGCGACGGCCTGGTTCCAGCTCGCGGGCGAGCCGATACGGATCGCGGTCGCGATGGTCTCCGGCTCCTTGACGGGAGCGCCGTTCACCAGCGGGGCGGCACCGGCGGCCTGCACGCCGAGCATGCGCGGCACCGACGACGACACGCCGTCGGCGTGGTACTCGGTGTAGCCCTTCCAGTAGGCCGTGATGTTGCCGGCGTTGCCGACGGGCAGCGCGTGCACGTCGGGTGCCCGTCCGAGGACGTCGACAATCTCGAACGCCGCCGTCTTCTGGCCCTCGATGCGGGCCGGGTTGACCGAGTTCACGAGCTCGATCTCGCCGAACTCCGCCGTGACCTTGCGGGCGAGTTCGAGGCAGTCGTCGAAGTTGCCCTGCACCTGGATGATCTTGGCGCCGTGCATGACCGCCTGGGCGAGCTTGCCCATCGCGATCTTGCCCTGCGGGATGAGCACTGCGCAGGTGATGCCGGCACGGGTGGCATAGGCCGCCGCCGAGGCGGAGGTGTTGCCCGTCGAGGCGCACAGCACGGCCTTCTTGCCGTTGTTGACCGCGTTGCTCACGGCCATGGTCATGCCGCGGTCCTTAAACGAACCGGTCGGGTTGAGACCCTCGACCTTGAGGTAGACCTCACAACCGGTCAGCGACGACAGGTACGGGGCGCTGATCAGCGGGGTGCCACCCTCGAGCAGGGTGACGACCTTCCAGTCGTCGGCGACGGGCAGCCGCGAACGGTATGCCTCGATCAGGCCGGGCCACGCGCGGTGCACGGGCCCAGAAGTCGTCTCAGTCATCGGTACCTTCCAATCGCAACACACTCGACACCTTGATGACGGCGTCCATGTCTTCTAGCGCCGCAACACAATCCGACTGCGCACGGTCGGGGGCCCGATGGGTCACCACGATCAGGCGGGCGTCGTCGCCCGCCCCCTCCTGGCGCACCGCGGCGATGCTCACCGAACGCTTGGTGAACTCACCGGCGACCTGAGCGAGCACACCCGGCCGGTCGGAGACGCGCATCGAGATGTAGTAGCGGGTCGGCACGTCGTCGATCGGCGCGATCGGCAGCGACGCGTAGGTCGACTCCAGCGGCCCGCGGCCACCGTGCACCCGGTTGCGCGCAGCCATGACCATGTCGCCGAGCACGGCCGACGCGGTCGGGGAACCGCCTGCACCCTGGCCGTAGAACATCAGCCGGCCGGCGTTCTCCGCCTCCACGACCACCGCGTTGAACGCACCGTTGACGGTGGCGAGCGGATGGGTCAGCGGGATCAGCGCCGGGTAGACGCGGGCCGAGATGCGCTGTCCGCCGTGCTCGTCGCGCACACGCTCACAGATCGACAGCAGCTTGATCGTGCAGTCGAACTTCTTGGCGGCGACCAGGTCGGCCGAGGTGACCGACGAGATGCCCTCGCGGTGCACGTCGGCGGCGGTGACACGGGTGTGGAACGCGATGGACGCGAGGATCGCGGCCTTGGCCGCGGCGTCGTAACCCTCGACGTCGGCCGTCGGATCGGCCTCGGCGTATCCGAGACGCCCCGCCTCGGCGAGCGTGTCGGCATAGTCGGCACCGGTCTCGTCCATCGCCGAGAGGATGAAATTGGTTGTGCCGTTGACGATTCCGGCCACACGCTCGACGGTGTCACCGGCGAGCGACTGCATCAGCGGACGCACGACCGGGATGGCACCCGCGACGGCGGCCTCGAAGTAGAGGTCGACCTTCGCGTCGGCGGCCGCGGTCGCGAGCTCGCCGGTGTACTCGGCGAGCAGCGCCTTGTTGGCGGTGACGACCGACTTGCCGCTCTCGAGCGCGGAACGGATCAGCGCACGGGCCGGGTCGATGCCGCCCATGAGTTCGACGACGATGTCGACGTCGTCGCGGGCGACGAGCGCCGCGGGATCGTCGGTCAGCAGATCCTGGCCGATCTTGCGCGGGCGGTTGAGATCTCGCACGGCGACGCCGCGGATCTCCACGGGCGCACCCACGCGCGATCGCAGATCGCCGGCGTTCTCGGTGATGATTCGCACCACCTCGGCGCCGACATTTCCCATCCCGAGTACCGCCACCCCGATGGGTCGCACGGCATTCACCTCGCTTGAATCGCTTGTGTTCTGAACAGATCCGGTCACGAGCTCACCTCCAGGCCGAGGAAGTCGTCGATGGTCTCGCGCCGCAGCATCAGCCGGGCCCGCCCGTCGGACACGGCCACGACCGGCGGCCGCATGGTCATGTTGTACCGGCTCGACATCGAGTAGCAGTATGCGCCGGTGGCGGCCACCGCGATGAGGTCACCGGGACCCAGGTCCTCGGGCAGCCAGCAGTCCTTGATCACGATGTCGCCGCTCTCGCAATGCTTTCCGACCACTCGGCAGACGACCGCACGTGCATCGGACACCCGCGAGACCAATCGGACGTCGTACTCGGCCTGGTACAGGACCGTACGGATGTTGTCGCTCATCCCGCCGTCGACGGAGATGTAGCGGCGGGTGGCCCCACCGCCGAGCGCCACGTCCTTGACGGTGCCCACGCGGTAGAGGGTGATCGTGCCGGGTCCGGCGATCGCCCGGCCGGGCTCGACGGCGATGATCGGCATCGGCAGGCCCACGGCGGCGGACTCGCGGCGGACGATGTCGGCGAGGGTCTCCGCGACCTTCTCCACCGGCAGCGGACGCTCTTCTTCGAGGTACGAGATACCCAGTCCCCCACCGAGATCCACGATCGACATCTGCGAGGTCTTCTCGACGCCGAACTCGCCGACGACGTCGCGGAGCAGCCCGAGCACGCGGTGGGCGGCGAGTTCGAAGCCGTCCATGTCGAAGATCTGCGAGCCGATGTGGCTGTGCAGACCGACGAGGCGAAGGTTCTCGGTCGCGAAGACCCGGCGGATCGCCTGCATCGCGACGCCACCGGCGAGGGCGAAGCCGAACTTCTGGTCCTCGTGGGCGGTCGAGATGAACTCGTGGGTGTGCGCCTCGACGCCGACGGTGACGCGGACGAGCACGTCGGTGACGACGCCCCGCTCACCGGAGATCTCGTCGAGGCGGTCGATCTCGATCATCGAGTCGAGCACCACATGACCGATCCCGGCATCGACCGCGGCAGTCAGCTCTTCGACACTCTTGTTGTTGCCGTGCAACGCGATTCGTTCGGCGGGGAAGCCCGCGCGCAGTGCGATGGCGAGTTCGCCGCCGCTGCACACGTCGAGGGAGAGTCCCTCCTGGTCGACCCAGCGGGCCACCTCGCTGCACAGGAACGCCTTCGACGCGTAGTGCACCCGCCCGTAGGGGCCGAACGCGGCCATCATGTCGCGGCAGCGTGACCGGAAGTCCGCCTCGTCGACGATGAACGCCGGCGTGCCGAACTCGTCGGCGAGCTCGCCGACGGGGACCCCGGCGATGCGCAGCTCGCCCGAGTCGTCGCGAGCGGCGTTGCGGGGCCACACCTGGGGCGGGATCGCGGCGAGGACGGCCGGATCGTTGGGTCGCTGCGCGAGATGCGGCGCGGCGAGCAGTTCGGCGTGCCGAGGACCGGCCGGGTGCGCGCTCACATCTGCTCCGGAGCGCTGACGCCGACCAGGCCGAGGCCGTTGGCCAGGACCTGACGCGTGGCCTCACACAGGGCGAGGCGGGCGCGATGGATGTCGGCCACCTCCTCGTCGCCCTGGGGCAAGACGCGGCACTTCGCGTAGAAGCGGTGGTAGGTGCCGGCGAGGACCTCGAGGTAGCGGCACACGCGGTGCGGCTCGCGCAGGGTGGCCGCGGTGGCGACGACTTCGTCGAAATCGCCGATGGTGCGGATCAATTCACCCTCGGCCGGGTCGTCGAGCAGGTCGAGGTGATCGAGCGCGGACACCACGCCGAGGTCGGCGGCGTTGCGCGCCAGCGCCGACATCCGGGCGTGCGCGTACTGCACGTAGTACACCGGGTTGTCGTTGGACTGCTTGGTCAGCAGGTCGAGGTCGATGTCGATGTTGACGTCAACCGACGAGCGGATCAGCGAATACCGCGCACCGTCGACCCCGACGGCGTCGACGAGGTCGTCGAGCGTGATGACCGTGCCCGCGCGCTTGGACATGCGCACCGGCTTGCCGTCCTTGACGAGATTGACCATCTGGCCGATGAGCACCTCCACGGTGGCCGGGTCGTCGCCGAGCGCGGCCGCAGCTGCTTTGAGGCGGCTGATGTAGCCGTGGTGGTCGGCGCCGAGCATGTAGATGCACAGGTTGAAGCCGCGGTTGCGCTTGTCGCGGTAGTACGCGATGTCGCCGGCGATGTAGGCGGCGTTGCCGTCGCTCTTGATGACGACGCGGTCCTTGTCGTCACCGAAGTCGGTGGACTTGAGCCACCAGGCGCCGTCGTTCTCGTACAGGTTGCCGTTGCCCTTGAGCTGCTCGATGCACTGGTCGACGAGGCCCGTCGCGAACATCTTGTCCTCGTGGGTGTAGACGTCGAAGTCCGTGCCGAAGTCGTGCAGGCTCTGCTTGATGTGGTCGAACATCAGGTCCACGCCGATCGAGCGGAAGGTCTCGACCCGGTCGGCCTCGGGCTGCGACAGCACATCGGGCACCTTCGCGGTGACCTGGGCGGCGATGTCGGCGATGTAGTCGCCGGCGTAGCCGTCCTCCGGGGTCGGGTTGCCCAGCGCCGCGGCCTCCAGCGAACGCGCGAAGCGGTCGATCTGGGCACCGTGGTCGTTGAAGTAGTACTCGCGCGTCACGTCCGCGCCGCGGGCGGCCAGCACGCGGCCGAGAGCGTCGCCGACGGCGGCCCAGCGGGTGCCGCCGAGGTGGATCGGCCCGGTCGGGTTGGCCGAGACGAACTCGAGGTTGATGATCGCGCCGGCCAGCTCTGCGCCCCGGCCGTAGCTCTCGCCCTTCTCCAGCACGTTCGCGACGACGGTGTTCTGCGCGGCCGCGCCGAGCCAGATGTTCACGAAGCCGGGACCCGCGATCTCGGACTTCGCGATGCCATCGGCACCGGCGAAGGCCTCGGCGAGCCATCCGGCCAGCTCACGGGGCGCCACACCGAGTCGCTTGCCGAGCTGCAGGGCGACATTGGTGGAGTAATCGCCGTGGTCAGCGTGACGGGGGCGCTCGACGACGATCGAGTCGGGCACCAGGTTCTCGTCCAGTCCGCGGTCGCGGACCACGGTCAGGGTCACGGCGCGCAGCAGCGCGGCCAGGTCGGCGGGAGTCACGGGACACCATCCTATTGGCCGGGGCGCCTCATCGATAATCGCACCCTCCCAGAGCGGGTGCAGTACACCAGTAGACTCGTGTGCGCCGAGCGCGCGTCGGGGGGTACGACCGCCCGCGCGCACGGCGACCCCCGTCGTATGAGGAAAGAAGTCAATGGCGCGCAAACCAGGGGCCAACGTCCCCAAGGCTCGTAAGAAGTCCGGGTCGGTACCCACGGCAACCGGCCGTCAGGTCGACTGGATGCTGATCGGCGCGGTCGTCGTGGTCATCGGGCTCCTCGCCGGGCTCGCGATCTACCTCGTGCCCAAATTCAACGAGAAGCGTGCCAACGAGAAGGACGACGTCGCGGTCCAGTCGGCCGCCGAGTTCGTCCCGTCGCCGCAGACCCCGGACCCGTCGAACGGCATCGAAGGCGTCACGAAGATCTACTACCAGGCCGGCAAGCACGTGAACGCGTCCCAGCGCGTCGCCTACGACCAGTCGCCGCCCTTCGGTGGCCCGCATGACGAGATCTGGGCGACCTGTACCGGTGTCGTCTACCCGAACCCGCTGCGCTCGGAGAACGCTGTCCACGCCCTCGAGCACGGCGCCGTCTGGATCACCTACAACCCCGACACGGCTTCGCCCGAGGACGTCGACTACCTCAAGCGCCTCGTGCGCGGCGAGCAGTACCTGTTCCTGTCGCCGTACCCCGGCCTCGACAAGCCGGTCTCCCTGCAGAGCTGGGGGCACCAGCTGAAGCTCGACTCGGCGACCGACCCGCGGGTCGACCAGTTCATCACCTCGTTGCGTCGCAACATGATGCCCGGCGTCTACCCGGAGAACCCGCAGACCGCGGCCTACCCGGAGACCCAGGCCACCTGTACCGCCATCCCGGGCTTCGATCCGTCGAATCCCCCGCCGGCCGACGAGGGCGCACCGGGCCCCGACGCCGTGCCCATGGACGGCGGCGGCAACAACCCGATGCCCGCGGGCTGACCAGGCGAGGAACGAGCATGAGCGAGACACCTGAGAGCACCGATCCGACCACCGCCGCCGCGTCGCGCCGGCGCCCGGCCCTTCTCGCACTCGCCGCGGTGGCGCTGCTCCTGGTGGGTGTCGGCCTCGGCCTGCTGATCCAGGCGAGCCTGGCCGACGACTCCGCCGGCGAAGACTCCCCCACCGCGAACTCGGCGGCGGTCGGATTCGCGCAGGACATGACGCGCCACCACGAGCAGGGCGTCGAGCTGGCCGCTATCGAGCTCGAACACGGCACCGATCCCCAGGTGCGCAGCATGGCCTTCGACATCCTCACCGCGCAGAGCAACGAGATCGGCCAGATGCAGTCGTGGCTGACCCGCTGGGGCCAGCCCGTCAACAATCCCGGCGAGGCGATGGGCTGGATGGGCCACGGCTCGTCGGCGGAAACCTCCGGTGACGATCACGGGGACTCCGACCACGGAGACATGGGCCATGGGGACCACGGGTCGACTCCCGCCGCGGATGTCGAGCAGCCGGCCATGCCGGGAATGGCGACGTCGGCCGAGATGGAGCGGTTCCGCGCCATGCGCGGTCCGGAGGTCGACACGACCTTCCTGCAGCTGATGCTTCGCCACCACGAGGGTGGGCTCCACATGATGGAGTACGCCGCGAACCCGGCCAACGTCTCGCAGCCCTACGTCCGCGACCTCGCGTCGGCGATGGAACGCACCCAGGACAAGGAGATCGGGATCATCGAGGCCATGCTGGCCGAGCGCAACGCGCAGCCGCTGCCGATGAACTGACCCGCCTGATCTGCAAACCCACCAGAAATGCGTAAACCCACCGCCCTGACGGGTGGTGGGTTTACGCAAAAAGGGTGGGTTTGCAGTTGTGGTGCCCCCGGCAGGATTCGAACCTGCGGCCTTCTGCTCCGGAGGCAGACGCTCTATCCCCTGAGCTACGGGGGCTCATCGGGCGGAACCCAGACTAGCGCATGCTCACCGGCACATCACAATCGGGCTGCTCACGACACGCCGAGCGGACTCTGCACCCGCAGCGTCGAGCCGTGTTCACCGCGTAGGACGTGCAGTTGGGCCGGGATCCGGGCCCGCAACTCGTCGACGTGACTGACGACGCCGACGACGCGACCGCCGGAGCGGAGGTCGTCGAGGACGCCCATGACGAGGTCGAGGGCTTCGGGGTCGAGCGTGCCGAAGCCCTCGTCGATGAAGATCGTGTCGAGCACCCGACCGCCCGATTCGGCGGAGACGACGTCGGCCAGGCCCAGCGCGAGGGCGAGCGAGGCGAAGAAGGTCTCACCACCGGACAGGGTGGTGGTCGCGCGTAGTACGCCGGTGTACTCGTCACGCACCTCGATCCCCAGACCGCCGCGCCGGCCACGGACTCCGGCGGCGTCCGAGTGAACGAATTCGTAACGCCCCGAGGACATCTCGCGCAGACGTCCGGACGCGGCGACCAGCACCTCGTCGAGCCGTGCGGCGAGCACGTAGGACCGCAGCGACATCCGCCGCGAGTTCTGGCCCCGTCCGCTCACGAGTTCGGCGAGACCCTGCAGCTCCGCATGCCGCGCCTTCAGGGGAGCCAGGGAATCCAGGGCCGCCCAGAAGTCCGCGACGAAGGACTCGAGATCGGTACGGCGTTGTGCGGCCACCGCATTCACGCTCCCCGCGTCGTCACGACGCGCACGGGCGGACACCAGTTCCGCGGTCAGCAGGGCCACGTCGACCTCGGGTGCTTCCAGCGCCGAGCACACGTCGGGATCGGCCAGGGTCTCCTCCGCGCCGGCCCGCATCGCCGCCGCCTCCTCGAGAAGTTTCTCCCACTGACGGATCTGCGCCTGCGACGCAACGGCAGCACGGATCTCGTTCGAGTCGGAGAAACCTGCGTCCGCGCAGGCGGCGGCGAGCCGCTCGGCGATCTCGTCGCGTCGCCGGCGGGCCCGGTCGAGCTCGCGCCGGGCCTCCCGCAGAATCCGGGTGCGGCGACAGAGTTCGGCGAGTTCACGACGACGCTCGGCGATGCCCATCCGGCCGCCGGTCGCCTCCCGGACCTCGGCGTCGAGGGCACTCAGGTTCTCGCGCAGGGTCGTCAGACGCTCACGACGACCCGCCTGGGCCGTCTCGTGGTCGGCCAGGGTCCGGCGCCGGTCGGCGATCTCGGCGTCGATCCCCTCGACGGCGTCCTGCAGCGACGGTGTGCGCACAGCCGCCCGCTCGGCGGCTGCGACGCCGGCGACCAACCGGACGTGGTCGGCCTCGATCTCGGTGCGGTCGGCACCGGCGATGACGGCGTCGAGGTTGGCCTGCCGTTCCTGCAGGGCGGCGACGGCGGACTGCGCGATCGCCCTGATCGCGCCCGCACGTTCCTCGGCCGCCGCGGCCTCCTTCTCCTGCGCCTCACCCACCGGATCGTCCGCGTCGCCGGTCGCCGGAGCCGGATGTCCGACCGAGCCGCAGACCACGCACGGTTCCCCGTCGACGAGAGCACCGGCCAGCTCGACGGCCATGCCGGTGAGGCGTCGTTCGCGGATGTCGAGCTGGTGTTCCCTTGCGGCAGAGTGCTTCTCCCGCGCCTCCAGTAGATGTCGTTCGGCGTCGGCCAGCTGCGCGAGCACTTCGTCGCGATCGGTGAAGGCCTGGAGTACGCGTCGGGCGTGATCGCGTTCGGCGCGCAGTTTCGGTGCTTGAACGCGTAACTCGTCGGCCGCGCGGAGAGCGACGACGGCCTCCTCGCGGCGCCCGGGCGCCGCCTCGAGGCGGGTGCGCGTCTCCGCCGCCTGCCGTTCTGCCGCGGCGATCGTCTTCTCGAGGCCGTCGATGTCGGCGACGAGCCGGGGACGTTCGGCGACACGCTTCGCGAGTGGCTCCCAGCGTCCCGACTCCTCGGTCCACCGGTCCACGGCCGCGACGAGCGCCGCATCGTCACAGTCGGATTCGCACAGAGCCGCGCCCTCGGCGAGTTCGCCGAGCGAGGCACGCGCGCGATCGGCCGCGTCGGATGCGGCGACCACCTCGGCGTTCACCCGCTCGTGGTCATCGGCGAGCGGCGCGATGGGAGCGGCCCGCAGGGCGAGCCGACGCGACTGCTCGGCGGCCGTCAGCGTCGCCGCCCCCTCGGCGAGTCGGTCGAGCCGGTCGCGCGCCTGTAGCCCTCGACGACGCAGTTCGTCGACGCGCCGCCCGTGCTCGTGGGCGGCCTCGGCCTGTTCGACCGCAGCCTGGGCGGCAGACGATTCCGCCAGGGCGCGTTCGGCCGCCTGCCGAGCCTCGTCGAGACACTGCTGGGCCCAGTCGTAGTCGGGGTCGGCAGGTGCCCGGGTGCCGCTGATCGCCACGATCTGCCCGGCGATGCGGTCGAGGGTTCCCGAGTGCTCGGCCAGCTTGGCCGCACTCTCCCGTCCCCGATCGCGGAGCCACTCCTCGAGGTCGCCGAAGCGCTCGGTGTCGAAGAGCCGCTCCAGCAACTCTTCTCGCTCGTCGGAGTGCGCGCGCAGGAATCGCGCGAAGTCGCCCTGGGGCAACAGGACCACCTGGAAGAACTGCTCGGCGCTCATGCCGAGCAACCGGACGACCGCTTCCCCGATCTCGGGGATGCGCGTCAGGTCCGGACCCGAACCATCGACCCAGACCAGCGACGCCGCGGCGTTGATCTTCCGCATCCCGTCGCCGCGCTTCTTGGGGCGTTCGTGTTCGGGCGAACGTGTGATCCGCAGGCGCCGCGAACCGATGGTGGCCTCGAGCTCCACCTCCGGAACCGTCTCGGGCGCAGCATGATCGGAGTGCAGGCGACGATTGGTGTCGCGCGCGCCGGGGACCCGCCCGAACAATGCGAACGCCACCGCGTCGAGGACCGTGGTCTTGCCCGCGCCCGTCTGGCCGTGCAACAGGAACAGTCCGTCGGCACCGAGCTCGTCGAAGTCGACGGTGACCTCGTCGGCGAACGGGCCGAACGCGCGGATTCGAATCCGATGCAGTCTCATGCCGTTTCCGTGCTCACGCGGTTTCGGCGGCGAACGCGTCGAGGGCGAAGAGCGCCAGTTCCCCGTCGGCGCCGGCGTCGGACTCGGGTTCGCCGACGACGGCGCGCAGGGCGCGTTCGATCAGGACCCGCTCCCCCTTGGTCGGGGTGTCGCGGACGTCCTCGATGAACGAGTTGATGATCTCGACATCGCTTCGGTCGCGGACCCGCGACCGGTAGTCGACGCCCGCGCCGGTGTGCGGACGGTCCCACTGCACGTGGACGGCGTGCGGGAATCGCTCACGCAGGCGACGCATCGCGTCGAGCGGGCGCACCGTGTCGGTCAGGGTGACCTCGACGTAGTGGTCCTCAGCGGCGACGAACTGTCCCGCGGTCAGCAGGTCGTCGAGAGTTCCGCGCAGTGAACTGAGTTCGCGGACGACGGGCAGTTCGTGGCGGCGGATCTCGGTGACGCCGTCGGCGTCGAGGTCGATGATCCACACCGCCTTGCGGTGGGTGCGCTCACCGAAGGAGTACGGCAGCAACGAGCCGCTGTAGCGCACCGTGTCGGTGACGCGCTGCGGGGAGTGCAGGTGCCCGAGGGCGACGTAGTCGACACCGGAGAAGGTCTCGGCGGGAACGGTTTCCACTCCCCCCACACTGATCGAACGCTCCGAGCCGGAGGCCGCGGCGCCGCTGACGAAGGCATGGGCGACGACGACAGATCGCGACTGCCGGGTTTCGAGATCGGCCCGGATGCGGTCCATCGCGGCGTCGAGGACCGCCGTGTGGCCGCACACCTCCTCGACGCCGAGATGGCGTCTGGCGGTGTCGGGTTCGAGGTATGGGATGCCGTACACCGCGACCTCGCCGTACTCGTCGGAGAGGACGACCGGTTCGGCGATCGCATCGATCGAGGTCCGCAGGTGCAGGCCGCCGGCGGCGGCGAACGACGAGCCCGCACCGAGGCGCGTGGGTGAGTCGTGGTTGCCCGACGTCACGACGATCTGCGCCCCCGCGGCCGCGATCTCGGCCAGGCCGTCGTCGTAGACACGTACCGCGTCCGCCGAAGGCACCGAGCGGTCGTAGACGTCGCCGGCGACGATCACGGCGTCGGCCGACTCGGCGGCCACGAGTTCGGCCAGGTGACCCAGCGCGCGACGCTGGTCGGCGAGCAGGTCGACACCATGGAACGTCCGGCCCAGGTGCCAGTCGGAGGTGTGCACGATCCGCATGCTGACAAACCTTACGGTCGGGCCCCGACAGATCGTGGGACGCGCGCTCAGGCCCCGGTCGCCGGGGCCGTGTGAGCCGCGCTACCCGGAACGGATCCTGCCTGCGCTGCGGCCCTCGGCGGCACCTGATGCGCCGGCCGCACGAAGAAGAACGTCGCCACGACACCGACCAGCAGCGCGGCGGCCGGGAGGTAGAGCGACTGGCCCATCGCGGTGGCGAAGCCCTCGCGGAGGAACTCCGGCAACTGATTCGCACCGCTGCTGTCCTGGGCTGCGGCGGCGTCGATCCCCGGCAACTCGGCCGCGAGGCGTGACTGCAGGAGGGCACCGATCATCGCCGAACCCAGCACCGATCCGATCACCCGCAGCGTGTTGTAGACACCCGCACCCGCACCGGCCTGATGCCACGGCAGGTTGCGGGTCGCGGTGGCGGCGAGCGGAGCCCAGATCCCGGCCGACGCGATGCCCATCAGGCACAGCGGCAGGATGATCATCCAGACCGGGGTGTCCGGCCGGGCGACGACGCCCAGCCAGCCGCTGGCGACCGCGTTGAGCAGCAGTGCGGTGGAGACGATGGCCCGCGGGTGGACGCGGTCGACGATGCGCCCGACGATCGGCGCGAGGATGCCCGTCAGGATCGCCATCGGCACCAGCACGACCGCCGACTGGGTCGGGGTCATCCCGCCGACGAGCTGCAGGTAGAACGTCAGCGGGATCATCATGGCCGACACCGCGAAACCCATCGAGGAGATGCCGATGGTGGCCAGCGAGAAATTGCGGTCGCGGAACAACGAGAGCGGGAGCAGCGGCTCGGTGCGTATGCGCGACTGCCACCAGACGAAGACACCGAGCAGGATCACACCGCCGGTGATCATGGCCCACACCCAGGCGGCCCAGTCGAAGCTCTCGCCCTCCTGGATACCGAAGACGAGCGCGGACAGGCCGACGGCCGACAGCACGACGCCGATCCAGTCGAACTGGTGGTCGTTGGTCTCGACCTGCGGCACGAGGACGGCGGCCAGCACGAGCCCGACGATGCCGACGGGCAGGTTGATGAAGAAGATCCACTCCCAGCCGAGATTGTCGGTGAGGACGCCGCCGAGCAGCGGGCCGACGAGCGTCGCGACACCGGCCACGGTCCCCCAGAGTCCCATCGCCGCACCGCGCTTCTCCGGCGGGAAGATGCGCGTGATCAGCGACATCGTCTGCGGGGTGATCAGCGCGGCGCCGATGCCCTGCAGGGCGCGGGCGGCGATCAGCTCACCGATCGAACCCGACAGGCCGCACCACACGCTGGCGATCGTGAAGACGATCAGGCCGATCTGGTACATCGTCTTCGGCCCGTACTTGTCGCCGAGGCGCCCGGTGATGAGCAGCGGCACCGCATACGTCAGCAGGTAGGCGCTGGTGACCCAGACGACGCCGTTGACGTCGGTGTCGAGATCGGCCTGGATACGCGGCTGCGCGACCGCCACGATCGTCATGTCGACCAGGATCATGAAGAAGCCCACGCACAGCGCCATCAGCGCGGCCCACGGCCTCGTGGTCACCTCGGAGCCGGTGACCCCGCTGTCGGTGGTGGAACGCGTCATCTCTGCTCGACCTTCTGTGTCAGGCGTTCGGTGTCTGGGGAGGAGTTCGGTTCTGCGGAGGAATTCGGCTGGGTCGGAACGCGATACGGCGAATCCGGGTCGTCGAGCCACTCGATGCGGTGCGTGCGGAGCCGGTCGACGAGGTCGTCGAGCCAGGCGATCTGGGCGTTGAGCGTCGCGATCCGGCAGCCGGCGTCGAGGAAGAACATCTCCGGCTTGCCGCGGGACCGGATCTCGGTGACGGCGGCCTCGACGTCGGCGAGATCCGCCCGCATCGTCGCGACCCTCCGTTCCAGGAGTTCGGCGACCCGGTTCCGCGGCAGACCGTGCGCCTCGGACAGCGCGAGGTACAGCTCGGGGTACTCCTCTGGTCTCGTCTCGAGGATGCGTTCGAGGTTCTCGGTGAGTGCTCTCCGGCCCTGTTCGGTGATCGCGTACACGGTCCGCTCGGGACGGTTGCCCTCGCGGCGGATCTCGTGGACCTCGATCAGTTCGTTCGTCGCGAGCCGGTCCACCGCGTGATACAGCGTGCCGGCCCGGAACTTCGCCAGCCGGTCCTCGCGGCGCGCGACGGTCGTCTGCACCATCTCGTAGGGGTGCATCGGCCGTTCGAGGAGGAGCCCGAGCACCAGGATCGCCACCGGTCCGAGCGGGGTGGAACACGCCATTCCCGACCTCCTGGTCCGACGACCCCGAGCCCGTTTGATCGGCGCCGAATATTCCAGACGGAATATACGCACCTGGCCGGTTGCTGCCAAGTGTCACCGGCCATCACTACTGTGGTGAGCATGACTCGTGCGCCGGAGGATTCCGCCGACAAGGACCGCACCGGGACAAGCGATTCCGGAGAGCAGGGCAGCTACGTGATGTCCGGCCAGGAATTCGTGCGGGACACCAAGTACATCGAAACCCGGATCACCGCCGACGGCCGGGACGGTTACCCCGTCGAGGCGGGCCGCTACCGTCTCGTCGCCGCCCGGGCCTGCCCGTGGGCCAACCGGACACTGATCGTCCGCCGGCTCCTCGGACTCGAGGACGCGATCTCCCTGGGCCTCTGCGGCCCGACCCACGACAAGAACTCGTGGACCTTCGACCTCGACCCCGGCGGCCTCGACCCCGTCCTGCAGATCCCGCGCCTCAAAGACGCCTACGAGAAGCGGTTCCCCGGCTATCCCAAGGGCATCACCGTGCCCGCGGTCGTCGACGTCCCCACCGGCGAGGTCGTGACCAACGACTTCCCGCAGATCACCATCGACTTCTCGCTGGAGTGGACCGCGTTCCACCGCGACGGCGCACCCGAGCTCTACCCCGAACGACTCCGCGACGAGATCGACGAGGTGAACCGCGGCGTCTACACCGAGGTCAACAACGGCGTCTATCGATGCGGGTTCGCCGGCAGTCAGGAATCGTACGAGGCCGCCTACGACCGCCTGTTCACCAAACTCGACGAGCTCTCCGAGCGCCTCTCGACGCAGCGCTACCTCGTCGGCGACACCATCACCGAGGCCGACGTCCGCCTCTTCACGACCCTCGCCCGCTTCGACCCCGTCTACCACGGGCATTTCAAGTGCAATCGCAGCAAGCTCAGCGAGATGCCGGTGCTGTGGGCCTACGCCCGCGACCTGTTCCAGACCCCGGGCTTCGGCGACACCACCGATTTCACCCAGATCAAGCAGCACTACTACATCGTGCACACCGACGTGAACCCCACACAGATCGTGCCGAAGGGTCCCGACCTGCGTGGATGGCTCACCCCGCACCACCGCGAGGAACTCGGCGGGCGTCCCTTCGGCGACGGCACGCCGCCCGGCCCGCCACGGCCCGCAGAGGTCGTGCCCGAGGAGAATTGGGTACCGAAGTCATGACCGACACCACTCGCAAGCCGCCCGGCAAGGCCGTGGAGGTCACCGGCGGACTCCTCGACCGCGCGCAGCGGCTCCAGGCCCCCGCGGTGAAGAAGTACGTCGACGCGCTGCGCCGCAAGTACCCCGACGACTCCCCCGCGCAGATCGTCGAACGTCTCGAGAAGCGGTACCTGAACGCGGTCACCGGTTCGGGTGGCGCCGTGGGTGCGGCCGCGGCCGTGCCGGGCGTCGGGACGATGACGGCGTTCGGCGCGATGACCGGCGACACCGCCTTCTTCCTCGAGGCGTCGGCGCTGCTCGCCCTGTCGGTCGCGGAGGTCCACGGCATCGGCGTGCACGAGACGGATCGGCGCAAGGCGCTGGTTCTGGCCGTCGCACTCGGCGAGGAGGGCGTGCTCGCGCTCGGCCGCGTGGTCGGTACGCGCGGCGGTCCCCTCCGCCGGCTCGGTGGTGCCGCCCTGCCGTCGGGCGCACTCGCCAAACTGAACAAGACCCTGATCAACAAGCTCGTGCGCAAGTACGCGATCCGGCGCGCACCGCTGATCTTCGGCAAGCTGATGCCGGCCGGCATCGGCGCGGTGATCGGCGGCGCGGGCAGCCGCGCACTCGGCCGCAAGGTCGTGCACAACGCGCGCGAGGCCTTCGGTCCCGCCCCGGCCTTCTGGGTGCTCGACGCCGAGGTGGTGGACGAGTCGAGTCCGCTGCCGCCCGGCTCCCGGTGAGTTCGGAGAACATCGCCGCTCCCGCCATCGGGAGCACCCCGACCCCGTCACCGGGCTGGATCCGGAAGCTGCTCGGCGAGGCGTGGCGTTACCGTCGCATCGTCGTCGTGACGATGATCGTCACGATGCTCGCGGTGGCCGTCGACATCGTGATGCCCCTGCTGGCCAAGGGCGCGATCGACCGGGCCACCGGGGTGATCGACGACGATCTCGCGTTGTCGACCATCATCACGGGGCTGGTCGTCCTGGCCTTCGTGCGCTACGCCTGCCACTTCGGACGGCGGGTTTTCGCGGGCAGACTCGCGATCAATGTGCAGAACAACCTGCGCCGGCGTCTGCTCGACACCCTCCTCCATCTCGACGGCCGGCGTCAGCACCAGATCCGGACGGGGCAGATCGTGTCCCGGTCCATCTCCGACATCCAGGTGGTCCAGGGACTGCTCGCGATGACGCCGCTCTCGATGGGCGCCGCGGTGCAGATGGTCGTGGCGCTCGGGGTGATGGCCTATCTGTCGCCGCTGCTCACCGTCGTCGCGCTGGTGATCGCGCCCCTGATCGCCCTCGAGGTCTTCCGCACCCGGCGGAGGTTGTTCGCCGCCACGTGGTCTGCCCAGCAGGCCGCGGCCGACGTCGCCCAGCACGTGGAGGAGACCGTCACCGGCGTTCGCGTCGTCAAGGGCTTCGGCCAGGAGGACCGCGCCGTCGACGGACTGGTGGCGAGGTGCCGCACGGTGTTCGCGCGGCGTCTGCGCGCGGCGCGGATCAACGCCCGGTTCGGCCCCACGCTGGGCGCCATCCCCCAGCTGGGCATGGTCGGGGTGATCGTCGTCGGCGGCTATCTGACGATGACCGACGAGATCACCGCAGGCACCTTCCTCGCGTTCACCACCTATGTCACCGCGATGACGGGTATCGCCCGCCTACTCACCAACCTCATCGTCAACGCCCAGCTCGCGCGCGCCGCGGTGGAACGCGTCTACGACGTCATCGATCACCCCCGCGACCCCGGCGAGACCGCCACCGGCACGCTGCCCGACGGGCCGCTCGGCGTCGAACTCGACGATGTCTCCTTCGCCCATCACACCCATGACGCGGACGACCCTCCCGCCGTGCTCAGCGGCATCGACCTGCGGATCGAACCGGGTGAGTGCGTGGCGATCGTCGGCCCACCGGGCTCCGGGAAGTCCACCATCGCCGACCTCGTGAGCCGCTTCGAGCGGCCGGATGCGGGCACCATCTCCCTCATCGGCGCCGACGGCCCGCACCCGCTGGACTCGCTGGCGCCGGGAGTCCTGCACGGCGCCGTGGCCGTCGTGTTCGACGAGCCCTTCCTGTTCTCCGACACGATCACCGCGAACATCGCGATGGGGCCGGCCGCCGCGGACGCGGACGCCACCGCCCGCGTGAGGGCCGCCGCCGCCGCGGCCGATGCCGCGGAGTTCATCGAGGCACTTCCCGACGGCTACGACACCGTCGTCGGCGAACGCGGACTGACCCTCTCGGGCGGTCAGCGCCAACGGATCGCCCTCGCGCGTGCGCTCTTCGCCGATCCGCGCATCCTGGTGCTGGACGACGCGACGTCGGCGGTCGACGCGTCCACCGAGGCCCGCATCCTCGGTCGGTTGCGCGATCAGAACCGCACCATGCTGGTTCTGGCCCATCGTCGGTCGACGCTCGTGCTCGCCGATCAGGTGGCCGTGCTCGACGACGGCCGGATCACCGCCATCGGGACACCGGCCGAACTCGAGACCGGCTCCACGAGGTTCCGCGAACTGATGACGAACGCCGGTGCGGACCCGGACGGCGACACATCGACGCCGGCCCGACGGGCCGTCGCCGACGAGGAGATCGAGCGCCTCTGGCCCACAACGGATCTCCGCGACGAACACACGTATACCCGGACCGGCGTGACGGCCGGCGCCGGGCCGCGGGGCGGACCGCGGGGCCCGGGCGTGGCCAGCGCGCTGGGGTCGATGCCGGCCACACCCGAACTCCAGGCGAGGGTCGACGCGCTGCCGCCGGCCGTCGAGGACCCGGAGGTCGACGTCGCCGTCGCCCGCCGCGAGAACCCGGATTTCACCCTCCGCGGACTACTGCGACCGGTTCGATGGCTGCTGGCCGCCGCACTGGCGGCGATCGCCGTCGACACCCTCGTGGGCCTGGCCTTCCCCAGCATCGCCCGCGCGGTGATCGACGCGGCCGGCGACCACGACCAGAGCACCCTGTGGTGGGCGGCGGTCGGCGGTGCGGTGCTCGTCGGGGTCGGGTGGCTCGCCGCGTCGTTCCTGACGATGACCTCCACGCGCGCCGGTGAGCGCGTGCTGTTCGGACTGCGTATCCGCAGCTACGCCCACATCCAGCGCCTGGGTCTGGACTACTACGAACGAGAGCTGTCCGGTCGCATCATGACGCGGATGACCACCGACATCGACGCGTTGTCGACGTTCCTGCAGACGGGGCTCACCTCGGCGATCGTCGCGCTCCTGACCCTGGTCGGCGTCTCGATCGCACTATTGGTGACCGGACCCCTTCTCGCGCTCCTCGTTCTCCCGGTGTTCCCGCTCCTCGTCGTCGCCACGATCGTCTTCCGCCGGGTCGCGAGCGCCGCCTACACGCGGTCCCGCGAGCTGATCAGCTCGGTGAACGCCGACTTCCAGGAGAACATCGCCGGGATCAAGACCACCCAGACCTACCTCCGCACCGCCGACGCCCAGGAGCGCTTCGCGCAGCGTTCGGCGGCCTGGGTGGCGGCGCGGATGGTCTCCCAGCGCGCTATCGCCTCGTACTTCCCGCTGATCATGCTGATGTCGGACATCGCGACCGCGATCGCCCTCGGCGTGGGCGCCGGCCAGGTCGCGGACGGGTCGCTGTCGGCGGGCACGCTGGTGGCCTTCGTCCTCTATCTCACGATGCTGTTCGGTCCCGTCCAGCAGCTCTCGCAGGTCTTCGACGGGTACCAGCAGGCGGCGGTCGGCCTGCGCCGGATCGGTGATCTGCTACGGACCCCGAGTTCGCTGCGGGTCAACCCGGACGCCGCGGCACCGCCGGTCACCGGCTTCGACGGCGAGGTCGAGTTCGACCGGGTCGGTTTCCGCTATCAGGGCGCGGAATCCGACGCGCTGCGCGATGTCGACCTCCACATCCCGGCCGGGACCTCACTCGCGCTCGTCGGCCGGACCGGCGCGGGCAAGTCGACGATCGTCAAACTGCTCGCCCGCTTCTACGACCCGACTTCCGGACGCGTCCTCGTCGACGGCACCGACATCGGCGACTTCGTCCTCTCCGGATACCGCCGTCGGCTGGGCCTGGTCCCGCAGGAGCCGCACCTGTTCACCGGGACCGTCGCGGACAACATCGCCTACGGGCGGCCGGACGCCGACCGCGCCTCGATCGTCGACGCCGCGGCCGCGGTGGGTGCACTACCGATGATCGCGGCCCTGCCGGGGCGCATGAATCACCCCATCGGCGAACGCGGTCAGGGTCTCAGCTCCGGCCAGCGCCAGCTGATCGCACTCGCCCGCGCCGAACTGGTCGATCCCGATCTCCTCCTGCTCGACGAGGCGACCGCCACGCTCGACCAGGCGACCGAGGCGCAGGTCCTCGCGGCCGGACGTGCGATGACGCGGCGCCGGACCTCGGTCATCGTCGCCCACCGGCTGGCCACCGCGGCCCGCGCCGACACCATCGCCGTCGTCGACGGCGGCCGGATCGTCGAACTCGGAACACACGACGAACTCCTGGCGTTGGACACTCTGTATCGCGGCTTCTGGGAAGCCGGTGTCGACCCCGACGAGGCCGCGGTATCGGAGCCCGATGTGACGGTGACCGCCGCGAGGAACAACGTGGCGGACACCGGCCCGCATGCGGGCTCGAGGCAGGGCGCGCAACGGGGCGCGTCGACATCCACGAAACAGACCATCCGAACCCGATCGCCCGAGACGACGACCTGACTCTGTGGTAGCAGGTCGGTGGGTGTGACGAAGCAGACGCCGCGTAGCATCGGCAGATGGTTCACCGATAGTCTCCACAAGGGACTACCAGCGTGGCAGAGAGAACCCGGCACCTTAAGGGAATTGAGGCGAGATACCGCTGTGAGCAGCAGTTCGACTTCTGACTTCGGACAGAACACCTGGCTGGTCGAGGAAATGTACCAGCAATTCAAAGAGGACCCGAGCTCGGTGGACCCGAGTTGGCATGAGCTACTGAAGAATTACCAGCCCGGCGAGAACGGTGCGGCCTCGTCCACCACCTCCCCGTCCACCGCCTCTCAGTCCGCCAACGGCAGCGCCTCCGGTACCGGCCGCGGCAGCGCCCCGGCGGCATCCACCGCCGAGACGGCCCCGCGCAAGCAGGTCACCCTCGACCAGGAACCCACGCGGAACGCCTCGCCCCGCAAGCCCTCTCCCGCCAAGGAGGCCACCGCGACCAAGGCCGCCTCCGGCCACAGCGTCGCGAGCCGCGACGGTTCGGCCCGTTCCCAGCCGAAGCCCGCCGCCAAGGCCGGCACCGCGAAGCCCGCGTCCTCGGACGCCAAGGACACCGCGGACGCCAACAAGGTCCTGCGCGGCCCCGCTGCCGCCATCGCGAAGAACATGGCCCTGTCGCTGCAGATCCCGACGGCCACCAGTGTTCGCGCGGTTCCCGCCAAGGCGATGATCGACAACCGCATCGTCGTCAACAACCACCTCGCCCGTACCCGCGGCGGCAAGATCAGCTTCACCCACATCCTGGGTTACGCGATCGTCCAGGCCATCAAGGCCTTCCCGAACATGAATCGGCACTACGCCGAGATCGACGGCAAACCCAACGTCGTCACCCCCGCGCACACCAACCTCGGTCTGGCCATCGACCTGGTCGGCAAGGACGGCAACCGCACGCTCGTCGTCGCCGCGATCAAAGAGTGCGAGACGATGGGTTTCGCCGAGTTCTACAACGCCTACCAGGACATCGTCCGGCGGGCGCGTGACGGCAAGCTCGGCGCCGACGACTTCTCCGGCGTCACCATCTCGCTGACCAACCCCGGCACCATCGGCACCGTGCACTCCGTGCCGCGCCTGATGACGGGGCAGGGCGCGATCATCGGCGCCGGAGCGATGGAGTACCCGGCCGAGTTCCAGGGCGCCAGCGACGAGCAGATCGCCGAGCTCGGCGTCGGCAAGCTGATGACCCTCACGTCGACCTACGACCACCGCATCATCCAGGGTGCGGAGTCGGGCGACTTCCTGCGCACGGTCCACCAGCTGCTGATCGACGACTCGTTCTACGACGAGATCTTCACCGCGTTCCACGTGCCCTACGAGCCGGTCCGCTGGCGTCGGGACATCCCGGCCGGGCTCGTCGACAAGAGCACCCGCGTTCTCGAGCTGATCGCGGCGTACCGCAGCCGCGGCCACCTGATGGCCGACATCGATCCGCTGATGATGAACAGCGATGCGCGCAGCAGCCATCCGGATCTGGACATCGCGACCTACGGCCTGACCCTCTGGGATCTCGACCGCACCTTCAAGGTCGGTGGGTTCCACGGCCAGGAGAAGATGAAGCTGCGCGACGTGCTGGCGATCCTCCGCGACGCCTACTGCCGTCACGTCGGTGTGGAGTACACCCACATCCTCGAGCCGGAACAGCAGAAGTGGCTTCAGGAACGTGTCGAGGTCAAGCACGTCAAGCCGCCGGTCGGCGAGCAGAAGTACATCCTGAGCAAGCTGAACGCGGCGGAGGCCTTCGAGACCTTCCTGCAGACCAAGTACGTCGGCCAGAAGCGCTTCTCGCTCGAGGGTGCCGAGTCGGTCATCCCGATGATGGACGCGGTCATCGATCAGAGCGCCGAGCACAGCCTCACCGAGGTCGTCATCGGCATGCCGCACCGCGGCCGTCTGAACGTGCTCGCCAACATCGTCGGCAAGCCGTACTCGAAGATCTTCAGCGAGTTCGAGGGCAACCTGAACCCGTCGCAGGCGCACGGTTCGGGCGACGTGAAGTACCACCTCGGCGCCGAGGGCAAGTACTACCAGATGTTCGGCGACAACGAGATCAACGTGTCGCTGACCGCCAACCCGAGCCACCTCGAGGCCGTCGACCCGGTCCTCGAAGGCCTGGTGCGCGCCAAGCAGGACCTCCTCGACGAGGACGATCGCTTCCCGATCCTGCCGCTCATGCTGCACGGTGACGCCGCGTTCGCCGGTCAGGGTGTGGTCGCCGAGACGCTCAACATGGCCATGCTGCCCGGTTACCGCACCGGCGGCACCGTGCACATCGTGGTGAACAACCAGGTCGGTTTCACCACCGCCCCGGAGCACTCGCGTTCGACCGAGTACTGCACCGACGTCGCGAAGATGATCGGCGCGCCGATCTTCCACGTCAACGGTGACGATCCCGAGGCCTGCGTCTGGGTCGCCAAGCTCGCCGTCGACTACCGCCAGACGTACAACAAGGACGTCGTCATCGATCTCGTCTGCTTCCGCCGCCGCGGCCACAACGAGGGTGACGACCCGTCGATGACGCAGCCGGCGATGTACGAGGTCATCGACACCAAGCGCGGCGTCCGCAAGAGCTACACCGAGGCCCTGATCGGTCGTGGTGACATCTCGACCAAGGAGGCCGAGGACGCCCTGCGCGATTACCAGGGACAGCTCGAACGGGTTTTCAACGAGGTCAAGGAACTCGAGAAGTACCACGCCGAGCCGTCTCCGTCGGTGGAGTCCGACCAGACCCTGCCGACCAAGCTGGTCACCGCGGTCGACAAGGAGATCCTGCAGACCATCGGTGACGCGTTCGTCAACGTCCCCGAGGGCTTCAACCCGCACCCCCGCGTGAAGCCGGTGCTGGAGCGTCGCGCCGAGGCCGCCCGCAACGGCAACATCGACTGGGCGTTCGCCGAGCTACTCGCCTTCGGTTCGCTGGTGATGGAGGGACGCACCGTCCGTCTGTCCGGTCAGGATTCGCGTCGCGGCACGTTCACGCAGCGCCACTCGGTGCTCATCGACCGTGAGAACGGTTCGGAGTACACGCCACTGAACCACCTGCAGCCGGCCGACGAAGAGAACAACGGCGGCCGCTTCATGGTCTACGACTCCCCGCTCTCGGAGTTCGGCGTCGTCGGTTTCGAGTACGGCTACTCCGTCGGCAACCCGGACGCACTCGTGCTGTGGGAGGCGCAGTTCGGCGACTTCGTCAACGGTGCGCAGTCGATCATCGACGAGTTCATCTCGTCCGGTGAGGCCAAGTGGGGTCAGCTCTCCGACGTCGTGCTGCTGCTGCCGCACGGCCACGAGGGTCAGGGTCCCGACCACACCTCCGGTCGTATCGAGCGCTTCCTGCAGCTGTGCGCCGAGGGTTCGATGACGGTGGCACTGCCGTCGACCCCGGCCAGCTACTTCCACCTGCTGCGTCGCCACGTCCTCGACGGCATCAGCCGTCCGCTCATCGTCTTCACCCCGAAGTCGATGCTGCGCAACAAGGCCGCGGTCAGCCCGGTCTCGGACTTCACCGACGACAAGTTCCGGTCGGTCATCGACGACCCGAAGTTCGCCAAGGGCGACGCCGACCGCAGCAAGGTCAAGCGCGTCCTGCTGGTGAGCGGCAAGCTGTACTACGAGCTCGCCGCCCGCCGCGACAAGGAGGATCGCGACGACATCGCGATCGTCCGCATCGAGCAGCTCTACCCGGTGCCGCACCGTCGCCTGCGCAACACGCTGGAGCAGTACGGCAACGCCAGTGAGTTCCGCTGGGTCCAGGAAGAGCCGGCCAACCAGGGACCATGGCCGTTCCTCGGCCTGTGGCTGCCGGAGGTGCTGCCGGACGTCCTCGGTGGCCTGCGCCGCGTCTCGCGTCGCCCGATGTCGGCCCCGTCCTCGGGTTCGAGCAAGGTGCACGCGGTCGAGCAGCAGGAGATCCTCGACGAGGCATTCGGCGAGTAGGACCGCACCGGCCCCATCGCCAACAGCAGGAGGCCCCTGCCGGAATCATCCGGCAGGGGCCTCCTGCTGTTCGGACATCACCAGATGTCGTGCGGGAGTTCCCATGCCGTGAGTTCGCGGCCGAGGAGGTCCCGGAGCACGGCGTCGGAGGAGAAGGCCTCGTCATCGAGGCCGAGGACGGTGAACGACACCTGCTCGGCGGTTCGGAGCAGCCACGACTGCACGCCGTCGCCGAATCGGTGACCGGCCGCGGGGTCGACGCCCTGCGTCATGCCGCGCAGCACCATCCGGCGCGCCGTTCGGCCGCCGACGACGGTGGACTCCGGCGTCACGTCGCCGATGTTGGAGATCACCGCGTCGGGCATACCCTTGCCTGCGCCGCCGCCCACGAGCTTGATCAGCACGGACGGCGGGAGGAACCAGGCCAGCGGGCGCAGGTAGATGTGGGGCGCGCGACGCCCTTCGGACAGTCGCACGAATGCCGCCTTGCAGGCGGCCCGGACCCCGGTGAGGTCACCGCCGGGGACCGGCTCGTCGGCGAGGAACACCGAGACGCCCGCGATCGCGTTGGTCCTGGTGTCCTCTTCTCCCTCGCGCCGATCCACCGGGACGCCGACCTTGATCGGGGTTCCCAGCGGTGAGCGCCCGCTGGACCGCAGGAGTCCGCTCACGACCGCGATGAAGAGGGTGTTGGAGGTGCCGCCGTGCTCGGCCGCGACGCGGTCCCACTCGCCGGCGGGAATCGACGCGGTCGCCCAGGTGAACTTCGCCGCCGGGGACCGCTCGGCGAGCGGGGGACGCTCGGGACGCGGGTCCGGTTCCAGCCCCGAGGCCTTGCGGCTCTCGGCCGCTGCCCGGAAGACCCCGGCGACGACGGCGCCGGCCTGCGCGAATGCATCAACGGTGTCGGCGAGCCGCTGACGACGGCCGGATGCCGGCGCACCGGCCTTCGGCGTCGAGATCCGCTCGGCCGCGACCGCGGTGGGTACGCCGGCCGCACCGGCGGCCTCGGCGGCCGCGGCGACCATGCCCCGTCCGTCGGTGACGACGTGCAGGGCACACAGCGACAACACCGTGCCGCCGGATTCGGTGGGTGTGGAGCGCAGACGCCAGCAGCGGCCACCTTCGGCGTCGAGGGGGACCGTCGACATCTCCGCGGTCGCCCAGGCGTCGATGCCGGCATCGGGAACGGGACGGGAGTCCACGGTCAGGCCGGGGGCGTCGGGTGCCGGGACCCAGCGGGGACGCGAGCCGTACACGGTGGACGGCACCAGCATCCGGTGCATGCGTCCGCGGGCGAGCGCCGCGTTCATCGCGGTCAGCGCCTCGAGGGAGACCTCGTCGTCGAAGATCCAGACCACCTGCAGGACCACCGACCAGCCGAGGGCCGGGGTGGCGAACCAGAACGGCGCGTCGTCGGTGGCCAGTCTCCCGTTCCGGTCGTCATCCGTGCCCGGCCGTGACAAGAGCACCATTCGTCCACCTCACTGCGATCGACCTCGCGGTCGACGCCATCGCCCCGACTGTCCCCGTGGAGAGTCTAGGACGCGGAGGCGGCGACCGCGGGAAGGGCTGCGGTGATCAGACCCAGGAGTTCCTCGCGGGTCACCGTCGGTGTCGTGAGCCAGCGGATCGTCGTCTCCTCGACGAACGCGATCCACCCGTGCACGCTCAGCACGACCGTCGGCGTGACCTCGACACCGAAAGCGGGCGCGTGATCGAGAACGCGGGCGACCATCACCTCCCGGGTGCGATCGAAGACGTCACGCATCGCCGGGTCCGAGCTCGACGCCCCACGGATCAGTGCCGTGTACGCGGAACGGTTCTCGCTGACGAAGTCGACGAACGCCGCCATCGACGCGGTCAGGATGGAGATCGGGTCGCCGAGGGACTCGTCCGGTTCGGTGCAGGCCAGCATCCGATCGGCCTGGGCCTGGGCGATCGCGACGTGATAGTCCTGCTTCGAGGCGAAGTAATGGAACAGCAGAGCCCTCGACACCCCGGCCGCGTCGGCGATGGCGTCGATGGTGATCTCCTCGAGGGGTCGGTCCCGCACCATCTCCAGACCGAACTCGAGGAGCTGGTCGCGACGGGCCTCCGGACTCATCCGGGTGCGCTTGGATGCGGTTCGCTTGTCCTCGATCACCGGCGCGGCTGCCGTCCCTCTACTGGTCACCCGGCCAGACTACTCCTATTGAGTCTTGTTCAATAACTATTGACACGTGTTCAGTATCACCCCTATGGTGACACCATGACAACGAACGATGTAGAGATCGCCATCATCGGGGCCGGCTTCTCGGGGCTTGGTGCCGCCATCCGGATGAGGCAGAACGGCTTCGACGACTTCGTCCTCCTCGATCGTGGTCGCGACTTCGGCGGCACGTGGCGCGACAACACCTATCCCGGCGCCGCCTGTGACGTGCCGTCGCAGCTGTACTCGTACTCGTTCGCGAAGAACCCCACCTGGTCGCGCTCGTACTCGCACCAGCCGGAGATCCACGCGTACATCAACGACGTCGCGGCCCGCCACGACATCGCCGCACGGTCGCGCTTCGGCACCGAGGTCACCAACGCCGCCTGGGACGAGGACGAGGCTCGCTGGATCATCGACACCGAACGCGACGGCACCACCGAACAGGTCCGCGCCCGGGTCCTGATCGGCGGCGTCGGCCCGCTCTGCGAGCCGAACCTCCCCGACATCGAGGGCATCGATTCCTTCGAGGGCAAGATCGTCCACTCGGCCCGCTGGGACAACGACCACGACTTCAGCGGACAGCGCGTCGCGGTCATCGGCACCGGCGCCTCGGCCATCCAGCTGGTCCCGGAGCTCGCCAAGGTCACCTCACGTCTCGACGTCTACCAGCGCACCGCGCCGTGGATCGTGCCCCGGACCGAGCGCGCCTACAGCAAGGTCGAGCACTGGGCCTACAAGAACGTGCCGGGTTACCAGTCGGCGGTCCGCGGCGGGATCTACGCCGCCAACGAGGTCATCGCCTTCGGCCTGACCTACTCCCCCACGGCCCTCAAGCCCGTCGAACTGCTCTGCCGCGCCAACATCCTGCGCGGCATCGGCCGCGACGCCGAGTTGCGTCGCAAGGCCACCCCGACCTTCCAGGTGGGCTGCAAGCGCATCCTGCGGTCCAACGACTGGTATCCCGCCCTGGCCCGACCCAACGTCGACCTCGTCACCGACGGGATCGAGCGCATCACCGCGAACGGCGTCGTCGCCAAGGACGGCACGACCCGCGAGGTCGACGTCATCGTCGTCGCCACCGGCTTCCACGTCACCGACTCCCCGGTCTTCGGCAAGATCGTCGGCAAGGACCGACGCAGCCTGGCCGACGTCTGGGCCGAGATCGGCATGCAGGGCTACAAGGGCTCGTTCGTGCACGGCTTCCCGAACATGATGCTGATGGTCGGACCGTCGACCGGACTCGGCCACACGTCGATGGTGTACATGATCGAGTCGCAGCTCAACTACCTCGTCGACTACCTCAAAACCGTTCGGGCGCAGGGAATCAACCGCACCGAGGTGAAGCTCTCGGCGCAGCAGGAGTTCAACGCGGGCATCCAGCACAAGCTGCGCAACAGCGTGTGGGTCAACGGCGGCTGCGCCTCCTGGTACAAGGACGCCAACGGCAACATCACCACGCTGTGGCCCGGGTTCACGTTCGCCTTCCGCAACACCACCCGACGATTCGACATCGCCGCATACGATGTCAGCCGCGGCGCACGACGCCCGGCGGTCGCAGCTCCCGGACAGGACGCGTCGGCAGCCGACCAGCCCGCAGCCGTCAACGCCTGAGACCCGGCCCACCGAGGAAGATTCGAGGAGAACTCATGAAGGACTTTCGCGACAAGGTCGTGGTGATCACCGGTGCCGGTTCGGGCATGGGCCGCGACATCGCCGTCAAACTCGCCCGGCAGGGCGCCCGCCTCGCCATCTCCGACGTCACGCCCGACGGCCTGGCGGAGACCGAGCGTCTCGTGAAAGCGGCCGGCGCAGAGGTGCATTCGCAACTGCTCAACGTCGCCGAGCGGGAGGCCGTGCTGACCTACGCCGACACCGTCAAGGATCACTTCGGCGTGGTCAACGTGGTCTTCAACAACGCCGGCATCGCGCATCACGGCGAGATCGAACGCACCGAGTTCAAGGACATCGAGCGCGTCATGGACGTCGACTACTGGGGAGTCGTCAACGGCACCAAGGCGTTCCTCCCCCACGTCATCGCCTCCGGCGACGGCCACATCGTCAACACCTCGTCGCTGTTCGGCCTGCTCGCCGAACCCGGTCAGGCCGCGTACAACTCGGCGAAGTTCGCCGTCCGCGGGTTCACCGAGGCGCTGCGCCAGGAGATGATCATCGCCAAGCACCCGGTCGAGGTGACCTGTGTGCACCCGGGCGGTATCAAGACCGCGATCGCCCGCAACGCGACCGTGTCCGGCGATCACGACCAGAAGTCCACCGCGGACTTCTTCGACCGCTATCTCGCCAGGATGACCAGTGAGGACGCCGCCGACGTGATCATCGCGGGCGTACGAAAGAACAAGGCGCGCATCCTCGTCGGCGCCGACGCCAAGATCCTCGACCTCGCGGTGCGCATCGTCGCGTCGAAGTACCAGTGGGTCTCGGCGAAGGCCACCGGCTGGGCGCTGTCGAAGGCCAAGTAGCTGCTACAGGCCGTGCTCGGCCAGCCACTCCAGCGCGACATCACGCGGATCACTGCCGGTCTCGACCTCGCCCGCCATCGTGGCGAGGTCGGCCGTGGTGATCTCGCCGGCGACCTTGTTCACGGTCTTCACCTGGTCACGGTTCAGCGCGGCCGACCGGAAGACGGGCACCAGCACCTCGGCGCGCGGTCCGGACTGTTCGGCGGGTGGGCCGTCCGAGGGGTTGTCGGCGGTGTCGCCGCCACCGGACGAATTGCGTAGTGCCTGAACGTCGGACGACGCCCCCTCGGCGTCCTCCCCCGCGATGTCGAGCGGTGTGAGGAGGCCGACCGCGGTCCCCTCCGCCGCGCGATGGAGCGCCTGGTCGGTGGTGTCGACCGTTTCCACCGCCCCCAGACGGCACCCCGCCGACGTGAACGCGTCGAGTGTCGCCGGATCGGGGTCGGCGGTGGCGACCACCGGGAGTCCCGGCGGGAGGAGCCCGCAGTCGTCGAGACCGGTGGCCCCGACGCTGCCGGCGAGGGTCGTCGACACGAAGATCTGCGGCGCGCCGGAGACCGGGGTCTCGTCCCCCACCGAAACACCCTGCGGCAGCGATCGGTTCAGTTCGACGTAGACGTCCTCGGCGCCGACCGCGGTCGACGACGGGGCCAGCATCGTCAGCAGATCCCCGGTGAAGGCCGGGAAGAGGTCCAGTGCCGCGCGATCCATCTCGCCGAGCAGCACCGCGTCGTCGCCGCGGAGCTGATCGGCGGACACGACGGAACCCGCATTGCGCAGGGCACCCGCGTACACCTCGGCCATCACCCGCATCGCCGCGTCGTCCGACGAGCCGATCACGATGCCGCGCGGCGGCGACCCGGCTTCGTCGCCGCACCCGGCGAGGACGACGGCCAGTGCCACGATCAGCCCGGTGACCACCAGGAGACGCTTACGGACGAGACGTTTACGCACGCTGCCACCGTATCTGCTGTGTGCCCCGTATCTGCTGTGTGCCTCCGCGGTCAGACACCCTCGGCGACGAATCCCATGATCGAGTTCGCGATGAGCTGCACAGCGATCGCGGCGAGCAACAGACCCGCGATCTTGGCCAGCAGGGTGATCCCGCCGACGCCCAGCACGCGGATCAGGACGGTCGAGTAGCGCAGCACCAGCATCACCACGATGTGCACGCTGATGATGGCCGCGGCGATGGCCAGATACCCCGCGGCTTCCCCCTCGACACTGCTGACCTGCACGATGACCGCGGCGATGGCGCCCGGCCCCGCCAGCAGCGGGGTTCCCAGCGGCACGAGTGCCACGTTGACGTCGTCGGATGCCTTCGGATTGGCGGCGTTGCCCAGGCCGGTGAGCAACTGCAGCGCCACCAGCAGCAAGAGCAGCCCGCCCGCACCCTGCAGGGCCGGGATGCCGATGTGCAGATAGTTCAGGATGGCCTTGCCGCCGATCGCGAACACGCTGATCACCAGCAGGCTGACCAGCGGCGCCTGCAAGGCGGCGCGGCGCCGGTACTCGGGTGAGCGCTGCCCGACGAGACTCAGGAACAACGGGATCTGTCCGGGCGGGTCCATGATGACGATGAGCGTGATCAACGTGGTCGTGTACACGGTGACGTCGAAAGGCACGCCGAGATCCTACTGGGAAAGACGGCCGTGCCCCCGCGGGTACCATCGGCGAACGTGGCGACGATCCCCAGGTCCGGCCCGCGCGGCCTGCCGCCGCGCCGGGAGGCGCAGCCGTCGCCGAAGAAGGTCCCGGTCCCCGCGGCACGGGCCGTCGTCGACTGTGCCGTCTACGTCAACGGTCACCGCCAGCCGGGGCGCATCAGCTATCGCGACGCGCTGGCCCAGGTCCGCGCGTCGGGTGAGGGTTTCGTGTGGGTCGGGTTGCACTCGCCCGACGACTCTCAGATGACCGATGTGGGCACGACGTTCGGTCTGCACGAACTGGTCGTCGAGGACGCGGTTCACGCACATCAGCGTCCGAAGCTCGAGGTGTACGACGACACCCAGTTCCTGGTGCTGCGGACCGTGCAGTACGTCGAACACGAGTCGATGGCGAAGGCCAGTGAGGTCGTCGAGACCGGCGAGATCATGGTGTTCGCCGGACCCGACTTCGTCCTGACGGTGCGCCACGGCGAGCACACCGAGTTGTCGGGGCTGCGGCGGAGTCTCGAGAGCCGGCCCGAGCGGCTCGCGCTCGGTCCGACGGCCGTGCTGCACGCGGTGGCCGACAAGGTCGTCGACAGCTACCTCGCGGTCACCGAACGCATGGACGTCGACATCGTGGCCATCGAGGAGTCGGTGTTCAGCCGGCAGAAGCGGTGGCTCGACATCGACCCGGTGTATCTGCTGCGGCGGGAGGTCCTCGAGCTCCGACGCGCCGTCACCCCGCTGTCGGCGCCGCTGCAGAGCCTCACCGCCGGCGGTAACCCGTTGGTCCCCAAAGAGATCCGTCGGCACCTCCGCGACGTCGCCGACCATCTCACCACCGTGATCGAACGCGTGCTGGAATACGACGAACTGCTGAACTCGCTGCTGCAGGCCGGTGCCGCGAAGGTGGGAATCCAGCAGTCCACCGACATGCGGAAGATCTCCGCGTGGGTCGCGATCGCCGCGGTGCCCACGATGATCGCCGGGATCTACGGCATGAACTTCGACCACATGCCCGAGCTGCACCAGACCTGGGGTTATCCCGTCGTCCTCGGCGTCCTGGTCGCGGTGTGCTGCGCGCTGTTCGTGGTGTTCCGGCGCAGCCACTGGCTGTGAGGCGATTGCCCGATCGCCGCGTCGGGTAGTCGGTGGGCATGAGCACCACCGAGACAGACGACACCGTGAAGGCCCTGTTCGAACGGGCCGGACGCACCTACGCCGACGAGGCCGGGATCACGCTGAAGGACACGCCGGCCCCACTGTTCGAGCTCCTGGTCCTGTCGCTCCTGCTGAGCACTCGGATCTCCGCCGACATCGCGGTCGCCGCGGCCCGCGAACTGTTCGCCTCCGGCTTTCGCACCCCGGAGAAGATGGCCGGGGCGTCGTGGCAGAGCCTCGTCGACGCGCTGGGCCGCGGGCACTACAAGCGCTACGACGAGAGCACGGCGACGCGCCTCGGCGAGGCCGGGCAGAAGGTGGTCGACGACTATCACGGGGATCTCCGCGGACTCGCCGAGAAGGCCGGCTCCGACCCGGACGAGGCCTCGACGCTGTTGCAGGAGTTCACCGGCATCGGCCCGGTCGGCGCGGACATCTTCCTGCGCGAGGTGCAGTCCGTGTGGGGTTGGGTCACACCGCATTTCGACAAGCGAGCGCTGTCGGCGGCGAAGGAACTCGGCCTCCCCGACGACCCGGCGCGTCTCGCCGATCTCGCCGACGGCAGGCCCGAGGCCCTCGCCGCGGCCCTGGTGCGGGTCTCACTCGACAAGGACCTGCTCGACGAGCTCAGGGCCGGGTAGCGCGGGCCTATCCTGGGAGGGCGGCGACGGACGTCCAGGTTTGAGGCGCGCCGTCGTCGGGCAATCGAGGACGGCCGCGCGTCCACTGCGGACCACGAACGGGAGGAGTACTGGTGTCAGCTGAGGCGATTGCAACCGATCCGACGACGGACGGGGTCTTTCGCGGGCCGACGCTGCCCAGTGCCCGCGGTCCGCTCTCCCGGACGGTGATCGACCTGCTCCGCGGCGATCCCGACGCAGCGCGGCCCGGCAGGGTCGGCGCGGCGCTGCAGGACCCAGACCTGGTCACCCCAGACCTGTTCACCACAGACCTGTTCACCACAGACCTGTTCTCCACCGACCCGTACGGCGACGACCTGCAGTTGGCGCTGTATCTCTGCTACGAGATGCACTACGTCGGATTCGCCGATGCCGACGCCGCCTGGGAGTGGCAGCCGGAGCTGCTGTCCCTGCGCGCCGGTCTCGAACGACGCTTCCTGGACGCGCTGCACCGAGACGTGCCCGCGGCGACCGCCGACGACACCGCCGAGTCCGAGATGGACGAACTCTGCATCGAGAACCCCGACGGCGACGGCGCGTCGTACCACCTGCGCGACAACGGCACGTGGGAGCAGTTCCGGCAGCTGTTCGCGCTGCGGTCGCTGTACCACCTCAAGGAGGCCGATCCGCACGCGTGGGCCATCCCGCGGCTGCGCGGCCACGCCAAAGCCGCTTATGTGGCAGTCGAATTCGACGAGTTCGGCGGCGGTCGCGGTGACGCGGTCCATCAGGAACTCTTCGCCGACCTGCTGCGTGCGTCCGATCTCTCGGCCGACTACCTCGGCTACCTCGACACCGTCCCCGGCGTCGCGCTGACCCCGGTGAACCTCATGTCGCTCTTCGGATTGCACCGCCGGTACCGCGGCGCCGCGGTCGGCCATCTCGCGGCCACCGAGATCACCTCACCACCCGGATCCCAGCGGCTCCTGGCCGGACTCTCACGACTCGACGCCCCCGAGGCGTGCCGGCACTTCTACCGCGAACACGTCGAGGCCGACGCGGTCCACGAGCAGATCCTGCGCACCGACGTCGTCGGCGACCTCGTCCGCTCCGCGCCGGACACCGAGGCCGACGTGATCTTCGGTATCCGCGCCTTCCTGTTCGTCGAGGACGCGCTCGACGCGCACGTGATGGGCGCGTGGGAGCGCGGCGAGAGCGCCTTCCCCGGGATCTGAGAGTTCCCGGGCGGGTCGGTCGCCGGTGGGGTCAGTCGGCCGTACGCTTGCGGCGCTTGCGGTGGCTGGTGTCGCACAGCGGGTAGTTCTTGCTGCGGCCGCACGCACAGACCGCGACCATGAACCGGTCGGACTGCACATGGGAACCGTCGGGGAGTTCGATGTCGACCGGGCCCTCGACGAGCACCGGTCCCCCACGAACCACCCGCACCGCCGTGCGTTTGCTGTCCTGTGTGCCGGTCACCGAAACGTCCTCCAGGGTCACGCCGACTTCTCCGTGTCAGCGGTGTGACGCTCGGACGACTCCCCGTCGAGCTCGTCAGCAGGCGCGACGGCGGCGATCCCGACCAGACGCTCGACGCGGCATCCGCATTCGAGCAGTCCGCGTTCCTCGAGCCATTCGGCGCGGGCGGTCATGACCGGACCGAACGAAATGTACCGCTCGGCGACGATCTCGGCGGTCAATCCGCCGGCCCGGAGGCTGCGGAGAGATGCCTCTTCGTCGGCGAATTCGGAGTGCACCAGCAGGAACGCCCCGCCGGGACGCAGGAGCGTCGGGACGTGCGCGCACAGCAGGTCCAGCACCGCACGACCGTCGAGGCCCGCGTCCCAGGCATGCGACGGCCCGGCCGGGTGGTATCGGGGGTCGGAGACCGGCGGCGTCGGCACGTAGGGCGGGTTGCAGGTCACGACGTCGTACTTCCCCACGTGGCGGGTCAGATCGCCGTGTTCGACCCGGACGGACACCCCCGCCGATCTCGCGGCCCGACGCGCATACGCGACGGCATCGGCGGATGCGTCGACCGCGGTCACCTCCGCCGCACCTCGGCGAGCAGCGGCGACAGCGATCGCCCCACTGCCGGTGCACAGGTCGAGGACGCGTTTGCCGTCCACGCCTTGTGCACGTACCAGGCCGATGAGGAGTTCGGTGTCCTGCTGCGGCAGATAGACCTCGCCGACCGTGCTGGTGGCGACCCCGGAAAGGGCGTCAGGGACTCGCGCCGAGGCGAGCGATGCGGATGTCAGCGTCACCAGAGGATCGTTCCCTCGGGCGGTGCTCGCGAAACCTCAGCCGGGGGTGGCCGACGCCCGATTCGGTTCGGTGACGTCGATTCCGGCCTCGCGCCAGGCGTCACGCAGGGCGTCCGCCCCCTTGAGACGCACCCAGGCCGCCTCGTTCGCGGTGATCGGCACCGCGCGGAGCAGACGGACGGGGTCCATCGGGTCGGGCAGCTCGACCTCGCCCAGGTCGTCAGAGGTGAGCAGCACCGCCGTACAGGTGGCACCGTCCCAGAGCGGTTCACCCAGATCGACGAGGGCATCGGCGTCGAGGATCAGTCCTTCCACCGCGGGTGCGGCGGCCAGCGTCGCCAGTCGCTTGTGCAGGCCCGGGAGCGGCGACCCCGCCCGCATACGCACCACCAGCTCGGCCCGGGGCCCGCGCACCGGGTCGGCGTGGAGGTCGGTCGGGTCGGTCATCGGATGGCGCGCGCACCCGGAGGTGACGTACACCAGCTCACCGGGGCCGGAATCGTCGAGCACGAACCGCAGCACATCGATCGGCTCCACGCCGAGGAACGTCACCGACGCCCGCTGCGGTTCGGCGCCGAGCCGCTCCCTGAGATGTCTCCCGACGAGGTCGGTCACCGCTTCAGTCACGTCCGACAGGCTACCGAGAAGACTGCGACCGATTTGAGCCCTCGTCTAGCCTGGAGCAATGGTCCGGGTTCTGGCGGTCGCCGACGAGGTGGTGGACTCTCTCACCTTCGGCGTCGGCATCGAGGGGCGCCCCGACCTCATCCTCGGGGCGGGCGACCTCCCCTTCGACTATCTCGAGATCCTCTCCTCGCTGTGCGACGCACCGTGTGTCTACGTGCCCGGCAACCACGACCGTGAGCTCCGCGGCTACCACCGCGGACGCACCGGCTGGACGCGTGCGGGTCTCCCCACCGAGGACCCGGGTCCGCGCGGCGGGATCAACGCCGACGGGCGCACGGTGACGGTCGCCGGCCTGCGGATCAGCGGTCTCGGCGGCAGCCGCTGCTACAACGGCGGGACCAACCAGTACACCGACACCCAGCAACGTCTGCGGTCGATGCGTCTGCGCTGCGCGAGCGTGCTGTCGAGGTCCGTCAGCACCGACATCCTCCTCACCCACAGCCCCGCACGCGGCGTCGGCGACGGCGACGACACCCCGCACCGGGGCTTCGACTGCTTCCACCCGCTCGTGCGCTCGTTGCGCCCGACGCTGCTGGTGCACGGCCACGTCCATCCCTACGGCAGCCGGCCGCGTGATCTCCCGATCGGCGAGGCGACGACGTCGATGAACGTCGTGGGCTTCTGCCAGTTCGACATCGATCCCGCGACCAGGAAGGTCGAGATCGTGAGGCGCAGACATGGCGCGTGACACCGGATTCCCCGACGCCGACGCCGGATACGACTTCGCGAGGCTACGCCGCCAGGCCGAACGTGCCCGTCTCGCACAGTGGTTCACGCGCCAGCCGGCGGATGTCAACACCATCCTGCCCTTCGACGAGGTGGTCGCGGCGCTCGGCGCCACGGGCAAGACCGTCCTCGGACTCCAGGTCGTCGAGGTGTCCTCGATCGTCGGAAGTGTCGACCGCACCAAGGATTTCGACCGCTACTTCCGCCCCACCTCGTCGCGGCTGCGGGAGCGGTGGCAGCGAATCGCGGCCGCGCAACGTCGCGGTGAGTCGGTGCCGCCGGTCCAGCTCTACCGGGTCGGCTCGATGCACTTCGTGATCGACGGCCACCACCGCGTGTCGATCGCCATCGCGCGCGGCCTGACCACCATCGACGCCTATGTGACCGAGATCCACACGCGTATCTCGCCGGAGGGCATCAACGCACCGTCGGACCTGATCCTCAAGGATCACCGCCGGCTGTTCCTGTCGCGGGTGCCGCTCGAGGGCTCACAGGCCGAGGCCATCACCCTGACCGACCCGTTCGACTACGCCGAGCTCGCAGAGAACGTGGAGGCGTGGGGTTTTCGGCTCTCCCAGGAGGTCGGTGAGTTCCTGAGCCGCACCGAGGTCGCCCGGCGCTGGTTCGGTGAGGAGTTCCTGCCCGTCGTCCGCATGGCCCGGCGCGCAGGTATCCGCGACGACCTGACCAGCGACGCGGAACTGTACATGTGGGTGGCCTGCGAACGATATCGCCTGGTGCGCAGGCACATCTGGGACGAGAAGGTCTTCGACGAACTGCGCAACCACTCCCTCCGTAGACGGCGGTAGTGGTCGCGCAGCGAGTCGAGGACCGGAATCAGCGGCGGCGCAGCGATTCTCCCGAACTCTGATCGAAGACCGCCACCTTCGACGCGTCGTAGAACAACTCGTCGGTCGAACCGCGGGTCACCTTCGAGTCCGGCGACAGGCGGGCGATCAGCTGATTGCCGCCGAGGTCGGCGCCGGAATCGGCGGACAGTTCGGCGAGCGCATCGCTCGACGCCCGGTTCGATCCGTTGCCGATGCCGAAGTAGGCGTAGATGTCCGAGCCCATCGATTCCAGGACGTCGATGTTCGCGGTGAACGTCGCGCCGTGCCGGCGTGTGGTGTCGTCGACCAGGGATGCGTCCTCGAGATGTTCGGGGCGGATGCCGATGAGAACCTCACCGCTGCTCCCGACGTCACCGGCCCGTGACACCACGGCGCGATGGTCGTCGAGGGCGATCGTGCCGATCGCGGTCTCGATGCCATCCGTACCGAGGCGACCCGACAGGAAGTTCATCGCCGGCGAACCGATGAATCCGGCGACGAAGACGTTGGTCGGGTTGTTGTAGAGCTCCTGGGGCGTACCGATCTGCTGGACGTGACCGCCACGCAGGACGACGACCCGGTCGCCGAGGGTCATCGCCTCGGTCTGGTCGTGCGTCACGTACACGGTGGTGGTGCCCAGACGCTGCTGCAGCTGCGCGATCTCGGTCCGCATCTGCACGCGCAGCTTGGCGTCGAGGTTCGACAGCGGCTCGTCCATGAGGAATGCTTTGGGCGAGCGCACGATCGCGCGGCCCATCGCCACACGCTGGCGCTGACCGCCGGACAGGTTGGCCGGCTTGCGGTCGAGGTACTGGCCGAGATCGAGGATGCGCGCGGCCTCGTCGACCTTGGCGGCGATCTCGTCCTTCGACAGCTTCTGCAGCGTCAGGGGGAAGGCGATGTTCTCGCGCACCGACATGTGCGGATAGAGCGCATAGCTCTGGAACACCATCGCGATGTCGCGGTCCTTGGGTGCGCGCTCGTTGACGCGTTCCCCGCCGATCCGCAGTTCACCCGAGGAGATGTCCTCGAGGCCCGCGATCATGTTGAGCGTCGTCGACTTCCCGCAACCGGACGGGCCGACGAGGATCACGAACTCGCCGTCGGCGATCTCGATGTCCACTCCGTGGACCGCCGTGGAGCCGTCCGGGTACTGCTTGGTGACCTTGTCCAGAACGATGTCTGCCATGGGTTATCCCTTCACGGCGCCGGAAGTCAGACCGGCCACGATTCGACGTTGGAAGAACAGCACGAAGATGATGATGGGGATGGTGATGACGACGGCGGCCGCCGAGATCGAACCGGTCGGTTCCTCGAACTGCGAGCTGCCGGTGAAGTTCGCGATGGCCACCGGTGCGGTGATCGCTCGTTCGGTGGAGGTCAGCGACAGCGCGAGGAGCAGGTCGTTCCAGGCGAAGATGAACACCAGGATCGCCGCGGTCACCACGCCCGGCGCCGCCAGCGGTGCGATGACCTTCCGGAACGCCTGCCACGGGGTGGCGCCGTCCATCTTGGCCGCCTTCTCGAGCTCCCAGGGGATCTCGCGGAAGAACGCCGACAGCGTGTAGATCGCCAGCGGCAGCGCGAAGGTGATGTACGGCAGGATCAGGCCGGGCCAGGTGTCGAAGAGTCCCAACCGTCGCTCGATGTTGAACAGCGGTGTCACCAGCGAGATCTGCGGGAACATCGCGATCAGCAGGGCCGCGCCGATGAGGAGCTTCTTGCCGGGGAACTCCAGGCGTGCAACGGCGTAGGCGGCCATCGTGCCCAGGGCCACCGCGATGAGCGTCGTGATCAGGCCGATGCCGATCGAGTTGATCAACGCCGAGGTGAAGGCGCTGGTGTCGAAGATCGACTTGTAGTTCTCGAGGGTGAACTCACTCGGCCAGAACTTGCCGTCGGTCACGCTCGATGCCGGCTTGAAGGACAGGCTGATGATCCACAGCAGCGGAATGAGTGCATACAGGATCACCAGGATGTTGGCGATCGACCACCACGCCTTGGATTTGCCGCTCGAATTCACCGGATTACCTCCCCTCGTCGTCGGAACCCGGTGCGGCGGTGCCGAACCCCTTGATGAACACGAACGCGATGATCGCCACGCAGACGAAGATCAGGATCGAGATCGCCGATCCGACACCCAGATTGAATGCGCCGAAAAGGTTGTCATAGCCCAGCATCGACACCGAATAGGTGTTGTTGGACCCGCTGGTGAGCACGTAGATGTTGTCGAACACGCGGAACGCGTCGAGCGTACGGAACAGCAGGGCGACGAGGATCGCGGGCTTCATCAGCGGAAGGATGATGCGCCACAGGCGAGTCCACGCTCCCGCGCCGTCGACCTGGGCGGCCTTCAGCAGATCGTCGGGCACCAGCGCGAGACCCGCCAGCAACAGCAGCGCCATGAACGGCGTGGTCTTCCAGACCTCGGCCAGGACGATGATCGCCAGCGACGGCCACTGCTCGGTGAGCGGCGCGCTGCCGTCGGGCAGCAGGTTCGCCAGGTAGCCGGTGCCCGGGGTCCAGGCGTAGTACCAGGAGAACGCCGCGGCCACGGTCACGATGCCGTACGGGATCAGGACCACGGTGCGGATCGTGCCGCGTCCGAAGATGGTGCGGTGCATGACGAGTGCGATGGCCATGCCGAGGACGAGCTCGATGAGCACCGACACCACGGTGATGCCCACCGTGACACCGAACGCCGTCCACCAGTAGTTGTCGGTCAGCACCGTCGCGTAGTTGGCGAACCACACGAACTCACGCTCGCCTGGAGCCGACAGGCTCATCTTGTTCAGCGAGAGCCAGACCGCGTAGATGATCGGATACCCGGTCACCAGCAGCATCATCAGCGCGGCCGGCGCGACGAGCCAGAACGCGAGACGCCGCTCGGCCGTCTTGCCCTCGCTGCGCTTGCGCTTCGTCGGCGCCACATCGTCGCGCGGTCGTTCGGCGACGGCGGTGGCGGCCGCCGAAGACGGTGCCGGTGCGGCGAATCCGGGATTCGATCCGGGCGCGCCGGAACCGGACGAGGTCGAGGCCTCGTGCCGCCCTCCGGGCGGCGCCTTCCACAGCTTGTCGGAGTGCACCGGCGGGCTGTCGCCCACGATCGGGATCGGGCCGGTCTGCGCCGGCGCGTCGTCGGGCAGCGCGTGACGGCCCGGACGGAACACGGACTCGTCGGCGGAGTCGTCCCCGGGTGTCTGTTCGTCGGTCACGGAACCAACCCTTCCCCGTCGATTGCCTTCTGGACGGCCTCGGCGAGCTCGTCCACCAGTGTCTCCGGATCCCACGCCCCGACCGGGCTCAGCTTTGCCTGCAGCAGTGTCGAGATCGCCTGGTAGTCAGGCGATTTCGGGCGGACCGCGGCATGCTCGGGCTGGAGTTGGCGCTTGATCTCCTCCGCCATCGGGTAGGCGAGGCGGAAATCGGGGTCGTCGTAGATGGATTCGATGACCGGGGGCGGACCCGCGTTGAGCGAGAATTCCTTCTGCGAGGCCTCACTGGTGATGCACTGGGCCGCCCGGTAGGCCAGGTCCTGCTGCTGGGACGTGCTGGCGACCGCGATGTTGATACCGCCGAGGGTCGTCTTGGTGGGCAACCCCTCGAAACCCGGGTACGGGGCGAAGTCGAAGACCTTCTGCATCTCCCGGTTGAGCGGGATCACGTCCCGGTCGGACGGCGGATTCGCGCTGTCGGCATACAGGTTCGCGTACTGGGTGAGGTCCAGGAACGGCACGGCTCCCGCCACCGCGTTCTCACGCATACCGGGGAACACGAAGGGCCAGTTGACCTCATAGAGGGCCTTGCCGCTCTCCATGCCCAGACGCGCGGCGCCCTCGTCGGAGTTGGTCAGCGACGGATCGGCGCCCGGGGCGGTGGCGACCGCCTTGAGCGTCCGGAGGGCGCGGACCGTGGCCGCGCGATGCTCCGGGGTGTCGTTGAGCGTGACCTTGTCCGGGTTCTCGGGGTCGACGACCTGGCCGCCGGCGCTGACGAGCACCGAGTTGAACCAGACCATCAGGCCCTCATATTGCCTGCCCTGCACCATGATGTAGGTCGGTCCGCCGTTGCGGCCGCTGACCAGCGCATCCTCGAGCATTCCGTCCCAGGTCGATGCGGGGCGACGGCGGTCGACCTTGTCCCGCAGGGCATCCTTGCGGTACCAGAGCAACTGGGTGTTGGTGGAGAACGGAATCGCGTACAGGCGTTCGTTCTCGTCCTCGTCCGTCTTCCACACCGCGGTGTCGAGCGGGCCGCCGAGGGAGCGCGCGGAGATCTCCGCGGCCATCGCGTCGGGCACCGGGACCATCCAGCCCGCGTCGGCGAACTCCGCGGTCCACACCACGTCCATGCCCATGAGGTCGAGTCCGGAGTCGTTGCCTGCGAGGCGACGGGCCAGCTGCAGGCGCTGATCGTCAGCACCCTTGGGCAGCGGCGTCGTGACGACCTTGTAGGCACCGTCGGAGTCGGCCGAACACTTGTCACCGATCGCCGCGAAGGTGTCCGCACCGTCGGCGGGCGGGTAGAAATTCAGTACGCCCGCTTCATATCCCGAGCCGCACGCCGACAGCACGGGGAGTGCCGCAGCCGCGGCGACCGCCGCCGCGAGGACCTTTCGCCTTACGCGACTTGTGGTTCGATCACTGCTGACCCTGCTCCGCACGCAGCCTCCTCGATGTCGTACGCGGCGCAGCACCCCAGGTGCTCCGCCGTGAGCGTCCGAGGAGCAACGCTATACGTCACGATTCGTGACATGCAACACATTCGGCATGGGCGTGCCATTCCCCCGTCGATTGTGATCGCCCCGTGTCCGGCGACCGCACGGCCTCACATCGTCAGGCGGGCGAGCATGTCACGCGCTTTCTCTGCGCTTTTGGGATCGCAGAGGACGTCGTAGCGGCCGGCGACCAACTGCATCGTCGACGCGAAGTCGCGCTGACCGCGGGTCGCGGCGTACGGGATCGTCGCGGAGATCACACCGAAGACCATGCCGCCCACGAGACCTACGAGGATCGGCCCGAGCGGGGAACCGGAGAAGACGAGTGCGACCAGACAGCCGAAGAAGAAGCCGAGCCAGGCGCCCGACACGAGACCGCCGCCGATGACCTTGCCCCACGTGAGGCGTCCGATGACGCGCTCGACCTGCATGAGGTCGACGCCCACGATCGTGACGTCCTGAACCGTGAAGTTCTCGTCGGACAGATAGTCCACTGCACGCTGCGCCTCGGCGTAGGTGCTGTACGAGCCGATCGGCCAGCCCTTGGGCGGCGTCGGCAAGCCCGGGGTCTCCCGGCTCGGGCGCATGGGATTCGTCATTTCGGAACCTCCCTCGTGGAAGAAAATCGTCGGACACCGCGGCTGATCGAGACTCGCCGGCGGCGTTCGCCGAACCGTTGGCACTACCCTTACTCCCATGTCGTCGGTGAGCAAGGTGTTCGTGGCCAGATTAGTCGGGTTGGCCGTCCTTGGTCCCGATGGAGAATCCATCGGGCGGGTCCGCGACGTGGTGATCTCGATCCGATTGTCGGGCCAGCAACCGCGAGCGCTCGGCCTCGCCGTCGAATTGACCACCCGCCGAAGGATTTTCGTTCCCATGCTGCGTGTGACCGGGATCGAACCGCAGGCGGTGACCCTCAACACCGGCACAGTGAGCCTGCGCAAGCTCGTTCTCCGTCCGGGTGAGGCCCTGGCGATCGGCCAGATCCTCGACACCCGGGTCCGGGTCACCGACCCCGACCTCCCGGAGCTCGCCGACGCCGACGTGACCGTCGTCGATCTCGGTATCGAACGCACCCGCACCCGGGACTGGGTCGTGTCGCGGGTCGCCGTCCGCGCGGGTCGTCGCGGCCTGCGCCGGCGCCATGAGACCCATGTCGTGGAATGGTCCAGCGTCCAGGGCATCACGCAATCCGCCCTCAACCTCCCGGGGCAGGGCGTCGCGCAGGCGCTGATGCAGTTCGAGGGGATGCGCGCGGCCGACGTGGCCAACGCGCTACGCGAGTTGCCGCCGAAGCGACGCGGCGAGATCGCCTCCGCGCTCGAGGACGAGCGGCTCGCCGACGTGCTCCAGGAGCTGCCGTCCGACGATCAGAAGGCGATGCTCACCGCTCTGGGTCGCGACCGGGCCGTCACGATCCTCGAGGAGATGGACCCCGACGACGCCGCCGACCTCCTCGGCGAGCTCCCCGACACCGAGGCCGAGGCACTGCTCGAGGAGATGGACCCGGAGGAATCCGAACCGGTCCGCCGTCTGCTGCTGCACTCCCCGGACACCGCCGGTGGTGTGATGACCTCCGAGCCGATCATCGTCACCGCGTCGACGACGATCGCCGAGGCACTCGCGCGTGTCCGCAACCCCGACCTCACCCCCGCCGCCGCGAGCATCATCTTCGTGGTGCGCCCACCGACCGCGACACCGACCGGCAAGTACCTCGGCTGCGTGCATCTGCAGGCGTTGCTCCGCGAACCCCCGGCCCACCTCGTCGGCGGCATCCTGGACACCGACCTCGTGCAGCTGCACCCGAGGACTCCCTGGAGACGATGACCCGCTACTTCGCGACCTACAACCTCGTCTGCGGCCCGGTGGTCGACGAGGCCGGCCACCTGCTCGGCGCGGTCAGCGTCGACGATCTCCTCGACGAGATCCTGCCGCGCGACTGGCGCGAGACCGAACCCGAGGACGTCGACAACCCGGCCGGCGGCAACGCTCAGGTGCGGCTCCGATGAGCGAACAGGGCGGACGCAAACTCGACACCCCCAGCACCCGGCGCACCATCTCGTTCAATCTCGATTCCGACGTGGTCGGGATGTACAGCGAACGTGTCGCCAGGTTCCTGGGCACCGGGCGGTACCTGCTGATCCAGACCGTCATCGTGATCGTGTGGATCGCGCTGAACCTGGTGGCGGTGACGATCAGGTGGGACCCCTATCCGTTCATCCTGCTCAACCTCGCGTTCTCCACGCAGGCGGCCTATGCCGCGCCGCTGATCCTGCTCGCCCAGAACCGCCAGGAGAACCGGGACCGCGTCGCGCTCGAGGAGGATCGGATGCGGTCGGCCCAGACCAAGGCCGACACCGAGTTCCTCGCCCGTGAGTTGGCTGCCGTCCGCCTCGCCGTCGGCGACACGGTCACGCGCGACTACCTGCGCAAGGAACTCGACGACCTGCTCGACGAGCTGGTGGAGCGCCTCCGCGTACGCGGCGAGGACCCTTCGGACGACGCGGCAGGCGACGCCAGGTCCCGCTGACGCACTCCTGCGACCGCTCGACATCAGTCCGTTATGTCACTCCAGTAACTTCCTTCCCATGAGTTTGCCGCCGTAACTTTTCGCGTCGACGCGACGAAGTCAGTGACGACGAGCAAATGCGGAGTTCGCCATTGGGTCATCAGACCCAATATGTATGGTGGGTCACAGTTCGGCCGGAACCCGGTGTCGGTCACGACGCCAGAAGCGGTCGGGTGCATCCGCTCTCGGCTCCAAGCCGTGCGGCCGGAGCGGGCAATCACTGCGTCCTCGGGGGCAGACGTGTGGTGTTTTGACAACGGAGTACATGTGATCGAGAAATCGGTGCGGACGGATCGCCGGAGTGGTGGCCGATGAGTCCGCTGAACCTGATGCGGCGCCGTCGCGGGCCGCAGCGTCCCCTGCACTTCCCGCGCCGGGCCGCGACGATCGTCGTCGGTGGCGCACTCGTCGGCACCATGGTGCTGGGCACCGCCTCCTCGAGCGCGCACGGCGTGCTCGCCGCATCGACCCCCGAGCCGGAGGCCCCGGTCGTCGTCGCCGACGTCGTGCCGGGTTCGCCCGTCACGCTCCTCGGCTTCGCACCCCCGCCGGAGAAGCCGGCCGCCGTACTGCCCGCGCCGCAGTTCCGGCTCGCGAACGACCTCCCCTCCGGCCCACTCGGCATCCCCGGCGTGGTCCTGCAGGCCTACAAGCTCGCGGCCAACCGGGTCGGCGCCGAGAGCCCCCAGTGCAAGTTGCCGTGGTTCCTGCTCGCCGGCATCGGCCGCATCGAGTCCAATCACGCGAGCAACGGCTCGGTCGACCAGTACGGCACCACGATCAACCCGATCGCGGGGCCCGTGCTCGACGGCTCGCTGGCCGGCAACGCGGTGATCAAGGACACCGACGGTGGCCGCATCGACGGCGATTCCGCACACGACCGGGCCATGGGACCGATGCAGTTCATCCCCAGCACCTGGGCGTCCTGGGGCTCCGACGCCAACGGTGACGGCAAGTCCGACCCCAACAACATTTTCGACGCCACCTATTCGGCCGGCCGCTACCTGTGCGCCGGGGTCAGCGACATCATGGCCGAGGGCACCCGCGTCGCGGCGGTGCTCCGGTACAACCGCTCGATGGAGTACGTGGCGAACGTCCTCGGCTGGGCGGGCGCCTACGCCACCGGCGTGATGCCGACCAACCCGATCCCGGAAATGAAGCGCAAGGCGTCGAGTTCGTCGAGCAAGAGCAAGTCGAGTTCCTCCTCCTCGTCCACACCGCCGTCGGGTCCGTCGTCCTCGTCGCCATCGGTCCGCAAGCCCGCACCGCCGCCGCAGAACTGCTTCATCGTCTGCCTGCCGACGATCACCCTGCCCGGCCAGGCGCCGCCGCCCAAGAAGCAGGCTCCGGTCACCGAGAAAGCCCCGCCGGGACCGGCGACGACACCGGTGCCCATCCGCTGATCCGGCTCCTCACCGCCGACCCCGGGACCACCACCGAGGTCCGCCGGAGGCGCCGGTAGGCTGGATCAGATGACAACAGGAGTCGCGCCCACGGAATCGGCAGTTCGCGCCGCCCTGGGCAAGGTCAAGGACCCGGAGATCGGCAAACCCATCACCGACATCGGGATGGTCAAGTCGGTCACCATCAACGACGATGCGAGCGTCGACGTCGGGGTGTACCTGACGACGTCGGGATGCCCCATGCGCACCGAGATCGCCCAGCGCGTGGAGACCGCCGTCGCCGACGTCGCCGGTGTCGGCGCGGTGCGCGTCGAACTCGACGTCATGGACGACGAACAGCGCACCGAGTTGCGCAAGAAGCTGCGCGGGGACAAGGCCGAACCGGTCATCCCCTTCGCCCAGCCCGGGTCCCTGACCCGCGTCTACGCGGTCGCCTCCGGCAAGGGCGGCGTCGGAAAGTCCAGTGTCACGGTCAATCTCGCGACCGCCCTGGCCGAACGCGGACTCACCGTCGGCGTTCTCGACGCCGACATCTACGGCCACTCCGTACCGCGCATGCTCGGCAGCGACGCCAAGCCCACCCAGGTGGAGCGGATGATCATGCCGCCGATGAACCACGGCGTGCGGTTCATCTCCATCGGACAGTTCACCGACGGGAACACCCCGGTCACCTGGCGCGGACCGATGCTGCACCGCGCGCTGCAGCAGTTCCTCGCAGACGTCTACTGGGGCGATCTCGACGTCCTGCTCCTCGATCTGCCGCCGGGTACCGGTGACGTCGCGATCTCCATCGCACAGCTGATCCCGGGTGCGGAGATCCTCGTGGTCACCACCCCGCAGCAGGCGGCCGCCGAGGTCGCCGAGCGCGCCGGCGCGATCGCGCTGCAGACCCGGCAGAAGATCCTGGGCGTCGTCGAGAACATGTCGTGGCTCGAGCTCCCGGACGGCACCCGGATGGAGCCCTTCGGCTCGGGCGGTGGCGCGAAGGTGGCCGAACGCCTCACCCGTGCGGTGGGCGCGCCGGTCGAACTCCTGGGTCAGGTTCCGTTGGAGACCGCGCTGCGCGAGGGCGGCGACGCGGGTGTGCCCGTGGTGCTGTCGGCTCCCGACTCCCCCGCCGGCTCGGCACTGCGGGCGATCGCCGGCAAACTCGCCGTCCGCAAGCGCGGGCTGGCCGGGATGAGCCTCGGGCTCGACACCGTCCGCCACTCCTGAGGAGGTCGGGTCAGGTCGCGTCCCAGTCGGTGACGGCGGGACGGCCGCCCGTACGACGCTCGGTCGGTGCACTGCCCGGGGCCGGCTGGGCCGGGGGCGTGTCGGTGTTCTTGTCCAGCGACATCGGCGCCGACACCGGTTTGATCGGCGGTACCGGGGTGGTGCTGCGATCGACGGTCGTGGCGTCCTCACCCAGTCGGAACAGCGAGTCGTCGCCGTCGAGAAGGTGTTTGGTGACAATCGAGCGCGGTGTCATGCCGCGCAGCTCGTTGAGGTCGGCGAGAGGTTTGCGCAGGTCCTCGAATTCGGGCCGAGTTCGTCCTTGAGCTGGTTGGTCGCGCCGGTCGCGTAGTCGCGGACCTTGCGGAGCGACTGCATCGACCAGGACACCGCGCCGGGGAGTCGTTCGGGTCCGAGGATGACCAGGGCGGCCACGATCAGGATCGCGATCTCGCCCCATCCGATACTGCTGAACATCTGCCTCGTCCCGGTGTCAGTCGCTCGCCGGCGTGATGGTGCCGTTGAACGTGCGCCCGTCCCGCCAGTACTGGAACGGGACCTCTTCACCGATCTTCGCCGTCCGGACCGCGACATTCAACTCGTCGGCGCTCTCGATGGGCCGGTTGTTGAACGAGGTGATGACGTCGTTCTCGCGGACGCCCGCGCGTTCGGCCGATCCACCGGACACCACGTTGCGCACCTGAGCACCCAGGACCCGCTCGTTGCGGACCGAGCTGGCGTTGATGCCGATCTGTGGGTGGTTCACCTTGCCGTCGCGGATGAGGGCCTCGGCGATGGGCTTGGCCTCGTCGATCGGGATGGCGAAGCCGAGACCGATGGACCCGCCGCCGGCGCCGAGTCGGCCGGCGGTGTTGATGCCGACGACCTTGCCCTCGGCGTTCACCAGCGGACCGCCCGAGTTGCCGGGGTTGATCGACGCGTCGGTCTGGATCGCGTCGATGACCGCGTCGGTGTCGGACTCCGCGTCGGGCGTGAGCGCCACGGCACGGTTGGTCGCGCTGACGATGCCGCTGGTCACCGTACGGTTGAGCCCGAGTGGCGATCCGAACGCGACGACCTCTTCGCCGATCTGCAGATCCCCGGAACTGCCGAGGACCGACACGGTCGGGTTCTTCACGTTCTCGACCTTGAGGACCGCGAGGTCGGTCTTGGGATCGCGCCCGACGATGCGTGCGGGAACGCGCTGCCGGTCGAAGAAGATGACCTCGAGCTTCGCGCTCTTGTCGTTCGCGGCCATCGAGATCACGTGGTTGTTGGTGAGGATGTACCCCGCCTTGTCGATGACGAAGCCGGAGCCGGTCGAGTAGGCCCCGGACGCCCGCACGTCGATGGCCACCACGGACTTCTCGACGGCCCGCGCCACCTCGGCGACCGACGAACGCGGCTCCGAACCGTTTCCGGAGCCCTCGGTGGACAGCTGCACCGAATCGGTCGTCAGCGGCGCCGCGACCTCGGCGGTCCACCGCCCCATCAGACCGCCGACGAGGGCGATGAGCAGGGCGATGATCGCGAGCGTCGCGAGTGCGCTCCAACTGATGCGATTGCCCAGCAGCACGTCCCGGACCCCGAGCTTGGGTCCGGGATCGGTCGCCGGCGCCGACGACCCGGTCGGCAGTGCGGGGTCGACGAGCCGCGCGGGGCTCTCCGGATCGCGCCAGGGGTCGTCGGGCCGCGGCTCGTCCTCGGTCTGGCCATAGGTGGCCAGCGGATCGCGCTGGAGGGTCTCGTCGGAACCCGGCGGACGGCCGAAGGCCTCGGCGAGCACGGGGTCCGGGTCGGCGACATGCGGTTGCGGTGCGTCGTGACCGCCGGGTGTCGTGGCGAACGATCCGCGGACGCCGCTGGGCCGACCGAAGACCTGCGCGGTGGCGGGCGAGACGGGCGAGTGCCGCGACCGTCCGGGCGTCAGACGTTGTGAGTGTGGGGGTTCTTCGCGGCGCGCGAACTGCGCGTCACCACCGGGAGTCGAGTTGTCCTCGCCCTGCGGTCCGGTTCCGTCGGCCACGTTCACCGACCCCGACGGCGGAAGTTGCGGCCGCGGCCCGCGTCTCGTGTGAGCGGGTTCGCGGGCGGGCGCATCGCGTCGCGAGCGCCGGGGATGCCGTCGGTCGGGGTGTCGGAGCCGAGGTCGATCTCCTGGGTCGGGATCTGGGAGAGCGCTCCGAGCAGTGACGCGGGCACCGACACCTGACCGGACTCGCGCAGGCGGGTGCGGGCCAGGGATTGGGCGTCGACGGCCGAGACGCACTCCGGGCAGAGCGCGAGGTGATGGGTGGCGCGAGCATGCGCGGACATGCCGAGTTCACCGTCGACGAAGGCGGCAACCGCCTCGGGGGCGAGGTGCTCGGTGGGTGCGAAACGGCGTCCGCCGGCCGTACCCGGCGCGCGATAGCCGCGGTTGGGCAGGAACGACGACGGGGCCGGGGTCCAGGAGTCGGGACTCCAGGAGGAACGCCGGCGACGAAGGTTGGGGGTGGGGGCTCGATACCGCCTCCCCGCGTCGGACGCCCGCGATCGCCGTCCATCATCGTCGGTCACCCCTCTCCACGACGTGTCCGTCGCACTCCGATGTCATCGCTTCTGCCGAGTCTGTTCGCCACGGTACTCACCGTCGGCGTCCTGTGCCGCCGCGCGCGGCCTGACCGGGCCTGCACGCAACATCTCAGCTTATCCGAGTTCCACAACGACGCTCGTCGACTCGTGGTTCCCGAACCGAGCGGGCGAGTCCGCGGATGTGACGTGTCCGATGAACAGCCGACGTCGGCCGCGGGCCGTCAGCTGTGCGCGCCGATGGCGACGGAGCGGCTGCTGGTGTGCCCCTGGGCGGCCAGCGCGTCGCGGATGCTCTGCCGGCCGCGGTGGATGCGGCTGCGAACGGTGCCGAGCTTGACGCCGAGCGTCGCGGCGATCTCCTCGTAGGACAGACCTTCGATGTCACAGAGGACGACGGCGGCGCGGAAGTCGGGCGCCAGCGAGTCGAGGGCGCGCTGCAGATCGGGATCGAGGTTGGTGGCGTCGAAGATCTGCTGGGGGTCGGGGGTGTCGGCCGGCACGCGGTCGTACTCCTCGGGCAGCGCCTCCATGCGGATCTTGCTGCGGCGGCGGACCATGTCGAGGAACAGGTTGGTGGTGATGCGGTGCAGCCAGCCCTCGAACGTGCCGGGGCGGTAGTTCGACAGCGACCGGAACACGCGGATGAAGGTCTCCTGGGTGAGATCCTCCGCGTCGTGCTGATTTCCCGAGAGGCGATAGGCCAGGCGGTAGACGCGGTCGGCGTGCTCGCGCACCAGTTCGTCCCAGGACGGCATCAGCAGTTCGTCGCCGGTGGCGTCGAAACCGGCGGTGCCCGCCGGGACGGCAGGCACTTCGTCGATGGAATCGTGGGAATCGGTCATGGTGGGTGGTCGGTTCCTCTCTCGTGAACACAGCCCGGTGACCCAGAGCACTCACCGTCAGAACAACGTGTGACCGATCGGGTATTCCCGATTCGCCGGGGCTTCACACCGGCCCACCGGGTAATTCCGTCAACCGGACGCACTTACCCTCTCCTATCGGAGTGTGGTCGCCGTATGAGTCGGCTGAGTGTTCCCTGAGGATGTGGAGGGTCGGCGGATTCGCGCAGGTCGGCGCGCCGTGTCCGCATCGGCCGGACCCGCGGACTAACCTCGACGCGTGACCGAGTCAACCCCGTCCGCCGGCCCCGATCTGATCGCCTACGCCGAATCGGCGATCGTCGAGGACGACGCCGTGCTCGCCGCCCGCGCCCGCGCCGAGGAACTGGGCGCCACGCCCGTGAGTCCCGCGGTCGGCGCGCTGCTCGCCCTGCTGGCCCGTACCGCCGACGCGAAGGCCGTCGCCGAGATCGGGACGGGCACCGGCGTGAGCGGTCTGTGGTTGCTCAACGGCATGGCCGCCGACGGCGTCCTGACCACCATCGATCCCGAACCGGAACACCACCGCGCCGCGCGGGCGTCGTTCGCCGGGGCCGACATCTCCCCGGCCGGACGCGCCTGATCAACGGCACGCCCACCGACGTGCTGCCGCGCCTCTCGGACTCGTCCTACGACCTCGTCTTCATCGACGGCCCGCTGCTGGACCTGCCGCGGTTCGTGACCGAGGCCGTCCGCATGCTGCGCAACGGCGGCGTCGTCGTGGTGCACAACGCCACCGCCCACGGAACCGTGGGCGACCCGTCCCGCACCGAGCCGCCGACCGCGGCCGCACGCGAGGCCGCGCTGCTGATCGCCGACGACGAGCGGCTCCTGCCGGTCGTCATCCCGCTGGGGCCCGGCGTGCTGGCAGCCGTCAAGACGCGCTGACCACACAACAAACCCACCCTTTTTCGGCAGATCCACCCCGGACGGGGTGCTGGGTTTGCCGAAAAAGGGTGGGTTTGCGAGGTTCTAAACGCGCGCCGAGCTCGCGAGGCGCCTCTAGACGTCCGTCGAGAACCGGATTCCGTTGTCCGGGATCTCGATTCCCGGCCACACGCGTGCACCGCGCAGGAGTTCGCAACGCGCACCGATGTCCGCGCCGTCGCCGATGACGGTGTCGCGGATCAGTGCCCGCGGGCCGATCCGTGCGCCGCGCCCGATGATCGAGCGTTCGACGACCGCACCGGCCTCGATGACCGCGCCGTCGAAGACCACCGCGCCGTCGAGCCGGGCGCGGGGTCCGACCTCGGCGCCGCGACCGACGACGGTGCCGCCGATGAGCAGTGCACCCGGGCCGATGCCGGCACCCTCGTGGACCAGCGACTCACCGCGGCGGTCGCCGAGCGCCGGTGACGGCGCGATGCCGCGCACCAGGTCGGCCGAGCCGCGGACGAAGTCCTCGGGGTACCCATGTCGCGCCAGTAGGCGTGGTCGACGTGGGCGTGGACGTGCTTGCCCTCGGTGAGCAGGCGCGGGAAGACCTCACGCTCCACCGAGACGGGAACACCGTACGGGATCGACTCGATGATCTCGCGTTTGAAGACGTAGGTGCCGGCGTTGATCTGATCGGTCGGCGGGTCCTGGGTCTTCTCCAGGAAGGCGGTGACGCGGCCGTCGCCGTCGGTCGGCACACAGCCGAACGCACGAGGATCGCTGACCCGCACGAGGTGGATGGTCACGTCGGCGTCGGCGGCGCGGTGGCTGTCGATGACATCGCGCACGTCGGTGCCGCCGAGTACGTCGCCGTTGAACACGACGACGGTGTCGGCGGTCAGCTCGTCGAGGACGTTGCGGATGCCGCCGCCCGTGCCGAGCGGTTCGTCCTCGGTGACATAGCGGAGTCGCAGGCCCAGCTTGGAGCCGTCGCCGTAGTACTCGCTGAACACCTCGGCCTTGAACGAGGTGCTGAGGACGACGTCCCGGATCCCGGCCGCGTGGATGCGCGACAGCAGGTGGGTGAGGAAGGGCAGGCCGGCGGTGGGCAGCATCGGCTTGGGGGCCGAGAGGGTGAGCGGACGCAGGCGCGTGCCCTTGCCGCCGACGAGGACGACGGCCTGGACGTCCTTGTCGATGGAACCGGATCCCCCGACGGATTCGTCGCCCACCGACTCTCGCGCGGTGTACTGATCCACTTGATCGGTCCCTTCTTCGTGGTGATTGTTGTTCACTTCAGCACTTATCAGCTGGTTTCGCTCGTCGACGCGCTCTGCGTCGACGAGGCCCGGCGGGCGGCACGCACCGCGAGGCGGGATCGCGCGGCCAGGCCGACTCGCAGCGCCAGTCGGAGTGGCGCACGCAAGACGCCGGGGTTGCGGTCCGCCTGGAACCGATAGGCACTCTCGTGATGTGCGGGCAGCATCTTCTCCGGATTCCGGCCGGCGCTGTGTCCCTTGGTGTGCACGATCTCGGCGGAGGGGACGTAGACGTTCTGCCAGCCGGCCTTGCCGAGGCGGTCGCCGAGGTCGACGTCCTCCATGTACATGAAGTAGCGCGGATCGAAGCCGCCGATCGCGTCGAAGGCCTCCCGGCGGACCAGGAGGCACGACCCGGACAGCCAGCCGACGGCGCGTTCCGACGGAGCCACGTCGTCGGCGCGATAGGCCGCGGTCCACGGGTTGGACTTCCAGACCGTGCCGAGGATGGCGTGCCCGGTGCCGGAGACGAGGTCGGGTACGCGTCGGGCCGACGGGTAGACCGAGCCGTCGGGTTCGCGGATGAGCGGTCCGAGCGACCCGGCACGCGGCCAGCGTCGCGCGGCGTCGAGCAGTGCGTCGATCGAGCCCGGCTTCCACTCGACGTCGGGGTTGGCGATCAGTACGAATTCGATGTCGGGTTCGATCTCGGCGACCCCGCGGTTCATCCCGCGTCCGTAGCCGAGGTTCCCGCCGGTGTGGACCAGAGTCACCGACTCGTAGTCCTGCTCGGCCCGTTCGGGTGCGCCGTCGTCGGAGCCGTTGTCGGCGATGATGACCTGCGGCATCTCGTCGGTCACGGCATCGAGACTGCGGAGGAACGTCGTGAGGTGTTCACCGGAGGAGTAGGTCACCGTCACGACGGCTAACTGAGCGGGCACCGGCTCAGGGTAACGAACCCTCGGACGCGGCCATCGACGCGTGTAGCGCGGCGCGCCAGTCCCGCAGCGGCGTCAGTCCGGCCGCGGCCCAGGACCGTCCGGAGAGTACCGAGTACGCGGGGCGAGGTGCCGGACGCGGGAATTCGGCCGTGGTGGTGGGCAGCACCCGCGAGCGCTCGGCGCCGACCTCTTCGAAGACGGCCGCCGCGACGTCGAACCAGGTTGCGCGGCCCGCGTTGGTGGCGTGCAGGACGGCGCCGGTGACCTCGGGACGCGGCCCGGCGGCCACCAGCTCCCACAGGCCGTCGGCGAGGTCGATGCAGTACGTGGGTGAACCGAGCTGGTCGTCGACGACCGACACGGTGTCGCGCGCCTGCTCCAGGCGGCGCATCGTCCCCACGAAGTCGCGGCTCTCGGGTCCGCCGGTGTAGACCCAGGCGGTGCGGACGACGGTGGCGCGCGGGTCCGCTTCTAGCGCGGCGCGTTCACCGTCGAGTTTGGTGGCGCCGTAGACCGTGGCGGGTTCGCCGCTCACGTCTCCGGGTTCATATCCGTCGGGGCGGTCGGCGTCGGGGGCCCCACCCGGGAACACGTAGTCGGTGGAGACGTGGATCAGCCACGCCCCCGCGGCGGCGGTGTGCGCGGCGAGTACGGCCGGGCCGGTGACGTTCACCCGGCGCGCACCCTCGGGATCCGACTCGGCACCGTCGACGTCGGTGTAGGCGGCACAGTTGACGACGACGTCCCCGGGACCGAGATCGCCGAGTGCGGTCGCCACCGAGGTCTCGTCGGCGATGTCGATTTCGGCCGAGGTCAGTGGGCGCCACACCACGGAGTCGGGCGCCTGCGCCGACCGCTCCTGGAGTGCGGTGCCGAGCTGGCCGCCGGCGCCGATGATGAACACGGTGGGGGTGCTGGGCGTGACACGCATGGGCACCATCGTGCCGCAGACCCGGGCACCTCACCTGCCCGGCGTCGTCCACGTGACGACCGCTACTCGACTTCTCGGCGTTGCGTTCTCGAATTCCCGAATCACTTCAGTAGCCTGGCGACAGCACAACACCAACTTTCACTCCTGCACCGACAATCCCATGGCGCGGACCGACCGTGCGCCACCGTCGAGCAGCATGACAACCTCGAAAGGGATCGCTGACCAGTGGATTCACCATCCGACGGCGCACGTGGGCGGCCGCGTCCCCGGCGTGCGGTACCGCCGGAGCCGGGTCGCCCACCCCAGGGCGCCCGACCGCGTCCTGCAGACGCCGAGGCTCCCGCGCCGCGGCGCCGGGTGGTGCGTCGTGCTCCCGAGATGCCTCCGCGCGGCGATTCCCCGCAGCGTGCCCGGCGTCAGCCGCCGCCGGACCGTACCCCCGCCCGGGACGCCGAGGGCATGCCCCGACGCCGGCCCCCGGAGGCGCGCGACCCGCGCAGGCGTGTGCCGCCGCAGGATCCCGCTTCTCCCCGCCGCCCGCGACGCGGTGACGAACCTCTCGGCCGACGCTCGTCCGGTGAGATCCACACGCGGTCGGCACCCACCGATCGTGGGCGCCCCGCACCTCAGGAACCGCCCCGCAAGCGCCGGCCGCGGCCCGAGGAAGGCAAGACCCCCGCCAGGAAGTCGACTCCGCCGAAGGCCGCGACGGAGAAGCCGAGGTCGGACAAGGGGCCGGTCGGCAACGCCGTACCGAAGAAGGTCGCCGCCAAGAAGGCGGCCGCGCAGAACGCGGCCGCGCAGAAGGCCACGGCAAAGAACGCTGCAACCAGGAAAGCAGGGCCGCAGAAGCCCGGGCCCAGGAAGCGCGCCTCTGCGGCCGTCGCCGCCGCAGCCGAGATGACCGAGAAGCTCTCGGCCACCGAGGTCTCCACCGCATCCGCCGCCCCGCCGACCGCACCGCCCGGCACCGACACGCCCGCGCGGGCGAGATGGGCGTCGGGTGCCGGATGGGGTCGTTCGCTGATCGCGATCGCCTCGGTCGCCGTGCTGCTGTGCACCGGATACGCCTGGAACACCATGTCCGACCTCGAGACCCGCATCACGCAACTCGGCGGACTCGGTCTCGGCGGCGCGAAGGACGGCGCCGTCGACATCCTGCTGGTGGGCACCGACTCCCGCACCGACGCGAAGGGCAATCCGCTCTCGCCGGAGGAGATCAAGCTCCTGCGGTCGGGCGAGGAGGTCGCCACCAACACCGACACCATCCTGCTGGTGCGCATCCCCGAGGACGGTTCGTCGGCCACCGCGATCTCGATCCCGCGCGACTCGTACGTCGACGTGCCGGGCATCGGGATGAGCAAGATCAACGCCGCCTACGGCACCACACGCGAGGGCGTGCGCGCCCGCGCCGTGGAGGCCGGGAAGTCTCCCGAGACCGCCGAGAAGGAAGGCACGCTGGCCGGCCGAAAAGCGTTGGTGGACACCGTCGCCAACCTCACCGGAGTCCAGGTCGACCACTATGCGGAGGTCGGTCTGCTCGGCTTCGTCCTGCTGACCAATGCGGTCGGCGGAATCGACGTCTGCCTCAATGCGCCGGTCCGGGAACCGCTCAGCGGTGCACGCTTCCGCAAGGGCGTCCAGACCCTCGACGGGCCCAAGGCGTTGAGCTTCGTGCGCCAGCGCCACGGACTCCCCCGCGGCGACCTCGACCGCATCACCCGCCAGCAGGCCTTCATGGCCTCGCTGACCCAGAAGGTGCTGTCCGCGGGCACTCTCACCGATCCGGGCAAGCTGTCCGAGATGCAGGATGCCGTGGCGCGGTCGATCGTCATCGACGACGGCTGGAACATCATCAGTTTCGCCGAGCAGTTCAAGGATCTCAGCGGCGGCCGCGTGAAGTTCGCGACCATCCCCATCGTCACCGAGCAGGGCTGGAGCGAAGACGGCCAGCAGAGTGTCGTCGAGGTGGATCCGCAAGCGGTACAGACGTACACGAGTGACCTGCTCACCGCGAAGCAGGCGGCCGGTGACACCCAGCGCGGCGACTTCACGGTCGACGTCGTCAACGCCGGCACCGTCGACGGCCTGGGCTCGAATGTGGCGAACATCCTGACCAACAAGGGTTATCAGTCCGGCGAGACGTCGAGCGGAAAGGCCGACACCAAGGACTCGGTGGTCTACGCCAAGAAGAATGACGACGCCGCACGGCTTCTCGCGAAGGATCTCGGCGGGGTCAAGATCGTCGAGGACCCGAAGCTCGCCGACGATCATCTGAAGGTGGTGCTCACCAACACCTATGCCGGACCGGGCGGGCTCGGCGACACCGGCGACCAGTCCGACAACACCCCGGCCAGTGAGCGTGTCGGCAACAAGCGGCCGCCGATCACCGCCGGGAACAAGGGGCCGATGTGCGTGAACTGAACACTCCGAACACCGTCGCCGACGCGATCTTCGGTGCGGTGGCCGACCATTCGCGTCCGCTGCTGACCTACTACGACGAGGCGACGGGCGAGCGCACCGAGCTGTCCGCGGCCACCCTCGGCAACTGGGCGGCGAAGACCGCCAACTACCTCGTCGACGAGATCGGCGTGAACGCCGGCGATGTCGTCGTGGTGGACCTGCCGGAGCACTGGCAGACCGCAGGTATCGTCCTCGGCGCACTCTGGGCCGGCGCCGATGTGCACACCGAGGGGTTCGACGACGCAGTGCTGGTGTTCACGTCGCGCGACCGCCTCGACGACCATCCCGATGCCGACGAGGTGGTGGTGGCGTCTCTCGATCCGTTCGCCCTGCCGCTGCGCGATCTCCCGCCCGGGGTCGGCGATTACGGGAGCGTCGTACGGGTGCACGGCGACCAGTTCTTCTCCCGGTCGCCCGCCACCTCAGCCCTCGACGGCGCGACCACTGCCGAGGTGATCACCGACGCCCGGGGTGCCGCCGAACGCGACGGCATCGTCGCTAGTACCCGCGTGGTGTCCACGCGTCGGTGGCACACCGCGCCCGGGGTCCTGGCACATCTGCTCGCTCCGCTGGTCGCCGGCGGCAGTCTCGTACACGTCGCCAACGCGACCGCCGAGCGCGTGGCCGCGATCGCCGACGTCGAGAAGGCCGGAGTCGTTCTCGCCGAATAGCCGCAAATGCCGCGCGACCCCGCGGGATCAGATACCAAGGCCCCGCGGGATCGCGGGTTTTGAGGCACAGTGGGGACATGCGACTGCCCAACGCACTGGCCCGATTCAACAAGATCGTCACCAATCCGATCCAGCGACAGTGGGCGCCCCACCTGGCGCCGTTCGCCATGGTCGAGCATGTCGGCCGCAAGTCCGGGAAGACCTATTCGATTCCGGTGCTGGCCTGGGTCGACCGTGACAAGCTCACGATCATCCTCACCTACGGCAGGCACACCGACTGGGTGCGCAACGTCCAGGCGGCCGGCTCGTTCGGCCTGATCCGCAAGGACAAGCGCTACCGGGTCACCGGCCCGCGAGTGGTGCCGTCGGACTCCCCCGACCTCGCCTCCGGCGCGAAGATCCCGGCACGGCTGTTCGAGTCGGCGCTCATCGGCACCCTGCACAAGGACTGACCCGGTGGCCGACGATCCGCTCGACGATTTCACCGCCGAGGACGTGACCCTGCGTGGCGACACGCGTCGCGTCTACCACAAGGGCACCGGGCCGGCGGTCATCGTGATCGCCGAGATGCCCGGCATCAGCCCGAAGGTCGCCGACGTGGCCCGACGCATCGCCGATCTCGGTGCCACCGCGGTGATGCCGTCGTTGTTCGGCGTCGACGGCCAGGATCCGAGGCCGGACAATCTCGGCCGGGTGGGCGCGGTACGCACGATGCTGGGCACGATCACCAAGGCCTGCATCACCCGCGAATTCACCGTTCTGGCAACGGGAAAGACCTCACCGGTCGCGGCGTGGCTGCGCGAGCTGGCCGCCCGTGAGCACGACCGCTGCGGCGGTCCGGGAGTGGGTGCGGTCGGGATGTGTTTCACCGGCGGCTTCGCGCTGGCGATGGCGACCGACGAACGGATGCTGGCGCCGGTGCTCTCGCAGCCGTCGTTGCCGTTCGCGGTCCTCCCCGGGCGTGCACGCGCCATCGACGTCGACGATGCCGATCTCGCGAAAGTGCAGGCGCGGTGCGCCCGCGGGCTCGAGGTGATGGGGCTGCGATTCGCGGGCGATCAGCTCTCTCCGCGTTCGCGATTCGCCTATCTCCAGCAGCTTCTCGGCGACTCGTTCATCGGGATCGAACTCCCCGACGACGCGGCGAACCCGGATTCGATGTTCCCCCGGCCGCATTCGGTGCTGACCGAAGACCTCTACGACGAACCCGGACAACCCACCAGAGAAGCCTTCGACCGGGTGATGGACTTCTTCACCGAGAAACTCGATCTGCAGCCCACCACGCCGGAATCTCCTGCCGCACAAGGCTAGTCGCCGAGCAGCTCCTGCTGGAGCGCGGCGTCCTTATCGAGGACCATCTGCTCGAGGTTCCTCTGGAACGTCACCATCCGCTCCTGCAGAGCGGGCTCGGACGAGGCGAGGATGCGCACGGCGAGCAGACCGGCATTGCGCGCACCGCCGACCGAGACGGTCGCGACGGGTACACCGGCGGGCATCTGCACGATCGACAGCAGCGAGTCGAGCCCGTCGAGGTGCCGGAGCGGCACCGGCACACCGATGACCGGTAGCGGGGTCGCCGAGGCGACCATGCCCGGAAGGTGTGCTGCCCCACCGGCTCCCGCGATGATGACCTCGATGCCGTTGGCGGCGGCGCCCGCGGCGTAGTCGAGCATGCGCTGCGGCGTGCGGTGTGCCGAGACGACACCCACCTGGAACGGCACGTCGAATTCGGCGAGTGCCTCCGCGGCTGCCTTCATCGTCGGCCAGTCGGAGTCGCTGCCCATGATCAGGCCGACCCGCGGGCCGCCCCTCGTACCTGCGTTCTCACTCATGAATGCACATCCCATCCGTCGGTCCACGTCGCGCGGGACATCCACTGCGCGGCACGCTCGGCGCGCTCACGCACCGATTCCATCGATTCACCTTCGCGGCCGACGATGTTCACGTGGCCGATCTTGCGGTCGCGCCGCTCACCCTTGCCGTAGAGATGCACCTTCGCCTCGGGCATCCGCGCCATCAGATGGTGCAGGCGCTCGTCCATGGACATCTCCGGCGCTTCCGGCGCACCCAGGATGTTGGCCATCACGGTCAGCGGCGAGATCGGCGCGGTGTTGCCCAGCGGGTAGTCGAGGACGGCGCGCAGATGCTGCTCGAACTGCGAGGTGACCGCGCCGTCCATCGACCAGTGGCCGCTGTTGTGCGGGCGCATCGCCAGCTCGTTGACGACGAGCGCGCCGTCGACGGTCTCGAAGAGCTCCATCGCCATGACGCCGACCACGCCGAGTTCGTCGGCCAGTCGCAACGCCATCTGCTGCGCCTGTTCGGCGACGTCGTCGTCGAGATCCGGTGCCGGCGCGAGCACGACGGCGCACTGACCGTGGCGCTGGATCGTCTCCACCACCGGCCACGCGGCGCCCTGCCCGAACGGCGACCGGGCGATCATCGCCGACAGCTCGCGGCGCATCGGCACCTTCTGTTCGGCGAGCAGCGCCGGTGCGTCGGACGGGTACTGGTCGAAGACCGCGAGAGCCTCGTCGGCGCCGTCGACGAGCCACACACCGCGGCCGTCGTAGCCGCCACGCACGGCCTTGATCACGATCTCCCAGCCGTGGGACTCGCCGAACTCGACGAGACGTGCGCGGGCGGCCTCACGATCACCGGCGAGGTCGGCGAATTCGGGGACCGGCAGACCCAACGCGGCCAGACGGACCCGCATCGCCAGCTTGTCCTGCGCGAAGTGCAGTGCCTTCGACGGCGGGAGGACCGCCACCCCTTCGGCTTCGAGCGCCCGGAGGTGATGCAGCGGCACGCCCTCGTGGTCGAAGGTCAGCGCGGCGGAACCCTCGGCGGCACGCCGCAGGTCGTCGAGGTCGTCATGCGAGCCGAGGACGATGTCGGCACTCACCTGCGCTGCCGGGTCCGACTCCGACGCGGCCAGCACGCGCAGACACTGTCCGAGCGCGATCGCGGCCTGATGCGTCATCCGGGCGAGCTGACCGCCACCGATCATCGTGACCTTCGGCATACCCGACGCCGCGCCGGCGCTCCGCGCCGCTTCCGGGGTGGGCGGCACCGCGGACTTCGAGGTCACAGGCCCGTTCACAGGCGCTCCATCCGGCTCGCGTGGATTCACGCGAACCATCGTGGCACGTCCGCTCTGTCATCCGCACAACCGCCCGGAGAACGGTCCTCGCGGTTTCGTTTCGTACACTCGGATCTTGTGCCATTCATCGACGAGCTGATCGCTCGCCTCCCATCGCCGATTCGACGGCTCGTGATGCGGCACCACGAACTCATCAAGTTCGCCATGGTCGGCGGCACCACCTTCATCTTCGACCTGGCCATCTTCTACAGCCTCAGCCTCACGATCCTCGAGACCAAGCCGGTGATCGCCAAGGTCATCGCCGGCGTGCTCGCGACGATCCTCAGTTACATCCTCAATCGCGAGTGGGCGTTCAAGAACCGCGGCGGCCGCGAACGTCACCATGAGGCGCTGCTGTTCTTCGTCATCAGCGGGATCGGCGTCATCCTCCAGGCCGCACCACTGTTCGTCGGCAACAACGTCTTCGACATGCGGTCCAATCTGAGCGTGTCCGAGGTCGTGATCGTCGACTTCATCCTCGGCTACGTCATCGGCAACCTGATGCAGATGGCCTTCCGGTTCTGGGCACTGCGCAAGTTCGCGTTTCCCGAAGAACTCCTCCGCGGCGGCGACGCCGGGTCCACCGACCTGCACCCCTCGCTCGCCGAACTCAACGATGAGGAACTCGGTCACGCCTGACGTCGCTGTCCGAGTCGTCACCGGGCCCGGGGTCCTCGTGCTCCTCCGGGTCCTCGCCGTAACCGCTGGCGTACCGCGCCGGAACGACGATGGCGAACGTGGGTGGCCGTCGGACCGTGAGTTCCAGTCGCCCGCCGTCGGCCTCGATGAGCGCTCGCGCCAGCGACAGGCCGACGCCGCTACGACCCGCACCGGGTCGCGCTCCGGCCGAGAACCCGCGTCGGAAGATGTGCGCGGAGATCTCATCGGCCACGCCCGCCCCCTCGTCGGCGACCGTGATGCGGGCCAGGTCGCCGGCCTGCAGCGTGCTCACCTCTATCCGGCACGTCCCGCGGCCGTGTTGTAGGGCGTTGTCGACCAGCACGCTCACCGCCTCGCGCAACCGGCCGGACTGCGAGGTGAGCGCCTGCGGCGCGCCGTCGATCGTGAAGGTCAGGTCCCGGCCCTGCGCCGCGAAGGCGTGGCGGAAGTCGTCCACCAGGGTGGTCAGCATGTCGCCGATGTCGACGAAGTGCGGTTCGGGTTCGTCGGCGCGCGAGGCCTCGACCAGTTCGTCGAGTTCGGTGGCCAGTCGTTCGACCTGATCGAGTGCCGCCTCCGCTTCGCTGACCACCGCAGGGTCGTCGTGCAGCGTCAACTCCTCGAGTCGCAGCTGGATCGCGGTCAGACGACTGCGCAGCTGGTGCGACGCGTCCCCGGCGATCTCGCGCTCCCGTTCGAGCCTCAGGGCCTGGGCGGTGTTGGCGTCGGCGAGCGCTCGCGAGACCCGATCGAGTTCGGCGATGCCGTACATCTTCCATTTCGTGCGGAAGTCGGCCCGACCCAGCGTCGCCGCGCGGTCGGCGAGATCGGTGAGCGGATCGACGATCCGGCCCGCCGTCACCGCCGCCACCACGGATCCGCCGATCACCGAGGCCACCACCACGAGCAGGACGACGCCGGCGGCGGTCAGCTGATCGTCGCGGACCTCGTCCCGCGGGATGGACAGGGTCAGGGTGCCGGCATCGCCCAGGCCGATCGATTCCGACAGCCGGGCACCGGCGATGTCGGCGCCGAGGACCATCTGCTGGTTCGTGCCCTCGAGGTCCGGGTAGGTGATGGTCAGGCGGCCGTTGGGCGGCATGAGCAGTTCGAAGGACTGCCGGTTGACCGCGTCCGTCGGGATCCGTCCGTCGGCGCCCTCCTGCCGGATGAGCTGATCGGCGATGACCTTGAGACGGTTGTCGAGATCCTGGTGGGCGTTGTCGGCCACCCACCACCAGGCCACGACGCTGAGCGGGATGCCCAGCAGGCAACCGACCGCGATCAGGACCGCGATCATCGTGGTGAGCAGGCGTCGGCGCATGGAAGCAGGTCGCATCGATGCCGGTCGCAGGGGCATCGTCTTAGGGGTCGAACCGGAAACCGACGCCGCGCACCGTCACTATGTGGCGCGGGCGGTTGTGGCGATCGTCGCCGATCTTCCGGCGCAGCCAGGAGATGTGCATGTCGAGGGTCTTCGACGACCGCAGATCGGCCGAACCCCAGACCTCGGTGAGGATCTCCTCGCGCGACACGACCTCACCCGCCCGCTCCATGAGGAACCGGAGAAGGTCGAATTCGCGGTTCGCCAGGGTGAGGTCCTGCCCGTTGACCAGCACGCGCCGCGCCCGGGCGTCGAGCCGGATGTCACCGCCCTCGAGCACGGGGTCGCCGTCCCCGGGCTGACGGCGGCGGAGCAGCGCGCGCACGCGTGCGAGGAGCTCCGCCAGGCGGAAGGGTTTGCCCACGTAGTCGTCCGCACCGGCGTCGAGGCCGACCACGAAGTCCACCTCGTCGGTGCGCGCGGTGAGCATGAGCACCGCGAGGGCGGGTCGCTGGGCGCGCACCCGACGGCAGACCTCGAGTCCGTCGAGGACCGGGAGCCCGAGGTCGAGGATGAGCAGCTCATAGCGGGCGTCGAGGGCCTTCTCGAGCGCGTCGGCACCGGTGCTCACGACCTCGCAGCCGTATCCCTCTCGGGACAGCGCCCGCGCGAGCGGTTCGGCGATCGCGGCGTCGTCCTCGGCGAGCAGCACGTTGGTCAACGTTCCCGCGCTCCTCTGCTCTCGGGTCGGTCGGCGGCTCCGCCCGGATCACCGTAGTCGTCGTCGGGCTGGTCGTCGTCGCCGTACATCTCGAGCACCTCGTGATAGAGCAGCGAGTGGACCTTCTCCACCTGCGGGATGTCGTCGAAGGACAGGGGTTCGTCGGACGCCGACTCGATGACCAGGGTTCCCGTCCGCAACATCCGGTCGATCAGGCCGTGGCGGAACTCGACGGTGTTGATCCGCCGGATGGGGATGTCGATCCCGGACCGGGTGATGATTCCGTTGCGGAACATCACCCGACGATCGGTGAGGACGAAGTGCGTTGTCTTCCAGGACAGCAGCGGCCGGACGAAGTACCAGACGAGGCCGAGCGCCCACACGACGCCGACGACGATCAGCAGCACCGTCCGCGGCGTCGAGCCGAGCGACGATCCGGCGATCGCACCGGCGAGGACGCCCGCGGCCGCGGTGATGATCCCGAACAGCAGGAACGGGCCGAGCAGACACTTCCAGTGAGGGTGACGGTGGAGGACCACACGTTCACCGTGCGCCAGGTTCTCCCGCGGGTAAGCCATGCGGCTCAGCATAATCGGGACGGGCCTGCACCGGGCCTCGCTGAGTAGACTGCGAACACCAGCACCGATCGACCGCCGGGCACGTGGGCGGTCGGCGAGGAGAATGTGATGACCTATCAGGACCCGCGTGGTCGCCAACCCCGCGACCCCGATCCCCGGACCGCTCGCTACGAGTCCGGTTACAACCCGGACTCCCGTGCCTACAGCCAGCAGGATCCGTACGCCGAGCCGTACCGCGATTCGTATCCGGCCGACCCATATGCAGCGCAGGGCGGGTACGCCGATCAGGGCGGATACGCCGAGCAGCCGCGGCCGGCCCGGGCGCCGCGACGCGGGCCCGAGGTCAACCCGGTCACCTTCGCCGGCGGCGTGGTGATGACCGGTGTGGTCACCGGCCTCGCGGCCTGGCTGGTCGCCTGGATCATCTCGGCTTTCGTCGAGAAGGTGAACGAGTCGGGCAAGCTCGGGGTCTGGAACCCGGTGGCGGCCAGCGAGATCTGGTTCGGCGTCGTCGGATTCCTGTGCGCACTCGCCGCGGGCGCGCTGTGGTACGTGCTGCAGCTCATCACGCCCGCGCCCAACCAGTTCTATCGGTGGATCGTCGCGCTGCTCCTCGTGGCGGCGGTGCTGATCCCGATCCTGACCTACCAGCAGACCTCGGTCGGCATCGAGACCGCGATCCTGCATCTCGTCATCGGTCTACCGCCGCTGACGATCATCCCCGCGATGGGCGTGAAGAGCCTGCAGCGTCCCGCCGGCTGACCTACACCGGCCGCAGGTGCGTGACGTCGCCTGCGGCCGCGATCACCTGGCGCCCGTCGGCGTCGACGACGATCCGCCCCGACGCGTCGACGCCGGTCGCGGTGCCGATCACCTCCTCGTCGCCGGGGAGCACCAGACGCACGCGGCGTCCGATGGTGTCGCTGTCGTCGCGGTAACGTGCCGCGAGGCCGTCGACGTCATGCGGCCACAAGTCGAGCAGATCCGACAACGCCCGCAGGTACGACGCGGCGAGCTCGGTGAGCGGAATCTCCTGACCGGTCGCCAGCTGCAGCGAGGTGGCGGTGGGGACCGGTAGTTGGTCCTCGGCCATCGTGGTGTTGAGCCCGGTACCGATGACCGCGACGCCGCCTTCGCCCTGTCCGGTGTGGGGCGAACGCGTGTACTCGGAGAGGATTCCGGCGATCTTGCGTCCGTCGATCAGGACGTCGTTGGGCCACTTGAGCGTGGGCCGCACCCCGATCGCGTCACTGATGCCCTGTACGGCGGCCAACCCGGCCAGCAGCGACAGCCAGCCCAGGTGCTCGGTGTGCTCGCCGACGTCGACCGCCGCCGACATCGCCAGCTGCGTCCCCCGCGGCGCGGTCCAGGCCCTCGCATGCCGTCCGCGTCCCGCGGTCTGGTCGGTCGTCAGACGCACCGTCCCGCCGATGGGTTCGGTCGCCGCGCGGGTCACGAGATCGGCGTTGGTCGATCCCGTGGCATCGACCACCTCGATCCGCTGCCATCGGGTGTCGGCGAGTCGGGTCCGGAGCAGATCGGCGTCGAGGGTCATGTCTGAAGAACCTACTGGGTGCTCCCCGAGGTGATGACCGCCGATGTGACGTCGACCGGCGCAAACCCGCCGAAACGTCGGCGCGGCAAAGAGTCCCTACGCGCTCGTCAGCGAACTCGGCGCGGGGTCACCGAGTTCATGGAGACCGTCGCTCCCCGCGTAACCGCTGGCCACATGGGTCGAGGATCGCGTGAAACCGGACAAACAGATCGCCACCGACCGATCGCTCGGGAACCTGAGGGATATCTCACGTTGATCCGGTTGACGTGGCTCACACTCGGGTAGTTAGCATCGACAGTCATGACCACAGCTTCACGCGACGATTCCGCCGCTCCCGACATCCACACGACAGCGGGGAAGCTCGCCGATCTGCGCAATCGTCTCGACGAGGCGAAGCACCCCGTGGGCGAGGCCGCCGTCGAGAAGACCCATGCGAAGGGCAAGCTGACCGCCCGCGAGCGGATCACCCATCTGCTCGACGAGGGTTCGTTCGTCGAACTCGACGCACTCGCCAAGCACCGCAGCACCAATTTCGGTCTCGCCGAGCGTCGTCCGGTCGGAGACGGTGTGGTCACCGGCTACGGCACGATCGACGGCCGCGAGGTCTGCATCTTCTCGCAGGACGCCACCGTCTTCGGCGGCAGCCTCGGTGAGGTCTACGGCGAGAAGATCGTCAAGGTCATGGATCTTGCCATCAAGACCGGTCGCCCGCTGATCGGCATCAACGACGGCGCCGGCGCCCGTATCCAGGAGGGCGTGGTCTCCCTCGGCCTGTACGGCGAGATCTTCCACCGCAACGTCCGCGCCTCGGGTGTCATCCCCCAGATCTCGCTGATCATGGGTGCCGCCGCCGGCGGCCACGTGTACTCGCCCGCACTGACCGACTTCGTGGTCATGGTCGACAAGACCAGCCAGATGTTCATCACCGGCCCCGACGTCATCAAGACCGTCACCGGTGAAGAGGTCACTCAGGAAGAACTCGGCGGCGCGACCACCCACATGGCGAAGTCGGGCACCGCGCACTACGTCGCCTCCGACGAGGAGGACGCGCTCGAGTACGTCAAGGAGCTCCTGAGCTACCTGCCGAGCAACAACCGCGCCGACGCCCCGCGCCTGCCGGTCGCGCAGCCGGCCGCCGGGTCCATCGAGGACACCCTGAACGACGAGGACCTCGAACTCGACACGCTCATCCCGGACTCGCCGAACCAGCCGTACGACATGCACGAGGTCATCCGCCGCATCCTCGACGACGACGAATTCCTCGAGGTCCAGGCCGATTACGCGAAGAACATCATCGTGGGCTACGGCCGGGTCGACGGTCGCAGCGTCGGCATCGTCGCCAACCAGCCGACCCAGTTCGCCGGCTGCCTCGACATCGACGCCTCGGAGAAGGCCGCTCGCTTCGTGCGTACCTGCGACGCCTTCAACATCCCGATCGTCACCCTGGTGGATGTGCCCGGCTTCCTGCCCGGCACCGACCAGGAGTACCGCGGCATCATCCGCCGCGGCGCCAAGCTCCTCTACGCCTACGGCGAGGCGACGGTCGGCAAGATCACCGTCATCACCCGTAAGGCCTACGGCGGCGCCTACGACGTCATGGGCTCCAAGCACATGGGCGCCGACGTGAACCTCGCCTGGCCGACCGCGCAGATCGCCGTGATGGGTGCCTCCGGCGCCGTCGGCTTCGTCTACCGCAACCAGCTCAAGGAAGCTGCCGCGAAGGGCGAGGACGTCGATGCGCTGCGTCTCGAGTTGCAGCAGGAGTACGAGGACACCCTCGTCAATCCGTACGTCGCGGCCGCCCGCGGCTACGTCGACGCGGTCATCCCGCCGAGCCACACCCGCGGCCAGATCGCGACCGCGCTCAAGCTGCTCGAGCGCAAGATGGTCAACCTGCCGCCTAAGAAGCACGGGAACATCCCGCTGTGAGTGAGGCATCTGTGAACGAGAGCACCGAGAAGCCGTTCCTGACCGTCGTCAGCGGCAACCCGACCGACGAGGACGTCGCCGTGCTGGTGACCGTCCTGGCCGGCGCGGGTGCCGGCGGTGGCGAGCAGGGGCCGGAGGTCCGCAACGACTGGGGTCATCCGGTCGATCGCCTGCGTCCGCAGTGGGGCGCACCGTCGAGCTTCACCAACCTGCGCTACTGACACGTGCCTGACTCCCCGATCGGGCAGGACACGCACGAGACCGGGCCGGCCACCGCCGGCCCGGTCTTCGTGCTCGGGTCCGCCTCCCCCGCCCGCCTCCGGGTGCTGCGCGCCTCCGGCGTCGAGCCGGTGGTCCGTGTCTCCGACGTGGACGAGGACGCGCTGCTGGATCAACTGCCGCCGGCCACTCCCGCCGACGCCGTCGTCGCCGCGCTGGCGCGCGCGAAAGCCGAAGCGGTCGCGTCGCTTCCGGAGATCGCCGGTGCGGCCGAGAACGGCGAGACGGTCGTCGTCATCGGCTGCGACTCGATGCTGCGCCTCGGTGACCGCCTGCTGGGTAAGCCGCACACGCCCGAACGCGCACTCGCGCAGTGGGCCGAGATGCGTGGGCGCAGTGCCGATCTGCTCACCGGTCACCACCTGATCCGGCTGGACCCCGACGGTGCTTCCGCGAGCGCAACCGGGACGAGTTCGACGACGATCCATTTCACCGACGCCCACGACGACGTGATCACGCGCTACGTGGACAGCGGCGAACCGCTTCAGGTCGCGGGCGCGTTCACCCTCGACGGCCTGGGCGGCTGGCTGGTCGAACGCATCGATGGCGACCCGTCATCGGTCATCGGGATCGGCCTACCGCTCGTCCAGCGACTCCTGACCGAGGTCGGGTTGTCGGTCACCGACTTCTGGACCCACCCCGCTCCCTGAGGTGCGAGGACCCCCGCTCCCTGATCCGAACGAACGCGGAACGAGCCTTCGCTGCCTGATCCGAAGACCGCAACGCACCCAGCTCCGCTGCCTGATCCGAAAAAACGCAACGCACCCAGCTCCGCTGCCTGAGGTGCGAGGAGCGCAAGCGACGAGCCTCGAAGGCCTGGTGACACACCGTCACCCACTTAACCACCGGTCGACCTCAACCAGACCCACAGTCGTCGATCGACGTCTGCAGGTCGAGTTGAGCTTCGGCAGTCGGCATCCGGACGCTCCTCGGAGATCCGAGTTGACGGGTCCTCGACTCAGTGCGCGACACCCGACCACCCCACCCATTCTCACTGCTTCGAAGGGCTACACCTCGAAGAACTCCGGCCAGTACCGCTGCAGGCAGTCCACCGGTTGCCCCTGTCGATTGAGCTGGGGGCCGGTGAGGCCGATGGTCAGGGCCCGCGCACGTTCGACCGCCGAACCGTGTCCCGTGGCGCCGCCGGTGTCGCCGATGATCGGGAGCAGCGTGGCGACCTGGAGGATCTCCTTGGGCCCCAAGCCATCACGCTGGTAGGCGGTGGCCGCCCAGTTGGCGGCGAGGCAGTCGGCGACCAACTCGCTGTTCTTGCCCTTAGGCAGTCGCCGGTCCGGGATGCCGAACGCCTCGGCCATCCGGAACACCACGTTGTGTCCGTACTCGTGGGCGACGACGATCGCGGCGGTGAAGTCCCCGACGATCGGCGACGGAACCCCGAAGACGTTCCCGTCCCAGATGGCGGCGAAGGTGTCGACCGGCAGCACGATGCTGCCCTCGGTCTCCTGGCCCTCCCCGTTGGGTTCCTCGTCGACCCCGCAGAAGAAGGCGTTGGCCTCGTCGGAGGGAATCCGGTTCGACACCCCGTCCTCGTCGATGCAGTCGGTGGCGAACGTGGTACCCGACTCGATCAGGACCCGCCCCGGGGCGGGGTCTCCCCATCCGAGTTCGCCGAACCAGCCGCCCCAGGCCTTGTCGAGGTCGTCGAGCAGCGTGGTGAGGTATTTCGGAACCGCGGTGTCGACGTTGGACGAGTTCACGCCGCTGGTCATGAGTTCCGCGCTGGGCGTCTCCAGCTCTGGGCAGTCGTCGGGACGGCATCGCGTGGGATCGGCATCGCCCGGCGTCGACGACGGGACGCTCGACCGCGACGGCGAGCTCGGGGTCGGCGACCCCGGCGACGAGGAGGCCGGCGCCGATGACGACGGCGCCGGGCGCGACGAGTCGTCGGAGGAGATGAGTGAACATCCGCTCGTCACAGCGAGGACCATCACCGCCAGGGGGACACCCCACCGCACCACCCGGGAGACACTCCGGCGCTCCACGCGAGCCCCACGTCGATCGGTCATTGGGCGAACTTAGCAGGCAACCACCCCATTGACCTGCGGTTTGTCATCCGACCGAAGCACGCCTCGGCCGGCCGCGACAGACCCGAGCAGATCTGCCACCGGGCGGTCCCGCGCGGCCATGCCCTACCCTTTATCTCCGGGACCGGTCACGGTCCGCGATGAACGTCGAGACGCCCGAACGCACCAAGCTGGAGAACAGACCGTGAGTGTTGAAACCGACCCGAATCCGGCCTTCGCCGAGTACGCCCATCCCGAGCGGTTGGTGACCACTCAGTGGCTGTCGGCTCACCTGGGCGCCAAGGGCCTCAAGATCATCGAATCCGACGAGGACGTGTTGCTCTACGACATCGGCCACATCCCGACGGCGCAGAAGATCGACTGGCACCTGCATCTCAACGATCCGGTCACCCGCGATTACATCAACGGCGAGCAGTTCGCAGAACTGATGCGCAGCAAGGGAATCGAGCGCGACGACACCATCGTCATCTACGGCGACAAGAGCAACTGGTGGGCCGCCTACGCACTCTGGGTGTTCACGCTGTTCGGCCACGAGGACGTGCGCCTGCTCGACGGCGGCCGCGACGCCTGGATGGCCGAGGACCGCGACACCTCCTTCGACGTCCCCGAGTACCCGCGCTCGGACTACCCGGTCGTGGAGCGCGACGACACGAAGATCCGCGCCTTCGCCCCGCAGGTCCTCGAGGCGCTCGGCACCGAGCCGCTCGTCGACGTCCGTTCCCCGCAGGAGTACACCGGCGAGCGCACCCACATGCCCGACTACCCCGAAGAGGGCGCGCTGCGCGGCGGTCACATCCCCACCGCGGTGTCGATCCCGTGGGCCAAGGCCGCTGCTCCGGACGGCCGGTTCCGCTCCCGCGCCGAGCTCGACGAGATCTACGCCGACTTCGCGAAGGACACCCCGATCATCGCCTACTGCCGCATCGGCGAGCGTTCGAGCCACACCTGGTTCGTGCTGACCCATCTGCTGGGGCACACGAGTGTCCGCAACTACGACGGGTCGTGGACCGAGTGGGGCAACGCGGTTCGCGTGCCCATCGCGGTCGGCGACACCCCGGGTGTCGCACCCGGCTCCAAGTGAGCCCTGATCGACGATGAGTTTGCCCCCAGCCCTGGCAGAAATCGTCGAAGACTTTGCGGCACTGGGTGATTCCGACAAGATCACCTTGCTGCTGGAGTTCGCCGGCGAACTCCCCGACCTCCCTGAGCATCTGCAGCAGGAGGCGATGGAACCGGTACCCGAGTGCCAGTCGCCGGTGTTCCTGTCCGTGGACGCCTCCGATCCGGAATCGGTACGCCTGTACTTCACCGCGCCGCGCGAGGCGCCGACCACGCGCGGCTTCGCGGCGATCCTGCACCAGGGTCTCGACACCTCGTCGGCGCGGGAGATCCTCGACGTCCCGTCGGACTTCTACTACGACCTCGGTCTGGGCAACGCGGTGAGCATGCTCCGCCTCCGGGGCATGGCGGGCATGCTCGGCCGGATCAAGGCCCAGGTACGCGCTCAGACGGCCGGTTCCGGGTCCGACACACCCGGGGCATGAAGTTCATCCAGATCCGCGACGAGCCGATCGCACCGGGCGGGCTCGTCGAGTGGACCCCGTATGTCCCCGGCGGCCTGGGCGCGTGGCACCACGACTCCCGCCTGACGTCCCACAACCACGAACAGCATCTGCGCGCCGCGTTCGAGTACCGCGTGCGGACGCAACGGGAGGGCGGGCGTGAGGCGTGGCTGGGGCTGTCCATCGAGTTCGACGAGCCGTTGTCGATCCCGGCGATCCGCTCGGTGCTGACCCAGTGGATCGACCGTCACGAGGTCCTGCGCAGCCACGTCGTGATCAAGGGCACCGGCCTGCAGCGGCTGACGACGGACCCCGGCACCGTGAAACTCAAGATGGGCCGGATCGGCTGGTTCCGCGAATCCGGACCGCTCGTCGAGCAGCTCGGCGGTGCCTTCGACCGGGCCACCGCGCCGCTGCACTGGCCCGCCTACCTGTTCGCGACAGTGGGCCGGGCGGATTCGTTCACACTGCTCTTCGCCGCCGACCACTCCCTGGTCGACGGTTATTCGCTGATCATGGCCCAGCAGGAGCTCGTCTCGCTGTACCGCGCGGCGCGTGAGCACCGGAGTGCCAACCTGCCCGCGGTCGGCAGCTACGTCGACTTCAGCGCCGAGGAACGACGCCAGGCCGACCAGACCGGCGGCGACCATCCGGCGGTGGCCCTGTGGTCGGAGTTCCTGAGCACCGGCGCCGGCGACATGCCGGCCCTGCTGCGGTCCCCGCACGCCGGCGCCGAGAACACCGATCAGGAGTACCTCGACGAGACGACGATCCCGCAGCAGTCGCTGTGGGGCGTCATCGCCGACGACGAGACGGCCAACCGGTTCACCGCGATCTGTTCGGAGGCCGGCGGCACGCTGACGGCGGGCATCCTGGCCGCGTTCGCCATGGTTCACCACGAGATGACCGGCGATCCGGATTTCCGCTGTGTGCTACCCCGCCACACCCGCAACGACACCCAGTGGCTGACCGCCCTGGGCTGGTTCGTGGGCGTCGCCCCGTTCTGGGTGGACATGTCCGACTCGCCGACCTTCGATCAGGCGGTCACCCGCTCCACCGCCGCCCTCAAGCGCGGACGTCAGGGCGCCGCGCTGCCGTTCCTCCGCGTGGCCGAGCTGATCGGCCAACGGGGCGAACCGCGGTTCGTGATCTCGTTCATCGGCACCCGCTACGCGCCGGGCGCCGGGGTCGCCGACGCGGGCCGCGCGAAGGTGATCCGGAGTCACAGCTACTCACCCCACGAGGTGTACATCTGGATCAACCGGACCCCGTCCGGTTTGCGTTATTCGGCCCGTTTCCCGCGCGAGTCACCGCTCCGCGAACTCGGCGTCGACGAGTCGTCGACCGACATTCCGGCCGCCGCGGCCCTGATGCCTGATGCGTCACCTTTTCCACCTGACGCACAGGCATGTGACATCGACCCGACCCTCGGTCCCGTGCACGCCTACCTGCACGGTTTCGCCGAACTCGTCCGTCGGCTCGGTGATGCGAGCACGTTCTCCGCGGCGTTGTGACCCACGGCTCCACCGAACGATTGCTCGGTGGGCTAGGGTATTGGCCGGAAGGTCGCGATGCTGGACTCCCGGCGTCGTCGATTGCCCGAGCCGTCCGCATCCCGGACGTCGAGGGTGTGCCCCGTCTTTTGACCGTTGTCCGACATCTGTGTCGCGCGCTCACCCCGCGCTGCGAACACCTGAGTACGAGTAAGGCCCAGGAGAACAAGTGCCCAGTACCTCTTCCGCAATCAGCAAGGTCCTCATCGCCAACCGTGGCGAGATCGCTGTCCGCGTGATCCGCGCAGCCCGGGATGCGGGTCTCGCGAGCGTCGCCGTGTACGCCGAGCCCGACGCGGACGCACTGTTCGTCAAGCTCGCCGACGAGGCCTTCGCGCTGGGCGGCCAGACCTCGGCCGAGTCCTACCTGGTCTTCGACAAGATCCTCGACGCCGCCGCCAAGTCCGGCGCCGACGCGATCCACCCCGGCTACGGCTTCCTGTCCGAGAACGCCGACTTCGCCCAGGCCGTCATCGACGCCGGGCTGATCTGGATCGGACCGTCGCCCCAGTCGATCCGCGACCTCGGCGACAAGGTCACCGCCCGCCACATCGCGCTCAAGGCCGACGCCCCGATGGCCCCCGGCACCAAGGATCCGGTCAAGGACGCCGACGAGGTCGTCGCCTTCGCCGAGGAGCACGGCGTCCCGGTGGCGATCAAGGCCGCCTTCGGCGGTGGTGGTCGCGGCATGAAGGTCGCCTACACCATCGAGGAGATCCCGCACCTGTTCGAGTCGGCGACCCGTGAGGCCATCGCCGCGTTCGGTCGCGGTGAGTGCTTCGTCGAGCGCTACCTGGACAAGGCGCGCCATGTCGAGGCGCAGGTCATCGCCGACCAGCACGGCAACGTCATCGTCGCCGGCACCCGCGACTGCTCGCTGCAGCGTCGTTTCCAGAAGCTCGTCGAGGAGGCCCCCGCGCCGTTCCTGACCGAGGAGCAGCGCACCAAGATCCACGAGTCCGCCAAGGCCATCTGCCGCGAGGCCGGCTACTACGGCGCGGGCACCGTCGAGTTCCTCGTCGGCAACGACGGCCTGGTCTCCTTCCTCGAGGTCAACACCCGCCTGCAGGTCGAGCACCCGGTCACCGAGGAGACCGCCGGCATCGACCTCGTGCGTCAGCAGTTCCGCATCGCCAACGGCGAAAAGCTCGAGTTCACCGAGGACCCGGCCCCGCGCGGCCACGCGTTCGAGTTCCGCATCAACGGTGAGGACGCGGGCCGCAACTTCCTGCCGGCTCCCGGCCCCATCTCGGTCTACAAGGAGCCGACCGGCCCGGGCGTGCGCGTCGACTCCGGTGTCGTCGAGGGCGACGTCATCGGCGGCCAGTTCGACTCGATGCTGGCCAAGCTGATCGTCACCGGTGAGACCCGCGAGCAGGCGCTCGAGCGTTCGCGTCGTGCGCTCGCCGAGTTCCAGGTCGAGGGCCTCGCGACGGTCATCCCGTTCCACCGCCACATCGTCTCCAACCCGGCGTTCATCGGCGACGGCGAGAAGTTCGACGTCTACACCAAGTGGATCGAGACCGATTGGGAGAACCCGATCGAGCCGTACACCGGTGGAGAGCCGATCGAGGAAGACGACGCCGCACCGCGCCAGAAGGTCGTGGTCGAGGTCGGCGGACGCCGCGTCGAGGTGTCCCTGCCGGGCGATCTCGCCCTCGGTGGCGGCGGCTCGGCCAACGGTGTCGTCCGCAAGAAGCCGAAGGCCCGCTCGCGCAAGAAGGGCGGTGGCGCTGCCGTCTCCGGTGACGCCGTGGCCGCTCCGATGCAGGGCACCGTCGTCAAGGTCGCCGTGGAAGAGGGCCAGGAGGTTGCCGCCGGCGATCTGGTCGTCGTCCTCGAGGCCATGAAGATGGAGAACCCGGTCACCGCCCACAAGGACGGCGTGGTCACCGGCCTGACCATCGAGGCCGGCGCCGCGGTCACCCAGGGCACCGTGCTGCTCGAGCTGAAGTAACCCGCTCGCTGCCTGAGCGGCGAGGAACCACCCCCGCTGCCTGAGCGGCGAGGAACCACACTCGCTGCCTGAGGTGCGAGGAGCGATAGCGACGAGCCACGAAGGCCTGGTGAGACAACCTCGCCGGCCCTTCGTGGCTCGCTTCGCTCGCACCTCAGGGAGCAAAGGTTCGCCCCCCGCTCCCTGAGTAGCGAGCTTGCACAGCCCCCTGCTCCCTGAGTAGCGAGCTTGCACAGCCCCCTGCTCCCTGAGTAGCGAGCTTGCGAGCGTATCGAAGGGACATCGTGCAACCAGTCGAGATCAACGCCGGGACGTGGTATCTGCGTTCGCTTCGTGCGGACGACCGGATCACCGACGTCCCGGCGTTGTCGCTTCTCGGGGTCGCCGACCCCGACACCTACGTCGCATCGGCCAGCGCCGACTGGGAGGCCGAGACCCGGTTCGTGTGGGCGATCTGCATCCCCACCACCGGTGAGCTCATCGCGCTGATCGGGGTGACCCCGGACGGCTCCTCCGGCCAACTGTGGGGTCAGGCTCGCGACGGCTACGACGAGGCGCTCGACGCGGCGATCGGGCCGGTGACCCGGTTCGCCGAGAGCGCGTTGGAACTCACTGTGGCCGAATCCCTTTCGCGAGAGCTCAACTGAGATCGGTCAGCAGATCGCCCAGGCTCCGTACTCCGATCGGCCTTCGTGATCAAATGCCCGACCAAGGCCTGCTGGTTCAACCGGTTCTCAGACCGGAAACATCTACTGGTCCGCGGCCACCGGCGCCCGCGCGGTGTACGGAGCGGTCTTCGCCGCCTACGGCCGCAACGGTTATGAAAACGGCCGCTTCGGACGTCCCACCTCCGAGGAGTTCGCAGTGAACGGTGGACGTCAGGTGAACTCCCAGGGAGGGTGGATCAGATGGCTCTCGGCGACCAACTCGATTGTCACCTCGGAGGATTGATGCCGTGAAGGATTCAGGGCTGGGGCGCGCGACCGCGACACTGATCGGGATTCTCCTGGTCAGTTTCGCGATCGCGATACCGTTGGCAGTCGTCCTTGCCTGGCCGCTGATCTACGTGTCGGAATCGGTGCTGCACTTGGGCTGTGAGTCGAGCACTATCGACGGACAGCAGGTGTGGGTGTGTCCCGACGGGATCGGATACGTGTTCCCGGGGATCGCTTTGGTCGTGGTGCTGACCGTCATCGGCGTCGTCATCGGTGTCCTGTGGCGGCGTGATTCGCTGGGGCCGCCGGAGGACCGTTTCACCCTGGCTATGATCGTCTCGCTGGCCGCTGGTGCGCTCGCTCTGCTCGTTGGGGCAGTGATCGCCCTGTGCGGTGTGTTCGACGTGAGCGGGGCCTACGGCCGGTGGCTGATCACGGTCGTCCTCGCTATTGCTGTCGCCTCTCTCGCAGTCCTGGTGGCCCTAAAGCAAGCCCGTCTGCGCGCCACCACCAACGCGATCGCCGCGCTGGTGGTCCTTTGTGCGCTGATGCCGGTGTCGGGACTGGGCCTGCCGCTGGTGGTGGTGCTGGCCGGCGGGTTCGCGGTCGCCGCGGCCGTGTACTCGACGACACGGGCGGATCATCCTTCGGCTGCGCTCGCCTGACCCGTCTGGGCATTGCCATCCATGGTTGAGTATGGGCCTGTCATGCCGGAGTGCCCCCTCGATCCTCGGCACCAACACCACGAGGCGGCGCAACGCGTATGACACTGACACTCAGGCGTGGCTGTTAATGCACGCGCAAGGGTGAGGGTCCGTCGGCGGTTCTCGAGCCCCGCAGCCGCCGCCCGAAATCGAGCCCGTCAGCACTGAGCGACGAGGGCAAAGCGCAGGCGGTAGCAGTGCGCGCCGCCCTAGAGGCCTCCCGCCTAGATCACGGACCGATCAGCGTGCACGACAAGATGCAGTCGATGGGCCTCGCATGCGTTCCGTCGACGGCGTCGCCGGCCCGGATCTTCCGCGAGGCCGGTGTCGCGAGCCTGGTGCCGAGAAAGAAGCCCCACTCGGCGTGGCGGAGGTTCGTCCACCCCGCGCCGAATGCGTGCTGGCAACTCGACGGCACCGAGTACGTCCTCACCGGTGGACGTAGGTGCGTCATCCTGCAACTGATCGATGATCACTCTCCTACGCCGTGGATTCCCGCGTAGCGTCTGGCGAGACCGCCGACGCCGCGATCGCCGTGTTTGACAAGGCGGTTGCTGCTCATGGAGTACCAAAGACTGCTCACCGACAACGGACCCGCGTTCAACCCCTCGCGCCGCGGCCGCATCGGTCAACTCGTCGAACACGCGCAAGCGCTCGGCGTGGAAACGATCACGGGCAAGCCCTGCACCATCAGCCTGGACGCAGTCACCTACATGGTCGATATGTGGACCACGCCTTCGACCGCGTCCTCGTCACCGCCGACGACAAAACGATCGTCATCGCCACCACCGACGGAGAAGTGCTCGTCGAACACCCCCGACCCACTGCTGGAATCAGCCACGTCGGCAACCGACAACCCCGCGGCCCACGTCTCAGCAAGCCCAGACCGTCACCGAAGTCCTGATACACGAAGTGTCACCGATGTCCCGATGCATCACACCCGCGTCATGAAGACCCAACCCCCTTGACTCGAACACATGTTCGAGTATCATGGTGTCATGGCGCGGAGGACAGAAACCGAATCCACGGATTCGGCAGGTATCGCAGAACACTCTGTCGAGCCCACCCTGCGTCCCGATACCGAACTCTCGGCCACCGAACTGGCCGAGGTCTTGAATCATTGCGCCGGTCTCGCCGCGTCGACTGCTCACCGAATGATGACTGTTGCCAGCCTCATTCACGATCAACGCGAGATGGACTACGCCGAGCGCCGCGCCGAGGTACACAGCGGACAACTCGATTCCCTCGAGGCCTTCGACGAGCTCGCCGCCCGGGCGGCTGCGGGCGAAGACCCGTACTCCGAGTTCGGCCCGGACGGACTCGAACAGGCCATCGCCGAGGTCGGCGCCACGCTCACCGTCACCCCCGCCGAGGCCAGAGAACTCATCACCGCCGGTGACGCATTGCGCTACCGGCTGTCTTTCACCGGTCACGCCCTGGCCTGTGGACGCATCGACAAGAGAAGATTCCTCATCGCGCTGAAGCGCACCGAACTGGTCACCGACCCCGACGAGATGCAGACCGTCGATGCCCATCTTGCCGAGGCGATCTTCGCTCGCGCACCTATGTCGACCACTCGGTTCACCGCCATGGTCGACGAGATCGTCGCCAAGTGGGCACCCGACGCGGTCCGCAGGCGTCGCGAGCGGGCCACCAACGACCGCAAGGTCACCGTCGGACCCGATCGGTTCAACCCCGGACAATCCCGCGTGTCCGGGTCGTTACCGATCGCCGACGCCGCCGCGTTCGACGCTCGCTTGTCCGCGATGGCGGCCGAAGTACATGCCGCCGACCCTCGCACAGTTGCACAGCGTCGCGCCGATGCGCTGGTCGCACTGGCTCGCGGCGCGACTTCACTAGACTGCACGTGCGACGATTGCTCCTCGTGCACAACAGAATCCCGCGAGACCACTGAACCGGAGGACTCCCCGACTGTCGATTCTGCCCAGGTCGACACAGGACCCATGCCGTGCTCCTGCGCCGACAAGACAGCTCCGCGGGCGAACTACTTCGTCATCGCCAATCTCTCCACCCTCATCGGCCTCGACGACGATCCGGCCTTCCTCGACGGCCAGGGCATCATCGACGCCGAAACCGCACGCACGCTGATCGCCGAAGCTCGACGCACCTACCTGCACCCAGCGGCACCGACCGACTCGTCGACCACCGAGGCACTATCGGCCTTGAGGTACACCCCGTCGAAGAAGTTGCAGGCCCTGGTACGTGCCGGCGAACTGTGCTGCACCTTCCCGGGATGCAATGCGCCGGTGTGGCAGATCGACCTCGATCACACCAAGCCGTTCGACCATCAGCATCCCGAACGTGGTGGACGCACCCTCGAACGCAACCTGAAACCACTGTGCCGGTTTCACCACCGCATCAAGACCTTCACCAGCTGGCAGGACTACCAGGACGAGTTCCTGACCGCCTGGTTCACCACACCCACCGGACACATGTTCGTCGGCAACGCCTACAACGGCCGCGATCTGTTCGCCCACCTCGCACCGATACGCCCACCCGATCATCCGGCGCGGGTGCGGCACGGCACCCTGCGAGACACCAAGTCCCGCCGGGCCCTACGCGCCGAACAGCGTTGGAACGAAGAAAACCCACCACCCTTCTGACAGGCAATCAGACAGAAGCCGCCACGCACCTGAGCGTTCGGCGGCTACTGTTCGTTGCACCAAAGAAGCCGTCTCTGGTCGGGATGGAGGTCGCGGTGAGCAGTCCAGCCGAAGTGAATACAACCGAGGAGTTCGACGCCATCATCGTCGGTGCGCGCTGCGCCGGATCGGCCACCGCGATCGCGCTCGCCGGCCGCGGATTTCACGTCCTGGTCATCGATTCGGCCCGTTTCCCCTCCGACACACTCTCCACCCACCTGCTGTGGCCGTCGACCCTCGCGGAGATCCACGCACTCGGCGCCCTACCCGCCGTCGAGGAGGCCGGCGCACCGCGACTGCCGATCGCCGAGGCCATCCTCGACGAGATCAGCTGGCGCACCGGCTATTCACCGGTGGCCGGAATCGACTACGGAATGTGCCTGCGGCGAACACATCTCGACGCCGCACTCGTGCGGACCGCAGCCTCACTCGGAGCGAACATCCGACAACAGTGCCGGGCAACAGGATTGATCTGGACCGAAAACCGTGTCGTCGGCCTGACGTACACCGACTCCGACGACCGCGAACACACCGCGACCGCTCCCATCGTGATCGGAGCCGACGGCCGCAAGAGCATCGTCGCGCGCGAGGTCGGTGCGGAGACACTGATCTCGTCCCGGAGCGGCCGGTCCTGCTACTTCGCCTATTGGACCGACCCACGAGAAGATCTGCGCCACATCGCGTCACAATGGCGGGTCGACGGCCTGCTCGGCACCGCGTTCCCCTGTGACGACGGCCAGACGCTGTGCCTGCTGCAGCCGCCGGTGGAACTCGACGCCGAGTTCCACGGACGCAAGGTCACCGACGCATACCGGGCCGGGGTCGCGGCACTGCCCGGACTTGCGCGACGCCTCGACGGCGCCGAGATGGTGTCGCGAGTGCGCTCGTGTACCGGCATCGCGTCGTATTTTCGTCGGTCGAGCGGGCCCGGATGGGCACTGCCCGGAGATGCCGGCCACTTCAAGGACCCCGTCACCGCGCAGGGCATCCGCGATGCGTACCGCTACGGCCGCCTGCTCGGCGAGATGTTGGCCCCGATCCTCGTAGACCGAGGCGGACCCGACCCCCACGCAATCGACGCCGCCACCGCGGAATGGGCCGCACAACGTGAACGGGACTGCGTCGAGATCTACCAGTGGACGAACGTCCTGGCCGCCGGACGCCCGCCCTCCCCACTCGAGTACGAGATCTATCACCGAGCGCAGGACATCCGGAATACGCCCAGACCCTCAGCGACATCTACAACCGCGTCCAGACGCCGTCGTCGATGCTGCCGCTGACAGCTCTCCCGGGCCTGATCATCGGTGCGCTCCGCCAACCGACCACGTCGACCCGGGATGTCGTGCACACCGCTGTCTCGGGATTCGTCGACGACGGACTCGTCGACGACGGCACCGCGCACGCGGGCAGCGCGTCGAATCGCATTCTGCACCGGCGGAATCAGATCCGCCGGTGCAGCGAACCTCCTCGTGGAGAACGGTTTCGACGCCGTCAACATGAGCGGCGGACTGATCGGCTGGCGAGCCGCGGGTGGCGCACTCAGCGAGTGAGCCCGCCACCCGTCATCGAGGCTAGGTCGTCGCGTTGGCGAACGTGTCGAGATTGCCGGTCGCCTCGATGTATTCGGTCACCCAGCGTTCGATGACCGCCGAGGTCTTCTCGACCTTGCGGAACTGGCCGACGACCTGGCCGACGGGATTGAAGGCGACGTCGATGCTCTCGTCGGGATGCTTGTGCGTGGCGGCGACCGCCATACCGGAGACCATGTACTGCAACGGCATTCCCAGCGGATCGGGATTCTTCGGGTCTTCCCACGCCTCGGTCCAGTCATTGCGCAGCATGCGGCACGGTTTGCCGGTGAACGAGCGACTGCGAACGGTGTCGCGGCTCGACGCGTCGATGTAGGTCTGCTGCTGGACGGGGGTGTTCTCGGCCTCCTCGACCATCAGCCACTGCGATCCGCTCCACGCGCCCTGCGCACCGAGCGCCAGGGCAGCCGCGATCTGCTCGCCGCTGCCGATACCACCTGCGGCCAGGACCGGCACGGGCGCAACCTCTTTGACCACCTGCGGCCACAGCACGATCGAACCGACCTCACCGCAGTGGCCACCACCCTCGCCGCCCTGGGCGATGATGATGTCAACACCGGCGTCGGCATGCTTGCGCGCCTGCTTCGGCGATCCGCACAGCGCCGCGACCTTGCGTCCCGCCGCCTGGATCTTCTCGATCATGTCCTTCGGAGGCGTGCCGAGCGCGTTGGCGATCAGCGTGACCTTGGGATGCTGCAGCGCGATCTCGACCTGCGGCGTCGCGGTGGCCTCGGTCCAGCCGAGCAGCTGCAACGAGTTGTCATCCCCGTCGCCCAGCGGGACGCCGTGGTCGAGGAGCAGCTTGCGGCCGAAGTCCAGCGTCTCGTCGGGCACCATCGACTGGAGCATCTTGGTGAGCTCCTCGGCCGACATGTGCGCGTCCATGCCCTCGTACTTGTTGGGGATGACGATGTCGACGCCGTACGGGTGGTCGCCGATGTGCTCGTCGATCCAGTTCAACTCGATCTCGAGCTGCTCCGGCGTGAAGCCCACCGCGCCGAGCACTCCGTAGCCACCCGCCTTGCTGACCGCGACCACGACGTCACGGCAGTGGGTGAACGCGAAGATCGGGAACTCGATACCGAGCTCGTCGCAGATCGGGGTGTGCATAGGTGACTCCTCGCCAGGTCAGAATTAGAACGTGTTCTAATCTGGATACCAGGCTCTGCGACGCCGGACAAGCGTTCCGCGGAACGCTGGTCCCAGGACGCAGGGCCACCGACCGGCGAACCTCGACTCGACTCCCAGACCTCGATCGAGGTCTGTCGGTCGAGATGAGGTCGATCAGACGACACGAGTCGGCGAGAACTGTCGGACCCCTGCCCTATCGTGGCAGTTGTCAGGTGATCCTCCCGGTTCCGGTGAGGCACCTTCCGCCCCGACTCGGGGCGCACTCACCGAGCACGACACCCCGCGGACAACCGCGGCGGACGACGCTGCTCGAGAAAGGGGTTGACATGTCCGACAAGCCGCGCTTACCGACCTCGCCGAGAAGATCCCGAACATCGAACGCATTCGCCACGGCACCGACCTCTACGCCGTCCGATCGATCGATGCGCGGACTTTCGACCGGAGAGACCTGTTCCACGCCGTCTACGAGTGGTTCGATTTCCTCGACCGCGACCTGCCCGCAGCACTACCGCCGGTTCGTGAACCCGCACCGCCGACGCCGCGGCCTCGCGGACCGAAGCTCGTCAATCGGGCGCCGTCACTGCGACTTCGCTCCCCGTTCGACGACAGACCGGTAACGTCCCACCCACCCACGGAAGGCGCGAAATGACCAAGGGCACTGCAGCAAAAGGCAAGAAGCACAAGAAGGCCGGTAAGAAGAAGATCCTCTACGTCGACATGGACAACACGCTTGTCGACTTCAAATCCGGAATTCGCAAGCTGAGCGACGCCGAGCGCAGCAACTTCGAGGGCAGCCTCGACAATGTTCCGGGAATCTTCTCGCTGATGGACCCGATGCCCGGCGCGATCGAGGCCTATCGCACGCTGGCGAAACATTTCGACACCTACATCCTGTCGACTGCCCCTTGGGACAACCCGATGGCGTGGACCGAGAAGCTGCTCTGGGTGAAGATGCATTTCGGCCGGGACGAGAAGTCGCCGGCTTTCAAACGAGTCATCTTGTCGCACCACAAGAACCTCAATCGCGGAGACTTCATCATCGACGACCGGACGAAACGCGGCGTCAAGAAGTTCAAGGGCACCCACATCCACTTCGGCCAGCCCGGATTCGAGACGTGGGACGAAGTCGTCGCCTACATGCTCAAGCGCGCATAGCCGAATATCCCGGACGTATCGAGCCGGGGCAAAAGGACTTCCCATGGACCTCTTCGCCGGAATCCCCGTCACCGATCTGTCCCGGTCCGCAGCCTGGTTCGACAAACTGCTCGGTGAGGTCGCGACCTTCGACCCCAACGACACCGAACGCGTCTGGACGCTCACCGACCACGCGTACGTCTACGCGGTCGTCGCGCCGGACGACGCGGGGCATGGGCGTGCGACGCTGTTCGTCGACAACCTGGACGAGTTCCTCGAAGCGGCGGCCGGGCGCGGCGTCGAACCGGAGTCCTCGGAGACCTACGACAACGGCGTCCGCAAGACGATCTTCCGCGATCCGGACGGCAACGAGGTGGGCATCGGAGGAGGACCGACGCCCGAAAACTCCTGACCTACTTCGTATCCCGGCGCGCGTACGGTGTCCGCGCGGTCTCGGTGTCGCCGTAGATGATCGCCCGCTCGCGTCGAGAATCCGTGATCAGCGTTGCGCCCCAGGTCATCACGGTGCCCAGACGATTGCGGACGCCGGCGAGGAAGGCGATGTGGATGACGCCCCACGCGACCCATCCCGGGAACCCCGACATCTGGAACCGGCCCGACTGCACGATGGCGCGACGCCGCGCGATGTAGGCGGCGGTGCCGAGGTCGCGGTACTTGAACGGCGTCCGTTCCTGCTGTCCGTCAACACTTTCCGCGATCACCCGGCCGACATGGTGCCCGCCCTGCATGGCCACCTCGGCGACGCCGGCGAGGTCCTTGTACGCCATCATGTCGCCGGCCACGAACACGTCGGGATGGCCGGGCACCGAGAGGTCTGATTCCACCGGGATCCGCCCTGACCGATCCTGTTCGACGCCGAGCGCGTCGGCCAGCGTCGTGGCGAACGGCACGGCCTCGACGCCGGTGGTCCACAGCGTGGTCCGCGCCGGATACACCTCTTTGTGCTTGTCGGCCTTGCGGGTCGTCTCCACGTAGTCGTCGCCCACACCGGTCACGTGCACCCCGAGGTGCGTCTCGACGCCCAGGGCATCGAGGGTTCGCTGTGCACTCGCCGACAGTCGTGCGTCGAATGACGGCAGCACCCGATCCCCGCCGTGCAGCAACAGCACTCGTGCCTGGGCGGGCTCGATGGCGTCGTATTCACGCTCGAGGGCGCGGGTGGCGAGCTCACGGATCTGCCCGGCCAGCTCGACCCCCGTCGGTCCTCCGCCCGCGACCGCGAAGGTCAGCCAGGATCGCTGTTCCGCGGGGTCGCTGATCGTCTCCGCCATCTCGAAGGCGGCCATGATCTTGCGGCGGATCGTCAGCGCGTCGTCGAGCGACTTCATGCCCGGTGCATACTTCGCGAACTGGTCGTTGCCCCGATACGCGGTACGCATACCGGCTCCGACGACGAGGTAGTCGTAGGGCAGACGGAACGACGACCGGTCGAGACGGTCCACGATGATCTCGCGCGTCTCGACGTCGATGCCGGCGGCCTCACCCAGGACGACATCGAGATTGCGCTGACGCCGGGTCAGGTGCCGGATCGGGCTGGAGATCGCGCCTTCCGACAACAATCCGGTGGCGCATTGGTAGAGCAGCGGCTGGAAGACGTGGCTGGTCCCGCGGTCGACCAGGGTCACGTCGACCGCGGCATTCCGCAGCCGCCGGACGCAGTGCATGCCCGCGAATCCTGCTCCGATGACGACAACTCTGGGTCTCGTGGGGGCCATTCCGCCGATTCTTCCAGATGAAAACGCGCCCATGGGAATGGTTTGGGCTTCGCGTCGCCGGGTATCCGCGCCGTGTGGAAGCCAGGGTCTCGCTGTCCGTCAACGGTGTCACCCACGACGTCGTCGTGGATACGCGCACCACCCTCCTCGACGGTCTGCGCGACCGTTTGGACATCTTCTCGCCCAAGAAGGGCTGCGATCACGGCCAATGCGGTTCGTGCACCGTCCTCGTCGACGGCCGGCGCGTCATCAGCTGCCTGTCCTTCGCCGTGAGTTACGAGGGCGCCGAGATCGTGACGGCCGAAGGACTCGCCGACACCGGCGACCTCCACCCCCTCCAGCAGGCTTTCATCGACCAGGACGCCTTCCAGTGCGGGTATTGCACACCGGGGCAGGTGTGCTCGGCGGTCGGAATGCTCGACGAGGCGAAGAACGGGCACCCCAGTCACGCCACCGACGATCTCGACCCCGATGCCGCGAATCCCGGCGACAACGAACTGACCGACGACGAGATCCGGGAACGGATGAGCGGCAACCTGTGTCGCTGTGCCGCCTATCCCAACATCGTCGCCGCCATCCGGCAGGCGGCGGGTCGATGATCCCGTTCACCTACGAACGCGCCGACGACGTGGCCGGCGCAGTCGGCTTCCTGCGCGACCACCCCGACTCGAAACTGCTCGCCGGCGGAACGAACCTCGTCGACCACATGAAGCTCGGGGTTGCCAATCCACCTGCTCTGGTGGACATCTCCCGGCTCCCCCTGGACCAGATCAGCGAGAACCCCGACGGCTCGCTTCGTCTCGGCGCAACCGCCCGCAACGCCGACACCGCCGCCCATCCCCTGGTTCGACGCCGCTACCCCGTACTCGCGCGCGCCCTGCTCTCGGGCGCATCGCCCCAGCTGCGTAACCTCGCGACCAACGGCGGAAACCTGCTGCAGCGGACGAGATGCGTCTACTTCCAGGACGTCACGACGCCGTGCAACAAACGCGTCCCGGGCAGCGGCTGCTCCGCGATCGGCGGTTACACGCGCTATCACGCCATCCTCGGCGCGTCGGAGCAGTGCGTCGCCACCCACCCGTCGGACATGGCCGTGGCGCTCACGGCTCTCGATGCTCGCGTCGTCGTGCACGGCCTCGCCGGCGAACGCGACATCGACATCCGCGAGCTGTACCGCCTCCCCGGCGAACATCCCGACCGCGACACGATCCTCGACCACCAGGACGTGATCGTCGCGATCGACCTCCCCGCCCCACCCGACGGGTCGGTGTCGACCTACCGCAAGGTCCGCGACCGCGCGTCGTACGCCTTCGCACTGGTCTCCGTCGGCGCCGAGATCACCATGCGCGACGGCGTGATCGGCGATGCGCGGATCGCATTCGGCGGTGTCGCGCACAAACCGTGGCGCGCCGAAGCCGCCGAGACCGTCCTCCGCGGCCGGCAACCGTCGCGTGAGCTGTTCACCGCGGCCGCCGATGCCGAACTCGCCGACGCCCGCCCCCTGGCCGGAAACGAGTTCAAGATCCCCCTCGTACGACGCACCCTGACCGCCGTTCTCGAGGAGCTGACCACCCGATGAGCGTCGTCGAGTCCTCCCCCGCCCCGATCGGTCACGCCCGGATCGACGGCGTCGAAAAAGTCCGTGGCACAGCCCCGTACGCCTACGAACACCTCACCGACGCGGTGTACCTGTGGCCCATCACCGCAACCGTCGCGCGCGGCCGGGTGACCTCGATGGACACCGCCGCAGCCGAATCGACCGACGGCGTCGTCGCAGTCCTCACCATCGACAACGCGCCACGTCTGGCCGACACCTCCGACGGCGATCTCACGATCCTGCAGTCACCGGAGATCGCGTATCGCGGCCAACTCATCGGCGCGGTGATCGCCGAGTCCCCCGAAATCGCCCGCGAGGCAGCGGCATCGGTGTCGGTCTCCTACGACGAAGCTCCCCACGACACCGAGTTCCGCGTCGATCACCCGAACCGCTACCGCCCCGAGAAGGTCAACGGCGGCTTCGAAACCACCTCCGAGACCGGTGAACCCGACCGGATCCTCGACGATCCACCGGCGGGCACCGTCGTCGTCGACGAGTGGTACTCGACGCCGGAAGAGCACAACAATCCGATGGAACCACACACCGTGGTCGCGACCTGGGAACCCGACGAGGAGACCCTCACCCTGTACGACTCGACGCAGTCGACACAGGGCGTGGTCTCCTCACTGGCTCCCGTCCTCGGACTCGAACCCGCTCAGATGCGGGTCATCGCCCCACATGTCGGGGGCGGGTTCGGGTCCAAGGGTTCACCTCATTCGCACGACGTGCTGGCCGTGATGGCCGCCATGCGGGTGCCCGGCCGGGCGGTCAAGTTCGCGGTGTCGCGCCAGCACATGTTCGCCTACGTCGGCCATCGCGCGCCGACGCGATCCCGACTGCGCATCGCCGCCGGCGCCGACGGCCACATCACGGCACTGATCCACGAGGCACACACGCACAGTGCGCATGCCAAGGAGTTCGCCGAGCAGGCTGCCGTCTCGTCGCGGATGATGTACACCGCGGAGAACAGGCGCACCGATCATCACGTCGTGCCCCTCGACGTCCCTCCGCCGTTCTGGATGCGCGCACCCGGCGAGGCCCCGGGGATGTTCGCCGGCGAGGTCGCGATGGACGAACTCGCCCACGCCGTGGGACTCGACCCGATCGAGCTGCGCATCCGCAACGAACCCGCCGACGACCCCGAGACCGGGAAGCCCTGGTCGTCACGGCAACTCGTCGAGTGCCTCCGCGAGGGCGCCCAACGCTTCGGCTGGGACCGCCGGAAGGCCGAACCCGGAGCCAACCGGGACGGACGACAGCTCGTCGGCTTCGGAGTTGCCTCTTCGACGTACCCGCACATGGTCAACCCGGGCAACGAAGCCTCGATCTCGTACCGGGACACCCGGTATTCGGTGAGCATCGCGGCCACCGACATCGGGACCGGCGCCTGGACGGCACTGACGCTCATCGCCGCCGACGCCCTGGGAGTCGACGCCGCTCGGATCGACCTCCAGATCGGCGACAGCGCCCTGCCGAACGCCACCGTCGCGGGCGGGTCGTCGGGCACCTCGTCGTGGGGTTCGGCGATCGTCTCCGCCGCACAACGATTCCGTGCACGTTTCGGCGACGATCCCGCGAACGGTGCGGAGGTCAGCGCGAAGACCGACGAGAACCCCGATCTGAAGAAGTTCAGGATCGCCTCGTTCGGCGCCCACTTCGTCGAGGTCCGCGTCGACGCCGACACCGGTGAGATCCGCATCCCCCGCATGCTCGGCGTCTTCTCGATCGGACGGGCCATCAACCCGCGCACCGTCCGGTCACAACTGATCGGCGGGATGACCTTCGGGATCTCGATGGCGCTGCACGAGGAGAGCATCCGGGACCCGCGATTCGGTCACGTCGTCACCCAGGACCTCGCCGAATACCACGTCCCCGTGCACGCCGACATCGCCGACGTCGACGCCGTCTGGCTCGACGATCCCGACGAACACGCGACGCCGATGGGTTCCCGAGGTGCCGGTGAGATCGGCATCGTCGGAAGCGCCGCGGCGGTGGTCAACGCCGTCTACAACGCGACTGGGGTACGTGTCAGGGATCTACCCGCGCACCTCGACGACCTGCTCGAGGGACTGCCGGACCGCTGAGGCTCCTCAGCCGATCCCCGGGTACGTCGACCAGCCCGGAACCGAAGGCGACACGGCCCACGGCTTGTCGCCCTGCGTCGGCAGCCAGTGCGGCATTCCGACCTGTCGCGTTGCCGCACAAGCCTTCTGATCGGCGGTCGGTGTCGGGTACAGCGCCGCGAAGTCATACCGTGAGGTGTACCAGCCGCCGAAGACGTCGGCCTCCGGAGTGCGTTGACCACCTCGCGGCGCGGCCGGCGGCCGGTCCCCCGTACGCCGGATGTCGATCTCGACGGGGCGGGACGTGTCGTATCCGATCGCCCAGCTGCCGTCGCGTTCGACGGAGCGATATCCCTGACGGCACAGCACGATTCGCGTCCAGTCGACGTCGTCGACGCGCCGCAGTCCGGTGTAGAACGCGGTGCCCACCTGCCGTCGTGCCTCAGAGACCCCCGCTTCCGTGACCTCCGACGGGTAGGCGGTCACCATCTGGTCGATGTTCGACGGTGAGGCGTCGGCGAATCCCGGATACCCCCACTCCACCGACGAACCGGCGTTGGCGAGCTCGAAGGACTCCACGTAGGCGCGCACGAAGGTCCCCTCGGCGGACTGCGGGTCGAGTACCGGTGTCGACGACCAGCGGAAGGTCGTGTCGAAGCCCGGCGGCAGATGCGCGTCCTGAGCGGCGACCGGTGCGGGTCCGGCCGGTTCCGGTGCGCCCGAACACGCGGCCGACCCCAGACCCGCGGCCAGGGCCGCGATCATCGCGACGATTCGACGCCGGTGTCCTCGCGCCACGTGATCACCTACTTCGCCGGTGATGGTCCTCGGTGATGGTCTTCCAGGGGCCCGGTGCGCCTGCTCTGGCTGTACCGATGCGGGCTCTGTCTGCACCCTAGACATGGACGCCTGTCCCAGGTGGGACCCGCGTGCACCGGAACGGCGACGAGAAGGTCTCGAATTGGGCACGCCCGCGGGGCTCACCCCTTGGTGTCCACATCCCGTCCCGAGGCGAGGTCCCCACACTCGACCGATATCACCGGCCGGTCTCGCAGATACCGCTGTGCTCCCACGTCCCCGCGGATGACCTCGAGTGCGGGATCGAAGTGATCCGCACCGATGTAGACCGGATGGCCCGGCCGGCCGTCGAAGACCGCACGCACCAGACGCTCGCGCCGCCCTTCCGCGGCCTCGAGGATGCGTCGCACCACGTCGGGACCGACATCGGGGGTGTCGACCACGGTGAGCGCCGCACCGCCGACCCCTCGCCGACCTGACGCCCAGGCCAGGGCCGCCGACACCGACGCGCCGACCCCCTCCGTCCAGTCGTCGACGATGAGCGCGCACGCTCCGGCCGGCGGCTCGACGACCGCCGCACCCATGGTGACCGCGATGTCGTCGCACCCGCCGGCCCGCAGCGCGTCGGTCGCCGTCCGCAGCCACGCTCCGCCGTCGGCGAGGATCTTGGGCATCCCGTATCGGGTACCGGCGCCGGCGGCGAGCACCACGCCGAGAACCCGCCCGGTCGCGCCGTCCTGCGGCAATGCGTTCACCGCTCCATCTTCCATGCGCCGGCGCCGACGGTGCGCGACCGGCGGTCCCCCGATCGACCTCCTAGGCTGTACAGGTGCGCCCAGACGAGAACCGCGTTGCCGACGAGCACGGAGAGATCGGTCCGTTCAACGAGCTGAGTACCGAGGAGTGCGTCGAACGGCTTCTCGCCTGCTGCAGCTCTCCCACCTGGGCGCGGCGAGTCGCAGACCATCGTCCGTTCGCCGACGCGCACGCGCTGCTGGACCGGGCGGATCAGATCCTGGCCGAGCTGACCGAGGCCGACGTCGACGAAGCCCTCGCCGGGCACCCCCGGATCGGTGATCGGCCCGACAACGCGTCATCCGCCCGGGAGCAGTCCGGGGTTTCCGGCGCGGACGCCGCGGTGATCGACGAGCTGAAGAAGTACAACGCGGCCTACGAGGACCGGTTCGGGCACGTCTACCTGGTCTTCGCCAACGGTCGTCCGGCGGAGCAACTGCTCGGAATCCTCGAGGACCGTATCGCCAACGACCCCGCGACCGAACGACGTCTGCTGCGCGGCGAACTGGCGAAGATCAACCGCAGCCGACTCATCCGTATGCTGGCGACACACGACACCGACGAGGGAGCCTCCGCATGACCGGCCTGTCCACCCATGTACTCGACGCGACGTCGGGCTCCCCGGCCGTCGGCGTCGAGGTGTCGCTGCAGGATGCCTCCGGAACCGAATTGTCCTCGGCGACCACCGATTCGGACGGACGCATCGGGAAGGTGAACACCGAGGCCCTCGTCCCCGGTATCTACCACCTGGTCTTCGACACCGGGAACTGGTTCGCCGACAACGACATCAAGGGGTTCTATCCCGAGATCGACATCTGCTTCGAGGTCGACGACGCCGACCGCCACTACCACGTCCCGGTGCTGTTGAGCCCCTTCGCGTATTCGACGTACCGCGGTAGCTGATGCCCGTTCGAGAGGACATCTCGGCTCTGCTCGACACGACCGATCGAGTGCTCGTCGGCATCACCGGGCCTCCCGGCGCCGGGAAGACGACGCTCGCACGGACGCTCGTCGACGACTGCTCGTCGACGCAGGGCGCCGACGCCGTCGGGTACGTACCGATGGACGGCTTCCACCTGTCGAACGCCGTTCTCGATCGACTCGGCCACCGCGACCGCAAAGGCGCACCCGACACCTTCGACGCCGCGGGATTCGTTGCCGTGCTTGCGCGCATCGCCGACGGCGGCGAGACCGTGTACGTACCCGACTTCGACCACACCGTCGGCGAGCCGATCGCGGCGTCGCTCCTCGTGCCCACCACCGCACGACTCGTGATCGTCGAGGGCAACTACCTCGGGCTCGACGTACCCCGGTGGGACGGCGTGCGGCCCCTCCTCCACCGCCTCGTCTACGTCGACGCCGACGCGGAGGTCCGACGCGAGCGGCTGCTGAAACGGCACATCGCCGCCGGGAAGACCGCAGCCGAGGCGCGCGCCTGGATCGAGACCGTCGACGAACCCAATGCGGGACTCATCGCGGGTACGCGGTCACTGGCCGACGTGGTCGTCGACGGGCTCTGAAGAGCTGCCGCTCACTGGTTCCGTTTCCGCTCACCCGATTTGGGTGAGCGGGAACGGAACCCGTGAGCGAAACCCGGTAGGGGCTGCGTCAGCTGATCTCGATGAGCAGATCGCCCGGCGAGACCTGGGTGACCGAACCGATCGCGACGCGGGCGACCTTGCCGCCGACCGGGGCGGTGATGGCCGCCTCCATCTTCATCGCCTCGATGGTGCCGATCGTCGCGCCGACGGCGACCTCGTCACCCACGTCGACCGACAGGGACACGACCCCGGCGAACGGCGCCCCGATGTGCTTCGGGTTGGAGCGGTCGGCTTTCTCCGCGGTGGCGACGGCGGAGTCGATGCTGTGGTCGCGGACCGCGATCGGGCGCAGCTGGCCGTTGAGCACGCACATCACCGTGCGCATGCCTTTCTCGTCCGGCTCGCTGACCGCCTCGAGACCGATCATCAGTTCCACGCCCGTCTCGAGCGAGACGCGATGCTCCTCGCCGTAGCGCAGGCCGTAGAAGAACTGATTCGCCGACAACCTCGAGGTGTCGCCGTAGGCCTCGTAGTGCTCCTCGAACTCCTTGGTGGGACCGGGGAACAGCAGGTGGTTGAGACGCACCTGACGATCGCGGCCGGGCTTGTCCAGGATGGCCTCGTCGTCGGCGGTCAGAGTGGCCACCTCCGGTGCGGGCGCGCGACCCTGCAGTGCCAGGGTGCGCAGCGGCTCCGGCCATCCACCGGGCGGATCGCCGAGTTCGCCACGCAGGAACCCGATCACCGAATCCGGGATGTCGTACGAGCTCGGGTCGGCGGCGAAGTCCGACGCGGTGATCCCGCGACCCACCAGCGCCAGCGCCAGGTCCCCGACAACCTTCGACGACGGCGTCACCTTGACCAGTCGGCCCAGCATCGAGTCGGCGGCGGCATAGGCCTGCTCGACGGCCTCGAAGCGGTTGCCCAGACCCAGCGAGATGGCCTGCTGGCGCAGGTTCGACAGCTGCCCGCCGGGGATCTCGTGCGAGTACACCCGACCGGTCGGGGCCGGCAGCCCGGACTCGAACGGCGCGTACACCTTTCGCAGCGCCTCCCAGTACGGCTCGAGGTCGCAGACCCGGGCCAGGTCGATGCCGCTGTCGCGGTCGGTGTGCGCGGTCGCCGCGACGATGGCCGACAACGGCGGTTGACTCGTCGTACCGGCCAGCGCCGCACTGGCACCGTCCACCGCGTCCGCGCCGGCCTGCCAGGCCGCCATGTAGGTGGCCAGCTGACCACCCGGCGTGTCGTGGGTGTGCACGTGGATCGGCAGATCGAAGTTCTCGCGCAACGCCGTGATCAGCTTGGTCGCCGCCGGCGCGCGCAACAGGCCCGCCATGTCCTTGATGGCCAGCACATGCGCACCGGCTTCGACGATCTGCTCGGCCAGGCGCAGGTAGTAGTCGAGGGTGTACAGATCCTCCGACGGCGACAACAGGTCACCGGTGTAGCTCATCGCCACCTCGGCCACCGCGGTCCCCGTCTCACGGACCGCGTCGATCGCCGGGCGCATCGCATCGATGTTGTTGAGTGCGTCGAAGATCCGGAAGATGTCGATGCCCACGTCGGTCGCCTCTTCGACGAACGCCGTGGTGACCTTGGTCGGGTACGGCGTGTATCCGACGGTGTTGGCGCCGCGCAGGAGCATCTGGAGACAGATGTTCGGGATCGCTTCGCGCAACTGCGCCAGCCGATCCCACGGATCTTCCTTCAGGAAGCGCAGCGCCACATCGTAGGTCGCGCCGCCCCAGCACTCCACCGACAGCAATTCGGGCGTCAGCGCCGCGACATACGGCGCGACGTTGACCAGGCCGGTGGTGCGCACCCGGGTCGCCAGCAGCGACTGATGCGCGTCGCGGAACGTGGTATCGGTGATGCCCAGGCGCGGGTTCTCGCGCAGGTCGCGGGCGAATCCCTCCGGCCCGAGCTGCAGAAGACGCTGTCGCGAACCGTCTTTCGGCGACGCCAGCACCGCTCGCTCGACGGTGGGCAGCTTGTCCCGCGGGTACACCGTGGTCGGCCGCTCACCGTGCGGCTTGTTGACCGTCACATCGGCGAGGTACGACAGGATCTTGGTGCCACGGTCGGCCGACGACCGCGAGGTCAGCAATTCCGGGCGCTCGTCGATGAACGACGTCGTGACGCGGCCGGCGCGGAAGTCCGGATCGTCGAGCACCGCCTGCAGGAACGGGATGTTGGTCGCGACACCGCGAATGCGGAACTCGGCGACCGCGCGCCGGGCACGACGCACCGCGGTCGGGAAATCCCTTCCGCGACAAGTCAACTTGACCAGCATCGAGTCGAAGTGCCCGCTGACCTCGGCACCGAGGTTGGCGCCGCCGTCCAGGCGCACACCCGCGCCACCCGGGCTGCGGTACGCGGTGATCCGACCCACGTCCGGCCGGAACCCGTTGGACGGATCCTCGGTGGTGATGCGGCACTGCAGCGCGGCACCACGGATGCGGATCGCCTCCTGCGACAACCCGAGATCGTCGAGCGACTCCCCCGCCGCGATCCGCAGCTGCGAGCTCACCAGGTCGACGTCGGTGATCTCCTCGGTCACGGTGTGCTCGACCTGGATACGCGGGTTCATCTCGATGAACACGTGGCGTCCCTGCTCGTCGAGGAGGAACTCGACGGTGCCCGCGCAGGTGTAACCGATATGGCGCGCGAACGCCACGGCGTCGGCGCAGATCTTCTCCCGCAGCTCGTCCGACAGGTTGGGTGCCGGCGCGAGCTCGATGACCTTCTGGTGGCGGCGCTGAAGGCTGCAGTCACGCTCGTAGAGGTGGATGACGTTGCCGTGGGTGTCGGCGAGGATCTGCACCTCGATGTGGCGCGGGTTGACCACCGCCTGCTCGAGGAACACCGTCGCATCGCCGAACGCGGCCTCCGCCTCACGCGACGCCGCGGCGATCGACTCCGCCAGGTCGGCGCGGTCGTCGACCCGACGCATACCGCGACCACCACCACCGGCGACGGCCTTGACGAACACCGGGAACTGCATGTCCTCGGCGGCGGCGAGCAGCTCGTCGAGATCCGACGACGGCGCCGACGACGCCAGCACGGGGATCCCCGCCGCCTTCGCGGCGGCCACCGCGGTGGCCTTGTTGCCGGTCATCTCCAGGATGTCGGCGCTGGGTCCGACGAAGGTGATGCCGGCCTCGGCACACGCGGCCGCCAGGCCCTGGTTCTCCGACAGGAAGCCGTAGCCGGGATAGATCGCATCGGCGCCACACCGCACCGCCGCGGACACCACTTCCTCGACCGACAGATACGCCCGCACAGGATGGCCCGGCAGGCCGATCTGATACGACTCGTCGGCCTTCAGACGATGGACCGAGTTGCGGTCCTCATACGGGAACACGGCGACCGTGCGCGCACCCAACTCGTAGGCGGCGCGGAACGCACGGATGGCGATCTCACCCCGGTTGGCAACCAGAACCTTGTCGAACATCGGGTGTTCCCTTTTCTCCCGCTGCGGCATTTTTCTCGAATTGTCTCTGGTCCGTTCGATCGACGGACCAGTGCAGTACATCACGTGATACTACTCACGCCGCAACCCACCCCGATCATCCCGCGAGACCTCCCCCAACCGTTCCGAAAAAGACTGCCGGACAAGATAATCGGGTCAGATTGCGCGGGCGTTGTCAAACACTCTCAGCACAGGTGGGCAAGGTGAGAGATCACCAGAGCGAGATATGACCGAATACCGACCGATCGCTCTGTCGAGAATTGTTGCCCGGCGACATCCGGATTACGAAGAATTCGGTCCGAATCGCGCAACCCGACCGCGCCGACGGCAGTGACCTACGCCGCAGGCTTTGGTCCGGCGGGCCGCCCACAACTAGCGTCGTCTCCACGATTCGTCACACCGGCCAGGAGGGTCAGCATCGTGGGCTTCACACGCTTCGTCGCACTCGGGGATTCGTTCACCGAGGGTGTCGGCGACACGGACCCGACCCGCCCCAACGGTCTGCGCGGCTGGGCCGATCGCGTCGCCGAACAGCTCGCCGCACACGAGGACGACTTCAGCTACGCGAACCTCGCCGTCCGCGGCCGCCTGGTCGACGCGGTCATCGCCGAACAGCTCGACGCGGCCGTCGCGATGAAGCCCGACCTGGTCACCCTCTATGCGGGCGGCAACGACCTCATGCGCCCGTCGGTGGACCTCGACGCGCTGCTGGCCCGCTACGACGCCGCGATCGGCAAACTGGTCGCCACCGGTGCGACGGTCGTCGTCTTCACCGCCTACGACACGGGCTGGGCCCCGGTCTTCCGCAAGCTGCGCGGCCGCATCGCCATCTACAACGAACTGCTCCGCGAGATCGCCGACCGGCACGACGTCGTTCTCTTCGACTACTGGCGACTCGAGGGCTACGACGACTACCGCATGTGGGACACCGACCGCCTGCACATGTCACCCCTGGGCCACACGCGCATGGCCGCGGAGGTCCTGGACCTGCTCGGTGTGGAGCACGGCATCACCCCCGTCGAGCTCGAGGCCGCGGCCGAGCTGACCCGCCGCGAACAGCGTCGACAGAACGCCGAATGGGCGCGCACCTTCCTCGGACCCTGGGTGATGCGGCGGGTGCGTGGCATCTCCTCCGGCGACGGCGTGACGCCGCGCTGGCCCGACCCCGTGTCGGGTGCGGATCTGCTCGGGCGCTGAGACCGGGCGGTTCCGCCGTCTCAGGCGGGGACGCAAACGTTCTCCGCAGAGGGCGCCGGGATACGCTGGCCGTTCGGAGGTGTGAACGACACATGAGTACGACAAGCTGGGCGGCCGAGTGACCAGCAGGACCCATACCGACGGATCACCGACCGGCGAGAACCCCGAAACCTCCCCGCATCTCACCGACGAGAACGCGCATCCCCGTGCCGCGGTCGCCGTGCTCTGCCTGGCCGGCATCGTCGTCGCCCTCATGCAGACGATCATCGTCCCGCTGATCCCGCAGCTCCCCACCCTGCTGAACGCCGACGCGTCCAACACCACCTGGGCGATCACCATCACCCTTCTCGTCGGCGCCGTGGCCACGCCGATCGGCGGGCGCATCGGCGACATGTACGGGAAACGCCTCGCGATCCTCGGCAGCCTCGCCTTCGTCGCGCTCGGCTCCGTCGCCTGCGCCCTCGCCACCTCGCTACCGGTCTTCATCGTGGGGCGCGGACTCCAGGGCCTCGGGTTCGGCATCATCGCCCTGGGCATCAGCGTCATGCGCGACATCGTCCCGTCCCGCTACCTCGGTTCCGCGGTCGGCACGATGAGTGCCTCGCTCGGGATCGGCGGTGCGCTCGGACTGCCGTTCGCCGCCGCCATCGCCCAGCACGTCAGCTGGCACGCACTGTTCTGGACGTGCGCCGTTGCCGCAGCCCTGGCGGCCGTCGGCGTCGTCCTCACCGTCCCCTCCCACACCGTCACCGCCGGCGGACGGTTCGATCTGCTGGGCGCCATCGGCCTCGCGGGTGTCCTGGTCTGCCTCCTCCTGCCGTTGTCCAAAGGCGCCACGTGGGGCTGGGGCGATCCCCTGACGCTCGGGTTCTTCGGTGGTTTCGTCGTGCTCCTCGGGATCTGGACCCTCGTCGAACTCCGCCGTGCCAATCCGCTGATCGATCTCCGAATCCTCGCCGAGCGGCCGCTTCTCCTGACCAACCTGGCGTCGATCGCCACCGGCTTCGCCTTCTACGCGATGCAGCTCATCCCGATCCAGTTGCTCATGGCGCCGACCGACAGCCCCAACGGCTTCGGTTACGACATGGTCCACGCGAGCCTGATCCTCGCCCCGAGCGGCCTGGTGATGTTCGTGTTCTCCAACGTCAGTGGCCGCATCAACGCCGCGCTCGGCGCGCGGGTCTCACTGGCCCTCGGCGGTGTGGTGATCGGCCTCGGATACGTCGTCTTCATCGTCGGACTGACCGGCCCCTGGGAACTGACCTGGATTCACATGCTGGTCATCGCCTGCTGCATCGGTGCCGGCCTGGGCATCGCCTACTCCGCGATGCCCGCACTCATCATGCAGTCGGTGAGCGTCGAGCAGACCGGCGAATCGAACGGCGTCAACGCGCTGATGCGGATCATCGGCACCTCGACCGCATCGGCGGTCGTCGGCATGCTCCTGACGTGGTCGGTGGTCACCATCTCGGGTCCCGACGGCGTACCGATCGCGGTTCCGGCGAGCGACGGCTATCTGTGGGCCGCGGGTATCGCACTGGCCACCTGCGTGATCGCCTCGGTGGTCGCGTTGGCCATCCCGGCCCGGCGCGGACTCACCGAAACCCCGGTGTGACACCGGACCTCGAGGTCGAGGACACGCGCCGGTGACGCCCGCCGCATCGAGATGCGCGGGCGGGCCGATCCACGTAGCGTGACGCCGTGGCTCCAGCGACGCTCATCGAGAACGCCTTCGTCCTCACCGTCGACGCACAGCGTCGGGAGCTGCCCCGCGCCTCCGTACTCATCGAGGGGTCGACGATCGTCGCGGTGTCGACCGACCCGATCGAGGCCGGCGACGCCGTTCGCGTCGACGGCCGCGGATGCGTCCTGACACCGGGCCTGGTCAACACGCATCACCACCTCTACCAATGGATCACGCGGGGTCTCGCCGCCGATCACACGCTGTTCCAGTGGCTCACGACGCTCTACCCGATCTGGGCCGGCATCGACGAAGAGGCCCTGCATGCCGCAGCTCTGGGTGGGCTGACCCAACTCGCCCAGTCGGGGTGCACCACGACCACCGACCACCACTACGTGTTCCCGCGTGAGGGCGGCGATCTGCTCGGCGCCGAGATCGCCGCCGCCGCCGAGATAGGCCTGCGTTTCCACCCGACGCGCGGATCGATGGACCTGTCGGAGAAGGACGGCGGACTGCCGCCGGACACGGTCGTCCAGACGATCGACGAGATCCTCGCCGCCAGCGCCGATGCCGTTGCGCGCTGGCACGATCCGTCCCGCGATTCGATGCTGCGGATCGCGCTCGCCCCCTGTTCGCCGTTCTCCGTCACCACCGACCTGCTGCGCGAGTCCGCGGCGCTCGCGCGCGAGCTGGGTGTCCGAATGCACACCCACCTCGCCGAGTCGGTCGACGAGAACACCTACTGTGCGGAGCATTTCGGCTCGACGCCGCTGGAGTACATGGAGTCGGTCGGCTGGGTCGGTCCCGACGTGTGGTTCGCGCACGGCGTCGAGTTCGACGACGCCGCGATCGCCCGGCTGGCCGCCACCTCGACCGGCGTGGCCCACTGCCCCACGTCGAATGCCCGCCTGGGCAACGGGATCTGCCGCACCCGCGATCTCGTCGACGCCGGCGTCCCCGTCGGGCTCGGTGTCGACGGCGCGGCGTCCAACGAATCCGCCCGCATGCTCGAGGAGGCGCATCAGGCCGTGCTCATGGCCCGGGCCCGCGGCGGCCCCACCGCGCTGACCACACGCACCGCACTCGAACTCGCGACCCGCGGTGGCGCACGGGTGCTGGGCCGCGAGGACGAGATCGGGTCGATCGAACCCGGGAAGCTCGCCGACCTCGTACTGTGGGATCTGTCCACCGTAGCCCACCGCGACATCGACGACCCGGTCGCCGCACTGGTCCTGGGAGCGATCCCGCCGATCAAGGCGTCGTGGGTACAGGGAATCCAGGTGGTCGCCGACGGTGACCTCCTCACCATCGACACCGAACAGATGACCACCGCCGTCGCGACGCAGCACCGCCGCCTTCTCGACAAGGCACGCTGATGGATCTCACCGCCGTCACCCAGTACCGATTCGCGCGTTCGCGCGAGGAGGTGTTCCCGGCACCCGGCGAGCAGCTCGTCGCCGGTGGGACCTGGGTCTTCTCCGAGCCACAACCGGCCACCACCGGTCTCGTCGACCTCAGCGAAATGGGTTGGCAATCGGTCGAAGACCTGCCCGACGGCGGCCTCCGCATCGGCGCCACGTGCACCATCGCGGAGCTTGTCGCACTGCGCCCGCGCCCCGGCTTCCGCGCCCATCCCCTCTTCGCGCAGTGCGCGAACGCCCTTCTCGCGTCGTTCAAGATCTGGAACATGGCCACGGTCGGCGGCAACATCTGCCGGTCGTTCGCGGCGGCATCGATGGTGTCGCTGGCCGTCGCGCTCGACGCCACGGCACACATCTGGAATCCCGACGGCGCCGACCGGGATCTACCCGTCGCCGACCTGGTCATCGGCAACGGCATCAACATCCTGGGACCCGGCGAGGTCCTCCGCGCCATCGACTTCCCCGCACACGCACTCGCCGCCGTCACCGGCTTCCGCAAGATCGCCCTCGTCGATCTCGGCCGCTCCGGTGCCGTCGTGACGGGACGCATCGATCCCGACGGCACCACGGTCTTCGGGATCACCGCCGCGACCGAGTGGCCCACCGTGCTGCGGTATCCCCGCCCGCCGGCCGCGGATCGGCTGCATCACGACATCACCACCGCCCCCGGCTACTACACCGATCCACTCGGGTCGGCCGACTGGCGTCGCGGGGTGTCGGCGGTCCTCGCCGAGGAGATCCGCCTCGAGCTCACCGGGACGGGGTAGGACGATGGAATTCGACGTCAACGGCGAGAAGATCGATGCCGAACCCGCTGCGGGGCAATGCCTCCGGATGCTGCTCCGCCAGCACGCCCACTTCGAGGTGAAGAAGGGTTGCGACGCAGGCGATTGCGGCGCGTGTTCGGTCCTCGTCGACGGACAACCGGTGCACTCCTGCATCTTTCCCGCACAGCGCGTCGCCGGGAAGTCGGTGACGACGGTCGCCGGTCTCGGGACGCCCAACGATCTGCATCCGGTGCAGCAGTCCTTCGTCGACAGCTTCGGCTTCCAGTGCGGATTCTGCACGGCGGGCATGATCGTCACGGCCTCGACCCTGACGCCGGAAGACCTCGGTGACCTGCCGCGACGGATGAAGGGAAACCTCTGCCGCTGCACCGGATACCGGTCGATCCGAGAGGCGATCGGCAACGCCGTGGCGCCCACCCGCCCCCGTCCGGCGGGAGGCGCCGGGGAGGGCACCGGCGTGGGCTCCTCGGTCAATCCGCCCGCGGCGCGGCGCGTCGTGACGGGTACCGAGGCATACACCTTCGACGTCCCGGTCGACGGCGCACTGCACGTCCATGTGCTCGGCTCGCCGCACCCCCACGCCCGCATCCTCTCGATCGACACGGGTGACGCCGCGGCCCTCCCCGGTGTCGAGGTGATCCTCACCCACGAGAACGTCTCGACGCCGAGGTTTTCCACGGGGCGCCACCAGAATCGGCTCGAAGACCCCGACGACACCCTCGTCTTCGATCCGGTCGTGCGTTTCGTCGGGCAGCGCGTCGCCGCCGTCGTCGCCGCGACCCCGGGGATCGCCGAGCAGGCCGCCGCACTGATCCGGGTCACCTACGAGGAGCTGCCCGCGGTCTTCGACCCCGAGGAGGCACGCACCCCCGGGGCTCCCGTCGTCCACCCCGACCGCACCGCCGAAGACCGGGTGATGGAGGCCGGACGCAACCTCGTCGCCGCCTTCCACGAGGGCTTCGGCGGCGACGCGGACGAGGCCCTCGCGGCGTCGTCGACGACCGTCCACGGGACATGGCGCACCGGCCGGGTCTCGCACGCACAGCTCGAGACTCACGGTTCGATCGCCTGGACCGACGCGACCGGCCGCCTGGTCGTCCGCACGAGCACGCAGGTGCCGTTCCTGGTTCGCGACGAGCTCGCCCGCATCCTGGATCTGCCGCCCGAGAAGGTCCGGGTGTTCAGCGGCCGGGTGGGCGGCGGTTTCGGCGGCAAACAGGAGATGCTGACCGAAGATCTCGCCGCGGTCGCCACCCTCCGCACCGGACGACCCTGCGTCTACGAGATGACGCGCACCGACGAGATGACGCGGACGACCTACCGGCACCCGATGCGGGTGTCCGTGGACCTCGGGGCCGACGACGACGGCCGTCTCACCGCCCTCCGCATCGACGTGCTCTCCGACACCGGCGCGTACGGCAACCACGCGATCGGCGTGATGTTCCACGCCTGCGCCGAGTCGGTCTCGGTGTACAACTGCCCGGTCAAGAGGATCGACGCGGAAGCCGTGTACACCAACAACCCACCGTCGGGCGCGTTCCGCGGTTACGGTCTCGGGCAGGTGATCTTCGCCGTCGAATCCGCGATGGACGAACTCGCGGTCCGCCTCGGCATCGACCCCTTCGAACTCCGGCGCCGCAACGCCGTGGCCGACGGCGATCCGCTCCTCATCGCACGTCCCGACCCCGAGGTGGATCTCGTCTACGGCAGCTACGGTCTGGACCAGTGCCTCGACCTCGCCGAGTCCGCCCTGCGCCGCGGCAACGGCGCGGTCGTCCCACCCGGGCCGCGCTGGCGCGTCGGCGAGGGAATGGCGATCTCCGCGATCGCCACCATGGCCCCGCGCGGCCACTTCGCCGACGTCACGGTGGCGGTCGACTCCGCAGGCACCTATCACGTCGGCGTCGGAACCAGCGAGTTCGGCAACGGCACCACGACGGTCCACACGCAGATCGTCGCCACCGCACTGTCGACCGAACCGGGCCGGGTCGCGTTGTGGCACGGCGACACCGACGCCGTGCCACACGACACCGGCGCCTTCGCCTCGGCGGGCACCACCGTCGCCGGAAAGGCTGTGTACAGCGCGAGTCTCGCGCTCCGCGAGACCCTCGTCGGGGCGGCGAGCCGACTCACCGGCGTGAATCCCGATCAGATCGAACTGCGCCCGGACGGCGCCGTCGCCGGCGATCGGCTGGTCGGTTTCCGGCACTTGATCGACGCGGTCGACGACGGTCACCGCGTGCTCTATCCGGACGGTCCGCGGGCCGTGGCCACCGGTGAGGAGCGGGGCGAGATGCGTTCCATCGCATTCGATGTGCAGGCCTTCCGGGTCGCGGTGGACACCGAGACCGGCGCCGTCGCGATCCTGCAGTCCGTCCACGCGGCCGACGCGGGTACCGTGATGAATCCCGAGCAGTGCCGGGGACAGGTCGAAGGCGGGGTGGCGCAGGGTATCGGCGCCGCGTTGTACGAGGAGATCATGCTCGACGACCGCGGAGCACCGGTCACGAAGGTGTTCCGCACCTATCGTGTCCCCCAGATGGCGGACATCCCGTTCACCGAGGTCTTCTTCGCCGAGACCACCGATGAATTAGGGCCTTTCGGCGCGAAATCGATGTCGGAGTCCCCTTTCAATCCGGTCGCCCCCGCGCTGGCGAACGCCATTCGGCGAGCCATCGGCTCCCGGCCGTACGAGACGCCGATGTCGCGAGACCGGATCTGGCGTCTCACACACCCCGAATCCGCCGAGAAAGCAATGACTCAAAGAGTCGACAAACGAATTACAAATACACAGTAAACTGTTCTTTGAATTCCTAACAAGTCTGGCGCCCAACAGATTTCGCTTGAGCACAAAATTGGGTCCAAAGATCGAACATTTTCGGCTAAATCTTGCGAATTCGCCGCTGCGAGTTGCACACTCCTCAATATCCACAGTCCAGAGGAGGGCGTCATGACACATACTGCACCCGTGGAGGAAGGCGGAGGCGTATCCGCCAAGCAGGGCATCGCCGCAGGAACATCGATCGGTGCGGCGATCATCCTGATCGTCGTCGGAGCCGTCCAACTCGCCCAGGGAATCGCGGCGGTCGCCGAGGACGAGGTGTTCATCCGAGGCGTCGAATACGTCTACAAATTCGATTTCACCACCTGGGGCTGGATTCACATCGTCCTCGGAGCCATCGCGATCATCGTCGGCGCCGGACTCGTCAGCGGTGCCGGCTGGGCCAGGTTCACGGCAATCGTGATCGCCGGTCTGTCCATCATCGCCAACTTCCTGTGGCTGCCGTACTACCCGTGGTGGTCGATCCTGATCATCGCGCTAGACGTGGTCGTCATCTGGGCCGTGTCGACCTGGAATCCACGGGCCGAGTACTGACGCCGACCGCCGCCGGCCCATGAACACAGAAAACCCTGGGCCCGATCAAGATCCCCCCGGGAGTACCGGCTCGATCACCGCATCCGAACGTGCCGAACTCGAGCAGTTGCGCGCCGAGGTCGCGACACTGCGCGCGAGTGCCGACACCGGCGGGACCGCACCGCCGGAGACCACCAAGCGTCGCGGAACCTGGCGCTGGGTCGCGGTGGGAATCCTGTGTGTCCTGGTCGCCCTGCTGGCCATCCTCTCGGTGACGTCCCGATTCGTCCGCGGCGAGATCCTCGACACCGACCGGTACGTGACGACAGTCGCACCGCTGGCCTCGGATCCGGCGCTGCAGCAGGAGATCACCAACACGGTCACCGATGAGATCTTCACCCGGATCGACGTCGAGGCACTGACCGCGACCGCCCTCAACGCCCTGACCGATGCGGTTCCCGCCACCGAGAACGCCCCCCGCGTGGATCGTGCCATCGACGGACTGGCACCGGTTCTCGCGAACCAGGCGCGCGGCTTCGTCCAGCAGACGGTGTCGTCGCTGGTCGCGAGCGACCAGTTCGAGACCCTGTGGGTCGAGGCCAACCGCAGGGGCCACGCCGCCCTGGTGTCCGTGGTGACCGGTGAGGTGGGGCCGTCCTCGGTCTCCGTCGACGAGTCGGGAACGGTGAGCATCTCTCTGGGCACCGTGATCGACAACGTCAAGCAGCGTCTCCTGGACCGCGGATTCACCTTCGCCGAGAAGATCCCAGCGGTCGACAAGGAATTCGTCCTATTCCGGTCACCCGAACTGGTTCGGGCGCAACGCGCGGTCTCCGCGCTCGACACCGCCGCCGACGTTCTGCCGTGGCTGACGATCGCCTGCGCACTCGGGGCCGTCGCGGTGGCTCCGCGAGGTCGGCGCCTGCGCTCGCTGTCCGTGGTCGGCCTCTCGCTGGTTCTCGCCATGCTGACCCTGGCCATCGCGCTCATCGTCGCGCGCGCACTCTATCTCGACAACATCCCGCCCGACATCCTGTCCCCCGACGCCGCCGCCGCCATCGCCGACACGGTCACCGGACCACTCCGCCTCGCGCTGCGCGCCGTGGCCGTGCTGGGCCTCGTGGTGGCGATCGGCGCCTTCCTGATCGGTGGCTCCGCAGCGGCGGTCGCGGTCCGGCACGGATTCTCCGGCGGACTCGACAAACTCCAGAACCTACGGAGATCACGACCTCCGAATGCCTTCGAGACGACCGCCTATCGTGCTCGAATCGCGTTACGGGCCGCGATCATCGGCGTCGGTGTACTACTGCTGATGTTCTGGGACTATCCCACCGGACTGGTGGTGCTGCTCATCGTCATGTGCGGGCTGATCGCCCTGCTCGTCGTGGAGATCGTGATCCGCCCGGCTCGGGCGGGCCCCGACGACGCGGCAACATGACCGAGGCGACGACATGACCGAGGCGGCGGCGACATGAACGTGGAAACGGCGACGCCCGTCGACGAGCGTCCCGTGTCCCGACGATGGTGGGCCCGCGCCGCGCTCGCGGCCGTGATCGTCGCGATCATCCTGCCGATCGCGGTATCGGGACTGCGGGCACTCCTCACGCTCCTGCTGGTCTGCGTGATCTGCGCGGTCGTCATCGTCGTGGCGGCCTACTGGTTCCTGATCAGCCGCGGCGCGGTCCGCGCACTGGCCGCTGTCGTCGTCGTCCTGCCGATCCCGTTCGTGGCGATCTACCTGATCCGCGAAGGCCAGCTCTGGGTCGTGATCGTGTCCGCCGCGCTGGTCGTCGTCGCGATCGCCTGCGCGCGACGAGCGTTGCGACCGACTCCGGCCCAGTCGCTCATGCCGGAGCATCCGGCCCCGCCGGTGCTCCATCCCTTCCTGGTGATGAATCCGCGCTCGGGCGGCGGCAAGGTCGTCCGCTTCGACCTGCAACGCCGGGCCGAGGCACTCGGCGCCGAGGTCGCACTGCTGAGCGGGCCCGAACATCTCGACGTCACCGAGTTGGCGAGGGATGCGGTCCGCCGGGGAGCCGACCTGTTGGGCGTGGCGGGCGGCGACGGCACACAGGCGCTGGTCGCGGCGGTCGCCGCCGAGTACCACGTGCCGTTCCTCGTGATCAGCGCCGGCACACGTAACCACTTCGCACTCGACCTCGGGCTGGACCGGAAGGATCCCGCACGCTGCCTGGACGCCCTGTACGACGGGGTCGAGGTGTACGTCGACCTCGGCTGGATCAACGGGCGCCCGTTCGTCAACAACGCCTCGTTCGGTGTCTACGCCGAAGTCGTGCAGAGTCCTCAGTATCGGGACGACAAGACCCGGACCGTGCTGCGGATGCTGCCCGACCTCCTCGGCAGCGGAGCCGGAACCCGTCTGAGCGCCCGCGTCGGCGACGACACCGTGACCGGACCGCAGGCGATCCTCGTGAGCAACGGACCCTATGCCACCAACGACGTGGCCGGTCTGGGACGTCGCACCCGTATCGACTCCGGGCTGCTCGGGGTCGTCACCGTGTCCGTCGCCGACACCGCGCAGGCGGTGGGGCTGCTTCGAAGCGGCCACGGACAAGGACTCGTTCAGCGCACCACGACCGAGGTCGTCGTCGACGCCGATGTCGCGGAGATCCCGGTCGGCGTCGACGGCGAGTCGGTGCGACTCCCGACGCCGGTGCGCTGCACCATCACCCCGGCGGCACTGCGCGTGCGCGTTCCCCGCGAACGCCCGGAGATCCGCGTCGCACCACCACAGCTGGACTGGATCCGCCTGTGGAATCTACTCCGGCCCGGACCGGTCGGGCGCCGAGTCGGGGGCTGAGCCGAGACTCCGATACGCCGCGACGGCCGACTCGACCGTGGGGAAGAACCGGGATTCGTCGAACCGGTCGCCGACACCGAACCTGATGATCTTGTCCTTGATCGGCCCCTTGAGTTCCGCGAACACCAAACGCACCGAGGATGATTCGAGTGACCGGTCGAGGTCGACGAGTTCGTCGACGGCGGTGGTGTCGAGACCGGTGATGGGCTCCGCGGCGACGACGACCCAGTCGACCGGGGTCTCGCTGCGCGCCAGCACCTTCCGGACGTGTTCGGCGAAGATCTTGCCGTTGGCGAAGAACAGCGGCGCGTCGAAGCGGATGAGCACGAGCCCGGGAATCCGGTGACCCTCCGGATGCCGGGCGACATCGTGAAAGCCGGTGCCCGCCAGCTCCACGAGCTCCGTTCGATACGGCTGCCAGGCGCGTGCGACCACCGCGACGAAGGACAGTCCGATCGCGACCAGGATGCCCTCGAGCACACCGACGAGCGCGACACCGAAGAAAGCCGCTACCGCCAGACCGAATTCGAGCGTGCTCAGTCGCCACATCCGGATCATCCCGGGAATGTCGAGCAGCGCCGTCGCCGCCACGATCACGACCGCCGCCAGCGTGGCGTCGGGTAGATAGGCGGTGACGCCGGGAGCCACCAGGACGAACACCAGCACCGCGACCGCCCCGACCACGCCGGCGAGCTGTGTGCGGGCGCCGGCCTGTTCGGCGACCGGCGTACGTGAACCGCTTGCGGAGATGGGGAATCCGCCGAACAGTCCGCCGGCGATGTTGGCCGTGCCGATCGCTTTCATCTCCGTGCTGCCGTCGACATCCTCGCCGTGCCGGGCGGCGAAGGTCCGCGACAGCACGCCGGAGTCGGCGAAGGCGATGAGCGCGATGCCCGCGGCCGGTCCGAGAAGCGACAGCACCTCGCCCCACTCGATCCCGCCGTACTGCGGAAGGGGCAGCCCCTCCGGCAGGGCGCCGACCATGCCGATGTCGTCGTCGAGCCCGAGCACCGCCGTCACCACGATCGAACCGACCACGGCGACGAGGACCCCCGGAATCCTCGGGAGCCATCGCCGGAACGCGACGATCACCAGGAGGCACACGATCCCCATCGCGGCGGCGACCCCGTCGACGTCACCGTGCGCGATCGAGGTGACGATCTCACCGATCTCCTCGAACAGTCCCGAGGCGTCGACGGAGAAGCCGAGCAGCTTCGGCAACTGCCCGATGACGACGATCACCGCGATCGCGTTGAGGTAACCGAGCCTCAGTGGCTTGGACAGGAGTTCGGTGACGAACCCGAGCCGGAGGTACCCGCCCAGGACGAGGATCGCGCCGACCAGAACGGCGAGGATCCCGGCGAGCGCGAGAGCATCCTCGGGATCACCGACCGCGGCCAGCGGCAGCACCGCGGCCGCGATCAGTGGCGCGAGCGACGAATCGGGGCCGAGCACCAGGATCTTCGAGGGGCCGACGACGGCGTACGCGAGCAGCGGCACGATCGTCGCCCACAGACCCGCATACGCGGGTAGCCCGGCCGCCTCGGCGTAACCCATACCCGCGGGGATGAGCAGCGCGGTGAGCACCAGGCCCGCGGTGATGTCGGCGCGGAGCCAGTCGCGCTCGTACCCGCGTGCCGTGGCCAGACCAGGAAGGCGCCAGAGCCCCGACCTGCCGCCGCTCATGTGCGTGCGCGCCGCGGTGCGACGGCGATCCTCGCTGCCACCCCGGGCGCCCGCGCGTCGCGCCTCCGTCGGCGGATCGCCTCCTCGCCCTCCACGACCACCGGGATGATCAGCGACCACCCGAGGCACGCCAGCCACTGCCCACCGGTCAGCGATGTGGTCTGCAGGAGCTCCTGCATGAAGCCGAGTTCGACGGACAGAACGGTGACCACGAGGGGGATCGACAAGATCTTCAACGCACCCAGGATCGGCGGTGACAAGCCGGATTCCGGATCACGGCGCATCGTCAGACCGGCCAGGATCGAACCGAGCGAGAGGACGACGAAGGCGGTCGTCATCGGCACGTTCGGTTCGGTGGGACTCATCGACCCCGGGGCGAGGAGCATCGCCGCCAGCGTCACCGCGAACTGGAGAACCCCGTAGGCGAACCACTGGACGAACGCCTTCCGGTTGGCGATGGGCTGCGTCGGATCACGCGGTGGCTTGTCCATGAGCCCCGGAGGCGACGGGTCCTGCATGATCACGATGACCGGGAACAACGTGATGAAGAAGTGTTGGAACACCACCATCAGCGGCGACAGCGCGACACCGTCGTTGATGTCGAAGATGCTCGCGACCAGGAACAGCAGGACCAGCGAGAACAGCTTGGACATCTGATAGCGGATGTAGGCGAGGATCCTGTCATACACGCTGCGGCCCAGGCGGATCGCGGTGATCAGCGTGCCGAAGTTGTCGTCGGTCAGGATGAGCTTTCCCGCCTGTTTGGTCACCTCGCTCCCCGACCCCATCGCGACGCCGATGTCGGCCTTCTTGAGGGCGGCGGCGTCGTTGACCGCGTCGCCGGTCATCGCGACGATCGCGCCGCCGCGCTGCATGACGTCGGCGAGGCGCAGTTTGTCGGCCGGGGTGACGCGACCGAAGACGTGCAGCCGCGGGAGTCTCCGGACGAGTTCGTCGTCGGTCATACCGGCGAGGTCCGCACCGCTGATCGCGCCCGGGCCTCGTCGAGCGGGACCTCCCGTCGCCCCGGCCGATAGGCCGAGCGACACCGTGCGAGAAGCACATCCGGTCCGCCCTTGACCATCTCGACGAAATGCGTGGCGCCGTCCACCGGGAGGTGGTGATAGGTCGCCATGAACTTGTACGACGAGTCGAACGGGACCTCGGCCACCCGCGGATAGGTCCGTCTCGTCAGTGGTGCGTCGACGCCCATCTTGGCGGCGAGCACGATCAGCGCCGCCTCCGTGGGGTCCCCGACCACCGCACCGTCGTCGGAGACGACGGCGTCGCTGTCGAGACACATACCGTACGCCAGCAGCGTGAAGTCGGGGACCTCCTCGCCGGCGGCCTGCGTGATGGCCCCGGTCTTGCGGTATCCCTCCCCCTCGACCGCGAACCACCGGCCGTGAAAGTACAACGACCGCACCGTCATCTGGTTCATCGTCAGGGTGCCGGTCTTGTCCGAGTTGATCAGGCTCGTCGCACCGAGCGTCTCGACGTCGGTGAGGTTCTTGACGACCGCCCTGGCCTCGGCGAGTTGCCGCGCCCCGAAGGCCAGCATCGCCTGCACGAAGGTGGGCATGCCCGTGGGAATCGCCGAGACGCCCATCGAGATGCCCAGCAGCATCACGGTCGCCGCATCCTGGCCACGCAGGAGCCCGATGACGACGATGATCGCCACGGCGACCCACGCGATCACACCGAGCAGGCGGGTCAGCGAGTCGAGTTCGCGCTGGAGCGGGGATCTGCGCGGCGGAATCGCGGAGAGCAACGACGCGATCCGGCCCATCTGCGTCCGCATACCGGTCTCGGTCACCACGATCGTCGCGGTTCCACGGGTGACCGAGGTGTTCTGGAACGCCATGTCGGTGCGGTCGCCGAGCGCGACGGACGCGTCGGCGAGTACGTCGGGACTCTTGGGTACCGGCGCACTCTCCCCCGTCAGCGCAGCCTCCTGGGTCTCGAGGGTGGCCGACTGCAGCAGCCGTCCGTCCGCCGGGACCAGGTCACCGGCCTCGAGTTCGACGATGTCGCCCGGGACCAGTTGCGCCGCAGGCACCTCCTGCAGGACGCCACCGCGCACCACGCGGGCCTTCGGAACCTGTATCCGCGCAAGCGCATCCACGCTCGCCCGCGCCTTCAGCTCCTGCCGCGTCCCGAGCACGACGTTGACGACCACCAGGACCGCCACCACGAGTGCGGTGGAGATCTCCGCGATCACCAGGCTGATGATCACCACGGCAACCAGCATGAGGTTCATCGGGTCTTTCAGCTGCACCAGCGCGATCGCCCACGGCGACGGTGCGGGCTCGGCGGCGATCTCGTTGTCGCCATGGTGTTTCCGCCGCGAGTCGACCTCCGCGGGAGCCAGCCCCTGCCGGCGGTCGGAACACAGTGCCGCGATGACGGCGTCGGCGTCCAGGCAGTGCCACGCCGTCTCGTCGGCATCGTTGCCGCCCTGCGCAGGCGGAGGCACGGGGCCGACGGCGGCCATCTCACAACTCCTGGAAGGGCGTGGGAATCCAGTGCAACGCCTGGTCCGGCTGTCGATATCCGTGCGGCTTCTGTCGTTTCGGCAACGTGACGGCGGGACGTTCGAGCGGTTCGTAGGGCACCTGGCTCAGCAGGTGGCTGATCACGTTGAGCCGACCGCGCTTCTTGTCGTTGTTGGAGACGACATACCAAGGTGCCCAACCGGTGTCGGTGTATCGGAACATCTCGTCGCGGGCTCGCGAGAAGTCGTACCAGCGACTGTAGGATTCGAGATCGGTCTTCGAGAGTTTCCAGGTCTTGCGCGGATCGTCGATGCGACTCTGGAGACGCAGCGCCTGCTGCTCCTGACTGACCTCGAGCCAGTACTTCAGGAGGATGATCCCCGAATCGACCATCGCCCGTTCCACGGTCGGCGTCTGCTGCAGGAACTGGCGGGTCTGCTCCTCGGTACAGAACCCGAGGACACGTTCTATTCCGGCACGGTTGTACCAGCTCCGGTCGAAGATGACGATCTCCCCGGCCGCCGGCAGATGGGGTACGTACCGCTGGAGATACATCTGCGATCTCTCCCGGTCGGACGGGGCGGGCAGCGCGACCACCCGGAACACCCGCGGGCTCACACGCGCCGTGATCGCCTTGATGACCCCGCCCTTGCCTGCGGTGTCCCGCCCCTCGAAGACCACACAGACCTTGGCCCCCGACGACGTGACCCATTGCTGCATCGCCACCAGTTCGGCATGAAGCGGCTTGAGTGCCTTCCGGTACGCCTTGTCCGACATGGGGGCGACGGCCTCACGCTCGTGGCCGCCGGACTTCTTTCCCCGATGCTTTTTGCCACCCATCGTTCACCTCGCGATCATCGGTCGACGCCACCCCTTTCGGCGAGGGCCGGGGCCAGTCCTGTCGTATTGTCGACCGCCGGGAACACGCTCACATCCGAATGCTCGAACCGGGCTCAGATCGTGTCGATTCCGCCATTCACAGACGGAAACGGCCCGGGCAGAGTTCTGCCCGGGCCGTCGTCGGAGTCCGCGTGGGGTCAGCCGCGCAGCAGCCCCTTGGCGACGTGGGTCACCTGGATCTCGTTGCTGCCCGCGTAGATCATGAGCGACTTGGCGTCTCGCGCGAGCTGCTCGACCCGGTACTCGGCCATGTAGCCGTTGCCGCCGAACAACTGCACGGCCTCCATCGCGACGTCGGTCGCGGCCTTCGACGAGTAGAGCTTCATCGCCGATGCCTCCGACAGGCTCAGCGGCTTACCCGCCTTGCTGCGTTCGATCGCGCTGAAGAGCATGTTCTGCACGTTGATCCGGGCGATCTCCATCTCGGCGAGCTTGAGCTGGATGAGCTGGAACTGGGCGATCTCCTGGCCCCACAGCTTGCGTGTCTTGGCGTAATCGATCGACAGGCGCTGCGCCTCGTTGATGATGCCCAGCGACAGCGCTGCGATGCCCACGCGTTCCGCGGTGAACCCGGCCTTGGCCCCCTCGGAACCGCGGGAATCCTCACCGGTGTCCTCGGTCTCGCCGAGCAGGCGGTCCTTGCCGACCCGGACGTTGTCGAAGAACAGCTCACCGGTCGGCGAGCTCATCATGCCCATCTTCTTGAACGGTTTGCCCTGGACGAGTCCCGGCATCCCCTTGTCGAGGACGAAGGACAGCACCTTGCGGTCACGCATGGGCGTCCCGCTTCCGTCGTCGAGTTTCGCGAACACGACGATGGTGTCGGCGTACGGACCGTTGGTGATGAACGTCTTCTGTCCGTTGAGGATGTAGTCGTCACCGTCCCGGCGGACCGTCGTCTTCATGCCACCGAGGGCGTCGGAGCCCGAATCGGGTTCGGTGATCGCCCAGGCGCCGACCTTCTCCATCGTGACGAGCTCCGGCAGCCAGCGCTTCTTCTGGGCGAGGGTGCCCTTGCCGCGGATCGTCGAGGCGGTCAGGCCCATGCTCACACCCAGCGAGGCGACGAGCCCCAGGCACACACCCGCCAGCTCGATGTTGACCATCATGAACATCGAGCCGCCCATGCCGCCGCCCTCGCCGGAGGATTTCTTCTTCTCCCCGTTGGCTTCTGCGGCGAGTTCCTTCTCCAGCGCATCCTTGGCCATCGCGTCGACCCCGAAGGTCGACAGCAGCTTGCGGGTGATGTCGTACGGGGGCAGCACGCCGGACTCGAGCTCGTCGAGATGTGGCCGGATCTCCTTGTCGATGAACGCGCGCAGCGCGTCCCGCACCATCAGATCTTCTTCGGACCACTCGAACATCGTCACTCTCCCAGACCAGTGCCCGCCCGGGGGCGAACACGTTTCAGTTTTGCCGACTCAACTGTGTCAGGAGTCACTGGCGATGTCTAGGTACGTCCACTCGTTTTTGTTTCTTCAGTGCCGGGACCAGGAGTAAGAGGTGGCCGGCCGGACCTCGACCCGGAAGTAGCCTGCCGGGTGGTCACACAGAAGCGCCTGCGCGACGGGCATCGCGACGACGATCGACGCACCCGCGGTGTTCGTGGAGTCGCGCCAGTCGTGGGCACGGCGCACGAACTCCTCGACGCTCTCGCCACCATGGGGCCGGGACGCCGGATCGGTGAAGAACGCCGCCAGATCGCGGGGGTCGATCTCCTCGGGAGTCAGTCCCGCCCAGGAGCCGACGTCCAATGTCCTGAGGGCGTCGTCGACGACGGGCTCCTCGACCAGGAGCCGGGCGCTCTCGACTGTCGCGGCCTCCGGCCCGCAGACCGCGACCGGTCCGGCGACCGACCCGGCGAGCGCTTCGATGTCGCGCCGGCCTCGATCGTCCAGAGGCGCATCACCGCCGAAGCGCACCGATCGGTTGGGACCGGTGCGCCCGGCGGTGATGACCTGCATTGTCCGACGTCGGGTCAGCCCTGGGTGGCGCCGGCCGCGCGAGCCGTGGAGTTCTTCGAGCGGGCCATCGCGCCGAGGATCAGGGCGAAAACGACGGTCAGGACCGTCCAGAGAATCACCTGGTTGACGATCGTGTACACGCGGAAGTCGCCGACCACATCGGCCGGGAATCCCGGGAACACGATCTGGCCGGCGTCGTTGCGCACCGGCTCGGGCACCTCGTGGAAGGACGGCAGCAGCGCGATGGTGATCCCGACCCCGACGAGGTAGGCCGCGCCGCCGACGACCGCCGACACCAGCCCGCCGATCCGCGGGCGAAGCCACAGCGCGAGCACGACCGCTGCGATCGCCAGGACAACCGAGGCGATCGTGATGGTCAGGAATGCGCCGGTCCGATCCCCGATCGTGTCGTCGTCCCCCACCGCCGGCGGATTGGCCGGGTAGGCGAAGAACGGCACGCCGAAGACCGCGACGAATCCGATGGCCCCGAGCACCGCGGCGACCGCACGGGCGTCGGTGGCCGGATACCGATTGCCGAGATAGCTCCACAGCACGGTGAAGGCGACCGCGAAGAACGCGCCCATGCACAGCGCGAACACCACGTTGCCGACGCCGGCGCCGAGGTTCTCCTGCATGGCGCGGGTGAAGACCTCGCCGCCGTCACCGTGGGAATGGCCGCCGGCGGCGTGCGCCAGCGTCTCCTCGGCTTCCGACCGTTCGCCCTCGTAGTCGACGGCCTTCGCCACCACGGGTTCGAGGTAGAAGCGCGCGAAGACGAACGAGACGATGCCGGCGATCAGGCCCGAGAGCAGACCTGCGCCGATGAATTTCTTCTCCATGTGAACTTGTCCCCTGGATCGGTGAGTGTCTGGTGGTTGCTCAGCCGACTCAGTGGCAGGGGAAGCCGAGGAAGTGGCGGGCGTCGTGCACGAACTCGTGCACGTGCGTGTCCGCGCCGAAGACGGAGACGACGCCCTGGTCGTAGCCGAGGAAGTAGTAGGCGAGCCCGGCCAGCAGCACGGTGAGGCTCAGCCAGAGCGCCGCGCTCGCGACCGAGAGGTCCGGTACCGCGATCGCACGGGTGGGTGACTTGACCGCTTCGGTCGTACGGGGAGACGTCATGGGATTTGTCCTTTCGCCGATCTCGCGTCGGTGAGTATGTGGATCAGTTGCTCGCCGGCACGGCATCCTGACTCACGTCTTCCCCAGGCACCGTCGAAATCCTCGACCGCGTCCGGCGTCGTCGTTCACAGTGGCGCGACCGTTCCGGATTCTCACCGGATTCCCCGTACAGGCGTGTGTCGACTGTATACCCCGGCCTGTCACACATGTGCGACATAGTGGAGAGATGCCCCGCCCCTCGGTACTCGATCGCTTCACCGCCCCCACCCGGCGATGGTTCACCGGGGCGTTCACCAAGCCGACCGCAGCGCAGAAGGGCGCCTGGACCTCCATCGCCGACGGGGCGAACACACTGGTCATCGCCCCGACGGGTTCCGGCAAGACGCTCGCGGCCTTCCTGTGGGCCCTCGACCGGCTCGCCGCCGACGCCGCCACCCGCCGACCGGGCACGAAGGTCGTCTACATCTCCCCGCTCAAGGCGCTGGCCGTCGACGTGGAGCGCAACCTGCGGGCGCCGCTGACCGGCATCACCCGCGCCGCGCAGGAACTCGACCTGCCCGAACCGAACATCACGGTCGGCGTCCGGTCCGGCGACACCTCGGCCGCCGATCGTCGCGCACTGGTCAAGACCCCGCCCGACATCCTGATCACCACCCCGGAGTCGCTGTACCTCATGCTGACCTCCGCGGCACGGGAGAGCCTCACGAACGTCGAGGCGATCATCGTCGACGAGGTCCACGCGGTCGCCTCGACCAAACGCGGCACCCACCTGGCGCTGACCCTCGAACGCCTCGACGAGTTGCTCGAGAAACCCGCCCAGCGAATCGGCCTGTCGGCGACCGTGCGGCCACCCGAGGTGGTGGCCGGATTCCTCTCCGGGTCGGCGCCGTGCCAGGTGGTCAAACCCAAGGCCGACAAGACCTTCGACCTCCGCGTCGACGTGCCGGTCGAGGACATGGCCAACATCCCGCCCGCGGCCGGTCCCGACGGCGCCGACCCGTCCGAACTCGACGACGCCTTCTCCCCCACGGCCGGATCGCTGTGGCCGTACGTCGAGGCGTCGATCGTCGACCAGATCGAGGCCAACCGGGCGACGATCGTGTTCGCCAACTCACGACGCCTCGCCGAGAAGCTCACCGCCCGGCTCAACGAGATCCACGCCGAGCGGCAGGGCGTGACCGCCGAACCGGCCGCCAATCCGAAGGTCGCGGGCGGGGCACCCGCGTTCGTGATGGGCAGCGGGGCGAGTTCCGGCGCCGAGGCGCTTCTCGCGCGGGCGCACCACGGTTCGGTCAGCAAGGAGCACCGCGCCCAGATCGAGGACGACCTCAAAGCCGGACGGCTCGCCTGCGTGGTCGCGACCAGCTCGCTGGAGCTCGGCATCGACATGGGCGCGGTCGATCTCGTCATCCAGGTGGAGGCGCCGCCGTCGGTCGCCAGCGGCCTGCAGCGCATCGGCCGTGCGGGCCACCAGGTCGGCGAGATCAGCCAGGGCATCCTCTACCCCAAACACCGCACCGACCTGCTGCACTGCACGGTCACCGTCGGCCGCATGCTCGACGGCGCGATCGAGGAGATCAAGGTTCCCCAGAATCCCCTCGACATCCTCGCCCAACAGACGATCGCCGCTGCCGCCGTCGACGATCTCGAGGTCGACCACTGGTACGAGGTGGTCCGCCGCGCGGCTCCGTATCGAGATCTCGGACGCGGCGTCTTCGACGCGACACTCGATCTCATCGCCGGCCGGTTCCCCTCCGACGAGTTCGCCGAACTCCGTCCCCGGGTCAACTGGGACCGCGACGCGGGGGTGATCACGGGACGCCGCGGCGCACAACGGCTTGCCGTGACATCGGGTGGATCGATCCCCGATCGTGGCTTGTTCGGTGTGTTCATGGTGGGCGAGAAGTCCACGCGGGTGGGCGAACTCGACGAGGAGATGGTCTACGAGTCCCGGGTCGGAGACGTGTTCGCACTCGGCGCGACCAGCTGGCGGATCGAGGACATCACCCACGACCGCGTCCTCGTCTCACCGGCCTTCGGCCAGCCCGGCCGGTTGCCGTTCTGGATCGGCGACGCGATCGGCCGGCCCGCCGAACTCGGTGCCGCGATCGGTGCGTTCACCGGCGCCATCGCCGATCCCGGCAAGCTCGACGCCCACGCCGAACGCCTCGGTCTGACCGAGAACGCGCGCACCAACCTCGCCACCCTCATCGCCGAACAACGCGAGGCGACGGGACACGTCCCCACCGACCGGACACTCGTCGTCGAACGGTTCCGCGACGAACTCGGCGACTGGCGTGTCATCCTGCACTCCCCGTACGGATTGCGTGTCCACGCGCCGTGGGCGAGCGCCATCTCGCAGAAACTCCTCGCGACGCTGGGCATCGAGGGCGCGACCACCGCATCCGACGACGGCATCATCCTCCGCCTCCCCGACACCGACGACGCACCTCCGGGCGCCGACGTGTTCCTCCTCGATCCGGACGAGGTCGAACAGTTCGTCACCGACGGTCTCGCCGACTCGTCGATGTTCGCCTCCCGGTTCCGCGAATGCGCCGCCCGCGCACTGCTTCTGCCCCGCCGTGATCCCGGTCGGCGCGCACCGCTCTGGCAGCAGCGGCAGCGCAGTGCCCAATTGCTCTCCGTCGCATCCAAGTTCCCGGACTTCCCGATCGTCCTCGAAGCGGTACGGGAATGCCTGCAGGACGTGTACGACCTCCCCGCACTGCTCGATCTGCTCACTCGTATCCGATCGCGTCGGATACGCGTCGTGGAGACCGAGACGCCGAGTCCGTCCCCGTTCGCGGCGTCGCTGCTGTTCGGGTACGTGGGCGCCTTCATGTACGCCGACGACGCACCCCTCGCCGAACGTCGCGCGGCGGCACTGTCACTCGACACCAGCCTGCTGGCGCAGCTGCTGGGCCGCGTCGACCTGCGTGAGCTGCTCGATCCCGGGGTCATCGCCGAGGTCATCGCGCGCCTGCAGCGCCTCTCCCCGGACCGTCAGGCGCGCGACGCCGAGGACGTCGTCGACCTGCTCCGCTGGCTCGGACCGCTGACCACCGAGGAGGTCGAGGCGAGGTATCGGGGCGAAGCGCCCGTCGGCGACGTTCTGGCCGACCTGCACCGCAGCGGACAGATCATCTCGGTCAACCACAACCGGCGCGCGCTGTGGGCATCGATCGACGACACCGCCCGGCTGCGCGACGCACTGGGAGTTCCGGCGCCGCTGGGTATTCCGGCCGCCTACCTCGAGCCGGTACCCGACCCGGTCGGCGACCTCATCGGACGCTACGCCCGCACCCACGGCCCGTTCACCGTCGTCGACGCGGCGGCGTCGCTGGGAATCGCGACGGCGGTCGTGCGCGACACCCTGGCCCGCCTCGCCGCGGAGCGGCGCGTCGTCGAAGGCGATTTCCTCCCCGAGACCGGACCGGCCGATCCGGCTCAGGGGACGACGCCGACCACCCAGTGGTGCCACACCGATGTGCTCGGCCAGATCCGGCGCGGGTCGCTCGCCGCGAGCCGCGCCGAGGTCGCGCCGGTCGGTACCGAGGTGCTCACCCGTTTCCTCGTCGAATGGCAACACGGGTCGCCCGGGACGCGGTTGCGCGGCCTGGACGGGGTGGCGACGGTCATCGACCAGCTCGCCGGGTATCCGCTGCCGGCGTCGGCCTGGGAGTCGCTGATCCTGCCCGCCCGCGTCGCCGACTACGCACCGTCGATGCTCGACGAGTTGCTGAGCAGCGGCGAGGTGGTGTGGTCTGGGCACGGCCGCATCGGCAACGCCGACGGCTGGATCGCCCTGCATCCCGCCGACGTCGCCGCTTTCACCATGTCCGCCCCCGACGCGATCGACACCACCGCTGTGCACGACGCGATCGCCACCGCCCTCGAACCGGGTGGTGCGCTGCGGTTCCCGCAGATCGCCGGCGACATCAGCACGGGCACCGCGACCCCCGCCGCGGACGTCGAGAGCGCCCTGTGGGATCTCGTCTGGGCAGGGCAGGTCAGCAATGACACGTTCGCCCCGGTCCGCGCATTGCTCCACCCCCGGCGCAGCCCGTCGACGCCGCGCTCGGCGCCTGCGCACCGGGCCCGGGGCCGGGCACCGCGGCTTCGCGCCGGCCGCCTCTCCGCACGCTATCTGACCGAACACGCCGCCGGACCGCCGGTCTCGCCGACCGCGAGTGGACGCTGGTTCGCGCTGGACCGTCCCGACATCGACCCGACGATCGCCACGCAGGCGCTGTGCGACCAGCTGCTCACCCGGTACGGCGTCATCACCCGCGGCAGTGTCATGGCCGAGGAGGTCACCGGCGGGTTCGCCCGGGTGTACAAGGCGCTCACCGTCTTCGAGGACAACGGCCAGGTACGCCGCGGCTACTACGTCGACGGACTCGGGGGCGCGCAGTTCGCGTCCCCGGCCACCGTCGACGAGTTGCGGCGTCATGCCCTACCCGACCGCAAACCCCCGCGCGAGGCCACCATCCTGGCCGCCACCGACCCGGCGAATCCGTTCGGCGCGGCGCTGGAGTGGCCGAGGTCCCGCGACGCCGACGCCGGACACCGGCCCGGCCGCAAACCGGGCGCCCTGGTGGTTCTCGTCGACGGCGAACTCGTGTGTTTCGTCGAGCGCGGCGGCAAGACACTGCTGACGTTCACCGACTCGATCCCAGCCCTCGAATCGGCCGCCGGCGCACTCGTGGCCCTGGTCCGCGCGGGACGCGTCTCCCGGCTGACCATCGACCAGATCGACTCGGAACCGGTGCGCAGCACCGACTTCGGGAAGGTCCTCGTCGAGGCCGGTTTCGCCACCACGCCCCGCGGCATCCGCCTCCGGTACGGAACCCATGCCTGAAGGCGACACCGTCTACGCCGCGGCCGCCCGGTTGCGCCTGGGACTCGAGGGACGGACGCTCATCTCGACGCAGTTCCGCATCCCGTCACTCGCGACCTCCGACCTGTCCGGCCGGACCGTCGTCGGCGTTCGATCGAGAGGAAAGCACCTGCTCATCGACGTCGGCGAGAGCGAACCCGGCGCCGGCGACGCGGTCAGCATCCATTCCCATCTGAAGATGGAGGGAGTGTGGCATGTGCATCGCCGGGGCCAGAAGTGGCGGCGCCCCGCCTACCAGGCACGCGCGGTCCTGCGCACCGACGACCACGAAGCCGTCGGATTCGATCTCGGCGTCCTCGAACTCCTCGCCGATCCCGATGCCGCGCTCGCCTACCTGGGCCCGGACCTGCTCGCCGACGACTTCGATCGTGACGAGGCGATCCGCCGACTCGGCGCGGACCCCGAGCAGACCATCGGCGCGGCTCTGCTCGACCAGCGGCTGATGGCCGGCGTCGGCAACGTCTTCCGCAGCGAGATCTGTTATCTGCGTGCCGTTCTCCCGACCCGCCCGGTCGGCGAGGTGGAACTCGGGCCGGTGGTCGACCTCAGCCGTCGACTGCTGTGGGCCAACCGGATGCGCTCGGCGCGGACCACCACCGGCAACACCTCACCCAACGCACGCATGTGGGTGTACGGCCGCAACGGCCAGTTGTGCCGTCGCTGCGCGACGATCGTCAAACGCGGTGAACTCGCGTCGACGGGTGGCGACCGGTCCGTCTACTGGTGCCCGCGCTGCCAGACCTGACCGCACACCCACCCTTTTTCGGCATTTCCACCACCCACGTGGGTGCCGGATTTGCCGAAAAAGGGTGGGTTTACGGAGCTCAGACGGGGTAACGCTCGGGTTCCGGCCCGAACTCGAAGCGACGCGCGGTGATCTCGTCGACCACGATCTCCACGTAGTTGTACTTGACCGTCGCGATCCACGGACGCAGCGGCAACTGGTCCGCGGCCTCGATCTCGCTCAGCGAGGACAGGATCCGTGCCGTGCCCTTGGCCACCACACTCCAGCCACCGGTGTCGGTGTGGGCGTCGGACTCGAACGCCACCCGGTTGTTCACCACCAGTTCGGAGAGTTTGGTCCCCTCACCCGTACGCAAGGTGACCTTCCCGTTCGCAGCGTGATAGTTGACGGGAAAGATGTCGGGAGTGTTGTTGACGCTCAACGCTATCCGTCCCAGTTCCCCGGAACCGAGCAACTCCCAGGCCTCTTCCGGAGCGAGTATCTGAACCGGCAATTCCGTCATGATCAGTCCCTTCTCCCCCACTCGATCATCCTCTCCGAGAAGGATCGGCGACAGGGGACAACGTCCCTCACTCGGGGACGGGCACCGGCTCCAGGATCTCCGAACGCGCCTCCGGTGCGGCCGCACGCAGCGCATCGGCGGAATCGTCGTCGGGCTGCTGCTGCGAGGCCACCTCGGCCTCGACCCGCGCGATGTAGGTCGCCACCTCGAAGTCGCGCTGTTCGGTGGTCCAGCCGAGGAGCGGGGCGAGCAGGTCGGCGACCTCGTCGGCGCAGTCGACGCCACGGTGCGAGTACTCGATCGCGATGCGAGTACGCCGGGCCAGCACGTCCTCGAGATGCAGCGCGGCCTCGTCGACCGCCGCGTAGACCACCTCGACGCGGAGATACTGCGGCGCGGCAGCCAGCGGCGCGAGCAGCGACTTGTCCTCGGATGCGTGGTAGAGCACGTCGTCGATCAGTGAGCCGTAGCGGTTCAGGAGTCGTCGAATCCGATAAGGGTGCAGCCCGTACCGCTGTCCGAGATGCTCGCACTGGTTGATCAGCGCGAAGTACCCGTCCGCGCCCAGGAGCGGCACCCGCTCGGTGATCGACGGCGCCACGCGGGTGGGGATGAAGTCATTGCAGGCGTCGACGGCGTCGGCGGCCATCACCCGGTACGTGGTGTACTTGCCGCCCGCGATCGACACCAGACCCGGGGCCACCGTGGCGACGGCGTGCTCACGGGAGAGCTTCGACGTCTCGTCGTCCTCACCCGCCAGCAGCGGCCGCAGCCCCGCGTACACACCTTCGATGTCCTCGTGGTTCAGCTTGGTGACCAGCACCTCGTTGACGCGTTCCAGGATGTAGTCGATGTCGGCGCGTGTCGCGGCCGGATGCGCGAGGTCGAGGTTCCAGTCGGTGTCGGTGGTCCCGATGATCCAGTGCGTCTCCCACGGGATCACGAACAGCACCGAATTGGCGGTGCGCAGGATGATCGCGGTCTCGCTGACGATCCGGTCGCGCGGCACCACGATGTGCACACCCTTCGACGCACGCACCTTGAAGTGCCCGCGCTGCTTGGACAATGCCTGCACCTCGTCGGTCCACACCCCCGCCGCGTTGATGACGCAGTGGGCACGCACCTCGGTGACGTCGCCGTTCTCGGTGTCCCGCACCCGGACTCCGAGGACGCGATCGGATTCGCGCAGGAAACCGATCACCTGGGTCGAGGTGCGGATGACCGCGCCGTAGTTGGCCGCGGTGCGGGCCACCGTGAGGCTGTGCCGCGCGTCGTCGACAACCGTGTCGTAGTAGCAGATCCCGCCGATGAGCGAGTTGCGCTTGAGCGCCGGGGCCACCCGCAGCGCACCCGAACGGGTCACATGTCGCTGGCCGGGCACCGATTTGGCGCCGCCCATGCGGTCGTAGAGGAAGATACCCGCGGCGACGTAGGGGCGTTCCCAGACCCGCTGCGTGAGCGGATAGAGGAACGGCAGCGGCTTCACCAGGTGCGGGGCCAGCAACCGCAGGGAGAGCTCACGTTCTTTCAGAGCCTCACGGACGAGCCCGAATTCGAGCTGTTCCAGGTATCGGAGCCCGCCGTGGAACATCTTCGACGACCGACTCGACGTTCCCGAGGCGATGTCGCGGGCCTCGACCAGCGCCACCCGCAGGCCGCGGGTCGCCGCGTCGAGTGCGGCGCCGACACCCACGACGCCGCCGCCGATCACCACGACGTCGAATTGCTCCTCACCGAGCCGGCGCCACGCCTCGGCGCGGTAGAGCGGCCCCATGTCCGCCGGACGGTCCGGGTTGAACTCGGTGTTCATGTTTGCCGAGCCTAATTGATCTCGGCCCTCACCACAGCGTGCGACACTGACCGCGTGGGCAGTTCAGGCAAATACGTGGCGGCGATCGATCAGGGCACCACCTCTACCCGGGCGATGATCTTCGACCACAAGGGGTGCGTCGTCGGCGTCGAACAACTCGAGCACGAGCAGATCTTTCCCCGTGCGGGCTGGGTCGAACACGACGCCGCGGAGATCTGGCGCAACACCCGCCGCGTGGGTGCCGCCGCCCTGGCCTCGGCCGAGCTGACCGCCAAGGACATCGTCGCCTGCGGTATCACCAATCAGCGCGAGACCACGGTGATCTGGGACCGGGAGTCCGGGAAACCGGTTCACAACGCGATCGTCTGGCAGGACACCCGCACCAGCGAGGTCTGCAGGGAACTCGCCGGCGACGTCGGCGTCGACCGGTACCGGGAGCGTACCGGCCTGCCGCTGTCCACCTACTTCGCCGGGCCGAAGGCACGCTGGCTCCTCGACCACGTCGACGGCCTGCGCGAGCGCGCCGAGGCCGGCGAATTGTGCTTCGGCACAATGGATTCCTGGATGGCGTGGAACATGACGGGCGGCGCCGACGGCGGGCAGCACGTCACCGACGTCACCAACGCCTCGCGCACCATGCTCATGGATCTCCGGACGCTGAACTGGGATGAGGAGATCTGCGACGAGATGGGCATCCCGATGGCGATGCTCCCCGAGATCCGCAGCTCATCAGGCGATTTCGGCTCGCTGAGAGGAAACGGGCCGCTTCCCGGCGTCCCGCTGACCGGCATCCTCGGCGACCAGCAGGCCGCCACGTTCGGCCAGGCGTGCCTGTCGCCCGGCGAGGCCAAGAACACCTACGGGACCGGGAACTTCCTGCTGCTGAACACCGGTACCGAGCCGGTGTTCAGCGAACACGGCCTGCTGACGACGGTCTGCTACCGCATCGGCGACGAACCGGCACGCTATGCGCTCGAAGGGTCGATCGCCGTGACCGGGTCGCTGATCCAGTGGCTGCGGGACAATCTCGGCCTCTTCCCGGTGTCGTCGGATGTGGAGAAGCTGGCCGCGGAGGTCGAGGACAACGGCGGCGCCTACTTCGTGCCTGCCTTCTCCGGGCTGTTCGCACCGCGCTGGCGAGCGGACGCCCGCGGCGTGATCGTCGGCCTGACACGCTTCGTCAACAAGGGCCACCTGGCCCGGGCGGCGTTGGAGGCCAGCGCCTTCCAGACCCGCGAGGTCATCGAGGCGATGCAGGCCGACGCCGACATGGAGCTGTCCACACTCAAGGTCGACGGCGGCATGGTGGTCAACGAACTGCTCATGCAGTTCCAGGCCGACATCCTCGACGTACCGGTGGTCCGGCCCGTGGTCAACGAGACCACCGCGCTGGGCGCGGCCTACGCGGCCGGCCTTGCGGTGGGGTTCTGGGAGGGCGAGGACGACATCCGCGCGAACTGGGCCGAGGACAAGCGCTGGGAACCCGCCATGGCGGAGCCGGAGCGGGAACGCCTGTACGGCGAATGGAATCGGGCCGTCGAGCACAGCTTCGGCCTGGCGTGAGTCAGGCGCCGGGGAATCAGACCACGAAGTCGGCAAGGACCCCGACGACGCCGGCACTGCCCCGAGCGCGGCGGCGGCCTCGTAGGCCGCCTCCCGCAGAGCCGTGCGCGGGGCCTCCGCGGCCGTCGACACCGCCATCGCGGCGAGGACGCAGTCAAGTGCTCGTGCACGGCGGAAGCTGTCGAGTTGACGGTCGATCTCGCCGCGACGCTGATGGGCGAACGAGTCGAAATCATGTTGTGCGGCAACCATCCGCAGGGTCGCGACACCTGTCGGGTCGGCGCTCCCCTGCTGGCGCCACTGGCGGATCGTGTCACGGACCTCGGGTGTCGACGCTCCCGTCACGTCCATCACCGTGGCGACCAGCAGGTGCAGGCAGCGGGTGATGTCCTCGTCGGGCACGGCGGAGGCGAGTCGTGCGACGCCGCCGGGCAGCCGGTCGACGCGGTTCAGCATGTCCGGCCCGGCGTGGTCGAGGACGGCTCGTCGCGGCCGTCGGTGCCCGCGTCGGAGGTGCGGGGGGAACGATCCGACGGCGCCACCGGTTCCTCCGGGGTCGGCCGCGGCGGTGCGGGCTCCGGCGTCGCCGGGACCATCTGCGGAATCCAGTCGCCGATCACCGGCGGCCCGACGAGAGGCAGGTCGCCGACGATCTCCGCGCCGTGCTCACGGGTGTGCAGATAGGGCGCGGCCTTGTGCTTGTCGTCGTCCTCGGCTCCGGGCCGGCGGCCGCCCGGCGGTGCGCCGGCCGGGCCGACCGGTGGTGTGATCCCCGACCGCGGTCCGGTGGCGCTCGCGGCCGGCGGCGTCGATGTCGCCGGCGCGGCGACAGAAGGCGACGACGGCGACAGCGGCGACAGCGGTCCGACGACCGGGGTGATGGGGCCTCCCGCGCCGACACCGGAACCCGCACTCCCGGAACGGTTCCCGTCTCCCGCCCCCGATCGTCCAGCACCGGAGACACCGTGTGTGCCGACACCACCCGGGGTGCCCTGACCGCCTCGGAGCAGGCCATCGGGATCGTCACCGTTCGCCCGGCCCGGCGATCCCGACGAGGAGGAGGACGACGAGACCGGCGTGACCGGGGTGGGTCCACCGCCCGACGGTGCCGGACCGGCCCCGTTGGACGCGACCGGCACCGCCGGGGTACCGGAACGGCCGATGTCCCCGGCGTCGACGGTGTTCGCCGCCTGACCGCGGGGCGCCTCGGAACCCGACCCGACCCCGGCCGCCGATGACATGCTGCCCGTCCCGCGCACCAGGTCGTCGGGCCCGGTGGGTTCCGGGAGCGAGTGCTGGACCCGCTGCATCGGTGACGAGTACGTGCCCGACATGGTGCGGTCCGCCTCGAACCTCACCGTCGGCGCGTCCTCGGGGTTGTCGCGGAGATGCTGCTGCAGTTCCCGCAGTCGCCCTTCCTGACCCCGTGTAGCGCCGACGATCCCGACGGCGGTGCCCAGCGCCTCGCCGACCACGGTGGCCGTCTCCAGAGTCCTCTGCATGGCGTCGGACAACGACTTTCCCGCCTCGAGGGCGGCGTCGGACGCGAGTCCGCGCATGTCGTCGCCGAACATGCCGGCCATCCGCTCCGACGCGCGGCGCACCGCGTCGATCGCCTTGAGGATCGTCTCGACGTCACCGGCCGCCTGACCGGGTTCCATGGTGTGGAGGGTGTCGATGATCTCGTCGATGCTCATGCCGGCCCAGTCGGTGCGTCCCCCGCCGAACGACGGCGCGCTCGAGACACCCCGGTTGGTCTGGGCAAACGGGTCGACAGAGCGCGGTGTCACGACAACTTCCCCCCACGTCGCGGTACGCCGGAGTTCCGGACGAATCCTCCAGACCCTACCGTGGTCGCGGCAACTCGACGGCGGTCAGTCCAGATCGTCGTGGCGAACGAGCTGACGTGCGGCCTCGGTGATCGACCCGGACAGCGACGGGTACACCGAGAACGTCTGCGCGAGATCGCCGACGGTCAGTTTGTTCTGCACCGCGAGGGCGAGCGGGAGGATGAGCTCGGAGGCGTTGGGGGCCACCGCGACGCCACCGATCACCACGCCGGTCGCCGGGCGGCAGAAGATCTTGACGAAGCCGCGTCGAAGACCGCTCATCTTGGCCCGCGGGTTGGTCGCCAGCGGCAGCATCACGGTGCGCGCGGGATACTCGCCGGCGTCGATGGCCTTCTGCGACACCCCGACGGTGGCGATCTCGGGACGCGTGAAGATCGCCGAGGCAACGGTTTTCAGCTTGATCGGGCTGACGCCCTCACCCAGCGCGTGGTACACGGCGATGCGGCCCTGCATGGCGGCGACCGAGGCCAGCGGCAACAATCCGGTGCAGTCGCCCGCCGCGTAGATCCCGGGCACCGATGTCCGCGACACCCGGTCCACCCGGATGTAGCCGCCCTTGTCGACGTCGACGCCGGCACGCTCGAGTTCGAGGTTCGCGGTGTTGGGGATCGAGCCGACCGTCATCAGCACGTGGCTGCCGGTGACGGTGGACCCGTCGGCGAGATGGGCGGTGACGGTGTCACCGTCGCGCACGACCTTGTCGGCGCGGGCGTGCTTCACGAGTTCGACGCCGCGTTCGGCGAGTGCGTCCTCGAGGACCAGCGCGGCGTCCTCGTCCTCGTGCGGGAGCACGCGGTCGCGGCTCGACACCAGCGTCACCTTCACACCGAGTTCGGTGTAGGCGTGGACGAACTCGGCGCCGGTGACACCGGAACCGATGACGACGAGATGTTCGGGCAGGTCCTCGAGGTCGTAGAGCTGACGCCAGGTGAGGATGCGTTCACCGTCGGGCTGGGCGTCGGGCAGGATGCGCGGCGACGCGCCCGTCGCGATCAGCACCACGTCGCCGTCGAAGCGCTGGGTGCTGCCGTCGGCGAGCGTCGCGAGGACGCTGTGGGTCGAGACGCCGACCTGCGTCTCGTCGAGAACCGCGGTGCCGGAGACCAGTTTGACGCCCTCACTGACGAGTCGCGACTTGATGTCGGCGGACTGGGCGAAGGCGAGGTCGCGCACCCGCTGATGGATCTGCGGGAGGGTCACCAGGGTGTCGTCGGTCTTGATGTTGATACCGAGGTCGACGGCGCGGCGGACCTCGGTGCGGATGCCGGTGGAGGCGATGAAGGTCTTCGACGGGACGCAGTCCCACAACACACAGGCACCACCGATCCCGTCCGAATCGATCACCGTGATGTCCGCGCCGTACGCGGCCGCGGCGAGCGCCGCCTCATAACCCGCTGGTCCACCGCCGATGATGACGATCCTGGTCACTGTGCACTCCTGTCCTTCACCGGGTTTCGACGCGGCGGCCTTCGTGGGGCCACCGTGCGCCCGGAGCGGTGTTGTCTATGGGCGAACTGGCTGGTGGCCGGACCGGCGGGCGTCCGACAGGCTGTGTCCGACTGCTGATCCGACTGGGTCGAGCCTCGCGGGGTGGTGCGTCGCTCTGGTGTGGCGGACCGTCACATGGGGTCGCGCCACCTACCAACCTAGTCCGGATCATTCGGCGGCACGCCATGCGGTGGCCCCGTGTGCGTCGTACGCCACTCCTCCACGCCTGCCTGTCGGCTTCCGGACTCGCCGCCGACCCACTAGGCTCCACCCGTGCCGATTTACGCAGCCTACGGAAGCAACATGCATCCCGAGCAGATGGCGGAACGCGCGCCGCACTCGCCGATGTCGGGTACCGGATGGCTTCGCGGCTGGCGACTGACCTTCGGCGGCGGCGACATCGGCTGGGAGGGCTCGCTCGCGACCGTCACCGAGGACCGCGACGATCCCGACGCCCGCGTCTTCGTCGTGCTGTACGACGTGACCACCGAGGACGAGGACCTGCTCGACCGGTGGGAGGGCTCCGAACTCGGCATCCATCGCAAGATCCGCGCCCGCGTCGACACCCCGACGGTCCGGTACTGGCCTGGCTGTACGTGCTCGACGCCTTCGAGGGCGGACTCCCCTCGGCCCGCTACCTCGGCGTCATGGCCGAGGCCGCGGAGATCGCCGGGGCGCCCGCCGACTACGTGCAGGACCTGCGGTTGCGCGAGTCGCGCAACGTCGGGCCCGGGCCTGGGCCCGTCGAACCCTGAGGTCCTGGGCCCGTCGAACCCTGAGTATTCAGGGCGCGAACGGCGGCGTCAGTTCCGGCGGTTCGCCCGTCGCGCTGCGTGCGTTGAGGACGACGCCTGCGAGGGTTCGGACGCCGATGGCGAGGGCTCGTTCGTCGAGGTCGAAGTTGGGGGCGTGCAGATCGACCTGCGGGCCGAATCCGTCCCACACACCGAGGCGGGCCATCGCGCCCGGCACCTGTTCGAGGTACCAGGAGAAGTCCTCACCGCCGGGTGACTGGAGGGTGGCGGCGACGGCGTCGGGTCCGATCGCGGCGACCGCGCGTTCGAGCATGCCGACGGCGATCTCGTCGTTGACCACCGGCGGGACGCCCCGGAAGTAGGACAGGTCGTAGCGCACGCCGAGGGGCGCGAGGAGTTCGCCGACGACGCTGCGGACCAGCGGTTCCAGTGCGGCCCAGGTGTCGTGGTCGCCGGTACGCACGGTGCCGCGCATCCGGCCCTCCTGCGGGATGGCGTTGGCGGCGCTGCCGGCGTTGGCCGCACCCCACACCATCACGGTTCCCGAGCGGGGGTCGACGCGCCGCGAGAGCACGCCGGGCAGTCCGGTGATCACGGTGCCCATCGCGTAGATCAGGTCACCGGTCAGGTGCGGACGGGAGGTGTGTCCGCCGGCGGAGTGGAGTTGCAGGTCGATGTGGTCTGCGGCCGACGTCAGCGGACCCGATCGCAGGCCGACGGTTCCGACCGGCAGACGCGGATCGCAGTGCAGCGCGAAGATGCGCCCGAGCCCGCTGGTCACGCCGGCTTCGATGGCGTCGAGCGCGCCACCGGGCATGACCTCCTCGGCCGCCTGGAAGATCAGGCGGACCCCCACCGGGAGCGGCCCGACCGAGGCCAGGAGCTTGGCCACGCCGATCAGGATCGCCGTGTGCGCGTCATGTCCGCAGGAGTGGGAGGCACCCTCCACCGTCGAGGTGAACGGGAGGCCGGTGTGTTCGGTGACCGGCAGGGCGTCCATGTCGGCTCGCAGACCGATCCGGGGTTCGCCGACCGGACCGAGGTCGCAGACGACACCGGTGCCCAGGGGGAGCCGGCGCGGGTGGAGACCGACGGCCGACAGCTCCGCCATCACCAGTTCGGTGGTGCGCACCTCCTGCCGGGAGAGTTCGGGATGTGCGTGGATGTCGCGCCGCCACGCGACCAGCTCGGTGCCGTGATCCTCCAGCCACTTGTCGATGATGTTCGACGCGTCGGGCAGGCTGTCCGCCTTCACGCCGGTCATGCGATGACCCCGGCGGGGGTCGGGAGGGCGAGGTCGGCGAGCAGCGGTCCGCGCAGACCCCGCTTGATCAGGGTGAGGTTGGGACCCGCGGTCGCGGCACGGGCCGCGGCGATCTCCGCCGCGCGGGCGGCCAGCCGGTCCGCGGGGACCGCTTCGTCGACGATCCCGGCGGCGACGGCCTCGGCGGCGCCGTACCGACGGCTGGTGTACATCGCCTCGGTCGCGGTGCGATCGGTGAGCCGCGTGCGCAGGAGCGTCGACATGCCGCGGGTGAACGGCATGTTCAGCGCCGCCTCGGGCAGCGACCAGAAGCCGCGCTCGGTGCGCATGAACACGTGGTCGGTGCAGAGGGCGAGCATGGCGCCGGCGCCGAAGGCGTGGCCGTTGATCGCTGTGACGGTCGGGACCGGGAGCGTCAGGATCGTCGCGTACAGCGACTGCACACGGTCGAGGTATGCGGGCAGCTGATCCGGCGCGGCGAAGATGTGGTCGGTGTCGAGTCCGTTGGTGAAGAACTTCCCGGTGGCGGTCAGCACGAGCGGGCGCTTCGGGTCGGCGGCCACCTCGCCGAGCAGCCGTTCGACCTCGTCGAGCCAATCCAGACGGAAGCGGTTCTCGGGGTTCGACTCGTCGAGTTCGACGCCCTCGGCTCCGAGATGGAGTTCGACGACCTCCCCGACCTCGTTGAGATATGGCATGACCTGACCTTATCGCTCGGCGACGAGTCCGCTCCGGGCGCGGCCGTTCCGCGACGCGGCGATGCTGCGCCGACGTCGGGACCACCGTTTAGGGTTGGCGCATGGATCCCACTGCCGACGCCGACGCTGCGGCCATCGTCGCGGCCGCCACGATCGCCGCCGAGACCGACGCCGCCGCACACGATGTGGCCGTCATCCTCGGTTCCGGGTGGGCCCCGGCGGCCGACGCCTTCGGGACGCCGATCCGCTCCCTGCCGATGGCCTCGATCCCCGGCTTCACACCGCCCAGGGCCGCCGGCCACGGCGGGGTGATCCACTCGGTCCGGATCGGTGATCGTAGAGTCCTGTTGATGCTCGGCCGCATTCACGCCTATGAGGGTCACGATCTCGCGCGCGTCGTGCATCCGGTACGTACCGCGGCGGCGGCCGGCGTCCACACCGTCGTGCTGACCAACGCGGCCGGCGGTCTGCGCGAGGACATGTCGGTGGGCCGGCCGATCCTGATCTCCGATCACCTCAACCTGACGGCGCGTTCCCCGCTGACGGGAGCGCAGTTCGTCGACCTCGTCGACGCGTACTCACCTCGACTCCGCGAGGTCGCCCGTCGCGTCGACCCGTCCTTTGCCGAAGGGGTGTATGCCGGTCTCCCCGGCCCGCACTACGAGACACCGGCCGAGATCCGGATGCTCCGCACACTGGGTGCCGATCTGGTCGGCATGTCGACGGTGCACGAGACCATCGCCGCCCGGGCCGCGGGGCTCGAGGTCCTCGGGGTCTCGCTCGTGACCAACCTGGCCGCCGGGATGACCGGTGAACACCTCAGCCACACCGAGGTCCTCGAGGTCGGGCGCGCGTCGGCGACCCGGATGGGCGAGCTGCTCGCCCAGACCATCGCCGAGCTGTAGAACCGAACCCGACAGATCTCGAGGAGCACCATGACCTACCCACCCGGCTACCCGGGCGCATACGGGCCGGGCGGCCATCCGCAGGGTCCGCCGCCGGAACCACCGCGCTCACCGTGGTCGTCGCCCGCCGTCCTCGTGGCGATCGGCGCGGGCGTCCTGCTGGTGGTGGCGGGCGTGCTCGCCGCCTTCCTCCTGATCCCGTCGGACGAGGAGTCCGCCGCGAAGAGTGCGAGCAGCACGACATCGCAGCCCCCGACGATCACGAGTACCGTCACCCGATCCCCGACCCCGCCTCCGACGACCGCCACGACGACCCTGACGCCGGCGCCGAACCGTCCGGCCCCGACCGTGGCAGGAGCCGACTGGCAGGGGTTCGTGACCGGTCCGCGCTGCAACGCGGCCGACGACCCGGCGGTCGCGATCGGCCAGACGTCGCGGTCCCGCGTGGTCATCTGCCAGGTCGGCAACCAGACGGGTCGCTGGTACTACAAGGGGCAGGCACCCGAGGGCGGCATCGAACTGCAGTTCCCGACCCGCATCGGCAACACCTTCGAGGCGCGCAACGGATCGGTCCGCTACCTGGTGTCGCCGACGAGCCTCACCATCGTCGACGGCGGCTCGGTGCTGACGAACGAACCGATGCTCGCCTTCTGGTCGCTGCCCGGCTGAGCCGGTCGCGCCCGGACCCCGCCAGCACGAATCGCGTCAGCGCGGCCCGAACTGACGGTCGCCGGCGTCGCCGAGTCCCGGAACGATGTAGTTGGCGTCGTCGAGTCCCTCGTCGATCGCCGCCACGACCAGTCGGCACGGGTGGCCCGACTCCTCCAGCAGGGTCACGCCCTGCGGTGCCGCCACGACGCACACCGCGGTGATGTCGGTGGCGTTGCGCGCGACGAGCAGTTCGATCGTGTGCAACATCGACCCGCCGGTCGCGAGCATCGGGTCGAGCACGAAGACGGGGAGTCCGGAGAGGTCTTCGGGCAGCGACTCGAGGTACGGCACCGGCTGCGCGGTCTCCTCGTCGCGGGCGATGCCCACGAAGCCGACCCGGGCCTCGGGCACCATCGCATGCGCCTGTTCGACCATTCCGAGGCCCGCCCGCAGGACCGGCACGAGCAGCGGTGGCGTTGCCAGCCGCGACCCGGTGTGCGGGACCAGCGGCGTCTTGATCTGCACGCCGGCGCGCGGCGCAGCGGCCAGGGCCTCATAGATCAGCATCTGGGTGAGATCCGACAGCGCCGCACGGAATCCGGCGTTGTCGGTGGTCTCGTCTCGCATCGTCGTCAGACGCGCGGCGGCAAGAGGGTGGTCGACGATCAGGCGTTCCATGGCGACCAGACTATTTCCTGGGCCCGGACCGCGTGCGCAGTGCGGTACCGCGCGGGGCCGGTGCGAGGCCGCTCCGAGGTGTCATGGCGGCTCGATGGAACCGAACGGGCCCGCGCCGCGTCAGAAACCCATGAGCCCGCGATCCACGCCCCCATCCGCCGCCCCGATCCCGCCCGATCACTCCGCCGGAACGCGACTGTTGGCGGATTCCCCGGCATTGCAGGACTTTTCATCCGCGCACCGCGCCGGGAGCATGCTGGTCGACGACCGCGCCCGCACCGACGAGGCGGCACTGGTCGATCTCGCGATCACGTTCGGGATCATCGGCGCGGAGTTCCTCGCCGCGGTCGTCGAATTCCTGCAGATCCACCAGCGGTGCATCGAGACGACCGCGGCACGGCAGGAACAACTCGCGTCGGCCACCCGGCACGCCGACGCGACCTACACCGCCTGCGACTGTGCGGCAGCGGACCGGGAGTTCACCCTGTGACGGCCGGTGTGGAGATCCTCGTCGAACCGTTGCGCCAACTCGTCGCCGCACTCGGCACCGGCATCCTGGCGCCGGGCAATCCGGCCGAGACGATCCGTTCTGCCTCGACGGCCGTCGAGGCGGCGCGTCGTGCCTCGGTGGCCGCAACCGAAACCGTGCGCACGCACTGGGAGGGCTCTGGTGCCGTCGGCGCGACCGACGCGGCCGGGAGACTGCAGCAGAACATGGGCGCGTTCGCCGACGATGCCGATGATTTCGCCCGCCTCGTCGAGAGCGCAGGCCGGAAGGTGCAGTCGGCGTCGGGTCAGCTCGGCGGCCTGGTGGATTCGCTCGAACGTCGCGCCCGCGCATTCGGCGGCGAGTTGTTCACGCCGGCCGGCCTGCTGACGATGCTGCCGGTGGCGGCCGAGCACCTCGGCCGCGGAATCGAGATCGTCACCCGCACACGTGCCGACCTCCGCGCCGACACCGACGCGGTGTCGGAGCTCGGCCGCCGGATCGCGCCCGCGACGATCACCGGCGCGGCCCTGCCCGGCGAACACCTGTCGGCCTCCCCCGTGACCGGAGGCGTTCCGATCACCCTCCCCGACGGGTCTGTCTCGTACGCCCCGAACGAGCGGGCGGCGAAAGCGGTGCGGGCGGCACTGAGCCAGCGTGGCGTCCCCTATCTCTGGGGCGGGACGACGCCGGCCGGATTCGACTGCAGCGGTTTCACCCGGTGGGCCTATCGGCAGGCCGGCCTGGAACTACCGCGCCTGGCCCAGGAACAGGACACCGCCGGATTCCGGGTGTCACAGGCACAATTGCAGCCGGGCGATCTCGCCGTGTGGTCCGGGCACGTGGCGATGTACATCGGCAACGATCAGATGATCGAGGCCGGCGATCCGGTGGGTGTCTCACCGGTCCGGACGACGAATCTGGATCAGACCTTCGAAGGATTCTTCCGGCCCCGGTGACGACACCACACGAATCAGACATCGGCGTCTGTGGGGGCACTACTGGATCCACGGCGATGAATCGCTAGGCTGTGTCCCCATGGCCGGAGACATCGTCCCGATTGAGCTCGGACTCACCGACGGAAACAGCTTCACCCTGTGGGCCCCCCGCTGGCGGGAGGGTGACGACGAGTGGGAGGCGTTCCTCGGACTCGACGAGGATCTCTACGTCCTGCCCGGTGTCGCCGAGCTCGCGGCCTTCGTCCGCACCAATGACGACAACGACCTCGTCGAGCATCCGGCGTGGCCGACCATCGTCGGCGTGCAGGCCGATGAACTGGTGCCGGACGAGCGGCACACCTACGACCTGGTGGGCGTTCCCGAGCTGGCCGCCGAGGACCCCACCCCCGAGGTCATCGCCGAACTCGAGGACGCGCTCGAGATCGTGCGCATCCTCGGCGAGGTCTGCGAGCTGACCGCGATCACGAAGTTCTTCAACGGCAACCCGATCCTCGGTGCCGTCACGACCGGTACCCGCAACTTCGAGGGCCGCGAGGGCACCGACCTCTGGGTGCGCATCGGCCGGCTGATCGCGAAGCACTGGGACGACGTCCTCGACGCGATCGACGAAGTCATCACCACCCCCGCGGTCGACGCGAAGGCCGTCGAGACCGCCGAGGCCGAACTCGAGGCGGCGGCCTCCGCCGAGGACGAGGACGAGCCGGAGGTCGACGAGGACATCGAGATCGTCGAGACCGCGGACGAGTCCGAAGATGACGACGAAGACGAAGACGAAGACGAAGACGACGAGGACGAGGATTACGACGACGACGATTTCTGGGCGTCGGTCGGCATCGACCCGATCCGGATCGTCACGAGCAGCAACGAATACCTGACGCTGCGCTGCTACCTCGGCGACGACCCGGTGTTCCTGGGTGCGAAGGGCAAGATCTTCGTGTTCACCTCGCCGCGAGCGCTCTCCCGCTTCCTCGCCGACGACAACACCCACGACCTCTCCGAGCTGTCGACCTTCGACGACGTCCGCACCGAGGCCACCAACGGCTCACTCGAGTTCGATGTCATCGACGACAACGTGTACGTCCTGCCGGGCCTGGCAACGGACATCGCCGACGGCCCGCGCCGCATGGACCGCGACCAGCTCGACCTGGCCGTCGAACTGTTCACCGACGCAGCCGACTACGCCGACGACGACACCGTCAACGAGGCCCTGGGAACCTCCACTCCCCTCGGCTGGTTCGTCGACTACACCGTCAACCCCGACCCGAAGCGGATGGCCCCGAGCGGACCGTTCGACAACGAGGCCGAGGCGTGGCGCGCCCTCGAGCACGACTTCGAGAACCGGCTCGTCAAGAAGGGTTAACCCGAACCCACAAGGACCGCGTAGCCCGGCTTGATCACGTCGTCGATGAACGCCAGCCGTTCGTCGAAGTGGATGAACGCCGACTTCATCGCGTTGACCGTGAAGCGTTCGAAATCTGCCCAGCCGTAACCGAACTGGTCGGCGAGCAGACCGAACTCCCTGCTCATCGTGGTGTCGCCCATCAGCCGGTTGTCGGTGTTGACCGTGACCCGGAAGCGGAGTCGGGCCAGTACGTTGAACGGATGTTCGGCGAGGGAGGCGACCGCACCGGTCTGCACATTCGAACTCGGGCACAGTTCCAGCGGAATCCGCTTGTCGCGCACGCTGTTCGCGATCAGACCGAGTTCCGCGCCGGCGAAGGAGTGGGCGGCGAGGTCGACACCGTCGGGGAGTTCGATGTCGTCGAAGACCCGCACTCCGTGACCGAGACGGTCGGTGCCGCAGAAGCCGATGGCCTCGTGGATCGACGGCAGACCGAACGCCTCACCGGCGTGGATGGTGAACGGCGCGCAGTTGGCACGCATGTACTCGAAGGCGTCGAGGTGGCGGGTGGGCGGGTGCCCTGCCTCGGCGCCGGCGATGTCGAAACCCACGACCCCGCGGTCGCGGTAGCGCACCGCGAGTTCGGCGATCTCCCGTGATCGTGCCGCGTGGCGCATCGCCGTGACCAGACATCGCACGGCGATCTTCTTCCCGCGGTCGGCGGCGATCCTCTCGCCGTCGGCGAACCCGCGGAGAACGGCCTCGACCACCTCGTCGAGGGTGAGCCCGGCTTCGAGATGCTGTTCGGGCGCGTACCGCACCTCGGCGTACACGACGTTGTCGTCGGCGAGGTCCTCGACGCACTCGCGCGCGACCCGTTCCAGGGCGTCGACGGTCTGCATGACGGCGACGGTGTGGGTGAAGGTCTCCAGGTAGCGCTCCAGGGAACCACTGTCGGCGGCCTCGCGGAACCAGCGGGCGAGCCCGGCCTCGTCGTCGACCCGCAACCCGTCGTAGCCGACCTCGTGCGCGAGTTCCAGGACGGTCGCCGGCCGCAGCCCGCCGTCGAGATGGTCGTGGAGAAGCACCTTGGGCGCGAGGGTGAAGTGCGCCGGATCCAGCGTCGTCATTTTCTGAACCTAACGGAATCGATGATCAGAGGCCGGTCACCGGCGCCGCTCGTATCCGTGTCTCCGGCGCCGAACCGCACCGCACCGTCGAGACATGAGCGCGCGCCCGCGATCCGATCCTCATCCTGCGTGTGCAAGGTGAACAGCGGCTGACCGGCGCGGACGGCGTCGCCGGGTTTGGCGTGGATCACCACGCCCGCCTCGGCCGAGACCGATTCGCCCGGTTTGGATCGTCCGCCGCCGAGACGCCACGCGGCGTCGCCCACCGCACGGGCGTCCATGCCGGTCAGGACACCGTCCCGGTCGGCGACGAACACGTCCCGGTGCCGGGCGACCGGCAGCGCCGCATCCGGGTCGCCGCCCTGTGCGGCGATCATCGACCGCCACGAGTCCATGGCGCGCCCGTTCGCCAGATGCTCGGCGGGATCGGCCTCGGGCAGGCCCGCGGCGTCGAGCATCTCGCGGGCGAGGGCGAGGGTCAGTTCGACGACGTCGGCGGGTCCACCACCGGCGAGCACCTCGACCGATTCGGCGACCTCGACGGCGTTGCCGACGGTGAGACCGAGGGGCACGCTCATGTCGGTGATCAACGCACGGGTGTCCACCCCCGCGTCGAGTCCGAGCTCGACCATCGTCGACGCCAGTTCACGCGCCTCGGATTCGTCGGGCAGGAATGCTCCCGACCCGGTCTTGACGTCCAGGACCAGCGCGGCCGTACCCTCCGCGATTTTCTTGCTCATGATCGACGTGGCCAGCAACGGGATGGATTCCACCGTTCCGGTCACATCGCGCAGCGCGTAGAGCTTGCGGTCGGCGGGAGCGAGGTCGGCGCCCGCGGCGCAGATCACCGCGCCCACACGCTCGAGCTGGGCGAACATCTCCTCGGTGCTCACCTCGGCCCGCCAGCCCGGGATCGATTCGAGTTTGTCCAGGGTGCCGCCGGTATGACCGAGGCCGCGGCCCGACAGCTGCGGCACCGCGACCCCGAAGGACGCGACGAGCGGCGTCAGGGGCAGCGTGATCTTGTCTCCGACGCCACCGGTGGAGTGTTTGTCGACGGTCGTCAGCGGCCGGCCGGCGCGGCGGAGGCCGGTCAGATCCATCCGTCGTCCGCTGTCGATCATCGCCCGCGTCCACGTCGCGATCTCGCGCCGGTTCATGCCGCGGAGATATATGGCCATCAACAACGACGACATCTGCTCGGGCGCGACCTCGCCGCGGGTGTAGCCGTCGACCATCCACGCGATCTGCGCATCGCTGAGCTCTGCGCCCCCTCGTTTGGTCGCGATCACCGAGACGGCATGAATGACCTCGTCGACCGCGATACCCGCCTCGCCCGTCACGAGACCACCCCGGCGATGTCGTCGGGACCGAAGGCGTCCGGCAGGAGGTCGCCCAGGGTCCGTGGCCCGGCGGGGTGATCGACGAGGAGATCGCGGCCGCCGTGCTCGAGGAGCACCTGCCGGCACCGGCCACAGGGCATCAGGACCTTGCCGGAGGCATCGGTGACCGTCACCGCACGCAGGACCCCGCCGCCCTGTGAGATCAGGTCCGCGACCAGCGCGACCTCGGCACAGATCCCGAGCCCGTATGAGACATTTTCCACATTGCAACCAGCCACGACACGCCCCTCGGAGGTGACGCCCGCCGCACCGACAGGGTAATGCGAGTACGGGGCATAGGCACGAGACAACATTTCAGTTGCTCTGTGTCGCAGGACATTCCACTGGATTTCGGTACTCACGCCCACCTCCTGGCAAATGGTGTAACCAACCGGACATGCGCAATTCATCGCCGCAAAAGATTGGGTAAGGCAAACCTAAGTCGTAATGTCTTGTGCCTCAAATCGGTTCGGGCAATTTATCACCGGATTGGGCATGGGTTTAGAGTCTCTTGTCATGGGTCCATGGTCGAGTCGGAGGATGCCGATTCGACGCGTCCATCGACGATGTTGGAGGCCACTTTTCCTATGAGCACCTCGACCGAAGTCGCACCTGACCCGGTGCGACGACGTTCTCTGTACCGCGGCGACCCGGGCATGTGGTCCTGGGTTCTGCACCGCATCACCGGCGTCACCATTTTCTTCTTCTTGTTCGTACACGTGCTGGACACCGCGGTCATCCGCGTCGACCCCAACCAGTACGACGAGATCATCGAAACGTACAAGACCCCGATCATCGGTCTCATGGAGATCGCACTGGTCGCGTGCGTCCTGTTCCACGCCTTCAACGGTGTGCGCCTGATCCTGGTGGACTTCTGGTCCAAGGGTCCCAAGTACCAGCGACAGATGCTGTGGGTCGCGGTGACCCTGTTCGTCGTCGTGTTCGGTGCCGGCGCGATCCGCCTGCTGCAGATCCTGTTCAGCCACCTGTAGGAGACACCAGAGATGACCACCTCGGAAGCCACCGGTGTCGCCAAGACCCTCGGCAAAGAACACGACCGTCCGGCCAGCCTGGACAACCCCCGCTCGCCGCGTAAGCCCAAGGGCGGAAACTTCGAGAAGAACGCATGGATGTTCATGCGCTTCTCCGGCCTGATCCTCGTCTTCCTCACCATCGGCCACATGTTCATCATGCTGGCGTGGGACGGCGGCGTGCACCGCATCGACGCCTCGTTCGTCGCCGCTCGCTGGAGCTCGCCCGGCTGGCAGATCTGGGACCTGACCATGCTGTGGCTCGCCCAGCTGCACGGCGGCAACGGTGTCCGCACCGTCATCGCCGACTACTCGCGCAAGGACTCGACACGCTTCTGGCTCAACGTGCTGCTGGCCGTGTCGATGATCCTGACCCTGTTGCTGGGCACCTACGCGATCCTCACCTTCGACGTCAACAGCGTCGGCTAAAGGAGACCAAGAACATGCAGGAACACCGCTACGACGTCGTCATCGTGGGCGCCGGCGGCGCCGGGATGCGTGCGGCGATCGAATCCGCCCCGCGTGCCCGCACCGCGGTTCTGACCAAGCTCTACCCCACCCGCAGCCACACCGGCGCGGCTCAGGGCGGCATGTGCGCCGCGCTGGCCAACGTCGAGGAGGACAACTGGGAGTGGCACACCTTCGACACCGTCAAGGGTGGTGACTACCTCGCCGATCAGGACGCCGTCGAGATCATGGCCAAGGAGGCCATCGACGCGGTGCTCGATCTGGAGAAGATGGGCCTCCCGTTCAACCGGACCCCGAGGGCAAGATCGACCAGCGTCGTTTCGGTGGGCACACCCGCGACCACGGCAAGTCGCCCGTGCGTCGTGCCTGCTACGCCGCCGACCGCACCGGTCACATGATCCTGCAGACGCTGTACCAGAACTGCGTCAAGCACGACGTGGAGTTCTTCAACGAGTTCTACGCCCTCGACATCTGCCTCACCGAGAACTCCGACGGCGAGCAGGTCGCGACCGGCGTCGTCGCCTACGAGCTGGCCACCGGCGAGATCCACGTCTTCCACGCCAAGTCGATCGTCTTCGCGACCGGCGGCTCGGGCCGTATGTACAAGACCACGTCGAACGCCCACACGCTGACCGGCGACGGCATGGGCATCATCTTCCGCAAGGGCCTGCCGCTGGAGGACATGGAATTCCACCAGTTCCATCCGACAGGTCTCGCCGGTCTGGGCATCCTCATCTCGGAGGCCGTCCGCGGTGAGGGCGGCATCCTGCGCAACGCCGACGGCGAGCGCTTCATGGAGCGCTACGCCCCCACCATCAAGGACCTCGCGCCCCGCGACATCGTCGCCCGCTCGATGGTTCTCGAGGTGCTCGAAGGCCGCGGTGCCGGACCGAACAAGGACTACGTCTACATCGACGTGACACACCTCGGCGAGGACGTCCTCAACGAGAAGCTCCCCGACATCACCGAGTTCGCCCGCACCTATCTCGGCGTCGACCCGGTCACCGAGTACGTGCCGGTGTTCCCGACCTGTCACTACGTGATGGGCGGCATCCCGACCAACATCAACGGTCAGGTGCTGCGCAACAACGACGAGGTCGTCCACGGCCTGTACGCCGCCGGTGAGTGTGCCTGCGTGTCGGTGCACGGCGCCAACCGTCTCGGCACCAACTCGCTGCTCGACATCAACGTCTTCGGACGCCGCGCCGGCATCGCCGCCGCCGAGTACGCCAACAACGCCGAGTTCACCGAACTCCCCGAGCAGCCGACCGAGATGGTCGACAGCTGGCTCGAGCTGCTCCTGTCGGATCACGGCCACGAGCGCGTTGCCGACATCCGCACCGAGCTGCAGGCGTCGATGGACAACAACGCGTCGGTGTTCCGCACCGAGGAGACCCTCAAGCAGGCGTTGACCGACATCCACCGCTTCAAGGAGCGCTACGCGCACATCCGCGTCCACGACAAGGGCAAGCGCTTCAACAGCGACCTCCTCGAGGCGATCGAGCTCGGCTTCCTCCTCGAGATGGCCGAGGTCACCGTGGTGGGTGCCCTCAACCGCAAGGAGTCGCGCGGCGGACACGCCCGCGAGGACTACCCGGATCGCGACGACGTGAACTACAAGCGTCACACCATGGCGTACAAGAGGGGCACCGACCTTCTCGCGGACATCGAGTTGGACTACAAGCCAGTGGTCGAAACCCGTTACGAGCCGATGGAGCGTAAGTACTGATGACATCTGTTCTGGACAAGCCCGCACCGTCCTCCGACGAGCCGCCGCTGCCCCCGGTGCCCGAAGAGGCCACCATGGTGACGCTCAAGATCGCCCGGTTCAACCCGGAGAACCCGGATGCCCAGGGCTGGGAGAGCTTCCGCGTCCCGGCGCTCCCGACCGACCGCCTGCTCAACCTGCTGCTGTACGTGAAGGGCTACCTCGACGGCACCCTGACGTTCCGCCGCAGCTGCGCGCACGGCGTGTGCGGCTCGGACGCCATGCGCATCAACGGCGTCAACCGCCTCGCCTGCAAGCTCCTCATGAAGGACATGCTCCCCAAGGACAAGTCCAAGGAGATCACCATCACCATCGAGCCGATCCGCGGCTTGCCGGTGGAGAAGGATCTCGTCGTGGACATGGAGCCGTTCTTCGACGCGTATCGCGCCATCAAGCCGTTCCTGATGACCTCGGGCAACGAGCCGACCCGCGAGCGCATCCAGAGCCAGAGCGACCGCGCCCGCTTCGACGACACCACCAAGTGCATCCTCTGTGCGTGCTGCACCACGAGCTGCCCGGTGTTCTGGACCGAGGGTTCCTACTTCGGCCCGGCCGCGATCGTCAACGCGCACCGCTTCATCTTCGACAGCCGTGACGAGGGCGCCGTCGAACGTCTCGACATCCTCAACGACGTCGACGGTGTGTGGCGCTGCCGCACCACCTTCAACTGCACCGACGCATGCCCCCGAGGCATCCAGGTCACGCAGGCGATCTCGGAGGTCAAGCGCGCACTCATGTTCTCGCGCTAGGCAATTCAGCTTTCTCTGCAGCCCGGCAACGGTCCGCACCGATTTTCGGTGCGGGCCGTTGCTCATCTCGGCCCCACTCGGATCCACCCATTGCGCAGCCCCCCCACCCAACCACCGGTCGACGTCAACCCGGCCCGCAGACTTCGATCGACGTCTGCCAGTCGAGTTGAGGTTCGGCAGTCGGGGGTCCGACCGTCCGCGCCCCGCCGCGGAACACCCCCGCGACGATCGCGTCCACCAAGGCCGCCTCCTCCCCGGGACCCGCGGGCCACAGCAGCATGGTCAGCACCGATCGGATCGCGAACCGTGCGGCGGCGGTGTCGTCGGGATCGAGGCCGATGAGCTCGGCGGCCACGGCCAGCACGGTGGGTGAGGCGAGCACGGTGGGGGTCGACGCGACGAGGGTCGGCGGACGGAGGAACTGACGGATCACCCGGTCCGCCCTCAGTGCCCGGACCGCCGCCATGATCGCGATACGTGCCCGCTCCTCCCCTGCCGTGCCGGCGGCCTCCTCGCGGATCGACTCGAGGACTGGGGCGGCGGTCGTCGCCAGCACCGCCTCTATCAGCGCGGTGCGCCCGCCCGCGTGGCGGTAGATCGTCGCGCGCGAGCAGTGGGCCCGAACCGCCAGTTCGTCGACGCTGAACGCTTCGAGGCCCCGAGCCGCGATGAGCGCCGCCGCCTCGGAGACGAGCCTTCGCCGGGCCGCATCGCCACGATCACTGCCCACCAGCCAGTCCGTCATCGGTGTCCCTCCGTCCAGATCCCTGCTGTCCCAGATTCTCATCATGAGACAATCAGCGGCACCCTGAAGTCCCTTTCACACAGTTCAGCGCCACAACGTGAGACAACTGCCGCGTTCACCGCGGATGCCTCGTATCGACTTCCCGGTAGTCGTTGCCCCGGCCGTGCCCGTCGGCGACGCTGAGGACATGCTCGCACTCGACGACCCGGCATTCCTGTCGCGCTTCCACGCCGGTCACCCCGTCCAGCGGATCGGCGATTCCCCGTTCTTCGCCGTCGGCACCTGGGATCTCATCGCCGACGTGGTTCGACGACCTCAGGAGTTCTCGTCGAACCTGACCGCCACCATGGTCTGCCACGACGACGGTTCGGTCTCGGAGTTCCCGGTCGCCGGACTCGGCGACGCGATGCACGTCTTGGCGACCGCGGACGGTCCACGGCACCGGCTGCATCGGTCGCTGGTGATGCCGTCGCTGACACCGGCACGTATCCGGGCGCTGGAACCCTACGTCACCGAGGTGGTGGACACCGCGTGGACCGAGGGCGTGCAGGACGACCGCATCGACTGGATTCATGCTGTGGCACAGCGGGTTCCGATAACCGTGGTCACCGAGCTGCTCGGGCTTCCCCATGACGACGTCGACGACCTCGCCCGCTGGGCCGGCGGGACCAACGTGTTGATCGACGGCGTCATCACCCCGGACCAGCTGACGACCGCGACCACCGCGGTAGGCGAACTCACCTCGTATCTCGACGGCGCGCTGGCAAGCACTCCGGGACGGGGGGTGCTCGCCGACATCGCGGCGGCCGTCGACCGCGGAGACCTCGATCGCCCATCTGCGGTCATGGTGCTCCTGCAACTCGTCGCCGCGGGCTCCGACTCCACCGTCGGTCTCCTGACGAGCGCGGTCCGGATTCTGGCGCGGCACCCCGACGTCGCCGCGCGTCTCCGCGGCGAACCCGGCCTCATCCCGGCGTTCATCGACGAGACACTGCGCCTGGAGTCCCCGTTCCGCGGACACTTCCGACATGTCGTCGGCGACACCACGCTCGGCGACGCCCACCTCCCGGCGGGCTCCCACGTCTATCTCATGTGGAGGGCCGCCAACCGCGACCCCGACCAGTTCGACGACCCGTCGCGCATCGACCTCGACAGTACGACCGCCACCCGCACCGGACACGGCACCCATCTCGCCTTCGGCAAAGGACTCCACCTGTGCGTGGGTGCCGCACTGGCGCGGCTGCAGGGCCGGTTGTCGATCGGCCGGTTGCTCTCGGCCACAACGCATTTCCGGCAGTCCTCGTCCGGGGAGCTGACACTCGTCCGCTGACCCGTGGAACCACACCGCGTCCGGCTGCGTCCAAGAAGAGTCCGGGTTCGAGAAAGAACCCAACCAGCCCGCCGAACGGAGCGCCGACGTGGTCCGAATCCTGTACTTCCGTTTCCTGTTCACCCTCCTGGTCAGCACCGTTCTGTGCCTCGCGGTCTTCTCCCCCGCCACGGCGTCACCGGCGGACGAGCCCGGCACCCACCGGATCACGATCACCTTCACCTCCGACCGGCAACACAACGGCGCCGCGGTGTGGTTCGACGCGGACGGACGACTCCGGACCCAGACCGATGTCCCGCTCGCACATCAGAACGCGCAGACGAAGCTGTGGTCGGCATCGCTGGTGTACACGCGCCGTTCGCCGAGCGAACCACTCGACGCGCTATTCCAGTCCACCGGAAGCCTTTCCAGGTGTGAGATCTGGGTTGATTCCATTCTCGTGGCCGACGACACGGTGCGCGGACACCACCCGACCAGCGCGTGCCGACCACGCAATTGAGCCGGGTTTCGTCCCTGGAGGGAGGAATTGCGGACGGAATCGTACGCTGTCACTCGTCACGAACATGTGAGCGGAGAACGAGCATGGCGGAGCGCATCGAGATCGGAGCCGGCGACGGCAGATCCGTCGTGGAGAACCCGGGCGACAAGGGCCTGCGAATCGGTTCGATCGGGCTGATGGGCAACGTCATCATCGGCTTGTCCGCCGTCGCACCGGCTTACAGCCTCGCCGCGACCCTCGGATTTGTGGTCGACAGCGTCGGCGACAAGGCGCCGGCGATGTTCGTCCTCGCGTTCTTCCCGATGTTGCTGGTGGCCTTCGCTTATCGCGAACTGTCCCGCGACACCCCGGACTGCGGCACCACCTTCACCTGGGGCACAAAGGCTTTCGGGCCGTGGATCGGCTGGATCGGCGGGTGGGGCCTGGCGGTCTCGGCGATCATCGTGCTGGCCAACGTCTCCGAGATCGCCGCGCTGTACCTGTTCCGGTTCCTCGGCCTCGACGCCCTGGCCGACAGCCTTCTCGCGAAGCTCCTGCTCGGCAGCTTCTTCATCATCGCCATGACCTGGATCAGCATCCGCGGCATCGTCATCAGCGAACGCATGCAGGCGGTCCTGATGTTCATCCAGTTCGCGGTGCTCATCGTCGCGAGCGCGATCGCGCTGATCAAGGTGGGGACGGGACGCGCCGGCGAGCAGGCGGTCGACCCCCGGTGGTCCTGGTTGTGGCCCAGCGGCCTCGACCAGTCGCAGATCGCCGCCGCGACCATCCTGTGCATCTTCATCTACTGGGGGTGGGATGCGTGCCTGGCGATCAGCGAGGAGACCAGAGACCCCGACAAGACCCCGGGCCGCGCGGCTCTGCTCACGTGCGTGATCCTGGTGGCCACCTATGTGCTCGTCGCCTACGCGATCCAGTCCTTCGCCGGCTTCGGCGACACCGGGATCGGGCTCGGGAACGACGCGAACAACGAAGACGTGCTGACGATTCTCGGAGACCCGGTGGCGGGTGCGGTCATGTCGTCAGCCCTGCTGCTGACCGTCTGCGTCTCCGCGCTGTCGTCGACCCAGTCGACGATCCTGCCCACCGCACGCGGCAGCCTGTCGATGGCCGTCTACAAGGCACTGCCCGAGAAGTTCGCCTCGATCCACCCGCGCTACATGACGCCCGCCTTCGGTACCGCCGTGATGGGCGCCGCGGCACTGACCTTCAACCTGGTCCTGTCCCTGCTCAGTCAGGACACGCTCGCCGACTCCATCGCCTCCCTCGGGCTGGCGGTCGCGTTCTACTACGGCATCACCGCCTTCGCCTGCGTCTGGTACTTCCGCTCGACGCTGTTCTCCTCCGCACGCCACTTCTTCCTGCGCGGCCTCTTCCCGCTCCTCGGCGGCCTCGCGATGGCCGCGGCCTTCATCCGTTCGGCGATCGACATGATCTCCCCTGACTACGGGGCCACCTCGGTCGGCGGTATCGGTGGTGTGTTCGTGCTCGGCGTGGGCATGCTGGTCCTCGGCATCCCGCTGATGCTGGCCTGCTTCGCCCACAACAGCGACTTCTTCCGGGGCAAGACGCTGACCGCGACCACCGAGGTGAAGGTTCCCGATGTCTACTGAGACCACCGAGACCCCGGCGACCGACCCGACCACCCCCCGGCTCACGGTCGGATACCTCGCGACGCCGTCCGGCGCCGACGGAGTCGTCCTGGCCGTCGCGCTCGCACGCGTCACCGGCGCCGCGATCGACCTCGTGTGCGTCGTCCGCCCGGTCCCCTACGACGGTCGGCCCGGACTCGCCCAGTACCAGCAGCGCATCGAGGCGCAGGCCGCCCGGTGGCTCGCCGAGGGCGCTGCGCTCATCCCTGAGGGTTTCCCCTACCGCACCGTCGTCGCCGTCAACGACTCCTTCACCGACGGCCTCGCGTCGCACGCCGTCGCGACCGAGTCCGAGATGATCGTCGTCGGCGGCACCGGCGACGGGCTGTTACGCAGGCACACCCTCGGCACCATCAGCAACGAACTCGTCCACTCCTCGCCCGTCCCGGTCGCACTGGCGCCGCGTGGATATGCCGACCGGGTCGACGCGGTCCTGGACATGGTGACGGTCGCCGTCCCGGTCAAACCCGGCACCGACAATCCGCTTCCGTTCGCCGAGAAGCTCGCCGAACGCGCCGAACTCGACCTCCGGCTGCTGTCACTGGTCTCCCTCGAATCCCCCTTCGACGACGACTCGTCCCGCGATGCGCGAACCGCGCAGATCACCGTCGCGCGTGAGCTTCTCGAGAAGACCCGGGCCGAGGTGAACAGTGAACTCGACGTCGACGTGCTCGTCGCCGACGGAGCAACCCTCGACGAGGCACTCGCCAATCTGCCCTGGGACGCCAACGACATCGTCGCCATCGGTTCCGGCCACCTCGGATCGCCCAACCGGGTCTTCCTCGGCAGCACCGCCGCTCGTATCCTCCGGTGGACGACGGCACCGGTTATCGTGGTCCCCAAGAACCGCTGACGCTGGAGTCCGCAGCATCCCGATCCCGAGGACCGACACCGACGTGACCGACGACCGCCCGCGCGTGCTCGAGATCCGACACGCCGACTCGGAACCACCGGGTTCCTACGGCCCACCGCTCCACGATCTCGCCGACGTGACGACGCTGCGGATCTGGCGCGAACCCGTACCCACCGACCTCAGCGGATTCGACGCCATCGTGACCCTCGGTGGCGCAATGGGAGTCGGTGACGTACAGCGCATCCCGTGGATCGTCGATGAGATCGATCTGCTGCGACGCGCACTCGGTCTCGGCATCCCGATCTGGGGCGTATGCCTGGGCGCGCAGATGCTGGCTGCCGCACTGGGCGGGGACGTGTACACGAGCACGGATCCCGAGGTCGGCATCCACTCCGTCACCCTGAACGACGCAGCGGCCACCGACCCCGTGTGGGGCTTCGCGGCCGGTACGGCCCTCGAACCCGCCGCCGGCACCGTGCCCACGGAATTCGACGTCGTGCAATGGCATTTCGACACGTTCACCCTGCCGCCCGGTGCGACACTGCTGGCGTCGTCGGCGATGTGTGTCAATCAGCTGTACCGCCACGGGAATTCGTACGGCGTGCAGTTCCACCTCGAGGCCGGCGGACAACTCGTCGGTGAGTGGCTCGACTCGCCGGGGTCCCGGTCGCTGATCACCGAGACGATCGGCGCCGAGGCCACCGACCGGTTCGCCGCCGACGCCGCGGACACGGAATCGGTCACCGTGCCGCTGGCGCGCACGGTGCTGACCCGGTGGCTGAGCGGTCTCACACGGGGGTGAACCCCGGGCCGGGTCAGCTGTCGAAGCCCAGCCCGACCCTGTCCAGCAGGGTGAGCCACGCACCCCGACGCCCGTTGCGGCGTTCGCTGCGCGCCATCTGCCGGCGGGTCAAGGTGATGCCCGCCCACCGGACCGGTTCAGGCGGGAACGGTAACGGCTTGCGGCGCACCATCTCCAGGGCGGTGCGTTCGGTCCGCAGACCGTCGACGAGGTCCAGCGCGGTCGCGGCGGCGAAATGCGAGGCACCGACGCCGAGCCCGGTGAAGCCCACCGCCGTCACCACCCGCCCGCCGTGCGAGGTGTCCCAGAAGGCGCAGAACCGCGAGCAGGTGTCGATCACCCCACCCCATGTGTGCGTCGCGGTGATCCCCTCGAGTTGCGGGAACATCTGGAGCAGATGCTCGCCGAGCAGTGCCCACTCGCCGGGCTGGTGGGCGCGGCGCGGGTCGTCGTCGGACCCGAAGTGGTACGGCGCATCCCAGCCGCCGAACAGGATCCGGTTGTCGGCGGTGAGCCGGAAGTAGTGGAACCGTGGACCGCTGTCGGCGAGCCCCTCGCGTCCGGACCAGCCGAGCGAGGCGAGGCGGTCGTCGGACAGCGGCTCGGTCATGAGCGCGTAGTCCCACACGGGGACCGTGTAGAGACGCAACCTGCGGACCAGGGCCCGGCTCGCCGACGTCGCGACCACGACCCGCCCGGCACGCACCTGTCCGTATCCCGTCCGGGCACGGACCGACCCACCCGAGGACCCCGCGGACGACAGCCCCAGCACCTCGCTGTCCTCGAAGATCCGGACGCCGAGCCGTTCCGCGGCGTCGGCGAGACCGAACGCGAGTTTGGCGGGATCGATGATCATGACGTGGGGGTCGTAGAGGGCGCCGCGGACCATCGGTGAGTCGACGCGCTCGCGTGCCGCCGCCGCGTCGAGCAGCACGAGTTCCTCACCGAGCGCCTGACCTGCTGCCGCCGTCTCGGCGAGGTCGTCGTACTGCCAGTCGGTGGTCGCGAGGTCGAGTTCGCCGGTGCGCTCGACGTCGGCGTCGATGCCCAGACGGTCGAGCGTGTCCTCGATGGCGTCGAGCGTCTCGCGGCCCATGCGCAGCAGCGTCGGCATCTCGTCGCGGAAACGCTGCAGACCGTTGCCGAGTCCATGCGTGAGGCTGGCGGCGCAGAAGCCGCCGTTGCGTCCGGAGGCGTGTTCGGCGATCCGATCGCGTTCGACGAGCACGACCGATCGGCCCGGATTGCGCTGTGCCGCTTGCACCGCCGCCCACAGTCCGGTGAAGCCACCCCCGATCACCAACAGGTCGGCGGTGGTCTCCCCGACAAGCCGGGGCCGGGGTTCGGGACGCAGGTCTCGGTCGAGCCAGTAGGGACTGGCCGCGGCCCGCGCGACCATCTCGACACCACGTGGGGTCGGCTGCGAGGCCCACATCCGAGCAGTCACCCCTTCGAATCGCCCAAAGTGAAGATCGTTCGGTGCCATTCCTTTTCGGCGACGCCGTGCAGATCGCTCATGACGTGTTTGATCTGCAGGTACTCGTCGAGGGAGTAGGTCGACATGTCCTTGCCGAAGCCGGAGGCGCCGTAGCCGCCGTGCGGCATCTCGCTGATGATCGGGATGTGGTCGTTGATCCAGACGCATCCGGCCCGGATCTTCCGCGAAGCACGTTGTGCGCGATAGACATCGCGTGTCCACGCCGACGCCGCGAGGCCATACGGCGTGTCGTTCGCGCGGCGGATCGCGTCGTCGTCGTCGGTGAAGCGGCTGACCGTGAGCACCGGTCCGAACACCTCGTCGCGGTAGATCTCCGAGTCCTCGGCGACATCGGCCACGAGCGTGGGCGGGTAGAAGGCACCCGGACCGTCGGGCACCGTTCCGCCGGTGACCACCCGCGCGCCGGCTTCGCGCGCACGGTCGACCATTCCGGCCACCTTCTCGCGATGGCGCCGGGAGATCAACGAACCCAGATCGGTTGCCGGATCGGTCGGATCGCCGATGACGACGCTCGACATGAGGTCGGCGACACCGTCGACGAAGTCGTCGTAGAGGGCGGGGGCGACGATCGCCCGGGTCGCCGCGGTGCAGTCCTGCCCGCCGTTGATGATCGAGCCCGCGACCGCACCGTGGATCGCGGCCTGCAGGTCGGCGTCGTCGAAGACGACGAACGGCGCCTTGCCGCCGAGTTCCAGCTGGATGCGCGCCCCGGTGGTGGCGGCCTGCGCCATCACCTGCCGGCCGACCGCGCTCGAACCGGTGAAGGTCACCATGTCGACACCCGGATGCCCGGCCAGATGGGCCCCGGCGTCCGGACCGGTGCCGACGACGATGTTGAGGACCCCGTCGGGGAGTCCGGCCTCGGTGGCGATGCGCGCCATCGTGAGCGTGGTCAGCGGCGTGATCTCGGCCGGCTTCAGCACCACCGCACAACCGGCGGCCAGAGCCGGGATGACCTTCCACACCGCCATCTGCAGCGGGTAGTTCCACGGCGTGATGGTCCCGACGACGCCGACGGGTTCACGGCGGATGGACGAGGTGTGGTCACCGGAGTACTCCGCGCTCGCCTTGCCCTCGAGATTGCGCGCGACCCCGGCGAAGAACTCCACGTTGTCGATCGAACCCGGGACGTCGAACTCGGTCGCGAGCCGGACGGGCTTACCGGTGTGGGCGACCTCTTCGGCGATCAGGACATCCGACTCCGCGGTCAACGCCCTCGCCATCGCGAGCAGCACACCCGAGCGTTCGGCCGGGGTGGCGCCGCCCCAGGCCGGCTGTGCGGCGCGGGCGCTCGCAACCGCGGCGTCGACATCGCCACGACCTGCGAGTTTCACGGTCGCGACCGGATCATCCGTGGCAGGATTGACCACGATGTGATCGGCACCGGTCGAGTGATGGGGCTTACCGTCGATCCAGCCGGACGGAATGCTGGTTGGTGAGGACATACCCCCGGAGTCTACCGCCGGCGTTGCGGATTCACGTGTCGAAAACAGGTATCACTACGGTTTCCGTCGTGAAAGTTGCGCATGGCTACGGAATCCGTCACGATCATGGAGTGGCCGACCCTGCATCCACACCGCTGGACGCAACCGCGAAGAAGATCATCGAACTGCTTCAGACCGATGGTCGGAGCAGTTATGCCTCCATCGGAAAGATCGTGGGACTTTCCGAGGCCGCCGTCCGCAATCGCGTGCAGAAGCTCAGCGAGAGCGGCCTCATGCAGATCGTCGCGGTCACCGATCCCCTCAAACTCGGGTTCGCCCGGCAGGCGATGATCGGAATCCGATGCGTCGGCGACACCCAGGCACTGGCCGAGCGGCTCGCGGAACATCCCGAGATCGACTACGTCCTGCTGACCGCGGGGTCCTTCGACGTCATGATCGAGGTCGTGTCCGAGGACGACGACCATCTGCTGGAGATCCTGAACAAGAAGGTGCGCGTGCACCCGGAGGTCGTCGGTACCGAGACCCTCGTCTACCTCAAACTCGTCAAACAGCAATACAACTGGGGAACACGATGACCGACTGGAAGTCACCATGACACTGACCGCACCCTCGACACCCCCGAACTCCGCCGAGTCGCTCGGCGCGCGCAGCGCGGCTCATCTCTGGGGCCACTTCGCCCGGCACGGCGACGCCATCACCCCGCCGGTGATCACCCGCGGCGAAGGCGTCCGGATCTACGACGATCAGGGACGCAGCTATCTCGACGGCCTCGCCGGCCTCTTCGTCGTGCAGGCGGGCCACGGACGCGAGGAGCTGGCCGAAGCAGCGGCAAAACAGGCCAAGGAACTCGCCTTCTTCCCCCTGTGGTCGTATGCGACGCCACCTGCCATCGAACTCGCGGAGCGACTCGCCGCCTACGCCCCCGGCGATCTCAACCGCGTCTTCTTCACCACCGGCGGCGGCGAGGCCGTCGAGAGTGCCTGGAAACTGGCCAAGCAGTACTTCAAGCTCGTCGGCAAACCCGGTAAGCACAAGGTCATCTCGCGGGCGGTCGCCTACCACGGCACCCCGCAGGGCGCACTGGCCATCACCGGCGTGCCGGCGCTCAAGGAAGCCTTCGAACCGTTGACGCCCGGCGCGTTCCGGGTGCCGAACACCAACATCTACCGAGCCGGCGACGGTATGTCCGAGGACCCGAAGAAGTTCGGGCGCTGGGCCGCCGACCGCATCGCCGAGGCGATCGAGTTCGAAGGCCCCGACACCGTGGCCGCCGTCTTCCTCGAGCCGGTCCAGAATGCGGGCGGCTGCTTCCCGCCGCCGCCCGGCTACTTCGAGCGGGTGCGCGAGATCTGCGACGAGTACGACGTCCTACTCGTCTCCGACGAGGTGATCTGCGCGTTCGGTCGCATCGGGTCGATGTTCGCCTGCGAGGACTTCGGCTACGTCCCCGACATCATCACCTGCGCCAAGGGCATGACGTCGGGCTACTCCCCCAACGGCGCGATGATCGCCAGCGACCGGCTCTTCGAACCGTTCCGCGACGGCACGACGACCTTCGCCCACGGCTACACCTTCGGCGGTCACCCGGTGTCGGCGGCGGTCGCGCTGGCCAACCTCGACATCTTCGAGCGCGAAGGCCTCAACGACCACGTCAAGACGCAGGCGCCGGCGTTCCGGGCGACACTCGAGAAGCTGTACGACCTGCCGATCGTCGGTGACGTCCGCGGCGAGGGCTTCTTCTATGGAATCGAACTCGTGAAGGACAAGGCCACCAAGGAGACCTTCACGGCGGCCGAGTCCGAGCGCATCCTGCGCGGATTCCTCTCCACCGCACTGTTCGACGCCGGGCTCTACTGCCGCGCCGACGATCGCGGCGACCCCGTCGTCCAGCTCGCGCCGCCGCTCATCGCGGGTCAGGCCGAGTTCGACGAGATCGAGCAGATCCTCCGATCGGTCCTGGGCGAGGCGTACTCGCTGCTGTAGTCCGGGCCGTTGTAGTCCTCGCGGCCGGACGTCGGACACGTCGGGTTCGCACGTCCGGAGACCGCGTGGTTCCGCTGGTAACGTGCGATCGGTGACCTCGGGGTGGACTCGCCGGACCGCATCGGCACTCGTCGCCGCTCTGTTGTGCGCCCTCCTGTGCGTGATCTCCCTCGGCCCGGCCGGTGTCGGACGAGCCGGGGCCGTTCCCGTCCCGACCGGCCCGTCGCCGGTCTTCACGACGCCGGTCACCGATCACTGTCCCCACAAGGTCGGCACGCCGCCGGCAGTCGACGAATCCGAGGTCGTCGCACCGGGTTCGACGACCCCGCCCTCGCTGCCGGTCCCCACACCCGCGATCGGCGGCGACGATCTGTCCTACTGCGGCGTCGTCGCCGATCCCGCCGCGGGTCCCGTTCCGCCGCGGCTGACCTCGGCCGGATGGCTGATCGCCGATCTCGACTCCGGCCACGTCCTGGCGGCCAAGGATCCCCACGGGCGGTACCGACCCGCGTCGACGATCAAGGTGTTGCTCGCGCTCATCGTCCTCGACGAACTGGACCTCGACGCGACGGTCGTCCCGACCGCGGAGGACTGGAGCACCGAGGGCGACTCGTGCGGGATGGGTCCGGGCGGCCACTACACCGTCCGCGACCTGCTGACCGGACTGGTCATGGTGTCGGGGAACGACTGCGCCAACGCACTCGCCCGCGAACTGGGTGGCGTGGAGACCACTCTGGAGAAGATGAACGAGCGCGCCCGCGAACTGGGCGCCGCCGACACCCGCGCGGCGAGCCCGTCCGGCCTCGATGCCGCCGGAATGTCCTCCTCACCGTACGATCTCGCACTGATCTTCCGAGCAGCCATGGCGCAGGAGACCTTTCGGGAGCTGATCGCGAAACCGACCTTCCGGTTCCCCGGCTACCCGCGCCGTCCTGATGTGCCCGGCGACAAAGACCATCCGGCCTACGACATGTACAGCAGCAATCGTCTTCTCGTGGACGGGTATCCGGGGATGCTGGGCGGCAAGACCGGCTACACCGACGACGCCCGCAAGACCTTCGTCGGCGCAGCCGAACGCGACGGGCGCCGCATCCTGATCGTGCAGATGTTCGGCTTGTCGGTGGAGGGCGACATGTACTCGGACCAGGCACGGGAGATGTTCGAATACGGCTTCCGTACCGGCCCGGACGTCACCGTCGGACGTCTCGTCGAGCCGACCGGCGACGAGGCCGCGGAACCGCCTGCGCGGCGAGCTGCGTCGTCGTCGGACTCACACCTGGCGAGTTCTGGTTCCGACACCGCTTCCCCGATGTCGGTGCGCGTCCTGATCGGTCTGGTGTCCGCGCTGGCCGCAGTGATCCTGCTCCTGTTGGGCCTCAGGCTCTTCGGGCGCAGGTGACTCGTTCCTCGTCTACCCGGCCGACAGTCGGATCGCACTCAGACCATGTCGTCGGGCGAAGCCTTCGGACTCCGTCACACCGGCGATCAACTCTGTGGTCGCGTGCTCGGCAGCAAGCACGAGCGCACTGTGGTGTATCGGTGACATGTCGTCGATGACGACCACCGCGCGACCTTCGCGGATCGACGCCACCGCGTGCAGCACCGAGGCCCGGTTGAGCACCACCGACGTCATGACATGCTCCCGTCGTCCAGAGCGACCCAGTCGACGCCAGGCGGGAAGGCACCGAACACTTCTCGGAGGCGGCTCGGGACGAGACCGGTCGGTTCAGTCATCGCATGGCTTCTCTCGCTTCAGGCTTCTCACAGATCGAGTACCAGTCGGGCGGTACGGGCCCGGGATACGCAGGTCATGATCACGTCCCCGGCTTCGCGCTCGTCGTCGGTGAGCACGGAATCCCGGTGATCCGGTACGCCGTCGAGGACGGTGGTCTCGCATGTTCCGCAGGTTCCCTCCCGGCAGGAGGAGGAGACGATCACCCCGCCGGTCCGCTCGACCGCTTCGAGGATCGTTTCGTCCTCCGCGACAGTCACTTTCACCCCGGACATCTGACACTCGACCACGAAGGACGCGTCACCGATGCGCGGCCCCACCGGCTCGGCCGGGCTGAAGCGCTCAGTGTGCAGAGTCTCGCGCGGCCAATCGGCCGTTTCCGATTCGATGGCCGTCAGGAGCCCCTCCGGTCCGCAGCAGTACACGCCGACGCCCTCTCGCGGTTCACCGAGAACCCGCGTCAGGTCCAATGGGCCGACCTCGTCCTGTGGGTACAGGACGACCTTGTCGCCGTACCCGGCGAGTTCCTCTGCGAAAGCCATCGAATCCCGCGTACGTCCGCCATAGTGCAGCGACCATGGGACACCCCGCTCCTCGGCGTCGCGGAGCATCGGCAGAATCGGCGTCACCCCGATCCCTCCAGCGATGAACAGGTACTCGTCGGCATCGTCGAGCGGGAAGTGGTTGCGCGGTCCTCGAACCCGGACTCGGTCGCCGCAGGAAAGTCGGTGCGCACGTTCGGAGCCGCCACGGCTCTCGCGTTCCCGCAGGACTGCGATGCGCCATGTCGGCTCGCCGCGCAAGCCGCACAGCGAGTACTGCCGAACGAGGTCGTCGCCGAGGTCGAGGTCGATGTGGGCGCCCGGCGAGAAGTCCGGCAGCGCGGTCCCGTCATCCGCTTCCAACGACAGACTCACCACCCCGATGCCCACGGAGCGCACGTCGCTCACAACCACTCCGACCCACTGCGCATCGTCCGACGCGATGGCGACCGGGCCTTTGACCACGGAAGTCTGTGTCATACGCCATCACCTGGCCGGCCCCGAAGGCGTCGGAGGTCCTCTGGGACGTGGCGGGTTCGGAGACCTTCCACGGTCACCAGCGCACGCCACGAGCGTCGATGACGCGGCGTGCCTTGAAGGTGGTCGGCTCCAGAGTTCCGGGCGTGAGGGGCTCAAACACAATACGGATTCCCAGCCGCTGCCTCAGCACAGCCTCGGCACGGCCTACGAGCGCAGCCTGGGCTTCGGCACGTCGGTCGTCGTCCACCGCCTGCCAGGCCTCATGGGTGCCGGCCGAGACCTCGGCGTGGACTTCGATCTCGTCCAGTGCACCTTCGGTGTGGACATGAATCCGGAATTCGGGTCCGAGTTCAGGGATGTCGCGCAACGCTGTCTCGATGGCGCTCGGATAGATGTTGGCACCCCGGATGACGAGCATGTCGTCGAGTCGTCCGAGCACGCCTTCGGGCATGCGCGGGTACGTTCGTCCGCAGACGCAGGGAGTGTCGTCGAGATACGTCTCGTCTCCGGGCGCGAAGCGGATCATCGGCTGGGACTCACGCCAGAGATGCGTGTAGATCACCGCACCCCGCTCGCCGACCGAGATCGCCACGTTGTGATCGTTCCGATCGACGACCTCGGTGTAGACCTCGTCGGTGATCAGATGGGTACCGGTACCGGCCTCGCATCCGACGCTGGTCTGGAACGGATACATCTCCGACGTCGACCCCGCATCGGCAACCGTTGCGCCCCAGCCCTCTTCGATGATGCGTCGGGTTCCGGGCAGGCTGCCACCGGGTTCTCCACCGACCAGCACGTGCCGTACCGAACTGTTGCGCAGATCGACACCCATCCGCTCCGCGACGGACAGCAGGTGTATGCAGTACGACGGGGTCGCGCTGAACACCGTGGAGCCGAGAGTGCGGATCATCTCGATGTGCTTCTCGGAGTCGGTGACCCCCAGAGGAAAGACGGACGCCCCGATACGTTCCACACCCTGCAGGACGCCCCAACCACCGAAGAACAGACCGAACGGGAAGCCGATCTGTACGAGGTCGTCGGGCCGCACCCCGGCACACCACTGGGCCATGGCGTGCACGTCGGCCGCCCGGTCCCAGTCACCCCGGGACACCGCGTACATTGTCGGGGTCCCCGAGGTCCCCGACGAGCCGTGGATGCGGGCGATGCCGCCGGCACCGAAATCCTTTGTGTACGAACCGAACGGCGGGTGCTCCCGCTGGTCCTCCACGAGCATCTTCTTGGTGATGACCGGTACCTTGGCGGTGAAGTCCGCGAGGGACTGCACCGCGTCGGGCCGGAACCCGTGCCGATCGTAGTGACGACGGTAGAAGGGCAGCTCTTCGTAGACGTAGCGGAGCTGGTGCTGCATCCGTTCGAGGATGCGACGTTCGCGGTCGGCGGGATCGCAGGTCTCACGGGCCTCGTCCCAGTACCGGCGAGTCGCCGGCCTCTGGTCCGTGGTGCCGGCGACCGGCCCGGAGGCGATCGTGTGTGATGAGGTCATCGAAAGTCTGTCCTTAGCTGGCAGATACGGGCTCGCGGGACGTCAACAGGTCAGACCCCCAGGGCGACGCGCGCGAGCTTGTTGCGACGAGCCATGTTCTCGCGCGGGGTGAACTGCGGTGTGACGTAGCGTGCGAAGAGCTCGAGGGACCGGTTCCACTTGTCCGTGGTCACCCAGTCACGACTGTTGATCAGGAAGGTCCCGAAACCGCCGGTGACCTCTTCGAGTTCGCGGATCTGCCGGATACAGTCCTCGGGACTTCCGATGATCCACGGGATCTCCTCGACCATCCACTCGAAGGTGAGTTCGGCGTCGGGCATGTTCTCGTCCTTCTTCATCAGCGCGCCGAGACCGAGGCCGAGGAGATACTCGTACGACCGGTGCACGCCTTCCCTGATCTCCCTCATGGCCTGGTCCTTGCTGTCGGACACGTAGACCTCGCGAGTGATCCGCCAATTCTGACGCGCGACATCGGGGTCCAGGCCGTTCTCCGCCGCTGCGGAGGTGAGCGCGGCGGCATGGGCCGCGAGATCGGGGGCGTTGGGGTAGCCGTTGTTGTCGCCCGGCGCGAAATAGACGCTGAGCGCCTTCCAGCCCTTGGCGCCACAGCGGGCGTAGTTGTGGGTTCCGGTCAGGCCGGCGATGGCGAACGGGGGGACCTCTTGATAGGGCCCGACCTGCAGCTGGCGGTTCTCGTATTTCCAATACACGCCTTCGTAACTCACCGGTTCGTCGGACGTCAGCAGCTGCCAGATGATCTCGAGCGCCTCGGCGGTGCGCGGCGCGGCCTCGGATCGTTCGAGCTGGAAGAGCGCCTGATCGGTGGGCAGGCCACCACCGCCGAATCCGTACTCCAGGCGGCCGTGGGTGAGGTGGTCCAGGAAGGCCATCCGTTCGGCCACCTGGAACGGGTCCTGGTACGGAAGGTTGATCACGCCGGTACCCAGTCGAATCCTGCTGGTGAGCGCGGAGGCCTTCGCCAGCAGCAATTCCGGCATCGGAACGTTCTCGTAACCGCCGGTGTGGTGCTCGCCGATCCAGAACTCGCTGAAACCAAGCTTCTCCGCGAGGACGATCTCGTCGATGTCGCGGTCATACGACAGCGACCAGTTCTCGATCGGAGGATGTTCCGGCATCGCGAACAGACCAAACCTCATGTGCGACCTCCCTATAGAAACCAACCTTCGGCTTGACCAAACGTTGGTTGGTTTATTGACGCACTCATAGTGATGCGAGTCACTAGTCGGTGTCAAGCACTACGCGCATATCGCCGTCTCGGCAGCATGTTTCGCTCGCACCCCGGGCCTCCTCCTCCTTGATAACCAGACTTACCTATGTTTATCGTGTGACTGTGAACACAAGCGTCTCCCCTACCGGCACCCCCGGCACCGACCCTCGCCCCGTGATGGAACAAGCCGACGGCGTCTGGACCGTGTCCGGCTCGCGGTGCGGACAGTGCCGCCGTGCCATCGCCTACGCCTGGCCGCACTGCCCCGGCTGCGCCGGAAACGTGAACCCGGAACGCTTCGGCGACACCGGCACCGTCTGGAGCCGCACCGTCGTCAACATCGCCGTCGGAACACACGTCCCGCCGTACGAGATCGCCTACGTCGACCTCGATCACGGTCCTCGCGTGCTGGCACACGTCACCGGCGCTCCGGTGGCGATCGGCCGGGCTGTGCGTCTGCTCGCCCCGTCGGCCGAGGGCGATCTCCAGGTCGAGGCGGTGGGTGCATGAGCCGCGTCGCGGTGCGCGGGGTCGGCATGTCCCGCCTCGGCCGCCAACCCGATCGGGACATCATCTCGCTGGTCGCCGAAGCCGTCGACGAAGCCTGTGCCGACGCCGGCATCGAGGCCGTCGACGCGGTCTGGGTGGGCACGGTCTTCGGCGCACCGGGGGTTGCGCAACGCGTGCTGCGGAGTATGGGCGTCACCGGTGTCCCCATCATCACCGTGGAGAATGCCTGTGCCAGCGGCACAACTGCATTCGTCGAGGCCTACGAGGCGGTCCGCACCGGCAGGTTCGGACGGGTCCTGGCGCTCGGCGTGGAACAGATGAGCACCGCGTTCACCGGCCCGATCGTGCCCGAGTCGACGGACCCGGAAGGTCGTACCGGCCTCGCGCTGCCCGCCCTGTACGCGATGAGCGCCGCCCGTTACCTCCACGAGGGAGCGGTCACCCCGGAGCAGCTGGCCGCGGTGTCGGTGAAGAATCGCGAGCACGCGGCAGGGAATCCCCGGGCCCCGTTCCGCAACCGCCTGACCATCGACGAGGTGCTGAGCTCGCGGCTGATCGCCGATCCCCTCACACTCCTCCAATGCTGCCCGACCAGTGACGGTGCCGCCGCCGCGATCCTGGCGCCCGCTACCGGCGCCGACGGCGAGGTGACCGTGCGCGCGACCGCCATGCGCAGCGGACGCGTCTGGGACCAGTCGTCGCCCCATGTGTGGGGCTTCGACATCGTCCGCGACACCACGGTCGATGTACTCGCCGCCGCCGCAGTCGATTCCGTTCACGACATCGACGTCTTCGAGGTACACGACGCCTTCACGATCGGTGAGATCGTGACAACCGAGGCACTGGGCATCGTCGCGCCGGGTGAGGGCGGCGCCGCGGTGGCGGCGGGGAGGACATCACTGCGCGGCGACATGCCGGTCAACCCGTCGGGCGGACTGTTGTCGCGGGGCCATCCGCTGGGAGCCACCGGACTCGCCCAGATCGCCGAGATCACCTGGCAGCTGTGCGGACGCGCGGGCGACCGACAGGTCGGGTCGGCACGGCTCGGACTAATCGAGACGATGGGCGGAGGTGTCTCCGTCCTCGATGGGAACTCCTGTGTCATGACGATTCTGGAGGCATCATGAGCACGTCCGACCTCGACGTGGACAGCGCCGATCTCCTCGGCCCCGCGGCTCTCGCCGATCCGTACCCGGTGTTCGCGTCACTGCGCGAACAGGATCCGGTCCACTGGGACGCCAAGTACCGCTCCTGGTTCATCACCTCGTTCGAGGATGTCACCGAGGCGCTCAGAGAGCCACGATTCACCTCCAACCGCATCACTCCGTACCGCGAGAAGATCCTCAGCCGTCCCGGCACCGACCCGCTGCTCCGTGAGGCCTTCGGCGTGCTCGACGACTGGATGGTCTTCAAGGATCCGCCGGACCACACGCGACTTCGGCGACTGCTGAGCCGAGCGTTCACCCCGCGTTCCGTGTCGCGAATGCGCCCGGCGATCGAGGCGATCGCCGAGGAACTGCTCGACCGGGTGATCGCCAGGGGCGACAACCACGTCGACCTCATCGCCGACTACGCCTATCCGCTGACGGCGTCGGTCATCGCCGAGATGCTCGGCGTCCCGAAGCAAGACCGTGATCGGTTCAAGGACTGGTCCGACCAGATCAGCGGACTCGTCTTCGGGAGTCTCGGCGATGAGGACCGGCATCGCCGGGGTGCAGAGGGGATGACCGAACTCACCGGTTACCTCGATGATCTGGTCGCCGCCCACCAGAGGTCGGAAGCCGACGACCTCATCTCGATGCTGATCGCGGCGCGTGACGACGATGACTCGCTCAGTCACGACGAGGTCATCGCGACCGGCGTCCTGCTGCTCTTCGCCGGACACGAGACCACGACCAACCTCATCGGCAACGGAATCCTGGCGCTGCTCGAACATCCGGGGCAGCAGACCGACCTCGATGCCACCGACCCGGCGCGGGTGAACGGACTGGTCGAGGAACTCCTGCGCTACGACGGGCCGGCGAAGAGTGTGGTGCGTCTCGTGACCGAGGACATGATCTGGCGTGGGAAGCAGATGAAGGCCGGAGAACGCGTCTTCCTCTTCCTGTCCAGCGCGAACCGCGATCCCGACGCGTTCGAGAATCCCGACACCTTCGACGTCGGGCGACGCCCCGGCCGACAGCTCGGTTTCAGTGCGGGCCTGCACTACTGCCTCGGTGCACCGCTCGCCCGGCTGGAGACGTCGATCGCGGTACCGGCCGCGCTCGGACGACTCCCCGGCCTGACACTCGATCCCCACTCGGCGATCTCGTGGGCGCCCACGCTTCTCACGCGTGGGATGTCGCGGTTCCCGGCCACCTACGAACTACCATCGGGTCCTGATCGGTAGCCACTAGGACGATCCATGACTGCCCGAGACCGCCCGATTCGACACAGGAGGTGTGATGGCCCGCCCCAGCCGGTGGACAGATGTCGTCGAAGCGGCCGGTGAGGAGTTCCGGATCCGCGGTTACGACAGTGCGACACTCGAGGACATCGCCGCGCGTGTGGGCATCCTCAAAGGCAGCATCTACAACTACGTCCAGAACAAGGAAGAGCTGCTACTCGCCGTCGTGGAGCGTCCGGCGCATGTCCTGCTCGCCGATCTGGAACAACTGCGAGACGACGGCAGGCAGTCGGCGACCATCCGCTTGCGCACGCTGTTCCGCATCCAGGTTCGGGTCTTCAGCGAGTACTACCCCGCGGCATTCGTGTACCTACGCAACATCGGGCGCACCGATCTGTCCGACAAGTTCGGCAAGTTCGGGGAGATGGACGCCAGGTACATGAGCATCCTCGAGGACCTCATCGCCGACGGGGTCGCCCGCGGCGAGTTCAACCCACCGGTGAGCCCCAAGATCGCGGCCCTGTCGCTCGTCGGCATCCTGAACTGGATGCAGCACTGGTTCACTCCGGCCGGCGACGAAGCAGACAACCGCCTCGCCGACGACTTGTTCGCGATGGCCCTCGGCGGACTCACCACCGGTGGGAGCCTGGCCCGGATTCTGGAGCACTCCGAAGATCGAGCCCGCCCCTCCTCGGTGGGGTGATCATCCTCGTGCGGCGTCAGCGGTGTCCTCGCCGGCCGATGACCGCCATCGCCAGCGCTCCGACCGCGGCCGCCGCCGCCAGCGCCCCGGCGCGCGGTGCCGGACTCACCTCGACCGTCGGCGAGATGACAACCGGCCGATGCAGTTCCGCGTCGGTGTCCTCCACGACCTGGAACTCCGCATTCGCCGGGTCGGTGGCGCACCAGGCGGCGGCGTAGAGGACGATGCGCGACGCCAGGTAGGCGAACACCATGACACCGAGGATCGGGCCGAACGCCACCCCCGCCGGACTGCTCAGCACCGACGAGAGATAGATACCGCCGATCGTCTTGACGATCTCGAAGGCGACCGCGGTGATCAGGCCGGCCTTGATCGTGTTGCGGAAGGGCAACTGCACCAACGGGAGTCGCGCCATGATGAACGTGAACAGCGCCCAGGTGGCGAGGATCGAGACCGCGATCGACACCAACCGGACGAGGATCGGCGCCCACGATGCGTCGTCGAGACCGACCCACCCGAGCACGGTCCGCGTCAGACCCGAATTACCCAGGGCCGTAACGGCCATCGTCACCGCGAAGGCGACGCCGAGACCGGCGAACGCCACGAGGTCCCACACCTTCGACATCACGGCGTTGCGCTGTACGCGGCCGCCCCACATCTCGGTCATCCCGGCACGGACACCCGAGATCCACCCGATGCCGGTGAACGCCGCGCCGAGCAGACCGACCACACCGACCGTGGTGCGGGAGTCGATCGCCGAGGTGATGATGTCGGACACCTGATCGCCGAGCTGCCCCGGCATCTTCTCCACGACCGCGTCCTGGATGTCCTGCAACAGTTCCGGCTGCCGGGCCAGCACGAAACCGGCGACCGCGAAGGCGACCATGATGATCGGGACGAGCGCGAGGATGCCGTTGAAACTGATGCTCGCGGCGTAGAGATTTCCTCGTCGATCGTTGTAGCGATCGAAGGTCCGCAGGAGATGGTCGAGCCACGTCCAGCGCTCGCGCCGGTCCTCGTAGATCGATTTCGCCCGGGTGACGAGTGACTTCCCCGAATCGACCACCGAACTCACCGCACGCCTCCTCGTCGGATCGCCGAGGCCACCGCACTCAGTACTGTGTCAGCGCCTCGGTGACAGGAACCCCACCTTGTCATAGACGGACTCGAGTGTCGCCGAGGCCACCGACCGGGCGCGTTCCGCGCCACGGGCGAGAATCGCGTCGAGCTGGGCCGGATCGTCCATGTACTCCGTGACGCGACCGCGCAGCGGCGTGACGAATTCGGTCAGGACGTCAGCGGTCTCGACCTTGAGGTCGCCGTACCCCTTGCCCTCGTATTTGTCGACGAGGACATCCACCGGCGTACCGCTCAGGGCCGACTGGATGGTGAGCAGGTTGCTCACACCCGGCTTGTTCTCGGGATCGAACCGGATCACTGTCTCCGTGTCGGTCACCGCCGAACGGATCTTCTTCGCGGACTTCTTCGGCTCGTCGAGCAGGTTGATGAGGCCCTTGTCGGTCTCCGCCGACTTGCTCATCTTCGCGGTCGGGTTCTGGAGGTCGTAGATCTTCGCGAACTCCTTGACGATGTACGCCTGCGGGACCTTGAGGACCTTGCCGAACCGTGAGTTGAAACGCTGCGCGAGATCGCGGGTGAGCTCGAGGTGCTGACGCTGGTCCTCGCCCACCGGCACCTGATCCACCTGGAAGGCGAGGATGTCCGCGGCCATCAGGATCGGATACGTGAACAGGCCCACGCCCGCGGCGTCGACGCCCTGCTTGGCCGACTTGTCCTTGAACTGCGTCATCCGGCTCGCCTCACCGAAACCGGTGATGCACGACAGCACCCACGTCAGCTCGGCGATCTCCGGGATGTGTGACTGGACGTAGATCGTGGAGCGCTCGGGATCCACGCCGACGGCCAGCAGTTGAGCGACCGACAGACGCGTGCGATCGGCGAGGGTCTTCGGATCGAACGATGCCGTGATCGCGTGCATGTCCGGGATGAAATAGAACGCCTCGAAGTCGTCCTGGAGGGCCACCCACTGCCGGACCGCACCCAGGTAGTTGCCGAGGTGGAAGGAATCGCTGGTGGGCTGGATTCCCGACAGCACGCGGGGGCGGGCGGCGCCGTTTGCGGAGACGTCAGAGCTCATCGGTCCATTTTCGCAGACACGGAAAGCCCTTTTACGCGGGCGGTACCCGCCTCACTCGTAGGTGACGGTGACCGGGGCATGATCCGACCAGCGCAGGTCATACGCCGCGGCGCGGTCGACCGTGGACTTGACCGCGCGCTCGGCGAGCGAGCGATTCGTCAGCTGGTAGTCGATCCGCCACCCGGAGTCGTTGTCGAAGGCCTTGCCGCGCCACGACCACCACGAGTACGGACCGCTCTCGCCCGGGTACAGGTCACGGGTGACGTCGTGCCAGCCGGCATCGAGGAGACCGTCGACCCACGCACGCTCGTGCGGGAGGAAGCCCGGGCTCTTGAGATTGCCCTTCCAGTTCTTGATGTCCGCCTCTGCGTGGGCGATGTTCCAGTCGCCGCCGACGACCACATGCCGACGACGACGCACCAGCCGACCGAGGTGGTCGCCGAACTCGTCGAGGAACCGCGCCTTCTCCTCGTACTTGGCGATGTCCTTCTCGGCGTCGGTGAGCGCCGCACCCTTCGGCAGGTAGAGGCTGGCCGCGGTCACCGGACCGAGGTCGGTGTCGAGGTCGACTTCGAGGTAGCGGCCGAGATCGTCGAACTCCGCGCTGCCGAAGCCGAATCGGACGGCGCCCGGGGCCGAGCGGGTCAGCACGCCGACTCCGGCATGCCCTTTGACCGCCGATTCGCTCATCGTGAGATGCCAGCCGGCGTCGAGCGCGGGAGCCAGGGCGTCCCGGGCGAGGTCCTCGCTCGCACGCACTTCCTGCAGCAGCACGACGTCGAGCGACGAGTCCTCCAACCAGGGCAGGAACCCGCGGTTGGTTTCGGAACGATGCTTGACCGCTGCGCGGATTCCGTTGACGTTGACCGTGGAAATGGAGAGTGGCACGAGGCCTCATCCTACGGATGCGGTCCGACAGAGCCGCGCCCGCGGCGCACCTGCAGAGAGCGTTTCCGACGTCTCGGAATGAGACGAAATAGAGGTAAGGCAACCCTTGCGCGAGCCCCGCAGAGTATGTAAGCATTACCTAATCCAGGCTCTACGTTAGGTCCAGAGATGTTCGTTTGCATTTGCCGCGCCGTCACCGTCGACGAAGTTCATGAGCACTGCGATGCCGGCGCTTACACCGTCGACGACATCAGCGATCGGTGTGGCGCGGGCGAGGGCTGCGGAACCTGCCTGGACAAACTCGACAGCATCCTGAGCGAAAGGCTGGCCACCGCGACGAGCGCCGCATGATCTGACATCCGACAACTCCGGTCACAACCTCGCGCGAGTGCGCGCGCGGGGGTTTTGCCGTGTTAGCTTCGTCACGAGACATATTCGGCTAACGGGAGGCTGTCATATGCGTGGCGACGACGAGGTCATCGAACTCCTCAACGAGCAGCTCACCAGCGAGCTCACCGCGATCAACCAGTACTTCCTCCACGCGAAGATGCAGGAGAGCTGGGGCCTCACCGAGATCGCGGCCAAGACCCGCGCGGAGTCCATCGAGGAGATGACGCACGCGGAGATCCTCACCGACCGCATCCTGTTCCTCGAGGCACTGCCGAACTACCAGCGTCTGCTGCCGCTGCGCATCGGACAGTCGATCCGCGAGCAGTTCGAGTCGGACATGGCCATCGAGGTCGAGGTCGTCGAGCGACTGCGCCCGGGCATCGCGATGTGCCGCGAGAAGGGCGACATCACGAGCGCGAATCTCCTCGAGAAGATCCTCGCCGACGAGGAAGAGCACATCGACTACCTCGAGACACAGCTCGAGCTGATCAACAAGCTCGGCGAGCCGCTCTACCTGTCGAAGACGATCGCGACTCCCCCGTCCAACGGCTGACCGGCCGCACCCTCCACCACTCAGGCGCCGGCAGGCCGGCGTCGGGCCGTCAGGATCGCGACTCCGGCGACGGCGAGGCCACCGACGGCCAGGAGCGCACCGATCGCCGAGGGCGACAGGAATCCCCAGCCGGCACCGACCACGACGCCGCCGAGAAAGGCGCCCGCGGCGTTGGCGATGTTGAGCGCCGAGTGGTTGAGCGCGGCGGCCAGCGTCTGTGCGTCGGCCGCGACGTCCATCAGGCGCGTCTGTAGCGCCGGGAGCATCGTCGACCCGGTCAGTGCGACGAAATACGTGAGAATCAGTGCCGCCCAGGCATTCTGGGCAAGGACCGCGAAGGCTGCGAGCGTGACGGCACTGGTGAACAGCCCGGCGAGGATGGCGATGGACACACTGCGGTCGGCGGCGTAACCGCCGACGAAGTTGCCGGTCACCATGCCCAGGCCGTACAGCATCAGGGCGAAGGGCACGACCGAGACCGATAATCCCGTCACCGAGGTGAGTGCCGAGTTCAGGTACGTGTAGAAGGCGAACATCCCGCCGAATCCGACGACGCCGATCACCAGGGTGAACCACACCTGCGACCGCTTGAGGGCCCCGAGCTCGGTCAGCGGGTCGGTGATCGTCATACCCGACAGGCTCGGCAACGCGCGGACCAGTGCGACGACGGTCGCCACACCGATGACGACGACGATCGCGAATGCAGAGCGCCAGCCGAACGTCTCCCCCAGCCAGGCGGCCGCCGGCACGCCGACGACGTTCGCGACCGACAGACCGAGCATCACCTGCCCGACCGCCTTGGCCCGATTCCCCGGGCCGGCGAGGTGCGCAGCCACCAGCGCCGCCACCCCGAAGTACGCACCGTGCGGCAGACCGGCGACGAACCGCGCCACCAGGAGAAGTCCGTACGACGGCGCGAGCACGGTCGCCAGGTTGCCGATGGTGAACGCCACCATCAGGGCGATCAGCAGCGTCCGCCGCGACATCCGGGCCGTCAGCGCCGCGATCAGCGGGGCACCCACCACGACGCCGAGCGCATACGCGGAGATGACGTGACCGGCGGTCGGTTCGGAGACGTCGAGCGAGCCGGCGATGTTGGGGAGCAGCCCCATCGCGACGAACTCGGTGGTCCCGATACCGAAACCGCCGAGGGCGAGCGCGAGGATCGTCAGCCGGCGGGCACGACCCGAGATCGTCGAGGGACGCCCCCGCACCGTCGACGACGCGTCGTCGAGCACGTTCAGAGCGAGATCGTCCGGTGCACCGGAGGTCGTCGTGGGAGCGTCAGGCACGCCTCATGCCAACCGGCCCCCGGAGCGCGCCATTCCCCTACACCCGGTGAGTTGATTCACAGAGTTCGACTGCTCCTGCCCGGCGGACCTACTCGGCGCCCGAGCCGCTGCTCGACGAGCCGTCGGAGTCGCTGCTGCTGTCCGAGTTCGAGCTGCTGCTGTCCGCGCCACTGCCGCTGTTCGAGTTCGAGCTGTCCGAGTTCGAGCTGTCCGAGTTCGAGCTGTCCGAGTTCGAGCTGTCCGAGTTCGAGCTCTCCGAACCCCCGGAGCCGCCGTCCGGACCGCCCGAGGTCCCATCGTCGGACGACGGCGCATCCGCGGGGTCGCCTTCGGAGCGCGTGACGCCGGGATCGCTGCCACCGGCCGAGGGGACGGTGCCGTCTCCACCGCCGGTCGGGGTGCGGTCGGGTTCGGCCGCCGGCACGGTCGCCGCTGCGTCCGGGCCCGTGGCGGAGTCGTCACCCGACGGACCGGCCACGTCGGTGACGGCCGGCCCGTCGGAACCGCGGTCGGTCGCCTCGACCACCGGCGCGCCGGTCCCGGACTCGTCGTCGACGGTGGCGACGAACCGCGCGAGGGCCACCGACGCGCGGGAGCCGCCGGCGTCGTCGTATGCGAGCACCGCAGGGGTCGTCGGCTGCGACGTGACCGTCGGCCCGACGATCTCACCCGCCCAGTACCGGACGAAGTTCACCGGCAGCAGCACGATGCTGCGCACGCTGGCGGCCAGCGCGGTCACACCGCGCATGAGACGCGCCGGGGACAGGCTGACGATGCCCTGCAGGATGTCCTCGAAGACGAAGAGGTCGGGAAGGTAGCCGCCGTAACCCAGCTGCGGCAGCGGCGGCAGCAAACCCTGGACGAGGCGGACGACGGGCTGCAGGTTCGCCAGGGTGATGCCGAGCGGCAGGCCGATCGTCGGACGGCCGGACAGGAAGTCGCCGATCTCGCCGGTGTATCCGAGGTCGGACGCCCAGCCCTGGACGAGCTCGGCGAATGCGGACTTCGCCCCGACCATGCAGACCGTGCCCGCGGCGTTGCACGAGACCGGTCGCGTCGCCCACTGGGACGTGGGGTCCCGGTACATCGCGAACGGGTAGAGGAAGTGCTTGACCTGATATCCGAGAAGCCCGTCGATCGCACCGATCGGGTCGTAGATGGGATCGGGCAGGTCGCAGATGGGGTCGCCCTCGATACACACCGACACCACGCGGCCCTCGAGCTCACCGAAACCGCTGTCGGTCCCGGTGGCCCCGCGCGGACCGGACATCGTCAGCCCCGGGATCACGCCGATCAAGGAGAGTTCGATTCCGCGTCCGGTCTTGTCCCCGGCCCGCCGTGGGTCGGAGTAGAGCTCGCCGCTGACCCCGTCCGGGTCGATGACGACGGTGACCGGGTTGCCCTCGTCGTCGAGAATCGGGTCGCCGTTCTCGTCGGTCGCCACTACCTCGACGGGAGCACCCGAGCCGATGTCGGCGAGGACATCGCCGGCGACCCGGGCGCCCTGGGAGTACCCGGCCACGACGACCGGTCTGCCCGAACACCGTGACTGGTAGCCGGCGATCGCGGACTTGGTCGCCGCGTTCCCCTGTGCGACGCTGTCGTCGTAGCCGGCCGCGCCCAGCGGCCACAGCGTCGTCGGATAGTCGGCGTAGATGACCTTGTAACCGGCGTCGCCCGCGTACTGCGAATTCGGATCGGGCTGTCCGTTCGGTCCGAGGCCCGTATAACGCTGTGTGACGCCGACGAGGTGTCGTCCCTCGGGGTCGTTGGTGCCCGCCGCGATCACGACGGCGCCCGCGCCGCAGGAAGCCGAGTCATCGGCGAGCGCCTCGCCCGGAAGACACATCGCCGCGGCGACGGCGAAACCGGTGATCGAAGCGATCAGCAATGAGGTCCGACGGGACCGGAGGTGCGCCATCGCAGCCATGAGGTCGTTCTCCTCGATGAGCCCGGACCACATGGTGGAGCCGTCCGCCGGGGTTGCCCGAACCCTATTCGGCTCCGACGAACCTGACACGATGCTGAGAAACGCTAATGATCGTGTACTGGCGATTCACACTGCACATTCCGCGATTTCAACCGGTCGGACTACACATTCGATACACGTTTCCGGCGCCTTTCGAGGGGTTCGATTCGCGGTGACCGGGAGGGTTCTCTGGCACTCACATCCGTGTTATATCCTTGTCGCCAGGTCATGAGTATCAGCGTCAAGCCCCGGCTTGCTGATCGGCAACCCTCCAACCGCGGTGGGGTGCTCCGGGTGATGACCGGGTTGTGGGATCGCAGAAGCGACGCCCCGGCAAGCGCGGGTCCGAAGGTCGGACCCCAACAGGGTCGAGTTTGGCCCTGCCGACCGTAGAAAGTGATCAATCGTCATGTCTGATGCCAACGAGGGCACCAATCCAGCCGACAGCTGGAGCTTCGAGACCAAGCAGATCCACGCCGGCCAGGCCGCCGACGCGGCCACGAATGCCCGGGCGCTGCCGATCTACCAGACCACCTCCTACGTCTTCAACGACACGCAGCATGCGGCGAACCTCTTCGGTCTCGCGGAGCCGGGCAACATCTACACCCGCATCATGAACCCGACGCAGGACGCGGTCGAGCAGCGCATCGCCGCCCTCGAAGGCGGCGTCGCCGCTCTGCTCGTGTCCTCGGGCCAGGCTGCCGAGACCTACTCGATCCTCAACATCGTCGAGACCGGCGGTCACGTGGTGTCGAGCCCGCGTCTCTACGGCGGCACCTACAACCTCTTCCACTACACCCTGCCGAAGCTCGGCATCGAGGTGAGCTTCGTGGAGGATCCCGAGGATCCCGCGTCGTGGCAGGCCGCCGTCCGTGACAACACCCGTGCGTTCTTCGGTGAGTCGATCTCCAACCCGAACAACGAGATCCTCGACATCAAGGGCATCTCCGAGGTCGCGCACCGCAACGGCGTGCCGTTGATCATCGACAACACCGTCGCCACCCCGTACCTGATCAACCCGCTGGCCCACGGCGCCGACATCGTCGTCCACTCGGCCACCAAGTACATCGGCGGACACGGCACCGCGGTCGGCGGCGTCATCGTCGACGGCGGCACCTTCGACTGGCGCGTCCAGCGGGACGGCCCAGATGGAACCAAGACCGACCTGTTCCCCGGCTTCACCACCCCGGACCCCAGCTACCACGGCGCGGTCTTCGCCGACCTGGGCGCCCCGGCCTACGCACTCAAGGCTCGCGTCCAGTGGTTGCGCGACACCGGCGCCGCGATCGCCCCGTTCAACGCGTTCCTGCTCGCCCAGGGCCTCGAGACCCTGAGCCTGCGCGTCGAGCGTCACGTCGCCAACGCACAGAAGGTCGCGAAGTTCCTGGAGGGTCACGCCCAGGTCGAGTCCGTCGCCTACGCCGGTCTCGAGTCCTCGCCGTGGTACCAGCGCGGCCAGGAGCTCGCCCCCAAGGGCCAGGGTGCGATCATCGCCTTCGAGATCAACGGCGGTGTCGACGCGGGCAAGAAGTTCGTGGACGCCCTGAGTCTGCACAGCCATGTGGCCAACATCGGCGACGTCCGTTCGCTGGTCATCCATCCGGCCTCGACCACCCACAGCCAGCTGACCCCCGAGGAGCAGCTCGCCGCAGGTGTCACCCGGGCCTGGTGCGCCTGGCCGTGGGTATCGAGGGAATCGACGACATCCTGGCGGACCTCGAACAGGGCTTCGCAGCCGCCAAGTGAGACAGGTGAGGCAGTTTTGTCGGTGAGTATCGACCTGAACGCGCAAGCGTCTGATCAGCCCGACTGGGAATCGGTCCCGGACGGGAAGCTCGTCGGCATGGGCATCGGCTCGCTGCCTCTCGACAGCGGCGAACGGATCGACAACGTCACCCTGGCGTTCCAGCGCTGGGGGACGTTGTCGCCGTCCCGCGACAACGTCATCCTCACCCTGCACGCACTCACCGGCGACTCCCACGTCACCGGTCCCGCCGACGACGAGCACGAGGCGCCCGGCTGGTGGGACGGCCTCATCGGCCCCGGCATGGCCATCGACACCGACGAGTGGTGCGTCATCTCGGCCAACGTCCTCGGCGGCTGCAAGGGATCGACCGGCCCCGGCTCCCTCGCCTCCGACGGCCGGCCGTGGGGTTCGCGCTTCCCGCAGATCACCGTGCTCGACCAGGTCCGCGCCGAGGTCGCCCTCCTCGACCGTCTCGGAATCCGCAGCGTCGGAGCAGTTCTCGGCGGCTCGATGGGTGGAGCCCGCGCACTCGAATGGGCCATCGAATACCCGGAGCGTGTCCGCAGTGCACTGGTGCTGGCCGTGGGCGCCCGCGCCACCGCCGACCAGATCGGCATCCAGAACACGCAGATCGCCGCCATCAAGGCCGACCCGGCATGGCACGACGGCGACTACCACGCCACCGGACAGATCCCGTTGGCCGGCATGGGCATCGCCCGGCAGATCGCCCACCTGACGTACCGCACCGAACACGAACTCGACGAACGGTTCGAGAACAAGCCGCAGGGCGACGAGCAGCCGTTGCTCGGTGGCCGGTACGCCGTGCAGAGCTACCTCGAGCACCAGGCGTCGAAGCTGATGCAGCGCTTCGACCCGAGCAGCTACGTCGTGCTCACCGAGGTCCTCAACCACCACGACGTCGGCCGCAACCGCGGTGGCGTGAAGAAGGCACTCAACGAGTGCCGGGTCCCCGTCATCGTCGGCGGTATCGACTCGGATCGCCTGTACCCGTTGCGGTTACAGGCCGAACTCGCCGAAGAACTGGGCAACTGCGTCGGCGGCCTGCAGGTCGTGCGCTCCGACACCGGGCACGACGGCTTCCTCACCGAGTTCGACGCCATCAGCGACCTGCTCAAGCGCACGGTCGAACTGGCGCGCCGCGACGCCTGAGCCGTTCTCGGCCCACGACACCGGTACTTCCTCCCGAACGCCTCAGCGCGGGATGGGTACCGGTGTGCTCGGCGTCGACGCGCCGGGCGCCGACGGCACGGGCGCTCCCGACTCCACTCCGTTCGGCGATGCCCCCCGACCGCTGTCGGTGGTCGATCGCGGCGGCGAGGGAGTCCGGTTGAGCTGCGGAGGAGTCGGCGTGGAACTCCGCGGCCGCAGGTCCGGCGGCAACAGATCCGGCGGGATCGACGGAGTCGTACCCGGTGCGAACGGGAGGGTCGGCCACGGGAACGGCGACAACGTACGCGTGCTCGTACCGGTCGACGGCAAGGTCGGCGGCAACTCGGTGGTGGCCCAGCCCGGTGGTCCGCCCCAGCTCGGGGGCGGAACAGGCTGCGGCGGGTAGACGGGCTGCTCGTAGGTCTGCTCGATCGGCTGGTCCGGGACCTGCGTCACCGGAGCCGACGTCGTCGGGACCGGGTCGGGCCGGTCCTCGCTCGTCGTCGCGACCGCCGGCACGCTGCCGACCGTCGGCGACGGCTCAGGGTTCTGACGTTCGGCGAACGACGAGCTGACCGCGTAGACGGTGATCAGTGCCGCGGCGATGATCGCGCCCGCGACCGCGAGCGGTGTGGCCGACAACCACTCACGCTGCCGCTGGCCCCCGATGAAGGCGAGTCGGGTGGTGCCCGAGAAACTCTCGCCGGCCAGCAGCGCCGCTCCCGTCGCCGCCACCAGTTCGGGGGTGGACGGACACACCGTGTCGAATTCGTGTCCCCGCGCCATCTCGCGGACCGCGGGCAGGTTGGCGAGACCGCCGACGAAGACCACCGCGTCCGGGCTGACACCTCGGGCGGCCGCATCCGCGATGTACCGGTCGAACACCTCGCGCGCCTCGCGGACCATCGGTGCGACCGCATCCGCCACATGGGTCTCGGTCAGCGACACCCGACCCGAGCCGCCCGGAAGCGTCACCGAGGACCCCTCGGCGACCCCGGATCCCGAAGGCCCGTACGCGATCTCCTCCTTCGCCGTCCGACAGGCGCTGAGCAGCTCGCTGCGTCCGGCGCGGGTGCGCGACGCTTCGCCGAGTGCGGGGTTGTCGGCGGTGAGGTTAGCGGCGATGGCACGGTCGAGGCGCCGGCCGCTGATGACCGTCGACCGTTCGACGGCGGTGATCCGGCGGTCGCGCGGGTCGACGGTGTACATCGTCATTCCGGTGTCACCGCAGTCGACGACGACAGCGGTGGAGAACCGGTCGATCTCACCGGTGTCGGCGAGGTAGGCGACGACGGCCTCGTCCTCGGCGACCAGATGGATCTGGCGGCGGGGGCCGCTCCCCCGCGACCGCAGGTGGCGTCGTTGGGCGGCGGTCCGGGCGGCCACGCCGATCGGTCCGACACGCGTGTCGGCCTCGCGGGCGGCGGTGAGCATGACGTCGATACCGGCGTTGACACGACCGGCACCGTCGAGACCGTCGGTCGGGTCGACGTCGATCACGCGGGAATCCACCACGCTACGGCCGAGATCGTCACGCGTCAGCAGGACGTAGTGGATCATGCCGGCGCCTGCCGACACGCCCATCGACGTCATTTCGTTCACGTGGTCATCGGTCGGTGTTGCAGTGATACGTACTCCAGCGGTTGGTTGCGTCTGCCCCAGCGTCGTACTCAGTGCTGCTGGGCAGAGAGAGTTGCCTGGTCAGGCGCGACCACTCGTCCTAAAGGTCACGCTCAGGTCTCTATTGTAATCAATCCGTGCCCAAAGAGTCGATCGAGGTGGCGAGCCAGAGCATCACACCACCGACCGTCGCCATCACCGAGACGTCGAACAATTTTCCTCTGACCTGCAACAATCCGGCTCGCGATGACGGGATGAAGGCGCGTAGCAATGCTCCGACGAGAAGCGCCGCGCCGAAGACGAAGGATCCGCGTCGCCAGCGGTCGAACATCACGAGCAACGCTGCCGCGAGCACACCGAGCATGACCAGCAGGTACGGGATCTGGACGAGGACCGCACGCAGACCCTGCACCTGTTCTGGAGCGGGCTCGGCGTCGTGCCGGCCGTCGTCCACGGGCAGCGGTCGCGGCCGATTCGGATCCGACGAGGGCAGATCCGCAGGGGAAGGCCCGGCGTGCGGCTCGTCCGGGCTCACGCCGTGCCGCCGCCCTCAACCCCGGCGACGACTCCGGCAGCGGATTGCTGGGCGGCGAGCTGCTGCTCGGCCCGTTCGACGACGTTGACGAGCAGGAACGCACGGGTCAGCGGGCCGACGCCACCGGGGTTCGGCGACACGTGTCCGGCGACCTCCCACACATCGGGATGAACGTCGCCGACCAGGCCGTCGTCGGTCCGGCTGACGCCCACGTCGATGACCGCGGCACCCGGCTTCACCATGTCCTTGGTGATCAGATGCGGTACTCCTGCAGCCGCGACGACGATGTCGGCGCGCTCGATCTCGGCCTTGAGGTCGGCGGTACCGGTGTGGCAGAGGGTGACCGTGGCGTTCTCACTGCGACGGGTCAGCAGCAGACCGATCGGCCGGCCGATGGTGACACCGCGACCCACGACGGTGACCCGGGCACCCGCGATCGGGACGTCATAGCGGCGGAGGAGGTGGATGACGCCGCGCGGCGTGCAGGGCAGCGTCGACTCCTTGCCCAGCACCAGTCGACCGAGGTTGATCGGGTGCAGTCCATCGGCGTCCTTGAGCGGATCGATCCGCTCGAGCGCCGCGTTCTCGTCGAGGTGCTTCGGCAGCGGCAACTGCACGATGTAGCCGGTGCAGGCCGGGTCGGCGTTCAGCTCGTCGATCGCCGCGTTGAGCTGCTCTGTGGTGGCGTCGGCCGGCAGGTCCTTGCGGATGGACTCGACACCGATACGGGCGCAGTCCGCGTGCTTGCCCTTCACGTAGGAATGCGAACCGGGGTCGTCGCCGACGAGCACCGTGCCCAGACCCGGGGTGATGCCCGCCTCGCGGAGCTTGTTCACCCGTTCGGTGAGATCTGCGAAGATCTCGTCGCGCGTGGTCTTGCCATCCAGTCGTATCGCGGTCACGACCGACATTCTTCCATTCGCACGGGCGACGATGTGAGCGCACTACTGTCGATGCCGTGACAGCAGTGTCGATCGATGTCTACGGAGCCGCTGCGACCATCTCGCCGCACCTGCGGCGGACACCGGTCCTGCGCAGCACCATCCAGACCGTCGACGGCCCGCGGGATGTCGTGTTCAAACTCGAGTATCTCCAGCTCGGCGGCTGTTTCAAGGTTCGTGGCAGCCTTTGGGCGACGCTGCACGCGCGCGCCGGGGGAACACTGACCGACGCCGGGGTCCTCGTCGCGTCGGGAGGCAACGCCGCGATCGGCGCGGCCTGGGCCGCACGCATCGCCGGCGTGCCCTGCACCGTGGTGGTCCCGGAGACAGCTCCCGAGGTCAAGGTCGCGACTCTGCGGACCCTGGGTGCCCAGGTCCACCTCGTCGGACTGCGCTATCAGGAGGCCGCCGACGCCGCGGTGGACATCGCCGAGGCCACGGGCGCCCTGGCGCTGCATGCCTACGACCTACCCGACATCGTCGCGGGTGCGGGCACGATCGGCCTCGAGATCGCCGGGGACATCGCGGGTCCGCTCACCACCGTGGCCTGCGTCGGCGGCGGTGGACTCCTGGCCGGACTCGCGGCGACGCTGCGTCCCGGCGACCGTCTGGTCGGTGCCGAACCCCTCGGATCGTCGTGTTTTCACCAGGCGCGGGCGGCGGGTGCACCCGTCCCGGTCGAACTCGAGAGCATCGCCGCCGACTCCCTCGGCGCGACACGCATCGGCGACATCTGCTGGGAGACCGCGGCACAGCACCCGGCCGTCGACAGCGTGCTGGTGACCGACGACCAGCTCATCGCCGCCCGACGGATGCTGTGGGACTCCCACCGCATCCTCGTCGAACACGGCACCGCCGCTGCGGTCGCCGCGGTGACCACGGGAGCGGTTCGGCCCGAACCGGATTCGACGCTGTGCATCGTGCTGTGCGGGGCGAACACGGGGTTCGAGCTGTAGCGATCGGAACGCGGCACCGCCCTGCGACTACGCTGGGCACATCATGTTCCGGATCATGTTCTATCAACCCTGCATCCCGCCGAACACCGGAAACGCGATCCGGCTGGCCGCCAACACCGGATGCGAACTACACCTCATCGAACCGCTGGGGTTCTCGATGTCCGACGCCCAGGTCAAGCGGGCGGGTCTGGACTACCACGAGATGGCCACCGTGACCGTGCATCCCAACCTGGTGACGGCGTGGACCACCCTGAAGCCCGAGCGGGTGTTCGCGTTCACCGCGCACGCGGAGCGCTATCACACCGACGTCGACTATCGCCCCGGCGACGTGCTGCTGTTCGGTCCGGAACCCACGGGACTGCCCGACGAGGTCCTTGCCGAACCCGAGGTCACCGACCGCGTGCGTATCCCGATGCTCGCCGGCCGTCGATCGCACAACCTCGCCAACGCGGCGAGCATCGTCGTCTACGAGGCGTGGCGGCAGAACGGTTTCGCCGGGGCCGTCTAACCCACTCGGAACCGTTTGGTGCGGGCGGTCGCCCCGCCGATGAGCGCGACCTTGCTCTTGGGCACTCCGAGATGTGAGGCGAGCACTTCGGCGACGGCCTTGTTGGCACGACCCTCGGTGGCGGGCTCGCGAACATAGATGGTGACGGCACCGTCGGGTCCGGTTTCCACCAGCGGCCCCTTGCTGCTCTTCGGTTTGACGGTCACCACGACCAGCTGCGACATCGATGTCCCCGATTCCTCGTCTTCTCGATCTGGCAGGCCCCCGCGGGCTACTGCCAGTCCCTGGATCTGGTTCCCACCCGAAGATCCATGCGCTGCAAACGATCTGCGACGACGGTCACGGCCCCCTCGGCGTTCTGTACCCGACCGCGCACCAGCAGAGCCGGTGCTGTCTGTGCCAGTACACGGTACCGCGCCCACAGGCCCACCGAACACACCACATTGACCATCCCCGTCTCGTCCTCGAGGTTGATGAAGGTCACCCCGAGGCCGTCGCAGGTCGTTGGCGGTGGGTCACCGCACCACCGATCAGCACACGCGCACCATCGGGCACCGACAGCAACCGGTCCGCGGCCACCACCCCCATCGCATCCAGCCGTGGACGCAGGAACTGCGTCGGATACGACGTCGGGGTGATGCCGGTGGCCCACGCGTCGGTGGCCGCCAGCTCGATGTCGGACAGGCCGGGCAGCGTCGGCGTGGCACCCGCCGATCGCAGTTCCAGCTGATCGTCGCGGACGGTCGCGGCGGCCCCGGCCTCCCAGAGCGCCTGCCGTCTACTGAGGCCGAAACCGTCGAAAGCCCCGGCCCCGGCGAGTCCCTCGAGCTCCTTGGCACTCAACGCGGCACGCCGGGACAGATCGGTGATGTCGGTGTACGGCCCGGCCGCTCGACGGTCGACGATGCGTTGGGCGACCTCCTCACCGACCCCGCGCACCTCGTCGAGTCCCAGCCGGACGTCGAGGCCGTCGTTCTCCAGCGTCGCGTGCGCGAGGGAGGCGTTGATGTCGGGCCGATGGACGGCCACCCCGTGCCGGCGGGCGTCGGCGACCAGCGACTGCGGCGAGTAGAAACCCATCGGCTGCGCCCGCAGCAGCGCCGCACAGAACGCGGCCGGATGGTGCAGCTTGAACCACGACGAGTAGAAGACCAGCGACGCGAAACTCTGCGAATGGCTCTCCGGGAAGCCGAAATTGGCGAAGGCGGCCATCTTCTCGAAGATGCGGTCGGCGGTGTCGCCGGTGATGCCGTGTAAACGCTCCATGCCGGCGTAGAAGCGCCTGCGCAGCCGCTCCATCTTCTCCGGCGACCGTTTGGAGCCCATTGCGCGTCGCAACTGGTCGGCCTCGGAGGCGTCGAAGCCCGCGACGTCGACGGCCAGCTGCATCAGCTGCTCCTGGAACAGCGGCACACCCAGTGTCCGTTCGAGCGCCCTGAACATCGACGGGTGTTCGACGGCGACCGGTTCTTCCCCGTTGCGCCGTTTGATGAAGGGATGCACCGAGCCGCCCTGGATGGGTCCGGGACGGATCAGCGCCACCTCGACGACCAGATCGTAGAAACAACGTGGTTTCAGCCGCGGCAGGGTCGCCATCTGGGCGCGCGACTCCACCTGGAACACGCCCACCGAATCGGCGCGGCAGAGCATCTCGTAGACCGCGGGTTCGGCGAGATCGAGCGTGGCGAGGTCGACCTCGACGCCCTTGTGCTCGGCGACCAGATCGATCGCATAGTGCAGCGCCGAGAGCATGCCGAGACCGAGCAGGTCGAACTTGACCAGCCCGATGGCCGCGCAGTCGTCCTTGTCCCACTGCAGCACGCTGCGGTTCGCCATCCGCGCCCACTCCGTGGGGCAGACGTCGGCGATGGGCCGGTCGCAGATCACCATGCCACCGGAGTGGATACCCAGATGCCGTGGCATACCGAGGATCTCACCGGCCAGATCGGTCACGTCCGATGGTGCGGTGTCCGGGGATTTCGCCCAGGCGTCCTGCTGACCGGGCGCATAGCCCAGTGCCCGCGCCATGTCCCGGATGGCCGACTTACCGCGATAGGTGATGACGTTGGCGACCTGCGCGCTGCGATCCCGGCCGTACCGGCGGTAGACGTACTGGATGGCCTCCTCACGACGGTCCGACTCGATGTCGACGTCGATGTCGGGCGGCCCGTCGCGTTCCGGGGCCAGGAACCGCTCGAACAACAGCTTGTTGGCGACCGGGTCGACGTTGGTGATCCCCAGCGCGTAACAGACCGCCGAGTTGGCCGCACTCCCCCGGCCCTGACACAGGATGTCGTTGGCCTTGCAGAAGTCGACGATGTCGGCGACGACGAGGAAATAGCCGGGGAACGTGAGTGCCTCGATGATGGCGAGCTCGTGTTCGATCTGCCGGTAGGCCTGCGGATGTTCGGCAGGCGTGCCGTAGCGGCGCCGCGCGCGGGTCATGGTGAGTTCGCGCAACCAGCTGGCCTCGGTGTAGCCCTCCGGCACGTCGAACGGCGGTAACTCGGGCGCGATGAGACCCAGCCGGAAGGCGCAGTCGGCGGCGAGACCGGCGGCGTTGTCGATCGCGTCGAGGTGCGCGGGCATCAGCCTGGCCATCTCGTCGCCGCTGCGCAGGTGCGCGCCGGCCACTCCCGGCATCCAGCCGGCGATGGTCTCGACGTCGGTCCGGGCCCGCACCGCCGCCATCGCCATCGCCAGCCGGCGGCGGCGGGGTGCGGCGAAATGCGCCCCCGTGGTGGCCACCGTCGGCACCCCGGCGCGTGCGGCGAGCCCCGCGAGCACCGCGTTGCGCTCGTCGTCGTCGGGCATGGCCTGTGCGGTGAGTTCCAGGACGACGTTGTCGTGGCCGTAGGTCTCGATCATCTCCCGCAACGCGATCTCCGCGGCCGGGACACCGCCGCGTTCCAGCGCGCGTCGGACCGCACCCTTCCGGCAGCCGGTGAGGATCAGCCAGTGCCCGTCGCCGGCGCCGGCCAGGGCATCACGGTCATAGCGCAGCAGCCCCTTCTCGCCCGCGACCATGTGCGCATCGGCGATGGTCCGCGACAACCGCCGGTAACCCTCGCCGTCGCGGGCGAGAACCAGCAGGTGTTCTCCTGGCGGGTCGTTGTGTCCGGTCCGGGCGATGTCGGGTTGCAGCGACAGCTCCGCACCGAAGACCGTCGGCATGTCGAACTCGCGGGCGGCCTCGGCGAACCGGACGATGCCGTAGAAGCCGTCGTGATCGGTGACGGCAAGCGCCGCCAGGCCGAGCCGCTCCGCCTCCTCGACCAGCTCCTCCGGCATCGACGCACCGTCGAGGAAGCTGTACGAGCTGTGCGTGTGGAGTTCGGCATAGGCCACCGACGACGAGCCGCGCGTGACGCCATCCGCCTGGTACGCACCACGTTTGCGCGACCAGGCCGGGCTGTCGCCGCCGTCACCCGGGAACATCGCATGGTCGCTGTCATCGGGACCGAAGGCGGTGCCCGGGCGACCGCCGCCGGGCGCCCGACCGGAGAGCACCCGCTCCATCTCCGACCACGTCGGTGGTCCCTGATCCCAGCCCACCCGGACAGTCTATCGAACATCAGTTCGACGCGACATCCGGAACCCGTTGATTCCGCAAGGATCATTGCGCTCGGCCGAGGTAAGTGCAACTCTGAGTACCAGATAGATTCCAGCTCCCATCGGGGGGACGAGAACATCCAGCGGGCGACACGCCCGCTCACATGATGGGATCCCTACATGACTAGCTACTTCATCACCGGAGGCAGCGGGTTCATCGGCCGGCGCGTCATCGATCGTCTTCTGACCGTCGATCCCGACGCGACCATCCATGCGCTGGTGCGCGAATCCTCGCGATCCGCGTTCGCCGCCCTGCTCGACGACCTCGGTGCCACCGAGCGGGTCACCCCGGTCGTCGGCGACCTGACCAGTCCGGGCCTCGGTCTCGACGCGAATGACCTGCCGGACTTCGACCACGTGGTCCACCTCGCCGCGATCTACGACATGGCCGCCGACGCCGAATCGCAGCGGACGGCCAACGTCATCGGCACCTCGCGTGTCGCCGATTTCGCCATCGCCCACGACGCCCTGTTCCATCACGTCTCCTCGATCGCGGTGGCCGGCGACTTCCGCGGCCGGTTCACCGAAGCCGATTTCGAAGTCGGACAGGGTTTTCCGACGGCCTATCATCGGACCAAGTTCGAGGCCGAACGGGTCGTCCGGGAACGTGAGGGCCTGCGGTGGCGCGTGTACCGGCCCTCGATCGTGGTCGGCGACTCGCGCACCGGCGAGATGGACAAGATCGACGGCCCCTACTACTTCTTCGGTCACCTCGCGGCGCTCGGACGCCTGCCGTCGTCGCTGCGGTTGCCGATGCCCGACCTCGGCACCCTCAACATGGTGCCCGTCGATTTCGTCGCCGCCGCGATGGTGGCACTCATCGCCGTGGAGCCCGATCGCAGCGGACTCGTCTTCCACCTCGGGGACCGGCGTTCGCTCACCACCACCGAGATGTACAACGCGCTCGCCCCGTCGTTCGGCGCACCTCGGGGATTCGACGCCGTCCCCCACACCCTGGTGGAGCCGGTGTTGGCGCTGTCGGGCATGGGACCCGCCCGCGTCGGCCGCAATCTCCTGGCCGCCCAGCAGGGAATCCCGTCCGCGGTCCTCGACGCGGTGTCGTTGCCGGTGGACTTCTCCTCCGACGCCACCATCGCCGTCCTCCACGAGCACGGGATCAGCGTCCCCGACTTCGCCGACTACGCACCACGCCTGTGGCAGTACTGGTCGCGACACCTCGACCGCTCCCGCAACCGGCGTCGCGACCCCCGCGGCCCTCTCGTGGGCAAGAACATCCTCATCACCGGCGGATCGAGCGGCATCGGGAAGGCCACCGCCCGGATGTGCGTCGCACGTGGCGCCAACGTGATCATCGTGGCCCGGTCTTCGGACGAACTCGAGTCCGCCGCAGACGAATTGAATTCGACAACCAGCAAGAAGGGCATCCCACCCGGCCGCGCGGTGGCGTATCAGTGCGACATCACCGACGAGGAGTCGGTCAACGCGCTGGTCAAATCGGTACTGGCAGAGCACGGTCACGTCGACGTGCTGGTCAACAACGCCGGCCGGTCCATCCGGCGCGCCACCGTGAACTCGGTGCAACGCTCCCACGACTACCACCGGGTCATGGCGGTCAACTACTTCGGTGCGGTCAACCTCATCCTCGGACTCCTGCCGCACATGGTCGCCCGGCGGTCGGGGCATGTGGTCAACGTGACCTCGATCGCGGTGCAGTCCCGCGGTCCGCGTTTCGGCGCCTACGCGGCGTCGAAGGCGGCGCTGGAGGCATTCAGCGACGTGACCGGCACCGAAACCGTCTCCGACCACGTGACCTTCTCCAATGTGCGTCTGCCGCTGGTGAAGACGCGGATGATCTCACCCACCGAGGCCTACGAGAACCAGCCCGGCACCTGGGATGTCGACAAGGCCGCATCCCGGGTGTTGCACGCCATCATCGACCGGCCCAAGCGGGTCAGCTCGGTCGTCGGGACGATCGCCGAGATGGGGCACCGCCTCTCCCCCGACCTGACCACCCGCATCCTGCACCAGGAGTATCTGCTGTTCGGCGAGTCGGCAGCCGCCATGGGTCGTCCCCGTCGTTCCGGTGGTCGCGACGCGTGATCGACACCCCGTACCTGGAGGTCGACGTCGACCGCCTGGACCGTAACCTCGCCACCCTCGCCGGAGCGGCCCGGAAGGTCGGTGTCGACGTCCGGCCGCACGCCAAGACCCACAAGTGCGCCGAGATCGCCCGGATGCAGATCGATCACGGCGCGGTCGGCCTGACCGTGGCGACCATCGGTGAGGCCGAGGCCTTCGCCGACGCCGCGGACGTCACCGGGTGCACCGACATCTTCATCGCCTACCCGTTGTGGCCCACCTCCGGCCAGGCGTCCCGTCTGCGCGCTCTCGCCGAGCGGGTCACCCTGCGGGTGGGGATCGATTCACTGGCCGGCGCACGGCATCTCGCCTCGGCGGTCGGTCCGGCCCGTCTGCAGGTGCTCGTCGAGGTCGACTCCGGTCAGCACCGCACCGGTGTCGCCCCGGAGCTGGCCGGCTCGGTCGCCGCGGCGGGTGTCGCCGAGGGACTCGACGTGATCGGCGTGTTCACCTTTCCCGGTCATTCCTACGGCCCCGGGGACACCCGACGCACCGCCGCCACCCAGGAGATCGCCGCGCTGGCGACCGCGGCGGACGGGTTGCGCACCAACGGCATCGAACCGCGGGTACGGAGCGGCGGCTCGACCCCGACGATCGGTTTCCTCGACGCCGAACAGGCAGACGTCCTCACCGAGATCCGGCCCGGCGTGTACCCGTTCAACGACGCCCAGCAGGTGGAGATCGGCTCCTGCTGCTTCGACGACATCGCGTTGACCGCCGTCGCGACGGTGGTACGTCGTGACGCCCACCGGATCGTCCTCGACGCGGGCAGCAAGATCCTCGGCGCCGACCGCGCTTCCTGGGCAACCGGGTACGGCAGACTCCTCGACCACCACGACGCGCGCATCGTGTTGTTGTCGGAACATCATGCGGTGGTGGACTTTCCGGCGTCCTCGGCAGAGGGAATCCCCGGTATCGGCAGTTTCGTGCGGGTGGTCCCGAACCACGTGTGCAACGCGGTCAATCTCGTCGACGAGCTGGTGGCGATCGACGGGTCGGACACCCGATGGCCGGTCATCGCGCGGGGCCGGAACAGCTGAGGCGTCAGGCCGGAGCGCCCGTCACGCGAATTCCCTCGGTCGCCAGGAACTCGCGTGCACGACCGATCTTGCGGTCGTTGGAGAACGCGTGCCACTGGTCGTTGAGGTCGAATTCGTGGACGGCGTCGCGGAATCGGCGGAACGCGCCGCGACCTTCGATGGCCCGTTCCAGCCGGTCCCGCACCTTCGGGTCGCGTTGTCGTACGGCGAAGTCGGCCATGTCGCGCCATCCCTCACGGGATCCGGTGCAGTCGTACCGGATCCAGCGGTCGGGGTCGAGGTCGTCCTCCTCGCCGATGCCGAGCTCGTCCCGATCCACGAGGTCCATCATCTCGTCGTCGTAGGGCATGCCGGTCTCGAGGTCGATGTAGCCGCCGGTAGACAGGCTCGGATCCCCCTCCATCGCGTCGGCGAGCATCTCGAGGTCGACACTGGCCACGCGTCCGGGTAGGGGTTCTCCGCGTAGACGCGCGAGGAGGTCCTCGGCCAGTTCCGAATCACCTGCATCGCCGCGTCGGCGCAACCGCTCGACGATCGACGCCGCCACCTGTTCGGCTCGCTGGGGTCGGGCCTTCAGTGCCGCGGGGACGCCTGCCCCGACCTGCTGGAGGACATCGTCGATGTCGCGACCGCTCACCGCGTCGAGGAAGCGGTCCGCGTCCCCGGACCTGATCGCTACGAGCACCTCCCGCAGGTCGAGTTCGGGAACCGGTTGTCGGCCCGGCCATTTCCCGGTGAGCATCGGGTGCGCCTCGTGCGGTCGCGCGGGTACCGGGCCCGTACCGTCGTCGTCGGACCACCGACGTCCGTACTGGTCGGGGATGTCACCCCAACCCCAGTACGGGAGTGGGGCTCGCGGTGAGACGCCGAGCGTCTCCTTCGGATCGATCTTCTCGGGGGCCACCACACAGCGGTGTGTCCAGTCGTCGCCCAGATCGAAGGTGTACTGGAACTCGGCACCGGGTTTCACGGTCTGGTGGACCTTGGCCGAGTCGATGTCCAATGCCTCGCTCAACGGGCCTGGTCCTCCCGCGATCAGGTCGTCGCCGACCTCCGGGGCGGTGACCACTCGACCGTCGTCGAGGGTGAACATCGACAGATGGGCGAGGTCCCACCGGGCGAAGGCGCTGTTGATGGCGTTCGCGAGGTCGGTGAAGGTGTGCGCCGGTCCGACCGCGAAGATCCGTCCCGGACAGGGCCACAGCTCCTGCCCACGCCCACCGAGTAGTTCGACCGTCACCGACAACCAGGTTGGTGCCATGCGACCGAGGATGCCATGTTGTTCTCCGTTCGCCAGACGCAATCGGTTCACTCGTAGACCCCTTCCACCATCCACTCGCCGCCGCGGTAACACAGCAGCAGTGCCCGTGAGTCGTCGAGCAGCACCTGCGCCCGCGCGATCAGTTCGGTGGTCCCCGCCGCGGATGCACGGTCCATGCCGACCGGCCACGGCCCGGCCCACCAGCACAACCCCCAGCTGGACTTTCGGCCCTTTCCCCCACCCGGCGACTCCGACAGCCGGACGGTCACCGGTTCGGCGGTGAACGCTCCCCGATCGGTCACCCGCACCGGCCGGCCGAGGGCGTCGAGCACGCTGATCGCCGTCTCCACCAGCACCGTCGGAGTGGGTTGCGGCAGGTGACCCGGCCACGGTGCGGACGGATCCCGGAGCGGTGTCCGTTCATCACCGAGGGACACCATCGTGATCCGCTCGGCCGGCCCGCGACCACCGCTGAGCACCGGGATACGAACCGCATCACCACCCAGCAGCCCCTGGATACGGACCAGCGAGCGTCGGACGCGTTCCTCGACGTCGGGGTCGACCGCCGTGCCACCGGAGAGCCCGTCGGAGAGCTGATAATGCAGCGCACCGGCCTCGACGACCTCCACCGGCTCCAACCGCAGGCGCACGATCGGCGAGTCGGGGCGGGTGTCCTTGCCCCGCTCCTGCGCTCCCCGGCCTTTTGCCCGACGACCGCCGGTCAGCCAACCCTCCAACTGCCAGCGGATGCGATCCGCGGTCGTCTCCGGGGTCAGCGGCTGGGCACAATGCCACGTCCGCGAATGTCGTTGGCCGCGTTCGGTGGTCGCCTCGATGGTGAGTCGGGTGCAGGCGACCGCGGCGTCCCGCAGTCGATGATGCAGTTTGTCGGCGAGGGTACGTCCGATGAACGCCGCGACGTCGATGCGGTCGACGGGCGGGTCGCAGGTGTGGTCGACGTCCAGTTCCGCAGGCAGGTGCCTGCCCGACGGCACACGACCCGGCAAGGCATTGGCCAGCCGGTGCGCGAGTACCGCATCCCGGGCGAAGCGGGTCGCCACGTCGGCGATGTCCATCTCGGCGAAGGCACCGATGGTGCCGATCCCCAGGCGCCGCAAGAGATCCACCAGCTCGGCACGTGACGGGTCACTCATGCTCGGTTCGAGGGCGAGGTCGGCGACGGGCCGGCCGGCGAGGTAGGCACGATCCCCGCCCGGCTCCACCTGATGTCCGCGCCGCGCGGCGAGGACGGCGGTGAAGATCTCGTCGGCGATGCCGACCTGCGATTCGATGCCGCAGGCCGACACGACGTCGACGAGCTCCTCGGCGAGCGCCTCCATGCCACCGAAGTAGCGCGCCGCCCGATCACCGGGGATCACCAGAAGACCCGGCCGGAGCACCTCGAGGGTCGGGATCACCTCGGCCACCGCGGCCACCACCGGGTCGAACAGCCGGCCGTCGCGTGACTCGTCGGCCGCGACGACGGTCATCTCCGGGCACAGCGCCTGCGCCTGACGTTTGCGCATACCGCGCCGGACGCCGACGGCCCGGGCGGTCGACGAACAGGCCACCACCCGATTGGCCGACAGCACCGCCACCGGATGCAGCGGCGGCAGGTCGGCCTCGGCGGCAGCCGCCATCGCCGGCCAGTCCGGGCACCAGAGTGCGAGAGTCCGGCGGCTCATCAGTTCGCCACCGCGAGGACCGGACGGGCGCGCGTCGTCGAGACCAGCTCCACCGTGCGGTCGGCGCCCTGACCTCGTGCCAGGAGATCGACCTCGGTGCTCTGCGACTGCCGTCCGCGTCCCGACGCCGTGACCTGCAGTCTCATCCCGCCGATGCGGCCGTAACCGCTACGTGCGGAGTCCAGGTCGGTGGCGCCGGACAACAACGGGCTGTGCCGATAGGTGAGCACCCGCGCCTCGATGGTCAGCTGCGCACCCGGCCAGGCACCACCGGCGACCAGCAGGACCGACGACAGTTTCCGGACGCGCCCCATCACCACGCGCGCCCGCGACGGGGCGACCGCATCCGCCGTGCCCGGCCCCACCCGGCCGAGCACCACCAGATCCATGCCGTCGAGCAGTACCGCGGCGACCTCCACCGGATCGATGCCCGGATCCGGGATGGTGGCGATACGCGAGAGGTCCGCACCCATCTCCACCGCCGACAACAGGCTCAGACGGGGCATCCCGACGATCCCGACCTGCCCACCCGCACGGGTGACCGACGCGATCATCGCGACCAGCAACGAGTTGGCACCGTCGAACCGCGCGACCGTGCCACGCGGAATACCGTTGTGCGGCAGCACCTCCGACAACGGCTCGGGAATCGGCAGCACACCGGCAGCCGGATCGCGCGTCTGGACCGAATGCCGGTCGGGACGCCCGGACATCGCCGCCATGCGCCGGCGGAGCCCTGCCAAATCATCCGTACGGGACGACACATCCATGACACTCTCCAGTCGCGTGGTGGTACTCGAGCGAGCCGGGAAGTTGCTGCGCCATCTGGTTCTCGAACCGCAGTGAGGAATGACCACGAGAGCGATCTCGTCCGCCGATCATTCGAACATTGTTTCGATAACCAGAGAGTAGAACCACCCACCGACAAGCGTCAACCGACGACCATCGAGAGCCTGCCACCAGGCGTAACACGTTGAACTGGTGCATCTTTCGTCACACAATGCAAAGACCTGCTCCCCGAGGTGCGAACACCACCCCCGCCGCCTGAGGTGCGAACACCACCCCCGCCGCCTGAGGTGCGAGGTGCGAGCGAAGCGAGCCACGAAGGCCTGGTGACGTCATCTCACCAGGCCTTCGTGGCTCGCTTCGCTCGCACCTCAGGCAGCGGGGGTAGCCGGATTCGCCCTTCCACCTCAGGCAGCGGGGTCGCTGGATTCGCTCTTACACCTCAGGCAGCAGGGGTCAGAACAGAGTGAGTGCGTGCTGAAGTTCGGGCGCGGCCACCGAATCGGACGAGACCGCCTCCGAGCCGGACTGCCGCAGGCCGCCCGAGCCCGCCAGCCCGTGGCGCTGCACCAGGGGCTGCATCCGCTCCCGCAGCCACGACGAGTACTCGGGCGTCACGTAGGCGCCGCGCCCGTAGAGGCCGCGATACCGGCGGATGAGCGCCGGATGCTCCTCGGCCAGCCACTCCAGGAACCACGGCTTGGTCGACGACCGCAGGTGCATCGGGAACGCGGTCACACCCGACGCCCCCGCGTCGGCGAGAGCGCCGAGCAGCTCGTCGAGATGAGACTTGGCGTCGGTCAGATACGGGATGACCGGAGCGACCATCACGTGCGGCGCGAGACCGGCGTCGGCGAGATCGCGGATCAGCGACAGCCTGGCCTGCGGAGACGGTGTGCCGGGTTCGATCTTCTTCTGCAGATCCGGGTCGATGATGGCCAGCGAGATTCCGACACTCACCGGGACCTGACCCGCCGCCTGCCGCAACAGCGGCAGATCGCGCCGGATCAGCGTGCCCTTCGTGAGGATGGAGAACGGCGTCCGGGACTCCGCGAGCGCCGCGATCACCCCCGGCATGAGCTTGTACCGGCCCTCCGCGCGCTGATAGGGGTCGGTGTTGGTGCCCAGCGCGACGGTCTCCCGCGTCCAGGAGCGACGCTTCAGCTCCTTGCGCAGCACCGCGGCCACATTGAGCTTCACGACCACCTGGGAGTCGAAGTCCTTGCCCGCGTCGAGATCGAGGTACTCATGGGTCGGCCGGGCGAAGCAGTACCGGCAGGCGTGGGTACACCCGCGAAAAGTGTTGACGGTGAACTGGAATGGGAGATGAGCCGCCTCCGGGACGCGATTGAGGGCACTCTTCGCCAGCACCTCGTGGAAGGTGACCCCCTCGAAGTCGGGCGTCCGCACCGACCGCACCAGGCCGGAGCGGCTCAGCCCGGGGAGTGCCCCGTCGTCGACCTCGACCGCCTGCTCGGACCATCGCATGGCAGCGAGTCGAACACATGTGCGATCACACTGTCAAGTGCGGTGCCCGTCGACGGGCCCTCGCCGCTATCATCGCCGTATGCCACCGTCCGTCGGAACCCATCATGCCCCAGGTCCCCAGTACCTGGTGGCCGGCCGATACCGCCTGAAGTCGCGGATCGGCGGCGGCGGCATGGGCACGGTGTGGCTGGCCCGCGACCAGCTCCTCGACCGCGAGGTGGCCGTCAAACAGGTCGTCTCCACCGAGGGCCTCACCGAGGATTCCGCCGACAACGTCCGCAAACGGGCGATGCGCGAGGGCCGCATCGCGGCGAAGCTGTCGCACCGCAACGCCATCGCGATGCACGACGTCGCCCTCGACCGCGGTGAGCCGTGGCTGGTGATGGAATACCTGCCGTCGCGCAGCGTCGCCCAGATCCTGCATGCGACAACGACACTCGAGCCGAAGGAGGCCGCCCAGATCGGCGCGCAGGTGGCCGACGCGATGGTCGAGGCCCACGCGGCAGGGATAGTGCATCGTGACATCAAACCCGGCAACATCCTGATCGCCGAGGGCGGCCGCAACGCCGGACTCGTCAAGATCACCGACTTCGGGATCTCGCGGGCGAAGGACGACGTGACACTCACCCAGACCGGCGTGATCACCGGAACCCCGGCCTATTTCGCGCCCGAGGTCGCCCGCGGCGCGGAGCCGATGGAGGCCTCCGATGTCTACTCGCTGGGCGCCACGATCTACACGATGGTCGAGGGGCAGCCGCCGTTCGGCGTCGACGACAACTCGATCGCGCTGCTGCACAAGGTCGCTCGGGCACGGATCAACCCGATGACGAAAGCCGGCGACCTCGAACCGGTACTGCTGCGACTACTGGAACCGAGCCCGACGAAGCGACCCTCGATGACGGAGGCGCGCGACGCCCTCACCGCCTTCGCCGCCGGCTCCCGCGGCACCAGGGATCAGGTGCTCACCGGCCTCATCACCCGGCCCGGCGCCGGTACGCCGGTGTGGGCGCAACGCAACAACCGCTCGTCGACACCCGGCTCGACGACGACGGGGCCCCACCGCCCGGTGGCCGGCGCTACCCTGCCGCCGTACGCCCCGACCCTGGCCGGCGATCGCGGCTCCCGCGACGTCCCGCACACCCGGCAGGAACACCTCTCCCCGACGGTGATGTCGACGCCGCAGCCGTATTCGTTTGCGACCCAATCGTCCTCACCCCATCAGCCGACGAACCCCGGCTACGGACCACCCTCCCGGAACACGGCCACGTCGAGCACGGCCCTCGCGGTGTCGGTGTTCGTGTTCTTCGCGGTGCTGGCGGTTCTCGTGGTCCTCGCCATCGCGCTGTTGCGTTAGAACCCCGCCTCCACCGGAGGTGAGCGCAGCGTTGTATCTCAGAACGGTGGTGGGTTGTTTCGGTCCCACTCGTCTTGTCGTTGACGGTGGGTGTCGGTGCGAGTGGCGCGTTCGTCGTCGAGTCGCCGCCTCGCCGGATGGTCAGGCGGTTGGGTTTTCAGTGACGCGAACAGGTCCCGTCCGGTGAACGGATTGCCCAGGTACACATGGCCGGTGGGTGCTTCGAACCAGGTCGCCAGGTACTCGTCCTGCGAATCCCGCCACGCCCCGAAAGTCTTGATCCGGTGATGGAACCGGCACAACGGCTTCAGATTCCGTTGCGCGGTCTTCCCGCCGCTGTCGGGGTTGCGGTGGTCGAACGGGTGAGTGTGGTCGAGATCGACAGTCCACACCGGCTGGTTACAACCCGGAAAGGTACAGCACAACTCCCCGGCCCGGACCAGTGCCTGCAGTTTCCTGCTGGGCACATACCGGCTCGCTGCAGCAGCGGCCGCCGCATCCGCTTCGGCCGGTTCGGTGCGCACACCGGTGGTGACGTAGGTGTGGGTGGCGTCGGCGAACAGAGCACGCATGACATCGGCCTCGATGAGCCCGTAACCGTCGAGCATGCCGGGATCGTTGTCGCGACCCTGCAACGTCGTCTCGTTGGCCACAATGTGAAACGTCGGACGCGGAGCCCGGCACCGGGCGCACGTGCACGTACATTCCTCGGGCGACTCTGAGGCTTCCGTGACGGTTTCATCAGCGGCTTCGGCCACCGGTACACCACTCTCGGTGACCACATCGTCGACCTCGCGGTCGTCGAGGTCCTGCACGGCGGGCTCGGGGGCGTCGAGTTCCTGTATGGCGGACTCGGGGATGTCGAAGTCCTGTACGGCGGGCTCGGGGGTGTCGAGCTCCTGCGCAACCGGTTCGGGTGCGCAGTCCTCACACTGGCAGTCCAGGTCCTGGTGGCCGTGCGCCAAAGCTAGTAGCGCGTCAGCGCGGCGCTGGCTCATAGTGCGCCCATCACCCTTGTGAACACCGGCGGCCATCGCGGTCAGACGGGCGTTGAGCGCGGCGCCGTCGATGTCGGGCACATGCCCGGCGATGCGCGACTGCCCGGGCTGATGCCGGTCCGGACGAATCGAGAGACCGCGGTCGCGGGCGGCGTGGTCGTTGCGGCGCTTCACCGCCTCCGGGGCGTGAGTGTGGACGATCTGGTCGACCATCGTGGTCAACCGCGTGATGGACATCGGGTCACGGGCCAGGATCGCCTCGGCCAACGCCGCATCCACGGCCGGCATGGCGGCGTCGTCGACGAAATCGGTGCGCTTCATCGCGATCTGGAACCGGGCCAAATCGATACGGGCACAGGCCAAAGTGGTGCCGGTCAGGGGCAGTCGGTACCGCATCGCATCGCCGGTGCGGATCATGTCCCGCGCCTGAGCCGCAGTCATGTTCATCGCGGCACCGAACTCCGCGACGGCCTGCTCGAACCCGTTCGGACCGAACTCCTCATACGGGCCACTGCCGGACATCGCGTCGGCGGTCATCCTCAGCAGATCTTCGACCGACTCGGCCTGCCCCGAACGGAGTTGACTACGCCGCAGCAGATACTCCTCTTCCCGATGCTCGTGCAACAGACTCGCGGCCATCAACATCCGGCACGTGTTGACCGCATTCATCGACGCCGAATACCGCGCGGAGTCGATCAACGCTTCCGGCGAGAGCCCCGCCAGAGGCCCGAACACATCGAACCCCGCCACATCAAACCCCGGGTCGGGGAGATCCCCGGCGGGGTCGATGGTGCCGAACTCGAAAGCCATGACAACACCATACGAGCGGCCACCGACAATCCCGATCGGCACGAGATCGTCGAATCGCAGGACGTGTCAACGACTTTCGGTAGTAGATCTTCCCGCGTGACCGATTCCTTCCCGCTTACCCGCTATCGCCCGCGGGATGGAAATGGACCCGCGGGATCAGCCGATGTGGCGCGTGGCCGCCCAGCGGGTCAGCGCGTTGCGGTTGGACTGCTGGGTCTTGCGCAGCACGTTGGACGCGTGCGTCTCCACGGTCTTGATCGAGATGAAGAGTTCCTCGGCGATCTCCCGGTAGGTGTAGCCGCGGGCCAGCAGCCGCAGCACCTCGAGTTCGCGCCGCGTGAGGGAGTCGAGTTCGGGATCCAGCGGCGGTTCGGGTGCCGACGACTTACCGGTGAACGAGTCGAGCACGAATCCGGCCAGCCGGGGGCTGAACACCGCGTCACCCTCTGCGACCCGGCGGACCGCGTCGGCGAGTTCGGCGCCGTCGATCGTCTTGGTGACGTAGCCACGGGCCCCGGCGCGGATCGTCGCGATCACGTCCTCGGCGGCGTCGGACACGCTCAGCGCGAGGAAGACCGGCGTCATCTCCGAATCGGCGCCCATCCGGTCGAGCACGCCCCGCAGCACCGCGACGCCGCCCCCGGCGGGCATGTGGACGTCGAGGAGCACCACATCCGGTGTGGTGGCGACGATCCCGGCGACCGCCTCGGGAACGGTGCCCGCCTCCCCGACCACCCGCAGTCCCGGCTCGTCGGCCAGTTCGGCGCGCACCCCGGAACGGAACACGGCGTGGTCGTCGACGAGATACACGGTGTAGGTCGACGCCGGCGGGTCGGCGTTGTAGGCCGTCGTGTCCGTCGGGTTCGGGGTCTGCTCGGGGGTCATCGCACCTTCCGGTTGTCCATGGGTTCTCGGTCTGCCTGGTCCCGATCCGCCGGGGACGCTCCGGCCTCGCCGGCCGCCTCCTCGACCACCGGCACGCCGACGCCGCGCGGCATCGTCAGCGCGACATTGGTGCCGCGCCCGGGCGTCGACGTGATCGACACCCGACCACCCACCCGTTCCATCCGTGCCCGGATCGACCGGCTGATGCCCTGGCGATCGTCGTCGACGACGGCGGGGTCGAAGCCGACGCCGCGGTCGCGGACGAACACCTCGACCTGGTCCTCGGTCACCTCGCCGTAGACGTCGACGGTACGTTCCCCGGAATGCTTGGCCGCATTGACCAGCGCTTCCCGCGTCGCACCGGCCAGCGCCGACCATCGTTTCGCATCCCGCGCATCGTTGGGTCGCAGGTCGCCGACGGTGATGATCTCCACGTCGACGCCGTAGGCGTCCTCGACCTCCGCGCCGACGCTGCGCAGCGCCGCGGCGAGCGAACCGCGTTCCTGTGCGGGGTCCCCGAACAGCCAGGCACGCAGCTCCCGCTCCTGGCTGCGAGCGAGGCGGGCGACCTCCTCCGGACGGTGGGCCTTCTTCTGGATGAGTGCGAGGGTCTGCAACACCGAATCATGCAGGTGCGAGGCGATCTCCTCGCGTTCGGCGTTACGGATGCGCGCGGCGCGTTCCTCGTTGAGGGTCCGCCACATCCGCATCCACAGCGGCACCGTCAGCAGCACGACGCCGATCAGCGTCGCCACCACCGCGAGGATCGTCGAATTGAGACCACCGAAGCTGCGGTCTCCGGCGAGGACGATCACCACGAGACCGCCGACCACCAGCAGGACACCGCCGATCAGCCGTGTCCAGGTCAGCAGCGGGGCGCGGGGCGCGCGGTGGGAGGTGTCGAACTCGCGCCAGACCAGACTGGCGCCGATGGCGATGAAGACGAAGGGTACGAGGTACTCCGCGGGCGTGCCTGACGCCGCGAAGCCGACCACCGACATCGCGACGAGCCCGATCACCGCCAGGCCCAGGGACTGCCGGCGCTCGCCCGGCGCGGGCGGGGTGGTGTCCTTGCCGGGCGGGCAGAAGAACCACAGCAGACCGTAGGCCGCGACACCGGCTCCAGCGAGCGCGGCGAGCACCACGAACACGATCCGGACGCGGAAGACGTCGACCCCCAGATGGTCGGCTATCCCGCCGGCGACCCCGGCGACCACCCGGCCACCGTCCCGTCGCACCAGCCGCGGGACAGGCTCCACCTCCGTTCCACTCACCCCACGATGTTCCCACGCCGAACCGAACCGGACATCGGGGTTCACCCCCGTTTCTCCATTCGCGGTCTCGGGGTGCCCGGTGCGCTTCGGGGTCCCACCGGGTGGAAATCAGGGAATCACCCGATGTGCTGTCCGCGTTCGGGGGAGCACGATGATCGGCATGGACACCAAGGAGTTCCAGAATCAGATCAGGGAGCTGTGGTCGACACGCCCCTGTCGTCCGGAGAACCGGACCATCGCCGGCGTGTGCAGTGGCATCGCCGCCCGCTACCGCGTCGATCCCACTCTCGTGAAGGTCGCCTTCGTGGTCTCCGCCTTCTTCGGCGGCAGCGGACTGATCCTGTACCTGGCGGCCTGGATCGCCTTCCCGGGCCGGCAACGGGCCCACTCGGAGGCCCTTCGCGCGGCGCACGCCGGACACAGTGGCCGACGCCACGGTGAGGGACACGGCTGGGGCAACCCGCAGTTCATCGTGCTCGCCGTCCTCGCCATCGTCATCGTCACCTCGATCGGCCCCAACCGCACCTGGGGATCCGGTGGACTCGTCGGCGCGATCCTGATGCTCGGCGGGTGGTACCTGCTCTACCTGCGCACGCCGACGGCCCCGCCCGGCACCAGCATCGACACCGTGGCCGTCACCGACGTCGTGGTGCCGCCGCCGACGGCAGGGCAGTTCGAACGATGGGTCCCGCGGGCGATGACAGGTGTCGCGACGACCGGACCCGCGAGTTCGCCGACCACGCCGACCGTCGACCTGCAGAAGACCGGCACTGATCAGAACGACGCCGAGTCCGCCGGCGCGCAACGCTGGTCACCGATGCCGACCCCGGCGCCCGCACCCGACGACATCGACACCGCTCCGCCCGCATGGGATCCGTTGGGAGCGGCCCCGTTCGCCTGGGATCTGCCCGAACCCGCCGCCCCCGTGAAGCCGGTGCAGCCGCGGCGTCGACGGTCAGCGCTGACGCTGGTCGTCCTCGGACTCGCGGTCATCGTCGGCGCAGCCGGGGCAGCCCTGAATCAGGCGGGGGTGGACTGGTTCACCGTGCCGCGCATCCTGTCGCTGTGTCTGGCGGTCGTCGGTGCGGGCCTGCTGCTCGCCGCGACCCGCCGCCGACGAACCGGCGACCACAGCACCGGCCTGCTGCCCATCGCCATCCTCCTGGGTGTCGCGACGATCGTGACCACGACGGCCTCCGGCATCACGGTCCCCTCCGGAGGGGCCGGAGATCGGAACTGGAAGCCGTTGAGTGAGAACGATATCCAGTCCGAATACTCCCTCGGAGTGGGTGAGATGACCCTGGACCTGCGCGAGGTCGACCTCACCGCCGACCGGCGGGTGGAACTGCGGAACGGGGTGGGCCTCATCGAGGTCATGCTGCCCGAGAACATGAACGTCCGGGTCACCTGCGACACCGGGATCGGCGACATCGACTGCCCCACCGGACTCGACGGTGGCCGTGACGGCACCGACGGGCCCGTCCTCGAGGTCGACGCACACACCGGCATGGGAGAGGTTCGGGTCACGCGATGAACGAGCAGTTCAACGGCGACGCCACCGCGCCGGACGAGTACACCGAATCAACCCACCGCGCACCGGGATTGGGAATCGTGGGCATCGCGGCGCTGGCCGTGGCCGGATGGGGTCTGGCCGGCGGACCCGCACTGCCCGAGGCCGCCGACCTCGGCTGGGCCGCCGTCGGCGTCGGGCTGCTGATCGGCCTGCTCCTCATCATCTCCGGGACCCGCCGCAGCAAGTGAGAGACGAGGGGTGAATGCAGCGGGCCCGCGTGATGATCACACCGGCCCGCTGCATTCAGGTCACTCCCACTCGATGGTGCCCGGCGGCTTGCTCGTCACGTCGAGGACGACGCGGTTGACGTCGGGGACCTCGTTGGTGATGCGCGTCGAGATGACCTCGAGGACCTCGTAGGGCACGCGCGTCCAGTCGGCGGTCATCGCGTCCTCGCTCGAGACCGGACGCAGCACGATCGGGTGACCGTAGGTGCGGCCGTCGCCCTGGACGCCCACGCTGCGGACGTCGGCCAGCAGCACCACCGGGCACTGCCAGATCTGGGCGTCGAGTCCGGCGGCGGTCAGCTCCTCGCGGGCGATCAGGTCGGCCTTGCGCAGCATCTCGAGCCGGTCGGCGGTCACCTCGCCCACGATGCGGATCGCCAGGCCCGGACCCGGGAACGGCTGGCGCGCGACGATCTCCTCGGGCAGGCCGAGCTCGCGGCCGACCGCGCGGACCTCGTCCTTGAACAGCAGACGCAGGGGCTCGACAAGGCTGAACTCGAGGTCGTCGGGCAGTCCGCCGACGTTGTGGTGGCTCTTGATGTTCGCGGTGCCGCTGCCGCCACCGGATTCCACGACGTCGGGGTAGAGCGTGCCCTGGACCAGGAAGTCGACCTTCTCCCCCACCTCGGCCTCCTCGCCGAGGACCTCGCTCACCGCGCCCTCGAAGGAGCGGATGAACTCGCGGCCGATGATCTTGCGCTTGGTCTCGGGGTCGCTGACGCCGGACAGTTCCTTCAGGAACACCTCGGCGGCGTCGACGGTGACGAGCTTCGCGCCCGTCGCGCCGACGAAGTCGTGCTGGACCTGCTCGCGCTCACCGGCGCGGAGCAGTCCGTGGTCGACGAAGACACAGGTCAGGCGGTCGCCGATGGCGCGCTGGACCAGCGCGGCGGCGACCGCGGAGTCGACACCGCCGGACAGACCGCAGATGGCCCGGCCGTCGCCGATCTGGTCGGCCACCGCGTCGATGAGGGCGTCGGCGATGTTCGCCGCGGTCCACGTGGCCTCGAGCCCGGCGACCTCGTAGAGGAAGCGCGTCAGGATCTGCTGACCGTGCGGGGTGTGCAGCACCTCGGGGTGGTACTGGACGCCGGCCATGCGGCGCTTGAGGTTCTCGAACGACGCGACGGGCGCACCCGGCGTCGAACCGGTGACGGTGAAGCCCTCCGGGGCCTGCTGCACCGCGTCGTTGTGGCTCATCCACACCGGCTGGGTGTCGGAGAGCCCCTGGTGCAGGATGCCCTCGCCGTTCACCGTCAGCGTGGTGCGACCGAACTCGCGGCCACCGGTGTTGGCGACCTCGCCACCGAGCTTCGCGGCCATCGCCTGGAAGCCGTAGCAGATGCCGAAGACCGGGATGTCGAGATCGAAGACGCCGGGATCGAGTTCCGGGGCGTCCTCGGCGTACACCGACGCCGGTCCGCCCGAGAGGATGATCGCGACCGGATTCTTCTCCTGGATCTTCGCCAGCGGGGCGTCGTGGGAGATCACCTCGGAGTAGATGCGCGCCTCACGCACTCTCCGTGCGATCAGCTGCGCGTACTGCGCTCCGAAGTCGACGACGAGAACGGGCCGCGGGCCCTCGAGGAAATCCTCAGCAGAAGAGTCTGTCACCCGGTCGAGTCTAGTGTGCGACCACGACGTGAAATACTTCGACACCGACATGACTGCATCTCCCCGTACCACCGCATGGTCGTTGAGCATCTCCGACCTCACCCAGGCCGCCGTCTTCGCCGCCTTGATCGCCGCGCTCGGCCTGCCCGGGACCATCAACATCGGCAGCAGCGGCGTCCCGATCACGTTCCAGACCCTGGGCGTGATCCTCGCCGGCGCGGTCCTCGGCCCCCGGAAGGGCACCCTCGCGGTCGTCATCTTCATGGTGCTGGCCATCGCCGGACTCCCCATCCTGTCCGGCGGGCGCAGCGGTCTGACCGCGCTGGCCTCCCCGACCGCCGGCTACTTCGTCGGCTTCCTGCCCGCGGTCATCGTGATCGGCGTGCTCACGGCGGCGATGATGTCCGTCGGCGACAAGCCGCGCTACCGCGTGCTCTGGGGCATCGGGATCAATGCGCTGGGCGGGATGTTCGTGCTCTACCTGTTCGGAGTGCTCGGGCTGATCCTGCGCACCGATCTGACGGTGTGGGCGGCGATCACGTCGAACGGCCCGTTCATCATCGGCGATGTCCTCAAGGTCGTCGTCGCCGCGCTGGTGGCCGCGCAGATCCATCGCGGTCGTCCCGGCCTCATCGAGCCGCTGCGGTTGTCCCGGCGCTCCGGCGCCGGCAGCTGAACCGCTCGCCGGCGATCGACCCGTTTCGATGATCGAGTTCACGGATGTCTCGCACTCCTACGACGACCGCGTCGTGCTGCGCGATGTCTCGCTGACGCTCACCGAGGACCGGATCGGCATCGTCGGGGCGAACGGCAGCGGGAAGTCGACGCTGGCGCGGATGATCAACGCGCTCGTCGTGCCGGGGTCGGGAACAGTCACCGTCGACGGCGTCGACGTCTCCCGCAACAAACGTGAGGTCCGTCGCCGCGTCGGGTTCATCTTCTCCGACCCCGACCGGCAGATCATCATGCCGACGGTCATCGAGGACATCGAGCTGTCGCTGCGTCGCACCGACCTCGACAAGAAGCAGCGCGCCGCTCGCGCCCTCGAGGTGCTCGAGCGTTTCGGCCTGGGCCGGCACGCCGATCATCCCGCCCAGCGGCTGTCCGGCGGACAGAAGCAGCTCCTCGCGCTCGCGTCGATCTTCGTGACCGACCCGGCGATCATCGTCGCCGACGAGCCGACGACACTGCTCGATCTCCGCAACACCCGCATGCTCACCGACGTCTTCGCGACGCTCGACGAACAGCTCATCGTCGTCAGTCACGACCTCGACATCCTCGACGGCTTCGACCGCGTCATCGTGATCGACGACGGCCGGGTCGTCGCCGACGACGAGCCCGATCCCGCGCTCGCCTTCTACCGGACACTGATGTCGTGAACGTCCTCGGCGTCTACCGCCCCGGGAACACCCTGCTGCACCGGCTCGGCCCGGGGATCAAGTTCGTCGCCATGGCCCTGGCGATCCTCGTCATGTCACTGACCGTGCGGACGCTGCCGGCGCTGGGAATCGCCTCCCTCGCGGTCGCGGTGACCTTCGCGCTGGCCGGTATCGGCCCCCGTGAAGCCTGGAAGCAGCTGCGGCCGCTGGTCTGGATGTTGTTGTTCATCTTCGCTTTTCAGGTGATCTTCACCGACTGGCGTCGTGCGGTGGTGGTCTGTGGCGTGCTGGCGTTGTCGGTCGCCCTGGCCACCGTCGTCACGTTGACGACCCGCACCACCGACATGCTCGACGCAATCGTCCGCGGCCTGAGCCCGCTACGACACGTGGGGGTGCGCACCGACCTGATCGGCATCGCGCTGGCACTGACGATCCGCGCGATCCCGCTGATGGTCGAGGTGGTGCGCGAGGTCGACGAGGCGCGCAAGGCCCGCGGGCTCCGGCCCGGCCCGCGCATCCTCGTCGCGCCGGTGGTGCTCGCCGCCCTCCGCACCGCGGACGGCTTCGCCGACACGCTCACCGCGCGCGGCCTGGATTAGCCGCGACGCGCGCGAGCTCGCCGCTCAGGGAGCCAGTGGAATTCAGATTGCGATGTGTCGCGGTTACCGGGACACAACGCAACCTTATCCGGTCAGGCGGTGACGCCCGGGCGGGTCACCGGCGTGATCGGCAACCGCAGCGCGCCGGGAGCGTCCGCCGGCACGACCGGCGCGGCCGGGACCGTGGGGTCGATCCGCTGGTACGACTCCCCCTGCGCGGGCCGACGGTCTTCCTCACCCTTGTTGGGCCACAACGCGACTGCCCGCTCGGCCTGGGCACAGATCGTCAGCGACGGGTTGACACCGAGGTTCGCCGAGACCGACGCACCGTCGGTGACGTGCAGCGTCGGGTAATTCCACACGCGCTGGTAGGGATCGATGACGCCGTTGTCCGGGTCGTCGGAGATCGCACACCCGCCGAGGTAGTGGGCGGTCAGCGGCATGTTGAGGATGTCGCCCCACGTACCGCCGGCGATCCCGCCGTTCAGCTTGGCCGCCATCCGTCGAGTTGCCTCGTTGCCCTTGGGAATCCACGTCGGGTTCGGTTCGCCGTGGCCCTGTTTGCTGGTCACGTAACGCAGCGGCCCCCGCTTGCGTACGAAGGTCGTCAGCGAGTTGTTGTTGTTCTGCATGACCAGCGCGATCACCGTGCGCTCGCTCCACTGCCGTACGACGAGCAGCCGCACCAGCAGGAACGGGTTCTTCGCGACCTGCTTCAGGAACTGCCCGAACCGGTTGCGGCGCGTGCCGCCGTCGGTGAGCAACGTCTGCAGGTACGCAATCGCGTTGGAGCCCTTGCCGTATCGCACCGGCTCGATGTGGGTGTTCGGTTCCGGGTAGAACGACGACGTGATCGCGACGCCGCGCGAGTAGTCGTGTTCGGGGTCGACCCGCGAACCCATCGCGCCCAGGATCGACTCCGAGTTCGTCCGGGTCAACCGCCCCATCGCATCCGAGATCTGCGGCAGCGTGGTGGTTTTCGCATGATGCATCAGTCGCTGGGTGTTGAACGTCCCCGCCGCGAGGATCACCTGACCGGCGGTGAAGGTGCGCCTGCGCCGGCCGAGCGGACCCCACGACGACGAATGGTGCGTCCCGACCTCCCACGAGCCGTCGGCCCGCTGCACGAGGGAGTCGACCGTCGTCCGGTCGATGATGGTGGCGCCGTTGCGTTCCGCGAGTCCGAGGTAGTTCTTCAGCAGGGTGTTCTTGGCGCCGACGCGACAGCCTGTCATGCACGCGCCGCATTCGGTGCAGGCGGTGCGCTCGGGTCCGGCGCCGCCGAAGTACGGGTCGGGCACGGTCTCGCCGGGTTCACCGGCGAATCCGGTCTTCGCGCCGAAGAACACACCGACGGGCGTCGGGGTCACGGTGTGGCCGACGCCCATCTCCTCTGCCACCTCGGCGACGATCCGGTCGGAGTCGGTGACGGTCGGATTGGTGACCACGCCCAGCATCCGCCGCGCCTGCTCGTAATACGGGGTGAGCTCACCCTCCCAGTCGGTGATGTGGTTCCACTGGGGGTCGGTGAAGAACGGCGTCGGCGGTTTGTACAGCGTGTTCGCGTAGTTCAGCGAGCCACCGCCCACACCCGCGCCGGCCAGGATCATCACGTCCTTGAGGGCGTGGATGCGCTGGATCCCGTACAGCCCCAGCTTCGGCGCCCACAGCCAGCGGTTGAGACGCCAGCTGGTCTTCGCGAACTCGTCGTCGGAGAAGCGGCGACCCGCCTCGACGACGCCGACCCGGTACCCCTTCTCCACCAGCCGCAGCGCGCTCACGCTGCCACCGAAGCCGGAGCCGACGATCAGGACATCGAAGTCGGTGTCGCCACTGGCTGCGGCTTTCCGCTGGAGCGCATTCTTTCGCTGGTCGAGCGCGTTCTTTCGCTGGTTGAGCGCGTTCTTTCGCTGGTTGAGCTTGTCGAAACCCATGAAGACCATGCTAATAGCCGTTGTCACATGGGATGACCCAGGTCACCCTTACCCTTCGATACGCGCCCTCCGCAAGCTCCGGACGCTACTCAGGGAGCGGACGGACGGTCCTCCGCAAGCTCCGGACGCTACTCAGGGAGCGTCAGGCGTGGACGGACAACCCGACCCGCTGGAATTCCTTGAGGTCGCAGTACCCGGCCTTGGCCATCGCACGACGCAGGGCGCCGACGAGATTGAGCTCACCGAACGGGTCGTCGGACGGGCCGTTGAGGACCCGTTCGAGGCTCGGGCGGTCGGCGGTGCCGGCAACCTGCAGCAGTGCGCCGCGCGGAGTGTCGGGATGGGCGGCGGCCGACGGCCAGTACCAGCCACCACCGGGCGCCGACGCGGAGGCGGCGAGCGGCGTGCCGAGCACAGCGGCATCGGCACCGCAGGCGATGGCCTTGATCAGGTCACCCGAGTTGTGGATGTCGCCGTCGGCGATGACGTGGACGTAGCGTCCACCGGTCTCGTCGAGGTAGTCGCGCCGTGCTGCCGCCGCATCGGCGATGGCGGTCGCCATCGGGACGCCGATACCCAGGACCTCACCGGTGGTGGTCGCGCCGGCGGCCGAGCCGTAGCCGACGATCACGCCGGCCGCCCCGGTGCGCATGAGGTGCAGGGCGGTGCGGTGATCGTGCACGCCACCGGCGATCACCGGGATGTCGAGATCGGCGATGAACGTCTTGAGGTTCAACGGTTCCCGGGCGCCCTCGCCATCGACCTGGGCGACGTGCTCGGCGGAGATGATCGTGCCGTGCACGACGAGGAGCTCCACACCCGCCTTGAGCAGGGCCGGGGTCAGTTCCGGAGCGTGCTGCGGGCTCACGCGAACAGCGGTGGTGACACCGGCGTCGCGAACCTGCGCCACGGCCTCGGCGAGAAGACCGCTGTCGAGGGGCGCGGCATGCAGCTTCTGCAGATGACGTACTGCCGCATACGGATCGGGATCGCCGGCGGCGATGGCGGCCAGCTCCTCGAGCTTGGCGTCGACGTCACGATGACGAGCCCACAGCCCCTCACCGTTGATGACGCCCAGCGCGCCGAGCTTGCCGAGCTCGATCGCCACCGACGGCGACACCAGCGCATCGGTCGGGTGACTCAGGATCGGGGACTCGAACCGGTAGGCATCGATCTGCCACGCGGTGGAGACGTCCTTGGAGGAACGGGTCCGACGGGACGGGACGATGCTGATGTCGTCCAGTTCGTAGGTCCGTCGGGCCGTCCGGCCCATGCCGATTTCGACGAGGTCACGCACCAGTGCGCCTTTCTGGGGAGTTCAGCTGCACATAGACCCTACGGTGTCCCCGGCCCGAACGGACCGGGGACACACGTGGGATGTCAGCGGGAATAGTAGTTGGGTGCCTCGGTGGTCAAGGTGATGTCGTGCGGATGCGATTCCTTGAGCCCGGCCGCGGTGATCTGCACGAACCGCGCGGACTGGAGATCGGTGATCGTCGACGACCCGGTGTAGCCCATCGCGGCACGCAGGCCACCCACGAGTTGGTGGATCACCTGGGACAGCGGACCGCGGAACGGCACCCGGCCCTCGATGCCCTCGGGGACCAGCTTCTCCTCCTTGAGGACGTCGTCCTGGAAGTAGCGGTCCTTGGAGTACGACTTGGCCTGACCGCGTCCCTGCATGGCACCGAGCGAGCCCATACCGCGGTAGCTCTTGAACTGCTTGCCGTTGACGAGAACGAGTTCGCCGGGCGCTTCGGCGGTTCCGGCGAGCAGCGAGCCGAGCATCGCGGTCGACGCACCGGCCGCGAGCGCCTTGGCGATGTCTCCCGAGTACTGCAGACCGCCGTCGGCGATGACCGGCACGCCGGCCTTCTGGCACACCGCGACCGCCTCGAGGATCGCGGTGATCTGCGGCGCGCCCACACCGGCGACGACGCGGGTCGTGCAGATCGAGCCCGGTCCGACGCCGACCTTCACCGCGTCGGCACCGGCGTCGATGAGGGCCTGGGCGGCCTCGCGGGTCGCCACGTTGCCGCCGACGACGTCGACACGTTCGCCGACCTCGGCCTTCAGCTTGGCGACCATGTCGAGGACGAGACGGTTGTGGGCATGAGCGGTGTCGACGATGATCACGTCCGCACCCGCGTCGGCGAGTGCCATCGCGCGATCCCACTGCGGGCCACCGGTACCCACCGCCGCTCCGACGAGCAGGCGACCGTCGGAGTCCTTGGTCGCGAGGGGATGCTGTTCGGTCTTGACGAAGTCCTTCACGGTGATGAGACCGGTCAGGCGTCCGTTGCCGTCCACGATGGGCAGCTTCTCGATCTTGTGTCGACGCAGCAGACCCAGTGCGGCCTCCGCGGAGACGCCTTCCTGCGCGGTGATCAGCGGGGCCTTGGTCATGACCTCGGCGACCGGGCGGCTCTGGTCGACCTCGAAGCGCATGTCGCGGTTGGTGATGATGCCGACCAGTTCACCCTTGCCGTCGACGACGGGCAGGCCGGAGATGCGGTACCGCGCGCACATCGCGTCGACCTCGGCGAGAGTGTGGGTCGGCGAACAGGTGACCGGGTCGGTGACCATGCCGGCCTCGGACCGCTTGACGGTCTCGACCTGGGCGGCCTGTTCCTCGATGGACAGGTTGCGGTGCAGCACACCCATGCCGCCGGCGCGCGCCATCGCGATCGCCATGCGAGACTCGGTCACGGTGTCCATCGCGGAGCTCACCAACGGCACGCGCAGCGTCACGTTCTTGGTCACCCGCGAGGCGGTGTCGACCTCACTGGGGATCACGTCCGAGGCCGAGGGCAGCAACAGGACGTCGTCGAAGGTCAGGCCGAGCATTGCGACCTTGCCGGGATCGTCTCCACCGGTACGAACATGCGTCATCGGTCCATCGTATCCACTCGACCGATGCGGCGATCGTCACACGTGCACTCCGGGCTCCACGGGACACTTCGACAGGTGCGTTCCACCGGACGAATACTGTAGACGCCTACGGCGGAACCGCCTGTGGATCGGCTACCGTGGGGGTGTGCGTGACCACCTGCCACCCGGCCTCCCGCCGGATCCGTTCGCCGACGACCCGAGCGACCCCGCTTCTGCACTGGACAGTGTGGAGCCGGGTATCCCTCTGGACGAGAACGAGCGACTGGCGGTCGAGGAGGACCTGGCCGATCTCGCGGTCTACGAGGCGCTGCTCGCCCACCGCGGCATCCGCGGCCTCGTCGTCGTCTGCGACGACTGCCACGAGGACCACTACCACGACTGGGACATGCTCCGCGCCAACCTGATCCAGCTCCTCATCGACGGAACCGTGCGGCCACATGAGCCGGCTGTCGACCCGCGCCCCGACACCTACGTCACCTGGGACTACTGCCGCGGCTACGCCGACGCGCGCAACCATCTCGACGAAGGCCGCTGACTCCCCGCCCCCTCAGACCACTCATTCCCTCTCATACGACTGCGCCCGTACCGATCTCTCGGTACGGGCGCAGTCGTATGTGTTCGGGGTGATCAGCGGGGCCGACCGTCCGATGCGTCGACGCCGGGCGGCGGCGTCCACGGGAAGGCGGGGAAATCAGCCGGGGTCCGCGACATCGAGGAACTCGTCGGCGGGACCGTCTCCTCGGTCGGCTCGCTCGGCGGGCTCGACGGGACCGGCTCCTCGCTCTGACCCGGCTCCTCGACGGGGCCGGGCACCTCGGTGGTCGGTGTCGTGGTCACCGAGACGTCGGACGGCGACGGTCCCTCGGTCCGGTTGCGCACGTCCGGGCTGGTGGGTGCGCCCGGTTCGGTCACCGCGGGCCCCGACTGATCGGCCGTCGACGTCGTGGCGCGGGTGGTGGGCAGACCGGCCCCGGCGCGGAGCCGGTTCATCCAGTCCGACATCTCCTCGCGGGTGTCCTTGTCGCGCATGGGTCCCATGCTGCCCTGGGCCTTCGCGATGAAGCTCGCGGCGGCCCGGGTGTCGCCGGCGGCGATCGCCGCCTCGGCACTCTCGAGGTTGTTGCGCACGTCGTACGCGGCTTGCGTCTCCGACGCCGCCTCGGCGAACACGACCTGCTTGACGCCCCACAGCGGGTCGCCGGGCTGCGAGCCCTCGGACAGGACGGTCAGGCCGGCGGCGGCAACGATGACGATCGCGGCCGCACCGGACACGACGCGGAGATGGCGCACCATGCGGCGGCCGCGACTGGCGCGTTCGGTGCGTTCGATCGCCCGCTCGACGTCGTCGACGGACACCAATTGCGGCGTCGGGGTCGACACGACCTCGTTGCGCCAGCCCGAGAGGAGTTCTGCGAGTTCGTACTCGGCGCCGTCACGCGTGGGCACGGGCACGTCACGGGACAGCGCGTCGAGGAAGTTCTCGTCGAAACCGACCTCGGAGAGGTCCAGCGACTCCTCACCGGGCGCGCCGAGTTCGCGCTCGAGATCGTCTCCGGGTTCACGACCGTCAGCCGGCGGCTGACCCGGACGGCCGAGGTGTTCGCGCCCGTGGACAGAGCGACGATGACGCCAGTCAGATCCTTCGCTCATCGTGACCCCCTGCCCGTTTCAGTTCGTCTTTCAGCTTTGCCAACGCCCGATGCTGGGCGACCCGAACCGCACCCGCGGTGCTTCCGATCATCTGAGCCGTCTCCTCGGCAGACATGCCGACGACGAGCCGGAGGACCAGCACCTCGCGTTGCTTGTCCGGAAGTATTTCGAGTAACGCGCGCATCCGCCTGCTGCCGTCGGCGTCCAGAGCGGACTGCTCCGGCCCACCGGTGACGTGGCTCACCTCGGGTACGTCCTCCACCGGATCGGACTTGACCCGGGCGGCCACCCGCATGGCGTCGGCGACCTTGTGTGAGGTGATGCCGTAGACGAAGGCCATGAACGGCTTGCCCTGGTCCCGATAACGGGGCAGCGCGGTCATCACCGCCATCAAAGCCTCCTGCGCGATGTCGTCGGCGGAGAACAGGTGGCGTTCTCCTACTCCGATTCGTCCTCGGCAATAGCGCAGGATCGGTTCCTGCACGCTTTCGAGGACTGACGTGAGAGCCGCACGATCGCCCTGGCCCGCGGCCCGGACAGCGTCGTCCAACTCACCACCTGACAGCTTCATCGCGCGTAGGAATCCCCGTGTTACAGATCGGTTGACCGCTGTGATCCGGCCCTGTTACGGGCCCCGACACCCCTGAACGTCACGTGAACGCCGAGGCAGACCCTCAAACACCTTAGCCATCACTCAGCCCGTGTCAGCGCCATGCCCTTGCCGATGAGCGTGGCGCGCAGGCCTCGATGCCTCTTCTCCTCCGATGCCGATGCCGCACCCGTACCGGCGAGCAGGCTCAGTGCCGCCCATTCCAGGGGCATCAGACCGTGTTCACCTGCGTCGACGACGACGCCACGTGCCCGCGCGGCGGACTCCTCGGTCTCCCCCACCCCGGCGAGGGCCGCCGCATGGATGAGGGAGGTCTTCAGCCGGTACCGAGCCGGCACGTCCGAGGTGTCCGCCAGATGACGGACGAGCAGGTCGGCGGCCTCCGCGTGCGCCAGCCCCGCCGCGGCGTCTCCGGAGTACAGGCCGAGTTCGGCGCCGACCCATTCCCAGCGCAGCCGGCACCGGCCGTGCGTGAGCCAGTCCACCGGTTCGGCCGAGGCCCATCGCTCCGGGGTCTGCCCATCCTGGCCGGACAGCTGCGCCCGCGCACGGTCGAGAAGGCGCGCCGATGCACGGAAACGAAGAAGCCCGAGGTTGTCGGCGGCGAGCCCGATGAGGGCGTCGGCCCGAGCGGCCCGCACCGGATCGATCCGTCCATGATCGACGCCGGCGCCGTCGTCACCGGCGACGGTCCCGTAGGCGAGGCCGTCGAGCCCGTGCGCGAGGTCATGGCGACCGCCCTGCCGCAACAGAGAGGCCGTCGTGCTCCGGCACAGCGACAGCACCGCCGCGTCCGGCCCGTGGGGCGTCCCCCCGTGCGCGGACCTCACGTCCTCGCCCAATCGCGTCAGCATGGTGAGCGCCGCGGCGTACTCACCCCGGCCTCCGGAGTCGACTGCGGCCTCCCAACGCTGTTCAGACGCCTTGTCGAGGCCCTGCGACGTGGTCTTGATCACTAGTTCTTTTCCGGTTTGCATGAATTTAACGAACGATTCCAAACGTTAATCCTGAGACCAGATCACCGGCGGATAATGTACAGATTTCCTGGGTGTTAACCGTTGACATGGTCGTACTTCCGTGGTCAGTGCGCAGCCGCCCGCCGGGCAATCAGAAGGCTTCTGGGTATTCGCAGCTCAGGTCATGTATCTTTCGTCCGACCAGAGGGTATGACGACGGTTCGTGACCACTGTGCTAGTACCTTTCGTTCATCTAACGCCCCGTTAACATTTCCGAGACTTTCGCTCTCCCGATGACCGATTTCGACGGTATTGACTGCATTTCTCAGGCCCGCTTAATGTGAGCCTCAGCGTTGCAGGAAATCGACGTTTCTCTACCGAGCACCTCGGTGCGGCCCTAGACAAGGAGTAGCTGCCATGCCTCAGCCCAATCATCTCCCCGGCCCCAACGCAGACATCTGGGACTGGCAGATGTCCGGCCTCTGCCGCGGCATCGACTCGTCGATGTTCTTCCATCCTGACGGGGAACGGGGCCGTGCGCGCGCCCAGCGCGAACGTCGGGCCAAGGAGATGTGCCATCAGTGCCCCGTCATCGCCCAGTGCCGCGAGCACGCGCTCGCCGTCGCCGAGCCCTACGGGATCTGGGGCGGACTCTCGGAGTCCGAGCGCAGCATCCTGATGAAGCGCGGAGTCGGACGCCGCATGGCGAGCTGAGACGTCCGTAGCCGCCGGCGGGCAGGAGGGATCCGCCGGCGACCACCGCGAACGCGAGAAGGAGCCGGGCATCCTCGGAGGATGCCCGGCTCCTGTCGTGTCCGCTACCGCCAGATCAGTGGGCGTGCCCGTGACCGGCGTGTCCGGCAGGCTCCTCAGCGGGCTTGTCGGTGACCGCGGTCTCGGTGGTCAGCACCATGCGGGCGACCGACGCGGCGTTGACGACCGCGGAACGGGTCACCTTCACCGGATCGATGATGCCCTCGCCGACGAGATCACCGTAGGTGAGGCTCGCGGCGTTGAAGCCCTCGTTCTGGCCGAGGTTGGACACCTTGTCGACCACCACGGCACCGTCGAGACCGGCGTTGGAGGCGATCCAGAACAGCGGGGCCTTGGCTGCGTCGCGCACCACGCGGACGCCCAGCGCCTCGTCGTCGGTCAGCGAGGCGGCGAGCTCGTCGAGCACCTTCGACGCCTGCACGATGGCCGAACCGCCACCGGGGATGATGCCCTCCTCGACCGCGGCCTTGGCTGCGGCGACGGCATCTTCGACGCGGTGCTTGCGCTCCTTGAGCGAGGTCTCGGTGGCCGCACCGACGCGGATGACCGCGACGCCGCCGGCCAGCTTTGCCAGACGCTCGGAGAGCTTCTCCTTGTCCCAGTCGGAGTCCGAGTCCTCGATCTCACGACGCAGCTGCGCGGCGCGGCCGGCGATGGCCTCCTTGGTGCCCGCACCCTCGACGATGGTGGTGGCGTCCTTGGTGACGACGACACGACGCGCCGAGCCGAGGACCTCGAGGCCCACGGTCGACAGGCTCAGGCCCACGTCCGAGGTGACCACGGTGCCGCCGGTGACGACCGCCAGATCCTCCATGAACGCCTTACGGCGGTCACCGAAGAACGGCGACTTGACCGCCACGGCGCGGATCGTCTTGCGGATCGAGTTCACCACGAGCGTCGACAGCGGCTCCCCCTCGACGTCCTCGGCGACGATCAGCAGCGACTTGCCCGCCTCGACGACCTTCTCCAGCAGCGGCAGGAACTCGGGCAGCGAGCTGACCTTGTCGCGGTACAGCAGGACGAGCGCGTCCTCGAGGACCGCTTCCTGGCTGTCGATGTCGGTGACGAAGTACGGCGAGAGGAAGCCCTTGTCGAACTGCACGCCCTCGGTGATCTCGAGTTCGGTCTGCAGGCCCGAGCCCTCTTCGACGGTGACGACGCCGTCGGCGCCGACCACGGTCATCGCCTTGCCGACCATCTCACCGATCTCCTCGTCGCGCGAGGAGACGGTCGCGATCTGGGCGATGGACTGCTCGCCGGCGACCGGGGTCGCGGCGGCCAGCAGGGCCTCGCTCAGGGCGTCGGCGGCCTTGCTGATGCCCTGACCGAGTGCGATCGGGTTGGCACCGGCGGCGACGTTGCGCATGCCGGCCTTGACCATCGCCTGCGCGAGAACGGTCGCCGTCGTGGTGCCGTCGCCCGCGACGTCGTTGGTCTTGGTCGCCACCGACTTCACCAGCTGGGCACCGAGGTTCTCGAAGGGGTCCTCGAGGTCGATGTCGCGGGCGATGGTGACGCCGTCGTTGGTGACGCTGGGGCCACCGAATGCCTTGGCGAGCACCACGTGCCGGCCGCGCGGGCCGAGGGTGACCTTCACGGTGTCGGCGAGCTGATCGATGCCTCGCTCGAGCGCCCGCCGCGCGGTTTCGTTGAATTCAATCTGCTTGGCCATGAATCTCTTTCTTCACGGGAGTCGGTCGACACAACGCACACCGCCCCGGTACCCCTGCACGGGGAGCCGGGGCGGTGCGTCGAGTCGCGAACGACTCGCGGGGTCTGTAGAGCCCGAGTCCTACTTGCCGATGACGGCGAGGACGTCGCGCGCCGAGAGGATCAGGTACTCCTCGCCGGCGTACTTGATCTCGGTGCCGCCGTACTTGCTGTAGATGACGGTGTCACCTTCCTTGACGTCCACGGGGACGCGGTTGCCCTGCTCGGTGACCCGACCCTCGCCGACGGCGATGACGGTGCCTTCCTGCGGCTTCTCCTTGGCGGAGTCCGGGATGACCAGGCCCGAGGCGGTGGTCGTCTCGGCCTCGACGGCCTGCACCAGGATCTTGTCCTCAAGCGGCTTGATGTTCACGCTCGCCACGATGTGAGTCCTCAACTTTCGTACTGAGAAAGAATCTGCACGTTCATGGCCCTGGGACAAAACCTCGTCGTCGCGGGTGTCCGAGGCTTCGTTCAGCGCCGACTAGCACTCTATACGTGCGAGTGCCAGCACTCAAGGGTGGAGGGTGCGAAATGCCGGTGTTTCGCTCGCAGCGATCGCAGCTCACGGAGCCCCGGGCGCCGGTGGAGGCCTCAGAGCTGACTGACCCGCACCGACATCGCCGGGTCGGAAGCCACCGTCAGGGGCGACGGCGCCGCCCCTCCGGCGATCACATGTGCGCCCAGGGTCGCGATCATGACCCCGTTGTCGGTGCACAGTCGCGGCTTGGGTACGCGCAACGTGATCCCGGCGGCCGCACAGCGTTCCTCGGCGAGCGAGCGGATGCGCGAGTTGGCGGTCGCGCCGCCACCGAGGACGAGGGTGTCGACACCCAGGTCACCGCACGCGCGGACCGCTTTCATGGTGAGCACGTCGGCGACGGCCTCCTGGAACGACGCCGCGACGTCGGCCACCGGAACCGCGACCCCGTCGCGCTCGCACTTCTCCACATACCGCGCGACGGCGGTCTTGAGGCCGCTGAAGGAGAAGTCGTTGCGGGCGTCGCGCGGTCCGGTCATCCCGCGCGGGAACGCGATGGCCTTCGGGTCGCCGTCACGTGCGGCACGGTCGAGAGCCGGGCCGCCCGGGAAACCGAGGTCGAGCAGTCGGGCGATCTTGTCGAAGGCCTCCCCCGCCGCGTCGTCGACAGTGGTGCCGAGTTCGACGATCGGCTCCGCGAGATCGGTGACGTGCAACAGATGCGTGTGACCGCCGGAGACGAGCAGGGCGACGCACTCGGGCATCGGTCCGTGTTCGAGGGTGTCCACCGCGACGTGTCCGCCGAGATGGTTCATCGCGTACAGCGGGACGTCCCAGGCGAGGGCGTACGCCTTGGCCGCGGCGACGCCGACGAGCAGCGCGCCCGCGAGGCCGGGTCCGATGGTGACCGCGATGGCGTCGGGCCGGTCGATGCCGGCGGCCTCGCGGGCACGGCGCATCGTCGGCACGATGGCCTCGAGGTGTGCGCGCGAGGCGATCTCGGGGACCACGCCGCCGAAGCGCGCGTGTTCGTCGACGCTCGAGGCGACCTCGTCGGCGAGCAGCGTCGCGTGACCCGGCGCGTCACCGTCGACCGGCGTCCAGCGCACGATGCCGACTCCGGTCTCGTCGCAGGAACTCTCGATGCCCATGACGATCACGCCGGGCCCTCCTCGGGTTCGAGCGGCCGTCCCGAACTCGGGACCCGCAACATCGTGTACGCATCCGCACCGGACGGCTGATAGTAGTTACGGCGGATTCCGGCAGTGCTGAACCCATGCCGGGAGTACAGGGTGATCGCGACGTCGTTGTCGGTGCGGACCTCGAGGAAGACCGGGGCGTCGACCGCATCGGCCACCGTCAGCATCGCCTCCAGCAGCGTCTTGCCGATGCCCCGCCCGCGGTGGGCGGGATCGACTGCGATCGTGTGGATCTCGCATTCATAGGCGTCCGGCTGGCCGAGCGTGGAGATCCCGGCATAGCCGATGACCTCGCCGCCCGCGCGTTCCCGCGCCGCGAAGTAGGTGTTGTACGGCGCGTTCAGTTCGGCCCGGAACGCCGACGCCGGCCACGGCGAGTCCTCGGCGAACATCTGCTTCTCCAGCGCGGCGCACTGCGGGATGTCGCCGTAGGTCAGCGCATCGATGATCAGCTCCGGGGCCGTCATCGTGCCGCCCCCAGCTTCCGGGCCCTCTGCTCGACCGCGTCGGGGCGTCGGAGATAAAGCGGCACAAGGGGTTCGGGAACCCCGCCGGCCTCGATCGCCGATGCGGCCGCGGCGACGAGTCCGCGGGCCGACGGGACGGTCACCTGCGGCGGCGCACCGGTCCAGCCGACCAGCTCGAGATGCGCCGCCGAACCGGACACCGCTCCGACCTCGCCTGCGGTGAACACCGCGGACAGCTCCTCGGCGACCGCCGCGGGCGCGGTGACCTCGGGTCCGCGCACCCGCGCCCCGTCGCGGTACAACGCCCAGTACACCTCTCGGCGTCGGGCGTCGGTGACGACGAGGACATCCGGGCTCGCGGCGGGCGGAATCGTCTCGAGGGCGAGCGCGTCCAGCGAACAGACGCCGTACGCGGGGATGCCGAGTGCGTCGGCGAAGGCCGCGCCGGTGGCCATGCCCACGCGCAGGCCGGTGAACGGCCCGGGTCCGCAGCCGACGACCACCGCGGACAGGGCGTCGCGGGAGATCCCCGATTCGGCAAGGCATTCCGCGATGAGGGTGGTGAGCAGCTCCGCGTGCCGGCGATGGTCGGTGACCACGCGTTCGGCGAGCACCCGCACGTCGGCGATCGTCTCGCCGGTCAGTTCGACGACCCCGGTGACCACCGAGTCGGTCGCGGTGTCGATCGCGAGCACCGTCCGCGCCGCGTCGACCCCCCGTTCAGCCGAACTCATTTGTCGGTCACCCACTCCCATTCCACATGTCGCACATCGGTGTCCACGTCGCGACGCAACCGCACGACCAGGTATCGCTCGGCCAGCCGCTCGGCCACACCCTCACCCCATTCGACCACCACGACCGCGTCGGTCAGCTCGGTGTCCAGGTCGAGGGCGTCGAGTTCGTCGAGACCGCCTCGTGCCGGTCCCCCTTCCCCGTCGCCGCCCGCCAGCCCGAGCCGGTACGCGTCGACGTGGACCATCGCCGCACCGCCGGGACGGCCCGGCCGGTGCTCGCGCGCGATGATGAAGGTCGGCGACGTGACGCGGCCCTCGATCCCCAGACCTGCGCCGATACCGCGCGCCAGGGCGGTCTTGCCCGCACCGAGCGGACCGTCGAGGATCACCAGGTCACCGGGTGACAGCACGGTCGCGAGTTCGGCGCCGAACGCCTCGGTGTCGGCGACCTCGGGCAGCTCGCGGGTTCCGGTCCGGTCGGTGACCGGCGTCGGGTGGGCGCTCATGCCTTAGCCCGCTTCTTCCACCAGCGCCGCCGGGGCGCCGGCAGGGCGATCCGTGCGCGGTCCACGAGATCGACGATCGCGTCGCTGACCAATCGGGGCTCCTCCATCTGAACCATGTGACCGGCCCCCTTGACCACCACCAGACGGGAATCCGGACCGAGCTGGGAGTACATGCGCACCGAGTTCGGCAGGGGCGTCAACCGGTCCTTGTCGCCGCACACGACGGTCGTGGGCACCTGCGCCAGCACCGGCAGCGCCGTCGACTCGTCGTGGATCTCCAAGGCGTGCAAGAAATTCACAATGGTCTCGATCGGCGTGTTCTGGATCATCTTCTCCACGGCACGTCCGAGTGCCGGGCTGAAGAACGCCGGACCGAAGCTGGCCGCGACGAGCACGGGCTCGAGCGCCTGGCGGGTCAGTCCGCGGCCGGCCTGGACCAGACGCGGTGCGCGCCGGACACTCAGGCGGAAGGCATCGACAACCGGATTGCCCAGTCCCTCACCGAGTCCCGCCTCGGTGAGGCCGCGCGACGCAGTTGCGACGAGACCCACGCCGGCGACCGGACCGGCGGACGAGAACAGCGCCGGGTGACGGCGCGCCAGACCCATCACCGTCATCCCGCCCATCGAATGACCCACCACCACAACGGGTCCGCTGGTCACCGTCGAACGGATCACCGCCGCGGCATCGTCGGCGAGCTGCGCGATCGTGCAGGTCTCGGCCGGCGCGGGATCGCTCTCGCCGTGTCCGCGGTGGTCGTAGAAGACGAACCGGTAGTTGCGATCGGCCCAGTCCGCCGCGAGCTGCTCGCGCTGGAAATGCCAACTCGCCAGTCGCAGGCTGAATCCGTGCACGAAGACGACGGTGAGCTCGGGAGGTGTGCCGTCGGCGACGTCACCGAGGTCGACGGTCCGGACCGCGAGGTCGAGGCCGTCGTCGGTGGTCACCGTCCACGCCTGCTCGTCGTACAGCGCGGTGAGGTCGATGTCGGCGTGCGGATCGGCCTTGCCGACGACGCTCTTGCGCGCGATGTTGCGCGCCGCGCCGATCGCCGCCATACCGCCAAGCGCCGCGACACCGGCCACCCCGGCCAGCAGCCCGATGCGTTCGGATTCGTCCACCACGCTCACCCCGCTCACTCGTCGGCCACCGCGTCACCGCGAGGCGAGCCCGCGTTCAGGTAGCGCCGGACCACGCGGTTGCCGATCTGGGACACGATCTCGTAGTCGATCGTGCCGATGGCGTCGGCCCAGTCCTTGGCGGTGGGGCCGCCGCGGGCCCCGGTGCCGAAGAGTTCGACCTCGTCGCCCTCCCGGACCCCGGCCCCGTCCGGCCCGAGGTCGATGACCAGCTGATCCATGCAGATCCGGCCGATCCCGCCGAAGAGGCGGTCGCCGATCCGGACCTTGATGCGACCCGACAGCAGTCGCGGCACGCCGTCGGCATAACCCGCGGGATCACCGCGACGACGGTGTCGTGCGGTGCGATCCAGGTGTGGCTGTAGGAGACGCCCGCTCCGGCGGCGACCTTCTTGACCAGGGCGACCGGCGCGGACAGCGTCATCGCCGGAATGAGCCCGAAGTCGCCGAGCTCGGGGACCGGCGTCCGGCCGTAGACAGCGACCCCGGGCCGGACCATGTCGCGCGCCAGGTCCGGACGGGTCAGCGCCGCAGGCGAATTCGCGATGTGCATGATCTCGGGCGCGGCGCCGAGGCGGGCGAGGTCGGCGGCCGCGGCGTCGAGCCGGGCGGCCTGTTCACTGTTGAGCGGATGGTCGGGTTCGTCACCGCGGGCGAGGTGACACATCACCGCACGGAGGGTGACCGCGCCCTCGGCGTGCGCCTTCGCGACCTGCTCGGCGAAGTCGTCCCATTCTTCGGCGGCGATGCCGCTCCGGTTGAGTCCGGTGTCGACCTTGGCCGTGACGCTCGCCGCGACGCCGGTCGCACGAGCGGCGGCGACCACGGCGTCGAGCTGTCGTGACGAGGACAGCGCGATCCCGATGTGGTCGGTGACCGCTCCCTCGAAGTCCGCGCCCGGGGCGTGCAGCCAGGCGGTGATCGGGGCGTCGACACCGGCCGCACGCAGTGCGCGGGCCTCGGTGATGTGCGCGACGCCCAACTCGGCGGCACCCGCGGCCAGGGCGGCCTTCGCAACCGGGACGGCGCCGTGGCCGTAGGCGTCGGCCTTCACGACCGCCATCACGGCAGCATTCGAGGCGGTACGCAACACGTCGACGTTGTGCGCGATGGCGCCGAGGTCGACGGTCGCGGTCAGGGCAGGTGAAGTCATCGCCGACCATTCTCCCAGATCGTCGCGACCGATTTGTGCGCGCCGACCCGCGGAGCGCCGTGACCAGCCATTTCACCCGGCCGGGTATGAGTAATCACACCGATGCGGCGGCGCCGTGGACCCGGTTGTGTGGAGGAGAGATGCTGCTCACCTCCGCAGAAAGCGATCATGTACGCCACCATGAACCCCGTGCCCGGCTTCCCCGATGACTTCGTCCCCGTCGACCCGGGCGTGTACGCCCCCGTCGGTCCGGGCGTGTACGCCCCGGTGTCTCCGCCGGTCCCCCGCGCCGCACGCCCGGCCTGCGCGCATCGGTGACCGCGTGGGTGTCGAACGGCGTCGCCTGGGTCTCCCTGTTCACGTGCGCGGTCCTGTTCTTCGTCGCGATCCTCCAGGCGCTGGGCGGGAACGACTCCGACGGCTGGGTCTTCGCGGCAGCGGTCCTGTATGTGGTGGGTGTCGTCGCGACCGTCTGCGCAGCGGCCGCGTCGATCATGTCGCTCGTCAGACGACTCGGTGCCGACGACTTGCATCGGACGGGTCCGATCGTCGACCTGGTGTTGCTCGCGGTCGTCACGACGATCAGCGTGGCGGCGTCGGCGTATCCGCTCGTGTTCTTCCTGTAGCGAACTCCCGGATCGCCGGTCGCAGTGCCGCGAGCAGCGCGGAGGCGCCGATCGGCGCTCCCCGGCTCGCCAGCTGAGCGGCGTGGGCGTGGACGCGCGCCGCCGCGGCACCCGCCTCCTGGGGTGAACGGCCTGCCGCGAGCAGCGAACCGGCGATCCCGGCCAGCAGGTCACCGGCACCGGCGGTCGCCGCCCACGATGATCCGGCGTCGTTGCCGACGACCCGTCCCGACGGGTCGGCAACGAGCGTGATCCTGCCTTTCAGCAGCACCGTCACACCCCAGCGGGCGGCGAGGTCGGCGACCGCGGTCAACCGGTCGGCCCCCACCTCGGTCCCCGTCAGCCGCGCGAACTCGCCGGCGTGCGGGGTCAGCAGCGTCGGCGCCGTACGACCGGCGACGAGTGCTGGTTCGTTCGAGACGATGGTGAGCGCGTCGGCGTCGACGAGGACCGGTAGATCGGAGTCGAGGACGGTGCGCAGTATCGCCACGGCCGCGGCATCGGTGCCCATCCCGGGACCGACCACCCACGCCTGGGCGCGGCCGGCGTCGGCGAGGTCCGGAGCGGCGACCACCTCCGGGAAATGCGATACCACCTCGGCATGCGCCGAACCGACGTACCGCGTCATACCCGAGGTCGCGGTCACCGCCGCCCCGGAGGCCAGGATCGCCGCACCCGGGTAGCGATGCGATCCGGCGATCACCCCGACGACGCCCTGGGTGTACTTGTCGTCAGCGGGACCCGGTACGGGCCAGTCGATCTCGTCGTCGGAGTACGAGATGAGTTGCCGCGCATCCGGTTCCACGGGATCACCGATACCGATGTCGACGACGACCACACGACCGCACTGCGGCGCCGCGAGAAGGTGTGCGCGACGGGGGAATCCGAAAGTGACGGTGACATCGGCACGGACCGCCGGGTCGTTGACCGCACCGGTGTCGGCGTCGACCCCGGACGGCAGATCGACTGCGACGACGGTGGTCTCGGGGCCGAGACCGGCGAAGACCGCCGCGGCCGCGGGGCGCAACGGACCGCGTCCGCCGATACCCACGACCCCGTCGATGACGATGTCGGGTTCGGCCGGCAACGCGTCGTCGACGCGCCCGCCGGCAGCCCGAAATGCCCGTAGCCCGGCCGGGTGCGCCTTGTCGGGTGCGAGCAGCACCGCGTGGGCGGCCACCCCGCGCCGGGCGAGTTCGGCGGCGGCGAAGAGCGCGTCGCCCCCGTTGTCGCCGGCACCGACGACCACGCCCACGGTCCGGCCGTAGCAACCGCCCGTCCGGTTCAGCTCCCCCACGACGGCCTGCGCGACGCCGTGCGCGGCGCGGCGCATCAGGGTCCCGTCGGCGAGGAGGTCCCCCGACGCCCGTTCGGCGTCGCGGACCTCGTCGGCGGTGAGGTACCTGGTCGGCATGGGTGCCGGCCTACTCGACGGTCACCGACTTGGCCAGGTTGCGCGGCTTGTCGACGTCGTAGCCGCGGGCCTGGGCGACGCTGGCGGCGAACACCTGCAGCGGCACCGTGGAGACCAGCGGCTGCAGGAGGGTCGGCGTCTTCGGGATCGGGATGAACTCGTCGGCGACCGCACGGGCTGCGGCGTCGTCGGGTTCGGCGATGACGATCGTGCGTGCACCGCGGGCCTGGATCTCGCGGATGTTGCTCACCATCTTCGAGTGCAGCACCGCACGGCCCTCCGCCGACGGCATGACCGTGATGACGGGCAGGCCGTCCTCGATGAGGGCGATGGGTCCGTGCTTGAGCTCACCGGCGGCAAAGCCCTCGGCGTGCATGTACGCGAGTTCCTTGAGCTTCAGCGCACCCTCGAGGGCCACCGGATAGCCGACGTGGCGTCCGATGAACAGCACGGTGTTGTGGTGCGCCAGCGACTGCGCGAGCTCGCGCACCGGCTGCATGGTCTCGAGGACCTCGGTGACCGAACCGACCATCGCCTCGATCGCCGCGAACTCCCGCGCGACCTCGTCGGCGTACTTGGTGCCGCGCGCCTGCGCGAGAGCCAGGCCCACCAGGTAGGCCGCGACGATCTGCGCGAGGAAACACTTGGTCGACGCCACCCCGATCTCCGGGCCGGCGTGCGTGTAGAGCACTGCGTCGGATTCGCGCGGGATCTGCGCACCGTTGGTGTTGCAGATCGCCAGGACGCGGGCCTTCTGGTCCTTGGCGTGCCGCACGGCCTCGAGGGTGTCGGCGGTCTCACCCGACTGGGAGATGGCCACCACCAGCGTCGACCGGTCGAGGACCGGGTCGCGGTAGCGGAACTCACTGGCCAGCTCGATCTCGACGGGCAGTCGCGTCCAGTGCTCGATCGCGTACTTCGCCAGCAGTCCGGCGTGGTAGGCGGTGCCGCACGCGACGACGAAGACCTTGTCGACATCGCGCAGGTCGTCGTCGGTCAGTCGCTGCTCGTCGAGGACGATGCGTCCGTTCTGGAGATGACCCAGCAGGGTGTCGGCGATCGCGCGCGGCTGCTCGGCGATCTCCTTGAGCATGAAGTAGTCGTAGCCGCCCTTCTCGGCCGCCGCGAGATCCCAGTCGATGTGGAACGGCTTGCCCGGGCGCTCGTTCCGGTCGAAGTCGGTGATCGTGTAGGTGTCGGCGGTGATCACGACCACCTCGTCCTGACCGAGCTCGACGGCCTCGCGGGTGTGCTCGATGAACGCCGTCACGTCGGACCCGACGAACATCTCCCCCTGGCCGACGCCCACCACGAGCGGGGTCGACCGGCGGGCGGCGACGATGGTGTCCGGGTGGTCGGCGTGGGTGAACACGAGAGTGAACGCGCCGTCGAGGCGGCGCAGCGCCGCGTACGCGCTGGCGACGAAGTCACCGGCGGTGGGCCCGAAGGCGTAGTACTTCGAGACCAGGTGCACGGCGGTCTCGGTGTCGGTCTCCGAGCCGAACTCGACGCCGTCGTCCTCCAGCTCGGCCCGCAGCTCGGCGTAGTTCTCGATGATGCCGTTGTGGACGACCGCGATCTTGCCGTCGTCGCTGGCATGCGGGTGCGCGTTGCGATCGGTCGGCTTGCCGTGCGTGGCCCACCGCGTGTGGCCCATACCCGTGGTGCCCGACAGCGACTCGCGGCCGACGGTCGCGATCTGCTTCTCCAGGTTCTCCATGCGGAGCGCCTTTTTCTGGATCGCGGTGTTACCGGCGCCGTCGAGGATCGCGACGCCGGCCGAGTCGTACCCGCGGTATTCCATCCGCCGCAATGCCTCGACGACGATGTCCAGGGCATCGCGACGCCCCACGTATCCGACGATTCCACACATAGCTAGTCAGCGTACCTGCGCGCCACCGATCGACACGCCTCACACGTGCGCCACGAACGCGCCCGCTTGTGCGGTCGTCACTCCAGGGTCTCGGGGACCACGACATTCGGGGCGGCGGCAGGCACCGGAGACGCGGCCCGACGACGCTTGCGCTCCTTGGCACCGAGCAGTTTGGCGATGCGGTCCTGCACCTCCGGCGGGTCGTCCAGGTCGACCGCCGGAACCTTGCCGAGAACGGTGTCGGGGTCGGAAAACGCCTGGTACTCGGGGTCCTGGGTGAGCGTGTGCAACAGGAATCCGGCGGTCAGCGCACGGACGGCGCGATGCGTCTTCTTGTCGGCCCCGTTGCTCCCCCACAGGGCGCCGATCGTCCGGTGTTCGACGAGGCCGCGTGACGTCGCGCCCGGCGGCGTGCGCAGCACCGCACGACGCTCGTCGGCCGAGGTGTGGTCGGCGCCATACGCCTGCGCGAGCGGCAGTGCGTTGCCGTCGATGGTGTCGAGCTCGCCGATCGACGAGACGATGAGCCCCGGCGCGCTCACGCTGCGCGCCGCGGGCAGGAGTCCTGCGGTGGTCGGGGCCGGGAACAGCGCGGCGACACCCCGGACCGCCGGCTGCGGCTGACCGTGCAGGACGGCGTCGGACGCGGCGATGACGGCCGCGGACGCGCCGAAGCCGTGGCCGGCGAAGCCCACCTTGGCCGGGTCGACGGTGATCTCCCCGAAGCCGAGCCGGACCCGGGTCACGATCGACAGCGCCGACCGCAGCTGAGCGGCCATCGCGTCGTCGGACACCAGGACGCCGCCCTGACCGGCCGGGACCGCCACGACGATGCCCCACGACGCCAGGTGCTGGCACAGGTCGCGGTAGCGGTTCGGCGAGGACAGCCAGCCGTGCCCGAAGGCGATGGCGGGCAGCTGTTCCCCGGTCGCGGGGGTGAACACCTCGCCGCGGGTTCCGACGATCCCGAGGTCGCCGCGCAGGACGCGATGCGGCCCCCGACGGCCGAGCGCGGTCATCAGCTTCGCGGGCGACTGCGACGGTTTCGAACGCTTCTTGCCTGGCACAGCAGACAGCCTATGCGTTCGGCGGCGGCAGATGCGGACTGGCGTCGGCCATGTCGGCGGGCAACATGATGCCCGGCAGTGCGTCGGCGGCGTCGGCCTCGTGTTCCAGTTCGGCACGGAGCCGTTCGGTCTCCGATTGCACGGCGGTACGACGATGTTCGGCCATCGCGAGTTCCAGATCTCGCTGGGCCGCGGAGAAACGGCGGGAGACATCGGCGACCTCGGCGGTGGCCGAGCGCGCGAGCGCCTCGATCTGATCGGCGAGACTCACTGGTCACCCGCCAGGGCCAGGTCGCCCGCCGACCGCTCGGGCGAGGACTGCGGTTCGGCGTCGGCCGGTGAGGTGCGGCCGCCTCGGGTGTCGGCGACGACGTGGGCCGGCGTCGGTACGCCACCGCCGGGACCGGCCGCCGGCCGACCCTCCGCGGCCGCCGGTTCGGCTCCGGGGACAGTCTGCGCGACGTGGGTTTCCGCGGTCGACGAGCCGCTCAGCCGGAACGGGATGTCCTCTTCGTCGGCTTCCTGCTCGGCGGACTCGCGCACCGCCCGCACCGTCTCGACCGGCGGAGGAGGTGGCTCGGCGGGAGCCGGCCCGGGCCGGGTCGTGGGCTCGACCGGATAGGGGTCGTCGTCTATCCCGTCCAGCGACCGGTTCAGGATGTCGAGGATGCCGGAGATCCCGCCCAGCGTGGCGTCGACGGAGGTGGTGAACAGCTCTGTACGTGACCGGATGTCCGCGACGGCGACGTCCGGCGGCACGCGTCCGGAGAGCACGGCCTGGGGGAGATCGGCGGGTGGTGTGCCCGCGGCGGTCGGCGCCGACAGCCGCGCAAGGGCCAGGTAGAAGGTACGCAGCAACCGGTCGATCCCCGATGCGGCGGCGGCGGTGGCGTCGGTGATCGTGTGCAGCAGGTAGAGGTCGGATTCTGCGCGCCGCTGATGGTCGACGACCGCGTCGATCGCAAGCGACGCGGACTCGCCGTGCCAGCCGTCGTCGAGCCGGACCCGCTGCTCGGGCAGGTGATGCAGCTGATCGGAGACGGCGCGATGCGCGGAGACCAGTACCCGGCTGTCCGCCGAGAGCGCCGCGATGTCGAAGGCGTCCACGGCACGGAGGCCGGCGCGGATCGTGTCGTCGGCGGGGACGGGTACGCCCATCAGCCGCGCGGCCGCCAGCAGCTCGGTCAGTGCCCCGGCGCCGTCCTGCGCATCCTTTCGCAGCGCCGTGAGCGAATCCTCGCCCCGTCTCATCCGGCCGTCACCGGCGATCCCGGTGTCGCACGCGCGATCTCGCCCGCCGCGTGCGCGTCGCCCGCGGCCAGGACGATCGCCGAGTTGCGGAGACCATCGGCGAGCACGGCCGCCGCCCGGGATTGCGTTCGGAGTCGGGCGGAGAGCGTGGCACTCATCTCGGCGTAGGTCGCGGCCGAAGGACCCAGCGACGCCCCCGCGCCGGTGTCGGCATCGGTGCGGGCCCAGCGCCCGAAGTCGTGTGCGGCCAGGTCATCGGCCACCGCGTTCAGGACCAGGGACGACCGCCGGTAATAGGCCGACACCGCGGACACCTGGTCGACATCCATCGCGATCCGGTTCGATCCGGTGCCGTCCATCTCCTCACCCCGTCCTTCCCCTCACCCCTGACGATGCCTGATGGTACCCATCCCCGTCGGTCACCGTCTCCCGTCGGCGGCCCGCCCAACTTGGACGCGCCCGGGCCCCACCCGGTTCCATCTCCCGATCCGCCCGTCCGGGTCCTTGGGATTTCCGACAACACCCGCGTCAGCCGCACCTTCCGGTCGTCACATCCATCCCCGAGAGTGACACCGACCACACTCGTCGACGAAAGGACCATGCAATGAGTACTCCGGACGTGAGCTTCGGGCTCTGGTATGACTTCCGCAACCCGCCCGGACACTCACGCGGTTTCGGCGACTTCTATCGCACGACGCTCGATCAGATCGCCTGGGCGGAGTCGATCGGGATCGACTCGGTCTGGCTGACCGAGCACCACTTCATGGAAGACGGCTACACGCCGTCGCCGTTCCTCCTCGCCTCCGCGATCGGCGACCGGACGACGACGATGCGTATCGGCACCAACCTCGTGGTGTCGCCGCTGCACAACCCGATCCGGCTCGCCGAGGACTCGGCAACCCTCTCGCTGCTCACCGGTGGACGATTCTCCCTCGGCGTCGGGCAGGGATACTGGGAGCCGGAGTTCGAGGCCTTCGGGCGTCGGCTGATCAACCGGCCGAGCCTGCTCGAGGAGGGCGTGGAGATCGTGCGACGCTGCTGGTCCGGGTCGGCCGAACCGTTCGACGGCAAACGCCTGCGCAAGCCCGCCCTGCCCGTCACGCCGACGCCCGAGACCACCCCCGACATCCTGGTCGGCGCGATGGCCGATCCGGCGATCGAGCGGGCCGCACGTATCGGCGACGGATTCCTCAGCACCCAGAACGCGCACCACGCGTCGTACCTCGACGCGCTCGAACGACTCGGCCGGTCGCGTGACGAGGGCCGGATCTTCGCCGGGCAGTGGACCATCATCGCCGACGACCCCGAGAAGGAGTGGTCGCGCATCGGCACTCATGCGCTCTACCAGATCAACAAGTACATCGAGATGGGCGCGTTCGGTCCCATCCCGCAGTTCACCGACCCCGGCCAGCTCGTCGACGCCGGCTCGTTCACCCTCTGGGATCCGGCCACCGCAGCCGATGAACTCACCGCCTTGCTGACCGCCACCCCACAGATCGAGGATGTGCACTTCTGGGCGCAGCTGCCCGGTGAGTCCGTCGACAGCGGCAGCGCCCGCATCGAACTCCTGGCCGACAAGGTCGTTCCCGAGGTCCGGGCCCGGCTGGCCGCGCGATCATCCGTGGAGGTGCCTGCATGAACAACAGCCCGGCTGCCGCATCGTCCTCCGCACCGCCCTCCCCGGCGTCGGCCCACCCGCTGCTGATCACCGACTTCCTGTTCCGGGCACGAGACATGTTCGGCGACAAGGAGATCGTCGACCACGTCGACGGCGCCGAGGTCTTCCGGTACAGCTATCGCGACTACGCCGACCGCGTCCTGAGACTCGCGTCTGCCCTCGTCGCGAGCGGCGTACGTCCCGGTGACCGGGTCGGCACACTGGCCTGGAACCATCGTCGTCACCTCGAGCTGTATCTCGCGGTGCCGCTCGCCGGAGCCGTGCTGCACACCATCAACATCCGTCTCGCGCCCGACGAGATCGCCTACATCGTCGACCATGCCGACGACACCATGATCTTCGCCGACCCGTCACTGGAACACCTTCTGTCCGTGGCCCGTTCACAGCGGCCCGACATGCCCGTGGTGCCGATCGACGCCGACGCCGGCTCCCCGATCGACGGGCCGTCGCTCGACTCGATGATCGCCTCGGCGGAACCCCTCGCGTCACCGGCCGCCCGCGCGGACGACGACCTGGCGGTGCTCTGCTACACCTCGGGCACGACCGGGGCCCCGAAGGGTGTTGGATATTCCCACAAATCGCTCTATCTGCACACGATGGCCGCCTGTCTCGCCGACGGGCATGCGATCTCCGAACGCGACCGCGTCCTGCTCGTGGTCCCGATGTTCCACGCCAACGCCTGGGGAGTCCCGTTCGCGGCGTTGATGTCCGGGGCGTCGCAGATCCTGCCCGGGCCGCATCCCACACCCGCGCAGACCGCCGGCATCATCGCCGCCGAGCGGGTGACCTACACCGGGATGGTGCCGACGGTGGCGGTGGACCTGGTCGCCCACGCCCGGGGTTCGGGCACCGACCTGAGCAGCCTCCGCGCGCTGGTCCTGGGCGGTTCGACACCCACGCTCGGCCTGATCCGCGACCTCGAGGAACTCGGGATCCCGGTCTTCCAGGGCTGGGGCATGACGGAGATCTCGCCGATGGCGACGTTCTCCCGTCCCCCGGCGTCGACCGACGACGACCCGGAACGACGCTGGGCGTACATCCGCAAACAGGGTCGGCTCCTGCCCGGTCTCCAGTGGAAGCTCGTCGACGAGGACGGCCGGATCATGCCCCACGACGGGATCAGCCGCGGCGAGATCCTGATCCGCGGACCGTGGGTGGCCACCGGCTACTACCGGGCCGACCATCCCGACAAGTTCGACGACGGCTGGTTGCGCACGGGCGACATCGGCGTCATCGACGAACACGGCTACCTCACGATCGTCGATCGCACCAAGGACCTCATCAAGAGCGGCGGCGAGTGGATCAGCTCCGTCGCGCTGGAGGAGGCCCTGATCGAGCACCCGGCCGTCCACGAGGCTGCGGTGGTCTCCGTTCCGCATCCGCGCTGGCAGGAACGTCCCGTCGCCTACGTGGTCGGCGACGACCGCCTCGACGTGGACGTGGTGAAGGCCGAGCTGGCCGAGCGTGTCCCGCGCTGGTGGGTGCCCGAATTGATCGTCGCCGTCGACGCCCTCCCCCGGACCAGCGTCGGAAAACTCGACAAACGACGACTCCGCGAGCAGGCGGCCGGGACGCCCGACTTGTGGGAACCCACAACCGCCGCGGATTCTCCCGTTCCCGTGACGCACGCCGATTCCTAACGTCAACAGTGTGAAGTTCAGCCTGTTCTACGTGTTGGAGAGTCCGGACCGGGACTTTCGCCGGGCCTACGAGGAGATGCTCTCGCAGGTCGAGATCGCCGAGCGCCTCGGGTTCGACGGGGTATGGCTCGCCGAGCACCACGGCAGCGCCTACGGGTCGATGCCGTCGCCGCAGGTCGCGGCGGCGGCCATCGCGGCCCGCACCTCCCGGATGCGCATCGGCATCGCGGTCAGCAACCTGACACTCGCCTGGCCGGTCCGCATCGCCGAGGACTTCGCGATGGTCGACGTCATCTCCGGCGGCCGACTCGACTTCGGCGTCGGACGCGGCTACCAGCCCCACGAGTTCCGTGCGATGGGTGTCGCCGACAAACAGGACGTCAGCCGCGAGGTCTTCGAGGAGGCGTTCCAGATCGTCACGGGCCTGTGGACCAAGGCGGTCGGCGAGCCGTACACGTTCCACGGCAAGCACTTCCAGATCGACGGCGTGGACTGCCGTCCCGCACCGCTGCAGCAGCCGACGCCCCCGATCTACGTCGCGTCGATCAGTCCGGAGACCTTCGACCTGGTCGCCGACCACGGGCACAACATGCTCGTGACCCCGACGCTGATGACGCTGCCCGAGCTGAACGGGTTCGTGGTCGGCGCCAAGCGCACTCTGATGAACCGGGGGCGCGACCCGCTGTCCCTCGACTTCCCGATGAACTGGCAGATCCATCTCGCCGACGACGACACGCAGGCCGTACGGCAGGCGCGCCCGTCCCTCGAGTGGTACTTCGACAACGTCATGTCGGCCGTACCGCAGGGCGCCGCCACACCCGCGGGCTACGAGCGATACGCGGCACTGGCCGAGGCCGCCGCCGAGGGTGCGATGTCGCTGACCGGCCTGCGCGAGGGCGGTATCTGCTACGTCGGTGAGCCCGACGGCCTCATCCGCGAGATCGAGATCCTCCGCGAGGAAACGGGTCTCGACCACCTCATCTGCTGGATGCGATTCGGCGGCATGCCCCACGACGACGTCGTGCGGTCGATGGAGCTCCTCGCCGAACACGTCATGCCGCATTTCGCCGACGCCCCGCCACTCGTCCCCCGTGCTCTGCGGCACGAGGAACCCACCCAGACCGACAAATTTTTCGAAATCGAGTTCGACGATGAAGGAGAAGTCCATGAGCTATCTCGCGGTTGAGAACGATCGCCGGATCTACTTCGAGCACCACCGTGGGGACGCACGCCCCATCGTGCTGATCCACGGCTGGGGCGCCAACACCCGCTGCTGGGACACCACCGCCCCCGCACTCAAGGCCGCGGGTCACGAGGTCGTGCTCGTCGATCTGCGCGCATGTGGCCGCTCCGACAAGGACTTCGAGGACGTCTCGATCGCGGCCCTGGCCGACGACGTGGTCAAGGTGGTCGAGCACCTCGGCCTCGAGTCTCCCGTCATCAACGGCTGGTCTCTCGGCGGAGCCGTCGCCACGGCCGCCGCGTCGGCCCTCGGCTCGCGTGCGGGCGGCCTGGTCCTGACCGGCGGCGCGTCGCCGCGCTACACCGCGACCGACGACTGGCCCCATGGCGGCTCTTCCGAAGACGTCGAGGGAGTCCTCGCCGGTGCCGCCGCCAACCGCGCCGACACCTTCCGCGGCGTGGCCGGCGCGGTCTGCGCCACTCCTCCGAGTCCCGATGTCCTGGAATGGATCTGGGGGATGTTCCTGGAGATGGGCCCGGCCGGGGACGACTCGCTGCGCGACCTCGCCCGTACCGACCTGCGAAAGGAGCTCGGCGGGCTCGACATCCCGATCCTGCTCCTGCACGGCCGGGACGACGCCTTCGTCCCGTTCTCCGGGGCCGAGGCCGTCCTCGAACTCAACTCCCGTGCTCGTCTCGTCCCGTTCGACGCCTGCGGTCATGCCCCGTTCCTCGAGGACCGGGACCGCTACCTCGCCGAACTGACCGGTTTCCTGAAGTCATGAGCGCCCGACCCCGGGTCTGGATCGTGACCGGCGGGTCGCGCGGCATCGGCCGGTCCGTCGTCGAGAACATCACGGCCCGAGGCGATTCCGTCGTTTCCCTGGCACGCGGTGTGGCGACCACGCCGTTCACCAGGCCGGCACAGGTCCTGGAGCTGAAGACCGACATCACCGACTCCTCGTCGGTGGCCCGCGCACTGGCCACCGTCAAGGAGGAGTACGGCGGCGCCCACGGCCTGATCAACGTCGCCGGCGTGCACCGCGGTGGACGGGTTGACGATCTGAGTCGCGAGGACTGGGATCTTGTGCTGACCACCAACCTCACCGGCGCCTTCGAGATGTGCAAGGCCACGGTCCCGATTCTCGAACCGGGTTCGTCGATCGTGAATGTCGGTGCGGTGGTTGGCTTTCGGGGATTCCCGGGCGACGTCGCCTACGGTTCGGCGAAGGCCGGTCTCAGCGGTCTGACGCAGGTCCTCGCCGCGGAACTCGCCCCCCGCGACATCCGGGTCAACCTGGTCATCCCCGGTTTTGTGGATACCGACATGACCTCCGGACTCAGCGACCGGGCTCGGGCACGGGTCGTGTCGTCCATCCCCGCCGGGCGGACCGGCCGGCCGGAGGAGATCGCGCAGGTCATCGTCGATGTCGCACTGTCCACCTACATGTACGGCGCCATCGTGCCCGTCGACGGTGGACTGATGAACACCTTCAGCGGCGGCGGTCGGTGACGTGGCGTCGGGCCGCCTCGGCACGGTTGTGACAACCCACAAGGGGCGCGAGAAGCGAGGGTGACTCACGCCACAGCGACCAATAACGTCGTTGTTGCACATAGTTTCTCGCCTTCCTCGGAGGGTGACGGTCAGAAGGAGGCCAATCGGTGTCAACCAGTACAGCCGGCGTCAGCACGGAGCAGCAGAACAAGGCTCTGGTCGCGGAGTTCATGGAGGTGTTCTCCCGCGGCGACGTGGACGCCATCCTGTCCTTCCTGGCGCCGACGGCCACCTGGTGGGTGGGCGGGGAGATCGACGGTATCTCCGGAACCAAGAACAAAGAGGAGTTCGGCGCCATGCTGGCCGGCCTCTCCGCCACCACCAAGACCGGCGCCATCGCGCTCACCCCGCTCGCCTTCACCGCCGAGGGAGAACGCGTGGCGGTCGAGACCGAGTCGTACTCGGAGATGAACAACGGCAAGGTCTACAACAACCTCTACCACTTCGTCTTCGTGGTCCGCGACGGAAAGATCCACGAGGTCAAGGAGTTCCTGGACACCGAGCACACCCGCGCGGTCTTCCTCGGCTGAGAACTCCCCCTCGCAATTCGCAACACCCCCGAACCCCTATTCTCCAACCCTTTTGAACCAAGGAGTCAATGCAATGGATGTCGGCGTACTTCTCGTCTTCCAGAACTACCACGAGAACGTGAGTGACGAAGAGGTCTTCCTGCGCGACCTCGAGCTCGGCGTACTCGCCGAGAAGGCCGGTTTCGACTCGGTCTGGTCGGCGGAGCACCACTTCGACGACTACTCGATGTGCCCGGACAACTTCGCGATCCTGTCCTACCTCGCCGGCCGCACCTCGAAGGTCAAGCTCGGCATCGGCGCCACGATCCTGCCGTGGAACGATCCGCTGCGCGTCGTGGAGAAGGCCATCATGTTGGATCAGATGTCGGGTGGCCGTGTGCTTCTCGGCATGGGTCGCGGCCTGGCGAAGATGGAGTACGAGGCCTTCGGCATCCCGATGGACGAGGCCCGCCCCCGCTTCAACGAGGCCGCCGAGATGGTGCTGCGCGGACTCCGCACGGGCGTCGTCTCCGGCGACGGCCCGATGTACCCGCAGAAGGAGATCGCGCTGCGGCCGGCGCCGAACCCGAACACCTCCTGGGACGGACGACTCTTCGCCGCGGCGATGTCGCCCGACTCGGTTCCCGTTGTCGCCGACCTCGGCGTCCAGATGATGACCTTCATGCAGTTCCCGTTCGAGCAGCATGCCGAGGCCATCAACGGCTGGAAGCAGATGTTCCGCGACGCCCAGGGCACCGAGCCCGGCCCGCCGGTCATCCAGGACTTCGTCATCTGCCACGAGGACGAGGAAGAGGCTCGTCGTCTGGCCTACGAGCACATCAACCGGTACTTCCTCTCGGTCATCAAGCACTATGACTTCGCCGGCAAGCACTGGCGTGAGACCAAGGGCTACGAGACCTACCAGGCGGGCGCGGACATGATCCGTGAGGCCGGCATGGAGGCCGCGGCCGACGCCTACGTGGAGGCGAACATCTACGGCACGCCCGAGCGGTGCGTCGAGAAGTACGCCTACCGCCACGAGCTCATCGGCGACTTCCTGCCCAACGCTGCCTTCGCCTTCGGAGGCCTGCCCTTCGACGAGGCCGAGAAGAGCCTGAAGCTCTTCGGCGAGAAGGTCGTCCCCGAGGTCCACAAGATGAAGGCCAAGACCCCCGCGGCGGTCTGACCCGCAGTGAACATCGCTGCGGCGCCGGAGTTTTCCCGGCGCCGCAGCGACCCCAACCCCCAGAACCTCCAGGAGGACCGGTGAGCGAATCCGTCATCGATCAGGTGGCCGTCGAGTTCAGAGACGTGATGGCCAGGGTCTGTACGCCCGTCGCGGTCATCACCGCCTTCGACGACGAACGGCCGCACGGCACCACGGTCAGCGCGTTCACGTCGTTGTCGATGGGACCGCCGATGATCCTCGTGTCCCTCGACCGTGGTTCCGACCTCCTGTCGATCATCCGCCGGACCGGCCGGTTCGGCGTGAACGTCCTCGCCCACGACCAGGCAGACGTCGCACTGCGTTTCGCCCGCAAGGGCGCCGACAAGTTCGACGGCATCGCCTGGTCCGGGTCGTCGGCACTCCCCCGACTCGACGGCGCCTCCGGCTGGCTGGCCTGCACGACCGAATCCCTGGTGGACGGCGGCGATCATGTCGTCGCGCTCGGCAACATCGTCGAGACCGGTCTGACGCCCGCGGCGCCCCTCACCTACCACGACCGGGTGTTCGGCACCCATTCAGCATTCGAGGTCGCCCGATGAGCACCCGTCCCGATCTCGAGACGCCCGACCCGACCCCCATCGCGACCGCGGCGTCGACCCAGGCCGTCGCCCGCGCCGTCGCCGCGGTCGCCGCCGGCGGATTCGTCGTCGTGGTCGACGACGACGATCGCGAGAACGAAGGCGACCTGATCTGCTCGGCGTCGTCGATCACCGATGAGCAGATGGCGTTCCTGATCCGGCACACCACCGGCATCATCTGCGCACCGATGACGGCCGAGCGCACCCGTCGACTCGAGCTGCCGCAGATGGTCGACGACAACCGGGACGCGCACGGCACCGCCTTCACCGTCACCGTCGACCACCACCGGGCCGGGACCGGGGTCTCGGCGCACGATCGGGCCCTCACCGTCCGGGCGCTCGCCTCCGACGACACCCTGGCCAGCGATCTGCGCCGCCCCGGCCATGTCTTCCCGCTGCAGGCGCGCGACGGCGGGGTCCTCACCCGCGCCGGACACACCGAGGCCGCGGTCGACCTGGTCACCATGGCCGGCGCCGGCGAGGTCGGGGTCATCGGCGAGATCATCGCCGACGACGGGACGATGCGACGCGGCGACGACCTGCTCGAGTTCGCCGAACATCACGGACTGCCCGTGCTGCGCATCGCCGACCTCGTGGCCCACCGGACCGCCTCCGGTTCGTTCGTCCACCAGATGGCCACCGCGGCGATGCCGACCCTCTTCGGCGACTTCCGCGCGGTCGCCTACCGCTCGGACATCGACGACACCGAACATCTCGCCCTCGTGATGGGCGACGTGGCCGCGGCCGGTGCCACCGCCGGGGGCGCGCTGGTCCGCGTGCACAGCGAATGCCTGACCGGCGACATCGTCGGTTCGTTGCGCTGCGACTGCGGTGCACAACTCGAACAAGCTCTGTCGGCCATCGCGGAAGAGGGCTGCGGAGCAGTCGTCTACCTGCGCGGACACGAGGGCCGCGGCATCGGGTTGGGCCACAAGATCCGCGCCTATGCACTCCAGGAACAGGGTCTCGACACCGTCGACGCCAACACCGCGCTCGGGCTGCCGGTGGACTCCCGCACCTACGGCACCGGCGCCGCGATCCTGAAGGACCTGGGCATCCGGCGCGTACGCCTCATCACCAACAATCCGGCCAAGTACGGCGGACTCGGTGGCCACGACCTCGAGATCGTCGGGCGCGTCGGCCTCCCGACCGTCTCGACCCCGCACAACGTCCGCTATCTGCGCACCAAGCAGGAGCGGATGGGTCACGTGCTCACCCCCGAGGCGCTGACCGGGACCACAGGTGCATGACCCTCCTCACGTTACGTTGCTACTGTGAGGTTCATCATGAGCAGTTGGTGAGGAGGGCGAGCGGATGACGTCCATGGTGGAGCGCGAGGTCGCTGCCGACTCCGAGGCCGGTGCGGCACCTGCCACCGGTCGCGAACGCGACGTCATCGCGGCCTTCGCCGAGATCACGACCGAGGCGATCACCGACACCAGACTCGAGGATCTCCTCAGCCTGGTCGGCCAGAAGCTGTGCGCGCTCCTCGGCGTCACCCGCTGCTCGGTGTATCTCCGACACGCCAACGGCAGCTACCGCGGCGCCGCGGGCTTCTGCGAGGACGCCGGTGACATCACCGAGGCGGTGAAGAGACAGATCTCCGGTTTCGACGGCGACCTGTTCAGCCAGGAGGTCATCAACTCGCGTGCGCCCGTCGTCATCGCCGACGCGCTCAACGACCCGCGCCCCCACCGCCGGACGATGACGCACTGGGATGTCCGCGCCATGCTCGGCGTCCCGCTCACCTTCGACGACGCGGTCATCGGCCTGATCTTCGTCGACAGCCGCGGCCGGGAACACGAGTTCACACAAGACGACATCGAGGTCGCCGAGCTGTTCGCGCGACTCTCCGCCCTGTTCATCAGCCAGGCGATGCTCAACACCCGCCTGCGCGGCCAGGCCGCCGAGATCGCCCGGAACAACGCCACGCTGGCCTACCTCGCCGACGTCCACCACCGTCTGACCAGCGCGGTGCTCGAGGGCGCCAACATCCACCGGGTCGTCGAGCTCCTGTCGGAGCTGTCGGCCAAGCCTGTGATTCTCTACAACAACTCGTTCGACGTGCTGGCCTGGGCCGCGCCGGAGGCGCTGAAGCTGACCGCGCCGCCGGTGATGAGCGAGAAGGTGCGGGCCACCGCCTCGGTCCGCCAGGCGCTCGCCGAACTGTCCGTGAGCACGCCGTCGGCCATCGTGCCCGCGCAGCTCGCGGTCGGCCTGGGTCGCCGGCATCTCATGTGCCGCATGGTGATCGAGGGCAGACAGACCGGTTTCCTCGGCATCGTCGAGGTGGGCCGCAGCCTGGAGGCCCTCGACGCGAACATCGCCGAACGCGGCGCCACCGTCCTGGCGCTCCAGATGCTCTCCGAACGCCGGCAGATCGAGACCGAGGGTCAGGCGCGCGACGACTATCTGTCGGACCTGTTGCGCAACAGCCGCGACAAGGAACACCTGGTCCGGCGTGGTCCGCAGTTCGGCATCGACCTGACCAATCCCCATGTCCTCGTTCGCTTCACGGTCGACGACGCGACCGACCGGCTGACGGCGTCGGCGATCCAGTCCCTGGTCACGCGCACCTTCGCGGCGGAGATGTCCATCTCCCCGCCCCCGGCCGTCCGGCTGCCCGGCGCGGTCATCGTGATGGTCCGCCTCGAATCAGACGACCTCGACGAGGTCGGGCGCGTCCGCGACCATGTGTCGACGATCCGCGACCGGCTCTCCGCTGATCTCTCCCTCGGCGCGACCCTGATCTCCGGTATCTGCCGCACCCCGGTCGACTACCCGCACGCTCATCGCGATCTCCGCGAGATGGGTTCGGTGGCAAAGTCTTTCGGTTGGGACGAGCGGGTGATGACACTCGACGAACTCGGCCTGTTCCGGGTGATCGTGTCCAGCGGCCACGTGAAGGAGGCGCTGCACTTCGCCCACTCCTTCGTCGCGCCCGTACGGCAGCACGACGACGGCACGCTCCTCGCCACGTGGCGGGCCTTCGTGGCCAACGACGGCAAGGTGCAGGCCACCGCGTCGTCACTGGACGTCCACGAGAACACCATCCGCTACCGCCTCGGACGGATCAAGGAGATCGCGCGTCGCGATCCGACCTCGCTGGACTGCCTGCTCTCGGCGAAGATGGCCTTCCAGGTCCTCGATCTCGCGGGTCAGTGACCTGCGTCGATGCCGGTTGGAGATTCCTCCAACCGAGGCGCACGACGACGGTTCTCCCCGGGGCGGGCACGCCATAGGTTCGTGTCATGGCCCACAGCACGATCCCCGACCGTCCTGCTCCCGCCGAGCCCATCCCGGCGGACACCGCAGCGCTGACGGCATGGATGGACGAGCAGGGCCTCCCCGCCGGTGACACCACCGAGCTCCGGCCGCTGCACGGCGGTACCCAGAACATCATGGTCATCGTCAGCCGCGGCGGACGTGAGTACGTCCTGCGGCGCGGACCCCGGCACCTGCGCCCGCAGTCGAACGCCGCGATCGCCCGTGAGATGACCCTGCTGTCGGCCCTGAGCTCGACCGAGGTCGCGCACCCGCGCTTCGTCGCCGGCACCACCGATCCCGACGTCCTCGGCGCCACCTTCTTCCTGATGGAGCCGGTGCACGGGTTCAACGCCGCCGATGCGCTGCCGGCCCCGTACGCCGCGACCGCCGAAGGACGCGAGGCCATGGGTCACGCCCTCGTCGACGCACTGGCCGGACTGGCGGCGGTCGACCACTCCGCCATCGGCCTCGACGACTTCGGCAAACCGGACGGCTTCCTCGAACGACAGGTACCGCGATGGCTGGCCGAGCACGAACGGTACGCCGGCACACCGGGGTACCCCGGTGGAACATTCCCCGACCTGGATCGCATCGCGGGCTGGCTCGAGGACAACCGTCCCGGCCGCTTCCGGCCCGGACTCTTGCACGGCGACTACCACGTGGCGAACGTCCTCTACGATCACCGCGCTCCCCGGGTCGCGGCCATCGTCGACTGGGAGATGGCAACCGTCGGCGACCCGCTGCTCGATCTCGGTGTGCTGCTGGCGATCTGGCCCGACGATCCGCGGGAGTCCGATCTCTACGAGAGCGCACTCGGACGCGCCGGCAACCTGCCGAGCCGGTCCGCGATCGTCGCCCGCTACGCGGAGCGTTCCGACCGGGATCTCGACGCTCTGGACTGGTACACCGTTCTCGCGAGCTTCAAACTCGGCATCATCCTCGAGGGCACCTACGCCCGGTCGTGTGACGGCAAGGCGCCCCGCGACGTCGGTGAACGTCTGCACCGCTACGCCGACGGCTTGTTCGTCCGCGCACGCGGGATCATCGCCGGCGCCTGACCACCGCACATCGCCGGCGCTTTCCCACCCACGCGTACTCGTCAACGATCCCCCACAGAAACGGAGCACACCACCATGGCCTGGGATTTCTCCACGGAACCCGAATTCCAGAAGAAGCTCGACTGGATGAAGGATTTCGTCCGCACCGAGGTCTTCCCGCTCGAGACCCTCGATCTCGACTGGGATCAACTACGGCGGGCGATCGCGCCACTGCAGGAAGAGGTCAAGGCGAACGACCTCTGGGCAGCACATCTCGACCCGGAACTCGGTGGACAGGGATACGGCCAGGTGAAGCTCGGCCTGATGCAGGAGATCCTGGGTTCCACACCGTACGGTCCGCTCGTGTTCGGTTGCCAGGCACCCGATTCCGGCAACTGCGAGATCCTCGCCGCGGTCGGCACCGACGAGCAGAAGAAGCGGTGGCTCGAACCGCTGCTGGCCGGTGAGTACTACTCGTCGTTCGCCCTGACCGAACCCGACAACGCCGGCGCCGATCCGACCAACCTCACCACCACCGCCGTCCACGACGGTGACGGCTGGGTTCTCAACGGCCACAAGTGGTTCATCAGCAATGCGGCCACCGCAGACTTCATGATCGTCGTCGCCGTCACCGATCCCGACGCCGAACGCCACCGTCGCACCTCGCAGTTCATCATCCCCATCGACGCGCCGGGTCTCGACGTGGTCCGCGACATCGGTTCGGTCGAGAATCCGCGGCCGCGGCCGTACACCTACGGCTCGCACTGCGAGGTCGTCCTGCACGACGTCCGCGTGAACGACTCCGCACTGCTCGGCAATCGGGGCGACGGCTTCCTGATCGCCCAGAAACGCCTGGGTCCCGGCCGGATTCACCACTGCATGCGCTGGATCGGTCAGGCGAGCCGCGCCTTCGACATGATGTGTGAGCGCGCCACCTACCGTTACGCACACGGCTCCGTCCTCGCCGACAAGCAGACGGTCCGCAACTTCATCGCCGACTCCGCCGCGGAGATCCAGGCCCTGCGCCTCATGACCCTCCACGCCGCATGGCGCATCGACGAGGAGGGCACGGCCGCCGCGCGCAAGGACATCGCGCTCATCAAGTTCTTCGGCGCCAAGATCCTGCACGACGTCATCGACCGCGCGCTGCAGGTGCATGGTTCACTCGGTTACAGCGCCGACCTGCCGCTGGAGTCGATGTACCGTGCGGCACGCGCCGCCCGCCTCTACGACGGTCCCGACGAGGTGCACCGCGACAGCGTCGCACGTCAGTATCTGAAGGGGTACACCCGTCCGGCCGACGACCGCCCCACCGAGCACATCCCCACGCGGCGTGAGGCCGCCCGGCACCGCTTCGCCGAGCTGCTCGCCGAACAGCCCTGAGCCACCCCGTTTCACCCCTCCACAGAAAGCGAACACGTATGTCTCTCAACGGAAAAACTGCGATCGTCACCGGCGCGGCCCAAGGCATCGGTCAGGCCACCGCCATCCGGCTCGCCGCGGACGGCGCCCACGTCGTCACCGCCGACATCCAGGACTGCGGGGTGACCCTCAAGGAGATCGCGGAGGCCGGCGGCTCCGCGGAGGCCGTCCGGCTCGATGTCCGCGTCGCCGACGACTGGTCGGCCGCGGTGGAGCAGATCACCGCCTCGCGCGGTTCGATCGATTGCCTGGCCAATGTGGCCGGCGTGGTCAACATGATCAGCGAGGACACCGTCGTCGGCCTCACCGAGGAGGCCTGGGACGTCGTCGTCGGCACCGACCTCAAGGGCGTGTGGCTCGGTATGCGGGCGGTCATCCCCGGCATGATCGAGAACGGTGGTGGCCGCATCGTCAACATCTCGTCGATGGCCGCGCTCCGCGGTCTGCCCAACCTGGCGTCGTATTCGGCGGCCAAGGGCGGCGTTGTGGGTCTCACCAAGCAGGCCGCGTACGAGTACGGGCCCCACAACATCTTGATCAACGCGATCGCGCCGGGCACCATCGACACCCCGATCCTGGCCGACATCACCGAGGAGATGCGTCAGGCGAATGCCAACGCGCACATCGTCAAACGCCTCGGGCTTCCCTCGGAAATCGCGTCCATGGTCGCGTACCTCATGCGTGAGGGCGACTTCCTCACCGGCGAGATCTATCCGGTCGACGGCGGCTGGGCCGCCAAGGGCAACTTCTGAGAGCAGAAACCCTTCAGGCGCGCAGCTCGATGCCGTGAGCGGTCACGGCGTCGAGCAGCGCGGTCGGTCGATCGGCCGGCGGCACATCGTGCACGAGCGCAAAGGCACAACCGAGCGCACGCGCACCGCCGTCGGCCTTGTCGCTGTCCCCGACCATGAGCACCTCGCCGGCCGGCACGCCGATCGGGTCGAGTGCGGCGCGGAAGATCTGCGGGTCGGGTTTGATCGCACCGACCTCATAGGACAGCGCATACGCGTCCACGAGATGGTCGATGCCGTGCAGGGCAAGGACTTTCCGCAGATCGAAGGCGATGTTGCTGACGATGCCGATCGGCACCCCTGCGTCTGCGAGGCGCGTCAGCACCTCGACGGTGTCGGCGAACGGCACCCACGATTCCGGGTCGAGGACCCGGTCGTAGAGCGAGTTGGCGTGACCGGCGTTGCTCATCCCGACCGTGCGCAGCAGGGCGAGATAGCCCACCCGATGCAGTTCGGGATCGAGATCCCTTTGCTCCCAGGCGGTCCGGTCGTCACCCTCGATGCCGTCGGGCAACCCGACCGGCGCGACCATCCGGCGGATGATGTCGGCCTGGCGCTCCGGGGTGAACGTGTCGCCGGCGTCGTCGAGGAGGTCGACGAACCAGTCGTCGCGCGCCTCGAAGCGGAACAGGGTGCCGGAGAAGTCGAACAGAACCGCCCGCGGCTGTGTGGAGGTTGCGCTCATGCGCCCGCAGCCGCGACGATGTCAGCGAGACGACCGGCGATCGAACCGGCCTGCTCGGCGGTCCCGGCCTCCACCATGACGCGCACGAGTTGCTCTGTTCCCGAGGGACGCAACAGGACTCGTCCGGAATCACCGAGTTCGGCCTCGGCGTCGACCACGGCCTGCTTGACCGACTGCGACTCCGCCACCGCGTGCTTGTCGGCGACGCGGACGTTGATGAGTTCCTGCGGCAGCACCGTCACGATCCCGGCGAGATCGGCGAGACGCGACGACGTGGCCGCCATCCGCGCCATGATCATCAGGCCGGTGAGGATGCCGTCACCGGTGGTTCCCGATCCCGGGACGACGATGTGGCCGGACTGCTCGCCGCCGAGCGAGTAATCGCCGCGGCGCAGTTCCTCGACCACATAGCGGTCGCCGACCGCGGTGGTGCGCACCGTGATTCCGGCCTCCCGCATCGCGATGTGCAGACCGAGGTTGCTCATGACGGTGGCGACGAGGACGTTCTCGTGCAGACGGTTCTTGTCGGCGAGCGCGGTCGCCAGGATCGCCATGATGGCGTCGCCGTCGACGATCGCACCGGTCGAGTCGACAGCGAGGCAGCGATCGGCGTCACCGTCGTGGGCCAGTCCGAGGTCTGCACCGTGCTCGAGGACGGCTGCCTGCAGCTTGTCCATGTGGGTGGAGCCGCAGTCGGCGTTGATGTTCAGACCGTCGGGATCGGCGTGGATCGTGATGACGGTGGCACCGGCCTCGGCGTAGGCCAGCGGCGCGAGCTGCGACGCGGCGCCGTTCGCGCAGTCGACGACCACGGTCAGACCGTCGAGGCGCTCCTCGATGGCCTGGGATAGGTGACGGCGGTAGCGGTCCCCCGCATCCGGCGCGTCGAGGACGCGGCCGACGGCCGCACCGATGGGACGGATGAAGTCGCCGTCCATCGCCGCCTCGATGCGGTTCTCGACGTCGTCGTCGAGCTTGTGCCCGCCGGCGGAGAAGAATTTGATCCCGTTGTCGGGCATGGGATTGTGCGACGCGGAGATCATCACGCCGAAGTCGGCGCGGTAATCCGCGGTCAGGAAGGCGACCGCCGGGGTGGGCACGGTGCCGACGCGGATGGCGTCGACGCCGGTCGCGGCGAGACCCGCGCACACAGCGGCTTCCAGCATCTCACCGGAAGCACGTGGATCACGTCCGACCACCGCGCGCGGACGGCGTCCGCTGGCCGGTTCACTTGGCCCGCTCGCTTCGCTCCCGGCGCCGGCGGAAACGTCTTCGAAAACGACCGCGGCGGCCGAGGCCAGGCGCAACGCGAGCTCTGGGGTGAGCTCGGCGTTGGCCAGGCCTCGGACGCCGTCGGTACCGAAAAGGCGTGCCAAGATCAGCGCTTGGAGTACTGCGACGCCTTGCGGGCCTTCTTGAGGCCGTACTTCTTGCGCTCGACCGCACGCGGGTCACGGGTGAGGTATCCGGCCTTCTTCAGGGCGGGACGATCATCCGGGGTGACCTCGATGAGGGCACGGGCGATGGCCAGACGCAGCGCGCCGGCCTGGCCCGAGGGGCCGCCACCGACGAGCTTGGCGAAGATGTCGAACGACTCGGTGCGCTCGACGAGGACCAGCGGAGCCTTGATCAGCTGCTGGTGCACCTTGTTGGGGAAGTACTCCTCCAGGGGGCGGCCGTTGAGCTTGAAGTCACCGGTGCCCGGCATGAGGCGCACGCGGACGACGGCTTCCTTGCGGCGGCCGACGGTCTGGATCGGGCGGTCGAGGACGACCGGCTCGCGAACCTCTTCGACGACGGCAACGGTGTCGTAGTCGTCAGCAGCAGCCTCGACGGCCTCGACAGCTTCTTCGATGGCCTCGACGGCCTCGTTGATGTTCTCGTTGGTCACTGGGCCACCTGCTTGATCTCGAAGGGGACGGGGCGCTGGGCCGCGTGCGGATGATTCGGGCCTGCGTAGACCTTCAGCTTCGAGGCCATGGCGCGACCGAGCTTGTTCGAGGGCAGCATGCCCTTGATGGCCTTCTCGATGACGCGCTCGGGGAAGGTTTCGAGCAGCTCGGCGGTGGTGCGGGACTTCAGGCCACCGGGATGCCCCGAGTGGGTGTAGTTCAGCTTGCGCTCGGCCTTGTTGCTGGTCAGCGCAACCTTCTCCGCGTTGATGATGACGACGAAGTCGCCACCGTCCATGTGCGGGGCGTAGGTCGGCTTGTGCTTGCCGCGGAGCAGGTTCGCGCTCTGCACGGCCAGCCGGCCGAGCACCACGTCGGTGGCATCGATGACGTGCCACGTACGCGTGATGTCACCGGCCTTCGGGGTGTAGGTAGGCACAGTTGTCCTCAACTCTTGTGTTTAGGGTGCTGGTCGGGTGCTCGGCGGAGGTTGTTCCCGGCGACCAGTGGGGACCCGGGCCTCTTCTGCCTGTTCACACGCGTGTGCACCAGGCGTCGAGCACCAGCGATCCAGGTTACGCGACCGTGCAGGTCAGGGTCAAAACGCCCATCGCGGCGAGGCACGTGCACCTCGGCTGACGCCTACCGCCCCACCCGTACCGAGCGCACGGTCCGCACGCACTCGTCGTCGACCGATTCGGCGGCCGTCCCGGCCTGACAGCCGATCGAGACCTGCAGACCGTCGTCGACGATGACATACCAGCGGATGGCGCTGCCCGACGCCGGCGCCTCCCGATAACTGATGACGTCACGTCCCGCGTACCGGGTGTCCGCGGAGAACTCGGTGACGACGTCGTCGCCCCGCTGGTCGATGCGGTTGCGCAGGCTGATGCCGACCGACTGCCGGGTCGACCCGTCGCGCAGTTCGGTGAGGACCGCGACGATCCGCCGGCCGTCGTCGGGTGAGACGAACACCGCACGGGTGGTGGTCGGGTCGTCGGTGGTGTCGCTCGGGGTGTCCTGCGCGGTCTGCCGCCAGTCGCCGGGCACCGCCAGCGTGGCGCGGCCGACGGCGACCTCCGCGGTCGCGGGAGCCGGGTCGTCCCGCTGCCACCACCCGACCGCGAACGCACCGGCGACGACGAGCACCGCCGCGATCGCCGCGCCGGCCAGCACCCGACGGCTGCGCCGCGTCGACACATCCGGCTCCGGCGGCGCGGGATCGCCGACGACCGGGACCGCGTCGTCGGCGGTACCTCCGGTCCGGCGGCCCAGGCGCACGAGGAGGTCGCGGTCGACCTGGACGACGCGACCCGCGATCGCGTGTGCGGCGATCAGCTCGATCGCCGCCGACACCTCCCGCGGGTCCTCGCCGTCGACGAAGACGGCCTCGACCGCGTCGTCGACGATCGAGAGCCCCTCGGCTGCCCGCTCCCCCGGTTCGACGACCCCACTGCGCTCGATAACCCCACTGCGCTCGACGGCCCAGCCCTCGGGATGCCGCCGGAGGATCTGCACATCCCACGCGGCCGGCCGCGGGCGGGCGGGATCGTCGGGCGGCTCCGGGATGTGGGTGGTCTCGACGACGGCACAGCGCTGCACGGTGATGTCGGTGTGGCTGCGCGCGATGAGGACCGCACGCGGGAGAAGTGTGAGCGGGACACGCTCTCCCACGTCGGCCAGTGACGATGCGCGCCGGTGCCCCCATGTACTCGGGTACCCGACGATCAGCGGACGGTCGGGTTCGGCCGAACCGAGCAGCCGCAGGTCGGCGAACGCCATCTGCCACGCCTGCCGCAGGTGATGACGGCGGCCGTCCGCCACGACGGTCATCTCGTCGACGGCGTCGAGGAGCGGGCGTACGTCGAGTTCGGGGTTCCTGATCCCGGTCGCGGGATCGAAGATCCGAATCCGGCCGTACGCGAGGTCAACGACTGTCGGACGTGGGCCGTTCACGTGTCCCTACTCGGTGATCGGGTGGTCGGCGACCTGGATCATCTCCTGCGGACGCACCCGCGAGACGAGTTCACCGCGTCCGGGAACCAGGCGCTGCATACGGCTCCGACCGGCGATGAACCCCTCGTCGCGGTCGCCGCTCATGAGCAGGATGTCGCTGGACAGGTCCTTCAGCCGGGCGATGACGGGATCGAACATCGCCCGTCCGAGGCCGCCGGAGCGGCGCGCCAGCAAGATGTGGAAACCGATGTCGCGGGCATGGGACGCCAGCTCCACCACCGGCATGAGCGGGTTGCCCGACGCGGTGGCGACCATGTCGTAGTCGTCCACCACGAGATACACCTCGGGTTGTCCGGCCAGCCAGGTGCGCTCGCGCAACTGCTGGACGGTCACGTCATCCGGCGGCATGCGGGTCTTCAGATACGCGGCGAGTTCGGCCATCATGGTGGCCGCACGGTCCGGCGAGCTCGCATACCCGGCGAGGTGGTCGCCGTCGACGATGCCGAGCATCGTGCGCCGGTAGTCGATGAACACGATGCGGACCTGGTCCGGCGTGCCACCGGCGACCAGCCCGGTGACGATCGTGCGCAGCAGGTTGGTCTTCCCGTGTTCGACGTCGGCGAAGGCCATGAAGTGGGGCTGCGCATTGAAGTCGAGGACGACCGGCGCCAGCTCCAGTTCGCCGACGCCGATGGCGACCTGGTTGGGCGACAGCGTGATCCCCTTCGCGGCGAGCCCGTTCTGCACGTCCGCAAGGGCGATCTCGGTGCTCAGTTTGCGCACCGGCATGGCCGACCTGCCCGGGTAGGCGGCGGTCAGCTTCTCCGCCGAGGCCGCGACACCGGCGGGCAGCGACTCGGCACTGCTGACCGGGTCGAGGCGCGGCAGCGCGATGAGCATGTGGAGCTCCTCCGCGGTGAGACCACGACCGGGACGGTTCTGCGGGACGCCCGCGGCGGCGCGACGACTCATCTCGGAGTCCGTCGGGTCGCCGAGGCGCAGTTCGATGCGCGTACCCAGGAGGTCGCGGACCGCCGGACGGATCTCGGCCCACCGCGAGGCACTGACGATGACGTGCACACCGAAGGACAGGCCCTGGGAGACGATCGTGGTGATCTGCTCCTCCAGCGCCTCGAGTTCGGAACGCAACACGGCGATGCCGTCGAGCACGAGGAAGACGTCACCGAACCGGTCGCCGGCCAACGGATCGTCGGGTGCGAGGGCCCCGGAGGCGAACCACGCCGCACGGCGTGCCCGGTAGTCACGCATCGACTCGACGCCCAGGCGGCCGAACAGTAGTTCACGGGCCCGGACGATCGCCCCGACCTCGGCGACGGTGCGGCGGACGGCGTCCATGTCGCCGCGGGATGCCACCGAACCCACATGAGGGAGTCCGGCGAGACCCGTGAGACTGCCGCCGCCGAAGTCCAGGCAGTAGAACTGCACCTGCTCCGGCGTGTGCGTGGCCGCCGCGGTCATGATGATCGTGCGCAGCGTGGTCGACTTGCCCGACTGCGGGCCGCCGACCACGGCCACGTTACCGGCCGCGCCGGCCAGGTCGATGACGAGCGGATCGCGTCGCTGATCGTAGGGGCGGTCGACCAGGCCGACGGGCAGCGCCAGATTCCCTGGTACCGCGGGCTTGGTCCAGTCGCGCGCCCCGACCAGGTTCTCCACGGTCGGCGAATCGTCGAGCGGGTCCAGCCACACCCGGTGTGCCCGCGCGCCGGAGCCCTCCAGGCGGCCGACGATGGTCTGCATCAGCGTCGGCACCGGCACCGAGGTCGGTTCGAAGTCGACGGGCTCGCCGGAAGCCGGTGCGTCGAGGGCCGGGGGCTCCTCGTCGAGCAGGCTCGCGGCCTGGTCGAGCAGCGACCGCGGCGAGCCCTCGTCCAGCGGGACCGGCAGTGCGGTGAACACCTTGAGGTTCCCCAGTCGCGGCATGCCCGGCGTCGAGGTGTCCGAGGAGTCCTCGGGGACCGTCGGCGAGTAGTAGGGACCCGAGACATACGAGGTGGTGAAGCGGACCGGGTCGTCGGAGTCGCATTTGAGGTAGGCCGAGCCCGGCACGCTCGGCAGGTGGTACGCGTCGGGGACACCGAGTACCGACCGGGACTCGTTGGCGGAGAAGGTCTTCAGACCGATCCGGTACGACAGGTGCGAGTCGAGCCCACGGAGCTTGCCCTCCTCGAGGCGTTGCGAGGCCAGCAGCAGGTGGATGTGCAACGAACGGCCCAGCCGACCGATCGCGACGAACAGCTCGGCGAAATCCGGTTTCTGCGAGAGCAGTTCGGAGAACTCGTCGACGACGATGAACAGGGCGGGCAACGGTTCGAGGCGTACGCCGGAGGCGCGGGCCCGCTCGTAGTCGGCGACGTTGGCGTAGTTGCCCGCGGCGCGCAAGACCTCCTGGCGGCGGTTCATCTCACCCGACAACGCATCCTTCATGCGGTCGACCATCGACAGTTCCTGCTCGAGGTTCGTGATGATCGCCGCGACGTGCGGTGCGGACTCGAGTCCGAGGAACGTCGCGCCGCCCTTGAAGTCGACGAGGACCAGGTTCAGCTCGGTCGGCGAATGTGTCGCCAGCATGGCGATGACCAGGGTGCGCAGGAACTCCGACTTGCCCGAACCCGTCGCACCGATACAGAGGCCGTGCGGTCCCATGCCGCCGTGGGCGCTCTCCTTGATGTCGAGTTCGACCGGCGCCCCGCTCGGGGTGTATCCGATCGGTACCCGGAGACGCTCACGTCCGGTGCGTCCGCGCCAGGCGGTGGCCGGGTCGAAGCGGGCGGCGTCGTCGATGCCGAGGAGTGCGGGCAGCCCCGGATCGGTCGACGTCGCCTCGGATTCCAGATTCGCCAGGGTCGCCGCGGTCGCCAGCCGGTACCGGGCCATGCGGCGCGCGATCGCCTCCGCCTCGGCGATGGTCAGCGAGTCCATGTCGGCGAATTCCTCGACGCCGGCGGCGCTCCGGGCCGAGACCTTCCCGCCGCGCACCACGAGCTGGAGACCTCGCCGGACCGCGAGACCGTCCGGCGGGGCGGTCAGGTCGAGAACGGTGACACCCTCCATGCCGGCCGAGCTGAGGATGCGCTCGTCGCCGGCGACGTAGCCGTCGTCGATGACGACCACCAGATGGGCACGGCTTCCGTTCGGCGGCGCCGACCGGCTGAACCGGCCGCGTTCGAGTAGGTCGGCGGCGAGCGCGTTCTCGAGATCGGCCAGCGTCGGATAGATCATCCGCATCGGGCCGATGCCGTCACGCAGCGTCGGATGACCAACGTGCGGAAGCCATTTCGCCCAGTCCCAGGCCTCGCCGGCCGGGTCGCCGGTGACGATGCCGAGGTGGAGATGGTCGGGCCCGTGGAAGGCGCAGAGTTCGACGATCATCGCGCGGACGAGTTCGCGGGTCTCCTGCCGCGCGCCCTCGATGTTGATCGCCGGGAAGCCGCGCAACGAGATCGACCGGGGCAGCCGGTACACCGCGGAATGGGTGCGGACAAAACGTCGCAGGGCGACCATGGACACCGGCTCGATGTCCTCGAGGGGACCGGTCTCCGGCGGCATCAGCCGGGTGGCCAGGCGTTGGACACCGACTCCCACGCGCACGTGGGCGAAGTCGTTGTCGGCCGGGCGCCGTTCCCACATGCGCCGGCTGCCGACGACATCGAGCAGCGCATGCGGATCGGGATGGCTCCAGGTGCGGGCGGCACGCTGGTTGTCGACGGTGTCGAAGACCTGGCCGCGGAGCTGGCCGAGGTACCGGAAGTAGTCCTTGCGTTCCTCGTTGAGTTCGCCGGCGCGTTTGCCGCCGCCGCGCCCGCCGGCGGCGAACATGCCGAACATCGACATGAGCATCATCAGCGGGAACATCATGAACAGCGGATTGGTCAGGATGTTGCGGCCACCGGTGACCATCATCAGCGCGATCATGCCGACGACGGCGACGATCATCACGACCGGCAGCAGCTTCATGAGAAGGTTGCCGGGCACCACTCGGGGCACGTCCGGCGGCGCCTGGATGTTGACCTCGCCACCCGGCATGCGCGGCGGCGTGATGCGTGGCCGACGCACGAACCCCTCAGTGGTCGTGACCACTCGATCCCCCTGACACCTCGAGCTGTGGATCCCCTGGCGGGCGAACCCGCTGAAATTGGCTATGTTAGCTGCTGAACCCTGGGGGAGGATTGACCTGTATGTCACCTGTGGACGGATTTGCGCCGGGACGACCGACGACCGCCGCGGACGGCAGCGGCGGTGACGGCCGGCGTGCGGACACCGCGATCGAGCCGCAACTCGTACGTGTGTCGGTGCTGGGTGGCAACACCCAACTCGACGTGGGCCTGCCCGCGGGTATCCCGATCGCCGGGCTGATCGGCGACCTCGTCGCGCAGATCGAGTCGCGCAACCCCAACCGGCACGACCCGGACGATCCCGACGCCGATTCCCGCGGCCGCGGCCGCCCCCACGACCGGCAGAACCGCTGGACCCTGGCACTGGTCGGCCAGGAACCGCTCCCCTGCACCGCTCGCTGTCGGAGTCGGGGATCCGCGACGGCGACCTGCTCCTGCTGACCTCCACCCGGACCGGTGAGTCGCCGGTCCTCTTCGACGACGTGGTCGACGCCGTCGCGCGGCTCAACGAATCCCAGTTCGTGGGCTGGACCGCGACCTCGGCCCGGTACGTGGGTTATGCGCTCGCCCTCGTCGCGGCGGTCGCCGCCGGGGCCGGGCTCGCGGCGAGCCGGATCGACAGCGGCGCATTGTGGCCCGCGGGTCTGTCCGGCCTGGCGGTGATCGGACTGATCACCGCGGCCACGATCGTCGCGCGTTACTACCGCGACCAGCTCAGTTCGACGATCCTCTCGGTCTGCGCGGCGCCGATGGCATTCGTGACCGGCATGATCCTCACCCCCGGTTCCTACGGCGCCGCGCATCTGACGCTCGGATTCGCGCTGACCCTGGTGACGGCGGTCGTCACCTATCGGATGACCGCGGTCGGTCCGACCACCCACAGTGCGGTGACCAGCGCTGCCCTCCTCGGCGCGCTGGGATGCGGTGCCCGCCTGCTGATCGATGCAGACGTCTCGGACGTGGCGGCCGTCGTCGCGGCGGTGGGTCTGCTGCTGATCGGTCTGTCCCCGCGTCTGACCATCCTGCTCGCCAAACTGCCGTTGCCGCCGGTCCCCACCGCCGGTGCGGCGATCGACGTCAAGGACATCGAACCGCAACCGTCGATCGAGGGAATCGGCGCGATCGGCGCCACCGCGCTACCGAAAGCCGATGCGCTGGAACGCCGCTCGTACATCGCCAACGCGTACCTGACCGGCATCGTGGGGGCCTCACCGGCATCGTCGCGATCGCGGCGGTGCTCACCGCCGCTCCCCTCGCCGGCTTCGAATGGAAGAACGCGGCCTACGCCGCGATCATCGGTGTGGTCCTCTGCCTGCGCGGACGCTCCCACAGCGACCTCTTCCAGGCGGCGATCCTCATCATCGGCGGCTCGCTCGTGGTGGTCGCCCTGCTGATCGGGCTGGCCTTCGGCGACGGCCAGTGGCCGATCATCTCCTTCGTACTGGGCGGCGTCGTGATGGTCGCCGCGCTCGTCTTCGGAGTGGTTGCGCCCCACCAGGACTTCTCCCCGGTGATGCGCCGCTGGGCGGAGATCGGCGAGTACATCCTCGTCGCGCTCATCGTCCCGCTCCTGCTGTGGTTGCTCGACCTGTACCGGATCGTCCGGGAGATCTGATGTCCCGGGCACACTCCCGGGTCGCGGCGCCCCTCGCGCTGGCACTGACCGCGACCCTGCTCGGGATGACCTCGTCCCCCGCCGCCGCGGTCACCCCACCCCGTGTCGACGCCTCGGCGCTGATCCGTTCGGCACCCGTCGCACCGCCGGAACCGACCGAGCAGAGTCATCTCTGCAACACCGCTACACTGACCCGCAACACCGCGAAACCGACTGCGGCCCAGTCGATGATGAACCTCGAGGAGGCGTGGCGCTTCAGCCGCGGCGCCGGTCAGCGGGTGGCCGTCATCGACACCGGCGTCACGCCGCATCCGCGACTGGGGCGCGTCACCGCAGGCGGCGACTACGTCTCCGGCGGCACCGGACTCGAGGACTGCGACGCCCACGGCACCCTGGTCGCCGGGATCATCGCCGCCCGGCCGAGCAGCTCCGACGCCTTCGCCGGGGTCGCCCCCGCGGCGTCGATCATCGGCATCCGCCAGTCGAGCAGTGCCTTCAAGGCCAAGAACAACCGCCGCGCCGACGACCCCGCCCCGTCCGTCGGCTCCGGATACGGGTCCGTCCGGACGCTCGCGCATGCGATCGTCCGTGCGGTCGACCTGCGGGCCACGGTCATCAACATCTCCGAGGTCGCGTGCGCGTCGGTCGCCGACAAGGTCGACGACCGCGCCCTCGGTGCGGCGATCCGGTACGCCTACGACCGCGACGTCGTCGTGGTGGCGGCGGCCGGAAACCTCGCCCGTGACGGCGCGTGCCGGACCCAGAATCCGGCGTCCGCCACCGGCGATCCGGAGGACTGGAGTTCGGTCACGACGATCGCGAGTCCCGCCTGGTACGCGCCGTACGTCCTCACCGTCGGCTCGGTCGACGCCGACAGCGGGGCACCGAGCGGTTTCAGCCTCCACGGGCCGTGGGTCGGCGTGGCGGCACCGGGAACCGACATCGTGAGTCTCGACAACGCAAGGGGCTCCGACCGGCTGGTGTCGGCGCAGCGCAGCGAGCAAGGTCCGCTGCCGCTGATCGGGACGAGCTTCGCCGCGCCCTACGTCGCCGGGACCGCGGCGCTCGTCCGCGCCCGGTTCCCCGAGCTGAGCGCGCGTGAGGTGATGGACCGCATCATCGCCACCGCCCACGCGCCGGGCACCGGCCACGACCGGCGGATCGGTCACGGGGTCGTCGACCCGGTCGCGGCCCTCACCGCGGAGATACCGGCGGGTCAGCAGACCGGGCCGCAGTCGGCCCCGTTCGCCGCGCCGGCACCGCCGACGCCGCCGGACCATACCGCGCGCAACGTCGCCGTCGCGGGGGCGGGGATCTCCATCGCGGTCATCGCCGCGGTACTGGCGATCGCCCTACCCCACCGTCGGGTGCGCAAGCTGGATCCCGACGAGTTCTGATCAGCTGCCGCTGCGCGCCGGACGCAGTTCGCGCGGCAGCGCGAAGGTCAGGGTCTCGTTGGCGGTGTTGACGGTCTCGACCGTGTCGTAGCCGTGTTCGGCGAGGTAGTCGAGCACGCCGCGGACGAGGACCTCGGGGACCGACGCACCCGATGTGACGCCCACCGTGTTCACGCCTTCGAGCCAGGCGTCATCGATCTCGCGGGCGTAGTCGACCAGATGACCGGCCCGGGCACCGGCCTGCAGGGCCACCTCGACCAGGCGAACCGAGTTCGACGAGTTCTGCGAACCGACGACGATGACGAGATCGCACTCGGGCGCCATCGCCTTGACGGCGACCTGCCGGTTCTGGGTGGCGTAACAGATGTCGTCGCTGGGCGGATCGTTGAGCAGCGGGAACTTCTCGCGCAGTCGCCTCACCGTCTCCATGGTCTCGTCGACCGACAGCGTGGTCTGCGACAGCCAGACCAGCTTCGACTCGTCGCGCACGGTCACCGCGTCGACGCTGTCCGGGCCGTCGACCAGCTGGATGTGCTCGGGGGCTTCACCGGCCGTCCCCTCGACCTCCTCGTGCCCTTCGTGACCGATCAGGAGGATGTCGTAGTCGTCGCGCGCGAACCGCTTGGCCTCCTGGTGCACCTTGGTCACCAGCGGGCAGGTCGCGTCGATCGTCCTCAGGTTGCGCTCCGCGGCCGTCGCGTGGACCTGCGGCGAGACACCGTGCGCGGAGAACACGACGATCGCACCCTCGGGCACCTCGTCGGTCTCCCCCACGAAGATCGCACCGCGTTCCGCCAGGGTCTCCACCACGTGCCGGTTGTGGACGATCTCCTTGCGGACGTAGACGGGAGCGCCGTGCTTGTCGAGGGCGCGTTCGACCGTCTCCACCGCGCGATCGACACCCGCGCAGTAGCCGCGGGGTTCGGCGAGCAGGACACGCTTCGTCTCAGACATGCTTCCAGGGTACGGGTTACAGACGGGTGCCCGTGATGGCAGAGTGTTGGCATGGATCGCGCACCCTACCCGGCCCGTATCGCCGCAGGTCTGATCGTCACCGCCCTCGAGGAGACGCGCAAGCTTCCCGCGCTGCTCGTCACCCTCCCGATGACAGCGGTCAGCCAGACCCTGCAGGCAGGTATGCGGGCTCAGCAGAACATCGCCGAACTCGCCATCAAGGGCGACGCCGCCCTGGAGATGCTGTTCGACAAGCCCAGCGAGCAGCCCGAGTGGGCGCGCTTCGACGAGGACGACGCCGAGACCCCGGACTTCGGGGCCGACGCCCACGCCGGCGACGTACCGATCGAGAAGCCCGCCAAATCCTCGAAACCTGCGAAGCCGTCCACGAAGGCCACCACCATCGACGACGAGGTCGAGGCCGCCGCCGAGGGAGACGACCCGGGCGACCAGCCCGCCACGGCCTCCGAGGTCCCGGCACCGCCGCGTGCGGACGCCGGCCGGTTCGCACTGTACAGCTCGGCACCGGAAGAGGTCGTCGACGGCGCCGAGAAGAAGCCGGCGCCCGCCGCGACGCCGAAGAACGGTTCCGCACCCGAGATCGTCGAACTCATCGACTACGACACCCTGACCCTGGCCCAGCTCCGGGCTCGCCTGCGGTCGGTCGGCACCGATGAACTCACCGTCCTCGTCGACTACGAGAAGTCCAACCGCGCCCGCGCACCGTTCGTGACGATGCTCGAGAACCGGATCGCCTCGCAGAACAAGCGCACCACCGAGGCGTGAGCGGGACCTCGCCGAATTCGGCCGAGAATCCGTGGCCGGTTCGCACGGTCAACACGAAGATCGCCGACTGGATTCACCGGCTGGGCCAGATCTGGGTGGAGGGTCAGGTCACCCAGATCAGCCGGCGCCCCGGTACCCGCACGGCGTTCCTCACCCTGCGGGATCCGGCCGCCGACATCTCCATCTCGGTGACGTGCAGCCCGGATCTCTTGGCGCGCACCGAGGTTCCGCTGACCGACGGCAGTCACGTCGTGGTCCTCGGCCGGCCGAGCTTCTACACGGGCCGGGGCACGGTGTCGTTGCGGGTCAGCGACATCCGTCCGGTCGGGGTCGGCGAACTGCTGCTGCGTATCGAACGTCTTCGCCAGCTGCTGGCCGCCGAAGGCCTGTTCGACACCCGGCTCAAACGTCCGATTCCCTTCCTGCCCCGCACGATCGGGTTGATCAGCGGGCGGGCCAGCGCCGCCCAGCACGACGTCGTCAGCGTCGCCACCGACCGATGGTCGGCGGTGCGCTTCGACGTCCGCGAGGCACCCGTCCAGGGCCCAACGGCGGTCGCCCGGATCCTGACCCACCTCGCCGAACTCGACTCGCATCCCGACGTCGAGGTGATCATCATCGCCCGCGGCGGCGGCAGCGTCGAGGATCTGCTGCCGTTCTCCGACGAGGCCCTGCTGCGCGCGGTCTCCCGATGCCGGACACCGGTGGTCAGCGCGATCGGGCACGAGCCCGACAACCCGCTGCTCGACCTCGTCGCCGACCTGCGGGCCGCCACCCCGACCGACGCCGCCAAACGAGTCGTACCCGACGTCGAGGCCGAACTCGCCGGCATCGACGACCTTCGCCGGCGCAGTGCACAAGCGTTGCGCAACTGGGTCCGCCGCGAGACCGGCGTGATCGAGGGCCTGCGGCGACGCCCGGTCCTCGCCCGGCCGGGGGTGATCGTCGACCAGGAGTCCGCGAACGTGGCCGAACTGGTCCGTGCGCTGCGACGCGACGTCCTGCGCCACGTCGACACCGAGGACCGGCGCCACGAACACCTCGCCGCCCGGCTCTCGACCCTCGGCCCGGCCCAGACCCTGGCGCGCGGCTATGCCGTCGTGCAGCGAACCGACACCGACGTGACCCATGTCGTCAGCACGCTCGACGACCTGCCGGCGGGCGCCGAACTACGCATCCGGGTCGCCGACGGCGCGGCGAGAGCCACCGTCACCGCGACCGAGACACCCACCTCCACTCCCCCTGACGACGAAGGAGATTCGTGAGCACCGACGGAGAGGATTACACACCGGTGGCCGAACTCGGATACGAGGAGGCGCGCGACGAGCTCGCCGACATCGTCAGCACGCTCGAGCACGGCGGCCTCGATCTCGACACCTCACTCGCCCTGTGGGAACGGGGCGAGGCACTCGCGACCCGCTGCGAGGAACACCTGCGCGGCGCGCGCGAACGCATCGAAACCGTGATCGCACAGAAGAACTCGGCCGACGAAGACGACGACCAGAACTAGACGACCGGTGGCCTCAACCGAACCCGAGTAGTGCCTGTCGGTCGGCGGCGGTGGCGAGGAATCCCTTCTCCGCGACTCGATGACCGACGACCAGCAGCGGCTCCCGGCGGTCGGCGGATGAGTAGACAGCGGCGCACGGCGCGCTGATCGCCTGACCGCCGGTCGCCGCATCGGCCCCGTACACGGGGACCACGATCACGAGCAGGGCGACGAGAACCGCGACGAGAACCAGCCGTGCCCACAATATGTTCAGCCATGCGTCGGCCTGCGCCGACAGTGACGTCGCCGGTGTCCACTTGTACCTGTGCCGATCTCCCCCGGACATGAGCGCCTCCTTGGAAGCAGACGCTATGAATCCGGGCACCCGTTATCGCGAGTAGTCGGCTACTCGAATTGCGCCGGTCAGGCGTCGAGGGGCTGTTGCGTCGCCACCGATGCCGCGATCGTCTCGATGTCGGAGTCGGGTCCCCGGGAGAGAACACCGATGCGTACGTTGCCGAAGTCGGAGATCCAGAACCGCTTCCCGCCGGAGGTCTCGTAGGTCACCCACTGCCGGCCGCCCGCCTCGCGGGTGCCGGTGCCGGCGATGTCGCCGTACTCCGTACCGCTGCCACCGAGGTACGGCACCAGGAGGTCCTCCGGGGCGTCGGTCTGACTGAGCTGTACGTAGGAGCCGCTGGCGCTGAGCCAGCCGACGGTGCTGACCCGGTGGCTCTCGATCGCGTCCGACGACCCGGAGTTGGGCTTCCATCCCTCGGGGGTGGCCGGCCGGCGGATCGGGAACGGCATCTGCCGGGCGTCGGTGTCCAGCGCGGTGACCACGTCGAACGCGGGAACCTTGCTGTTCGACGGGTCCTGGTTGATTCCCACCGAGCAATTACCCGACGCGATCGCCACCAAGGCGCACAGCGCGAGCAACGGCACCAACGACCAGAACATGTCTTTGCCGTTGATGAGAATGCGCGGTTTGTCTGCCATGAGGCCGAGTATCCCACCACCAGGGTCAGTCACCGAACGGCCGGTGTGACATGCAAGGATGGTCTCTGAGACCACCGCCACACACACTGATCCCAGGGGTTGCGACCCACTGAGATCGGGGCCACACATGAGGAGTCGGAACCCATGACAGTCAGCAGCAATCAGGCACCCGATCGCAATCTCGCGATGGAACTGGTCCGCGTGACCGAGTCGGCTGCACTCGCTGCCGGCCGCTGGGTGGGTCGCGGCGACAAGAACGGCGGCGACGGCGCGGCCGTCGACGCGATGCGCGAGCTGCTCTCCTCGGTCTCCATGCGTGGCGTCGTCGTGATCGGCGAGGGCGAGAAGGACGAGGCGCCGATGCTGTACAACGGCGAAGAGGTCGGCAACGGCGAGGGCCCGGACTGCGACGTCGCGGTCGACCCCATCGACGGCACGACCCTGATGGCCGAGGGCCGCCCCAACTCGATCTCGGTGATCGCGGTCAGCGAGCGCGGCACCATGTACGACCCGTCGGCCGTCTTCTACATGGACAAGATCGCCGTCGGCCCCGACGCCAAGGGCGCCATCAACATCAACGAGTCGGTCGAGTGGAACATCAACTCGGTCGCCAAGGCCAAGGGCATCGACGTCGCCGACCTGACCGTCATCGTCCTCGACCGCCCCCGTCACGCCGACCTCATCGGCGAGATCCGCCAGGCCGGCGCCAAGATCCGCCTCATCTCAGACGGCGACGTCGCGGGCGCCGTCGCGGCCGCCGACGACTACTCGACCGTCGACATGCTCATGGGTGTCGGCGGCACCCCGGAGGGCATCATCACCGCCGTCGCGATGAAGTGCATGGGCGGCGAGATCCAGGGCAAGCTGTGGCCGCGCAACGACGAGGAGCGCCAGAAGGCCATCGACGCCGGGCACGACCTCGACCGCGTCCTCACCAACGACATCCTGGTGAGCGGCGAGAACTCCTTCTTCTGCGCGACCGGCGTCACCAACGGCGACATGCTGCGCGGCGTCACCTACCGTCCCAACGGTGCGACGACCCGGTCGCTGGTCATGCGCTCGAAGTCCGGCACCGTCCGCCGCATCGAGGCCGTCCACAAGCCGGCGAAGCTGCGCGAGTACGCCCGCCTCAATCTCTGACACCTTCGTCTCACACCGGGCACCGGCCCCGCGTCGAGGAACTGCGACCGTGATCCACCTCACGAGTCCGGTCACCTCTGACGTGGGGCCGTTCTGCTGGGGCGATACGATCCGGTGCGTGAGTAAACCAGCCTCAGCCCCCGAGTTTCTCTACTCCGATCTGCTCCCCATCGGCGCCGACGAGACCCCGTACCGACTGATCACCGCCGAGGGTGTCTCGACGTTCGAAGCCGGCGGACAGAAGTTCCTCAAGGTGGAGCCGGAGGCGATCCGCAAGCTCACCGCCGAGGCGATGCACGACATCAGCCATTACCTGCGGCCGGCTCACCTCGCGCAGCTCCGCAAGATCATCGACGACCCGGAGGCGTCGGGCAACGACCGCTTCGTCGCGCTCGACCTGCTCAAGAACGTCAACATCTCCGCCGGCGGCGTGCTGCCGATGTGCCAGGACACCGGCACCGCGATCGTGATGGGCAAGAAGAGCGAGGGTGTGCTGACCGGCACCGACGACGCCGAGGCGATCTCCAAGGGTGTCTACGACGCCTACACCCAGCTCAACCTGCGTTACTCACAGCTCGCGCCCCTGACGACGTACGAGGAGAAGAACACCGGGTCCAACCTCCCGGCTCAGGTGGAGATCTACGCCACCGAGCAGGGCCCGAAGGGGCCGGAGTACAAGTTCCTCTTCATGGCCAAGGGCGGTGGTTCGGCCAACAAGTCCTTCCTGTTCCAGGAGACCAAGGCCATCCTGAACCCCAAGTCCATCCTAAAATTCCTCGACGAGAAGATCCGGTCGCTCGGCACCGCGGCCTGCCCGCCGTACCACCTCGCCGTCGTGATCGGCGGCACCTCAGCCGAATTCGCGCTGAAGACCGCGAAATACGCCTCCGCACACTACCTCGACAACCTGCCGACTCAGGGTTCGATGTCGGCGCACGGTTTCCGCGACCTCGAGCTCGAGGACGAGGTCTTCAAGCTGACCCAGTCCTTCGGCATCGGCGCCCAGTTCGGCGGCAAGTACTTCTGCCATGACGTCCGCGTCGTCCGCCTGCCGCGCCACGGCGCGTCGTGCCCGGTGGCCATCGCGGTGTCGTGTTCGGCCGACCGTCAGGCGCTCGGCAAGATCACGGCCGACGGCGTGTTCCTCGAGCAGCTCGAGACCGACCCGGCCAAGTACATGCCGGCTGCCGGTGTGGCCGAGGACATCTCGGGCGGCGAGGTGGTCGAGGTCGATCTCAACCGCCCGATGTCGGAGATCCTGGCGCAGCTCTCGCAGTACCCCGTCAAGACGCGCCTGTCGCTGACCGGCCCGCTGGTGGTGGCCCGCGACATCGCGCACGCCAAGATCAAAGAACGTCTCGACGCGGGCGAACCGATGCCCGATTACCTGCGCGATCACCCGGTCTACTACGCCGGTCCCGCCAAGACCCCGGAGGGCATGGCGTCCGGCTCGTTCGGCCCCACCACCGCCGGCCGCATGGACTCCTACGTCGAGCAGTTCCAGGCTGCCGGCGGCTCGATGGTCATGCTGGCCAAGGGAAATCGGTCCAAGCAGGTCACCGAGGCATGCGACTCGCACGGCGGTTTCTACCTGGGTTCGATCGGCGGTCCGGCCGCCCGTCTGGCGCTCGACTGCATCAAGAGCCAGGAGATCATCGAGTACCCGGAACTCGGGATGGAAGCCGTGTGGAAGATCGAGGTCGAGAATTTTCCGGCCTTCATCGTTGTTGACGACAAGGGCAACGACTTTTTCACCGACCCGAGCGGGACCGTCAACGTCCCGCTGAGCGGCATCAGGATTCGATCGAAGGAGTAGAACACCGATGGCCGAGGCACAGGGCAAGCAGGAATACCGCATCGAGCACGACACGATGGGCGAGGTGCAGGTGCCTGTCGATGCCCTGTGGCGCGCCCAGACGCAGCGGGCGGTGGAGAACTTTCCAATCAGCCATCGCCCGCTGGAACGGACGCAGATCCGGGCCATGGGTCTGCTGAAGGCGGCCTGCGCCACGGTCAACAAGGATCTGGGCCTCCTCGACGCCGAGCGGGCCGACGCGATCATCGCGGCGGCCACCGAGATCGCCGACGGCCGCCACGACGACCAGTTCCCGATCGACGTCTTCCAGACCGGTTCGGGCACGAGCTCCAACATGAACACCAACGAGGTCATCGCATCGATCGCGAAGGCCAACGGGGTCGACGTGCATCCGAACGATCACGTCAACATGTCCCAGTCGTCGAACGACACCTTCCCCACCGCCACGCATGTCGCGGCGACGGAGGCGGTCGTCACCGACCTCGTCCCGGCGCTCGAACATCTCCGTGAGGCCCTGGCCGACAAGGCGACCGAGTGGCGCGAGGTCGTCAAGAGCGGCCGCACCCACCTGATGGACGCGGTACCGGTCACCCTCGGTCAGGAATTCGCCGGATACGCACGGCAGGTCGAGGCGGGGATCGAACGCGTCACCTCGACCCTGCCGCGGGTCGGCGAACTGCCCATCGGCGGCACCGCCGTCGGCACCGGACTCAACGCCCCGGCCGGCTTCGGCACCAAGGTGGTCGCCGAACTCGTCCGCCGCACCGGCGTCGAGGAACTCTCCCTCGCCAAGGACAACTTCGAGGCCCAGGCCGCGCGTGACGGCCTCGTCGAACTGTCCGGCCAGCTGAAGACGGTCGCGGTGTCGCTCACCAAGATCGCCAACGACGTCCGGTGGATGGGCTCGGGACCGCTGACCGGTCTGGGCGAGATCCTGCTCCCCGACCTCCAGCCGGGCAGTTCGATCATGCCGGGCAAAGTCAATCCCGTTCTGCCCGAAGCTGTTACGCAGGTCGCCGCACAGGTCGTCGGCAACGACGCGGCGGTCACCTGGGGCGGCGGCAACGGCGCCTTCGAACTCAACGTCTACATCCCGATGATGGCCCGCAACGTCCTCGAGTCACTCAAGCTGCTGGCCAACGTGTCCCGGCTGTTCGCCGACCGCTGCATCTCGGGACTGCAGGCCAACGTCGACCGTCTGCGTATCCTCGCCGAGAGCTCCCCGTCGATCGTGACCCCACTCAACAGCGCGATCGGCTACGAGGAGGCCGCCGCGGTCGCCAAACAGGCCCTCAAGGAGGGCAAGACGATTCGCGAGACCGTGATCGATCGGGGCCTCGTGGGCGACAAGCTCAGCGAGGAGGAACTCGACGCGCGGCTCGACGTGCTGAAGATGGCCAACCTCGACCGGGAACGCTGAGTACGGTCGCGCCATGAGCAACCTGAAGCCCTTTCCCACGGATTGGCGGACCGCACTGGTCCTCGTCGCCCATCCCGACGACCCGGAGTACGGGATGGCCGCGGCGGTCGCACGATGGACCGACGAGGGCAGGCGCGTGGTGTACGCCCTCGCTTCCAGCGGCGAACGCGGCATCGAGGGAATGCCACCGGCCGAGTGCGGACCGCTGCGCGAGGCCGAGCAGCGCGCGTCGGCCTCGATCGTCGGTGTCGACGAGGTGGAGTTCTGGGGGTTCCCCGACAGCGACATCCACAACACCCCCGAACTCCGTGCGAAGATCGCCGAAACCGTCGAACGCATCGCTCCGCAGGTGATCCTGTCGCTGTACGGCGGGCCGGAGTGGGCACCCGGCCAGCCGAATCAACGCGATCACATGGAGTTCGCCGCCGCAGTCCTCGACGCCTACGACGCCCTGGCCGCCGGTTCCGGGCAGGTCCCGGCCTGGTTGTTCGAGAACGGTCCGGCGGCAACGCATTCGGTCGACGTCGACGCGCAGTTCGAGGTGGCCGTGCGGTCCCTCGCCGCGCACGACCGCTACCTGTCGGTCCTCGACCCGGACACCCCGGTCCTCGACCAGGCACGCGCGCAGATCGACCGGACGACCGCACCCCGGGACGGCGCCGACGGTGTGCGCACGGTGGGCTTCGAACTCAAACGTGGTCCCGGCAACTTGTGACCTTCGGCCCCTCCCGCAGGCGCCCCCGACACGAGAAAGTGTGAGGGTCAGTCTCCCGAAGCCCCCCGGGAGTCCCCCTCCAAGCAGGTAGGAGGTGACCGGTCATCACTCTCACCGGTGTTCTCGTCGCATTCCTCGCAGCCTTCGCGGTCTGCGCACTGATCGGGCTGTCCATCTGGCTCGTCCTACTCTTCGGTCTCCTGTCGGGAGTGCAGGCCGTGGCGTGGGTGACCGAGCGGACCTCGGCCTGGCGATTGCCGGCCGAACACTAGAGCGGCACCGACCACCGGACGCACAATCCGTGCCCGGAGCCGGGCGTCGTGAGAGCGAACGACCCGCCCGATTCGACGGCTCGCGTCTGCAGATTCTTCAGCCCGCTCGGCGTGACGTCCTCGGGCAGTCCGACACCGTCGTCGGTGACCTCCACGGCGAGTTCGTCGTCGACGGCGATCGAGACCATCACCGTCGTGGCATGGGCATATCGCACCGCATTGCTCAACGCCTCGCGCACCACCGCCACCACCTGATCGGCCAGTCGCGGCTCGACGATCGACAGCGGTCCCGCCATCCGCACGTGTGTCTGAAGTGGCAGGTCGTCGACCTGCTGATCGACCGCCTCCTGGACCCGTTGACGGAGTCGGGTGGTCTCGGAGCCCTCCGACTGGAGATCGAAGATCGTCGTCCGCACGTCCTGGACGATGTCCTGCATGTTGTTGATCGACCGCGTCAGTCGCTCCCGGATCTCGGGTGACCGGGTGCGCTGCAGCGTCGCCTGCAGGGTGAGTCCCTCGGCGAAGATCCGCTGGATCACGTGATCGTGCAGATCGCGCGCGATCCGTTCGCGATCCTCCAGCACCCGCATCTGGTGGGCCTGGTTCGTCGCGCCGGCCAGCTGGAGTGCCAGGGCCGCCTGGTCGGCGAAGTCGGCGCTCAGGCTCAACAGGTCCTCGGCGAACGCTTCGCGCCCCTTCGCCCGCAGAGCTATCAACACGCCGCGGGTCGAGTCGGCCGTGCGCAGCGGGGCCACCATCACCGGGCCGTGGCGCGTCGACGAATCACCGGAGATGTCGTACTCGAGGTGGTCGCGCAGTACCGCCCGGCGTTGCACGAAGGCGTGGCCCGAGGTCGACCCCTTGATGGGTACCGCCCGTCCGCGGAAGACGTTCGCGTCGATCCCCTCGGCGACCGTGACGACGAGTTCCTCGACCGATCCGGGCGGCTCGTCGTGGTCGTGGGGTTCGGCGATGCAGACCAGGTCGGCCTCGGCCAGCGTGAGGACCTTGCGCGCGATCCCTTCGAGGACCTCTTGGTTGTCGGCTCCTTTCAGCAGCTCGGCGACGACGTCGCGGTTCGCCTCGATCCAGGCGAGCTGTGCCTGCGCCTGCTCGTAGAGCCGTGCGTTCTCGATCGCGATACCCGCGGCCGACGCGAGGGCCTGGATGACCAGCTCATCGTCCTCGGTGAACAGCCCGCCGTTCTTCTTCTCGGTCAGGTACAGGTTGCCGAAGATCTCCTCGCGGACCCGGATCGGTGCACCCAGGAAGCTGGTCATCGGCGGGTGGTTCGCCGGGAACCCCACCGACGCCGGATGCTCGGAGAGGTCGGTGAGACGCAACACCCGCGGTTCGTCGATGAGCAGGCCGAGCACCCCGCGACCCGTCGGCAGGTGCCCGATCTCCGTGCGCACGTCCTCCCCGATGCCCTGGGCGAGGAACGCCGAGAGGTCGTGACCGCTGCCGAGAACTCCGAGCGCCCCGTACTCGGCGTCGACCAAACGGATCGCGGCGGCCACGATGGACTCGAGCGTGCTCTCCAGATCGAGGTCGGAACTGACCGTCAGCATGGCCTCGAGCAGACCGTCGATGCGATCGCGAACATCGGCGATCTGCGCGATCCGGTCGCGAACCTCATCGAGGAGCTCACGTAATCGCATCTGCGACAACGCATTTTGCAGTTCGATGGATCTCGCGCCGTGTTCCGGTAACTCGCGGACCATATTCCGAATGATAGACCGCCCGCCCCCGACGGTTATTCGGTTGAACGATTCCCGCCGGCTCACGTTCCGAATTTCGATCAGTCGATCCCGCACGGCAATTCGACATTTCCCAATCCGCCACCGCTCAGAAAAATCGGACATAACGGAAATGCTCGGGTTTCGGTGCTCCCGGGCAATCGGGGCAATTCTCCACGAGGAGCGAATACAATCCGTGGCAGTGGAACCCAGCAAGGGACATCCGTTTTCCGCAAGGGAGGTCCTCGCCGATGATCTCGGTTTTCCTCGTCGACGACCACGAGATAGTTCGACGGGGTCTCGTCGAGCTCCTCGACCACGATGACGACGTCCGGGTCGTCGGCGAGGCGGCGACCTGCGAGCAGGCCATCGCCCGCATACCGACCGTCAAACCGGACGTCGCGGTCCTCGACGTCCGCCTCCCCGACGGAAACGGGATCGAGCTGTGCCGCGAGTTGCTCGACCGCGTCGAGGGCCTCCGATGCCTCATGCTGACATCGATGACCGACGACGAGGCGATGATGGACGCGATCCTCGCCGGCGCCAGCGGATACGTCATCAAGGACATCACGGGAATGGAGCTGGCCCGGGCCATCAGCGATGTGGGCGCCGGACGGTCGCTGCTCGACAACCGCGCGGCCGCGGCCCTGATGGACCGGCTGCGCACCCAGCGCGAGAAAGAGGAGACGCCCAGCGACGGGTTGAGCGCCCAGGAGAGCACTCTGCTCGCCCTTCTCGGCGAGGGCCTGACCAATCGGCAGATCGCCGCCCGGATGCACCTCGCCGAGAAGACCGTGAAGAACTATGTCTCCCGGCTGCTCGGAAAACTCGGCATGGAACGACGCACCCAGGCTGCCGTCTACGCCGCGAAGACGCAGCGAGGCGGCGCCCACTGATCGCCGGCCCCATACCCGAGGACCTTCGGCAGCAAACGTGCCCTTGGTCCTCAGGCTCGGGACTCTTTACCCGGTGACTCACCCCCCGGCGTGGCCTGTACTTGAGCGAGGGCAGAGCCGATGCCGGACAATCCGGTACCCGGTGCGTGACCTCCAGGGGGACAGCCGTGTGACCGCGTCCAGGACCACCGACCGGCCCGTCGTCGTGGGTGTCGACGGATCCGCCACCGCACGTTCCGCGGCTCGCTGGGCCGCGCGCGACGCCGCCCTGCACAGGTCCGAGATCGAGATGATCGCCTCGGCGAACCTCTCCGCCGACGATCCACACGTTCTGGAGCAGCACGGCATCGATCCACTCCTGGCCCGGTGCGAACGCGCGCTGGCCGAAACCCGTCGCGTCGTGGAGGACTCCACCGACGCCCCCGAACCGTTGAAGATCACGACCCGGGTGGTCGACGACGCGCCGATCGCCGCCCTCCTCGAGGCATCGGAGCACGCCCGGATGCTCGTCCTCGGCAATCGCGGACACATGGCGGGCCACCGCGTGGCCCTCGGATCGGTGACCACCGCCGTGGCCGAACACTGCAGGTGCCCGCTGACGGTGGTCCGGGACCCGGCATCGCGCTGGCCTCGGGCGAGCGTCGTGGTCGGTACCGACGGTTCCCCGGGTGGACGCCGGGCGGTCGACGCCGCATTCGCCGCGGCAGCCGTCCGCGAGGTACCTGTCACGGTCGTGCATGCCTGGTGCGACACCGAGGTCGTCGACATGCCGGTGCCGTGCACGATGTCCGAATGGCCGAGCCACCGGGGCCGGGCCGACGCCTGGCTCGACGACGAACTGGCCGGCGTTCGCCGGGTGTACCCGCAGGTGGCCGTCCGCCATGCCGTGACCAGGGACCGTCCTGCCCGCGCACTGCTCGACCACGCCCAGGCGGCCCAACTGCTCGTCGTGGGCGCCCGTGGCCGTGGCGGATTCGCCGACTTGAGACTCGGCTCGACGACCCTGGCGGTCCTGCGAGCGGCGCGGTGCCCGGTGATGGTCGTGCCCCACGACCGCTGAGCCGGACCCGGTCGCGCAAGCAAGTGCCATTCGGCCCTATGAGATGTACATCACATCTGATGACACTGGAGTGGTCGCTCATCCGAGCTCGGGGCGAAGCAGCGACAGGACCCGAGTCGACACAGCCAGCATCTGAGGTCCACCGACATGACAGCCATATCGCCGTTGTCCGCCGAAACCGAGGGTTCGGCCGACCGGTACTGCGACAGCTGCGGGCGTAGCTTCATCCCGCGATCACCCGTCGCCGACCAGGCCCGGGACGACCTGGCCAGGGGCAACGGCTGGCACATCGGCGCCGAGGAGACCTTCTGCCCGGCCTGCCGGCACGCGCGTCTCGAGATCAGCGACCCGTGAGACCCGCGCCGAGACCGAACAGCGCAGGCACCACACCGACCAACTGCGACAGCAGACCGGTGAGCATGTCACCGCCGGGAAGGTCGGGAGTCGACGGCGTGGCACCCGGAGTTGTTTGAGGGGTTGCTCCGGGCGCCTCGTCGGTCGGCGCACCCTGGTTGACGCCGATCGTGATCTTCGGGCTCTTCGCCGGGTCGAGCCAGACGAGGACCTTCTTCATCAGCTCGCGTTCGATGGCGACGCAGCCCATCGTGGGTTCGTTGTTGGTCACGTGCAGGAACATGGCCGACGCCTTGCCGGGCGTGCGTTCCGGGTTGTGGGCGATGTTGACGGCGTAGTCGTACACGGGACCCGAGTTGTACAGGTTCTCGCTGTCGCCGCCGGGGCTCTGCGGCTGACGCACGTGGGTGTTGTACGTCGGCGACTTGGTGTCGGAATCCCACCAGTCCTGCTGGTCGACCTTGATGTACGGCATCTTGGTGCCCGGGTTCGCCTGGCGGCCGAACGCCTGGTCGAGCGGGAACGTGCCCTCCGGCGTGCGATACACGTTGTCCTGGGGTTCCCCCATACCCAGGGAACCGAGGAATGCCTTGGTCGGCCCGATGACGGGCTTCCAGCTGCCGTCCGCCCCCTTCTCGAAGGCCGTGAGGGTGGCGGTCGTGTCCGATGCCTTGGGTGCGGTCACGACGATCATCTGGCTGGTCTCGGCTCCGGCGCGCCCGACGCCGCCGGGTGCATCCGCGGAACCGTTGTCGCCGGCGAGTTGGTTGAGCACCTCGTCGAGCAGCGGGATACCGAGGCCCGGACCCGTCCCCGGAAGCGACGGACTCCCCGGCGTGGTGGGCGTCCCGGGTGTGGTCGTCCCGGGGGTGGTCGGCTCCGGCTCGGCGAACGCCTGACCCGCACCACCGGCACAAGCGGCGAGCACCACAATCACCAATAGTCCCAGCAGTCTCATTCGCCTCATCAGTAACTTCTGCACCACAACAGTGTGACAGCGCGCAAGTCCCCGTGAGTCACGTGATGGTCACGGTGCAATGAGGATCGGATCAAGGGCGACCATGCGCCGCAATGGCGCGACATGCCGAGGACTGCGGCGAATCATCGAAGGAAAATTCACGATTTTCTATTGCTCGCGACGCTGGGCAATGCAGCCCAAATCAATTCCCCCGTCCACACCCCACCAATTTTTTCGATTTCCCCTTTGCACGAACGAAATATGATCGTTAGCGTCGGCAATGGCTTGAGTCGAACAACGGCCTCGCCGATCGGATTATCCACCGACGAAGGAGAGACAATGGGTTCCCTCGAGAACATCGAATTCCTGACGGCCATCATCGACCTGCTCAACAGCCTCGGCGGCGGCGGCGAAGCCTGATCGCCCACTGAGACCGGTCCGCCATCGAGAACCCCTGCGACACAGTAGAACTCGGTGCTGGGCCACCGTGACGGAAGGCCGCGGTGATTCACTCCCCTCAGCGAATCGCCGCGGCCCTCCTCCGTTTTCCTACGATTGTTAACCGTCAGTACACAGACAAGCCCGACTCGCCACACTCACGGCGCGGAGGGGCCGAACTCCTCGAGCATCTCCGTCACCAGCGCCGCGATCGGCGACCGCTCACTACGGGTCAGGGTGATGTGCGCGAAGAGCGGATGCCCCTTCAGCTTCTCGATCACCGCGGCGACGCCGTCGTGCCGGCCCACACGGAGGTTGTCGCGCTGGGCGACGTCGTGGGTCAGGACGACGCGCGAACCCGAACCCAACCGGGAGAGCACCGTCAGCAGGACGTTGCGTTCCAGTGACTGCGCCTCGTCGACGATCACGAACGAATCGTGCAGCGACCGGCCACGGATGTGAGTCAGCGGCAACACCTCCAGCATCCCGCGGCTCAGCACCTCCTCGATGACCTCCGGCGACGCGAGACCTTCGAGGGTGTCGAACACCGCCTGCGCCCACGGGCCCATCTTCTCGGCCTCGCCACCCGGCAGGTAGCCGAGCTGCTGACCACCGACCGCGTACAGCGGCCGGAACACCACGACCTTCCGCTGCGTCCGGCGCTCCAGGACCGCCTCGAGACCCGCGCACAGCGCCAGCGCCGACTTGCCGGTGCCCGCCTTTCCGCCAAGCGAGACGATGCCGACGCTGTCGTCGAGGAGCAGGTCGAGGGCGACCCGCTGTTCCGCGGAACGCCCGTGCAGACCGAAAGCCTCACGATCACCCCGCACCAGCTGCACGCGCTTCTCCGCGTTGACGCGGCCGAGCGCGCTCGACGACGGGCTGAGAAGACGGATGCCGGTGTGGCACGGCAGCTCCCTGGCCTCGTCGAGGTCGACGACGCCGTCGGCGAACAACGCGTCGATCGTCGAGGTGGGGACGTCGAGCTCGGTCATCCCCGACCACCCGGACACCACCACGTCCTGCGCGTGGTACTCGTCGGCGGCCAGGCCGACCGCACCGGCCTTCACACGCAGCGGGGTGTCCTTGGACACCAGGGTGACGTCCTTGCCCTCGGCGCGCAGGTTCAGCGCACAGGCAAGAATCCGGGAATCGTTGCTGTCGGTGCGGAAACCCGCCGGCAGAACAGCCGGATCGGTGTGGTTGAGCTCCACCTGGAGGGTTCCGCCCTCCTCACCGATCTCGATCGGCAGGTCGAGCCGACCGTGCGCCAACCGCAGGTCGTCGAGCATGCGCAACGCCTCACGTGCAAACCAGCCGAGCTCGTGGTGGTGACGTTTGCCCTCGAGTTCGCTGATGACCACCAGTGGTAACACCACTGAGTGCTCCGCGAAGCGCATGGCCGCCCAGGGATCGGACAGCAGGACGGAAGTATCGAGGACGTAGGTGCGTGTGGTCACGTGGGGCTCCTACGTTCGTGCGGCGCCCGCACAAACCAGTTCTCGCAGTTGACCGGCTGATCGAAGTCCGTTGCCCCCGGCGTCAGCCGAGGTGGACGAGGACCGGGGCCGGCCCCCTCGTGATGCTGTTGCAATCCACGAATCGAACCTCCCGGACGAACCGCTTCCCCGCGGCCCGTCACTCGCCAACGTACGCGCAGACCTCGCCTGCGGCGCGCCGGAATCGGGTGTGTCGGCGTGAATTTCGCGTTAACCGCAGTATCGTCTGACGCAGGGACGCAAACGGCGCCACCAGGGCTTTTGCCGTCCTGATGGCGCCGTGAGCGCGTTCTGGGGGTGTCGCAGGGTTAACTGCGCGCGTGGGAGAGGATGCGCCGGCGCGCCGCCTCGGCCTCCTCGCCCAGGCCTTCCACACTGTCGAGCTTGACCGCGTCGGCGAGGGTCGCCGCGATCTCCTTCCAGGTGTCGGCGTTCTCGTAGTCGGCGATGAGAGCGCGCTCGGCCTCGAAGTCGTCGATGTCGTGACCGATGGCCTCGGCCCGACCCAGCGCCAGCGCGGAGTCGATCGCGATGACGGTGGCGTCCTGGTCGGCGATGACGCCGGCGTTGAGGAACGCCGCGAACGTGTTGGCCTGCTGCTGGTCGTCGGCGGAGATCTTGGTGAGGATCTGCTCCAGGACCTCGTCGTCGGCGACTGCGGACATCCGCTTGATGAAGCTGACGCACTGGTTCTCGTGCACGGCCATCAGTGCGAGCACGTCGAGCGGTCCGAGAGCATCGACCTGTTCCGGGGTCTGCCGGTAGCCCTTGGTCACGTGGACGAGTCGACGGTCCTCGGCGTCCACCGGGTCGATCGCGCGGCGGACGACGAGGTAGTCGCGCAGGACGATCGAGTGACGGTTGTCCTCCGCGGTCCACACGCCGATCAGCTGACGCCACTCGGAGAAGGCCGGGAAGTGCTTCGCCAGCACACGATGGTACGACGGCAGGTTGTCCTTGGTGAGGAGCAGCGCCAGCAGCCCGGCACGTGCCTCGTCGGACAGCGTCGCCTGCGACGGATCGAAGTCGTCGCCGCCGAGGAACGCGAAGTTGCGTCCGTCGTCCCACGGCACCCAGTCGTGCGGATTCCACGGAGTGGCGGCCGACTGGTGGTCTTCGGCGATCTCGGGAAGAGCCTTCTCGAGCGCGATGATCAGGTCGTCTTCAGTGAGTGCGTTCATCGCTGCAAGGATACGGACGCCGAGGGACGGCGGGCAATTCAGGTCACACCTTCGCTCCGCTCAGATGCGGCTCATCAGCCCCCACTCCTCGAGTCCCTCGTAGAGCGGGAAGTCGAGGGCGAGCTTCGAGACCCGGCCGCGCAGCGCCGAGACGTCGGCGGACGAACCGTTGGCGAGCGCGGTGGCGATGATGTCGGCGACCTCGGTGAACTGCTCGTCGCCGAAGCCGCGGGTGGCCAGCGCGGGCGTGCCGATACGCAGACCCGACGTCACCATCGGCGGGCGCGGGTCGAACGGCACGGCGTTGCGGTTGACCGTGATGCCGACTTGGTGCAGCAGATCTTCGGCCTGCTGACCGTCGAGGTCACTGTTGCGCAGGTCGACGAGCACGAGGTGGACGTCGGTGCCGCCGGTGAGCACCGAGACACCGGCCTTGGCGACATCGGCGCCGTTGAGGCGCTCGGCCAGGAGCTTCGCGCCCGACAGGGTTCGGCGCTGACGCTCGGCGAACTCCTCGGTGCCGGCGATCTTGAGGGCGACGGCCTTACCGGCGATCGCGTGCATGAGCGGCCCGCCCTGCTGTCCGGGGAACACCGCCGAGTTGAGTTTCTTGGCCCACTCCTGCTTGGCGAGGATGATGCCCGAGCGGGGTCCGCCGAGGGTCTTGTGCACGGTCGAGCTGACGACGTCGGCGTGCGGCACCGGCGACGGGTGCAGTCCGGCGGCGACGAGTCCGGCGAAATGCGCCATGTCGACCCACAGGTGGGCGCCGACCTCGTCGGCGATGGACCGGAACGCCTCGAAGTCGAGGGTGCGCGGGTAGGCCGACCAGCCGGCCACGATGACCTTCGGCTTGACGTCGAGGGCGATCTTGCGCACCTCGTCCATGTCGATCCGGAAGTCTTCCTTGCTCACGCCGTAGAAGGCGTTCTCGTAGAGCTTGCCGGAGAAGTTGAGGCGCATGCCGTGGGTGAGGTGACCGCCGTGGGCCAGGTCGAGACCGAGCATGGTCTCCCCCGGCTCCATCAGGGCCTGCAGCACGGCCGCGTTCGCCTGCGCTCCCGAATGCGGCTGGACGTTGGCGAAGTCGGCGCCGAACAGTTCCTTGGCACGGTTGCGGGCGATGTCCTCGACCACGTCGACGTACTCGCATCCGCCGTAGTAGCGGCGGCCCGGGTAACCCTCGGCGTACTTGTTGGTGAGCACGCTGCCCTGTGCCTGCAGCACGGCGCGGGGCACGAAGTTCTCCGAGGCGATCATCTCGAGGGTGTCACGCTGACGGCTGAGTTCGCCGTTCATGGCGGCGGCGACATCGGGGTCGAGCTCGGCCAGGGACATCGAGTTCACGGATGACGAGTTCGCGGTCATGCCGACAAGTCTAGGGAGCCCCCCGGCATATCCCCTAACCAGGCACCAGTTCCCGCCGGAGGCTCGCCGGGATGAGCGGCTCGTCGAGCAGCCGGCCGAAGGCCGCGGCACGGTCATCGGCGGCGTCGAGCCAGCTGTCGAGCAATTGGTACCCCTCGACATAGGTGCTGATGTACGCACGCCACAGCGGTGAGGTGAGGAAGCGGAGCATCTGGCGGGCGCGTTCGGGCGGCGCGAGCAACCACGTCTCGAGGAACTCGACGACGTCGTCGGACTCGGCGTGCTGGTCGTGCAGCATCAGGGCCGCGTCCTGGCGGACGGTCAGGAGTCCGGAGGTGGCGCTTCCGACGCGCATCGCCCGGTCGGCGTCGAAGCGCAGGCCGAGGTCGGCGTAGATCTCCTGCGCCCAGGCTCCCCACTCTTTGCCCATGACCGCGGTGAGGGCGTGGTCGGCGAGTCCCTCGGCCATCAGACACTGCGGGGTGTTGACGAGGAAGATCGACTGCTCGTGCTGGCCTGCGCCGACGAGCAGCTGCTCCTTGCGGCAGTGCTCGGTGTGGTGACCGGGGTACGCCTCGTGGGCGATCAGATGCGGGAGCGACGACATGTACTGCGTGAGGTCGGCATTGATCGCCACCCGGGACCGGAAGTTCCCGAGGTAGTAGTTGAACCCCGACCACGGCTTGTCGGTGACGACCTCGAACTCGACGATCTCGTTGTCCGGCAAGGGGTATTGCGCGCGGACGCGTTCCCGGAGGGCGCCGCTGAACGCCCGCACGCACTCGTCGACCCGGTCGGCGGGGATCTCGTCGGCCCGACGGTGCGCGGCGTAGGCGTCGCGCAGTTCGCCGCCGGTGGCGTCGGCGATGCCGAGCGCCTCCGCCAGGTCGGTGTGCGCCTGCCGGTAGCGATCGGCGTCGGCGAGTGCTATGTCGACGTCGAAATAGGCGTTGACCTCGTCGACGAAGGAGATGTCGTCGCCGGCGAACTTGCGGGCCGAACACTCGAGTGCCCGAAGGTGGGACCCGATGAACTCCGCGCGCGCCGCGGGCAGTTCACCGGGGAGATCGGCACGCAGCGCACGGGCGCGCTCCGCGAGCTGCGCCGGGTCGGGTGCGGGTCCGTTGGCGATCTCGGCGCGCATTCCCGGGTCACCGGTGAAGGCGTCGACGAAACCCTCTTCGAGCCGATCGAATGCCAGCCCCAGCCGCAGGTAATCGGTGACGAGGTCGGGGTTCGTGTGGTCGGTCGGCATACCGGGCACGTTACCGCGGGTCGACGCACCGCGTGGACCCACCGCGTCGTGACGAGAGGTCGGCCCTAAGCTGTTACGCATGACGACCCGGGCAGCCGCGCGTACCACTACCCCGGAGCTGCGCTGATGGCTCGCAATGCCAGTGATCGGGACCCCAGTCTGTACCTGGAACTCGACCGCCGGCAGTGGCGCGAACTTCGTGAGTCGATGCCGCTCGTGCTGAACGAGTCCGAGCTCGCCGAACTCGTGGGTCTCGGTGAGCAGATCGACCTCGACGAGGTCGCCGACGTCTACCTCCCGCTGTCGCGTCTCATCCACCTGCAAGTCGCTGCGCGCCAACGACTGTTCGCCGCGACCTCGACCTTCCTCGGCGAGCGTCAGGTCAACCGGCAGGTGCCGTTCGTCATCGGCATCGCGGGCAGTGTCGCGGTGGGGAAGTCGACGACGGCCCGCGTGCTCGCGGCGCTGCTCGCCCGCTGGGAATCACACCCGAAGGTCGACCTCATCACCACGGACGGCTTCCTGCTGCCGACGGCGGAGATGCAGCGTCGAGGCATTCTGCATCGCAAGGGTTTTCCCGAGTCGTACGACCGCCGCGCCCTGCTCCGGTTCGTGACCGAGGTGAAATCCGGGGCGCGCGAGGTGGCCGCTCCGGTCTACTCCCACCTGGCCTACGACATCGTGCCGAACGTCTATCACTATGTGCGACAGCCCGACATCCTGATCCTGGAGGGACTCAACGTCCTGCAGACCGGCGAGACGCTGATGGTGTCGGATCTCTTCGACTTCTCCATCTACGTCGACGCCAAGGTGGAGGACATCGAGGAGTGGTACATCTCCCGATTCCTGCAGATGCGGACCACCTCGTTCGCCAACCCGGACTCCCACTTCCACGCGTACGCCTCGCTCACCGACGATCAGGCCACGGCCGCGGCGCGGGACCTGTGGACCTCGATCAACCGGCCGAACCTCATCGAGAACATCCTGCCCACGCGGCCGCGGGCGTCGCTGGTCCTCCGTAAGGACGTCGACCACTCGATCAACCGGGTGCGCCTGCGGAAGCTGTGAGCATCAGATCCACCAGTTCGACGCTGTGGCGGCCGGCGGCCGCCCGGTCCTCTTCGGAGTAGGACAGGTGCAGGGCACCGATACCCATCGCGAAGATCCAGGCGGCGCGGACAGATGCGGTCTTCGGGTCCAGCCCGTGGTCGACGAGGCACTGCCGCACCGCTTCTCGGGCCCGACGATCGGATGCGCGGATACTGGCCTCCGCATCCGGATCCGAACGGGCCCATTCCCGCATCGCCCGTTCGATCATCCAGTGCCGCGGACTCGTGAGCTGGGCGATCAGCCCCATCAGGCGGTCGCGCGGCGGTAGGTCGTCCAGAGCAGCGAAGTTCTGGTGCTCCTCGTCGCTCCACTCACCCCACCGGGCTACGAGCGCCCTCCGGTAGGCCGCGATGTCCTTGAAATGCCAGTAGAAACTGCCCTTGGTGACGCCCATGCGGGTACATACGGTGTCGATCTTGATCTGCTTGAACCCGTCCTCGGCCAGGATGGCGTACCCGAGCTCGATCCAGTCGTCGGCGGATAGGTGACCGCCGCCGCGCTCGTGCCCTCGGACCATTCCCTCAGCCTAACGTCGCGTTCTACCCGGAACTGCCCAGACCATACTTTTTTGTATGTTACGTTCCGCTCCGTGGACACCCCGACATCCGGAACGGTGCGCATCACCGACGAATTCATCGCCGCCCTGGCCGAGCGCGCCGGCCGGGCGGAAGAACTGCGGAGGCTGCCGGCCGAGACCATCCGGGACGCGACCGACTCCGGCCTCCTGGATCTGTTGATCCCCAGGAGATTCGGCGGACTCGAAGCCCCCTTCCCCGAGATCCTCGACCACGTCCGACGCCTCGCCCACGGATGCACGTCGAGCGCCTGGACCCTGGGGTTCTACACGCTGCACGGCTGGATCACCGCCCTGTTCGGCGAGGAGGCGCAGCAGGAGGCGTTCGCCGACCGCCCGTACCTCGCACCGGCACCGTTGGCGCCGACCGGCACCGCGGAGCCCCGGGGTGACGGTTACTCGGTGTCCGGACGCTGGTCATGGGCCACCGGGATCATGGAGGCCAACTGGGTGATGGTGGGCGCCGTCGTCACCGGCGACCGGCCCGACGCGATCCTCGCATTGCTGCCGGTCGACGACGCGCGGGTGGAAGATGTCTGGCACACCGACGGCATGCGGGCGACCGGCTCCAACGACGTGGTGATCGAGAACGCCTTCGTACCCGCCCACCGCACCGTCCGGGTCCGAGATCTCTACGGAGGCAGGACACCCGGCGCATCACTGCACGACAACCACTCGTATCGGTGGCCGATGGTTCCCGCACTCGCCCTGCTGGCCGCGATGCCGGCCCTCGGCACGGCCGAGCGGGTCGCCGACATGTACGCGGCGCGGCTCTCCGAACGGGTCCTCGCCTATCAGATGGTCAAGCAGAAGGACAAGCCCGCATCGCGTATTCGGTTGGGCGACGCACGAATCCGGCTTCAGGCCCTGCGCGGTCTTCTCGCCGGGACCACCACTACCATCGACGCAATCCTCGCCGCCGGAGGGACGGTCGACATCCGCACGCGTGCGCAGGCACGCCTCGCCGCGGCCCGCATCGTGAACGAATCGCGAGCGGTGATCGGTACTCTGCTCGAGGCATCGGGTGCCAGTGTGCACTTCGTCGACCACCCCATGCAGCGTGCACGCCGAGACGTGGACGTCCTGTCCGGCCACGTCGTCTTCGACTACGACGAGATCCGGGAGATCGCCGGATCTCTCGAGATCGGCATGGAGGTCTCCCCGTTCGCGATGGTCTGACGTCAGCCGGCGGTCACGGACGCACGCCGCTCGTCGAAATGTGGGCGCCGGGATGAACACTCATCGCGCACTGCCCGCGGAAGCGTCGACGTGGCGGGCCAGCCACTGTTCGAGTGTGGTCGGGGTGACCACGTCGGGGTTCGCCGGCACCAGTCCCCCGCCGCGGATCGCCGGCCCACCGACGGGCGCCCTGAGAACCCAGCGTGGCGATCCCCGCCTTCCCGCAACGGCTTTCGCCACCTCGACGAGACTCATCTCGGCGGGCCCGGCGACCTCGATCTTGCGGACCCCGCCCCCGTTCGCGGGGACAGGCGCCGCGGTTGCCGTGTCCGCGACCACCTTCGCCACATCCCCCGCGGCCGCTGGACGGCACCACATCTTCGGTACGACCGCGACGGGACCGAAAGCCATTCTCCCCATCATCTGTTCGGCGAGTTCGAACCACTGCACCGAGGCCAGGATGGTCAGCGACGCCGGGTCGACGACATCGCGGTAGGCGGCCTCCTGGGCCGCTTTGCCTTGGTAGTAACCGAATTTCGCGTTCACCGACGGATCGTCGGCGTTGACGATGGAGACGACGACGACCTGCCCGACCGCGGCTGCGGTGGCGGCCCTGCCGATGTTGTGCGCCGTCGTCCGGAAGAAGTCGACGGCCTTCTTCGCACTCAGCGTCTCGAGGCTGAGGCAGTCGACCACCGTGTCGGCCCCGGACAGCGCCTGAGCCAGACCATCACCGGTGTAGGCATCGACCCCGGTCCCCCGGTTCGCCCGCACCACCTCGTGGCCGCGCTCGGCGAGGATGTCCGCAACTTGATTGCCCAGTTCTCCGCTCGCTCCGACCACCACGATCTTCATCTCGCCCTCCTCGCCGACATCGCGGCCTCTGTGTCAGTTCACCTGTTCAGGACTTACGCTAGTTCGGGATTAGCACAAGAAAGTGGTCCAATCCGATGGAAGAAAACAGGGTCAATCCGGCTACCCCGGACGCCACCACTCCCGATCCCTGGGCCGAGGTGGCCGCACGTCTGGGCGCCGATCTGTTCCTCGACCTGCAGCCCGACCCCGAGGCGAGCGCCCGCGGACGCGGCGCGACGCTGCGCCGAACCCTCACCGAGGCGTTGCGTTCGGCCATCCTCGACGGGCGCCTCCCCGCCGGCACCGCGCTGCCGCCGTATCGCTCCCTGGCCGCCGACCTCGGTCTGGCCCGCGGCACGGTGTCGACCGTGTATCAGGAATTGATCGCGGAGGGCTGGCTGACCGCTCGCCAGGGTTCGGCCACGCGCGTGGCCGACGGCGCGGCACATCCCGACACCGCCACGAAAACCACCGACACCCAGATCGCCGGCGAGGAACCCGCGCCGCCCACCACTTTCCGATTCCCGCACGACTTCTCGCTCGGTCAGCCGTGCGCGAGCATGTTCCCGCGGACCGACTGGATCCGCGCCACCCGTCGGGTACTCACCGATGTCGGCGACGAGGCCTTCGCCCCGTCACACCCGCAGGGCCGACCGGAACTCCGCCGTGCCCTGAGTGGATACCTCAGCCGCACTCGCGGCGTGCGTGCGAGCGCCGATCGAATCGTGCTCGGCACCGCGGTACAGGCCGCGCTGGAGTTGTTGTCGCGCACGGTGTTCGGAGACGTGATCGCGGTCGAGAGCCGCGGCCTGCCCTTCCACTGGCAGGCAGTCGAGCGCGGCGGCACCCGGGTGATCCCGATCCCTGTCGACGCCGAGGGCATGGTGATCGACGACCTCGAGCGCAGCGACGCCTCCGCGGTCCTGCTGTCCCCGAGTCACCAGTTCCCCACCGGGGTCGCCCTGTCCCCGGCGCGACGCATGCAGGTCATCGAGTGGGCCCGTCGCACGGGCGCGATCATCGTCGAGGACGACTACGACGGCGAGTTCCGCTACGACCGCGATCCCGTCGGTGCACTGCAGTCACTCGGTCCCGACGTCGTCATCCACGCGGGGTCGATGAGCAAGAGCCTCTCCCCCGCCGTCCGCGCCGGGTGGCTCGCCCTGCCACCGACGCTGGTGGACATCGTGGTGGGCGCCAAGGGAATGCGTGAGCCGGATGCGAGCATCGTCGATCAGCTGATCCTCGCGGACCTGATCCACTCCGGCGCCTACGACCGGCACATCCGTCGGAGCCGGCAGTTCTATCGACAGCGCCGCGACGCACTCGTCGACGCGGTCAGCGCGAGCGGATTCGAAGTACCCGGGATCGCCGCCGGACTGCACGCGGTCGTCCCAGTCGGCCACGCGGACGAGCACACCCTGATCCACCAGGCATTCGAACGCGGGATCGGCGTCGTCGGACTGTCGTTGTTCCGCCATCCCGACGCCGACCCGCTGCCCAACGGCGGTCTGGTCGTCGGATTCGGAGCTCCCGCGGCATCGACCTTCACGACCGACCTTCAGGCGCTGCGCGACCTACTCGCCGTATCGCCTGCTGCGCGCCGAGTGGTCCCGTAGCGGACGGAGGAAATCGACGCGGCGGAACTCGGGCCAGTATGCGTCGGTGAACCATAGCGATCATTGACTGCTGGCCTGGCTGGTCGTCTCGGGATGAGAACCTCCGGATACGATGCGGCGGTGAACCCGGCCCAGCAGACCGTGAACAGATTGCGCGGATGCGCAGTCGGCGCGCTGTCGGCGAGCACGGGCATCGCCGCGCACGGAATGGCCGGCGGCGCAGTTCCCGGCACCTCGTCGCTGCTGATGATGGTCGCCGCATGCGCAGTTCTCGGCGGGACCATCGGCACCACACTCCGTCGCCCGGCGGGTTGGTTCACGACCCTCGCGCTACTCGGCATCGGCCAGCTGATCGCCCACCTCTCCTCGACCACGCTCGCCGACGCATCCGCTCACGGACACCATGGCGTCGCAGCCGTGACACCGACGATGGCCGCCGTGCACCTCGGCGCCACCGTCGTGGGCGCCGTCGCCATCCGCGTCGGGGAAGCCGCCATCCCCGCCCTCCTGACCGCGATCGTCGCCGCTCTCCGGCCGGTTCTCGACCCGCCGACCAGCAAGGCCCCGAGGCTCGATCGTCTCTTCCCCGTCCCCGACGCGCGCCGGAGTATCCGTGCCGTTGCCGCCCTGGACACGCGGGGCCCGCCACTGATGGTTCGCTGACCATCCATTTCTCACCGACCCGCTGATCCAGCGGGCCGGTCGGCGCGTGTGATCCTGCGGTCGTCGACGGACCGATCATCGTCGTGGCTGCCGCGCGCCGTCATCATCGAAAGGCGGGCCCGTGCCCCACTCTTCTTCTCCGGTCATGTCCGATCCACCCGACACTCCCGAGGCAGCCGGCTCACCACCGGCCCGTCCATCGGGCTTACAACCGCTCTTACGGCGACTGCACTTCTACGCCGGTGTGTTCGTCGCACCCCTCCTCGTCGTCGCCGCGATCACCGGTGGCCTGTACGCGATCGCCCCGTCCCTCGAACAGGTCGTCTACCGCGATCAGTTGCACACATCCAGCTCCGGTGACGCCCGACCGGTCGCCGAACAGGTCGGCGCCGCGGTTCGGCTCCGTCCCGACCTGACGCTCTCCGCGGTGCGGCCCGCGGCCTCCCCCGGCGACACCACCCGCGTGCTGTTCGACGACCCGACGCTCGGCGAATCCGAACGGCAGGCCGTCTTCATCGACCCGGTCACCCTGGAGTCGACAGGGCAGCTCGTCTCCTACGGCAGTAGTGCCGCCCTACCGTTGCGCGCTTGGTTGAGCGGCCTGCATCGCAACCTGCATCTCGGTGAGCCCGGCCGGATCTACAGCGAGCTCGCCGCCTCCTGGCTGTGGGTGGTCGCTCTTGGCGGTCTGGCACTGTGGATCTCACAGGCGAGACGTCGCCGTTCCGCGGAACACTTCGCGACGTTCGACGCCCAGGCGACCGGACGGAACCGGACCCGCAACCGCCATGGGGTGATCGGAGTGTGGCTCGTCGTCGGACTGGTGTTCTTGTCCGCCACCGGGCTCACCTGGTCGAAGTACGCCGGCGACAACGTGGCCGAACTCCGGACGGCGCTGAAGTGGACGACGCCCACGGTCGTCACCGCGGTGGGCGATCACGGTGATCACCATGCCGACCATGGTGCCGAACCACAACCAGACGCCTCGTCGATGATCGGCGAACTCGACCGCGTTCTCGATGCGGCGCGGGCCGCGGGTGTCGACGAGGCCGTCGAGGTGACCGTGCCGTCCGGCGCCGGCACCGCGTTCACGGTGACCGAGACGCGTCAGCCGTGGCAGTTCAGCCCGGACAGTGTCGCCGTCGACGGCGCGACCGGGCACATCGTGGACGAATCCCGGTTCGGCGACTGGCCATTGGCGGCGCAGCTGACGAACTGGGGCATCGCCCTGCACATGGGCATCCTGTTCGGCTGGATCAACCAGCTGGTGCTTCTGCTGTTGTCGATCGCCTTGCTGGCCTTGATCATCCGCGGCTACCAGATGTGGTGGCAACGCCGTCCACGGCGGTCGGGACGTCTTACGGTCGGCCGTCCGCCGGTCCGTGGCGCGTTACTTCGGCTGCCGGCGCCATCCGCGACGGCAGTCATCGTCATCGCGGTCGCCATCGGTTGGTTCCTGCCACTCCTCGGGCTCAGCCTGGCCGTGTTCGTACTCGTCGATGCCGTGATCTCGAGGTGGCCACGCCGCAGAGCGGACTGACTGCGCCGGAGTACCGAACCCGACAACCGCGCACGCACCGGATCTGCGTCGGGTTCGGCACCCCCGCGGTGTCGACCTTCGCCACCGACCTGCAGGCGCTACGCGGCCTACTTGCCGAAGCGACGGCTCCGCGCGGAGTAATCCCGTAGCGCGCGAAGGAAATCGACCCGGCGGAACTCGGGCCAGTACGCGTCGGTGAACCAGATCTCCGAATATGCGCTCTGCCACAACAGGAATCCCGACAGCCGCTGCTCTCCGGAGGTCCGGATCACGAGGTCGGGATCGGGCTGCCCCTTGGTGTAGAGATTCGCGTCGATCGCCTCGACGGTGACCGCCTCGATCATCTCCTCGGGCGTCGCCCCGGCGGCACGCTGCTCGTCGAGCAACGCTCGCACCGCGTCGACGATCTCCTGGCGCCCGCCGTACCCGACGGCGACGTTGACGTTCATGCCGTTCCGCTCGGAAGTGCGCTCGGCGGCGGCCCGCAACCGCTGCGCGACGGCGTCGGGCAGGGCATCGAGCGTGCCGACGATGCGGATGCACCAGTCCCCCTCCGGCGACGAGATCTCGTCGACGATGTCGGGCACGATCTCGAGCAGGGCCTCGAGCTCGTCCGACGACCGGTTCAGGTTCTCGGTGGAGAGCAGATAGATGGTTACGGCCTCGATACCCAGACCCGCACACCAGCCGAGCATGTCGGCGATGCGCTGCGCCCCCACGCGGTGGCCATGGGCGACGTCGTCGAACCCGGCTTCGCGAGCCCAGCGCCGGTTGCCGTCGCAGATGATCGCGACATGCCGCGGCAGGCGTTGGGTGTCGAGAAGCTGAATGAGTCGACGTTCGTAGATGGTCAGAACTGGACGGCGTACCCGGTCCGGCAGCAGCTTCATCCTTCGCGGCCTCGTGTCACGTGGGACACCTTACGCGTCGGGGTGCGAGGAGGATGACCCCCGCCGACTTCCGGCGCTGTCCCTACAGGCGAGTAAGTTACGGTACCGTAGGTTTCGTGAACACCCTGTCGAGCCCGCCCCCGGGGGTGGCCGATCGCCCCCGTCTTCGCGGCGTCATCCACCACTACTCCGCCTATGTGGCAGCGGTCGCCGGTCTCGCGCTGGTCATCGGGGCCGCGATCCTCGACGGCGCCGTCGCCGCGCTGACGTGCGCGATCTATGCGGTCACCGTGGTCGGGCTGTTCACCGTCAGTGCGACCTATCACCGGGTCCCGTGGAAGACCGCGCGTGCGCGCATCCGGATGAAGCGCGCCGACCACGCGATGATCTTCCTGTTCATCGCCGGCACCTACACGCCGTTCTGTGCCCTCGGACTGCCGTCGCCGGCGAGCTGGTGGGTTCTCGGCATCGTCTGGGCCGGCGCGCTCGGCGGGTCTCTGCTCAAGATCCTCTGGCCCGGAGCTCCCCGCTGGCTGGGCGTCACGCTCTACATCCTGCTCGGCTGGGTCATCGTCGCGGTGGCTCCCGCCCTCGTCGCCCAGACCGGCTACCTGATCATGATCCTGCTGGCCCTCGGCGGCGTCCTGTACAGCGTCGGCGGGGTCCTCTACGCGGCCCGCTGGCCAAACCCGTGGCCTCGGACCTTCGGTCATCATGAGGTCTTCCACCTATGCACCGCGGTGGCCGCACTGCTCCACTACGCCGCCGCCTGGCTGGTCGTCGCGACGTAGTGTCCGCATGCCGGCCGGCACCGCCGGCTCACATGTGCATGTGCATCGGCGGCATCATCCCCATGCCGTGCATCCACATCATCAGGTGGTGACAGATGTGCATCATCTGATCGAGCATTCTTCCTCACCTCCCCCGGTTCGACGACGACACCGGACCGGTTCAGGAAGATGGTAGGTACCGCCCTGTGCCAGGTCACCCGCCGTCATCGTCGACGGGTCACGTCCGGCGGCAACACAATTCACGACAATGTCGCGTTCGGTGCCGTTACCTCGTCACTTGTCCTTGCCGCCCTCGGCTGGCGTCCGCTTGATCTCGATCCGCTTCTCGGGAGACGGCGCTTCGCTCACCGGCATCGTCACGGTCAGGATGCCGTCGGTGTAGGTCGCGTCGATGTCGCCCGCCTTCGCGCCCTCGGGCAGCGGCACGGAGCGATAGAAACTCCCGTAGTGGAACTCCGTCCGGGTGCCTTCTTCGCTGCGCTCCTCGCGTTCTGCCTTGATCGTCAATCGCCCGTCACGGACGCTGATGTCGAAGTCCTTGTCCGGGTCCATGCCAGGCAGTTCGGCTCGCACGGTGTACTTGCCCTCATCGAGGTGTTCCTCGACGCGGATCAGACGTCCCGCCCCGGAGCTCCATGGCGGCATGGACTCGAATCGGGACATCAGATCGGACCAATCCGGCAGCGCCGGCCACGACGGGTTGGGACGGCGGGCTGATCGGATACTCATGACTACCTCCGAAAACAGGGGAATCTCGCGATGACTGACCTCGTGATTGCGTGCCGAATCAGCACGTCGCGGTAGGGCCAACCGTCATCCATCGAAGGACTGCGGACTCAGTCCCACCCCTCGGCTTCTCGTCACCAAGCCCTCTCCACCACGCCTCCTCTTCACGCGAACATCACCTTGCCGCCGCTTCGCGGTGACGTCCGCGTCAGGTGATCCTGGTCGGCTGAGGCCATGCCGGGAACTCCGGCCGGTACACCGCCGGCGATAGTCCACTGCGACCCCGACCCCACCCTTCGAGCAAGCACCTCCCGACGCCGGTTTCTCTCCTGGGCCGGACTCGTGACGGGACTGGCCTTCACCCCGGGACTGCTGGGCGGCGCTCCTCCTGCTGCGACCTCCCCGGCGAATTCGGCCGGCGTGTTCTCCCTCGGTGTCGCCTCCGGCGATCCACTGCCGGACGGCGTCGTGTTGTGGACGAGACTGGCGCGCAACCCATTCGCCCCCGGAGGCGGGATGGGTTCGCGTCCGGTCCGCGTCGAGTGGGAGATCGCGACGGACGAATCGATGACGCGCGTCGTGCGCCGCGGGACCGCACACGCGACGCCGGAATGGGCCCACAGCGTCCACGTCGACGTGCGCGGGCTCGCCCCGGCGGCCGATCACTTCTACCGTTTCCGGGCGCTCGGTGAGATCTCGCCGATCGGCCGGACCCGCACCGCGCCGGCTCCGAACGCGCGGCCGGGTGCGCTGTCGATCGCAGTGGCGTCGTGCCAGAACTGGGCCGACGGCTACTACCACGCTTTCGGCGACATGGCCGCGCACGCACCGGATCTGGTGCTGCACCTCGGTGACTACATCTACGAGAAGCCGATCCCCCTCGACGCCCGCCGCGGCGCGATCCGGCCCGCATCGGCGACCCACGAGGCTGTCGGCCTCGACGACTATCGGGAGCGGTACGCGCTCTACAAGTCCGACCCCGACCTGCAACAGGCCCACGCGATGTCGCCGTTCTCGATCTCCTTCGACGATCACGAGATCGACAACAACTGGGCCGCAAAGGTTCCCGAGGACGAGACACCCCTGTCGCGGTTCGCCGTACGGCGCGCCTGTGCGTTGCGGGCGTGGTGGGAGAACACCCCGGTGCGAATCACCGCGCGACCCGACGGCACCGTCATCCGCGCGCATCGGCGCCTCGCCTTCGGCGATCTCGCGGAGATCAACCTCCTCGACACGCGCAGCCACCGCGACGATCAGGTCAACGGGGACAACGACTCCCCGCAGAACGCCCGCACCGCGGATCCGTCACGGACGATCCTCGGTGCGGCGCAGGAACGCTGGCTCCTCGACGGCCTGGCGTCGAGCCGTGCTCGATGGGATGTCCTCGCCCAGCAGGTCCCGATGGCCGACCTCGCCCGCGGCAGGTCCCGGGCGGTCAGCATGGACGGGTGGAGCGGCTACGAGTCATCGCGACGGCGCGTCCTCGACGGGGCGGCGCACCGCCGCGTACGGAACCTCGTGTCCCTCGCCGGCGACATCCACCGGAGTGTCGTCGCCGACCTGCGGACCGACTATGCCGACGACTCCCCCACTCGCGGAGTCGAACTCGCCACGACGTCGATCACCTCGGGCGGCGACGGCGAGGACAGCGACGACGGCGACCGCGAGTTGAAGGCCGCGTCGCCGCATGTGCGGTTCGGCAACTCCCAGCGCGGCTATCTGCTCAATCGCGTGTACCGCGACCGTTGGGAGGCCGAGTTCCGCGTGGCACCGTCGGTGCGATCACCACGCGGCTCGCTGCGACGACGCGCCACCGTCACGATTCCCGACGCCGCTGGCGAGGTCGACGTAGGCCAATCCGCTCCCTGAGTAGCCCCGGAGCTGGCGAGGTCGACGTAGGCCAATCCGCTCCCTGAGTAGCCCCGGAGCTTGCGGAGGGGCGTATCGAAGGGTCAGGCGCGCGCGAGCGCGTCGAGAACGGTGGCGCTGGCCTCCCAGCCCATGCACTTGTCGGTGACCGACTTGCCGTAGATCAGCGGGGTGGCATCGGTGGACTGGGCGCCCGGCTCGAGGAAGCTCTCCAGCATCACCCCGCTGATGTTCGACGCCTCGCCGGCCTCGCGCGCGGCGCGCAGGGTCGCGGCGATCTCGGTGGCGACCTCCGCCTGGCGGATGTGGTCCTTACCGGAGTTGGCGTGCGAGCAGTCGATCATCACGCGTGCGGGCAGACCGGCCTTCTCCAGGGCCGTCGCAGCCGACGCGATGGACTCGGCGTCGAAGTTGGGTCCGCGGGTGCCGCCGCGCAGGATGATGTGGCAGTCCTCGTTGCCGGCGGTCTCGACGACCGCGCCGTTGCCGAAGTCGTCGACTCCGAAGAAGACATGTTCGGCCGCAGCGGCATTCACGCCGTCGATGGCGACCTGGACGTTGCCGTCGGTGCCGTTCTTGAAGCCGATCGGCATCGACAGACCCGATGCGAGCTGGCGGTGCACCTGTGATTCGGTGGTGCGGGCGCCGATCGCACCCCACGCGACGGCGTCGGCGATGTACTGCGGGCTGGTCGGCTCGAGGAACTCACAGCCGACCGGCAGGCCCAGGTCGATGATGTCGAGAAGCAGCGACCGCGCGGTCCGCAGCCCGCGTTCGACGTCGAAGGTGTTGTCCATGCCGGGGTCGTTGATGAGACCCTTCCAGCCCACCGTGGTGCGCGGCTTCTCGAAGTAGACCCGCATGACGATCTTCAGACGATCGGCGTAGGCCTCGGCCAGCGGCGCCAGCCGACGCGCGTAGTCGAGGGCGGCGATCGGATCGTGCACCGAGCACGGCCCGACGATGACGAGCAGACGATCGTCGCGGCCGGCGAGGATGTCGGCGATCTCGTCGCGGTCGCGCGCAACCGCCAGCGCTCGGCGCGCGGTCAGGGGCAGCTCGCTGCGGACGGTGTCGGGCGACGGGATCGGGCGGAAGGACTTGATCCGGCGATCAGAGGTCGACTCGGCCGCCTCGGCCGTGCGCGTCGGGAGGTCCGGGAGAGTGGTCACTGTGTGTGCCTTTCGAGGTCATGCCCTGTCGGTGGTCCGGTCGGGGCACGCCTTCTCAGTGGTGGAGCCCCGCTCAAACGACAAGAGCAGCGACCGTATGGTCGCTGCTCGGGCTCCGGGTGTTACGTGCGCGCGCTTGGTCAGCGCTTCATCGTGGCCCCACCCGGAGCCTCGATAAAGCGCCAATAGGCGCGCACGGTGCTGATCACGGCGACAACATTAGCACAGGGCTCACGGGTGGCCGCGGTCGATCAGTTCGCTGAGCACGATGATCGACTCCGACCTGTCCACCGGACCGGCTGCGCGGATCCGTTCGAGCGCTTGCTCGAGGTGGCGGACATCTCGTGCTCGTACCCGGAGGATGGCGTCGGCCTGACCGGAGATGGTCGCCGCGCTGACGACCTCGGGGATCGGCTCCCAAGACGCCTTCAGTTCGTCGGGTGAGATGTTGCCGCGGCAGTAGACCTGCACGTAGGCCTCGGTGGTCCACTGCATGGCGTGCGGATCGACGAGGGCGGTGAATCCGCGGATCACGCCGTCGTCGAGAAGCCGGTCGACGCGCCGCTTGACCGCGGGCGCCGAGAGTCCCACCTCGTCGCCGATCTGGGCGTAGGTCGCACGTGCGTCGCGGGTGAGGCAGGCGATCACCTTCTCGTCGAGATCGTCGAGCGTTCGCAACAGAAGCCCACCTTTCACAGTTGTCGTGGCGATTCATTGCACCGATGCGCAAGCAACGGCGATTGTTTGCATCTTCCACCGAAGATACGCTCGATCCATGACTCTGACGAGCCCGGGAGTCGGTGTGCCTCCGCTGCGTGAGGCGCGGCCACGGACGTACGCGATGACACCACCGGTGCACTTCACGGTGTCCTACGCGATCAACCCGTGGATGGACACCTCGGTACCGGTCGACACCGAGCGCGCGCTCACCCAGTGGCACACACTCCGCGCCGCCTACGAATCCCTCGGCCACACCGTGCATCTGGTGGACCCGGCGCCCGGCCTTCCCGACATGGTCTACGCCGCCAACGGCGGACTCAGCGTCGGCGACACCGTCGTCGCGGCGCGCTTCGCCTTTCCGGAGCGAGCCGCGGAAGGCGACCTCTACGCGGAATGGTTCGCCCGCAACGGTTTCGGGACCGTCCACCGCACCGCGGCCGTCCAGGAAGGCGAAGGGGACTTCCTGGTCGTCGGCGACCGGATCCTGGCCGGCACCGGCTTCCGCACCCAACGCACCGCCCACGACGAGGTCGCCGCGCTCACCGGTCGGGCCGTCGTCACCCTCGAACTCGTCGATCCGCGGTTCTATCACCTCGACACCGCACTGGGCGTCCTCGACGACCGGACCGTCGCCTACTATCCCGCCGCGTTCTCCGAGCGTTCGCGTCGACAGCTCGACGAGATGTTCCCCGACGCCATCATCGCCACCGCCGCCGACGCCGCAGTTCTCGGCCTCAACCTGGTCTCCGACGGACGCAACGTCGTGATGACCGATCGCGCACCGCATCTCGAGGCATCACTGCGCGACGCCGGGTTCCGGCCGGTGACCGTCGATCTCTCCGAACTGCTCAAGGGCGGCGGCGGGGTCAAGTGCTGCACATTGGAACTCAGGAGACACGACACCATGTCCGACACACTCATCCCCCACGAGGTGGAACCTCCCGCATCTCCCACACCTGACGCCGAACCGCATGTGGCGCACAACTACTCGCCGATCCCGGTGACCGCCGCCACCGCCGAGGGCGCCTGGATCACCGACGTCGACGGCAAGCGTCACCTCGACTGCCTGGGCGCCTACTCGGCCGTCAATTTCGGGCATCGACATCCGCGGATCGTCGCCGCGGCACTCGAACAGATCCAGCGCGTCACCCTCACCAGTCGGGCGTTCCGCTCGGACCGACTCGAACCGTTCTGCGCGGCACTCGCCGAGCTGTGCGGCAAGGAGATGGTGCTGCCGATGAACACCGGCGCCGAGGCCGTCGAGTCGGCGATCAAGGTCGCCCGTAAATGGGGATACGACGTCAAGGGCGTCCCGGACGGTCGCGCGACGATCATCGTCGCCGGCGGCAACTTCCACGGCCGCACGACGACCATCATCTCCTTCAGCGACGATCCGGAGGCGCGTGCCGGGTTCGGGCCGTACACACCGGGTTTCGTACGCGTCCCGTACGGGGATGTGGAAGCAATGGCCGCCGCGATCGACGAGACGACGGTCGGCGTCCTGGTCGAACCGGTCCAGGGTGAGGCCGGGATCATCGTGCCGCCCGCCGACTATCTACCGCGTGTGCGCGCACTGTGCACTGCCAACGACGTGCTGCTGATCGCCGACGAGATCCAGTCGGGCCTCGGTCGAACGGGTCGGACCTTCGCCGTCGAGCACTGGGGCGTCGAACCCGATGTCTACCTGCTCGGCAAGGCGCTGGGCGGCGGGATCGTGCCGGTGAGCGCAGTGGTCGCCGACACCGACGTCCTCGGTGTCCTTCACCCCGGGCAACACGGCTCGACGTTCGGCGGCAATCCCCTGGCCGCGGCGATCGGCCACACCGTCGTCGACATGCTCACCGAGGGAACCTGGCAACAGCGCGCGACCGATCTCGGCGACCACCTGCATTCGCGCCTACGCGAATTCATCGGCCACGGTGTCGTCGCGACCCGCGGTCTCGGACTCTGGGCGGGAATCGATCTCGATCCGTCACTCGGCACCGGCAAGGACTTCTGTCTCCGGCTCGCCGAGCACGGCGTGCTGGCCAAGGACACCCACGGTTCGACGCTGCGGCTGGCGCCGCCGCTCGTCATCACCGTGGGTGAGATCGACTGGGCCATGGACCGGTTCGCCGAGACGCTGCGCGATCACGGTTGAGCCACCACGTCGACGTCGACAGGACCGTGGCGAAGGCGCACCAGGCGGGGTAGGCGGCCAGCGCGGCCCCGGCCGGCGTGTTCACGGCTCCGGTACGCCGGGCGAGGTCTGCACTGCTGACCGTGAGAATCCCGGCCGCCACCGACGCGGTGCCGAGCGCCCCCTTGCCAATGCGCATGCCTCTCCTGGTACCCACCTTCCGCCATCCGACACCTTCCGCCATCCGGCACCTGCGCCGCCTCGCGCGGGTCAGCGGAACTGCGCAGCGAGGGATTCCGCATCGGTGACCGGAAGCCCGCACACCGTTCCCCGGCAGACATAGGCCGCATCCCGTCCGTCGACCGGTCCGCGGGCGACCAGCAGCGGGTGCGAATCCTGTTCGCCGGCAACGACGACCGCGCCGCCAGGCACATGCGTCCACGCCGCGTGGGCCATCGCATGCTCCGATGCCGCGGTCTCTGCGACCGCGATCTGCACCGGGCCGGCGACCCGCGCCGACATCACCGACATCCAGTGCCCCGCCGAACGGGGCAGTTTGGCGACGAGGACCGACGCACGGGACAGGCTGTGCTCCAACAATTCTGCGTAGCCGACCGCCTTGCCCGTATCGGCCAGCATCGATGCGGTGAGCAGCGCCTCGGCCATCAGCGACGCACCCGACGGGGTGGCGCCGTCGATCGGGTCGCGTGGCCGGGCGATGAGTCCTTCGCCGGTGGCGTCGAACCAGGCGCCCGGCGCCTCGGGATCGGCGAAGATCTCGATCGCGGTGTCGAGCAGTCCCAATCCGGCCCCGAGCCAACGGGTTTCGCCGGTGACCTGGAACAGGGTCAGCAGAGCCGTACTCATCGCCGCGTGGTCGTCGAGGCCGCCGTCGGAGTCCCCGACAACACCACCCAGCGACGACCGCCGAAGGCGACCCCCGACGAGATGGCCGGCCAACAACTCGTCGGCGCAGCGGACCGCCTCCTCGACATGGCCGGTCTCGCCCAGCCCGGCGCCCGCCTCCGCCAGGGCGGTGATCGTCATGGCATTCCACGCGGTGACGATCTTGTCGTCGCGGCTGGGCTGGACACGTCTCCCCCGGGCTTCGAGGAGAGCCGCGCGCACCGCGTCGAAACGGTCGCGATCGTCCGGATCCGCCGGGAGCTGCAGCGTCGACCGACCGTGCTCGAAGGTGCCCTGATCTGTCACGACGAACAACTCGGCCGCCCAGCGGCCGGCTTCCGGTCCGAGCTTCTCGACGAGTTCGTCCGGCGTCCACACATACGTGGAGCCCTCCACTCCGTCGGCATCGGCGTCGAGCGACGAGGCGAACCCGCCCGACACCCGGAGATCCCGTCGAAGAAACGTCACGGTCTCCTCGACGATGCGGTGCGCCAACGGATCTCCGGTGCGGCGAGCGAGATGCGCGTAGACGCGCAGGAGCTGAGCATTGTCGTTGAGCATCTTCTCGAAGTGCGGTACCACCCAGGCGGCGTCGACCGAGTACCGGGCGAAGCCGCCGGCGAGCTGGTCGTAGATGCCCCCACGACCCATCGCGTGCATGGTCCGGCCGGCGGCGTCGAGCGCTGCGGTGTCGCCGGTGCGTTCGGTGTGTCTGATCAGCGCCTCGAGAAGGGCCGACGGCGGGAACTTCGGTGCGCCACCGAACCCCCCGAGTTCACGGTCCTCCTCGTCGAGCACGGTGCGGACGCCGTGCGCGAGCAACCGGTCATCGACCGAAACGGTGCCCGCCGGGAGCGGCGAGGTGTTCACCACGATGTGTTCGCGCACCTTGGCGGCGGTGTCGTCGAGGTCGGCGCGACGCTGCGTCCACGCCTCGGTGACCGCGGACAGGACCTGCCGGAACGAGGGGATCTGCCCGCGCGGTCTGGGCGGGTAGTAGGTGCCGGCGTAGAACGGGGCGCCGTCGGGGGTGAGGAAGCAGGTCATGGGCCACCCGCCCTGCCCGGTCATCGCGACGGTCGCACTCATGTAGATGGCATCGATGTCGGGACGTTCCTCCCGGTCGACCTTGATACAGACGAAGTCGCGGTTCATCTGCGCGGCGGTGGCGTCGTCCTCGAAGGACTCGTGCGCCATCACATGACACCAGTGACAGGCCGCGTAGCCGACCGACAACAGCACCGGCACATCGCGGTCGCGCGCCCGGTTCAGCGCAGTGTCGGACCACTCCTGCCAGTGCACAGGATTGTCGGCATGCTGCCGGAGATAGGGGCTCGTCGCCGAGCCCAGCATGTTCGACGAACCGTCAGGTGTCCGCCGGGCGTCGCTCATCGGTCCCAGCCGAGCTCGTCGGATCCTGATCGCCGACGGGAGCGTCGGTGCTGGTGACCGGCCCGGAGGGGTCGGTCCCCTCGTCGAATGCCTGATCGGCTTCGGGATGTTCGGTGTCGAACGACTCGGGCAGCTTCTTGAGCTGTCGGCTCATCGACCAGATCAGGAACGCCGTACCGACCAGCAGCAACAGGATGACCAGCAGGCCGAGCGGCGACGACTTGCCGAACTCCGGTCCCTGCGGCTCCTCGGCCGCGACGACCATCACGGTGTTCACGAAGTCCACATTGTTCATGATGTTCATCACGCCTCGATTCCGGCGAACAGATCGGTTTCGGGCAGGGCCGTCTTAACCCGCGTCTTGGCGAGCTCGAACTCCTCCGTCGGCCACAGTCGCTGCTGCCACTCCAGCGGGACGGCGAAGAACATGCCGTTGGGATCGATCTGCGTCGCATGCGCCCGCAAGGCGTCGTCACGCTGGGGGAAGTACTTGGCGCACTCGACCTGGGTGGTCACCCGGCCCATCAGGTCACCCCGGCTGGGGTCCCACTTGCTGAGCCACTCGGCGAACGGGCTCTCCTGGCCGTGGCGCTCGAACTCGTCGGAGAAGAGCACCATCCGATCGCGGATGAAGCCGTGCGTGTAGTAGAGCTTCGACACCGTCCACGGCTCACCGGTACCCGGGAACGCGTCGGGATCGCCGGACTGCTCGTAGGCCGCCACCGACACCTCGTGGCAGCGGATGTGATCCGGGTGCGGATATCCACCGTGCTCGTCGTAGGTGATGATCACATGCGGCCGGAACTCGCGTACCACCCGGACGAGTGCCTCGGTGGCCTCGTCCAGCGGGACCGTCGCGAAGGAGCCCTCCGGCAGCGGGGGCAACGGGTCGCCCTCGGGAAGTCCCGAGTCGACGAAGCCCAGCCAGGTCTGCTGGACGCCGAGAGCCTCGGCGGCCTTCGCCATCTCCTCGCGGCGAACCTCGGTCATACGTTCCTTGATGCCCGGACGGTCCATCGCCGGATTCAGGATGTCGCCGCGCTCGCCACCTGTCAGTGTGACGACGAGCACCTCGTTGCCCTCGGCCGCATACTTGGCGGTCGTGGCAGCACCCTTGCTCGACTCATCGTCGGGGTGCGCGTGGACCGCCATCAGACGGAACACACCCGACTGCGGGGCGTCGGCATGGGATTCGGTCACAGTTCCTCACCTTCGGATCGCTACTCGTCCCATGGTAGGTATTGACGCGTGAACAGTTCGGATGGGGGCGCCGCGCAGCGCCCTCGCAGTGGCCCGCGCGCGACGTACCCGGAGCATTCCGCGACCGCACAGACCCGTCGACGCTGGTTCGTCGCACTGTCCATACTCGTCGTCGTGGCCGGCGTCACGCTGGCGGCGATCGGATACAGCAAGTTCGGGACCGCCGATGTGTCCGGCGAGGCGACCGGCTACGAGATCCTCGACGACAGCACCGTCGCCGTGCAGTTCACCGTGGACCGCTCCGACCCGAGCAAGCCCGCGGCGTGCGTGGTCCGGGGCCGATCGAGGGACGGCAGCGAGACCGGCCGCCGCGAGATCCTGATCCCGGCCGGCACCGCCGAACGCATCGGCTTCCGCACCGAGATCACCACCTCGAAGCCGCCGGTCATCGGCGAGGTCTTCGGTTGCACCGTTGACGTCCCCGCCTACCTGCAGCCCGAGTCGTGAGCACGCGGCAGATCGAGCCGGGCGACGCTCACGCATCCCGCGCCGCGTTCGCCTCCATCGGTAGCCGCTATTTCCCGCTGCTCGTCGCGCTCTTCGTCGGCGTGATGCTGATCAGTAACGTCACCGGCACCAAGGGTGTCGTGCTGTTCGACGACTGGCTCAACATCGACATCGGTCCCATCCACATGGAGGGTCTGGTCACCGACGGCGCATTCTTCCTGTTCCCGCTCGCCTACGTCCTGGGCGACGTGATCAGCGAGGTGTACGGCTTCCGCGCGATGCGCCGAACCATTCTGGCCGGTTTCGCGGTGCTCATCCTCGCCTCGCTGTGTTTCTGGCTCACCATCCATCTCCCCGCCGCCGATTTCTACGAGGGCCAGGATTCGTTCGAGACGGTCGCCGGCGTCGTTCCGCAATTCCTACTAGCCGGACTTGCCGGATATGTCGTAGGCGAGTTCCTGAATTCATTCGTGTTGGTGAAGATGAAGGAACGCGCCGGCGAGCGACATCTCTGGGCGCGTCTTCTCGGCTCGACCGTTGTCGGTGAATTCGCCGACACCCTCGTCTTCTGCTCGATCGCCGCAACTGCGCTCGGCATCTCCGACTGGGGCGATTTCGTCAACTACACGATTGTCGGATTTGTCTGGAAAACTCTGGTCGAGATCATCATCATGCCGGTGACGTATTTCGTTGTGGGATGGCTGAAACGGGCCGAACCCACCTATCAGGAAGCACTCGAGGTCGCGACGGCCGGCACGAGGGATGTGCGATAGGTCTCACCGGCTGGTAAGATGGTCCAATACACGGCTCCGAGAGGGGTCGTGTTGCTGCATTTATAGCTGTCCATATGTCGCGCGGTGAAAGAGTCGCGGCGCGACGCGGACAACACGAAGGAGTGACCGATGACCGACACCCAGGTGACCTGGTTGACCCAAGAGTCGCATGATCGCCTCAAGAGCGAGCTCGATTCATTGATCGCCAATCGTCCGGTCATTGCCGCCGAGATCAATGAGCGACGTGAAGAGGGCGACCTCAAGGAGAACGGCGGCTACCACGCTGCGCGCGAGGAGCAGGGCCAGCAGGAGGCGCGTATCCGCCAGCTGCAGGAACTGCTGAACAACGCCAAGGTCGGCGAGGCGCCGACGCAGTCCGGCGTCGCCCTGCCCGGTTCCGTCGTCACCGTCTACTACGACGGCGACGAGAAGGACACCGAGACCTTCCTGATCGCGACCCGCGAAGAGGGCGGCAAGCTCGAGACCTACTCCCCCAGCTCGCCCCTGGGTGCCGCACTCATCGACACCAAGGTCGGCGAGACGCGCGAGTACTCCGTGCCCAGCGGCGCGACGATCAAGGTGACCCTCGTCAGCGCGGAGCCGTACCACGGCTGATCACAAACCACGAAGCGAGCCCGGGACGATATCGTCCCGGGCTCGCTTCGTCTGATGAACCTCGTTTCGACGTGCAGACGTCGATCGACGTCTGCACGTCCGGACCGAGGTTCGCCTGTCCGCAGGTGTGGTCAGCCGAGGTTGACCTTCACCCCGCCGGAGAACATCGAATCGTGGAGCTCGATGCTGGCCGGCTTGGCGTCGACGGGCATGTCGAAGACGACCTTGACCTCGACTGTGTTACCCGGATTGATGTTGTCCCAGACGGGAATGTCGCTGCCGCCGAGGTAGATCTGCGCGGTGGTATCGGGCTCGAAGCTGCGGCCCTCGGTGTCGAAGAGCTTCTGGTTGGTGGGCGAGAAGTCCTTCGGCTCCTTGCTGGTGTTGTTCACCGTCATGGTGACGACCACGAACTGCCCCTGGGCCTCCGCCGTGAGGAACTCGTTCTCGCCGACCGACGACAACCCCGACTCGACGTTGGTGATGACGAACTCGAACTTGCCGTCGCGCACCGGCGTGTTCAGGCCGGCGGCCTGCTCGTCGGTCTTCTTGTCGCCCTTGTCGTCTCCAGCGTCGCCGTTACCCGAACCCGCCTGCTCGGCCGAGTTCGAGTTGCCCGACGAGGCGGTGTTGTCGGTCCCCTCGTCCCCACCGCCGGACACGGCGGCGATGATGACGATGAGCACGACCAGGATGCCGACGATCCACGGCCATTTCTTTTTCTTCTTCGGCGGCTGGATCGGAGCCTGATACGCCGGCGGCGCACCGTACGGTCCGGGGGCACCGTACTGAGGCTGCTGCCCGTAGGGCTGTCCCGGATAAGGGGCCTGTCCGGGCTGGGGCTGGCCCGGGTACGGCTGCCCGGGCTGGGGATTCTGGGGGTCGGTCATTTGGTTCCTTCTTCAGATGCGTGCCCAGGGAACGGGCGCTCAAATGTCATTGTGCACAACGGGTCTGACAGCTTCCGCATGTCGTTTATGTGAAGGAATCTCGTGTGAATGCGCGACGATCACACTCAATTCCGAGACATTTCCGTAACGGGCGTCGCCGACAGAACAGATGCGTCGTCCTAGCTGTGATCGGCGCCGTAGACGGCCTGCTGGGAGGTGAAACCCTCGAACTCCAGCTGCTCGATCAGGCCCTGTCGCGAGAACGGGGAGTACTCGCGGTACTGACGGGCCGACTTTGCTGCCTGTACATACCAATTCACCTCGCGATCAGCCTCGAGTTGATCGACGGCGGCGGACGAGTCCGAGTATGAGAAGCCCTCGAACTCGAGTTGGCCGATCAGCCCCGACTTCGAAAAACTGCTGTACGCGAGGTACTCCCTCGCCATGGCGACCGCATTCGACTTCTCGGACACGAGCTTGATCACGGGAGCCGGCACACCACGCGCCGCCTGCGGAGAGGTGCTGGTGCCGAAGCCTGCCGCGACTCCGATCATCATCACGAATACTGCCAGGACGCCTGCCGCCCACGACCTCTTCTTCTGGGTGTTGATCATCGTTCTTCCTTCTTCAAAAGCAGCTCTGGGAAGCGGAGCCGCATCTGAGAGCAAGGTGTCACGAGGGTCCGACAAAAACGTTGCCCCGCAGTGTCATCCGATCAGATGATTCCGGTCCGACCTGCAATCACGTCGACGTCGTTTCGACGCTTAGACGTCGATCGACGTCTACATGTCGGGACCGAGGTTCGCCGGTCACGCGGCCGCGAGCGAAGTCAGCCACGGACGAAGCAGACCCACCAGCTCGCCACGTTCGAGCGTCGCCCACGTCCAGCGGACCACCATGATTCCCTGCGCGCGTAGCGCATCCTCGCGTCTCTTCTCGCGGATCAGCGCATCGCGGGCGGTCTCTCCCGGACGCAACAACCGTCCGTACTTCTGCAGGCCGTCGAACTCGCCGACAAGTTTTCCCTCCCAATCGAAATCGGCACGCGCAGGCCCATCGCTCGTCTGAAACGTATGCTGCAGACGGGGAATCGGCAGCCCGGCGGCGATCATCTGGGCCCGACTCCAAGATTCACCAACGCTCTCCGACGCGGCGTCGGCAAGCAAGAGTGCCCGGCGTGCGGTACCCACTCCCCGCCAGCGACCCCGCGAGTCGAGGATCGTCGTCATCTCCGCGAGGTCGGCTTGGAGTGCTAGTGCGCGGTCGAAGACGACCAGGGCTCGTTCGAAGTCGCCGGCCATCGCGACATCGACGGCGGTGCGCTCGAGAGCGGTGACCGGAACACCGTCGATGTCGGTGATGTCGTCCGGCGACAACGGGCCTGCGTGGACGATGCGATGGCCGCGCACGAAACCGCCGCGCACATGCGTCTTCGTGAGATGGATGAACTCGCGCTCCGGATGGAGCAGCGACAGTCCGAGGACGGCTGCCGCCGAGTCATGACTGAGCGTCGACGTGTCTCCGTCGCGTGCCGAGGTCGCGACGGCGATCGACTTCAGGCGGTACAACTCGTCGTCGGCGGTGTCGGTTTCCGGCACCGGCACCGCACATACGCCGGGAGCAAGCCGGACGAGTTCACCTCGGCGGACAGCACCTGCGACGACATCGTCGGAAATACCAAGCCTGAGGGTCGCCTCTCGTCGGATGAGTCCGTGTGAGTCGGTGGGAAAGACAGTCATAGGTCTTAGACGCAGCGCACCGACGATCGGTTCACTGTCGTGATCGATTGACCGGGCGCCCCGACCGGCGAACCTCAACCCGACTCACAGACCTCGATCGAAGTCTGTGAGTCGGGTTGAGGTTCGCCGGTCGATGACGAAGCGCATGTGGGACCGACTCGTCGATGCTTGAATGGGCCGCATGGGACGTTCCTATTCGCTGGAGACCTTCGACCTCGACTTCTTCGACGACGCACCCGTGCGCCACGTGATCGACGTCCGCCTGCCGGTGACGCCGCAGCGGGCGTGGGCCGAGTTCACCCGCCAGAACACCCTCGACTGGTGTCGGGCGATCAAGAAGATCGAATTCACCTCTCCCCCGCCCTACGGCGCGGGAGCCACCCGCAAAGCGGTTCTGGGACCTGGCTATGTGACGCTCGAAGAGGACTTCTTCCACTGGACCGAGGAACCTGAGGCAGGCAAATACCACAACGCATTCCGGGTCAAGAGCGCCAACGTCCCGGGGATTCGACGCTTCGGTGAGGCCACACAGATCGATCCCGCCGAGGTCGGCTGTCGCCTCCGCTGGACCTTCGCACTCGAACTGCCCACCACATCCAAGGCCGTCACGGCGTTCTCCGGGCCGGCGTCGTCGACGGTGTACAAGACCATCGAGGCGGACACTCTCAAGTACTTCGCGCATCTGCCTTCGGCGACTTAAGGCGAGAACAGCTGGTTCAGGCGGCCGACACGATCGTGACGGCCGGGAAGCCGTTCGCCCCGGCTGACGCCAAGTGCTCAACAGGTTGCAGTTCGATAGCAGAGAACGGACTGAGGCAGGCCTCAAAATGCAGCGCTCCCAACAGTCGGGCAGGCAGCAGGTCGGATTCGCTCAACACCCTGTCTCCAGGCGGGAGTCTGACTGCGCCTGCTGGGACGACCAACGGCCGACGCTTCGCCGATGACCGCACGCGTCGCACGGCCCGGTTCCTGGTGAGCACCTGAATAGTGAGCGGTCGAGCGGGATGGCCGATTTCGTCTTCATCGTCATCCGCTTCGTCCCAATCCTCACCGTCCGGTGCACCGGCGTCCCAGTCGTTCTCATAGAAGACTGCATCCTCGGCAGAACGACGTCGACTCCAGAAGAGCCCGTCGATCGAAACCGTGCGCGTAGAGATCTCACCGATCTCCCTGCGCGCGTGAAACGAGCCCGCGGACTGCTCGAACATGACGAGTCCGGAGTCACCGAACATGGTCGAATCGATATAGCCGAACGCTCCTCGGTTCCGCCACCACTCGCACGCCTCGGCCAACGGAAGCATCGCAGACTCACTGACCCATGTGAACGGACAACTGGGCAATTCGCGTTGAGCCAGTGCAACGTTCGAAACACCTGACATCAAGTGCCCCGCGAAGCCCCGGGTCTTCATCCAAAACTCGATCCGATCGAGTAGTTGATCGTCGGAGAGCCGAGCGGGAGTCACCGTCCTGGCGTTGTCGAGCACGGTCTTCATCGATGAGGCCCACTCGTTGCCCACGGCGCTGATCACCCGGTGCTGGGCACGGTACTCTTCCAGCAGATCCTCCCGAATCCGCTCCGCGTGCTCAGGTCCCCAGGCCGACTCGGATGAGTGTGAACGTCTACCCATGCACGGCAAGGTAAGTGCGCCCCGCACCCCGGCGACGGGAAGACTCCACAGGCAACGGCCCCATCCACAACCTCGCCGAGCTATCCCCGCAGGAACCCCGCCTCACTCAGCGCGCCACGCACATCCCGCTGGTGGTCGGGTCCACGCGTCTCGACGCTGACCGTCACCTGCACCTCGCCGAGATACAGGTCGTCGGCGACCCGTGAGTGCACGATGTCGATGACGCTCGCACCCTGCTGACGAAGCAGTTCGAGCAGCGCGAGGAGACCGCCCGGCCGATCGGAGACGGTGGCGGTGAACGTCAGGAACCGACCGGCCGCGGTGAGACCGTGGGTGGTGACGTGGCGCAGCAGCAACGGGTCGATGTTCCCGCCGGACAACACCACACACACCCGTCCCGACAGGTCGAGTGTTCCGCCCACCGCGGCGGCGACGCCTGCGGCACCGGCGGGCTCGACGACCATCTTCGCCCGTTCCAGCATCAGCAGCAGCGCCGTACTCAGTTCCTCTTCGCTGACCGTGACGACGTCGTCCACGTACTCGGTGACGTGCTCGAACGGGACGTCGCCGGGCGTGGCCACGGCGATGCCGTCGGCCATGGTGTTCATCGACGCCGCGGGCACCGGTCGCGTCGCCGCGAGCGACGTCGGCCACGCCGCTGCCTGCGCCGCCTGCACGCCGATGACCTTGACCTCGGGTCGCGCGGTCCGTACCGCCGCGGCGACACCCGCGAGCAGACCGCCGCCACCGAGCGGTACGACGATGACCGTGACGTCGGGCATCTGCTCGAGAATCTCGACCCCGACCGTTGCCTGACCGGCGACGATGTCGAGGTGATCGAACGGATGGATCAGCACCGCACCGGTCTGGTCCGCATACCGCTGCGCCTCGACGAGCGCCTCGTCGACCGTCTCACCGGCCAGAACCACCTCGGCGCCATAGGCTTTCGTCGCCGCGATCTTCGGCAGCGACGCGCCGGTGGGCATGTACACACGTGAGGTGATCCCCAGTTCGGTCGCCGACCACGCGACCCCCTGTGCGTGGTTCCCCGCGCTCGCCGCGACGACCCCGCGCGCCCGCTCCTCGGCGGACAACCGGGAGATCCGCAGGTAGGCACCCCGCGGCTTGAACGAGCCGGTGCGCTGCAGGTTCTCGCACTTCAGCCAGACGTCGGCGCCGCTCCGCTCGGAGAGCACGCGGGACGCGATCAGCGGCGTCCGCCGGACCACGTCGGACAGCTCGGCGGTCGCCTTCTCGATGTCGGCAGATGTCAGCAGCATGACCTCAGTATCCGGGTTCCAGCTCGTCCACGGTCTCACCCAGCTCGCGCAAAGCCCGGTCGATCACGTCATCGGCGCTCACGAATGCCGCCATGCCGCCGCCCGTCGACGCTGCGTCGTCACCGTTTCGAGGTCCGTCGAGGGACGCCGCCGGGTCGAGTTCCGCGCAGCTCAGGAGCAGATCGGCGATCTCGCGACGGCCCACCGCACGCAGCAACGACGCCGCGTTCCGGGCGGTGGTCCACAGCTGAGTGGGTTGACCGCTGTCGCGCCAGAACCGGAGGAGGAATCGATAGGCCTGCGCGGCCGACGCCCGGTCCCCCACCTGGGCAAGGCACGACGCGGCGCCGACGCGCGCGACACCGAGGACGAACGTCGCGCCCACCGCCTCGGCCCGTGCCTCTGCCCGCTGGTACAGGGCGAGCGCCGTGGCCGGGTCGCGAGAGGCGACGAGTTCACCCTGCACGTAGTCCAGGAACGCGTGCTGCGACCCTCCGGCATCAGCGGCAACGCGGTCCCCTGCTTCCGCGAGCACCCTCGCCGCGCGCCGGCGGTCACCTCCGTACGCGATCGCCAGCGCCGATGATGCGAGATATGCGGCGCCGACCCGAGAGTCGAGATCGGCGGCCGCCGACCATCGTTGCGCCGCCACCGCGTAGTCGCCGCGGAAATGCGCGACCGCGGCGCTCGCGCCATATGCTGCGCCGTTCGGATCGCGTCCGGCCGAGGTACTCGCGTCGACGGCACGGCCGGCGAGGTTCAGCGCCAGGTCGAAGCGCCCGGTCAGTCGGGCCGCCTCTGCTGCGGCCGCCAGCACCTCGTCCTCCCTCACATGGCCGTCGATCTCCGGCGACTCCGCCAATTCGATTGCCCACATCCACAACTCGTGGATGTTCCGCCAGATGCTCACCAGGCTCAGCGACGTCGTGATCGACACCAGTTCGTCGATCCGGCCGCACGCGAGCGCCACGTCCCGGGCGGCCCTGAAGTTGTCCAGCTCGGCGTGCAATCGCCGATTCGCCTGCGGCTCTTCCGGTCCCAGCCAGTCCTCGTCGATTTCCCGTGCGGTCAGAACGCACTGCGTCAGGAGCAGATCCTCGGCCGCGTCGAGGCCACCCGATTCGCGAAGTCGGTCCAGCAGGAACTGCCGCACGAGATACAGCAGACGGTAACGCCCTGCCAGGGGGTCTGCGACAAGCAACGAGCTGTCGACGAGCCGGTGCAACGGCTCCATCGCCGGATCGACCGCGCGCCCGTCGCCGCTCACGTGGCGCGCCAGCGAGCCGAACGTTCGCAGCGTGACCCCACCGGGGAAGATCGCCAGGGACGTGAGTAGCTCCCGATCGGGCGCAGACAGCAGGTGGAACGACATGTCGAGGCTGACACGGAGCGTCTGCTGCCGGCGATCGTCGTGGCCACGTCCCGTCGCCAGATCCAGCGCGGTGTCCAGCACTCGCGCCACATCGTCCAGCGGCATCGTGGCCGCTTGTCGCGCGGCGAGTTCGATGCCGAGCGGCAACCCGTCAACGCGGTGCACGATGTCGCCGACCGTGGCCAGATCATGCTCTGCCGGCACGAAGTCCGGCACACGTCGACGCGCATGCTCGATGAACGCGCGCACCGCGGGCTGGCGCATCGCCTGCTCTCCCACGCAGGCCTCGCGCGGTGTCGGCAGCGGCTGCAGTCGTACCACGTACTCGGCCGAGAGTTGCAGCACGACACGCGATGTCGCAAGGATCCGCACCTCGGGTGCACCCCGAAGGAGCGCGACGACCACCTCGCGGCAGGCCGCGAGGACGTGTTCGCAGTTGTCGAGGACAAGCAACATGGGTCCACCCGGGATCGCGTGCGCCAGCACCTCGGGCGACCCGGACGCCGCCGAGGGGTTGCCACCGGGGTCGAGTCCCAGCGTCGACGCCACAGCCGGCCCGACCCCTTCGGGTTCCACGACGGCCGCGAGGTCGATGATGTGCACGGTATGGCCGGTCAACACGGTCGGATCGCCGGCGATCTCGAGGGCGAGTCGTGTCTTGCCGACACCCCCGGTCCCGGTCAGTGTGAGGAGACGGTGTTCCGTGAGAAGTCGTGTCAGTTCGGCCCGTTCGCGTTCGCGCCCCACGAACGGGCCGTCCGGGCGAGGAGGGCGACGCGGACCGGACGCAGCGCTCATCGGACCCGACGCCCGGCCTGCCGAGACCTGAACCGCCGGCAGGCCACCGGCCGCGACCTGTTCCTCCAAGACGGCCAGCGCGGGGCTCGGGTCCAGACCGGTTTCCTCCGCGAGACGCACACGGAAGCCGGCAGCGGCGGCCATCGCCTCCGCCGTGTTCCCTTCGGCCGCCAATGCCCGGATCAGGATTCGGGCCGTGCTCTCGCGCAGTGGTGCTGCCGCCAGTGCGTCTTTCGCGGCCGCCGCTGCGCCCGGACCACCCGTCTCGAGCATGGCGTCGAGATGGACGTCGTCGAGCCGGCTTCGTAGTTCTTCCAGCGCAACACGTTCCGCGTCGAGGTCGGCGACGCCGCTGAATTCTCCCAGCGGCTGCCCCCGCCACAACCCGAGTGCGCGGCGCGTGAGCCGTAGCCGGATCTCCGGATCAGAAGCGGTGGTGGCGGTCGTGACGAGTTCGCGGACAACTGCCGCATCGATCGCGTCGTCGGGTACGACGAGCCGGTAGCCGGCCGGGCGTCGTTCGACCACGTCCGAGTACCGGCCGAAGTGCCGTCGCAGCCGCGACACGAGATTGTGCAACGCCGCGGTCGGATCGGCCGGGAGCTGCTCGTCCCACAGCGAGTCGACGAGCCGCATCGTGGTGACCCCGTGTGGTCCCGCCATCGCCAGCACTGCGAGAAGCGCACGACGCCGAGCGCCGGTTACCGCGGTGTCCACCCCGTCGATGCGCAGCGTCAACGGCCCCAGCACTCCGATCTCGACCGCCGGGGTCTGCGGCTCTCCGCGGTCCGACTCCTGGGGGTCGGTCACAGGAGAAGCGTAAGTCCCCGCGGCGTCCGTGACAGCGGCATGACAGCGACCGGGCGCACTCTCACTGTCACCCCACGGAGAAGTCCGTCGAACACAGGAAGGCTGAATCCATGACAAACACGACATCCACCATCGACCTCGCCCGGGTCGAGGCGTTCGCCGGCCAGGTGAGCGCCGATCTGACGCACGCCTACCACAGCATCAGCGTCCACCTCGGCGACCGACTCGGCCTGTGGCGGTCCCTCGCCGACCTCGGCTCGGCGACCAGCGCCGAACTGGCCGAACGATCGGGGCTGGCACCTCGCTACGTGCACGAATGGCTCTGCGTCCAGGCGGCCGCGGGTTACGTGGTCCTCGATGCGAGTTCCGACGGTGGCATCGACACGTTCACGCTGCCTGCCGAACACGCGATGGTGCTCGCCGACGACGACAGCCCCGCCGCGATCGTGGCGGGGTTCGAAGTCGCCGCCGCGGTCTGGGCCTCGGTCGATCAACTCGCCCACGCCTACACCACCGGCGACGGAATCCCCTGGCACGCCCACGATTCGCGGCTGTTCACCGGCGTGGAGCGCTTCTACGGCACCATCTACCGCACATCGCTTCTGGCGGAGTGGGTTCCGGCCGTCGACGGACTCTCCGAACGCCTCACCGCCGGCATCGACGTCCTCGACGTCGGGTGCGGTCTCGGGGTTCCGACGATCCTTCTCGCCGAAGCCTTCCCGAAGTCGAGGTTCGTGGGCGTCGACACCCATGCGGAATCGGTCGAACGCGCCACCGCGGCAGCAATCGCCGCCGGGGTGTCCGATCGTGTCGAGTTCCGTGTCGCGTCCGCCGACGACTACGACGGCAGTCACGACGCCATCGTGTTCTTCGACGCACTGCACGACTTCGGCGACCCGGTGGCCGCACTTGCTCATGCGCGCGCGTCACTGCGGCCGGGAGGCCAGGTGATCGCGGTGGAACCGTTCGCACACGACACCCTCGCCGATAATCTGACGAATCCCGTTGCGCTGCTGTTCTACTCGGGGAGCTCGTACCTCTGCGTCCCCCACAGCATCGCCGACGGCGAGACGTCGCTCGGCGCGCAGGCCGGACCCGGCCGACTGCTCGATGCATTCCGGGCAGCCGGCCTGCCGACAGCCAGGGTCGCCGCCACGGCGGCGAACCTGCTGCTGGAAGCCGGTGTGTGAGCCGCTCAGCGCAGCGCGTTCTCCAGGTCGCCCAGGATGTCGTCGATGTCCTCGATACCCACCGACAGGCGGACGAGGTTCGCGGGAACCTCCAGCAGAGAACCGGCCGTCGACGCGTGGGTCATCGCGCCGGGATGTTCGATCAGCGACTCGATGCCGCCCAGCGACTCGGCGAGCGTGAACACCTCGGTGCGGGCGCAGAACTGCTTGGCCTCTTCGATGCCGCCCTTGACCAGCACCGACACCATGCCGCCGTAACGCTTCATCTGCTTCGCGGCGACCTCGTGCCCGGGGTGGTTCTCGAGTCCCGGGTACAGGACGGCGTCGATCTTGTCGTGCGAGTTCAGGAACTCGACGACCTTCTCGGCGTTGTCGCAGTGACGGTCCATGCGGACGGCGAGCGTCTTGACGCCGCGCATCGTCAGGTAGCCGTCGAACGGGCCGGGAACCGCACCCGCTCCGTTCTGCAGGAAGGCGAAGGCCTCGTCGAGTACCTCGCTGTCGGTGACCAGCGCACCGCCGACCACGTCGGAGTGACCGCCGAGGTACTTGGTCGTCGAGTGCAGGACGACGTCGGCGCCCAGCGTCAGCGGCTGCTGCAGGTAGGGCGAGGCAAAGGTGTTGTCCACCACCAGCTTCGCGCCGGCCTCGTGCGCGATGGTGGCGAGCGTCTCGATGTCGCCGACGTTGAGCAGCGGGTTGGTGGGTGTCTCGGTCCAGACGAGCTTGGTCTCCGGACGGATCGCGGCGCGCACCGCGGCGACGTCGGACACCGGTGCCACCGAGTAGGTGATGCCCCACTGGGTGAACACCTTGTCGATGAGACGGAAGGTGCCGCCGTAGGCGTCGTTGGGGATCACCAGGTGGTCGCCGGGCCGCAGCGCCGAGCGCAGCAGGCAGTCGGTGGCGGCCATGCCGGACGCGAAGGCGCGCCCGTAGGTTCCGTGTTCGAGTGCGGCGAGGTTGGCCTCCAGCGCTCGTCGCGTCGGATTGCCGGTGCGGGCGTACTCGAATCCGTCGCGCAGACCGCCGACGCCGTCCTGGGCGAAGGTCGAGCTGGCGTAGATCGGCACGTTCACCGCGCCGGTCTGGGGATCCGGGTCGTATCCGGCGTGGATGGCGCGGGTCGAGAAACCTTGCCAGCGAACCGAATCCGCGGCGCTGCGTCGTTCACTCACAGTGGTGTGCTCCTATCCGACGATCGGGTGGCTCGAGACGAACGCGAGCAGGTCGTGGCGTGTGATGACGCCGATGGGCTTGCCGTCCTCGACGACCATCAGCGCATCGCTGTCGCCGAGTGCCTTGGTGGCGGCGCTGATCGGCTCACCGGAACCGATGAGCGGGAACGGATCTCCCATGTGCGCCGAGACCGGGTCGGCCAGGCTTGCGCGTCCCTCGAAGACGGCACCGAGCAGGTCTCGCTCGGTGACCGCACCCGCGACCTCGCCGGCCATGACCGGCGGTTCGGCGCCGACGACCGGCATCTGGGACACGCCGTACTCGCGGAGGATCTCGATGGCGTCGCGCAGCGTCTCCTGCGGGTGGGTGTGGACCAGGTCGGGCAGCGCACCGGTCTTGCCGCGCAGCACGTCGCCGACGAGGGACTCCTTGGCGTTGGCGTCCAGCGGGGTGCGGAGGAAGCCGTAGCTGCTCATCCACTCGTCGTTGAAGATCTTGGCCATGTAGCCGCGTCCGCCGTCCGGCAGGAGTACGACGACGAGGGCGTCGGGGCCCTCGCGCTCGGCGACCTGCAGGGCCGCGACGACGGCCATACCGCACGAACCGCCGACCAGGAGGCCCTCCTCGCGGGCGAGGCGACGGGTCATGTCGAAGGAATCCGCGTCGGAGACCGCGATGATCTCGTCGGGGATCTCCGGGTCGTAGGCGGCCGGCCAGAAGTCCTCACCGACACCTTCGACGAGGTACGGGCGTCCGGTCCCGCCGGAGTACACCGAACCCTCCGGGTCGACGCCGACGACCTTCACCGCACCGTTGGACACCTCCTTGAGGTAGCGCCCGGTGCCGGTGATGGTGCCGCCGGTGCCGACGCCGGCCACGAAGTGGGTGACCTTGCCGTCGGTGTCGGCCCAGATCTCCGGACCGGTGGTCTCGTAGTGGCTCTGCGGGCCGGCCGGGTTGGCGTACTGGTTGGGCTTCCACCCGCCGTCGATCTCGCGCACGAGGCGATCGGACACGCTGTAGTAGCTGTCCGGGTGCTCCGGCGGCACGGCGGTCGGGCACACGACGACCTCGGCACCGTAGGCACGCAGCACGTTGCGCTTGTCCTCGCCCACCTTGTCCGGGCAGACGAACACGCACTTGTATCCGCGCTGTTGGGCGACCAGCGCGAGGCCGACTCCGGTGTTGCCGGACGTCGGCTCGATGATGGTGCCGCCGGGCTTGAGTTCGCCGGAGGCCTCGGCGGCGTCGATCATCCGGACCGCGATACGGTCCTTGCTGCTCCCGCCCGGATTGAGGTACTCCACCTTGGCCGCGACCAGCCCGGATCCGGGCGAGGTCACGGAATTCAGCTTGACCAGAGGGGTGTTGCCCACCAGGTCCACAACGTGATTGGCGATGCGCATGTGTCCATGGTCCCAGAACCGTCGTCGTCCCCGACACCCGGCCGTCGTCACGCACCGTTCGCTCTGACACCTGACCGTTCCCTCTAGACTGGCGGCCGTGTCCGGGTGGAGTCGCAAGGTCGGTGCCGACCGTCGGGTCTGGGGTCGGGTCTGCCGCGACGTCGGGGCCACGGCAGCGGCCACCGCAGCCGGAGCGGGTGCCGGATGGGCGGTCTGGAACTACCTCAACGGCCAGGCCGCGACAGCCCGCACCGTGATCCCCCACCGCACCGACAACGCCCCCGACGGCGACGGCGTCTATCACCCCGACGGCCGGGTGACCCGCTACACGCGCGACACCCCGATCGATCTGTTCCTGACCGTCTTCGGCGATTCCACCGCGGCCGGACTCGGCGTCGACACCGCCGACGAGACGCCCGGTGTGCAGGTGGCCCGTCGGGTCGCGGCGGAGACCGGCAAGACGATCCGCTACGCCAACAAGGCCATCGTCGGCGCGACCTCCAAGGGTTTGGCCGCCCAGATCGACGCGATGTTCATCGCCCATGAACGGCCGGATGTCGCGATCATCCTCATCGGCGCGAACGACGTGACGTCCCGCAACGGCATCCGCGCGTCGGCCCGCCGGGTCGGCGACGCCGTGCGGTTGCTCATCGGCGGCGGCGCGAAGGTCGTCGTCGGCACGTGTCCCGACTTCGGCGTCATCACGGCGATCCCGCAGCCGTTGCGAACGGTGTTGCGGCAGTGGGGTCTACGCCTGGCCGCAGCCCAGCGCGCGGCGGTCAGGGCCGCGGGTGGGCAGTCGGTCCCACTCGCCGACCTGATGGCCAAGGAGTTCCGCGCCCAGCGCGATTACATGCTGTCGCCGGATCAGTACCATCCCTCGGCGGCGGGGTACGCGCTCGCCGCCGACATCCTGATGCCGCCGGTCCTCGACGCCATCGGCGAATGGGGTTCGGCGCCCCTGCCCGAACCTCCCGAGGAATCACCGGCGGTCGAGGAGTCACGTGTGGCCACCGGACTACGCCGCCTGCTCAAGCAGGTCTGAGCGGACTCCGGCGAAGTGTGATCACGCCCCCACTGCGACCAAGCATCTGCTTGGTTGGGGTAGCGTGAGCGCATGGCTGAAGCAGTGATCGTTTCCACCGCCCGCTCCCCGATCGGCCGCGCCGCCAAGGGATCCCTCAAAGACGTTCGTCCCGACGAACTGTCCCGCCAGATGGTCGAGGCCGCCCTCGCGAAGGTGCCCGAACTCGACCCGGCCGACATCGAGGACATCCACTGGGGTATCGGCCAGCCGGGCGGTCAGGGCGGTTACAACATCGCCCGCGTGATCGCCGTCGAACTCGGTTACGACCACATCCCCGGCGTGACCGTCAACCGCTACTGCTCGTCGTCGCTGCAGACCACCCGGATGGCGTTGCACGCGATCAAGGCCGGCGAGGCCGACGTCATCATCTCCGGCGGCGTCGAGAGCGTGTCGAGCTTCGGGATCTCCGGTGGCGCCGACGGCGCACCGAATTCCAAGAACCCGCTGTTCGACGACGCGATGGCGCGCACCGAACTCGCTGCCGCGGGTGACGCCGGCATCTGGCACGACCCCCGCCAGGACGGACTCGTCCCGGACGTCTACATCGCGATGGGCCAGACCGCCGAGAACGTCGCCTCCTTCACCGGCATCTCGCGCGAGGACCAGGACCGCTGGGGTGTCCTCAGCCAGAACCGCGCCGAGGAGGCCATCAAGTCCGGCTTCTTCGAGCGCGAGATCGACCCCGTGACCCTGCCCGACGGCACACAGGTCACCACCGACGACGGCCCGCGCGCGGGTACGACGTACGAGAAGATCTCGCAGCTGAAGCCGGTCTTCCGTCCCGACGGCACCATCACCGCGGGCAACGCCTGCCCGCTCAACGACGGTGCGGCCGCACTGGTCATCATGAGCGACACCAAGGCCAAGGCACTGGGATTGACGCCGCTCGCCCGGGTCGTGGCCACCGCCGCCACCGGCCTGTCCCCGGAGATCATGGGCCTCGGCCCGATCGAGGCGATCCGCAAGGTGCTCAAGATCTCCGGCATGTCGCTGTCCGACATCGACCTCGTGGAGATCAACGAGGCCTTCGCGGTCCAGGTGCTCGGCTCGGCGAACGAGCTCGGTATCGACCACGACAAGCTGAACGTGTCGGGCGGCGCCATCGCTCTCGGCCACCCGTTCGGCATGACCGGTGCCCGGATCACCACCACCCTGCTCAACAACCTCCGCACGCAGGACAAGACCTTCGGCATCGAGTCGATGTGTGTGGGTGGCGGTCAGGGTATGGCCATGGTTCTCGAGCGCCTCAGCTGACGGGAGTCCCCACCGCTTCTTCGACGCCCCTCGCCGCGTTCGGTCCCAGGATCGCGACGCTGCGGGGGGTTGTTCGTCGGTAGACGGCCCACGCGATCACGGCGACGCCGACGATGTAGATCTCCGCGGGGATGGCCCACACGTTGTTGGTCGCAGTGTTGTCGTGGATGTAGTACTGCGAGATGTGCCCGGCGAGGTCACCGCCGTAACTGATCGCCAGCGCCCAGACCGCGGCGTCGAGCCATCCGCCGCGGTTGCGGACACGGAAGGTCAGGACGCACAGCAGTCCCACGGCGATGTCGTTCCAGCCGAGTTCCCACTGGAACATGGAGGGGATGAAGTCGGGACCGATGTCCTTGGCGATCTCGGGCGCGTCGGGGCCGATGTGGCCGACGCCGGCGAAGATGCCGAACACTCCGGCGGGTACGAGAATCCAGAGCAGCACGAGTTCAGCTGCGCGGCCGGTGGTGCGTCGCGACGCCGACCGGTCCACCACGATGTGCACGATCGCGCCGAGGATCATCAGCGCCAGTTGGATCATGAAGAACACCATTCTCGATGGTCGGCACAGTCCTGTTCCGCCATCGCCCGCTTGGTGTGGATTCCTCCGGACAGACGACAACGAACCCCGCACTCACGCGAAGTGCGGGGTTCGTCTCGGGTCGGCGTCGCGGTTCTACCGCGTCGGGACTAGTCCGAGTTGAAGTAGCTCAGCAGGCGCAGGATCTCGACGTACAGCCAGACCAGGGTGACGGTCAGGCCGAGGGCGACGCCCCATGCGGCGCGATCGGGTGCGCCGGCACGGATGAGACGGTCCGCCGAGTCGAAGTCGAGCAGGAAGCTGAACGCTGCCAGCGCGATGCAGACCAGCGAGAAGATGATCGCGATCGGGCCGCCGTCGCGCAGGATGCCTGCCTCGCCGGTGAACAGGCCGATCACCAGGTTGCCGAGCATCAGCACGAGAACACCGATCATGCCGGCGAACAGCATGCGGGTGAAGCGCGGCGTAACGCGGATGGCGCCGATCTTGTACACGAACAGCATGCCGAAGAACACGCCGAACGTACCGAGAACGGCCTGTCCGATCAGGGCTCCGGCCGAGATGTCACCGCCGACGACCAGGTTCGCGAAGACGAACGAGATCGAACCGACGAACAGACCCTCGAACGCCGCGTAGGCGAGCACGATGGCCGGGTTGTCCTGCTTACGACCGAAGCTCGCCACCAGGACGAGGACGAGGCCGCCGATCGCGCCGACCATCATCAGCGGCAGCGCGAGGCTCGTCTGTGCGGACTCGGTGGCCCGGCTGGCGATGCCGAAGTAGGTCGCGATCGCGACGATCGTCAGGACACCCAGGGTGATCGCGGTCTTGGTGACCACGTCGTCGATCGTGAGCTGCCGGGTGGTGGGAGGTGCCGGCTGCGTGTACGGGTCGGTTGCCTGACCGTATTTGTTCATCGCGACGCCGGTGCCGGCCATGCCGGCCCCGAACCCCGCGTACCCGGTCTGATTGTCGCGGACCACGCCGCGCATCACCGGATTGCTGCTCTCTCGCACGAAGCGCTCCTTACTAGGTACGGATGTATACCGTCTCAACGTCGGGTCGTTCCTGTGAGTTCCCTGACGGATTCTCGAGAATGACCGTGTCGGATTCGACTTTACCGACCCTTGACCATCTTGTCGTTCATCGCTTCTCCCGGACTATCGCGAGCGCAGTGTCTCCAGCCAGGTCCGCGCGGTCGCCGGGTCCCGGAAGTCCGCATGTCCGGACATCAGCGCACGTCCGAGGCACACGGCCTTGAGCATGGACTCGGCGCGTACGAACTCGTCCCCCAGCCGAGTCCCGGCTTCGCGAGCATCAACGACGCGACGCCGTGCGCGGCGGCCCACAGTTCGAGAACGACCTCGTTCACCTCGTCGTGCCCGAACATGCCCTCGTCGGCGAGTTCGGCGACCGTGTCCACGAACCGGGTGTAGGCGCTGGCGGCCAGCACCTGGTCGACCTTGGAGGGATGCGCGGCGTCGGCGGGTTTGCCGAACGCGACGCGGTAGAGCACCGGGGTCGCGACGGCGAACCGGATATAGGCGAGGCCGAGCTTCAGCGCCCGGTCCAGCGGGTCGTCGATGCCCTCTGTGGCGGCGGCCAGTTGATCATCGAGGCGCGCGAAGTACCGGGCGCACACAGCGTCGAGCAGTGCGTCCTTGTCGGCGAAATGCAGGTAGATCGACGGCGGGGTGACGCCGACCCGGTTGGCAACGGCACGGATGGACATCGCGGTGTCGTCGCCGTGCTCGACCAGGAGTTCTCCCGCGGCCTCGATGATCTCCTCGGCGAGGATCTCACCGGCGCCGCGAGGCGACCTCGCCCGTCTCCGTGTCGTCACTGTTCTCCTGCGCTCGATGAACTTCCTCCGGGACCTCCTCGGCCAGCCCGAAGCGGTCGTGGAATCTCCGCAACGGAGCCGGCGCCCACCAGTTGGCACGCCCGGCGAGACGCATGAACGCGGGCACCAGGAACATCCTGATCAGGGTCGCGTCCATCAGGACCGCGAGCGCCAACCCCACCCCGAACATACGCATGAACGAGACCTCCGACGCCGCGATCGCGGCGAACACGATGCTCATCAGCAGGGCCGCTGCGGTGATCACCCGACCGGTGCGCGCGAGGCCCAGGGCCACCGCGTGATCGCTGGCCTCGCGGGTGCGATCGGACTTCAGCCATTCCTCGCGCACGCGGCCGAGCAGGAACACCTCGTAGTCCATGGAGAGACCGAACGCCACGCAGAACAGCAGCACCGGCATGGTCGCGTTGAGGGTTCCGGTGGCGGTCGTTCCCAGGCCGTCGAGGTGGCCTTCCTGGAAGAACCACACCATCGCGCCGAATGTCGCCGACAGCGACAGGATGTTCAGGACCAGTGCCTTCAACGGCAGCACCACGCTGCCGGTGAACAGGAACAACAGGACGAACGTGGCGATCGCGATGATTGCCAGCACCCAGGGCAGGTGGGCGTAGATGGAGCCCACGGTGTCGTCTGTGGTCGCCGCCAGCCCGGTGAACAGGGTTTCCGTCCCGTCGGGCGCCGGCACAGCGCGCAGGTCGTCGAGTTGGGCGAGCCCGGCATCGCTCATCGGATCCCGATCGGTGGACACGTTGAGGACGTGGATGTCGTCGCGGCTGTCCTCCGGACTGCCGGGCGCGACCGCCTCACCCCGGACGAAGGTCCCGGCCGAGGAGCCGGCCGAATTGACGTGGTCGACCTGCGACAGCGCGCGCGTGTACGCCGCGAGCGACTGCTGCCCCACCGGTCCCCGCACCACGACGGTGACCGCCGAGGAGAGGTCGTCCTCGTAGTCGTCGCGGATCTCCTGCTGGATGGCATGCGAACTCGCGGACTCGGGCAGGACGCGGTCGTCGGGGAAGCCCATCTTGAGCGACAGGAACGGCGCGCCCAGGACGAGCAGGAAGATCGTGACCACCGCCGCGACGGGCGCCGCGTGCCGGAGGACCCACTGCACGAGGCGGTACCACCACGTCTCCTCCGGCTCGCGCGGACGCGACGGGGGCAGCCGCAGCAACCGGCGCACGGGTTTGCGCGCGTCGAGTGCATCGATCCGGTCGCCCAGGAGCATCAGCACGGCCGGTGTCACGATGAGCGCGGAGAGGGCCGCGACCGCCACGACCCCCAGGCCGGCGAACGCGAAGGACCGCAGGAAGTACTGCGGGAACAGGACCAGCGCACTCAGCGAGAGCGCGACCGTCACCGCCGAGAACGCGACCGTCCGGCCCGCGGTGGCGAGCGTCCGGACGATCGCCTCAGGACGTTCGAGCCCGCGGGCGACCTCCTCCCGATAGCGCGTGAGCAGGAGCAGCGTGTAGTCGATCGCCAACGCCAAACCCATTGCGGTCGTGAGGTTCAACGCGAACACCGAGACGTCGGTGACCGATCCGATGGCACGCAGCAGCGCGAAGGTCAGGATGATCGACACGATCCCGATCCCGACGGGTATCGCCGCCGCGATCAGCCCGCCGAAGATGAAGATCAGCACGACGAAGGTGATGGGGATGGCGATCGCCTCGGCGATCAGCAGATCGGATGCCGTCTGCTCGTTGACCTGGGAATACACCAGCGCCTGGCCACCGACCCGGATCGCGATCCCGTCGCGCTCACCGGTGAACTCCTCCTCGATCTCCGCGGCCCGCGCCGGGGCGAGGTCCTCGCCGCCTTCGAGCGCGACGATGATCAGCGCCGACGTCCGGTCGCGGCTGACCAGTGCCGAGTCGAGCGCCGGGTTGGCCCAGACGGACAGGATCTGGTCCTGCACATGATCGTTGGCGTCGAGTTCACGGATGACGTTGTCGGCCACGGATTTCGCGGTCGGGTCGCGCGAGATGTCGACGCCGGCCGGGCCGTCGAGTTTGAGGACGACCTGGATGCCGCCTCGGTTGAAGGTCTCGTCGAGCACCTTGTCGGCTCGTGCGGATTCGGCGTTCGGAGCGCTGTAGCCGCCCGCCAGCAGATGCTCGGCGGCCGTCGCGCCGTACGCGCCGCACACCACGATCAGGATGCCCGCGCCGAGCAGCACCCTTTTCGGCATCGAAATGATCCACCGTGTCAATCGAACCACCGTGCGGCCCCCTCGCCTCGGTTGTCTTTACGGCGTTAAGTTATCAGCAGTAACCCAGCAGATCAACGGTCACCGACCTGGGTGGACCTCCATGCCCAGTCCGCGGCGTACCGTTCGGAGCTCACGTTCGATGACGGCCGATTCCGAGCCGAGGAGTCCGGTGGTCCGGATGATCTCCCGCAACCGGATCGCCGGACGCGCGACGTCGACCAGATGGTGGAGCGGCGAACGCCGCAGACCCATGCGTCGTGCCACCGGACGCTCCACCCACCGGGTGGAGATCGCGGAGAAGGACGACCGGAGGATCGGCCCGGTCACCGCGTCGAGCGCGGACACCAGCACCGTGGGCACCGGGATCGGCGCCGCACCCTGCACGACACCGGGCAGGACGTAGCCCTCGCGGAGCAACGCCTTGATGAGCACCTTCGACGAATCGTCCGGTTCGAGTTGGAATTCGGCGGCGACCCGGAAGAGGTCGGCCGCCTCGGCGTGACTGGCCGGGAGCAGGTCGTCGTCGACGCCGATGACCCAGCCGATCCACCGCCAGAGATGGGTGATCGCCTCACGTTCGGCACTGCTGTAGTGGATGCCGAAGTCGCGCGCGACCAGCAGCGGCAGCGCCAGGAACCCGCATGAGATGGTCATGAGCGAGTAGGTCTGGTTGATCGGCACACCCCACTCCGCCTCGTCCCAGCCCGGCGCCTCCTCCCCGTCGACGCCGCGGGGGTGGCACAGGATGTCCCGGATATAGGCATGGAGGAGCCGAATACGCAGTGTCGCAATCCATCCGGGGTTTCCCGGCAGCATCGCACCGGGCGTGGTCGCCTCGGCGACCCAGCGCGCGGTGGACTGCACCCGATCGCGTGTCCCCAATCCCAGGCGCCCCGTGGCGACCAATGGTCGTACGAAACCCTGCGCCTTGTACCCGTAGATCAGAGACTGATAGAGCGTCGACGACTGCAGCGTGCCGAATCGCCACCACGCACGCGCCCCCGAGGCCGCGAACGCCGCATCGAACCACGTCGGCGGGGTACTCGTGGCCCGCAGCAGGCGACGCATCGACGCCGGCATGTCGATCCGGTCGGGATCATGCGCCGCCTCCGGATCCGCATGCGCCTCCAGCAGATCGACGAGAGTCGCGAACGACATCCCTTGTTCGCGGGCCTCGACGACCACCGCGTCGGCGAGCGGGTCCCCCTGCAGCAGACCGACCTCCAGACGGTCGACGAGTTCGGGATGCCGCGTTCGGACAGCCTCCCAGTTGCGGGCCCCGGTCACCGTTGACGCGTCCATGTCTCCGATGATCACCCGCCGCGGTGGGCGGGTCAAGGAAGGGGCAGGTCACCGAGCCTGACTATGCTCACTCCGAAGCCCCCATAGCCCAATTGGCAGAGGCAGCCGACTTAAAATCGGCACAGTGTCGGTTCGAGTCCGACTGGGGGCACCGCACGGGACGCCCAGGGCTCAGCGACCTTTCGACCGATATACGAATCGCCCCACCTGCGCGTACGCCATCCGCTCACTCAACCGGGAACTCAGCCTGCGCGCACCGTTGAACGCATGCGCGTCCTTTCCGACCACCGCACGGACCCGGCCGTCGAGGGCCGCGTCGATGATCAGACGCGCGGCCTTCTCCGGCGCCATCGCGAAACCCTTCGCCAGCGCCTCGGGCGTGCCGAGGGCCTGCGAGGTCTTGCGTACGAGGTCGGTCCAGATGGTGCCCGGGATGACCGTGGTGACGGTGACTTTCGACTTCTTCCCGCGCAGGTCCTGAGCCAGGCCGTAGCCGAAGAACGCGACCGCGGCCTTGCTGGCCCCGTAGAACGCGGCCCCCGGGAAGGGAGCGAGCCCGGACAGGCTCGAGGTGATGAGGATCAGTCCACCGTCGGGGCGCTGTTCGAGGTGTGGGAGGAACGCCCGGGTGAGCCAGACGGTGCCGAAGTAGTTGACGCGCATCAGCAGATCGATGCGATCGTCGTCGACCTCCGCGATCGGCTGCGTGTCCTGCGGGATGCCCGCGATGTTGAACAGGCCGTCGACGTGCTCGAGGTCCGCGCGGACCCGTCCGGGAAAGCCTTGCACCGCTTGCTGATCGCCGATGTCGAGGACGTACGGCCGGAAGCGGGAGGCGTCGCTCGTGAGATGTCCGGTCTCGGCCAGTCCGATCTCGTTGATGTCGACACCGGCCACCGTCGCACCCCGGGAGACGAGATCGAGTGCGACGCATCGCCCGATACCGTTCCCCGCACCCGTCACCACGAAGACCTTGTTTGACAGATCCCTGCCGTCGACGTCCACGCACCCTCCTCGACCTATCCGATGCGGGCACCCTAACAAGCGCTAGGTTGTCCCAGTCCCGCCGGGAGCCCTCGGCCGATTGGGCCGACCGGCACCCGTGGTGATGTACTCGTGGACATGTCCACTCGGGTCCTGGCCGCCGATTCGTCGGCCGCTCTCCTCACCCTCGGCATCTCGCTGTACTCGGTTGCGATCCTTGTATGCCTCGGTATCGCGATCAACGCCGCCCGCTTCCGCCGCCGCCGTCTCGCGATCGCCATGGCCTGGGTGGTCGGCGTCCTCACGGTCGCCGGCGTGATCATCGCGATCCTCAGCAGCGTGCACGGAGGCTAGGCCACCACTCCGGCGAGCCGCTGACCGCGTGTGAGCCACGCCACCCCCGGCACCCGAGTGAGAGAACACTTGCATTTTTGCATGCGTCTGCAAGTTTGCAGGTTTCTGCAACTTCCGTAGCGTGGAGGAATGCACCCGTCAGGACTCCGTGAGGCCAAGAATGCCGCCACGCGCAAGGCGCTCGCCCGCGCCGTGCTCCGCCTGTCGACGCGCGACGGTATCGACCACGTGACCATCGACGCGGTCGCCGCTGAGGCGAACGTCTCGGTCCGCACCTTCCACAACTACTTCGCCGGCAAAGAAGACGCACTGCTCCACTTCGTGGACACCCTGCTGGACTCGGTCATCGAACGAATCGAGGCACGGCCGGCCGGTGAGAGCTTCTGGTGTTCGGTGCGGGCCGCGCTGATCGAGACCGCCACCTCACCCGACGTCGGCGAGCCGGCCGAGATCGTCGCTTTGCTGCGACTTCTCGACACCGATCCGGGACTGGCCGCCCGATCCCGCGACATGGACCTCGACCAGACGGTCGAGGCCCGGCTCACCCAGCTCTACGCCCGCCGCGGCCAGCGGGCCGACGCGATGTACCCCCACCTGGTCGTCCACACCGCGATCACCACCGCGCGAGTCGCCCTCGAGTACTTCGTGGCCCGCGGCCGACCCGACCTGTCCACGGTGCTCGAGTCCGCCTTCGACCAGATGTCGGCCGGTCTGGTGCATCCCGCCCCGCTCATGAACCCCGCCGACGCATCCCACAAGGAGCCCTGACGTGGCAACACACCTGTACCGACTCGGACGCTGGACGTACGAGAACCGACTCAAGACGATCGCGATCTGGGTTCTCGTCCTCATCGGACTGGGTGTCGGCGCGACCCTGCTGGCCAAACCCACGTCGGAATCGTTCTCGATCCCGGGCATCCCGTCGGAGAAGGCACAGGACCTCATGGTCGAGCGCTTCCCCGGCGAACCCTCGTTCGGCGCCGACGTCGGCGTCACCTATGTGGTTCGCGCACCGCAGAATTCGACGCTCACCGAGCCCCGGTATCAGCAGGCAATCGACGACATGGTCGCCGACCTCAAGAACGTCGACGGGGTCGCGAACCCCGACTCGATCGTCAATCCGTTCGTCTCGTACGGCACCGAACAGTCCCCCGGTCAACTCCGGGAACTGTCCCAGGCCTTCCAGGAGCAGACCTTCGGCAAGAGTGCCGCCGAGGCCGCTGCCGACGCCCAGGCGACCTCGCCGATCAACTCCGCGGCCACCGTCGCGCAATTCGGTACGTCCTTCGCCGTGGAGGCGTCGTCGGACATCACCGAGAATACCCGCGAGCAGATGGACGCCGTCGCCGAGGACGGGCGGGCCGCGGGACTCACCGTCGAGATGAAGGGCACTGCCACACAGCAATTCGAGCTCGGCATCACCTCGGAGCTGATCGGCATCGGCGTCGGCGCGCTGATCCTGATCCTCACGTTCGCCTCTCTCGTCGCGTGGGGTATGCCCATCATCACCGCGATCGTGGGCGTGGCCATCGGCATGCTCGGCATCCAGCTGGGCACACACTTCTTCGACCTCAGCAAAGAGACGCCGATCCTCGCGACGATGATCGGGCTCGCCGTCGGTATCGACTACGCGCTGTTCATCGTGTCGCGGTACCGGCACGAGATCCATCGGTCGGCGAATCGCGCCGATGCGGCCGGCCGGGCCGTCGGCACCGCCGGATCGGCGGTCGTGTTCGCCGGCAGCACCGTCGTGATCGCACTCGCCGCACTGGCGATCGTCAACATCCCGTTCCTCACCGCGATGGGCGTCGCGGCCGCGGCCACCGTGATCGTCGCGGTGCTGGTCGCCCTGACCCTGCTGCCGGCCATCCTCGGCCTGTTCGGCGGCAAGGCCTTCGCCGGACGACTCCCCCGCCTCAACGCCCCCGACGTGGAACCGCACGAGGCCGAGCGCGTGCACAACGGTCAGCGCTGGGTTCAGCGCATCGTCGCCCATCCGCGTGCCGTGACCGCCGCGATCGTCGGCATCCTCGTCGTACTCGCGGTGCCGATGACCGGTCTCAAGCTGGCACTGCCCAACGACGGGACATCCGAGCCGTCGACGACGCAGCGGCAGGCGTACGACATGGTCGCCGACGGTTACGGGCCCGGATTCAACGGCCCGCTCGTCGTCGTCGCCGACGGGCGCAGCATCGAGGACACGGGCGATCGGCTTCGTACCTTCGACACCCTCGTCGACGACCTAGCCCAGGTCAAGGGTGTGGAGATCGCGCAGATCGGCGCCGGCGGGCTCAACGAGGCCCGCGACACCGCGAAGATCACCATCATTCCGTCGACCGCGCCGTCGGACGAGGCCACCCCGCAACTCGTTCAGACGCTGCGCGACATGGAGCCGCGCGTCGCCGCGACCACCGGTGTCTCGTATGGCGTGACCGGGCAGACCGCGATCGAACTCGACATCTCGGACCGACTGTCGGATTCGCTGATCCCCTACCTGCTCGTCGTGGTCGGGCTGGCGTTCATCCTCTTGATCATCGTGTTCCGGTCGATCCTCGTGCCGCTGACCGCCGCGCTCGGATTCCTGCTCAGCGTCGCCGCCACGTTCGGTGTCACGGTCGCGCTGTTCACCGACGGGGCCCTGGGCATCGTCGGGAACCCCCAGCCGGTGGTGTCATTCCTGCCGATCATGCTGGTGGGCATCGTGTTCGGTCTCGCCATGGACTACCAGGTGTTCCTGGTGACGCGCATGCGGGAGGCCTACGTCCACGGCGCCGACGCGAAGACCGCCGTCGTCGAGGGCTATCGGCACAGTGCGCGCGTGGTGGCTGCCGCCGCGGCGATCATGATCTCGGTGTTCGCGGCGTTCATGTTGCAGGACATGGCTTTCATCAAGGTGATGGGCTTCGCGTTGGCCGCGGCGGTGTTCTTCGACGCCTTCGTGGTCCGCATGACACTCATGCCCGCGGTACTCACGGTGCTCGGCGACAAGGCGTGGTGGCTGCCGCGCTGGCTCGACCGCATCCTGCCGAACGTCGACATCGAGGGCGAGAAGCTCCGGCTCGACGACTCGGGCCCGGCGGCCGGCACCGCTCCGGATGCGGAGGTCCGCGCCGGGCGGTGACGCCGCGCCGCCTCGATCACTCGACGCGGAACTCCCCGAGTTCCGACCAGGTGTCACCGTCGATGGTGGTGTTGATGACGTCCGGGGTTCGCTGCAGGTACTTGGGCAGTTCCTGCTGGGCCTGCTTGAAATGCGGACCGGTCACGTGCGCCTCGGCCGCATCGTCGTCGAAGGCCTCGACGAGCACGTAGGTGTTCGGATCGTCGAGCGAACGCGACCAGTCGAACCATTTGTTGCCCGGCTCGGCCCTGGTCGCCTCGGTGAACTCGCGCGAGAGTTCCGGCCATTCATCTGCATACTCGGGCTTGATCGGCCATTTCACGACGATGAGGATCATGCCTCGACCCTAGTCCCCCGGCCGAGGCCCGGGCGTCGCAAAATGCGACTGGGACGACAGTCCCAAAACATCTCGCCGCGTGACCGCCGGCGGCTCGGAGGATTCGCGAGACCTCCGACGGCTCGCGGCATAGAGTGTGAAACCGACAACAAATGTCCTCACATCTTTTGCAGCAACGGAGGCGATATGCCGGACATCACCAAGTTCTACATCGACGGCCAGTGGGTGGAGCCCGCCGAGCTCAACCTCATCGACGTGATCAACCCGGCCACGGAGAAGGCCGCCGGGCAGGTCGCCATCGGTAGCGCCGCCGACGTCGACGCCGCGGTGGACGCCGCCCGCCGCGCGTTCGACACCTGGGGCCAGACCACCGTCGAGGAGCGCCTCGAGGTCATCAACCGGATCATCGCCGAGTACCAGAACCGCATGGGCGATCTGGCCGCCGCGGTCACCGAGGAGATGGGTTCGCCGGTCGGCCTCACCAACGCGGCCCAGGTGCCGATCGGCCTCGGTCACCTGATGACCGCTGCCGCGCAGCTGCCCGGTTTCTCCTTCAGCGAGGACCGCGGCGGACACCGCATCGTCAAGGAACCGATCGGCGTGTGCGGCTTCATCACGCCGTGGAACTGGCCGCTCAACCAGGTCATGTGCAAGGTCGCCCCGGCACTGGCCATGGGCTGCACCATGGTGCTCAAGCCCTCCGAGGTGGCACCGTTCAGCGCCGCCATCGTCGCCGAGATCTTCGACGCCGCAGGCGTTCCCGCAGGCGTGTTCAACCTGGTGAACGGTGACGGACCGGGCGTCGGCTCCGCGCTGGCCGCCCACCCCGACATCGACATGATCTCGTTCACCGGCTCCACCCGCGCTGGCATCGAGGTCGCCAAGACCGCGGCGCCGTCGGTCAAGCGCGTCGCCCAGGAACTCGGCGGCAAGAGCCCGAACATCATCCTCGACGACGAGGACTTCGCGAAGAACGTCGCCGGCGGCATCGCGGCGATGATGATGAACTCCGGCCAGTCGTGCAACGCCCCGAGCCGCATGCTCGTACCGTCCGCACGCCTCGACGAGGTCGCCGAGATCGCGAAGTCGGTCGCGCCGAACATCACCGTCGGCGACCCGACGACCGAGGTCCAGCTCGGCCCGGTGGTCTCCGAGGCGCAGTTCGAGAAGATCCAGGGACTCATCGAGCGGGCGATCGCCGACGGAGCGACCCCCGTCATCGGTGGCGCGGGACGTCCGGAGGGCCTCGAGACCGGCTACTACGTCAAGCCGACGGTGTTCACCAACGTCACCAACGACATGGAGATCGCCCGCACCGAGGTGTTCGGTCCGGTCCTCGTCGTCATCGCCTACGACTCGATCGACGAGGCCATCAAGATCGGCAACGACACCGAGTACGGCCTCGCCGGTTATGTCTCGGGAAAGGACCTCGACGAGGTCCGCCGCATCGGTTCGCGCATCCGCGCGGGTTCGATCGGACTCAACGGCGCCACCGTCGACCCGGTCGCACCGTTCGGCGGTTACAAGAAGAGCGGCAACGGCCGCGAATGGGGCGACTACGCCTTCGACGAGTTCCTCGAGGTCAAGTCGCTGCTCGGCTACGGCGCCTGACGCCACACCGGCATTCTCTGACGAGGACCGGCGGGCGCATCCACTGCGGATGCGCCCGCCGGTCTCTTCTACCCCGAGTCCTGTGCACGGAAGTCGTCGCGCTCGGCGACCCACGACACCGCCATTCCGGCGACGAGCCCCCAGAAGGCCGACCCGATGTTCAGGACGGCCAGGTCCGACACCGAGACAAGGAACGTCACCAGCGCTCCCAGCGTGAATCGGGAGCCGAATGCTCCGCGGAACGCTCCCTGCAGAGCCCCGAGCAGCGCGAGCCCGCCGACCGTGGCGATGAATGCCGACGGCATCGCCTGCATGAACGAGACGAAGACCGGCGCGAAGACGCCGATCACGATCGCGAGGACACCGAAGGTCAGCGCCGCGATGTACTGACGGTCGCGCCGTCCGCCCGACACCAGCAGCGCGTTGGTGGGACCCGTCAGGCACGACGAGATGGCGCCGACCGATGCCGCGAGTGCCGACCACACCCCGCTCGCGACGGTGATCACGTTGACCGGCGGGTGATGCCCGGCGGCACGCAGCACCGCGACGCCCTGCCCGTTCTGCACCACGATCACGGTGATGGCCAGCGGCACCACCAGTTCCATGGCCGCACGGACGGTGAACTCCGGAACCGTGAACACCGGCACCGCCACGATCGACGACGCGGGCGCGTCGACGTGGAAGGACCCGGTCGCGACGACCGCGATCGCGCCCACCACGAACGCCCCGATGATCGGCGGAACCCGCCGGCTCACCGTCTGATGGCAGTGGAGCGCGAAGAACGCGAAGACGATCGGTACCGCCACCCACGGGTCGGCGCCGACCGCATTGACGATGTCCAGACCGAACTGCAGGAACACCCCCGCGACCATGCCCATCACGATGGGCATCGGTATCGCCGACATCGCTTGTCGCACACGTCCGGTCAGCCCGACCAGGAAGATCAGCAGGCCGGTCAGGAGAAACGCGCCGACGACCTCCGCCCACCTCAGGTGGCCCACCGCGGAACCGACGAGCACGGTCCCGGGGATCGTCCACGCAAAACCCAGCGGCATCCGGTACACCCAGCTCGCGATCACCGTCAGGAGGCCGTTGAGGACGAAGACGCCGAAGATCCACGACGTCAGCTGCGCGGTGGTGAGGTCGCCCGCCGCGCCCGCCGCCAGGATCACGGCCACCGGTCCCGACGCGGCGAAGATCAGACCGATCAGCCCGTTCGCGAGATAGGTGCCGCCCGCGTCGCGCAGCATCGACGACGGACCCGGCCGGGTATCGGACGGCCGCTCGAAGCTGGGTGCGTACATGGAGGCGAGGCTAGTGACGCATTCGGCAAGAACAAGGACAAAGTTTCCGGGGATTGATCGCGAGTGTTTATCGGCGATCGGCCCACGTCGCAGACGCCCTGGGTACGATCCACGTTCATGCTGATCCCCACCCACCCCGATTCCACGACCGCCCTCGATGTCGAGGTGACCGGGGCAGGCGAACCGCTCCTGCTCATCGCGGGCATGTCGGCGCATCGGCAGATGTGGACCGACGAACTCCTCGACGCCCTCACCCCGCACTTCGAGGTCGCCGTCTACGACCACCGCGGCATCGGCGGGAGCAGCCGCGCCGAAGCCGCGTTCACCACCGCCGACCTGGCCGACGACGCGCGTGGCGTTCTCGACGGACTCGGCTGGGGCGCCGCTCACGTCATGGGTACGTCGATGGGCGGCATGATCGCCCAGGAGCTGGTCCTCGCCCATCCCGATCGGGTGCGCAGTCTCGTCCTCGGCTGCACCACCGCGGGTGGACCGGGAGCGATCGGTTCGGACGGCGTCGTGCGCCTGGTGGAGGCCATCTCCTCCCGGGACGCCGCGCGGGTGGCCCGCGCCGCCTTCGAGGTCAACCTCTCCCCCGGTTTCCGCTCCGGTGACGGCGCCTTCGATCGATTCGCGCAATCCTCGACGCGGCGCAAGGTGCCGTCGGCGGTGGTCGCCCTCCAGGCTGCCGCCTGCGCCGGACACGACACCCGCGACCGGTTGGCCGGCATCAGCGTGCCGACCACGGTCGTCCACGGCGACATCGACGAGGTCATCGTCGTCGACGAGGGCGACCGGCTGGCAGCCGGCATCCCCGACGCCGCGCTCGAACGGTGGCCCGGCGTCGGGCACATGTTCTGGTGGGAACGCCCGGAGCGGTCCGCGGAGGTCATGCTCCGCACAGCCAAATCGGCGGGGTGACCGGAGCCGGCGTAACGCCGGTCGGGTCCTCGAACGACATTCTTGACATCGGCACCGACGCGATCTTCGGGTGGCCGCGTACGTCAGGAGTTCTATGTCGCACCCAACCGAGACCCGTCGCCTCACGACCCGTCGCCTCACGACCCGTCGCCTCTCGCCTCGTCAGCGCATCCTCACCGGCATATCGGTCGTGGCGATCCTCACCCTCGGTCTGTTCGGGGCGAGCAGCCTGCTCAACTCGTCGAACACGGCCAGTGCCCTGCGCGGCCACCCGGAGATCCTGCGTCCGGGCTGCACCTGGGACTCCTCGGGCTACTACGTGCAGAACTGCAAGGTGTGGTCGGAGTCCCAGAAGCGCGAGGTGATCGTCCAGATCCGCGCATCGAGCGGCAGCGACAGCGGCGTCTATCTGCTCGACGGCATGCGCGCCAGCGAGACCCGCTCGGCGTGGACCACCGACGTCCAGGCGGCCCGTGTCTACGACGCCAAGGCCAACACCACACTCGTCATGCCGGTGGGCGGCGCGTCGTCGTTCTACACCGACTGGGACGGCGGTGCGGGCGACAAGAACACCGTCATCAAGCAGGAGACCTTCCTGACCTCTGAGCTGCCGGCCTATCTCGAGCGCGAATTCGGCGTGGCCCGCAACAACAACGCGATCGTGGGTCTGTCGATGTCGGGTGGTCCCGCGGTGACCCTCGCCGAACGGCACCCCGAACAGTTCAAGGTCGTCCAGGCGATGTCGGGCTACTACCAGACCGACAACCCGATCGGCGCCCTCGGCGTCTTCGCGACGCAGAGCCTCGTCTCGAACTACGTCAGCGGCATCGTCAACATGTGGGGCGCGCCGGGCGGAACCCGCTGGACCGACAACGACCCGTCGAAGAACGTCGGCAAGCTCGCCGAGAACGGCCAGGTCCTGATCATCTCGTCGGGCAACGGATTCCTCACCCCCACCGAGCTCGCGAAGCTCGCACCGCAGGACCAGATCTCGGCGATCGCACTCGAGATCCTGTCCGCGGTGTCGACCGTGCTGATGCAGCTGCAGGCCAAACAGTCCGGTGCATCGGTGATCTCGCTGCCCAACTACGGCGGCCACACCTGGGAGAACTGGGGCCGCGCCCTCGGCGACGGCAAGGGCCACGTCCTCGAGACGCTGCGCAACAACCCGCCGGTGACCGCGAAGACGACGGTAGTCTCGGCGTCGGGCAGCCCCGACCCCGAAGGCCCCGCAAAGGTCACGATGGCCGTGAAGAACGCCGCCGCGGCCTCCCCCGCGCTCGACGCCTCGGTCCTGGCCGCACTGGAGTCGACGGACGCGTCCAGCGCTTCCTCGGAGACGCCGGCCTCGTCCGAATCGGCTGCCTCGTCGGAGGCCTCTGACTCGGTCGATCCGTCGACCGACGTGTCGACGTCTGCCCCCGCTGCACCCGAGTCGGTAGCGGCCGAATCTGCCGCGCCTGCAGAGGAATCGGCCGCGGCGACGACGGAACCCACGGTGCCGCAGGTCGAGCCGTCCGCTCCGAGCGTCTCGGAACAGCCCGCCCCGTCGACGGCGACCACGACCACGCCGGTGCGGTGAGCCTGCTCAGTTGAGGCGTTCAGCAATAGGTATCGCTCATCGATACCTATTGCTGACCCGTCGGTCAGGCCGCATCGATGGTGGAGACCCACTTCGCGGTCACTGTTCCGAATGCGCTAGATGTCCGAATTCACACGCAGCAGTTACGTTTACAACGTGAACTCCTCCGATCTCGCCGACCTGGTCGGCACCGACACCATCGCCGTGGTGGTCGCCTCCGGACTGATCCTCGTCTGGGGCCTCGCGCTGGGCGTGTGGAAGTACCACGGGATTCGCACATCCCCGAGCACAGCGCGCACGTGTACGTCGACATCGCTCACCGAGCGGCACTGATGTATTCGTTCGCGACCCTCGTCCTTGCGGCGCTGGTCGAGCTGAGTGCGTTCTCGCCGGTTGTCAATGTGCTGGCCGCCGCGGTTCCGATCGTGTTCTTCGTCGCCGCGATCGGGGCGTACTGCATCCACGGCGCCTTACGCGACACCACCAATCAGTTCGTGAACCCGATGCCGGGGACGTATCTGTTCATGCTCGCGCTGATCGTCGGCGAGATCGGCGGAGTGCTGGTGTTGCTCGCCGGCGTCGTAGCGCGCGTGGCCTGAGCACTCCCTCACGACAGAGGGCACCTGGGTCGGCGGCGGAATACCACCACAGACCCAGGTGCCCTTTTGACCACAGACAATCGGTGGACGCGTCAGGGAGCGTCGACGGCCCCCACGAGAACCTGACCTTCGTCGGTCTCCACCGCCTGGTCGTCGGCGGTTTCCTCTCCTGACCGGTCCGCCTTGCCCGCACGTCGCGATGCCCAGACGAGACAGATCACTGCCGCGGCCGCCCACGCACCCATGACCGCGAGACTGCTACCGACACCGGCGCCATCGAAGTAGATGACGTCACGGATCGCACCGAGTCCCTGCGCTGTGGGCAGGATCGCGTGCAGCACCCCGTAGAACGACGGCGCCAAGTCGAGCTGGACTGCGATACCGCTCGCGGCCACTCCGGGAATGATGAACACGAAGAGCGTGATGAGGAGCTGCGCGGGACCGATGAGCTTGAACCCGGCCAGCGTGATCAGGCCGATCGTGATCCCGAGTGCGGTGAGCATGCCGAACGCGGACAGCGCGCTGCCGTCGAAGATGTCGAACACCGTCCAGCCCCACAGCACCTGGATGGCCGCGCTGATCACGGCCACCGCGACCACGACGAGCGCCTGAACCCGGGTTCGCAGGCCGCCACCGAAGACACTGACGATCACCGCAGCGAGGAACCCGCCGACGGCGGCACCGATGCCGAGGTAGAGCGAACTCGCACCGACCGAGTCCTCGGCGGGCAGCGGTGCGACGTCGGTGATCGTTGCCGTGCGCCCACCCGACTCGACCACGCCGGTGAGCAGCGACTCGACCGCCGCAGCGGCCTGCATGCCCGCGGCGGAGGCGACGTAGACGTCGCCACTCATCGGTTCCACCGCGCCACGGAGTTCGAGATCTTCGAGCTGCTGACGGGCCACGCCGGCATCGGGCACGACGACGACATCGAGCGCGTCGCCGGCTGCGGCCTCGAGACCGGCGACCGTCTCCGTCACGGGCGCACCGGATCCGATCACCGCTATCGGCATGGAACGCGGTGCCGGGCTGTGGAAGAGCCCGACGAACACGAGAGGCATGACGATCGCGAACAACAGCGGCAGGGTCATCACACCTGCGGTCAACCGCCGGGTGAAGAGGCGCCGCTCGGCCGGCTCCGTGGGGACGGCGATCGGGAGGACTTCCTCCCCGCCCTTCCCCGGCCGCTTCAGCGTCGCCAGCGTGAACATCCCGATCGCGGCCACGGTCCAGATCGCCAGCGTGGTCAGGTCCGCCGCGATTCCCGCGCCGTCGAAGTAGATGATCCGCCGGAGGGCATCCAGACCAGACGAGGTCGTCAGGAAGTGTTGCAGCGATCCGAAGAACCCGGGCACCATGTCGGCCGGAACCCCGGCACCAGAGGCGGGTATCCCGAGGATGATGAACAGGATGACCGACACGACGGTCATCTCGGAACCGATCAGCCGGAGGCCTCCCAGATGGATCAACCCGGTCACGGCTGACAGCACTGTCAGCATCGCGCCCACCGCGAGCAGGTTGGTGCTCAACGCACCGTAGACGCCGTAGGCGATCCACGTCCCGATCACCGCGGTGATCACGCTCATCCCACCCAGGATCGCGAGATGGCGTCGCAGTCCGAGACCGGGCAGCACCATACCGAGCATCGTCGCGGTGGTGAAGCCGGCCAAGATCGCGGCGAGGCCGATGAAGAGGAACGACACCCCGACCCGGTCCTGCTCGGGCAGCGGAGCCACATCGGTGACGCTGAGTGTCTGACCACTCTGACCGGCGACTTCGGTGAAGACGGCGGTCACCGCCTGTGCCGCTGCTGCGCCTCCCGCCGAAGCGATGAAGAGGTCGCCGGTCTCCGGGTCGTATGCCGCACGACTGTCGAGATCGGCCAGCGCGCGCTTCGCCGTCTCCGTGTCGGCGACCACCGCTGCGTCGAACCGGCCCTCGGTGCTGACACCGACTCCGGTCGCGAGCTTCTGGGCTCGGTCGCCGGTGCCCACGATCTGCACCACCATGTTGGTCGGTTCTGGCTCGTGGAAGGCGGCGAGATAGGCCGCGGGCATCGCGAGGGCCATGAAAATCGGAAATGCCAGAGCCGCCAGAAGTTTCGGCCAGCTCGTCGCGGCGCCGGGTGGTCCAGATGACATGATGAAAGGCTCCTCCACGAGAACGTTGTCTTACAGTTGTAAAAAACCTTACAGATGTAAAATAGCGATCGGCAAAGTTGAAATGAGTGACGATGACGACAGTCGGTCGAACCAGCACGGATGCACGCTCGGTACGCAGTCGGACTGCGCTACTCGACGCCGCTCGTGGCCTCGTCCTCGAGCAGGGGTCGGGGGCCATCACGATCTCGGCCATCTGCCAGCGCGCACAGGTCAGCCGGCCGACCTTCTACCAGCACTACTCATCACCTGATGAACTACTGGCGGACATGGTCCGATCGCGGTTCGACGACATCCTCGCCTCGGTCCCTGAATCCGACCGAGACGACACACCTGCGGTCATCAGACGCGTTCTCGCCGACATCGGCGCGCAGCCCCGAGCCTTCGCGGGCCTTCTCGGTGACCGGGCGACGTGGGGTCAGGTCCGCTCGGCCTTCGAAGAGTGGTTGACCGAGCACCTCGCCGAAGCCCACCCGGATGCACGCCCCAGTGACCTCGACTTCGCCGCGGGAGGCACCGTCAGGTTGGTCGCAATCGCACTCGCCGCGGGCAGCGAGTCCCAGTTGGATCAGACCGCAGACGACGTATGGCGACTCGTGCAGGCCGTGCTCGACCTGCCGTAGCGATCCGCGGTCCCACACCGGGCAGTTTCCACCGGCAGAACCAACATCACTTCACACGAGTGTGGGCGACAAGCCAGCTCACGACCTCGTCGAGGACCACGTCCTGTTCGGGTTCGTTGAAGATCTCGTGGAACAGGTCGTCGTAGATGACGAGTGTCTTGTCCTCGGAACCGGCCAGGCGGTCGACGAGTTCGCTGCCCCTCGGGTCGGTGAGGGCGTCGGCGCTGCCGTGCATCACGAGCACCGGCAGCTGCAGGGACGGCAGTCGCTCCGGGAACGACTGCATCGCGGAGATCATCGCCCCGGCGAGCCCGGCCGGGATCTTGCCGCGCGTCACGAGCGGATCGGCGTCGTAGGCCGCGACGACGGCCGGATCGCGGGAGATGCTCGCCGAACTCAGTGCGGTGGTCGGCAAGCCGGGCGCGATCTTCCCCAGGACCGGCGCGATCTTGATGGCCAGGGGCGACAGGTCGTCCCCGGGGAGGACGGCGGCCCCCGAGAGGATGAGACCGTCGAGGACGTCCTGGTGGTCGAGCGCGTAGTCGAGAGCGATGCAGCCGCCCATGCTGTGCCCGATCAGGTACGTCGGCAGGGCGTCGTCGGACACGTGGGCGATGACGGTGTCGAGGTCGCCGGTGAACTCGCTGAAGCGGCGAAGCCGCATCCGTTTGCCGCCGGAACGTCCGTGCCCGACGTGGTCGGGGATCGCCACGAGATAGCCCGCGTCGACGAGCCGCTGCGCCACATGTCCGTATCGCCGACCGTGTTCGGCGAGGCCGTGGGCGATGACCACCACCCCCCGCAGGTCACCCTCGGGTCGGTGCACGTCGTAGACGATGGTCTCGCCGTGCGGGCCGCGAAAACTGTGCTCTTCCGGTCGCATTCCCTGTTCTCTCGTCAGTGGAGCCGCTCGTGTCGGTGGAGCCGCTCGTGTCAGTGGAGGCCCAGCCGTGCCGCGACCGACTTGCCCGCGGATTCGAGTACCCCGAGCGGACGCAACGCGGCCTCCCCGATCCCGACCAGCACCTCGACCCGGGCGACGACCCGCTCGAGCCGGGCGACGACGTCGGACATGCGGTCGACGGTGGTGTCCACCTGGTCGAGTGTTCCCGACATCCGTACCAGCGTCGCGTCGAGCTTCTCGATCGTCGCATCCAGATTGCCCATGGTCGGGCCGAGTCCCTCGAGGGTTTCGCCCATGTCGGCGAGGATCCCCTCGAGCTGCTCGACCGTCATGTCGGCGTTGAGTGCCGCCTGCGCCAGCTTCTTGATGCGCTGTCGCTCGGGTGGCTTCGATGACGCGGTGTCGGCCATGCGCTGGATTATCACCCACCGCACGCCCGGTGGGAGACCGAACGCGCGAGGAATAGTCCGGCGCCCCCGGCGGTTGACGCAGACATGGTTACTCAAATTTGAGTGACTTCCTGACCGAAGGAGTACACCATGCCTGCCGTCTCCGCCGACACCTTGTCGTTGACGCGCCTGTCCTCGCCCGGGATCGACGCCACCGAACGTCCCGTCCGGTCCGTCACCCGCGGACCGCGCGGCTACGAGGGAGAAGGATTCCCGGTGGTACGTGCCTTCGCAGGCGTCTCCGCCGCCGACCTCGATCCGTTCATCCACATGGACCAGATGGGCGAGGTCGACTACGAGCCCGGCGAACCGCGCGGCACCTCCTGGCATCCGCACCGCGGCTTCGAGACGGTCACCTACATCATCGACGGCCGGTTCGCCCACCAGGACTCGGCCGGCGGCGGCGGTCTCATCGAAGACGGTGCGACGCAATGGATGACGGCCGGTTCCGGCATCCTGCACATCGAGACCCCACCGGCCGAGTTGGTGGAGTCCGGCGGCCTGTTCCACGGCATCCAGCTGTGGGTCAACCTGCCGGCCAAGGACAAGTTCCTCGCGCCCAACTACCAGAATCTCGAGGGCGGCCAGGTCGGTCTGGTCACCTCCCCCGACGCCGGATCGCTGATCCGGATCATCGCCGGTGAGATCGAGGGCCACCGCGGGCCCGGCTCCACCCACACACCCATCACCTTGGCGCACGCCACCGTGCAACCCGGTGCGGCGGTGTCGATCCCGTGGCAGCCGGAGTTCAACGCACTGGTCTACGTGCTGTCCGGCCGCGGACGGGTCGGGGCCGAGGGACGTCCGGTCGAACAGGGCTCCCTCGCCGTCCTCGGAAAGGGTGACCGGATCACCGTCGCCGCCGACGGTTCGCAGGACGGCAACCGTCCCGCGTTGGAGGTCCTGCTTCTCGGGGGCCGGCCGATCCGCGAACCGGTGGCCCAGTACGGTCCGTTCGTGATGAACACCCGCCAGCAACTGGTCGAGGCCGTCGAGGACTATCAGGCCGGTCGGCTCGGCGTCGTTCCTCCGGATGCGCTGATGCCGCACACCGTTCGCTGATCCATGCCCCGACCGACCACCGGACCCGACGACGACCTGCAGGCCGCGTGGCGCGTCTTCATCGAAACCGCCGCGCGGCTGCAGACCATGCTCGACGACGACCTGCGCGCCACCGCCGGGATGAGCCTCGCCGACTACAGCGTGCTGCTCATCCTGCACGAGAGCGACGGCGGCAGGCTTCGTATGCGAGACCTGTCGCACCGCATGGTGTTCTCCTCGTCGCGCCTGTCGTACCAGGTCGATGCGATGGTGAAACGCGGTTGGCTGCAACGAGAACGAGCCACCGAGGACAGGCGCGGCAGCTACGCGTCGCTCACCGATGCGGGACGTTCCGCGTTCTCCGATGCCGCCCACGATCACTACCGCTGCGTCGATGCGCTGTTCTTCTCGGCCCTCGATCCCGCGGACGGCCGCGAGCTACGCGCGGTGCTGGAGCGGCTCGCCACCCACCTCGACACCACCCACCCGGGAATCCAGGAGACCTGATGTCACTCATCATCATCCGGGCCGACGAACGTCACCACTGGCGCAACGAATGGCTCGAGTCCTGGCAGTCGCTCCCGGCGACGGGCAACTTCGACCTGGCGGCGAACGCCCACGGAGTGCTGCTCGTGCACAACGACGATCGGGTCGACGCAGGCGAGGGACTCGACCGCCACCAGCACCGTGATGCCGAGATCGTCACGTGGGTCCTCGACGGCGCACTGCACCACCGCGATTCCGCCGGGAACGACGGTGTCCTGAAACCCGGAGTGGTACAGCGCATGACGGCCGGCCGCGGTATCGCCCACAGCGAGGGCAACGCGACCGGACGCCTCGACGGCACCGACCTGCGTGTGGTCCAGATGTGGGTCGCTCCGGACGAGGCGGGTCTCGAACCCGGATACGCCGAGGCCGATGTCACCGACGCGCTGGCGAGCGGCGATCTGGCGGTCGTCGTCTCCGGGCTACCACGGCGTGCGGCGTCGACGCCGGTGACGATCAACAACTCCGCCGCCGCCCTGCACGTGGCGCGGATGCCGGCCGGCAAGACGGTGACGCTGCCCGACGCACCGTACGGTCACCTCTACGTCGCGCGAGGCGACGTGGAAGTGGCCGGAGTCGAAGCCTCTGGGGACCGGCTCGTCGAAGGTGATGCCGTGCGGACCAGGAACGCCGGCGAGATCTCCCTGCGCAGCCCCGGCGGAGCCGAGATCCTGTTCTGGGAGATGCACGCCGGCGTCGCCTGAGCTGCTCCGATCAACCGCCCAGCTGCGGGGCCACCTTCGACGCCACGAGGTCCAGGTGGTCGAGGTCGTCGAAGTCGAGGGTCTGAAGGTACATCCGGGTGATCCCGAGCTCGCGATAGCTCTCGATCTTGGCCACCACCTCGTCGGGCGTTCCCGCCGCGCCGTTCTCGCGCAGTTCCTCCGGCTCCCGGCCGATCGCCTCCGCGCGACGCCGGAACTCGGCCTCGTCACTGCCACAACACAGGACGAGCGCGCCCGAATACGTCATGGTCTCGGGACGACGTCCCGCCTCGGCGCAGGCGGCCCGCACGTTGCCGATCAGGTCGCGGGCGACGTCGACGGGCTGGAACACCACGTTGAACTCGTCGGCGAAACGTGCGGCCAGCGCCGGGGTGCGCTTCTTGCCGCTGCCGCCGACGATGATCGGCGGGCGGGGGCTCTGCACCGGCTTCGGCAGCGCCGGCGAGTTGCTGATCTGGAAATGCTCACCGCGATAGTCGAATCGACTGCCCTCGGGCGTACCCCACAGGCCGGTGATGATCTCGAAGCTCTCCTCGAGGCGGTCGAACCGGTCCTTCAGCGACGGGAACGGGATTCCGTAGTTCTCGTGCTCTTCCTCGAACCAACCGGCCCCGAGACCGAGTTCGATTCGGCCACCACTCATCTGGTCGACGTTGGCCACCGCGATCGCGAAGGGCCCCGGAAGGCGGAACGTGGCCGACGAGACCAGCGTGCCCAGCCGGATACGCGACGTCTCACGGGCAAGGCCCGCCAGCGTGATCCACGCGTCGGAGGGTCCGGGCAGCCCGTCACCGCCCATGCCGCTGTAGTGGTCGGAGCGGAAGAACGCATCGAAGCCGAGGTCCTCGGTCGCCTTCGCCATGGCGAGCAGCTGATCGTAGGTAGCACCTTGCTGGGGTTCGGTGAAGATTCGCAATTGCACGGTTTCAACTTACGCGCAGTGGGCATTCACCTCGTGCGGCCCGAGCCCCCCGGCCGCCCATCCGGCACCTCGGCGAATCCGAATCGCTTGGGCACGACACCCAACCCGGTACTCGCGCGAGTACACGACAAAGGAGTCCGAAAATGAAGACAGTTGCCCGTACAGCCCTCGGTTTCGTCGTCGCCGCCGCAGGCGCGACCGCGGTATCGCTCGCGGCCTCGCCGTCGGCGAGTGCAGCACCCTCCCTGTGTCCGGCTCTGCCTGGTCAGAGCTCCTCCACGACATCCTGCAGCGCCGAATCCGGCCCCACCGGCCTCGCGCTGGCCATCACCGACAACGGCGGCAAGGCCACCTCCACCGCAGACAACTTCGCCGGCCCCGCGGCCATCGCACTCGGCCCCGGCGCCACGGTCACCATGACCGGTGATCGAGCCGGACTGGCCATCGGCATCGCAGGTGCCGGAGGCGAGGTCGTCGTCGACGGCAAGAACGGCCCCACCTGCAAGGGCCCGGCTTTCGCGGGCGACTTCCAGACCTTCAAGGGCTGCATGTCCTGACCCTCTTCCGGATGGAAGACGGGCACGACTTCGCGCCACCGGTGCGGAGGGCGACCGGCCTGGAGTCCTAGGGTCGGCCTGCCTCCACCATCTTCGCCGCGAGCAGCGACGGGTTGGTGAACATCACCTCGTGACTGCCCGGCATCTGCACCAGACGAAACAGACCGAGGCGCGACGACATCCGCGGATGCCAGCCCCACTCTCCTTGCGGCAGCGCCATGTCCTCGGTCGCGTCGATGTAACTCCTGGGGATCTCGCTCTCGTAGAAGCGCGTCAGATCGAGTTTGTCGGCCATCGGCTGCAACGGTTCCGGTGAGAGCAGTTCGTAGGTCCGCGTCGCGGTGTCCAGATCGGCGTCCTGGATGAACGCCTCGCGCCAGATCGGGAACGGCAGCATCACCGTGTTGTCGTCGCTGGCCGCCGCCAAACCGTTGAACAGGTCACGGTAGTGCGGCGGCGCCTCATCCATCAGGCTGTTGCCCGGCTGCGGCACAAAGGCATTCCAGAAGACGAGCCGCTGAATCCGCTGCGGGATCTCTTCTGCCAGTTGCGCGATCACGGTGCCGCCGTAGCTGTGGCCGACCAGCACGAAGTCCGTCAGGTCGTTGGTCTCGACGTAATCGACGATCGATTTCACACTGACGTTGTCCGACAACGCGATCCACACCTTGCGCTATGGCACGGACGTACGGATCGATCCGGATCCCCTGGGGGCCTGGGTTCTCGTGAGCACCCCGGTACGCGGGAAACTCACCATCCGGTCGCGGATGATCGCTGCGGCCCTCGTGGCGACGCATCCCGTACAGGCAAGCCAGGCGGATGACCGGCCGGCCGTGCCGCGCCAGATCCGCAGAGCCGTCGAACTCGTCGAACGCTCCGCACACGAGGACCTGACCGTCACACAGCTGGCCGCCGCCGCGGGGATCGGGGTCCGCGCGCTGCAGCAGGGCTTTCGGGAGCACCTGCAAGATGAGTCCGATGCAGTTCCTGAGGCAGATCCGACTCGAACGGGCCCATCAGCAGCTACTCCGAGAAGACCCCGCCACCGTCACCGTCGCGGAGGTCGCCCAATCCTGGGGTTTCGACAATCTCGGCCGATTCTCCCAGATGTACCGCCACCGCTACGGCCGCCTCCTCTCGCACACGCTCCGCGACTGACGGTGCTCGTCGTCAGGTGAAGAGTCCGCGTAGGTACGCGGCCTGCCCGATGTGCTGGGCATCGTCGTCGACGACGCTGACCAGCCGGACGCCGAGCGTCACCGGCGGGTCCCAGTTGGTGTCGACGATCCGGTCCAGATCCGAATCACTCAGGGACTCAATGTAGTCGACAGAAGCCGCGTGGGTGGCGTCGTAGTAGTCACGGAGCAGGCCGGCGTCGTCGACGACGACCCGCGCCACCTCGTCGGCCGAATGGCCGTATCCGGTGTCGGCCGGCGAGAACGGCAGATCGAATCGGTCGACCCAACCGCCGCTCACCCACACCTCGTCGGTGTCGGCGACATCGGCGACTTGCGCATCCTGAACGCGTGTCAGGTGCCACACCAACCACGCGATCGTGTTGGCGCCCGAGGCCGGTGCCCGGTTCAGGACCTCGGGTTCCAAGCCGCTGAGCAGCGCGTGAACATTCTCGGAGACGCGTCCGAGACCGTCGACTAACACATCTGTGGCACGCATGCGGCAAGTTTAGTTCGCTGTGCGCGCAAAGATGGCGACTCCACCGATCCATCTGGATCATTCCTCCGGTGTCTGAACAGAACCGGCCTGCCGTGACCCCCGACAACGGCACGCGCTCCACCCGCAAGATCCGCTTCAACGCCTTCGACATGAATTGCGTTGCGCACCAGTCCCCCGGCCTGTGGCGCCATCCGAGCGACCGGTCGTGGGACTACAACACCATCGACTACTGGGTCGATCTCGCCCGTCTTCTGGAGACCGGCGGATTCGACGGCCTGTTCATCGCCGACGTCCTCGGCACGTACGACGTCTTCGCCGGCAACGACGAGGCCGCGATCCGTCAGGGCACCCAGATCCCGGTCAACGACCCCATGCTGCTGGTCTCGGCGATGGCCCACGCCACCGAGAACCTCGGGTTCGGCATCACCACCGCAACCGGTTTCGAGCACCCCTACCCGTTCGCGCGCCGCATGTCGACACTCGATCACCTGACCCGGGGCCGTGTCGGCTGGAACGTCGTGACCGGGTACCTGCCGTCGGGCGCACGCAATCTCGGCGACGACGACCAGCTCGAGCACGACGACCGCTACGACCACGCCGACGAGTACCTGACCGTGCTCTACAAGCTGTGGGAGGGTTCCTGGGAGCGCGACGCGGTGCGTCGCGACCGGGAGGCCGGGGTCTTCGCCGAGCCGTCCAAGGTCCACCACATCGGCCACCAGGGAAAGCATTTCAAGGTCCCGGGCATCCACCTGTCCGAGCCGTCTCCGCAGGGCTCGCCGGTCATCTACCAGGCCGGCGCCTCGCCGCGCGGACGTCGTTTCGCCGCGGAGAACGCCGAGGCCATCTTCGTCGGCGCACCCACCAAGGCGATCCTGCGCAACGTGGTCAGCCAGATCCGCGAAGAACTCGTCCTCGCCGGACGCGACCCCTACGACGCCAAGATCTACACGCTGCTCACCATCATCACCGACTCGACGCCCGAGGCCGCGCGCGCGAAAGCCGCTGAGTACCAGTCCTATGCGAGCGAAGAGGGTGCACTCGTCCTCATGTCCGGCTGGATGGGCATCGACCTCGCGAGCTACGACATCGACGACCCGATCGGCAACGTGCAGAGCAACGCCATCCAGTCGGCGGTTGCGGCGTTCCAGCAGGCCTCCGAGAGCGGCGAGGAATGGCGCATCCGCGACATCGCGGCCTGGGGTGGCGTCGGCGGTATGGGCCCCGTCCTGATCGGCTCGGGTGACGAGGTCGCCGAGCATCTGCAGGACTGGGTCACCGAAACCGACGTCGACGGTTTCAACGTCGCCTACGCGGTCACGCCGGGATCGTTCGAGGACATCATCACCCACGTGGTGCCCGCCCTCGAGCGTCGCGGCCTCTACGAGCGCGACTACGCCCCGGGCAGCCTGCGCAACAAGCTCTTCGGACGCGGCGACCAGCTGCCCGAGAACCACCGCGGTTCCACCTACCGCGTCGGCGGCGTGAACTCGACCATCGACGACTCCATCCGTGAGCGCAACCGCCTCACCACCGCCGGAACGAAGTGACCAGGACCGCACGATGATCGAAGTCGTTGGACTCACCAAGGTGTTCGGGGTCGGTTCGCCGAACCCGACCACCGTTCTCGACGAAGTCGAGTTCACCGTCGGCTCCGGCGAGATCTTCGCCGTCGTCGGCCCGTCCGGTGCGGGTAAGAGCACCCTGGCACGCTGTCTCAACCTCCTGGAGCGCCCGACCTCGGGGAGGGTCGTCGTCAACGGCGAGGACCTCACCGCGCTCGGCACCTCCGGACTTCGGGATGCCCGTCGCCGTATCGGCACGGTGTTCCAGTCGGCCAGCCTGCTCTCCCGCCGGACCGCGGCGCAGAACGTGGCGCTGCCGCTCGAATACCTGGGTGCGACAAAGGCTTCCACCAGGTCGCGGGTCGCCGACCTGCTCGACCTGGTGGGGCTGTCCGACAAGGCCGATCTGTACCCGCATCAGCTCTCGGGCGGACAGCGTCAACGTGTGGGCATCGCCCGCGCCCTCGCACTGAAGCCGTCGGTGCTCCTGTCCGACGAGGCGACGTCCGGACTCGACCCGGCCGCGACCGACACGTTCCTGCAGCTGCTGACCGAGGTCCGCGACGAACTCGGCCTGGCAGTCGTGTTCATCACCCACGAGATGGACACCATCGTGCGGGTCGCCGACACCGTCGGCCGGCTCGATCACGGCCGCATCGTCGAACACGGGCGCCTCGAGAACCTCGTCCTCGACGCGGATTCCGTTCTCGGACGGGCACTTCGGCCCCGCGGCCCCAGCGCGGCCGCAACCGCCGACGACACCCCGATCACGGTGATCTACAACTCGACGACGGTGCCCGCCGACTGGCTCACCCGCCTCGGCGGATCCCTGGGCATCCCGATCTCGGTGCTCGGAGCCAACATCCAGACCATCGACGGCACCGCCTTCGGCGATCTGACCGTCTCCGTGCCGGCCGGACACGCGTCCGGATTCATCGGCGCGGCAGCCGAACTCGGCCTCGTGGCCCGAGTCGCGGAAGCACCCGCGCCGGCCACCGGTGCCGGTACCGAGAAGAAGGACGCGGGGGTGGCGGCATGAGCACGATCAACCTGGCCGCCATCACCGTACCGCTCGACGAGATCCCCGATCTGCTGTGGCCGGCGTTCGTCGACACGGTCCTGATGGTAAGCATCGTGATGGTCGTCGTGCTGGTCGTCGGCGTTCCGCTCGGCGCGTTGGTCCACAACCTCGCTCCCGGTGGGCTCTTCGAGAACCGGGCGCTGCACACGCCGTTGTCCTGGATCATCAGCATCGGCCGGTCGCTGCCGTTCCTGGTGCTGATGACGGCGATCATCCCGTTCACCCGCCTCATCACCGGCACCAACATCGGCATCGCAGCGGCGGTGGTCCCGATGTCGATCGCGGGTATCGCGTTCTTCACCCGCATCGTGGAGAACTCGCTGCGGTCGGTGCCGGCGTCGACGATCGACGTGGCCCGGGCGTCGGGCGGCTCCAACGCCCAGATCATCTGGAAGGCACAGGTTCCCGAGGCTCTGCCGAGCATCGTGGGTGGCCTGACCATCAACACGATCGCGATGATCGAATACTCGACCATCGCGGGCACGATCGGCGCCGGCGGTCTCGGCTACGTCGCGGTCACCTACGGCTACCAGCGATTCGACCAGGGCGTCATGATCGCCACGATCATCGTCCTCATCATCACCGTGGCGTTGATCCAGCTCGCCGGCGACGCGCTCGCCCGCAGCCTCAACCCGGTGACCTCCAAGCGCGTCAACCACTGACGCATCACCTTCACCACACTTGAAAGGTCCACTCATGTCTCAGGACACCGGTTCCACCACCGAGGTGTCGGTTTCGTCGCCCGACAACCTCCCACCCGCAGGCAATTCCGACATCGAGATCTCGAAGCGTCGCCACTGGCCGCTGATCGCCGGCGTCCTCGTGATCGTCGCCGTGCTGGCCGGCGTTCTCGGCTGGCGTTTCCTCGGGTCGGATTCGACCTCCCCCAACGAGACCGCCGGCGCAACGCTCACCGTCGTCACCGCCGAGGGCAACGCCTCCGAGCAGGCCCTCGTCGAGTTCGTCGGCGAAGAGGTCGCACCCCGCTACGGCATCAAGGTCGACTTCAAGGGCCTCGCCGACTCGACGACCCTCAACCGCGCCGTGAGCGACGGCGAGGTCGCCGGCACCATCTACCAGCACAAGCTGTGGCTGGCGCAGGTGCTCGAGGCCAACCCCGACTTCAAGGAAGTGGCGGCCACCCCCGTCTTCCGCTGGGGCTTCGGCATCTGGTCGGACAAGTACAAGGACGTCGGGGACCTCCCGCAGAACGCGAAGGTCTCGCTCTACTCCGATCCCGCGAACGAGGCACAGGGCCTCTGGCTGCTCGAGCGCGCCGGTCTGATCACCCTCAAGCCGGGCATCGACAAGTGGAAGGCGACCCAGAAGGACATCGCCGACAACCCGCGCAACCTGCAGTTCGTGCTGCTCGACTTCGCCGCGCAGTCGCGGTCGCTGGCCGATCTCGACGCCACCGTCGGCTACACCGAGTACTACCTGGCCGCGAACATCCCGATCGAGAAGCAGATCTACGCGCCCCCGGCCCCCGACGAGTTCGCCGGGCAGCTGACCATCGGTACCGAGTGGGAGAACACCGACAACATCAAGAACCTCGTCGCCGCGTTCAAGGATCCCGCGGTCCAGGAGTTCCTGGCCACCGATCCGCGGGTGAAGGGCATCCTGCTGCCCCTGTAGTTTCGCTTGCACATAGGCTCACCCGCGTGGAGCGCAAACATCACGGTCACCCGCATTCGCTGACCGATATCTCCCACATGCTGTCCCCGTTCGCGCGGTGGCTGGTCATCGGGACACTGGCGGTCACCGCGGTGGCGGTGACGATCGGCATGATCGTCCTCTGGCCGTCGGATTCCGAGCATCCGGTGCCCACCCAGTTCCGGTCCGCCGACGGCGGGTCGATCGAGACGGTCGACGGCGAGGTCGTCGACCAGTTCCGGGCGAGCTGCCTGAACCCGGCGGCGGGCTCGGTGCTCGAGACCGCCGACATCCCCATCAACCCGGTCGCCGACGGTCCGTGCATCCTCAACGCGGTCCGCTTCGACTCCGGTGAGGTCGCCGGCCGGTACACGGTGCTGGAGATCCCCACGAAGGGTGCGCAGTCCGGCGCCGCGCCGGGGACCGAAGGGGTGCCGGCACCGGGATCGCTCGACGAGCCCCAGGCCGGTCAGCCGACCCTGCACGTCGGCGACGCGATCCGGCTCTCCACGGTGCCCGGCCCGGACGGCAACCGCTACACCTTCTTCGACTTCCAGCGCGGCACCGCCACGATCATCTGGGCGATCCTGTTCATCGCGGCCATCGTGCTGGTCGCGGCGTGGCGCGGTTTCCGGTCGATCATCGGCCTCGCGTTCGCCTTCATCGTCCTCGGCGGGTTCACCCTGCCCGCCATCCTCGACGGCTCGTCCCCGGTCGCGGTGGCAGTGGTGTCGTCGGCGGTCATTCTGTTCGTGGTGCTCTATCTCGCGCACGGCATCAGCCTCCGCACGAGTTCGGCCCTGCTCGGCACGCTGGTCTCGCTGCTGATGGCCGGTCTGCTGAGCTGGCTGGCGATCGAGACGATGAACCTGACCGGCCTGTCCGGCGACCAGACCACCAACCTGCAGGTCTATCAGGGCAACATCTCGGTCAGCGGCCTCCTGCTGGCCGGGTTCATCATCGGCACGCTCGGCGTCCTCAACGATGTGACGATCACGCAGGCGTCGGCGGCCTTCGAGCTGGCCGCCGCGGGTGAACCCACCCGGCTCGCGACCTTCAAGGCCGCGATGCGCGTCGGACGCGACCACATCGCGAGCACCGTCTACACGCTGGTGTTCGCCTACGCGGGCAGCGCCCTGCCGCTGATGCTGCTGTTCTCGGTCGCCCGGCAACCCCTCGGCGGTCTGCTCACCACGGACGTGGTGGCCGTCGAACTGGCCCGGTCCTTCGTCGGCGGCATCGCGATCGCGCTGTCGGTTCCGCTGACGACCGCGATCGCCGCGGCCCTCTGCCGGCCCGCGGGCGCGCCGTCACCGGCGGTCGCGCACGCGGCGACCTGAGATCCGGCCGTTCAGCACCGCCCCTTGGGCAGTTCGGCCAGGTTCTTGCCGAGCCAGTTGCCCAGGCGGGTCAGCATCTTGGTGCCGTCGGTGAACGATCCGCTGCGCGGGATCGCCGCCATCGACACCGCGACCTGACCGTCGGTGGTCGTGATGATGCCGAGCTGACGCACGAGGTGCCCACCGGACTTGGAGGTGGCCGGCCCCCAGCCGCCCTTGACGGCGGTCACCGCACCCTTGTTCCGTCCGACCTTGGCGATCCCCCACTGCTGGTTCGGGGCGACGTCGCTCATCAGCCGGATGATCTGCTCGCTGCCGGGCAGGCAGGGCAGGTGTGCGCCGAACAGCGCCTGATCGCGCAGGGCCCAGGAGGTGTACCCGGGGTACGACGCCGGAGTGTCGATCTCCGAGGAGACATGGGTTCGGGTGTCGTGTCCCTCGCGCAGCACGGCGGTCACCGCGTCGACGGAGGCGCGACCGCCACCCAGCGCACCCCACAGTTCGCCCGCGGCGTCGTTGTCGGAGAAGGTGATCGCCTTGTCCTCCATCGCTGCGACGGCCACTCCTCGCTTGCGTTGCGCGGCCAGCGAGACCGGCACCTTCAACGTCGACCACGCCCGGCCCGCCTTGAGCGATCCCAGCGAGATGACCTGGTTGCCGCCGACCGGCACGATCGCGATGCCCAGCTGTCCGGGCAGCGACTTCTTCATCGACTTCTGGAGTGTGGCGTAGCTCTTCGCCAGCTTCGCCTCGATCGGTTCCGGCGGCGTGAGCCACGTTGCGAACGGTTCGGGCAGCGGCGGCAACACCGGGAGCGGGACCGCGGTCGCGGTGCCGGCACCGACGACCAGGGACATCATCAGGGCGCCGACGGCGGAGGCGAACCTAGTCACAACTTTCACAATTTTCTCCTGAGTCACTCTAGACACACGAGAATAGGGGGCGGATTGGTCAGGTGACCAGCTTGTATACCCAATCGGGACCTTGTTGCGACCGGCGTCACGCCCCGGTCGTCGTGGAATCCGGCCTCAGGCGTTGCACCTGCCGCGCGGCAGCCGGGTCATGTTGGTGTTGAGCCAGGTGGATACCGCGTTCAGCGCCGCGATCCCCGACGTCATCGTTCCGCCGACCGCGCTCATCGCGACCGCGGTGCGTCTTCCGTCGCGGAAGGTGAACAGGCCGATCTGACGGACGAGGTATCCCTCGGTCATGCCCGGTCCCCAGCCGCCCTTCACCGCGGTGGCGCGGGGCGCGCGCATCACCTCGACGCCCCACTGCTGATTGCCGGCCACCTCGCCCATGAGCGCGAGCACCGATTGTGCGCCCTCGAGACACGGCAGATGGGCGGTGAAGGTCGCGGCATCGGGCAGTGCCCAGATGGTCTGCCCGAAGATCGTGTAGCCCGGCCGACGCTGCGTGGCCGGGACGACCGTGCCGGCGTCACCGCCGTCTCGCAGTACACCGGTGACCGCGTCGGCAGCGGCCTGTCCGCCGCCCAGCGAGGCCCACAGCTCTTCTGCGGAACCGTTGTCGGAGTTGACGATCGCAGCTGCGGCGGCGGGGCTGGGCCCGTTCTGACGTTCGGCGGCGACCGCGAGCGGCACCTTGATCGTCGACCACGCGACCCGCGCTGTGGTGTCACCCAGGGTCAGAGCGGGCACGGCGTCGCCGCCGACGGGCGCGATCGCGATGCCGACGGTCAGCCCGGTCGACGACGCGACCTTGCGGAAGCCCGCGGCGAGAGCGTCGTAGGAAGCCGGATTCGACGGCGACACGGGAGCCGGCCGGACGGAGGTCGGCGGTGTCGACGTGACGGTCACGGTGACCGGACTGATCGGGGCCGGGTCGGCAGAGGTCGCACAACCGGCGGTGACCGCCACGACGCAGCCGAGCGCCACCGCCACGGATCTGATCCGCTGTGTCGTCGCCATCAGTAGATGTGCACCACCGCATCGTTGCCGCCGCGGCATGCCACGATCGCCCCTTCCGGGACGCAGCTCATCGCGTACGACTGCCCCGTCACGGGGCTCGCCGCGGTCACCACACGCGGGGAACGTTCCTGGCCCGCCCGAAAGTACGCGTCCCGGACCGCGAACGCGAACGGGCAACTCGTCACCGACGTCCCCACGCCCACCGTCCCGTCACACGGCGCCGACCCCGGCGGAGGCGACGCGGGAGCGCCGGGTCCCTCGGGTGCGTTGTCGACGGTCGGCGGGGCGACCGTCTCGGTGACCGTCGGCGTGGTCGGGTCGGCGGCCTGCTCCGAACTGTCCCCGCCCGAACCCGCGAGCAGGACGCCCACGACGACGGCGATGCCCACGAGGACGACGGCGATCAGTCCCAGGAGGATCGGTATCGCGACCGAGCGGCGTGGCGCGGGCTGCTGATGGACCGGCGGATACCCGGGCGGCGGCCCGTACGCGCCCGGGAACTGCTGGGGTCCCGAGAAGTGCTGGGATCCCGAATAGTGCGGGGCCGCCGGGATCTGCTGCGACTCGCCGAACGTCTGCGGACCGGAGAGCTGCCGGGTGCCGGGGGCGTTCTCGGGTCCGGTCGTCTGGCGGATCAGGGTCGGCTCGTAAGCCGGTTCGACGGGAGCGATGACGGTGTGCGGCGCCTTGATGATGCTGGTCGCCGGATCCGGTGAGGCCTTGTGGAGCGAGACGCCCGACAGCGCCGCGCGTGCCGCCCGGGCCAGCTCGCGTGCCGAGCCGTAGCGCTCGGCCGGTTCCGCGGCGAGGCCTCTCCGGATGACCGCGTCCATCGCCTCCGGGATGTCGGCGTTGACCGAACTCGGCGCGGGAGGCGGCGTGAGCACCGCCGCCCTGATCGCGGCGCTCACCGTCTTCGCCGGATGCGGTACCTGCCCGGTGAGGCACTCGAACAGCACGCACGCGAGGCCGTAGATGTCGCTCGCCGGACCCGGCGACGCCGCGTCGAAGAGTTCCGGCGCCATGTAGGCGATCGAACCGACGGCGGTTCCCGTCTGCGTGAGATGAGTGTCGTCGGCGCCGTGGGCGATACCGAAATCGACGAGGTACGCGAAGTCGTTGGCGTCGACGAGGATGTTCTCCGGCTTGATGTCCCGGTGCGTCAGCCCCTCGGCGTGGGCGGCGTCGAGCGCGGCGGCGACCTGCTCGATGATCGAGACCGCACGCGCGGGATCGATTCTCGTCTCGCGGCTCAGCAGTGCCCGCAGGTCTTGGCCGTCGACCAGACGCATGTCGATGAAGAGCACTCCGTCGATCTCGCCCCAGTCGTGGATCGGGATGACATGCGGCTCACCGAGTCGCGCCGCGGCATGCGACTCGCGACGGAATCGCTCCTGGTACATGGTGTCGCCGGCGAGGCCCGGATTGAGCAGCTTCAGCGCGACGGTGCGCTCCTTGGTGGTGTCGTGGGCCCGGTAGACCTCGCCCATGCCGCCCCGGCCCAACAACGCGTCGAGACGATATGGCCCGAACTGCGTGCCGACCCGGCTTCCTGACATAACGAGCAGCATAAGCCGCTCGACTGACACTTCTCTGTCGCCCGGTCGATCGCATCTGCCGCCCGGGCGACAGCATTCGGAGGACGTCGGGACCGGTGACTACCCTGAGCATCATGCCCTCGCTGACCAAAGGCCAGAACGGCCCGCTGTCGACCTCCCAGATCGTCCTCACCGTCGACCTCGCGACCGCCGCCGACGTGTCGGCACTGCTCGTGACCGACCGCGGCGTCGTGCGCACCGACGACGACTTCGTGTTCTACAACCAGCCCAAGGGTCCGGGGGTCGAGCTGCAGCAGGCACCCAACGGACCCGCGCGACTGCACATCTCGACCAACCAGGTCCCGGCGGACATCGACGCCATCCGCGCCGTCATCACGCTCGACGACACGAACTCCACCTTCGGCCGGTTCGCGCCGCCGGTCGCGCGTGTCACCGACGCCGGCGGCCGCGAGCTCTACGACTACACGGTCACGGGACTCACCACGGAATCCGTCGTGATCGCCCTCGAGGTGTACCGACGCAACCAGGATTGGAAGGTGCGCGCCGTCGGGCAGGGTTATGCCGGCGGGTTCGCCGACCTCGTCCGTGATCACGGCGTGAGCGTCGACGAGGAGCCGACTCCCGCACCTGCCCAGGCGGCACCGGCCTACTCGCGACCCGCGGCACCTCCGGCTCCCCCAGCACCTCCGGCGCAGCCTGCGGCGCCCACGCCATCTCCGGTTCCGCCGCGGACGCCGGAGATCAGCCTCAGCAAGGATCGTCCGGTCAGCCTCACGAAGGGCCAGAAGGTCACCCTGCGCAAGGAGGGTGGCGTCAAGCTGACCGACATCCGCATGGGACTCGGTTGGGACCCGGTGCGCGGAGGATTCGGTCGCGGCGGATCGATCGACCTCGACGCGTCGGTCCTGATGTTCTCCGGCGGCAAATGCGTCGAGACCGTGTACTACGGCCACCTCAACAGCAAGGACCGTTCGATCCTGCACTCGGGAGACAACCTGACCGGCGAGGGTGAGGGCGATGACGAGGTCATCCGCGTTGCGCTGCAGTCGGTTCCGGCCCGCGTCGATGCGCTGATGTTCATCGTCACCTCGTACCGCGGCCACACCTTCGAGAAGATCGAGAACGCCTACTGCCGTCTCGTCGACGAGACGACATCCGCCGAACTCGCCCGCTACACCCTCAAGGGCGGGATGCCGTTCACCGCCGTCGCGATGGCGGTCATCGGTCGCGACGGCGATGAGTGGAAACTACGGGCGATCGGCGAGGGATTCGACGCCAAGACGCCCAAGAAGGCGCTCGCACACGTGGGCAAGTACCTGTAGACGAGTATCGCAGCTCAGATCACGCCGTGCAGCGGTGGGTCCTCACCACGCAGAAGCCAGCGGCCGATGTGCTGGTACTTCCACCGGACGGGGTCGTGCAGCGTGTGCGTCCGGGCGTCGCGCCAGAAACGGTCCAGCCCGGTTCCGGCTGCGGCACTACGGGTTCCGCTGACCTCGAAGAGTGCCGACGCCACCGGGGTCGCCACCCGGTCGGCCACCGCCTTGGCACGCGCGACCGCGATCGACGCCGCGGCGACGAGTTCACGGCGCGGCGCTCCCGCGGAGTCGTCGACGGCCTCGTCGACCGCGCGTCCCGCTGCGGCGAGCATCGCCTCGGCGGTCGCGACATCCACCTCGAGCTCGCCGAAACGCTGGACCACCAGCGGATCGTCGACCGCGCGGTCCACACCCGCCTCGAACCACGGGCGGGCCTTGGTCCGCACGAACTCGACGGCCTCGGTCAGCGCGCCGCGGGCGATACCCGTGTCGATCGCGACGTGCAGCAGCTGCGCATACGCGCCGTACGCGGTCGGCGCTGCAGTCGCCGACGCACGGGCCACGAGGTCGGCAGCCGCGACCTCGACGCCCGAGAACCGGACGGTTCCCGAGCCGGTGGTCCGCTGCCCCACCGCATCCCAGTCGTCGATGAGCTCGACACCCGGTGAGTCCGCGGGAATGAACGCCACGTACTCGCCCGGTGCGAGGTCGCCGGTCGCCGCGTCGAGCTTCGCCAGCACGGCGAGCGTGTGCGCGAACAGCGATCCCGTGCAGTAGAACTTCTCACCGTCGAGCACGAACCGGCCGGCGTCGCCGTCGACCGGGGTCAGACGGGTCGAGATGTCCGCAATGGTCTTCCCGCCCCGCTCCGACTGGGCGTTGGCCACCCGGCCACCGGCCAGCACGTCGGTGAAGATCCGCTCCTGCAACGCTTCTCCCGCGGAGAGGCGCACCAGGTTGAGATAGACGAAGTGGCTGTGCGGGATCTGCGCGATGCTCGGATCGGCGGCGGCGAGGATCGCGACGACCTCCGCCAGCACGCTCGGCGGCACGTCGAGGCCGCCGAACCGTGCGGGCACCGTCAGCGCGAGAAGACCCGACGCCGACAGGCGATCGATCTCGGCGAACGGCAGCCGACGGTCACGGTCGCGCTCGACGGCACCGGCCGCGAACGTCGCAGCGAGTTCCCGTGCGACGGAGAGAGCTTCGGCCGTCGACCGGATCCGGCTTGCCGATTCGGGTCGGGCCTGACTCACAGCCGTCACAGAACTGCTGCGGGGGTCTGCGATTCCTCGAGTTCACGCACGAGCGGGAGCACCTTCTCGCCGAAGTACTCGATCTCCTCCTGGAAGTGCAGGAAGCCACCGAGGATGAGGTCGACGCCGAGACGCTTGTAGGCGACGATGCGCTCCGCGATCTGCTCAGGGGTACCGATCAGCTGCGTCTTGAAGCCGTCGTTGTACTGGACGAGATCGGTGAACGTCGAGTCCGCCCACATGCCCTTCTTGTCACCCGTCGAGTTGCCGGCCTGCTGCACGGCGCCCCGGAAGCCCTCCACCGCAGGACGATTCGCCTTCTCGACGATCTCGCGCAGGGTGTCGCGGGCTTCCTTCTCGGTGTCGCGGGCGATGATGAAGCCGTTCAGGCCGAACTTCACCGAACGGTTGTGTGCCTCCGCGACGGCGCGCAGGTCGTCGATCTGTTCGGTGACGCCGTCGAAGTCCTTGCCGTTGGAGAAGTACCAGTCGGCGAAGCGGCCGCCGTTGCTGCGGGCCGCGGTGGAGTTGCCACCCTGGAAGAGCTCCGGGTTCGGGCGCTCCGGGGTGTTGAGCGGCTTGGGCTTCAGCGTGAAGTCGTGGATGCGGTAGAAGTCGCCGCGGTAGTCGACGTTGTCCTCCGTCCAGATCTTGCGGATCACCTCGAGGAACTCGCCGCTGCGGCGGTAGCGCTCGTCGTGCTCGAGCCACGGCTCGCCCAGGTGGGTGAACTCGTCCTTGAACCAGCCGCTGACCACGTTGATGGCGAAACGGCCCTTGGACAGGTGGTCGGCGGTGGCGCCGAGCTTGGCGAGCACCGCCGGGTGCCACAGGCCCGGATGCACGGCGGCGATGACCTTCAGCCGCTGAGTAGCGAGCAGCAGCGCGAGGCTGAAGCTCGTCGACTCGTGCTGGTATTCGGCGCCGTAGCTGGCCTCGTAGCGGACCTGCGAGAGCGCGTACTCGAAGCCGTTGTTCTCGGCGGTCTGGGCGAGCTTGATGTTGTAGTCGTAGCCCCAGTCGGTGCGCTGCTCGATGGTGCTGGTGACCAGACCGCCACTGACGTTGGGCACCCAGTAGGCGAACTTGATCTGGTCCGCGATGGATTCGGTGGACATGGCGTTACCTCCGCAGGTGGATTCTCAGGTGGAGCGTGGATCGATCAGGACGATGCGGCCTGCAGGCGCGGCAGGAACGCGGTGCGAACCTCTTCGCTCGGACGTGCATCGGCCGGGTCGAGCAGGCCGCGTCGGGCCAGCGCCGGTCGGACGCCCTCACCGAAGTGGTAGGCCTCCTCGAGGTGCGGGTAACCGGACAGGATGAAGTGGTCGAGCCCGAGGGCCGCGTACTCGCCGATGAGCTCCGCGACCTCGTCGTAGGAACCGACGAGCGCAGTGCCCGCACCGCCGCGCACCAGGCCGACGCCGGACCACACGCCCGGGTGGATCTCCAGTGAACGCGGGTCGGTCGAACCCTCGAATCCTGCTCCGCGGCCGTGCAGCTCGGACATACGACGCTGCCCCTCGGACTCCGACTGTGCGAGGTTCCGCTGGGCGGCGGCGACCTGTGCGGGATCGAGATTGTGGAGCAGACGTTCGGCCTCCGCCCACGCCTGCTGGGAGGTCTCACGGGCGATGACGTGGAACCGGATCCCGTGGTCGAGGGTCCGGCCCTGCGCGGCGGCGAGTCCGTTGATCCAGGCGATCTTCTCCGAGACCGCCTCCGGACGCTCACCCCAGGTCAGGTAGGTGTCGGCGTACTTGGCGGCCACATCACCGGCAGCCGGCGACGATCCGCCGAAGTAGACCGGCGGGGTCGGGTTCGGGCGACGGCCGAGAAGCGCGTTCTCGACGCGCAGGTGCTTGCCGACGAAGTCGACGGGCTCCTCCTCGGTCCACAGGCGGCGGATGATCTCCAGGTACTCACCGCAGCGCTCGTAGCGTGCGTCCTTGGCCAGGAAGTCGCCGAACGCGCGCTGCTCACTCGACTCGCCACCGGTGACGACGTTGATCAGCAGGCGGCCCTCCGAATGCCACTGGAACGTCGACGACATCTGGGCGGCGAGCAGCGGCGAGATGAGTCCGGGACGGAAGGCGATCAGGAACTTCAGGCTTTCCGTCGCATCGATCAGTGCGGCGGTGGTCAGCCATGCGTCCTCACACCACAGCCCTGCCGGGGTCAGGACCGCCTCGAAGCCGTTGATCTCGGCCGCGCCCGCGAGTTGCTTGAGGTAGCGAAGGTCGGCCGGCCGGTCCCCGTTCATCTGGCTGCCGTGCCCGCCCGCGATCAGATTGCGGGAGTCACCGTAGGTGGGCAGGAACCAGTTGAAATGCAGAGACACCGCGAAGGCACCTTTCGTCGTGAGCGTCGAGGGTGGAGCGGCACGCGCGATCGGCGACGCAGACCGAGAGCCCGCGCTGCGACACACAGTGCGACCACAAGTGTCGGGCACCGGCGAGACACGAGGCCACAGTTGAAATCTCCGTGACGCCAAGTGGACAACGGTCGACACCGTTCGGTAGTGGACTCGTTCCTGCAGGTCTCAGGCAGGACTTCGATCGCGCCCTACTCAGATGGACGCCACTGCCCCATACCCAGGAAGACCATCACCAGCTGCCGCTCGGTGCGCTCGACGATCTCCTTCTCGGCTCCGCGTCCGCGGTACTCGCCGTCGAGCAGATCGGCGACCGCGGTGAGCATGATCGTGACGATGAGCTCCGCGGCGATCTCGAGGTCCTCCGGCTGCCACGGGGCGAGATCCGGGATCCGGGCCAGGTCGATCGTCAGTTCCTTGGAGAAGAGCCGGAGTTCGGTGTCGATGGCGCGCCGGATCTCCGCGATCCCGCCGTGCTGCTCGCGGATGAGGAAACGGAACTGCGATTCGTTCTCGCGGACGTGACGCAACAGGATGTCGAGCGAGTTCTTCGCGGTCGGCATCGCCTGCCGTGCCGCGAGATCACGCCGGCCTTCACGGAGTGCACGACGCAGGACCCGCATCGAGTCCTCGACGACGGTGACCCCGAGGTCCTCCATCGACGCGAAGTGCCGATAGAAGGCCGTGGGCACGATGCCCGCACCACGAGCCACCTCGCGCAGGCTGATGCTGCCGAAGCTGCGTTCCCCGACCAGGGATCTCGTGGTGTCGAGGAGCGCCTGGCGTGTCTGGTTCTTCTTGTCCGCACGCGTCTGCGCATCGCGCTGGTTCGAACTCCGCGTGCGTGTCACATGGCCGAGTGTATTCGCCACACCCCCTCGGCCGGGCCGCGACCTCCCGACGATCGTGACGGCCGTCACATGGGTTTCGGCTTGACGATCCGGGGCGCCGTCGTGTCACACTCGTTTGTGTACACCTGTACACCGAAATCATGCGAACGGAGCCCAGTCCATGAGCATTCGCACGCCCCAGAACCCGACTCCGGGTACCACCGCCGGCAGCCCCGGCCGCTGGAACCGCCTGGTCGGATCGATCGTCGAGGCAGCATTGTCGCCGCATCCGGTCGACCGGTACCTCGAACTCCTCGACCCGATGCTCACCTGGCGCGACCTGCGCGGCGAGATCGTCCGGGTCGACCACCCGACGCCTCGCACTGTGCGTCTCGCCATCCGCCCGACCCGTCAGTGGCAAGGCCATCGAGCCGGACAGTTCGTGCAGGTCAGCGTCGTCATCGACGGTGTTCGGCACGCCAGGTGCTTCTCCCCGGCCAACGCCGCCGTCGGCCGCGACGGCGACATCGAGCTCACCGTCACCGTCAACGACGACGGCCTCGTCTCCAAGCATCTCGCCGCACACGCGCGGGTGGGGGACGTCGTCGGACTGTCCCAGGCCGACGGCGACTTCGTCCTGCCCGAGACCGACCCGACGTCGGCCGTCTTCATCAGTGGGGGCAGCGGCGTTACACCTGTGCTCTCAATGATGAGGACGCTTGTGGCCCGAGGGTACGCCGGTCCGATCACTTTCGTGCACTACGCACGCACGGCGTCGGACGTTGCGTACCGCGACGAGCTCGCCGCGCTGGCGGGTGAGCACCCCAACGTCGACCTGCGGATTCACCACACCCGAGAGGACCGAGACGGCCACTTCACGGCCGCTCACCTCGACGACATCCCCGGTCTGGCCGCCGCCGACGTCTTCGTCTGCGGACCGCGGGCCCTGATGGATGCCGTCGCCGACGTACACGCCGATCTCGGTATCTCGGAGCCGCTGCACAGCGAGGCGTTCACCCTGGCCGTGCCGACGGTCGCCGACCCCGACTCGGTCGAGGGCGAAGTGACGTTCTCGCGATCTCGCACCACCGCGACCAACGACGGCCGCCCGATCCTCGACCAGGCCGAGGCCGCGGGGCTCACCCCGGAATCCGGCTGCCGCATGGGGATCTGCTTCTCCTGCACCGCCGTCAAGAAGTCGGGGTGCACCCGGAACGTGTTGACCGGCGAGACCGACACCGAGTCCGACACACAGATCCAGCTCTGCATCAACGCCCCGGTCGGTTCCGTCGACATCGAGATCTGAACGTCCGAACCGCCCGCTTCCCATTCACCGTTCCACCTCTCCTATCCACCAGGAGGCACACCATGACCATCGACATCACCCGGGACGACGCCCCTACGACGATCCCGGACAACCTGCCGGCCATCCCCACCGAGCACGACCCCAACACCGTCGTGCTGTCCTACGAACAGGTCGAGTCCCTCGGCCGCGATCTCGACGAGCTGCGCGCACGCATCGTCGCCGACCTCGGCCAGAAGGACCGCGACTATCTGTACTCGGTCATCCGCGCCCAGCGCGGCTTCGAGATCGGCGGCCGCGCGCTGATGTACCTCGGATTCTTCCCGCCGGCGTGGATCGCCGCCGTCGGCGCACTCTCCGTGTCGAAGATCCTCGACAACATGGAGATCGGCCACAACGTCATGCACGGTCAGTACGACTGGATGCGTGAGGACACCTACAACTCCCGCGAATTCGAGTGGGACACCGTGTGTCCGGCCGATCAGTGGAAGCACAGCCACAACTACCTGCACCACACGTTCACCAACATCATCGGCGAGGACCGCGACATCGGTTACGGCATCCTGCGGATGGCGCGTGACCAGAAGTGGAATCCCTACTACCTGGGCAACCTCGGCTACGCGACCGCCCTCATGCTCCTGTTCGAGTGGGGCGTCATGCTCCATGACCTCGAGGCGGAGAACGTGATCCAGGGCAAGCGCAAGTGGAACGACATCAAGGGCCTGGTGAAAGGCATGTGGCGCAAGGCCGGTCGACAGGTCCTCAAGGACTACGTCGTCTTCCCGGCGCTGACGGGCCCGCTGTTCGTCTCGACCCTCGTCGGCAACGCCACCGCCAACCTGGTGCGCAACGTGTGGACGTACTCGATCATCTTCTGCGGTCACTTCCCCACCGGAGCACAGACTTTCACCTCGGAGGAATGCCAGAACGAGACCCGCGGTCAGTGGTACCTGCGGCAGATGCTGGGTTCGGCCAACATCACCGGAAGCCCGCTGTTCCACATCATGAGCGGCAACCTGTCCCACCAGATCGAACATCACCTGTTCCCGGACATCCCCGCCAGCCGATACCCGTCGATGTCGGCCGAGGTCCAGGAGATCTGCGAGCGCTACGGACTGCCGTACAACACCGGCTCGTTCAGCCACCAGCTGGCGTCGACCTGGAAGAAGATCGCCAAACTGTCGCTGCCCAACTGGATGACCCGCGACGACGACGACCTGACCGTGATCGTCGAGCGCGAGAAGCCCGCGTCCGTCGCCTGAGCCGCGGGGTCGTGAAGATCGTTTGACCGGCTGGTCCCGGGGGTAGCCTCGGGACCAGCCGCGTTCTACAGGCGCGCGCGGACACTTGCACGCGGGGACAGCACCCTTCAGAGCCCAGGGGATCACAGATGGTCGACAGCATCGAACGGAACAAGGACTTCATGCAGGAACTGATCGAGTCCACAGCCACGCACGTGGGTCGCATCGCGACCATCATCACCGGCGCCGTTGCCGGGGTGACCCGCGAAATCGGTGAGATCGTCACCGACGGGTTCGAGATGCGGGAGGCCGCACGCAAGGCCCGCGACGACGAGCGTTTCCGGGAGAGGGAGTACGGAATCGTCGACGCCGAGTTCGCTTACGCCGAGGCCATCCACGATGCCGATCTGTCCGAGCCGTTCTCCGAGTCCGAACAGGCACGAGAAGTGACAGGAGTCGACATGGACCAGATCCCCGACCGCATCGACGTCGGCGAACAGGCCGGCATCGATCAGGAGGGCGAGATCTCGCGAGAGGCCGAACTCCCCAACGACGGCGGTGTCACCGACCAGGACGAACCCGACGTCGACGACCCGCGGGAGATCGCTGCCGAGGAGCCGCGGATCGCGCCTGACACCGATCACTTGTGAGACCACGCTCACCCTCTTGCGATCTGGGTGGATACAACCTTTGCCAAAGTCCGGACTCACCCGTAGCTTGGTCGTGGTTTTCCTAGTTCATGGAGGTTCTGTCGATGTCGGTGCGTGAGGTTCTCACCTTTCCCAACCCCGTGAACGACTACGCGGCCCGCACGACCGCCGGCCTGGTCGTCGTCCTGGCGATCATCGCGGTCGCGGTCGACAACCCAATTCTGTACGGCGTCCTCGCGCTCGGCTTCGCGCTGCGCGTGGCGTCGGGCCCGACGCTCTCCCCGTTCGGACAGCTCTCGGTGAAGTTCATCGTCCCGAAGATCGTCCGCAAGGAGAAGCTCGTCCCGGGTCCGCCGAAGCGTTTCGCCCAGACCATCGGACTGGTGGTCAGCGGTGCGGCGTTCGTCCTGAGCCTGCTCGGGTTCGGACTGGCCGCCCAGATCACCGCGGGCATCCTGATCGTCGCTGCGACGCTCGAGTCGGTGTTCGGATTCTGCCTCGGCTGCACCATCTTCGGCTTCCTGCAGCGCGCCGGCATCATCCCCGAGTCGGTCTGCGAGGCCTGCAACAACATCTCGCTGCGGAATCCCGCAGCCGTCTAGCTCCACAAACCCACCCTTTTTCGGCAAGATCACCACCCGCGCGGGTGGTGATTTTGCCGAAAAAGGGTGGGTTTACCACTGGACCCCGGAGCTTGCGGAGGGCGTCCCTACTCGCTCCCTGAGGAGCCCGGAGCTTGCGGAGGGCGTCCCTACTCGCTCCCTGAGGAGCCCGGAGCTTGCGGAGGGCGTCCCTACTCGCTCCCTGAGGAGCCCGGAGCTTGCGGAGGGCGTCTCGAAGGGTTAGTCGGATTTCACCGCGCGGTCCGGCACGGTCATCGCCATCATCATGATCTCGGTCTCGCTGTAGTCCCGGCCGGGGTGTTCGGACGCCAGATGGGCCTGGACCTTGGGGACGAAGTCGTCTTCGAGGGCGGTGATGGACTCGCCACAGGGGCAACGCAGGTTGTATGCCATGCGTCACATCCTATCGGGCCGGACGATCAGTCCAGGATTCCGAGGGCGATCCCGTCGAGGATGTCGTGTTCGCTGACGACGAGTTCGGTGATGCCCGCGCGTTCGGACAGCACCTTCGCCAGTTCGAGGGTGACCAGCGATCCCCCGCCGATGACGTCGACGCGACCGGGATGCATCGGGCCGAGTGCCGCGCGGTCGGCGCGGGACATGTGGATGAGGTCCCAGCACACGCGGTCCAGGTCGGGCAGCGAGATGCGCGAGAGATGGATCTTCTCGGAGTCGTACTCGGTGAGCCCGGCGCCGAGCGCGGCGAGCGTCGTCATCGTCCCGGCGACGCCGACCCACGTGCGGGCCGGCTCCACCGGCACCCGCGCGAAGGCCTCGGCCAAACGCTCCGCGGCGAACGCCTGTGCGGCGGCGATCTCCTCAGCGGTCGGCGGGTCTGACGGCAGAGTCCGTTCAGTCAGACGTACGCACCCGATGTCCGCGGAGTAGGCGGCGTGGACACCGTCGGTGTCACCGAGGACCACCTCGGTCGACCCGCCGCCGAGGTCGGTGACCACAAAAGGTCCACTGGCAGGGTCCAATTCGCCGACCGCACCGCGGAACGACAGCCGCGCTTCCTCATCGCCCGAGATGACCTCGGCGATCGCACCGTCGGAGACACAACCCAGCAGATCTGCGGTCATCGCGAAGAACTCGTCGCGGTTCGACGCGTCTCGCGTCGCCGACGTCGCGACCATCCGGACCTTCTCGACTCCCAGCGATTCCATCGTCTCGACGTAGTCGGCCAGCGCGACGCGGGTGCGTTCGATCGACTCCGGCGCGAACTGTCCCGTCGCGTCGACGCCGTAACCCAGTCGTACGACCCGCATTTCGCGATGCAGGTCGATGAGCCGTCCATCGGAACCCGGTCGGGCGACGAGGAGGCGGATCGAGTTGGTTCCGCAGTCGACGGCACCGACGACCGTCACGCGTCGTCTCCGGCGGAGTCGGCGGGCGGGCGGACGTCCGGCCAGTCGTCGGGAATCGCGGTGCCCCGCAAGCCGTTTGCGGCGGCAAGAGCCACCGCTTCATCGCCGAGTGGGTTGAGTCCCGGCCCCTTGGCGAGGGAGTGGGCGATCAGCACGTGGAGGCACTTCACCCGGTCGGGCATGCCGCCGCCGGTGAAGTCGGTGCCCAGCGACTCGAGAGCGTCGCGTTCGGCCAGATAGTCCTCGTGCGCGCGACGGTAGGCGGCCGCCAGCTCGGGGTCGGACGCCAGTCGGGCCGTCATCCCCTTCATGACACCGGCCGATTCCTGCCGGCTCGCCTCGGCCGTGAGCCGGGGATCGGTCAGGTAGTACAGCGTCGGGAACGGCGTACCGTCGGGCAGCCGCGGCGCGGTCTTCACGACGGCCGGCTGACCGTCGGGAGTGCGGTAGCTGATCTCGAGGACCCCGCGCGGTTCACGTCCCAGCTGGGCCGCGACGGTGGCGAGATCGGTTTCTGACACGCTCACGATCTCTGACCTCACTGCGCGGCGGGCGGGGTGGACAGGGTGTCCCACAGGTTGCCGTACCAAGGGGCACGAGCGCGCTCTTCGGCGCGTTCGGCGGCCTCGCGGCGGGCCTCGTCGGCGGGGAACAACATCACGAGCGGGATCTCTCCTGGCTTGACGAACTGCAGACGCGTCCGCGCCTGGGCTTCGATGTAGGCGGGGTCGTTCTGCTCGTTGACCTTCTGCTGGTAATCGGCGACCTCGCGTCGTAGCTGTTCGTTCGACGCGGTGAGCTGGCGGAACTCCGAGCGCTGACTGAAGTAGGTGCGCAGCGGCATCGCCAGCGTGAGGGCCACGACGCAGACCACGACGACGGTGATCACGAGCGTCGCGACCGTCGCCGGGGTCATCTCGAACCGGCGCAGACGAGCGCCCAGTCCGGATCGCATCCGACCACGGGACGGGCTGGGCCGGGTGCGCGCGGTGGCACCGCCACCCGATGAGGCTGCGGTGTCGGCGCCGTCCTGACCCTCGGGGGTCGTGTCGACGGCGTCGTCGGTGATCAGCTCCTGCTCACCGGTCTCGACGACCGAGACCGGTGGAGCAGGTCGAGCGGGCCGGCCGGACCGACCGTGCCGACGCGTGCGACGGGCGTCGCGTGCGCGCGGATCGACCTTCCGGTCACGCGCACGCTGACGCCCGTCACCGCGGTGACGTCGATCAGAAGCCATGAAGACAGCTAATCACGAACCAAACGAGAAACGCGGGAAGGCGAGGTCGCCCGCGTAGCGTGCCGCGTCGCCCAGACCCTCTTCGATGCGCAGCAGCTGGTTGTACTTGGCGACGCGCTCGGAACGAGCGGGCGCGCCGGTCTTGATCTGGCCGCAGCTGCAGGCGACGGCCAGGTCGGCGATGGTGGTGTCCTCGGTCTCACCCGACCGGTGGCTCATCATCGACTTGTAGCCGTTGTTGTGAGCGAGGGCGACGGCGTCGAGGGTCTCGGTCAGCGTGCCGATCTGGTTGACCTTCACCAGCAGCGCGTTGGCGATGCCCTTGGAGATGCCCTCTTCGAGGCGCTCGGGGTTGGTGACGAACAGGTCGTCGCCGACGAGCTGCACCTTGTCACCGATCGACTCGGTCAGCTTGGCCCAACCGGCCCAGTCGTCCTCGGACAGACCGTCCTCGATCGAGACGATCGGGTAGTCGGCGATGAGCTTCTCGTAGAACGACACCATGTCGTCGGCGCCGAGCTCCTTGCCCTCGAGCTTGTACGCGCCGTTGGAGTAGAACTCGGTCGACGCGGCGTCGAGCGCGATGACGACGTCGCGGCCGAAGTTGTAGCCGGCCTTGCCGACGGCCTCACCGATCACGGCGATCGCGGCCTCGGTGTTCGGCAGGTCGGGGGCGAAGCCGCCCTCGTCGCCGAGCGCGGTGTTCAGGCCCTGCTTGTGCAGCACCGACTTGAGCGCGTGGTAGACCTCGGCGCCGCAGCGGAGGGCTTCCTTGAAGGTGGGAGCACCGACCGGAGCGATCATGAACTCCTGGAAGTCGATGCCGTTGTCGGCGTGCTCACCACCGTTGATGATGTTCATCATCGGGACCGGCAGGATGTGGGCGTTGGGGCCGCCGATGTAGCGGAACAGGGGCAGACCGGCCGACTCGGCCGCGCCCTTCGCCACCGCGAGCGACACACCGAGCAGCGCGTTGGCGCCGATGCGGCTCTTGTCGGGGGTTCCGTCGCAGTCCAGCAGAGCCTGGTCGACGAGACGCTGTTCCTCGGCCTCGATGCCGATCACCGCGGGTGCCAGCTCGCCGAGCACGCCCTCGACGGCCTTGGTGACGCCCTTGCCCAGGTACCGCTCGCCACCGTCACGCAGCTCGACGGCCTCGTGTTCGCCGGTGGAAGCGCCCGACGGAACGGCAGCGCGGGTGAAGGTGCCGTCGTCCAGGACGACCTCGACCTCGACCGTCGGGTTTCCCCGCGAATCGAGAATCTCGCGCGCACCTACCTGCTCGATGATTGCCACGGCTGAACCCCAATCTCGGTGGACGTGCCGGCTGTGATGCCGGTCGGTGACTCAAAGACTAGTGGCTCCATCCACGGTGCACGAGACAAGGTCTCGTGCTAGAGCGCGTAACCGCGCGGATCGCGGCCCGGAACCGGACATCGACAGAGTCAGAATCGAACGTTGATGGAGTACGCGTTCGCGTGATCGCGCACGTCGAGGACGTATGCCATCGAGTTGTTGTACCGGCGGATCGCCTTCTCCCAGCCCTCCGCCACGGTCATGTCGTTGCCCGACGAGACGCACAGGTAGCGGGCGGCGGAGAGCGCCGCGTCGTCGATGTTGTCCGGGTCGGGAACGCCGTCGCCGCTGGCGTCGACGCCGTAGCGCTTCCACGTCTCGGGGATGAACTGGAACGGCCCCATGGCGCGGTCGTGGGTGGAGTCGCCGTCGAGGCTGCCGCCGTCGGTGTCCCGGATCTCCATGTTGCCCTTGGTGCCGTCGAGCTGGACCCCACGGATCGGCGGGCTGACGTCGCCGTTGGCGGCGACACTGGAACCCCGGTAGTGCCCGTGTTTGCTCTCGACACCGGCGATCCCGGCGAGGGTCGTCCACGCGATGCCGCATTCCGGGTGCTGCTGCCGCTGGATCTCGGCGGCGTTTCCGTAGGCCTGCAGGGACACGACCGGAATGCCGGTCGACTTCGAGATGGGTTCGGCCCATTCGCGCATCTTGTCGGCGGTACGGCCCGGGGAGTTGATGTCGATGTAGGGCTGCGGCACTCCTGCCCCGGGCGGGATGCCCTCGGGGATGTCGGGCCTGTTCAGCGACGGGAGGTCGATGCATGCGGAGAGCAGCACCGACGATGCGATCGCCACGCCACCTGCCACGAGCCCGCTCTTCCACGAGCGACGATCACGCCCCCGACCCAACACACGCATTCCCCGTTCCGCTCCTGTCCGAAAATCCGTGGCGAGCCGATGCCCGCCCGAGCGACCACGATCGCACATGCCGCGGCCTGCACCCCTCCGCAACACACACCGGCACCCCTCAGCGGGACACACGCCACGTGGTCACAAGGGACAACTGTCGGCGGACGCGTTCGGTTCCCGACGGTGGGTCGTCGACGCCTACCCGGTCCTGCCCACCGTGCGGAATCCGATGTTGCTCGCGGTCGAGTTCGGGGTGTTCGACGACCGTGCGGCCACCCGGTAGCGGTTGCAGTACGAGTCGTGGCAGAGATGACTGCCGCCGCGCAGCACGCGCCGGGTGCCGCGTGGCGGTCCCGTCGGGTCGAGGGTTTCGGAGGTCCGGTAGTACCGCGCGCTGAATCTATCGGCGCACCACTCCCACACGTTGCCCACACACTGGTAGAGGCCGTACCCGTTGGGCTCGAAGGCCCGCACGTCGACGGTGCCGACCGCACCCTCCGGGCGGTCCGGGAACTCACCGCGGAAGATGTTGCAGCGCGGCTCTTCCGGACCGGGGTGGGTGTCACCCCAGGGATAGCGGGCGCCGTGCAGGCCACCGCGCGCGGCGTGTTCCCACTCCGCCTCGCTGGGCAACGCTCTCCCCACCCAGTCGCAGTACGCGAGCGCGTCGTCGTGGCTGACATGCACGACGGGATGGGAGTCCTTGCCGGTCAGGTCGCTGCCGGGTCCCGAGGGTTGTCGCCACGACGCCCCGGGTATCGCGAGCCACCACGGGGTTTGGGGGAGGGACTCCCCGGGAGCGGTCGCGTAGCCGTGAAACACCGCGGAGATGCCGGCTCGTTCGGCATCGGAGACGTAGCCGGTCGTCTCGACGAAAGCCGCGAAGGCGGCGTTCGTGACGGCCGTGACGTCCACCGAGAACGCATCGAGTTCGACGTCGTGGACCGGGACCTCGCCGTCGGTGCGGTAACCCTCGTCATGCGCGTCGCCCATCGAGAACCGGCCGGCGGGGACGTCGACTGTCTCGATCCCGTGTGTTCCCTCCCCGGCCGGACGCCGACTCCCGGGGTCAGTGACCGAGGGTTCTGGACCAGGCGGGTGGCAGCAACTCACCCCTCCATGATGCCCCGGTCCATCAGCGCACCGAGGACCAGCGAGGCGAGCCGGTCGATGTCGGCTCCGGTGGTGTCGAAGCGCAGATCCGGGTGTTCCGGGCTCTCGTACGGTGCGTCGATGCCGGTCAGACCGCGCAGTTCGCCGCGCCGGGCGCGTTCGTACAGGCCCTTGGGATCGCGACGCTCGCATTCGCTGACCGGGGTCGAGACGTGCACCTCGATGAACTCGAGGTCGGCGGCGCGGTGCAGTTCCCGCGCGATCTCGCGGTCCGAACGCAGCGGGGACACCATCGACGCGATGGAGATGACCCCGGCGTCGGCGAACAGACGCGCCACATGGCCCACGCGGCGGATGTTCTCGGCACGGTCGCCGGCCGAGAAGCCGAGATCGTCGGAGATGCCGTGCCGGATGTTGTCGCCGTCGAGGAGATAGGCGACGCGCCCGCGGCTGACGATGGCGCGTTCGAGCGCCACCGCCACGGTGGACTTGCCGGACGCCGGTAAACCGGTGAGCCACACCGTCGCTCCGCGCTGACCGGTGTGCGCCCAGCGTTCGGCGCGCGCCAGCGAATTCGGATGCCACTTGATGTCGTTGCGCGTCGCTTTTCCGGGGATGACCTCGCGCGGTTCGAGGATCGTCCCGGCGCCGACGGTGTCGTTGGACGCCTCGTCGATGAGGATGAAGGCACCGGTGTCGCGGTTGTCCTGGTACGGGTCGGCCGGCACCACCGACGACGTCCGGAGCGTGATGGTGCCGATGTCGTTGAGCGCCAACTCACTCGGCCCGACGTGCTCGATCAGCGTGTCGGGATCGAGCCGTCGTTCGAGGGACCCGACGGTGGCTCGCACCGTCGACGGTCCGTGCTTGAGCGCGACGCGGTCACCCGCACGCAGTGGTGTCGACGACAGCCAGCACACGTGGGCGTCGATCTCGCGGGCCAGTACCGGTACGTGTGCGCCCTCGGCGCCGCTGACGACGATGTCGCCGCGCCCGATGTCGATGTCGTCGGCGATCTGGATCGCGACCGAGAGCGGCGCGACCGCAACCTTTCTCGACTCGTCGAGGGTGTCGAGGGAGGTGACCGTGGACCGACTGCCCGAGGGCAGCACGACGATCTCGTCACCCACCTGCAGCGTTCCCGACGCCAACCGGCCGGTGTAGGTGCGCCGGTGTCTCTCACTCGGACGCGAGACCCATTGGATCGGCAGCCGCAGTTCCTCGGCAACCGGTGCGGGCGCGTGTAATTCGACGTTCTCGAGATAATCGAGGAGCGTGGGCCCCTCGTACCAGGGCGTACTCGGGGAACGATGTACGACGTTGTCGCCGTGCTTCGCGGCGACCGGGACCGCGATGATCTCGTCGATGCCGAGTTGCACGGCGAGTTCGGCCAGGTCGGCGCGGATCTCGTCGAACCGGTGCTGCGAGAAGTCGACCAGGTCGATCTTGTTGACCGCCGCGACCACATGCGGGACACCGACCAGGGTCGCGATGCGCGCGTGGCGTCGGGTCTGGCGGAGCAGGCCGTGCCGGGCGTCGACGAGCAGCACCGCGACGTGGGCGTTCGACGCCCCGGTGAACATGTTGCGGGTGTAGCGCTCGTGGCCGGGAGTGTCGGCGAGGACGTAACTGCGTGTGGGCGTGGAGAAGAACCGGTACGCGACGTCGATCGTGATGCCCTGCTCCCGCTCGGCACGCAGCCCGTCGGAGAGCGCGGCGAGGTCGACGTCACCGTCACCGTCGGTGACCGCCTCGAGGTGGTCGGTGGGCAGGCTGCCGGTGTCGTGCAGGATGCGGCCGATCAGCGTCGACTTGCCGTCGTCGACGCTGCCCGCGGTCGCGATGCGGAGGAACTGCCTTGTCGCGGTAGCGGCTCCGGGACCGGTATCGACCGATTGCGGAGAGGTGATGGTCATCAGAAATACCCTTCGCGCTTGCGGTCTTCCATGGCGGCGCTCGACGTGCGGTCGTCGGCGCGGGTCTCACCGCGTTCGGAGACCGTCGACTCGCTGATCTCGGCGATGATCTCGGTGATCGTGGTCGCCCGCGAGCGGACCGCGCCGGTGATCGTCAGATCCCCGACCGTGCGGTAGCGCACCCACTCGGTGGTGACCTCTTCGCCGTCGCGGGGCTGCGAGAACTCCGAGACCGAGAGCAGGATGCCGTCCCGCTCGAAAACCTCACGCTCACCGGCGAAGTAGATCGGGGGCAGTTCGAGGTTCTCGAGTTCGATGTAGCGCCAGATGTCGGTCTCGGTCCAGTTCGACAGCGGGAACACGCGCACGGACTCACCGCGTCGGATGCGCCCGTTGTACAACGACCACGGCTCGGGACGCTGCGCGCGCGGGTCCCACTGGCCGAACTCGTCCCGGAAGCTGAAGATGCGCTCCTTCGCGCGGGCCCGTTCCTCGTCGCGCCGGGCACCGCCGAAAGCGGCGTCGAATCCGCCCTTCTCGAGCGCGTCGAGCAGCGTGCGGGTCTGCAGCCGGTTGCGCGAACCCGACGGGTCCGTGGACTCGGCGACGCGACCGGTGTCGATGGACTCCTGGACCGACGCCACGATCAGTTCGATGCCGTCCGGGTTGTCGGCACCGGGCGCCACCCGGCGATCACGGAACTCGATGACCTCGGAGAAGTTGTGTCCGGTGTCGACGTGCATGATCGGGAAGGGCAACGGCGCCGGCCGGAATGCCTTCTCCGCCAGACGGAGGAGGACGATCGAGTCCTTGCCGCCGGAGAACAGCAGTACCGGGCGCTCGAGCTCGGCCACCACCTCGCGGATGATGTGCACCGACTCGGCTTCCAGAACTCTGATCGCGGTGACGTGATCGATGTCGTCGGTTGTCTTCTCGGCTGTCGTCACAGCGGATATCCGTTCCGTTCGGCGTCTTCTCGGTAACGCTGGGCCCATTCCTTGGACCGCGAGTCGGACTGCGGCTTCAACGGTGGCGGCGGCGCCAGGGCCGGGTCCTGGCCGATCTTCTCGAGAACCCGTGCGGCCGCCTTGGTGGGATCGTTCACCAGGTCGCGGAACCCGATGTCGAGCGGCTCGATGCCCTCCTCGGCAAACCAGTTGCGCCACTGGCGTTCCTGTTCGAGAAGGATGCCGGCGAGATGCGCGATCCCCGCGGCGTGGTACACCGCGACGTCGTCCCCGCTCCCCTCGTCCCCGTCGGATCCGTCGTTGCGCCACACGCGGGTCTGCACCGCGCGCCACATCGAAACCGCCTGCGGCACCACGTCATCGCGGTAGACGTGGACGTAGAGCGGGTCGGCGCCGTCGAAGATCCACCGGATCGCGGTTCGCAACGATCCCGAACCCGCGCGGCTTCGCGCGATCAGCAGTGGCGTCTGGTTCCACATGAGCTTCCCGCCCCACACCCCGTTGTCGCTGCTCCCGGCGTCGAGGACGTCGGCGCGCCAGGTGTCGGCGTCGCGCACGTCGACGGTGCCGGGGTCGATCGGGTCGAGGAGTTCGAGGATCGTCGGGTCGGTGACACCGGCGAACCACTCACGCGGTTGCGGCGCCTGCGACGAGGAGGCGAAGTACTGGAAGAACTCCTCCGGCGTGCCCGCGACACCGGTCGCCGACAGCGACTCGACGAGGAGGGTGCTGCCGCTGCGCTGGCTCGCGCACACCAGATAGTTCGACGGCCCCACCGCGGGCGTTGCTGACATGAACGATGAGTCTAACGATCCGAAAACCCCTCGCAACCTGGGGTTTTAGGCGCACGGCGGCGAAAAACCTTGACACCTGGTGGGTGTCGTGAGTGTCCGGTGACCGCCGCGGTTCTCGGTTCAGCGGGTTCCCGAGGTGATGTCGCCGGCCAGCTCGCGTCGCGACCCCTGCGGACGGCGGGACGGCAACGCCTCCTCCCGCGGTTCCACCTGCGCCGCCTTGGCGTGGAAGGCGTCCATGAAGCGCTGGGCGATGGCGGTGCCGGTGGCCTCGTCGGGTAGCTCGTCCCCCGTCTCGGCGCGCCACGCGGCGAGTGTCGCGGCGAAGGCGGCACGCACCTCTGCATACGACGGGTCCTCGGCGACATTGTTGCGCTCATACGGATCGGAACGCAGGTCGTAGAGTTCGACCCTCGGCCGGTCCTGTTGTATCGCTTCGGAATCCAGCGAGCGCGCGGACAGGCTGTCGGCGATGTCGAGCGGCAACAGCAGTGCCGGCCGGGCCGCGAGGTTCTCGATGTAGCTGAAGTCCTTGGTGCGCACGGCCCGGATCGGGTCGAAGGCGTCGTGATAGGTCTTCTCGGTGAACACCCGGGTCCGCACGGCCGCGGCCGGGTCCCCGGCAGGCCTCGAGGTGGGCGGTTCGACGAGTGCCGACGCGTGGGAGTCGCCGTCCACGTCGTCGGGGATCTCGACCCCGAGCAGGTCCAGCAGGGTCGGGGTCAGGTCGACACCGGAGAACAGGTCGTCGTAGACCTGCGGTTCGATGCCGCGCCGGGTCGGCGGCCGCACGATCAGCGCGACGCCGGTCCCTTCGGCGTAGAGGGTCGACTTGGCCCGCGGGAACGCCAGTCCGTGGTCGGTGATGAAGACGATCCACGTCGAGGAGTCCAGCCCGAGCTCGGCGACGGTGTCGAGCAGCCGGCCGACCGCGGCGTCGGCCTTGGTGATGGACCCGTGCAGACCCGCGAGGTCGTCACGGACGTCGTCGGTGTCGGGCAGGAATCCCGGGACGGCGATGCCGCTGGTGTCGGACGGTTTGTATTCGTCCGCCGGGTACGGCCGATGGGTCTCGAAGAAGCCTGCGGTCAGGAAAAAGGGCCGATCCTCCCCGGCGTGGCGTCGAAGCCAGTCCCGGGACTGTTCCACCACGTAGTCGCAGCGCGAGTCCGAGACGTCCACCGAGTCGAAGCCGAGGCGCTGTGGGTCCGCGCTCTCGTGCTGCATCCCGAACAGCGCCGACCGGTACCCCGCGTCGGAGAGAAGCGACGGCAGCGTCCGCACATCCGAGAAGTACTCGAACCCGTGGTGGGCCAGCCCGACGAGTCCGTTGCGGTGGGGGTAGCGGCCGGTGAAGAGCGATCCGCGCGCCGGCGAGCACAGCGGGGCGGTCGAGTGGGCGTCGGCGAATCGGATGCCGTCCGCGGCCAGTTGATCGAGGGTCGGCGATTCGACGCCGTCCGCGCCGTAACACGTCAGGTGGCGCCCCAGGTCGTGCCAGTGGATCAGGATGACGTTCTCGCGTGCCATTCCCCCATGATGACGCAGCTCGACGGACGCGCCGGCGCCGCAGCTCTACCCGATTCCGACATACCGCCCACGGCACCGGCGGACGAATTGAAATCACTGTGCGCCGAACAACGCTGATCACGCCCCCGAGGCCCGAATCCGATCCGCGAGTGGGGAGATGTGCCCTATGCGATCGCCCCTCGGCGGTCTACCGTCGCTATGGCTAGCCTCACCAACCGCAGATCGCCGACAGGCGCCGAGGAGATGGACGACCGGTGATCGATCACATATCGGCACTCGCCGCGAGCGGAGTTCACGTGCTGGCCGCCGACGGGCCGTCGATCGGGACCCAGATGTTCGGGAGCGCCCTCATCGGTCTCCGCGAAGGACTCGAAACCGGGATCGTGGTCATGGTCCTGGTCGCCTTCGTCGTCAAGACCGACCGCCGCGACGCCCTGAAATGGATCTGGGCGGGCGTGGGCGCAGCGGTCGCCATGACCCTCGCGGTGTTCCTCGTGATCCACTTCGGCACGTCGACGATGACGCCGCTGGCGGCCGAGACCATTGCCGGCGTGGCCTCGCTGGTGGCGGTCGCGATCGTGACGTTCATGGTGCTCTGGATGAGCGAGGCCGCGTCCCACATCTCCGCCGACCTCAAGAGCGGGATGTCGAAGGCCCTCCTCGCAGGCGGTGCGTCGGTGTTGGGTCTGGCGTTTCTCGCGGTCGGCCGCGAGGGATTCGAGACCGCGCTGCTGATGGTCGGCTATGCCGAGAGTGTGTCGGGCGGCCTGTGGCCGCTGATCGGACTCGTGATCGGCATCCTGGCCGCGATCGCGCTGACGGTGCTGATCTACCGCGGGGCGATCCGGATGAACCTCTCGGTGTTCTTCACCTATACAGGCCTGTTCCTGATCGTCGTGGCCGCCGGAATCCTCACCTACGGAATCCGCGCGCTGCAGACGATCGGTTGGCTGCCCGGCCTCGACAACATCGCCTTCGACGTCTCCGGTACCTACGACGCCTCGTCCTGGTACGGCACCGTCCTCGGCGGCATCTTCAACGTGCGCCCGGATCCGACGGTCCTGCAGGTGATCGCCTGGATGGTCTACGTGGTCGTCGTGACCACGATCTTCTTCCGTCGACAGCGCGCCGGCCATCGTGCGATCGCCGCCCGGAAGAGCGCAACCGCCGACGAGAGCTCCGCGCCCGCGGAGCCCACCCCCGAAAGGAATGCTCAGTGAACCGTAGAACCGTGGTGGCCGCCGGTGCGGCCGCGGTGGTGATCGCCCCCATCTTGTTGGCCGGCTGCACCGAGAAGTCCGACGCCGAGAATGCGATCGCCGTGACCTCGACCGCCGACGCCTGCGATCTCGCGACCACCGACGCGACGACCGGCAACGTCGACTTCGCGATCACCAACTCCGGCAACAAGGTCACCGAGTTCTACGTCTACGGCAACAACAACCGAGTCCTCGGCGAGGTCGAGAACATCGGTCCCGGACTGTCGGGGAACCTGACCGTCGAGATCGTCGAGCCGGGCACCTACACCGTGGCGTGCAAGCCGGGCATGGTCGGCACCGGTATCCGCACCGAGCTCACGGTCGGCGGTGAACGCAAGGAGAAGGCCGACGTCCCCGCCGACGTCACGGCCGCCAAGGCGCAGTACCTCGACTATGTGCGCAACCAGCTGAACACCCTGCACGCACAGACGACGTCCTTCGTCGACAACATCAAGAAGGGCGATCTCGACGCCGCGCGTGCGCAGTTCGGTCTCACCCGCACGCCGTACGAGCGGATCGAACCCGTCGCCGAGTCGTTCCCCGACCTCGACCCGGCCATCGACATGCGGTGGGACGACACCGAGGACGGCACCCAGCCGTTCACCGGCTTCCACCGCCTCGAGCGGTACCTGTGGCCGCCGCAGCCCGCCGAGATCGGCGACGCACCCGGCCAGATCACGCCGTCGGATGCCGCGAACGCCAAGGAGACCGACAATCCGCAGGCCATCGCCGAGATCGCCGACGGCCTGCTCGCCAACGTGACCAGGCTCCGCGACGAGGTCAACAAGCCCGACTTCGAGTTCGAGACGCTGTCGTTCGTCAAGGGCCCGCAGGCTCTCATCGACGAGGTCGCCGCCACCAAGGTCGACGGTGAAGAGGACCGGTACTCCCACACCGACCTGTGGGACATCGCGGCCAACCTCGACGGGTCGGAAACCGCGATCGCGACGATGCAGCCGATCATCGCCGCCAAGAACCAGGCGCTGATGGACAAGATCACCGCGCAGTTCACGACGGCGCGCGACGCGGTGAACTCCTACCGCGACGGTGACGGCTACGTGTCCTACACCGAGGTCACGCCCGAACAGCGTAAGGAACTGTCGAATCAGATCGACGCGCTGTCGGCCACGCTGTCCCAGGTACCGGGAATCGTGTTGCAGCAATGAGTGATCCGGTCCCCCGCCCCGACGACGCACAGCCCGCCGAACCCGAGAGGCGTACGACGCGACGTGGTCTGTCACGTCGTGCGATCCTCGGCGGGACCGGCGCCGGTCTGCTCGTCGCCGCGGGCGGGGTGGCCGTCGGCCGTGCCACGACCCCGGCACCGGCCGCCGACCATGTCGTCGAGTTCCGGGGTCCACGCCAGGCCGGGATCGTCACCGCCGCGCAGGATCGTCTGCATTTCGCGAGTTTCGACGTGGTCACCGACAACCGGGACGAACTCGTCTCCGTGCTGCGCCGATGGACCGAGGCGGCCGAACGCATGACCCGCGGCGAGGAGACCGAGCCCGACGGCGCCACCGGTCTCGGCGAGTACACACCGCCCGCCGACACCGGAGAAGCGTTGGGGCTGAGCGCTGCTCATCTCACCCTCACGATCGGCTTCGGTCCGGGACTGTTCGGCCCCAGCGCGTCGGCGCCCGACCGTCCCGACCGGTTCGGTCTCGCCGACCGTCGACCGCCGGCGCTCGTCGACCTGCCGATGTTCGCCGCGGAGAAGATCGACCCCGCACGGTCATACGGCGACATCTGCGTGCAGGCCTGCGCCGACGACCCGCAGGTCGCGGTGCACGCCATCCGAAATCTCGCCCGAATGGCGGTGGGCGTCATGGCGGTTCGCTGGTCGCAGCTGGGGTTCGGCCGGACGTCGTCGACGACGCAGTCCCAGGACACACCGCGAAACCTGTTCGGATTCAAGGACGGAACGGCGAACCTGCGCGCCGAGGACACCGACCTCCTCGACCGTTGGGTGTGGGTGCGCCCCGAGGACAACCCGGCGGCCGCCCAGTGGATGACCGGCGGCACCTATCTCGTCGCCCGCCGCATCCGGATGGACATCGAACCGTGGGACCGGGCCAACCTGTTCGAGCAGGAACACATCATCGGCCGCACCAAGCGCGCCGGCGCCCCACTGGGCAAGTCCGGCGAGTTCGATGACCCCGACTTCATGATCACCTCGGGTGGTACACCGATGATCCCGAAGAACTCGCATGTGCGGCTGGCACATCCGGACAACCTCGGCGGGGTGCGGATCCTGCGCCGCGGCTACAACTTCACCGACGGCTCCGACGGGTTCGGGCACCTCGACGCCGGACTGTTCTTCATCGCCTTCAACCGGGACACCGGCAAACAGTTCGTCCCGATGCAGCAGGTCCTGTCCCGTCAGGACGCCATGACCGAGTACCTGATCCCCAACGGCTCGGCGAACTTCGCGATCCCGCCGGGCCTGGAGCCCGGCGAATGGTGGGGGCAGCGGCTCTTCGAGTGAGTTCCCCCTCAGGCCTGGAGGACACGCTCCCAGGCCTCGCGCGAATCCAGTTCGATGCCCTGCTCTTTCGCGCGCGCCTCGGCGTCGCGGACCGACGCCATCAACGCCAGCGCCTTGTCCCGCGTCTGAGCCTCGACGCTGTCGTCGTCGGCGGAGACGGTCACTGTCCAGGTATCGGCGGGAATGGTGTCCACCGGATACGACGCGGCGGTGAGACGTTCGAGGATCTTCTGCAGCAGGGCGAGTGACGGCTGGGTGGTGGCGACGCCGTCGAGGACCGAACCGCGCTTCTTCTCCGCAGCCTTGCGTTCCTCCCACTCGCGGATCTGGGTCTCCAGGTCGGAGTGGGCACCCGACAGCACGCCGGGGGTACGGCCCATCACCTTGGAGGTGAAGCTCCGTGCGACGTCGTCGATGTCGAACGGCGCGTCCGGGTCGTCGGCGGCGATGCGCGCGTGGAAGAGCACCTGCAGCAACAGATCCCCGAGCTCTTCCTTCAGCTCGACCTGATCGCCGACCTCGATGGCGTCGAGCAGCTCGTAGACCTCCTCGAGCAGGTAACGGCGCAGCGAGTGGTGTGTCTGCGTGCTCTCCCAGGGGCCGTTGCGTCGCAACGTGTCCATGAGGGCGACGGAATCGAGCAGCGCCATCCCCGACACCTTCTGCGCCGCGATGACCTGCTCACCGCGGGCGGTGCGCGCACGCACGAGCGGGTGATCGGCGTCGGTGCTCACCAGCACCGAGTCGACGGGCGTCTCATCGAGCACCTCGTCGAAGACCGGTTCGACATGGTCGAATTCCCAGAGCAGGGCGGCCGGCACGTCCTCGGTGACCTTGACCGGTCCCGTGAGCCACGCACGCGCCCGGATCGGGATCAGGTCGGGCCGTGCCGGGTCCAGCAGCACCACCGTCATTCGTCGTACGCCCTTTCTCGACCCCCCTGCTCAACAGCCAACCTAACCCCCGACCTCGCCGGCGCCACCCGCCGCGCCGGAAACCGCGGATTTCAGTCCTCAGCCGTTCGGCTCCGGTTTGAGCTGCGTCAGGAACGTGGTGAGGTACTCGATCAACTCGTCGTCGCGCAGACGCGCCGAGCCCACTCCCCCGGTCCGCGGGATCGGCAGCGTGACCACCGACGTCGTCGCCCGGAAGGTCGCCGACGAGTACAGCCGCCGGAGACGCACCTGCTCGCTGTCGAGGAGCGGCAGCGGCGAGATCTTGACACCCTGTCCGGCCAGGCCGATCTCGGTGATCCCGCGTTCCCGGCAGCGCAGGCGCAGGCGTGCGATCGACGCCAGTCGTGTGGTCTCGACCGGCGGCGGACCGTAGCGGTCGTTGAGTTCGACCAGGACCGAATCGACCGCGGCGTCGTCGGTGGCCGACGCCAGCTTCCGGTAGGCCTCCAGGCGCAGCCGGTCGGAGTCGACGTACTCGACCGGGATGTGTGCGTCGACCGGCAGGTCGATGCGCACCTCTCCGGTCTCCTGCGTCTCGACCGGCTTGCCGTCGGCCGCAGCGCGGTATGCCTCGACCGCCTCGCCGACGAGCCGCACGTAGAGGTCGAAACCGACACCCGCGACGTGACCGGATTGTTCGGCGCCGAGCACGTTTCCGGCACCGCGCAGCTCGAGGTCCTTGAGCGCCACCGCCATCCCGGCGCCGAGTTCGTTGTTCTGGGCGATCGTCGCGAGCCGGTCGTAGGCGGTCTCGGTCAGCGGCCGGTCCGGGCTGTACAGCAGGTAGGCGTAACCGCGTTCACGACTACGGCCGACGCGACCGCGCAACTGATGGAGCTGCGACAGCCCGAGGTTCTCGGCGCGGTCGACGATCAGCGTGTTGGCGTTGGAGATGTCGAGACCGGTCTCGATGATGGTCGTACAGACCAGCACGTCGTATTCGCGGTTCCAGAACCCCGATACCGTGCGCTCGAGCTGATCCTCACCCATCTGACCGTGTGCGACAACGACTCTCGCCTCGGGAACCATCGCGGAGATGTCCTTGGCCATCTTGTCGATGGTCGACACCCGGTTGTGGACGTAGAACACCTGGCCGTCGCGGAGCAACTCCCGGCGGATCGCCGCGGCCACCTGCTTCGGCGCGTAGGCGCCCACGTAGGTGAGCACCGGATGGCGCTCCTCCGGCGGGGTGAGGATCGTCGACATCTCGCGGATGCCGGCCATCGACATCTCCAGGGTGCGCGGGATGGGCGTCGCCGACATGGTCAGCACGTCGACGTGGGTGCGCAGCGACTTGATGTGTTCCTTGTGTTCGACGCCGAATCGCTGTTCCTCGTCGACGATCACGAGTCCGAGGTCTTTCCAGGTGATACCGGTCTGCAGGAGACGGTGCGTGCCGATGACGATGTCGACCTCGCCCTTGGACATCGCCTCGGTGATCTCGCGGGATTCCTTGGGGTCGGTGAAGCGAGACAATCCGCGCACCCGCACCGGAAAGCCACTCATCCGCTCGGTGAAGGTCTGCAGATGTTGCTGCGCGAGAATGGTCGTCGGCACGAGGACGGCGACCTGCTTGCCGTCCTGCACGGCCTTGAACGCGGCACGCACCGCGATCTCGGTCTTGCCGTAGCCGACGTCGCCGACGACGACGCGGTCCATCGGGACCGGACGCTCCATGTCGGACTTGACCTCGGCGATCACCGTCAGCTGATCGATGGTCTCGGTGAAGTCGAAGGCGTCTTCCATCTCCTGCTGCCACGGGGTGTCGGGTCCGAAGGCGTGACCCGGGGCGGCATGGCGTGCGGCGTAGAGCTGCACCAGCTCGCCCGCGATCTCGCGAACGGCCTTGCGCGCCTTGCGCTTCGTGTTCTGCCAGTCCGGCCCGCCGAGCTTGGACAGCGACGGCTGCTCGCCACCGACGTACCGGGACAGCTGGTCGAGGGCGTCCATCGGCACGTACAGCCGGTCGGCCGGCTGGCCGCGTTTGCTCGACGCGTACTCCAGGACCAGGTACTCGCGGCGCGCACCGGAGACGGTGCGTTCGATCATCTCCACGAACTTGCCGATGCCGTGCTGGTCGTGCACGACGAGGTCGCCGGCGGCCAGCGCCAGCGGGTCGACCTGATTGCGACGCTTGGCCGGGAGTTTGCGTCCGTCACGGGCATTCGCGACGCGGGTACCGGTGAGATCCGCTTCGGTGACCACGACGAGACCGGCGTCGGCGCAGACGATTCCAGCACGCAGCGTCGCACCGAAGACCGCGACCTCCCCCGGTTCGGGACGATGCCCCGGCTCGGCGATCACGTACGGCACCTCGGCCTCGGACAGTCGTTCGCCGACGCGCTGGGCGGTGCCCTTGCCGGTGACGACGATCGCGGCGGTCTTGCCATCGGACACGTGGACCCGCAACTGGGCGAACGTCGCCGCGATCTCGCGCTCGTCGCCGCGCGGCGCCGGGCCGGGGGTCAGATCCAGCTCGAGTTCGTCCCCACTGCCCGTGGACAGCGGCGACAGCGTCCACCAGGGGCGGCCCGCCTCGAGCGTCGCGGCCCGCACGTCGTCGAGCGGACGGTAGGCGCTGGCCTGCAGGTCGATACCGACTCCCGACCGCGGGTCGATCGGCGCGTTCGCCCCCATCGCCGCGGCCGTCCACGACGCCTCGAGGAACTCCGCGCCGGTCTTCGACAGGTCGGCGGCCCGGGTCCGGACCTTCTCGGGGTCGAGGATGAGCACGCGGGTGCCGGCCGGTACGACCTCGGTGAGGAGCTGCATCTCACCGTCGACGAGCGCCGGGATGAGCGCCTCCATACCCTCCACCGGGATACCCTCGGCCAGTTTGCCGAGTATCTCGGTGAGGGTGGTGTCGTCGGGGTTCTTCTCGGCGAGATCGCTTGCGCGCGTGCGGACCTTCTCGGTCAGGAGCAGTTCGCGTCCCGGGTGGATGCGCACCTCGGTGGCCTCGACTTCGGGCTGGCTGCGCTGGTCGGCGACCGAGAACGCGCGCATCTCGGTGATCTCGTCGCCCCAGAACTCGACGCGGACCGGGTGGTCGGCGGTCGTCGGGAAGACGTCGAGGATGCCGCCGCGGACGGCGAACTCGCCGCGGCGTCCGACCATGTCCACACGTTCGTAGGCCATCTCGACGAGCTGTGCCAGCAGGCCGTCGAAGTCGACCTCGATGCCCTCGCGCAGCGTGACCGTGGCGACCTCACCCAGGCCGGGCGCCATCGGCTGCACCAGCGAACGAACCGTGGTCACCACGACCCGCAGCGGTGTGTCACCGGGATTGGCCAGACGGTGCAGCACTGCGAGGCGCTGACCGACCGTGTCCGCGCTCGGCGACAGTCGCTCGTGCGGGAGGGTCTCCCACGACGGGAACTGCGCCACCGAGTCGGCGTCGTCGAGGAGTTCGGCCAGCTCGGCCGTCAGGTCATCGGCCTCGCGCCCGTTGGCCGACACGACGAGCAGCGGGGCGTCGGCATCGGCAGCCATGCAGGAGACGAGGAAGGGTCGCGCCGCGTCGGGCGCGGTGATGTCGAGGTGACGTTCGGCGCGACGTTCGTGCACCTCGCGGAAGGACTTGTCCGCACACGCAAGCGCGGCCAGACCGGACAGGGCACGGGGCGTCGACACTCCGCCGATTGTATGTGCCGCGCCTCGTGCCCCCTCAGGCCGGTCGATCACCCCAGCAGGCTCCCGCCCAGCACCTGACCGCGAGGAGCCCCCGGCAGGACGGCGTACACCGCCGAGCCGATGGTCGTCGTCCACTGGTTGAGGGCGTCGTGTTCGGCCAGCCGTGCCTGCACCGGGGCGAACTGGGTGTCGACATCCCGCTGGTAGGCGGCGAACAGCAGCCCGCTGTTGGAGGTCGGCACGTGACCGGTGGCGTCCGGCTCGGGCGGATCGTCGTAGTTGTAGCCACGACGCAGGAATCGCTCCGTCGGCGTTCGGTGACGGGCGCGGGCGATATGCGACGACGCCGGGATGGCGGGCAGCCCGTCGACGATCTTGTCGAAGTCCGGGTCGTCGTGTTCACCTCCCCCGCTCAGCGGCGCACCGTCGGCGAGGGTGCGGCCCACCGACAGTTCCTGGCTGCGCGGGTCCACCTCCTGCCAGCCGTCGAGATCCATGGCGATCCGACGCAGCACCATCGACGTGCCGCCGGCGAACCACGGCTGCTCCGCGCCGTCGTCCCAGACCAGGGTGTCGGAGTCGGCGGGACCGAGGTTCACGGTCCCGTCGACCTGTCCCATGAGGTTGCGCATGGTCACCTTCTCGTCCTGGCTGCCGCGGGAGTTGCGGAAGCCGCGCTGGACCCAGCGCAGACGGACCTGTCCCGCCACGTTCGCCGTCAGGACCCGGGTCGCGTGGGCGACGGTGATCGGGTCGTCGGAGCAGATCTGCAGCAGCAGGTCCGTCTGTCCCCAGCGCCGCTCGTCGAGTCGGTCGATGGGGTACGCCGGCAGTGGATGCAACCACCGGGGGCGTCGCTCCTCCAGCCCCGTCGCGGTGAAGGCGCCGGGGCCCAGACCCACCGTGACGGTGAGCCTGGCCGGCAGACGGGCGAGCTCCGGTTCGCTGTCGGCCAGCGCCGGGGTACCCCTCGTGAGCCGGGCGGCGTCCTCGGTCCAGACCCGGAGGATGCCGGCGAGCGCCTCCCGCGCCTGCCTGCCCGGGTCTGCCGAGAGATCGAGTCCGACGTAGTTGACGTGCGCGGTGGGCGGGGTCGCCACCCCCGCCTGGTGCACGCCGTGGAACTCGATCGCGTCACCGCCGTGCGTGATGTCCCCGGCGCCGTCGGCGGACCGCGCCGCGATCGCCGTGGCGCCGACACCGAGGCCCGCCGCTCCCACGACACCCGCGATCAGGCTGCGTCGTGAGAAGGCCGCAGCTCCGCCCCGCTCTCTGCCGTCATCGCCGCCGCGGGTCTCAGCCATCACTGTTGGCGTCCGACGAGCCGTGGCCCGGCGCGTACTCCTCGTTGGCTCCGCGGAAATCGCGTGCCTGCGCAACGAATTCGGTGGTGGATCCGTCGCCGAAGCGCAGGGTGATCGTGACGGTCTCCCCGGCCCCGATCGGCCCCTTCAGGCCCATCAGCATGATGTGGTTCCCGCCGGGTTCGAGCGAGACCGCCTGACCGCCACCGATCTTCAGGCCGCCGTCGACCTGGCGCATGGCCATGGTGCCGTCGCCGGTCGGGGCCATCTCGTGCATCTCGACGCGGGCGGCGACGTCGGTGTCGCCACCGGTGAGGGTGACCTCGCGGTCGGAGGTGTTGGTCACCGTGCCGAACGCCGCTGTCATGTCGGAGTCGGACGCCTTCACCCACCGGTCGGTGATGCTCACCGAGTCGGACTGGGTGGCGGGAGCGTCCTCGGAAGAGCCGCAGGCCGTCGCCACCGCCAGTGGAAGGGCCAGCGCGACGAGGACCGCCAACGGGCGGTGCGCCCGACGAGTTGTGAAAGAAATTGAATACATGGATGTTTCGCCTTTTCGGGTACGCGAGTCACCACCGACGCCCGTCACGGCGCGGTGGGAGAGGAAAGGAGATGAGGTCAGGCCGGGAGGACCGGCGGACCCCTGGTCCACGTACTCGTGCGGCCGTACAGCGGACGCAGCGGATCCACCGCACCCGCGACCACGAGAACATCACCGACCGCGATCAGCGGACGCGTCGTTGATGCGAGGATGCGTGAGCCGATGCGGCGCGCACACTCCCGCGCGCCGACGAGCAGAACCGCGGAGATCAGCAGCGCCGCAACGTGGAAACCGATCATCGTCGGACCGGGCAGCAACGGCGTCGACGCGTGGTGGCCGCCCGAGTGCATGGCCAGATGCCCGAGGAGTTGCGCGACGGTGAGTGCCGCACCGACGGAGACGATGCCGGCCGGGCGGCCGCGGGTCCCGGCCGCCGCACCGCACGCCCAGCCGAGTCCGGCGCTGATCGCGACGAGAAGGACGATGTGCGAGGTCGTCGGGAGGCCTCCCCCGGCGAGTGAGTGCGCCGCGATGCTCAACGACCCGGACGTCGTCGCGGCGACTGCCGACCAGTGCACGCGCACAGGTCGTTCGGCCGGATCGGACGCCCCTAGCATGACACGAGCCTACGCCTGCTACTACTCGAAGTAGTAGCACGGGTGACGGCGCACACGCCTCTATCATCATCGGAATGCAGGGAGCCCACACCGACGACATGGGGGTGACGGTGCGCGACGCCGTCGACACCGACCTCGCGGGCGTCGCGGACATCTACCGCCACTACGTGGAGAACACGGTCGCCACCTTCGACTACGTGGTCCCGTCGCCCGCCGCGTGGCTGGCGAAATACCGCACGATCCGCGAGGCGGATCGGCCCTTCGTCGTCGCGACGCTGCCGATGGAATCCGCCGACCAGATCGTCGGGTACGCCTACCTGGGCACGTTCCGCGGGATGCCGGCCTACGACCGGTCCACCGAGGACTCCATCTACGTCCGCCCCGGCTTCGGCGGCCGCGGCGTCGGATCGGCGTTGATGGCCGGGATGCTCGACCGCGCGAACCGCGACAACGTGCGTCAGATCGTGGCGGTGATCGCGGCCACCGGCGGGGCGGGCTCGATCGCCCTGCACAAGCGATTCGGGTTCACCGAGGTCGGCCGGCTGCGCTCCATCGGCCACAAGGCCGACCAGTGGATCGACTGCGTCTACATGCAGAAGGACCTCTGGGACTCCCCGCTCCGGTAGCGGCTCAGCGGTCCAGCCCCGCGGCCTCGGCGGCGGCGTCGGCCAGACCGACACCCGTGCCCTCGTAGATGTGGAAGGCGACGTCGGCACCGCGGCCGAGCAGTTCGTCGCGTTCGTCGTCGTACTGGGCGACGACGGCGATCGTGCCGTCGAAGTCGCGCTCCTCCACCCGATCGAGGGCGACCAGGTTGGACCCGTGGAACGGCATGGCCATCACGAGGATGTCGAGGTCGGCGACCCCCTCACACCGTTCCCAGAACCCCGTCTCGGTCGCGTCGGCCTCGATCACCCGGAATCCGCGCCCGCGGAGGTTCGCCACTTTCAGCGGGTCGTTCTCCACGCCGACGACGCTCAGCCCGTACTCGTCGACGAGACGGTTGTAGACCGAACTGCCCACCCGCCCGAGACCGAAGACGACGGCACGCGCGGGCGCGAGATCGATGGATGCGTCGTCGGGATGAGCGCGCGCGGACGCCGTCCTCGGCACGTACGCCGAGAGCCGGCTCACCAGTTTGGAACCGCGACGGTTGACGAGGGTCGAGAACACGAAGCTCGCTGCCACCGCGACGGAGGTGACCACCAGCCAGTCGTCGTCGAGCAGGTCGTTGCTCACGCCGTTGGAGATGACGATGAGTCCGAACTCCGAGAAGTTCGCCAGGGCGAGGCCGGCGAGGATCGAGGTGCGTCGACGCAGACCGAACAACGCGAGCACGAAGGTGAACAGCGCGGCCTCGAGGGGCAGCAGGACGACGAGCACCAATCCGAGGAGGACGGTGTCGAGGGTCGGCGTGACGTGCAGGCCGATCGAGACGAAGAAACCGACCAGCAGCAGCTCGCGGAGCCCGAAGAGCGTCCGGGACAACTCCGAGGCGCGTGGATGCGAGGCCAGGAGAACGCCGACGACCATGGCCCCGAAGTCGCCCTTGATGCCGACGGATTCGAACAGCCAGTATCCCGGCACGAGCGCCATGGTCACGCCGAAGAGGGTCTGGAGTTCACCGTGCCCGAGGCGGTTCCACAGCCGCCGGACCACCCAGGCACCGGGGATCAGCAGCACCAGCGCGAACGCCCAGGGACTCGGCGGCTCCCCGCTCATCGCCGTGAGGTAGGCGACGGCGACGACGTCCTGCAGGACGAGGATGCCGATCGCGATCCGGCCGTAGAGGGAGTGGGACTCGGAGCGTTCGTCGAGCACCTGGACCACGAACACCGTGCTCGAGAACGACAGCGCGAAGCCGAGGAGTGCAAGGGTCTGCCACCCCTCGCCCATGAGCATCCGGACGCCGATCGTCGAGAGCAGTCCGAGGAAGCCGGTGGTGAGACCAAGGATCACCGCGAGGTTGATGGCGGTGGTCAGGAAGACCTCGCGCCGGAACAGCATCCGGAGGTCCAGCTTCAGGCCGATCGTGAACAGCAGGATCGTCACGCCCAGATCCGCGAGCGTGTCGATGATCGGCAGATCGTCGATACCCGGCGCGTGCAGGATGAACCCGGCCGCCAGATAGCCGACCAGGGTCGGCAGGCGGACCAGCCGCGCGAGGAATCCACAGCCGAAGATGACGACGAGGTAGATACCGACTGTCTCCACGCGCCGGGAGTCCCTTCCGCTCTGGGCCGCGAGCGGCCGCCGGGGATGTCTGGAACGTTATCGCCGCGCGCAGCGGGAAGTGCGGTGGCCACGCCGAACCGCCGTCCGGGCGGCGTGGGGCGGAGCACCAGGAACAAAGCGGACCGTAGTCCGGTTAGAATGCGGCATGCCCACCTCGAATACTCCGACCCGGCAGCCCGCACTGTTCCTGTCCCACGGCGCGCCGCCCCTCGTCGACAGCCCCACCTGGGTTCGCCAGCTGGAGAAGCTCGCCCGCGGACTCGCGCGACCGAAGGCGATCCTGATCGTCTCCGCGCACTGGGAGGCCGCCCCGCTCACCATCGGCTCCACCGATTCTTCGACGCCGCTGACCTACGACTTCGGCGGCTTCCCCGAGAAGTACTACCGGGTCCGGTACGAGTCACCGGGAGCCCCGGACCTGGCCCGACGCGTCGCCGCGATGATGCCCGACGGCGAGCCCATCGCCCACGACCGCAACCGCCGTCTCGACCACGGCGCGTACGTGCCGATGACCGTCATGTACCCCGAGGCGGACGTCCCGGTACTGCAGATCTCGCTGCCGACCCTCGACCCCGAGCGCCTGCTCGAACTGGGCCGCCGGCTGAAGCCGCTGCGCGACGAGGGCGTCCTCGTCATCGGGTCCGGATTCACCACCCACGGCCTGCCGTTCCTGCGCGACTTCCGCCCCGAGGCCGCTCCCCCGAGCTGGTCGGCCGAATTCGACGCCTGGGCCGCCGAGCGGTTCACCGCCGGAGACGTGGAGTCGCTCATCAGGTTCCGTCAGACCGCGCCCGGCATGCCGTACGCGCACCCGACCGTCGAACACTTCGCGCCGTTGTTCGTCGCACTCGGCGCCAGCGACGACGTCGAACAGCGCCCGGATCAGGTCATCGACGGGTTCTGGATGGGACTGTCCAAGCGGAGTCTGGTGCTCGCGTAACCGCCCCCTGAGGTGCGAGCGCAGGGCGCCCAACCACCCCCTGAGGTGCGAGCGCAGCGAGCCCAACCACCCCCTGAGGTGCGAGCGCAGCGCGCCCAACCGCCCCCTGAGGTGCGAGCGCAGCGAGCCCAACCGCCCCCTGAGGTGCGAGCGCAGCGCGCCCAACCACCCCCTGAGGTGCGAGCGCAGCGAGCCACGAAGGGCGTCAGGAGTCCTCGGCGGTGGTGCGCTCGAGCGGTTCGACGTAGTCGGGGCCGACGAGATCGGGCGACGGATCGAGACGCGTGAGCCCGTTCCAGCAGAGGTTCACCAGGTGCGCGGCCACGACCTCCTTCGACGGCTCGCGGACGTCGAGCCACCACTGCGCGGTCGACGACACCATGCCCACCAGTGCCTGCGCGTAGAGCGGGGCGAGCGCGGGGTCGAAGCCGCGGCGCTCGAAGTCGCCCGCCAAGATGTGCTCCACCTGACTCACCGCATCGTTGAGAAGGCTTGAGTAGGTGGCGGTTTCGCCGGTCGACGCGGTGCTGTCCCCCCGGACGAGGATGCGGAAGCCGTCGGTACGTTCCTCCATGTACGTGAGCAGCGCGAGGGCAACCTGCTGAATCCGGTACAGCGACCGGTTCTTCGACAGTGACGCGGTCACCATCTCGAGCAGGGTTTCCATCTCACGGTCGACGACGACCGCGTACAGACCTTCCTTGCCGCCGAAGTGTTCGTAGACGATCGGCTTGGAAACGCCTGCGCGCTGCGCGATCTCCTCGATGGAGGTGCCCTCGTAACCGCGTTCCGCGAACAATCCGCGCGCCACCTCGATCAGCTGCAGTCGCCGCTGCGCACCGGTCATCCGCGCCCGGGGCGCCTTGTGCACCTCGGCCGCGCCTTCCGCCGGACGTCCGATCGCCATGGGCCCAGCCTAGGACGAGTCGTCGCGGAATCACGAATGTTGCGGCAATTATTGCTCCCTGAGGTGCGAGGAGCGTAAGCGACGAGCCACGAAGGGCCGCCCCGCCCTCAGTACAAGCTCGACCAGTACGACCAGAACCGCACCGCGATGAGCACGATCACCAGCGCGACGGCGAGCACCAGGATCAGGGCGTGACTGCGCGCCACCGCGAGCGCGGCCCCGGACCGCGAGGTGAGTCCACTCGCATGCAGGTTGCGCACGCTGACCAGGACGAAGATCGGCAGGGTCACCGCCCACACCACCATGCAGTAGGGGCACAGCGCGCCGATCGAGTAGAGACTCGAGTAGATCAGCCAGCCGATGAAGACCATCGCCGAGGTCACACCGACCTGCAGCCCCGCCCAGTACCAACCCGCCAGGCGCGCGCCGGCGAGGATGGCGACGCCCGTGGTGATCACCACCGCGAATCCCGCGATACCGAGCAGCGGATTCGGGAATCCGAACAGCGCCGCCTGCGGCTTCGCCATCACCGAACCGCAGCTCAGGACCGGATTGAAGTTGCACGACGGGACATAGTCCGGGTTCTTGAAGAGTTCGATCCGTTCGACCGTGAGCACGAACGACGCCACGAACCCGATCGCGCCGCCGACGGTCAGCACCCAGGCGACGATGCGCGTCCAGGAGCGTACGGCCTCGGCCAGGAGGGCCCGGTCATCGTCCGGATCGATCTCCGAGGGGCTTGTTGCATGGGTTGGGGCGCTCTCACTCACCCATCCAGGATGACACCGTCGCGCGTGGTGCCCGACTCCCGGCGTGCGCGGAATCGTGCCGACTCCGTGCTCCCGCAGATTCGCAGGGTTACTTTTGCCCGCCGTGAGGGTAAAGGCACGCGTGATCCGACAAATGTCGGCAACGGCCCACGACGATGCGTAATGTCGGATTCACCACCGGGGATGGGACACAAACAGTGCAATTGTGGGACTACATCGGCGACAACGCTCGCTCTCTCACGTTCTTGACCTATCAACATGCGTCACTGTCGTTCCAGACCGTGCTGGTCGGCACCCTCGTCGCCATCGCCGTCGCGGCGCTGGTCTACCGGCTTCCGCTGGCCGCCGCGCTCACCCTGACCTCCAGCCGTGTGGCACTGACGATTCCGTCGCTGGCCCTGCTGGCGCTGCTGATCGTCCCGTTCGGACTCGGTGTCACACCGTCGTTCCTGATGCTCGCGTTCTTCGCGATGCTGCCGGTCATCGGCAACGCGGTGGTCGGACTGCGGTCGGTGCCGCCCTCGGTCGTCGAATCCGCCCGCGGCATCGGTCTTTCCCGCTGGCGCATCCTGTTCACCGTCGAACTGCCCATCGCGTGGCCGGTGATCCTGACCGGCATCCGGGTGTCGACGCAGATGATCGTCGGCGTCGCGGCGATCGTCGCCTACGTCCTCGGCCCGGGGCTCGGGTCACTGATCTTCAACGGACTCGCCCGTCTCGGCGGCGCGAACGCCCTCGAATCGGCGCTCGCCGGAACCGTTCTCATCGTCATCATCGCCCTCGTCTTCGACGCACTCCTGGTACTGCTCGGCCGACTCACCATCTCCAAGGGACTCTCATGACCGACTCCACCACCGCCCCCTCGTCGAAAACCGCCGCCGGACAACCGTCGCCGAGCGGGACCGACCGCGTCGTCACGGGCGAATCGATTCGCCTCGAAGGCGTCGTCAAGCGCTATCGCGGTCAGAGCACGCCGGCCGTCGCCAAGCTCGACCTGGAGATCGAGGCAGGCGACATCGTCGCCTTCGTCGGGCCGTCGGGTTGCGGTAAGACGACGACCCTCAAGATGATCAACCGGCTCATCGAGCCCACCGAAGGTCGCATCTACATCGGCGGACGTGATGTGACCGCGGAGAATCCGGACCAGCTGCGCCAGTCCATCGGCTACGTCATCCAATCCGGCGGACTCTTCCCGCACTGGTCGGTCAGCAAGAACATCGGCACCATCCCGCGAATCCTGAAGTGGGACAAGAAGCGCATCGCCGAACGCACCGAATACCTCATGGACCTGGTCGGACTCGACGCCGCGACCTTCGCCGACCGGCTGCCCAAGGACATGTCCGGCGGCCAGCAGCAACGCGTCGGCGTGGCACGTGCGCTCGCCGCCGATCCGCCCGTCCTGCTGATGGACGAGCCGTTCGGCGCCGTCGACCCCATCACGCGAGCCCGATTGCAGGACAAGCTGATCGCCATCCAGCACGAACTGGGCAAGACGATCGTCATCGTCACCCATGACTTCGAAGAGGCCACCAAGCTCGGCGACAAGGTCCTGATCCTCTCCGAGGGCGGGCATGTCGAGCAGTACGCGCCCCCCGAGGAGATCCTCGCCAACCCGGCCAGCCCGTTCGTCGAGGAGTTCGTCGGTTCCGGTGCGACACTGGCGCATCTGACCCTCACCCGCGTCCGCGACGTCGAGATCAGCAAAGTCGTCACCGCCCGCGTCGGCGAACCGTCCGGCACGGTCGTCAACCGGACCAGGGCTGCCGGTGACGACTGGCTCGTCGTCGTCGACGAACACGGACGTCCACGCGCCTGGCCCACCGTCGAGGAGGTCGCGGCCAAACCCGAGGTGTCGGATTACCTCGACCGGCGGTTGCCGGTCGTCGCACAGTCGTCGACGCTCAACGACGCACTCGACTCGATGCTCGCGACCAGCCAGGGCGGCGTCCTCGTCACCGACGGTCGCGGCGCGGTGATCGGCGCCCTCAACATCGCCTCGGTGATGGAGGCGATCCGCGGGCAGCTCGCGGATGTGCGCGACGACGACCACGTCGGATATCTCGACCACACCGAGGGGTCCGCACCCGCCGAGACCCCGATCGTCGCAGCCGACGACGAGTCCCCCGGCAGCACCGAGGCAGTCGCGGCGCCCGAGCCGAGTGCCGAACGATGACCGCGGTCGCCGACGAGTCCGCGCGGGTCACCGCGGCTGCAGAAGAACCTGTTCGGCCACCCCGGGGTGGTTTTCGACGCCGCTTCGCGAAGCTGCCCATCGACGTCTGGTTCGAGCCGCTGGTGATCATCGTCATCGGGGTCGGATTCCTGATCTGGTACCAGCGCACGACGTTCACCGAGACCGAGAGCGCATCGATGTCGTGGCCGGCGTTGCGCGCGACGATCATCGACCACATCGAGCTCACGCTGACCGCCACCGTGATCGTGGTGTGTATCGCCATCCCGCTGGGCATCGCGCTCACCCGGCCATCGCTGAAGTGGCTCAACCCGATCGCGGTCAACATCGCCAACATCGGTCAGGCCGCGCCCGCGATCGGCCTGCTGGTGCTGTTCACGTTCTGGCTCGGCACCGGATTCAACACCGCGGTCGTCGGTCTGGTCGTCTACGCGGTGCTGCCGATCCTGCAGAACACCATTGTCGGCCTGCGACAGGTCGATCAGCGGACGGTCGAGGCGTCACGCGGCATCGGACTGTCGGCGATCCGCACGCTGTTCCAGGTGGAGCTGCCGCTCGCGGTGCCAGTCATCCTCAACGGTGTCCGCACCGCGCTGGTCATCCTGGTCGGCACCGCAACGCTGAGTACGTTCATCGGCGCGACGAGCCTCGGCACGCTCATCACGACCGGCATCACCCTGTTCCTGCCGAAACTCCTTGTCGCCGGCGCGGTTCTCGTCGCGCTGCTGGCGATGACCATCGACTGGCTCGGGCGACTCGTCGAACTGGCTGCGACACCGCGGGGGATCTCATGAGAAGGATTGCCCTGGTCGCCCTCACGTCCGTCCTGATGATGGTGATCGCCGGTTGCGGTCTGGTCAGCTCGTCAGGCACCTTCCGGGAGGCGTTCCTGGCCGACGGCTCGACTCCCCTGGAGGGCACCGAGATCCGGGTGACCTCGAAGAACTTCAGCGAATCCGTTCTGCTCGGCAAGATCACCGCCACCTATCTCGCCGCGGCCGGCGCGTCCGTCAAAGACCTGACCAACGCGCCGGGTTCCATGTCGTCACGTCAGGCGCTGCTCAACGGCGACGCCGACATCCTCTGGGAGTACACCGGAACGGCCTGGCAGACCTACCTGGGCGAGACCGAGACCATCTCCGACCCGAACGAACTGTGGCAACGCGTCCGCGATGCCGACCGCGCCAACGGGGCCGAATGGCTGCCACCGGCCGCCTTCAACAACACCTACGCGTTCGCGGCCTCGGCGCCGACGGCGGAGCGTCTCAACGTGACGAAGATGTCGGACATCGCGAAACTGCCTGTGTCCGAGCGGACCTTCTGCATCAATGACGAGTTCCTGAGTCGTGCAGACGGAATGATCCCGATGCTGGAGGCCTACGACATCCCGTTGGGTACGCCCGACGGCGTGCCGAAGAACAACGTCACCACCATGGACTCCGGTGTCGTGTACACCTCGACGGCGCGCAGCGAACCGTGCAACTTCGGCATGGTGTACTCCACGGACGGCCGGATCAAGAACCTCGATCTCACAGTGCTCGAGGACGACCGGAAGTTCTTCCTGCCGTACAGCGGTTGCGTGGTCTTGAGCACGCGCCTCAACAAGGAGGCTCCCCAGATCGCCGAACTGATGGCACCGGTGTCGGCGAAGCTCACCGACTCGGTGATGCAGGAACTCAACGGCCGCATCGACATCGACGGCGAGGACCCCGCCGACGTCGCCTACGACTGGCTCAAGGCCGAGGGCTTCATCGCCTAGAACACCCGCGCTCCCTGAATTCGACGAAACGCGGGCGCGACCCCGTAGCTCCCTGATCCGAAAGAACGCAACGCGCCCAGGTCTGCTGCCTGAGGTGCGAGGAGCGCAAGCGACGAGCCTCTGCTCCCTGAGGTGCGAGGAGCGCAAGCGACGAGCCTCGAAGGGCTGGCGACCCGAACACCTAACCCGCCGACCACAACAGCGAGGGCTCAGTACCGCCGTAGGGAACCCTGGCCATTTAACGGCATCGGCGTCCGCGGCGCTTCCGGATGCAGAGCGGCAGCAGCGGCGAGGGTGTCGGCGTCGAGGCGGCACAGGAAGTCCGCGACAAATGCCGCGAGCGAGTGACGCAAGCGGCCCCGAGAGGCGCCGGCGGACCACGCGGCGTGATCGGTCATCGTGTACCTTCCAATCCCCATGCGCGGGCGAGCAGTTCATGCGACTGCAGGCGATGGTCGAAGTCATGGGTGACGCTCGTGATCACGAGTTCGTCGGCTTCCGTGACCCGTGCCAAGGTGCGTAATCCGTCGACGACGGTCTCGGGCGATCCGACGAACTGCGTGCGGATCCGGTCGTCGACGATCGCGCGCTGATCGTCGTCGAGCGCGGGAGCAGTGTCCGGGTTGAGGTAGGGAGCCGCGCCTGCACCGCTCCGGATGCTGTGAACCCAGTGCCCATAGGTCGACGCACGGTGCTGCGCGGTCGCATCATCCTCGGCGACAACCACATCCGCCGATACGACGACGTAGGGTCCGGCGAGCCCGGCCGAGGGACGGAACGCACTGCGATAGGCCTCGACCGCCTCGAGGACCGTGCTGGGACTGACGTGATAGTTGGCGACGAACGGCAATCCGCGCGCCCCGGCCGTCTGTGCGCTCTGCCCCTTGCTGCTGCCGAAGATCCAGACCTGCACGTCGGCGCCGCGTCCCGGTACCGCGGTCAACGGGATCTCGCCGTGGCGGAAATACCCGTCGAGCAAGGCGATCACGTCGCCGACGGCGTCGTCGAAGTCCGGTGGTTGTGCACCCTCGAACTGTGAGGCCTCGTAGGCCGCGACGACGCGCGGCGACCCGAGGAGCTTCTCGACCGGGAACGGCGACGGGATCAGCAGGCCGTCGACGATCTGGTCGGGTTGTGGCGTGGTGGGCGGACGGCTACCCGATGCGATCTCCGTGCGCCGCTGGGCAGACCGCCCGAGCCCCAGGTCGAGGCGACCGGGATACAGCGCGTCGATGGTGCCGAAGGCCTCGACGACCGAGACCGGGGTGTGCAGGCCGCTCTGAACCGCTGCCGAACCGACCCGGATCGAGTCGGTGGCTGCGGCGATCAGGCCGATGAGCGTCGTCGTCGACGAGCTGGCAACAGCGACGAAATGGTGTTCGGCCAGCCAGTACCGCCGATAACCGAGCCGCTCGGCATGACGTGCGAGTTCGACGCCGCGTCGGATCGCGGTAGGCGCGTCCGAACCGTCGACGACGGGCGCCAGATCCAGCACGGACAGCGGGATCGCCGCGACTGATGACATGGCGCTCCTCCGCTGATGTGACGCTGACCCCACCAGGAAGCATGGTCATCGCCGCTCGCGGAAGGGTTTGACCCAGCGGGATCGGATCAAGGTGCGTCGGAATCCTTCTCGACGGCCGAGACGTTCGTGGCGATGACGGGTTGTGCCGCACCCGAGCAGACCGACGAGACGGAGGACCGATGAGCGACCCCCTGCACGTGGCAGTCGCCCTGGATCAGACCGGGTCCCATCCCGGTTCGTGGCGCGCTCCGGGCGCCAGACCTGACGCGCTCACCACGGCCACCTACTGGCGGTCACTGATCGCCGACGCCGAGGCCGGGCTCCCCGACCTCGTCACGTTCACCGACGCGTTCGAACTGCACCCCGGACGAGCGCGAACCGACCGGGCGGTGGGCCGACTCGACTCCCTGCTGCTGGCATCACGGCTGGCACCGGCCACGCGGCACATCGGACTCCTCCCGACCGCGACCGCGACGCACACCGAACCGTTCCACGTATCGAAAGCCATCGCCACGCTCGACTACGTCAGCAGCGGTCGGGCGGGCGTCGTCCTGCGCACGACCCCCGATCCCGATGAAGCCGCTCTGTTTGGGCGTCGCCGGTTCCCCGACGATCCGGCCGTGCTCGGCGAGCTCGCCGCGGAGGCATCCGACTTCGCGACGGTTCTCCGACTGCTGTGGGATTCGTGGGAGGACGATGCCGAGATCCGGGACGTCGCGACGGGACGGTTCGTCGACCGGGAGAAGCTGCACTACATCGACTTCCGGGGCATGCAATTCTCCGTGCGCGGCCCGTCGATCACGCCTCGTCCACCCCAGGGCCAACCGATCATCGCGACGGCGGCCGCACATGCCGCCGACCTGCCGGTGATCGGACGCGTCGCCGACCTCGGTTTCATCGCCCCGCGCGACGCCGACGACGCCGCTCGTGCCGTCGCCGCGATCACGAAGGCGCACAACGCCGCCGAACGTTCACCGGACGATCCCGTCCTCGTTCTCGTCGACCTGTTCGTCGTCCTCGGCGAGTCGCGTCGCGGCGCCGACGAACGGTTGGCGCAGCTCGACGAGTGGGCGGGGACGTCGTTCACGCCCGACATCGTCCCCGTCGTCGGGACCGCGGCAGATCTCGCCGACGAGATCGAACAGTGGTTGTCGGTCGACGGCATCCGCGGCGTCCGTCTGCATCCCGCGGTCCTGCCGGATGATCTGCACTCCATCACCCGAGCGGTGGTCCCGGAACTGCAGCGCCGCAATCTGTTCCGCAACCACTACGACGATCGGAGCCTTCGCGAACGCTTCGGCCTGCCCCGACCGCTCAACCGTTTCACCACCGGAAAGGCCGGAGTCGCATGACCAAGCAGGTTCATCTCGCCGCCCACTTCCCCGGCGTCAACAACACCACGGTCTGGAGCGATCCCGCCTCCGGCAGCCAGATCGAGTTCGACTCGTTCGTGCATCTCGCGCAGACCGCCGAGCGGGGCAAGTTCGACTTCTTCTTTCTCGCCGAGGGTCTCCGACTGCGGGAGCAGAACGGGCTCATCTACGACCTCGACGTCGTGGGCCGGCCCGACACGTTCACCGTCCTCTCCGCCCTTGCGGCCGTCACCGAACACCTCGGCCTCACCGGCACCATCAACTCCACCTTCAACGAACCCGTCGACGTCGCACGGCAATTCGCAACCCTCGACCACCTGTCCGGCGGTCGCGCCGCGTGGAATGTCGTGACCTCGTGGGACGAGTTCACCGGCGAGAACTTCCGCCGCGGCGGGTACCTACCGGAGGACCAGCGTTATGCCCGGGCCAAGGAGTTCCTCGACGCCGCCGCCGTCCTGTGGGATTCGTGGCGCGACGACGACATCATCGCCGACAAGACCTCCGGCCGCTTCCTGGCACGTGACGATGCCGGTGAATTCGAGTTCCGGAGTTCGCAATTCGACATCCGCGGACACTTCGCCGCACCACGACCGCCGCAGGGTCGTCCGGTCATCTTCCAGGCCGGCGACTCCGACGAGGGACGAGAGTTCGCGGCGGCCACGGCCGACGCCATCTTCTCCCGGCACGCCACCTACGACGCCGGTCGCGCGTTCTACGCCGACGTGAAGCGGCGACTGTCCGCGTACGGTCGTCGACCCGAGGAGTTGCTCGTGTTGCCCGCGGCGACATTCGTCGTCGGCGACACCGACTCGCAGGCCGCCGAACTCGCCCACGAGGTCCGGTTACAGCAGGTGAGCGGCCAGACCGCGATCAAATTCCTCGAACAACTGTGGAACCGCGACCTCTCCGATCACGACCCAGACGGTCCACTGCCACAAGTGGATCCCGGTCTCCTATCTCGCACCCGCCGTCGCACTCGTGGCGGCGTGCCTGGTCGTCTGGGGAGCGGTTGCGTGGAACTACGACCCCGACAGCATGACCGAGATCTGGTGTAACGGAGGCAAGCCCGACTGGTGGCCGTCGTGGCTGCCACTCTGAGGAACGGCAGATTTCGCTCCGCCACCGAAACATGGCGGTATCTGCCCCTCAGGCATAGGCGGTATTCCTCCCTACGTTTTTCCACGCGGCATCGCGTCAGGCAACCGACCGTCCTGGGCTATCCCAGGAGGGTCGTATTCGTGCCAGCAAAACGCGGCACAGCACGCCACGGCAACAAGAGGGATGAGGCAGAAGGCGCTGAGCGCGAATGCGGATGTCGGAGCCGCCGAAACGACTGATGCCGGCGCATCGGAATGAGCCTCCGGTGTGTCCGAGGCCTCAATCGGTGTTGCGAGCACTGTTCGGGGCGACTCGCTTCGGAGGTCAGATAGTGCACGAGCCAGTTACGCACTGGAGCCGAAACCGGCTGCTACCAGCGAGTTTACCGTTGCGGGCTATTTGCACAACTGACCCACCAGCACCGATAGCACCACCGTTCACCGACTTGTCGTGTAACTCTCGGTTCTTGTCCAAACCGCAGGTCAGAGCTGCGGAATGCGCGGCCACCTCAGGCAAGACCCGTGTGACCGCCTGTCGACGTCGTGTGAACGCAGCGAGGTTCCCGGTGGTGGGCCGCTGAACGTACTCCTCACCCTTAGCTCAGGCGTGCGCGGAGTCGCTGCAGCCTGCTTTCAGGCCACAGATGCTGTTGTAGTGATCGATGACATGCCTCCGTGATTAGCTGGAGCTCGCACAGTGAGCTCATCGATGTCCGCATTCCGCCATCGAGAAGCTCCAAGGCGTCGACGAGATGTCGAACGCCGAGACACCAATCGAGCAGAATGTTGTAGTCGTCGTCGACGACGTCCTTCACTCCGTGCAATGCACTCATCGCCTCTTCGGTCTCACGACCCAGCGGACTCAGTGCCACTGATCGATCGCAGCTCGACATCCGGCGCGCGACTTGCGCGAGCATCGTTGCAATGGAGTTGAGCTTCTCGGTGATACGTGGCTCCGGCGATGCGGACGGTGCATTGTCGAGCAGGCGTCGGGCTTCGGTCGCAATCCTGTCCGCAAGCGAATAGAGATCGTCCCTCCCGGCGTGGGCAATTGCCGTTTGAACGTATGCCTCACAAGACCAGCGCGAGCGAATCATTAGCGCTCCCGGATCGTCGCCAAACCCCAGCTCAATCAAATACAGCCATGCATCGCGCGGCAGCGATCGCCTAACATCGCGAGTGAAGCTGAACGGGTCTGGAACGTTCTCCACGATCTTCGCGATGGCTGCGTAGTCGCGAAGGAACCGCGTTTGCGAGAGTTTCTCACTTGCACCGGGCCAGCCCTTCGTCCTGTCCAGCATCGGGAGGTCGTACCCCTGAAAGCAGACGCGGTACCAGTCTTTAATTCCTTCTCTAAGAATCTCGTCCATCTCGACAGCACCCTTGCGGAGGTGATCCAGGCGTTCGAACTCCTCGGCGGCCTTATCGGTGCGCCATTTCGTGAGGCCGCGCGTATGCGGGGAGGTACGTGAGGCAACAAGGCTGGTACCGGCTATAGCGAGACCAATAGCGGCGACCGCGACCGAGACCTGGGCGATCGGACGGTCTTGCAGCCAGCCAAGCAGGTCAATGCCAATCCCCCCACGTTGAGTTACGACGATTCCCAACGCGAGAACCCCTGTGAGAATACCGAACGGGCTGGCGAGCAAGAAGGAAAGCACGCCAACAACGACGCCTTTCACCACCACCGGCACGGGACGACGAGCATGGTCGGGGTCCTTTTCCCCTGAGGCATAGCCGATGCCCGTCCACCATCGACTACGCCGCAAGGCCTCGGACCAAAATCGTGTTACAACGGCGTTTGTCCTGAAGTCCTTGAGAGTCATAGCAGATTGCACACGACGTTCCGAACGGGCGCGGATTCGACCGCCAAAGCGCCGGGACGCGAGCTCCCAGGTTAGACCAAGCGCGATCCAGACCAACGCGACGACAACGAGTATCCAGGCCCATTGAATCGCGAACTGAACAGCGAACGAACCGCCCTGATCAGGTGACTCACCGAACGGTTCGCACAGTGTCTCAGCAACCCAGGCAGGCGCGAAATCCACGCAGGATCGTTCCATGCTCGAATCCTACGGTCGGTCAAGGGTCGCCCAGCGTGATGGCGCGGGCGAGATATGCCAAGCGAATGAGAATGCAGTACACGAGCTGCGAGCAGACCGCGGTCGTAGCACGAAATTGGACGAGCGCTGGGGATGGCCTGAGCAGCCTATGAGGGTTTGTGTCAATGGGTCCTGTGGTGGGGTGTGGGCGTGTGGGTATTGCCGGGCGGCCTGGATGAATCACCCCAGGTTTGATACCGCTTCCTCTGAGTCAGGAAGGATGAGCACATGCCTAAGAAAATCGACCCGGAGGTCCGTTCGAGGGCCTTGCGGTTGCTGGAGGCCCACGGCGGCGAGTACACGTCGTTGACTGCCGCGGCCGAAGCGATCGCCAAGCAGGTCGGTGTCGGCGGAGAGACGGTACGTCGATGGGCCGTACAAGCCCAGATCGATGCCGGCGCCCGCTCCGGGACCACTACGAAGGAGTCCGCCGAGATCAAGCGCCTCAAGGCCGAGAACAAGCAGTTACGAGAAGACGTTGCCATTCTGAAAGCAGCGACAACTTTCTTCGCGGGGGAACTCGACCCCCGCAACCGATGATCGTGGCGTTCATAGATCAGATGCGCGCCAACGGGTTTGCGGTCGAGTCGATCTGCCGGGTCCTGCGTGGGCAGGGCTGCCAGATTGCCGCACGAACCTACCGGGCATGGCGATCACGCACGCCTGCCGCATGGACGGTCTCTGATGCCCACGTCGTCGATGCGGTGCGCACTGTCGTCTGGCGCACCGGTGACGACGGCCGGCGGAAGATGACTCCCGAGGGCCTCTACGGGCGGGTGAAGATGCGCGCCCATCTGCATCGCACAACTCTGCCTGGGGTGTTCTATGGCGCCGTTGATCGAGCGATGAAAGTGTTAGGCCACCAAGGAATTCGACGGTCGAAGGGAGTCCGAACGACCGTCAGATCCGCTGATGGTGTCCGCGCGGAGGATCTGTTGAACCGACAGTTCAGTGCTGCCGAACCGAACCGGGTTTGGGTGACCGATTTCACCTACTGCCGGACCTGGGCTGGGTGGGTGTATGTGGTGTTCATCATCGACGTGTTCTCCCGTCGAATCGTGGCATGGCACGCCTCGACATCGAAGTCGGTGGAGTTGGTGACAGTCCCGCTTCGGATGGCACTGTGGCAGCGCAATCGGGAAGGGCATCCGGTGAAAGCTGCTGAGCTTATTCATCATTCGGATGCCGGAAGTCAGTACACATCGGTTACACTGACTGAGCGTCTGCGACTCGAAGACATCGCAGCGTCGATCGGATCGGTCGGGGACGCCTACGACAACGCGCTGGCCGAGTCGGTGAACGGCTTGTACAAGACCGAGTGCATCCGGACCACGATCTTCCACTCCGGCCCGTACCGGACGATCTCCGACGTCGAGTTCGCGACCGCTGGTTGGGTCGACTGGTACAACAACAGCAGGTTGCACTCGAGTATTGGCCATATTCCCCCGACCGAGTTCGAAACGCTCCACTACGCTGGCCTCGGCCCCGAGGACCAGCCCACATTGGAGGCGGCACAAAACCTGGGGTGATTCATATCGTCCTGGTGCCGATGGTGTATTTGCTCGACATCCTGACTGACCGTAAGCGGCTGATTGATCGTGTTCGTCGTGATTGCCGAGCGGCGGCCGCGAAGCCGTAGCGCGGTCGGGCAAGACCCCTCGCTTAGTAGTACGCAAGGCGGCCGTAGCGAGTTCCGCAAACATGAGGCCGTCAGACCACCGTTCACCGGCGTGTGTCGCGTTGTCCATGCAAGCCGCAGATCTTGTCCATTTTCCAGGTCAGAGCTGCGGGACCACGCAGGACTCAGCCAGTCTTCGCCGCTTTCCAGGGATTGGCGCGCCTCCCGCAGAGGTCCAGCTTCACGACCGACAGCTTCGTAGCGGAAAGGCAGTGCGACAGCGAACCTCGCCGGAGTGTACTTCTCGTGGCTTTGCGCTCGTTTTGAGCTATCGGCCTCGGTGTGCTCCAGTCCAGTGGGTCCGGCGAATGCGCGGTGAACAGCGACATCGCGCTCGGCGGAGGGCAGTGCGTGAGCAATGAATCAACGGTGGGTCAACTTTCGGGATGCAGATTCGCTCGGTGAACTGCGCAAACGGCTACGATCGGTAGGGAATTCAGGGCACCAATCGGGACTCACAGTCCATCCGCCAGCGCGCGCACAGCCGCCGCGAACTCACTCAGGGAGAGCTTTTTGTGGCCGTTCTGGAGCCCTCGCCCGGAGAAACCTAGCTGCTCCGCCGTAACCAGCGCGAGGTCGTCAGGCACCAAGCGCGGCGTCGTCCGATTGACGTACGGCCACCGTTCCCCTTCCTCCTCCGAGCCAGTCTGCGCCGTGACGAACTCCGGATCGTGCACCGCCTCATCGATTATCTCGACCACCGCGTACACACCGGGTGCGTCCACCGAGTAGACCAACACAAGGTCGGAGACCGCGAAGGTCGGTCGAGCCTTCTTTGAACTCGAGAACCAACTCTCTGCCCGCCATTCGTCTGGGTGTGGATCGCCGTAATGCCCCTTCGCCCACAGCCTGCGGTCACGGGCGTCGGCAAGAAGTTGTTCGACGTCAGCCGTAGTCGGTGCGACCGCTGCGGTGCCTGTCGGCGGGGCTGGCTTCGCCTTGGGCAGCGCCGCTGCCTCCGCTGCGAGCGCTTCAAGGCGTACGGAGTCGACGTTCTTACCGCCCCCAGCCCATGCAAGGAGCTTATTGCGAACGCCCGGGACTTCAGCTGGGTCGAGTCGAACGGACAGCTCCAGATTCGTCGCGGTTGTGGTACCTAGCCCGGAACCCGTTAGGTTTGCCGAGCCGACCAGGCCGAAGCCGTCTCCGACGAGGTACGCCTTCGCGTGCAGGCGAGCGCAGTCAACGATTCGTACCCCCACGCCCAGCAGGACTCCGAGGCCCTCCACGCTGAGGTAGCCGTTCGCGACTGCGGGCGCATCGAGCCGAGTCACAAGTAGCCAGTCATGCGCGCTGGTCTCGGCTATGGCGGCGAGACGCCGCGCGATGTCTCGCGTCAGGTACGGACTCGCGAGCAGCACATCGCCGCCCGCGTCCCGGAGGGCTGTGAATAGTAGATCGGCAGCGCTGCTGTGGACTGTCACGGAGCGAACCTAGCAAGCGGAGGCCGTGGCCCGAACACAGATCAGCTTCAGCACAGTCGAGGAACAAGGGCAGACTCGCGTCGGGCGCGTAGGAGCGCGAACGTCGCCATTGAGCATCAGGGGCACCCAGCTTCGATGCACGCGCACGGGCACACGAACCCTCGTCGATCGGCGGTCGTCAGCCAATTATCTGGCAACCGTGCTCGTTCTCCGCGAATTCGCGGGCGAGTTTGGCCTTGTGTTCCGTTGAGGCGCGAATGAAGGCAGCGATGCCTCGGAGGCATCCCAACGCCGCACGGATGCCACCGTCGATCTGACGCTCGCCTACCACCGGTGACCGCCACCGCATCTGACTGACCGACGCATACTCCCTGTGCTGTCGGAAGGATGTCGCACTCATGGGCTAATCTGCGACTCTCACTACAGGACAGTCTTCAAATGCTCCCCGTGGGCGACAATGGATGCGTGAGGCGGAAACCAGCATGATAAGCACAGCAGTTGAGGCTCCCTGAATCACCCCAGGTTTTGTGCCGCCTCCAATGTGGGCTGGTCCTCGGGGCCGAGGCCAGCGTAGTGGAGCGTTTCGAACTCGGTCGGGGGAATATGGCCAATACTCGAGTGCAACCTGCTGTTGTTGTACCAGTCGACCCAACCAGCGGTCGCGAACTCGACGTCGGAGATCGTCCGGTACGGGCCGGAGTGGAAGATCGTGGTCCGGATGCACTCGGTCTTGTACAAGCCGTTCACCGACTCGGCCAGCGCGTTGTCGTAGGCGTCCCCGACCGATCCGATCGACGCTGCGATGTCTTCGAGTCGCAGACGCTCAGTCAGTGTAACCGATGTGTACTGACTTCCGGCATCCGAATGATGAATAAGCTCAGCAGCTTTCACCGGATGCCCTTCCCGATTGCGCTGCCACAGTGCCATCCGAAGCGGGACTGTCACCAACTCCACCGACTTCGATGTCGAGGCGTGCCATGCCACGATTCGACGGGAGAACACGTCGATGATGAACACCACATACACCCACCCAGCCCAGGTCCGGCAGTAGGTGAAATCGGTCACCCAAACCCGGTTCGGTTCGGCAGCACTGAACTGTCGGTTCAACAGATCCTCCGCGCGGACACCATCAGCGGATCTGACGGTCGTTCGGACTCCCTTCGACCGTCGAATTCCTTGGTGGCCTATCACTTTCATCGCTCGATCAACGGCGCCATAGAACACCCCAGGCAGAGTTGTGCGATGCAGATGGGCGCGCATCTTCACCCGCCCGTAGAGGCCCTCGGGAGTCATCTTCCGCCGGCCGTCGTCACCGGTGCGCCAGACGACAGTGCGCACCGCATCGACGACGTGGGCATCAGAGACCGTCCATGCGGCAGGCGTGCGTGATCGCCATGCCCGGTAGGTTCGTGCGGCAATCTGGCAGCCCTGCCCACGCAGGACCCGGCAGATCGACTCGACCGCAAACCCGTTGGCGCGCATCTGATCTATGAACGCCACGATCATCGGTTGCGGGGGTCGAGTTCCCCCGCGAAGAAAGTTGTCGCTGCTTTCAGAATGGCAACGTCTTCTCGTAACTGCTTGTTCTCGGCCTTGAGGCGCTTGATCTCGGCGGACTCCTTCGTAGTGGTCCCGGAGCGGGCGCCGGCATCGATCTGGGCTTGTACGGCCCATCGACGTACCGTCTCTCCGCCGACACCGACCTGCTTGGCGATCGCTTCGGCCGCGGCAGTCAACGACGTGTACTCGCCGCCGTGGGCCTCCAGCAACCGCAAGGCCCTCGAACGGACCTCCGGGTCGATTTTCTTAGGCATGTGCTCATCCTTCCTGACTCAGAAGGAAGCGGTATCAAACCTGGGGTGATTCAAAGGCCAAGAAGGACCCGACCGCGAAGTGTACGCCGGAGTACGACGCCGCGTGGTACGTACGAACCACCGAGGACCACAGCGAGTCAGGGGTCACAGCCAATGGCAGACAACCTTCAGGCAAAGACGTCCGGAAGGCCGATTGGGCCTACGAGACAACGATCGCGGTTGCGGCAAACCCTCTTGGCGAGGCTGGTCCACATCCACTTCTCGCCGTTGGAATGTCGATCGATAAACCTGCCGCGCGCCCCGCCGAAAATGCCATGGCGGCAATCGATTCAATGATCGATCGAGGACATCGACTGACCCTGTTTGTGGGGGACCGCGCATACGCGCCCAGCACCGATGTCACCAAGCTCCAAGGACCTCTGAAGGCGCGCGGGATCGCCGTCGTCAGCGACTACCGCAAAGACCAGCTCGGCATCAAGGAACAGCATGCTGGTGCGTTGTATGTCGAAGGTGTCGCATACGGCCCCTGCCTACCCGACGCTCTCGCTAATGCCTCAATCGATTTTCGAGAGAACAGGACTAGCGAGGAGGTGTACTTGGCTCGAATCGAAGAACGTCGCCGTTACCAACTCCAACAGAAGTCAAGCCCCGACGCCAATGGTGTCGTTGTAATGCGTTGCCCCGCAGCTGGTCCCGCACCCACCGTAAGCTGCGCGCTCAAGCCACGGGCAGGCAAAGCAGAACTCGGACTGCCATCCCTACCGCCGACAACGAACGTGCCAGACGTGCCCCCACGAATCTGTACCAACAAGGAGTCCGTCTCCTTCGGGCCCGAGCACGGCCTCAAATATGGACAGAAGGTCCCCTACAAGACCTCCGAATGGCGGAAGCTCTACCACTCACCACGCAACACAATCGAAGGCCTCAACGGCCTACTCAAGAACGACGCGACCGCGGCATTCGCCTCACCAGGCCGCCGACGAGTCCGAGGTCGCGCCGCGCAGACTATCTTCGCGGCCCTGATGATTGCCGCCATCAATGTCAGCAAGATCCGCAGCTACCTACGCGAACGCGCATCGCACGACACAGATCACTCCACAACACCACGTAGCAAACCATCAAACGATGGCCGCAGGCGAAGGCACACGCTGTCGGAGTACTCGCGAAGCACAACTGACGGTTTAGCATCCCGCGCCGGACCAGACCGCGACAGCTAGGCCTGCAACCCGCCCCGCCCATCCGCGGGACGGCAGAGGTCGTTGCAGGCCGCAGATTCCCGCACCCAGGCAAGCTGAAGTCCAACGTCATGCAAGCACAAACCCGCTCGAACGCCCAGTTCAAGCGGGTTTTTTGTGCCGCGAGGCGCCTGCGGCGAGTTCCGCAAACATGGGGCCGTCAGTTCTGCAAACAACCCGTTGCTCCCCCACCAGGACTCGAACCTGGAATGCCTGAACCAAAATCAGAAGTGTTGCCGATTACACCATGGGGGAATACTGCGCTGACGATTGTGCCACAGGCCTCCGGCGCGACGACCCGGGCACTCTCGTCAGCACGACTTCATTTCGACGCTGCGACTTCGATCGAGGTCGCAGCGTCGAAATGAGGTCTGGGAGTCGTCAGTCCTTCGGGCCACCGGCCACGTAGACGACCTGACCGGAGACGAAGCCTGCACCCTCGCTGATGAAGAACGAGGCGGTGTGGGCGATGTCCTCGGGGACGCCGACGCGGTTCACCGGGATCTGGGCTGCCGAGGCCTTCTTGAAGTCCTCGAAGGGGACGCCGATGCGCTCGGCGGTGGCGGCGGTCATCTCGGTCTCGATGAAACCCGGGGCGATGGCGTTGGCGGTGACGCCGAACTTGCCCAGCTCGATGGCCAGGGTCTTGGTGAAGCCCTGCATGCCGGCCTTGGCGGCCGAGTAGTTGACCTGACCGCGGTTGCCGAGCGCCGAGGTGCTCGACAGGTTGACGACGCGGCCCCAGCCGGCGTCGACCATGTACTTCTGGGCGGCCTTGGTGACGTTGAAGGCGCCGCGCAGGTGGACGGCCATGACGGCGTCCCAGTCGTCGACGGTCATCTTGAACAGCAGGTTGTCGCGGGTGATGCCGGCGTTGTTGACGACGACGGTCGGCGCACCGAGCTCGGCGGCGACCTTCTCGACAGCTCCCTGCACCGACGCCTCGTCGGCGACGTTCGCGCCCACGGCGATGGCCTTGCCGCCCTTGTCGGTGATGGCCTTGACGGTGTCGGCGCAGGCATCGGCGTCGAGGTCCAGGACGGCCACGGCCAGGCCGTCGTCGGCCAGCCGCTTGGCCACGGCAGCACCGATACCCCGTGCGGCGCCGGTGACGATCGCAGTCTTCTGCGTGCTCATTCATACCTCCGTTGGTCGATGTGCGCGCCGGGACGCCCGGCGCACCTGTGTGGTCCGCTCCCCGCTGTGCGTCGAAGCCGCACGCTCAAGGCGCACCGATCGAACGCTCGGGGTAACGCGGTCCCTTGTGTTCTATCAGGTGTGTTCGCGGAAGTGTGTTCCATCACGTGAGGAGCACCGTATCGCCGGGAAACGGTGCGGCGCGTGATTGCACTGCGCTACCGATGCGTAGGATCGCACCCGACGTGAACACCGATGAAGGAAGAGGGTGGGCATTCGATGTCGGGAACGTCGCCATCTGTGGCCGTGATCGTGCTGGCCGCGGGTGCCGGTACCCGCATGAAGTCCAAGACCCCGAAAATCCTCCACACGATGGCCGGCCGGTCGCTTCTGGGCCACGCCCTGCACGGCACGTCGGGCATCGACCCCGACCATCTGGTCGTCGTGGTCAGCCACGAACGTGAACGGGTCTCCGCCGCCGTCGCCGACATCGCCGCCGAACTGGGCCGCGACATCGCGATAGCCGAACAGGACGAGCCCCGCGGCACCGGCGACGCCGCCCGCGTCGGACTCACCGGCCTGCCCGAAACGTTCCGCGGAACGGTCATCGTGACCGCCGCCGACGTCCCGCTCCTCGACGCCGACACCCTGCGCGGCCTCATCGACACCCACACCGCCGACGGTGGTGCCGCGGTGACGCTCACCAGCTTCGTCGCCGACGATCCGACCGGCTACGGGCGCATCATCCGCGCCGACGACGACACGGTCCGCGCGATCGTCGAGCACAAGGACGCATCCGAAGCAGAGCGCGCGATCACCGAGGTCAATGCCGGTGTCTACGCCGTCGACGCCGACGCCCTGCGGGACGGGCTCTCGAAGCTGTCGACCGACAACGTCCAGGGCGAGTTCTATCTGACCGACATCGTCGAGATCGCCCGCGACGCCGGTCAGGCCGTTCGCGGGTTCACCGTCGCCGACCCCGTCCTCGTCGCCGGCTGCAACGACCGCGCGCAGCTCGCCGACCTCGGCGCCGAGCTCAACCGCCGGATCATCCGCCGCCACCAGGTCGACGGCGTGACGATCGTCGACCCGGCGACCACCTGGATCGACGTCGACGTGACGATCGAGGCAGACGTGCGCATCGAACCCGGCACCCAGCTGTACGGACGCACCCACATCGCGGCCGACGCGGTCGTCGGACCCGACACCACACTCAACGACGTCACCGTCGGCGAAGGCGCCCAGGTCATCCGCACCCACGGCAGCGACGCGGTCATCGGCGGCGACGCCACCGTCGGCCCGTTCGCCTACCTGCGACCGGGCACCGTGCTCGGCGTCGCGGGCAAGATCGGCACCTTCGTCGAGACCAAGAACGCAATCATCGGCGACGGCTCCAAGGTTCCGCACCTCACCTACGTCGGCGACGCCACGATCGGCGAGCACTCCAACATCGGGGCGTCGAGCGTCTTCGTCAACTACGACGGCGTGAACAAGCACCGCACGGTCATCGGCGACCACTGCCGGACCGGCTCGGACAACATGTTCGTCGCGCCGGTGAGCGTCGGCGACGGGGCATACACCGGCGCCGGAACCGTCGTGCGGCAAAATGTACCGCCGGGAGCCCTCGCGGTCTCGGCGGGAGCACAACGTGTCATCGAGGACTGGGTTGTCACCAAACGACCCGACACCGCGGCGGCACGAGCGGCACTCGAGGCACGCGACAAGGCTGCCGAGGCACGCGACAAGAACTCCGGGTCCGCATAACGGACCCGAGAACTCCTGCCGTTCGCGGCAGGCAGCCCAACTGATCGACCCATAGATCGACCGAACGGACAGAAGAGTTTCATGACCTGGACCACCGACAACCAGAAGAACCTGATGCTGTTCTCTGGTCGTGCCCACCCCGAACTGGCTGAAGCAGTCGCCGACGAACTGGGCATCAAGGTGACCCCCCAGACGGCACGCGACTTCGCCAACGGCGAGCTGTTCGTCCGTTTCGAGGAGTCCGTGCGCGGCTCGGACGCGTTCGTCCTGCAGAGCTGCCCCTACCCGCTGAACCAGTGGGTCATGGAGGCGCTGATCATGATCGACGCTCTCAAGCGCGGTTCGGCCAAGCGCATCAGCGTGATCCTGCCGTTCTACCCCTACGCCCGCCAGGACAAGAAGCACCGCGGACGCGAGCCCATCTCGGGCCGGCTCGTCGCCGACCTGCTCAAGACCGCCGGCGCCGACCGCATCATCACCGTCGACCTGCACACCGACCAGATCCAGGGCTTCTTCGACGGCCCGGTCGACCACATGCACGCCCTCGGCCAGCTCGCCGGCTATGTCTGCGACAACTACGGCACCGACAACATCACCGTCGTGTCGCCGGACTCCGGTCGTGTGCGCGTCGCCGAGAAGTGGGCCGACGCCCTCAGCGGCGCTCCCCTGGCCTTCATCCACAAGACCCGCGACCCGCTGGTGCCCAACCAGGTCAAGTCGAACCGCGTGGTCGGTGAGGTCGAGGGACGCACCTGCGTCCTGATCGACGACATGATCGACACCGGCGGCACCATCGCCGGCGCGGTCCGCGTCCTCAAGGAGGCCGGCGCCGGCGACGTCATCATCGCCACCACCCACGGCGTCTTCTCCGACCCGGCCGCCGAGCGCCTCGCCGCCTGCGGCGCCAAGGAGGTCATCGCGACCGACACGCTGCCCATCCCCGAGGACAAGCGCTTCGAGAACCTCACCGTCCTGTCGATCGCCCCGCTGCTCGCGCAGACGATCCGCGAGGTCTTCGAAAACGGTTCGGTCACAAGCCTGTTCGACGGAATCGCCTAGTCTATCTGTCCCCTCTCAACACCGCGCCCGGATGTTCACACGAACATCCGGGCGCGGTGTCTATCCCGACCTCCGGCGCGTCTCCGACGGCGCGACACCGTATTTGCGTCGGTAGGCCGCGGCGAACCGGCCGGTGTGCATGACACCCCAGCGGGTGGCGATGTCGGTGACGGTCGAGGTTCCGCCGCAGGTCATCAGGTCGTTGTGGATGCATTCGAGCCGGACGTCGAGCACGTATTCCATGGGACTCAACCCGACGCACTCGCGGAATCCCTGCTGCAGGCGGCGGGCGCTGACCGTCCCGATCTCCGCCAGTTCGCCGACTGTCCACGGTCGAGCAGGGTCGGCGTGGATGGCGTCGATGACCCGTTTGACCATGCGGGGACGGGTACCGGCCATCGGGTCGTCGGTCTCCGGTAGCGCCGCGAGCACCAGTGCCGTCGTCAGCATGCCGCCGAGCTGCTCGGCCATCCGCGGATTCCGGAGCAGCAGGCCGTCGGAGAACGCGACCTGCTGTCGCGCCGACCGCAGCAGCCCCAGCCATTCGGCGCCGGCGCCCGTGCGCAGGTCCAGCTGACGGGTCAACGACCTGCCCGGACGACCCGCGATCCGGTCGATCTCGCGCTGTAGGTAATCGCGCTCGATCTTGAATCCGATGATCTCGCAGGACTTGCTCCAGTTGGTGATGACCGTCGGGGTGTCGGGCGGGTTGAGCGTCGCCTGACCCGGTCCGGAGACGATCTCCCGGCCGTCGGTGACCGAGGCGATGCTGCCGGACAGCGGCACGTTGATCGCCCAGGCTCCCGGATGGTCGGTGTCGATCGAGACATCCGCGCCGAAGCCGATCCGGGCGAGCACCGTCGAACCGATAGCAGTGGATTCCAGACGGTAGTGGGAGGCGTCGTCGCGGGACAACGGTCGCAGCTCATGGGGGAAATAGGCGTCCGCGACGACCTCGTGGACCTCGTCCCAATCGGCCATCCCCGAGCCCACCACTCGACGAGGCATCGGCGTCTGCTGCGACACCGGCACCCCTGCGTGCGGCCCCGACGCGGGCGTATCTCCCCTCACGAGGTCCAGCCTAGCTGTGACAGCAGTCACTTCTGTCGATCGGAAGCGACCCAGATCGCATCGTTGCGCAGACCGGATCGACGCTTCGCTAAGCGGATCGACGCAATGTGACCGCAGTCATACGTTTGGTCGCACCGCCACATCAGCCGCTACCGAGAACGAAGGAGCTGATCCCCATGGACCAACGCACGATGCGCAACATCTTCGGACAGTTCGCCACCGGCGTCACCGTCATCACCTGCGCGAACGACGAGGGCACGCCGCATGGCGCGACGGTCACCGCGTTCACCCCGATCTCGATCGAACCCCGCCTGTGCCAGGTGACGCTGACCCGCAAGTCCAAGGCGTGCGGCTTCCTCGACGACGCCCCGTTCGCGGTGAACATCCTCAAGTCGGATCAGCTCGACACCGCCATGCACTTCGCCGGCAAGCCGCAGGAGCACGGTCCGGAATGGAGCTCGGACTGGCTCGTCCCGGCACTCGCCGACACCGCCGCGACGCTGATCTGCAATCCCTGGGCGTCGTACGACGGTGGCGACCACGTCATCTACGTCGGCGAGATCGTCGACGCCGTCGTCGACACCGAGGCCGAGCCGCTCCTGTTCTACCGCAGCAAGTTCCACGACCTCGGCGACACCTCGGGCGCCGCCGCCTACTGCGGCAGCCTCGACGACCCGCACAGTCGCTGGTTCGACGCGACCGCCCGGTTCACCCCGAGCTGCGTGCCGCTCTCCGCCGTTTCCTGATCAACCAGACCATCTGCCGCACAACCGAAGTGAGGACCATCATGACCGCAACCGACATCGCCCCCGAAACCGAGACCACTGGCACCGAGACCGCCACCGTCGACCGGTCGAAGGTGAACGTCGCCGCCGACTCCGAGGCCAACCGCACCGAGAACTTCGCCACGAGGCCGATGACGGGTGACGAGTACATCGAGTCACTGCGCGACGACCGCGAGATCTGGCTCAACGGTGAGCGTGTCAAGGACGTGACCACCCACGAGGCCTTCCGAAACCCGATCCGGATGACCGCGCGCCTCTACGACGCGATGCACGACCCGGCCACCAAGGACAAGGTCACCGCCCCCACCGACACCGGCAACGGCGGCGTGACCATGCCGTTCTTCCGCGCACCGAAATCGGCCGACGACCTGCGCGCCGACCGCGACGCCATCGCCACCTGGGCGCGGATGACGTACGGCTGGATGGGCCGCAGCCCCGATTACAAGGCCAGCTTCCTCGGCACGCTGCACGCCAACTCCGAGCTGTACGCACCGTTCCAGGCCAACGCCGAGCGGTGGTACAAGGAGTCGCAGGAGAAGGTCCTGTACTGGAACCACGCGATCATCAACCCGCCGGTCGACCGTCAGCTGCCGCCCGACGAGGTGGGCGACGTGTTCATGAAGGTGGAGAAGGAGACCGACGCCGGCCTCATCGTCTCCGGCGCCAAGGTCGTCGCGACGGGTTCGGCGATCACCAACTACAACTTCATCTCCCACTACGGCCTGCCCATCAAGAAGAAGCAGTTCGCCCTGATCTGCACCGTCCCGATGGACGCACCGGGCGTGAAGCTCATCTGCCGGTCGTCGTACACCCAGCAGGCCGCCGTGATGGGCACACCGTTCGACTACCCGCTGTCGAGCCGCATGGACGAGAACGACACCATCTTCGTCTTCGACAAGGTGCTCGTGCCGTGGGAGAACGTCTTCATGTACGGCGACGTCGACAAGATCAACGCCTTCTTCCCGCAGTCCGGCTTCCTCCCCCGCTTCACCCTGCAGGGGTGCACCCGCCTCGCGGTGAAGCTGGACTTCATCGCCGGTCTGCTCATGAAGGCACTCGACTGCACCGGCGCCGGCGGGTTCCGCGGCGTGCAGACCCGCGTCGGTGAGGTCATCGGCTGGCGAAACCTGTTCTGGTCGTTGAGCGATGCCATGGTGAACAACCCGGAGCCGTGGATCGGTGACACCGTCATCCCGAAGCTCGAGTACGGCCTGACCTACCGCATGTTCGCCCAGCAGGGCTACCCGCGTGTGAAGGAGATCATCGAGCAGGACGTCGCGTCGGGTCTGATCTACCTGCCGTCGAGCTCGGCGGACTTCAAGAGCCCCGACGTCCGCCCCTACCTCGACAAGTACGTCCGCGGCTCCGACGGCATCATGGCCGTCGATCGCGTGAAGGTCATGAAGGCCCTGTGGGATTCGATCGGCAGCGAGTTCGGCGGCCGTCACGAGCTCTACGAGCGCAACTACGCCGGGAACCACGAGGGCGTCAAGGCCGAGCTCCTCATGTTCGCCGATGCCCGCGGCACCGTCGGGGAGATGAAGGGTCTCGCCGAGCAGTGCCTGTCCGAGTACGACCTCGACGGCTGGACCGTGCCCGATCTCATCGGCAACGACGACGTCAGCTACTTCGGGAACCGCTGACGCTTTCTCGCACAGCTCTTCTCGAATACACAGCTTTCGAACCAGGAGACAACATGACCACCATCGAACGACCCCCGGCCCCCGTCGAGTCCCCCAGCGTCGACTCGCCGACCGCCGCCGGTTCCGGCAGCGCCGCTACCGCAGCCTTCGCCGGCCACCGGTTCACCGCCGACACCTCGCCGGAACGCTTGTCGGCCATCGCATCCGAGGCCTTCGCCGGTTTCAGCGCGTTGATCGACAAGTACGAGATCACCTACGACGAGTACCGGGTCCTCAAGCAGTGGCTCATCGACGTCGGCGAGGGTGGTGAGTGGCCGCTTCTGCTCGACGTGTTCGTCGAACACGACATCGAGGAGGTCAACTCGCGGAAGTACCAGGGCACCAAGGGAAGCATCGAGGGCCCGTACTACCTCCCCGACTCCCCGCTGCTGCCCGCACGCTGCACCCTCCCGATGCGCAGCGTCGACGCCCGCGAGACGCCGTTCGTGATGCACGGCCAGGTCACCGACCTCGACGGCAGCCCGATGGCCGGCGCGACGATCGAGATCTGGCACGCCGACGCCGAGGGCTACTACTCGGGGTTCGCGCCGCACCTCCCGGCCTGGAATCTGCGCGGCACGGTCGTGACCGACGGTCAAGGCCGCTACGAGATCACCACCATCCAGCCCGCGCCGTACCAGATCCCGACCGACGGACCGACCGGCAAGTTCATCGAGACCGCCGGCTGGCACCCCTGGCGACCCGCGCACCTGCATCTGCGGGTCTCGGCCAAGGGCCGGCATCCGATCGTCACGCAGCTGTACTTCGCGGGTGGCGACTGGCTCGACAGCGACGTCGCCTCGGCGACCAAGCCGGAGCTGCTCCTCGACCCCAAGCCGGACGAGGACGGTCGGAACGTCGTGCAGTACGACTTCGCACTCGATCCCGAGTAGCGATCTCACCCGCAGAACGGGTTCGCGAGCGGTCCGGGTTCTCCCCCTCTGGAACCCGGACCGCTTTGCGCTGGGTACGGTGTATTTCGTGGATGCGACGATCTATCACAACCCGAAGTGCTCGACCTCGCGCAAGACGCTGCAGGCACTCCGCGACGCCGGCATCGAGCCGACCGTCGTCAAGTATCTCGACGAGCCGTACACGCGCGAGCAGCTCGTGCAGTTGTTCGCCGACGCCGGACTCACCCCGTCGGAGGCCGTTCGCAAGCGCGAGGCGCTCGACAAGGAGCTGGACCTCGCGTCGGCGACCGATGATCAGATCCTCGACGCGATGGTCTCTCACCCCGTCCTCGTCGAGCGTCCGATCGTGGTGACCGACAAGGGAACCCGCATCCCGCGGCCGTTCGAGAAGCTCGACGAGATTCTCTGAAGGGGCGTCGGTCCCGGGAATCCGGGACTTTGGTCGCACGGATGACCCGATCGGCGACCGATTTGTACAGCTCTGTGCCAGAACGCGATTCAGGTGTTTCGGCGATCACCGATCCTCGCTAGCATCGGACACATGAGCTACGAAGCCAAGATGATCATCCTGTCCACCGAGAACCTGGACGAATCGATCAAGTTCTACACCGAGACGCTGGGCATGTCGCTGAAGTTCCGCGACGGCGCCCACTTCGCCGCACTCGACGGCGGCCCGGTGACGATCGCCCTCGCCACCGCGGTCGACCACCCGATCCCCGGCAAGGTCGTCGTCGGCATCAAGACCGCCGACGTCGACGCCGCCGCGAAGGCGATCGAGGCCGACGGCGGCGCCATCGTCAAGGGCCCCTACGACGACGCACACGAACGTCGTGCCGTGGTGTACGACAACCAGGGCAACGGGCTGGTGTTCTACAGCCCGCTGAACCGCTAGCCGGCCGACTACTGAGCGAGCACCGGCGCCGGTAGCGGCTTCTGCAGGGCCGGGACCGCGAGAGCTGCGACGCCGCGCAGGAGTCCCTTGGTCATGGCGAAATAGTCGAAGTAATCGCGCCACACCGCGATCCGGCCCTCGCGGATCTCGAAGCGTCCGCACACCCAGAACTGCAGGTGCAGTCGCCCGAAGCGCAGCTCGTCGATGCGTTCGGTCAACACGACGCCCGCCTCGTCGGCGCTCACGTTGATCATGCGGTAGTTGAAGTTGATCCAGGACTTGCTCGCGACGCCGCCCAGCACTCCGGCGACTTTCTTCTTGCCGTAGATGGTCGGCAGCGACACGTTGGTGTAGGCGATGTCGTCGTCGATCGTCGCGAGCGCGGCCGAGGTGTCGTCGCGCGCGAACGCGTCGAGGAGTGTCGTCACGATCTCGATCGGGGTCTGTGAGGTCATGGCAGCCCAGTATGCCGTGGATCCGGCCGTCCACGTGGGGCGATGTGACATCTCGGCAGGTCGTCGACTATCCTTGCCACCGTTGTCTCGGCGAGGGTGACCCAGTCACCGTGATCGGCGCGACCATCGCAGTCTCCTCTGGTGCCCGCATGTGGCCCGGTGGGTGTCCGCGGTCGGAATCCGTGCCCGTTGCTCGTCGCGACGGACGAACGACCGCAACCACTGATCAGAGGAGATCACCATGGCTACTCAGGCCTCCAAGCTGGCTGTCAGCACCCGCACCGAGAAGGGCAAGGGCGCCGCTCGCCGCGCACGTCGCGAGGGCAAGGTTCCCGCCGTGCTCTACGGCCACGGCACCGACCCGCAGCACCTGCACCTCCCGGCCCGCGACTTCGCCGCGATCCTGCGTAACAACGGCCTCAACGCGATCATCGATCTCGACATCGAGGGCACCAGCCAGCTCGCGCTGACCAAGCAGGTCGACGTCCACCCGATCCGCAACTACATCGAGCACGCCGACCTCCTCATCGTCCGCCGCGGCGAGAAGGTGACCGTCGAGGTCGCCATCGTCGTCGAGGGTGACGCCGCTCCCGGCACCCTCGTCGTCTCCGACGCCAGCGTCGTCGAGGTCGAGGCCGACGCCCTGTCGATCCCCGAGCAGATCGTCGTCAGCGTCGAGGGCGCCGAGGCCGGCACCTCCATCCACGCTTCCGACCTGGACCTGCCGGAGGGCGTCACCCTGATCGCCGATCCGGAGACCCTGATCGTCGCCGTCAACGAGGCCCAGGCCGCGGCCACCGAGTCCGACGCCGACGCCACCGAAGGTGCCGAGGGTGAGGCTGCCGAGGCTCCCGCGGAGTCGGAGTAATCCGACCCCCGAACTGCTCGACCCGAGTGGTGAGATCGAATCAGTGGTGAAACTGATTGTCGGACTCGGTAATCCCGGGTCCAAGTACGAGAAGACGAGGCACAACGTCGGCGCGATGGTCGCCGACGGCCTCGTCGACTCGGCAGGCGAGCGCTGGAAGGTTCACAAGAAATCCGGTGCGGAGGTCGCCGAGGTCCGCCTCGGCGGCCAGTCTGTTCTCGTGGCCAAGCCACGCGTCTACATGAACGAGTCCGGCCGGCAGATCGGCCCGCTGGCCAAGTTCTATTCCGTCGCGCCTGCCGACCTGATCGTCGTTCACGACGAACTCGACATCGACTTCGGTGCGGTACGACTCAAACGCGGCGGCGGCGAGGGCGGCCACAACGGGCTGCGGTCGATCAGCCGGGTCATGGGCACCCGCGACTATCTGCGTGTGCGGATGGGCATCGGCCGTCCGCCCGGCCGGCAGGACCCCGCCGACTTCGTGCTGAAGCCGTTCCCGTCCGCGGACCGGGCCGAGGTCGAGCTGATGATCCGCAACGGGTGCGACGCCATCGAACTGCTCGTCTCCCAGGATCTGGAGAGCGCACAGAACACCGTGCACGCCTGGTAGTCCCCCGCTCCCTGAGGTGCGAGCGCAGCGAGCCACGAAGGGCTGACGAGATGTGCTCACCAGCCGTTCGTGGCTCGTCGCTTACGCTCCTCGCACCTCAGGGAGCGAACGGGTCAGGCGTTCTCCTTGCGGAACACCGAAGTACCCCACCAGGTTCCGAGGCTCGCCAGGATGAGTGAGGCGAGAACTCCCCACAGGACCTGAGCGCTCGCGAGGTCGCCGCCGAAGGTGTCGCGCACGGCGTCGACGATCCAGCGGAACGGCATGAAGTCGCTCAATCCCTGCAACCATCCCGGCCCGAGCGTCATCGGCAGCAGGATTCCGGACAGCAACAGCACCGGCATCATCACCATGTTGATGAGCGGGGCCATCACATCCTCGCTCTTCGTCGTCAGCGCCAGGGCGTTCGACGCCGCGGCGCACGCACCGCCGATGAGCAGTGTGATGAGGATGCCGAGGATCACGCCGACGATCGACCCACGCATGCCCATGGCGTAGCCGAGGATCACCAGGATCAGGGCCTGCACCAGCAACTGCAGCATGTCGCGCATCAGACGACCGGCGAGCAGCGCCGTCCGGCTCGCCGGGGTGACCCGCTCGGCCTCGATGACACCCTCACGCCATTCGCCGATCAGGCTGAAGCCGGCGAACAACGCCCCGAACAGTCCCAGCTGCACGAGAAGTCCCGGCACCAGGAAGGTGTACGGGTTGTCCGCGCCGCCGGGGAACTGCGCCACCAGCGGCTTGAGCAACGGGCCGAACAGCAGCAGGTAGAGGATCGGCTGCATGACGCCGATCAGGACCCAGGCGGGATTGCGCAGGTTCATCCGGATCTGGCGCCGGAACACGATGGTGCTGTCACGGAAGAAGCTGTTCATCGGGCGACCTCCTGCTCGGTGCGTCGGGTGGACTCGTCGGAAGTGGTTGCGGCGGAGGCAGGTTCGATTTCCACGGGATCACGTTCGGTCTCCGCGTCGCGCAGCGAGCGGCCGGTGAGGGTGAGGAACACGTCGTCGAGGGTCGGCCGGATGACCTCGATGGAATCCAGCGAGATCCCCGACGCGTCGAGGTCTCGGAGCAGGCCCGGTACCGCCCGGCCCGCGCGCGGCACCCGGCCGCGGACATGGCGTCCGTCCACCTCGATCCGGCCGCCGCCGTTGCCGCCACCGACCGAGGCGAGTCTCTCCGCCGCCGTCGTGACCGCGGCGGCGTCGGCGACCTCGAGGGCCACCAGATCGCCGGAGACCTGCGCTTTGAGGTTGTCGGGGGTGTCCGCGGCGACGATCCGGCCGTTGTCGATGATGAGGATCCGGTCCGAGAGTTCGTCCGCCTCGTCGAGATAGTGCGTCGTGAGGAACACCGTCGCGCCGCGTTCGGTCCGCAACCTGCGGATGTGCTCCCACAGGTTGGCGCGGGCCTGCGGGTCGAGGCCCGTCGTCGGCTCGTCGAGGAACACCAGCGACGGTTGGTGGACGAGCCCCATCACGATGTCGAGGCGGCGCTTCTGACCGCCGGACATGTTCTTGGGCATCCGTTCCCACAGGCCGTCGAGCTGCAGCTCCGAGAACAGCGCCCGGCCGCGTCGGGTCGCCTCGGCTCGCGAGAGCCCGTAGAGCATCCCGTGGTCGACGATCTCGTCCCCGGCCTGCGCCTGGCTGAACGTGCCTCCGGCCTGGGACACGTAGCCGATGCTGCGTCGAACTGACACCGGGTCGGCGACGACGTCGTAGCCGTTGACCGTTGCAGTGCCCGCGGTGGGCCGCAGCAGCGTCGTCAGCATCCTCAGCGTGGTCGTCTTTCCCGCGCCGTTGGCCCCGAGGAAGCCGACCACCTCCCCCTCGGCGATGTCGAGGTCGACGCCGTCGACGGCTCGCACCTCGCGCTTCTTCTTGCCTTTCCCGGTGTGGAACACCTGGACCAAACCGCGTGCGTGAATCATGCGGACTCCCCTTCTATTCCGGCCTGCCGTGAGGTTTCGACCGATCTGCGCCCCAGTTTTCATCGCAATGAGGACACATTCGGTCCGCTTCGGCCGTGGAGATCCGAATCGGCCGGTAACGATGTGCGTAGGGGGATGCGGTACTTCCTAGTAAGTGGCCGGGTGAGTACCGTCGTATGTCGGGTCACATATTCGGAAGGAAGACCATGGCAGTCATCGCGGACACCTCAGGGATCAACAACATCGGCATGCTCGGGATCGGCGCCTACCGCCCGGAGCGTGTGGTCACCAACGACGAGATCTGCGAGCACATCGACTCCTCCGACGAGTGGATCTACACCCGCACCGGGATCAAGACCCGCCGCTTCGCCCGTCGTGACGAGAGCGTCATGGAGATGGCGGTCAACGCCGGACGCAAGGCCATCGCGAACGCCCTGCTGCACGGCTCCGACATCGACGCGGTCATCCTCGCGACCAACACGCACCTGCTCCTGACCCCCGCCGGTGCAACCAAGGTCGCCACCGAACTCGGCTGCAATGGCGTCCCCGCCTTCGACGTCACCGTCGGCTGCGCAGGCTTCGGCTACGGCATGGCCCTCGCGTCGGACATGATCCGCGGCGGCAGCGCCACCAACGTGCTGGTCATCGGCGCCGAGCAGCTGTCGGTGGCCCTGGACATGACCGACCGCACCAACTGCTTCATCTTCGGCGACGGTGCCGGCGCCGTGGTCGTCGGACCGACCGAGGAACAGGAACTCGGCCCGGTGGTCTGGGGTTCGGACGGCTCGCAGTTCAACGCCATCCGCCAGGACTACGACTGGGTGACCTTCCTCGACGGCGACCGCGTCCACCGCCCCTACCTGCGCATGGAGGGCACCGCGGTGTTCCGCTGGGCCGCGTTCGAGATGGGCAAGGTCGCGCTGCGCGCCCTCGAGGCCGCCAAGCTCGGTTCCGAGGACCTCGACGTCTTCGTCCCCCACCAGGCCAACGCCCGCATCAACGAGCTGCTCGCCAAGAACCTCAAGCTGCGCGACGACGCGGTGGTCGCCAAGGACATCGAGTACACCGGCAACACCTCCGCCGCCTCCATCCCGCTCGCCATGGAGGACCTCCTCTCCACCGGCAAGGCACAGCCGGGCCAGACCGCCCTCCTCCTCGGCTTCGGTGCCGGACTCTCGTACGCCTCGCAGGTCGTCAAGCTCCCGCCGGTGCCGTTCGAGTAGGACACCTCTTCCAGTTGCGGCAGTTGGTCCCGCTTTCCGGGACCAACTGCCGCATCTGTTTTCAGACAGCGAGCGCCTGACGTACGCGCTCGACGACGTACTCCGGACGTTCCCTGAGATCCGCCCACGTGAAGTTCAGGACCGTCCAGCCCTGTGCGATCAGGTCGTTTCGCCGACGGCGGTCGCGCTGAAACGTCTCGGCGTCGCGATGGAAGGCCATGCCGTCGATCTCGACGGCGAGCATCCTGTCCGGGAACGCGACGTCGACGAAGTATCCGTCGACCGGGTGGTTGCACATGAAGCCCTCCACTCCGCCCTGCCGCAACAGATCGACCGCGAGCCGTTCGGCCTCGGACCGCGCTCCGGCCTCGACCCCGGCAACCAGCGCCGCGATCGCAGTCGCGTCCCCCTTCCTGCGACGACGCTCAGCAGCGGTCCGTAGCTGCTCGATCGACACCCGGCGCAGGAGCAGCGCGGCGTCGAGGACGTTGCTGCCGCTTTCGACCGACGCCTCCAGCACAGATAACGGCAACGATGTCACGACGAGGTGGTCGCGAGTGACCGTCTCGGCATCCGCGAGAGGCCGGTAGCGCAGCTGGACTCCCTCGACCGGTGATCCGTGCCGAGACCGCGGCGCGGTGACGGTGAACTTCTTCGGCGGCTCGTCGACGATGCCGTGCCACCACGCGGCACCGACGCCGGACAGTGCTGCGCCGTTGCCGACCGCAGCCACCGCGAGCCGGGCTCGGGTCCGCGGCGTGACCGGATGATCAGCCAGGGTGTACACGCCGCGCGATTGCGGCGTCCACAGGCCGGCCCCCACGCGTCGATGGATACCCGACTTGGTCAGCCCGAACTCCAGAGCTTCGGCGATCGTCACGACCCCGTCGCGTGTGAGCGCGTGGCGTCGAAGGCGGGGTGGCATCTGCACGACGATTGGACGCGACGACCCCTCCCGCCGGTTCCCGGCATCTGAGATTGCGGCAGCTGGTCCCGGCTGCCGGCACCAGTTGCCGCATCGTCGGAACGCCATCAGTTTGGATGCCCCCCGACCAGCCGAGTAGCCTCGAATCTCGTGAGTTCTCACGTCGCAACCGAGGTCAAGCGCCGACGTACCTTCGCGATCATCTCCCATCCGGACGCCGGTAAGTCGACGATGACCGAGGCGTTGGCGCTGCATGCGCGCATGATCAGCGAGGCGGGTGCGATCCATGGCAAGGCGGGACGCAAGTCCACCGTCTCCGACTGGATGGAGATGGAGAAGGCCCGCGGCATCTCGGTCAGCTCCACCGCGCTGCAGTTCAACTACGCCGCCGAGCACAGCGAGCCGGACGTGCCGAGCGTGATCAACCTGGTGGACACCCCCGGTCACGCCGACTTCTCCGAGGACACCTACCGCGTGCTGACCGCCGTCGACGCCGCGGTGATGCTCATCGACGCGGCCAAGGGCCTCGAGCCGCAAACCCTGAAGCTCTTCCAGGTGTGTCGTCACCGCGGCATCCCGGTGATCACGGTCATCAACAAGTGGGACCGTCCCGGTCAGAGCCCGCTCGAGCTGATCGACGAGATCACCGAACGCATCGGTCTCACGCCGACCCCGCTGTTCTTCCCGGTCGGCATCGCCGGCGACTTTCGCGGCCTGCTCGACCGGCGCACCGGCGAGTACGTGCACTTCACCCGCACCGCCGGCGGCGCGAAGATCGCCCCCGAGGAGATCATGAGCGCCGACGACGCGGCGGCACGCGAGGGCGACGAGTGGACGGCCGCCGTCGAGGAGAGCGAACTGCTCTCCGAGATGGGTCAGGACCACGACCAGGAGATGTTCCTGGCCGGCCAGACCTCACCGATGATCTTCGCCTCGGCGATGCTGAACTTCGGTGTGCGGCAACTGCTCGAGGTGCTCGTCGAGCTCGCTCCACCGCCCGCCGGCCGCCTCGACATCGAGGGCAACGAACGTCCGGTGACCGACCCGTTCAGTGCCGTCGTGTTCAAGGTGCAGGCCGGTATGGACTCCAGTCACCGAGATCGCTTGGCGTACATGCGGATCGTGTCCGGCGAGTTCGAGCGCGGCATGGTCGTCACGCATGCGCAGACCGGGAAACCGTTCGCCACCAAGTACGCCCAGGCCGTGTTCGGCCGGGACCGTTCCACCGTCGACACCGCCTATCCGGGCGACGTCGTCGGCCTGGTGAATGCGACCGCGCTGGCCCCGGGCGACACGCTCTTCGACGGGCCGAAGGTCCAGTTCCCGCCGATTCCCTCGTTTGCGCCGGAACATTTCTCGACGCTGCGTGCGACGACGGCCGACAAGTACAAGCAGTTCCGCAAGGCGATGGACCAGCTCGACAGCGAGGGCGTCGTGCAGGTGCTGCGCAACGACACCCGCGGCGACATGTCGCCGGTCCTCGCCGCGGTGGGCCCCATGCAGTTCGAGGTCGTCACCGCCCGCATGAAGGCCGAGTTCAACGTCGACACCATCATCGAACCGCTCGGGTACACCATCGCCCGACGAACCGATGAGGAGAGCGCACCCGAACTCGACCGGCAGCGCGGCGTCGAGGTGTTCACCCGGACCGACGGCGCGATCCTGGCGCTCTTCAGCGACAAGTGGCGTCTGCAGTACATCGAGAAGGAACATCCCGACCTGACGCTGCAACCCCTTGTCGCCGCGGCGGATTGACTCGATGACGCGTCACCTCGTGCGCACCCGCGGTGCCGGCGCGCTGGCCGCGGTAGCCGCGGCGGCGCTCCTCCTGTCGGGCTGCGCCGGCGACCCGACACCGGCGCCGGTGTCGACGAGCACGGCACCCACCCCGGCGGCCAGGCCGATCGATCCCGCGAAGTGCGCGGAGAAACCACCGCGGGGAAGCGTCGACCGCGGCGGCCACGGCCTCGACTTCCGTTCCGGCGACATCCGGATCGCGATCACCGAGCCGGCCGGCACCACGACCGGACTCCCGGCAGCCGGCAGCGGCGCAACCTCCGACGACGCGACCAGCTGCTACGAGTTCACGCGGTGGGGTCCGTCGCGGCCCGACGTCCCACCGGACTCATTGCTGTTCGTGTTCAAGGGAACCGGGACCGACGGCGCCCAGATCGAGTTCCCCATCAGCGAATTGACCGGCGGCACCGTCCCACCGGCCGGCGGCGGACCACGACCCACCGCCGGACCCCTGACGAAGCCGATCAACGCTCAGGTCGGGGTCTCGGTCGACGGTGTCTACCACCAGTCCTCGGCGTGCCAGCTCAGCATCAGCGGGATGTCGGGCAAGCTCGCCGCCGGATCGTTCACCTGCCCGGAAGCCTCACGAGTGGAAGCCAACCCGTTCGCGCCCGACGACGACGTGGCCTACGACGCCGACGAGAAGTCGGCCTCCCCGCAGCCCGACGCCGGCACCCCGCCGACCGTCGTGCTGTCCGGACGGTTCCAGCTGACGCCGTAGTTACCCGCCCACGATCCGCGCGACGACCGCCGGGTCGACGTCGTCGATCCCGGCGGGGTCGAACGACGGGTTGCGGTCCTTGTCGACCAGCACCGCCCGCACCCCCTCGCGGAAGTCGTTGGTCGTCGTGATCTGTTCGGCCGCATGTAGTTCCCGGTCGAAACACTCGTCGATCCCCGACTGCGCACCGGCGCTGATCATCGCGGCCGTGACCCACAGGCTGGTGGGTGACGCCTTCTCCATCAGGCCGATCATCTCCTCGGCCCACTCGTCGCCGATCGCGCCGCGCAGGCCACCGACGATGGCGGCGATGTTGTCGTCAGCGAAGTACTCCCCGATCTTGCGGAGCGGGACGTCGCTGGTCTCGGTGGTCCCCGAAGTCGCCAGCGCGTCGGCCAGCGATCCACCGGACCGGATGACCTCGGCGACCCCCGGCAGATCGGCCGACGACACGAAATGCGTTGCCAGACCGACGGCCACGGCGTCGATGCCGCGGAGGCGTGCGCCGGTGAGGCCCAGCCACATGCCGACCCCCTCGGGCAGCCGCGGCAGGAAGTAGGTGGAGCCGATGTCCGGGAAGAAACCGATCGCGGTCTCGGGCATCGCGATCATCGCCTTCTCGGTGACGACCCGGATCTCGCCGTGCACACTGATGCCGAGCCCCCCGCCCATCGCGGCGCCGTCGATCAGGCTGATGTAGGGCTTGGGATAGTCGGCGACCATCTGGTCGAGGCGGTACTCGCGGCTGAAGTAGCGCGTGATCGCCGTGGCGTCTCCGTCGAGCGAATGATCGCGGATGGCCCGGATGTCGCCGCCCGCGCAGAACGCACGGTCGCTGGCCGAGGTGACGAGAACCGTGTCGATCGAATCGTCGTCGCCCCACTCGCCGAGCGTGGCGTACATGTCGTCGATCATGGTCAGGTCCAGCGCGTTCAGGGCTTTCGGGCGGTCGAGGACGATCTCGCCGACTCCGTTGGACACCGAGGTACGAATGAAGGACATGCCCTCAACCGTAGCGGCGACACGAGGAACCGGACGAATAGCCCGGCCTGAAAACCTGTTGGCAGACCCGAACCCATCCGCTACGGTGGACCCCGCTGTAGCCGCCGACCCGAGGAGTGATCCCGCACGTGAAGAACTGAAGTGGCCCCCGCCGATGCGCGCGACGTCGAACAGACGCCCCGTCGGTGAATCCTCACCACTTCAGGAGTCTCGTGTCCACATCTCTGTCTTCCCAGGCGTCGTCCATCGTGCTGTCCGACGTCTCGTTCATCTGGCCCGACGGCACCGTGGTCTTCGACCACCTCAACCTCACGCTGGGCGCCTCGACGTATTCGTTGATCGGCGCCAACGGCGCAGGTAAGTCGACGTTGCTCGGACTGATCGCGCAACGCCTGCGCCCGGCGTCGGGCAGCGTCGCCATCGCGGGCACCGGTTCCGCCCCGAGGTCGGGATCGTTCCGCAGGATCCGCAGTCGGATCCGGCGTCGACCGTGTCCGCGGCCCTCGGCATCGACGGCATCCGCGCCGCGATCCGTCGCATCGAGGGCGGCTCGGTCGACACCGCCGACTTCGACACCGTCGGCGACGACTGGGATGTCGACGAGCGGGCGCTCGAACTCCTCGCACAGATGGGTCTGCCCACCGATCTCGACCGCCGGGTCGGTGCCATGTCGGGTGGCGAGGCGACGCTGTTGTCGATCGTCGCAGCGCTCATGCGCAGACCGTCGGTCCTGCTCCTCGACGAACCGACCAACAACCTCGACACCAGTTCACGGACAAGGCTTTTCGACGCCATCGACGCCTTCGCCGGCACGGTGATCGTCGTGAGTCACGATCTCGAACTGCTCGAGCGCGTAGACGCGACGCTCGAGCTGTATCGGGGCCGCGTCCGGTTCTTCGGCGGTCCGTACACGCACTATCGCGAGATCGTCGACGCCGAGCAGGACGCGGCGGAGGCGGCGGTCGCGACCGCCGCCGGCGATCTCCGCAGACAGCGCCGCGAGCTGGTAGACGCGCAGATCAAGCTCGATCGCCGGGCTCGCACCGCGGCGACCGCCGAACGGGAGAAGCGGGTGCCGAAGATCATCGCGCACAAGCGTCGAAGCGAGGCCCAGGTCTCGGCCGGAAAGCTGCGCAACGCCCATCGCGACGACGTGGCAGCGGCCGCCTCCCGTCTCGACGGGGCGCGTGAGGACGTCCGCGACGACCGAACCGCACGCATCTCGGTGCCCGAGGTCGAGGTCGCGTCACGCACCCAGGTCATCACCGACGATCGGCTGCGCATCGACGGCCCGGAACGGATCGCGCTCGTGGGGCCCAACGGTTCCGGGAAGTCGACGCTGATCGCCGACCTCATCGGAAGCGAGTCCATCGCGGTTCCGTATGCGTATGTGCCGCAACAGATCGCCTTCGACGACCCGGCGGTGTCGATCGCCGGAATGGTGTCGGCGCACCATCCGGACATCGGCACGCAGGAGGTCCGCGCCCATCTGGCGCGCTTCCTGTTCCGCGGAACGCGCGCCGACCGTGCGCTCGGGGAGCTCTCCGGCGGCGAACGGCTGCGCGTCGGCCTCGCCGACGCACTGCTCGGTGACCCGACCCCGAAGCTGCTGATCCTCGACGAACCGACCAACAACTTGGATCTCGACACCGTCACGCAACTCGTCGCGGCGCTCGAGAGCTGGAACGGCGCGCTACTCGTCGTCTCGCACGACGCCGGGTTCCTGGACCGGATCGGGATCGACCGTCGGGTCGGGATGGACGGGTCATCACCAGGCAAACCTTCGATCCATAGGTAGTTCCTCACGCGTCCTGAGCCACCCCGACTTTGAGGGTGACCGGGCTCTCGTGATCGGATGAATGTTGCGCAGCACAACAGTCGTGGCGATTCGCCGCGAACGAGACAGCCCAGGAGGCCGGACATGACCACTATCGAGGTGACCGGTCGGCGTCAGCAGCAGGCCTGGGCCGACAAGGTGCTCCCACCCGTCGAAGAGGTGCGTCCCGGCCTGTGGTCGATCCCCGTGCCGATGGGCCCCAATCCACTGCGATACGTCCTGGTCTACGCCCTGGCGCGACCCGACGGCGGCCTGGCGCTCATCGACGTGGGCTGGCCGTCGGACGAGTCGTGGCAGGCCCTCGTCGACGGCATCCGCAGCACCGGCCACGACGTCACCGACGTCCGATCGGCCGCCATCACCCACTTCCATCCCGATCATTTCGGCCTGGTCCCGAGGCTGCTCGAACACACCGACGCCGAACTCCTGATGCACCGCGACGACGCCTGCCACCTCCGCTATCACTCCGACGACGAGGTCGAACGCCAGCTCGACGAGGCCCGGTGGGAACTGCGGGTGCTCGGCGCCCCGGCCGACGTCGCCGGGCTGGGACTCGTCGACTTCGTCCGGTTGCCCGACGGCCGGACCATCGATCGGGAACTGACCGCCGACGCCCCGCTCGACATCCCGGGCTGGAACCTGCGCGCGATCTGGACACCTGGCCACACCCCCGGCCACCTGTGTTTCGCCGACGACGACGCCGGGATCATCTTCACCGGTGACCACCTTCTGCCCCGGATCAGCCCGAACGTATCCACCAGCCCGATGCAGACGCAGAGCCCGCTCGCGGACTACCTGACGTCGCTGGCCAACACCGAGCGGATGCGCGACCACGAGGCCCTGCCGTCGCACGAGTACCGCTTCCGCGGTCTGGGCGCCCGCGTCACCGGACTGCTGTCCCATCACGAGGAACGGCTCACCGAGATCACCGAGACGGTCGCCGCCCGCCCGGAGTCCACGGCATGGGAGATCACCCGGTCCGTCAGCTGGTCCCGGCCGTTCAGCGACCTCAACCTCACGATGAAACGACTCGCCCTCCGCGAGACCGACGCTCACCTGCTGGTCCTGAGTGAACGCGGAATCCTCGCCTCGACGACGGCACCGACGGAACCCGACCTCGCCGACACCGCGATCGAACCGGTCCGGTGGTCGCTGTCGACCATGTCCGAACACCGCACCAGCAGTTCACCATCCGCAGTTCACCACACAGAGGAGAATCACGCATGAGCGCCGTGCTCACCGAGTTCGCCGACGGAGTCGCCGTCATCACGATCAACCGCCCCGAGGCGAAGAACGCCGTCAACCTCGAGGTGTCCGAGGGCATCGCCGCCGCCATCGACGAACTCGAGTCGCGCGACGACCTCACGATCGGCATCCTCACCGGCGCCGGCGGCACGTTCTGCGCGGGCATGGACCTCAAGGCCTTCTCGCGCGGCGAGCAGGTCTCGCTGAAGGGCCGCGGTTTCGGTGGCCTCACCGAGGCCCCGCCGAGCAAGCCGCTGATCGCCGCGGTCGAGGGCTGGGCCCTGGCCGGAGGCTGTGAGCTCGCCCTGTCGGCCGACCTCGTCGTCGCCGCCGAGAACTCCAAGTTCGGCATCCCGGAGGTCAAGCGCGGTCTCGCCGCAGCAGCCGGCGGCCTTCTGCGTCTGCCGAAGATCCTCCCGTACCAGGTCGCGATGGAACTCGCCCTGACCGGTGACCCGCTCACCGCCGAGCGCGCCCACCAGTTCGGACTGGTCAACAAGGTCACCGCGCCCGGCGAGGCACTCGCCGGTGCGCGTGAGCTGGCCGCGAAGATCGCCGCCAACGGACCGCTCGCGGTGCGCGCCACCAAGCAGGTCACCTCGATGGCCATCAAGTACACCGACACCGACCTGATCAAGAAGCAGTGGGACTACCTCACCCCGGTCTTCAAGTCCGAGGACGCGCAGGAGGGTGCCAAGGCATTCGCCGAGAAGCGCGCTCCCCAGTGGAAGGGCCGCTGATTGTCGCAGCGGAAGGGCCGCTGAAGCCCGGAGAAGTGAGTCACTAGAGTGGCTGGAGTGGACCTGCACCTCGTGACCTACTTCGTCGCGGTCGTCGACCACGGCGGGATCACGAGGGCCGCCCAGTCGCTCTACATCTCCCAGCCCTCGTTGTCGCAGGCCATCCGGACGCTGGAGAAGCGTCTGGGTGTGACCCTGTTCGACCGGACGGGTAGACGCCTCGAACTCACCGAGGCCGGACGCAAGCTCGACGACGCGGCGAGGCGCATCCTCGCCGACGTCGAGCGCGCCAAGCGCAAGGTCGACTCGGTGCGGAAGCTACAGGCCGGACGTGTCGACGTGGTGACGTATGCGGCGTTCAGCATCGACCCCCTCGTCGACATCGTCCGCCTGTTCCGGGAGCGATTCCCGAAGCTCGCGGTACGAGTCCTCGCCGCCGACAGCCCGGCGGGTGTGCTCTCCGCACTGCGCTCCGGGAACGCCGAGATCGGCGTCATCGACTCGTCGGCCGAACACGCGACGTTCTCCGCCATCCCGATGTCCGAACAGGAACTCGTGGTGGCCGCGCCGGAGGAACTGGCCGACGGCCTACCGGACACCGTGCCGCGCAGTGCCATTCGGTCGGTACCACTGGTCGTCGACCACAGCGACCAGCACACCGCGGCCCTGTTCGCCGAACTCATCGACGACGACGCGCACAACATCGTGATCGACTGTCCGCTGCCGGCGGCGATCTGGAACCTCGTCGAACGCGGCACGGGCGCAACGGTTGTCCCGCGCGTCGTGGCCGACAAACAGCTCGCCGGCGCCCGGCAGCTCGCGCTCGATCCGCCGCTGACGCGGCCGTGGGGGCTCGTCCTCCGTTCGGGACTACCGTCGCCGGCGGCGCTCGCGTTCATCTCCGCGGCCCGCGCACATTCCGGACTGAGCCCGGAACCGATCGAGACCCGGGACTGGTAGGCCGCCATGGAATTACGTCAGGTCGAATACTTCCTCGCCGTGGTCGAGAACCAGGGCATCGGCGGTGCCGCGACGGCACTGGGTGTCGCGCAGCCGACGGTCTCGCAAGCATTACGCGCCCTCGAACGCGAACTCGGCGTGCAATTGTTCCACCGCATCGGCCGGGGCATGGTCCTGTCGGCCGCCGGTCGCACGATGGTGGGTCCGGCACGCCAGATCATCCGCGACGTCGACGCCGTCGGCGATCTCCTCGCGGCCGAGGAGGACGAGCTCACCGGCCATCTCGACCTGCTCGCCTCCCCGGCCACCGCGGTGGGTCCGGTCGTCGACCTCATCGCCAGATTCCGCGCCACCTATCCGCGAGTATCGGTGCGGCTCGGCGAATTACGGGACGAGACACGGGCCGCGTCCACCATCGAGGACGGCCACTGCGAATTCGCCGTCGCCCATCTTCCCATCGCCGGTGACGCCCTCGAGGTGATCGTTCTCGGTGAGCAGGAATACGTCCTCGTCTATCCCGAGGACGCCGAGGTCCCCGACGGACCGATCCCGCTGGGAAACCTGCCCGCGTTCCCGATGGTGTTCGTGCCGCGCGGACAGTCGGTGGCCGACGAGTTCGAGGAGGCCATCCGGGTCGGCGGGGTCCGACCACCGCTCGCCGTGCTCTCCGAGCACCGGGAGGAACGACTCCCCATGGTGCTGGCCGGGATCGGCGGCACCCTCCTCGAACGGTCGATGGCCACGACGGCGGCGGACCGCGTCATCATCCGCGAGACCGAACCCCGCTTCGTGCGGCCGTTCGCGATCGCCTTCGACCCCGCATCCCTGTCGCCGGTGGGTCAGGCGTTCGTGGAACTCATTCGCGCGCAGGCGGGTTGAGACCAGGCTGAAGAGAATCGATGCGTTGAAGCTGATCGGCAGCTAGAGTCGAAGGACCTCGTGGGGCGCGGTCCTTTTGCCGTCGCTCCTCGATACAACTCCAATCCTCCCGAGGAGCAGACCCATGCCCCGCTTCGCTCTCACCGCCCCACCGCCCCGCTCCGCCCCTCGACGTGCGTCGGGCCACCGCGTCGCCCTGGTCATCGCGTTGGTCGCAGCCGTGATGAGCCTGAACTTGCTGGCCGCGCCCGGCGCCGGCGCAGCGACCACCACAACGTTGAAATGGAATACCTCGTCGATCACCTACAACATCGTGAACGGCGTGGGGTTCGGTGCCGGCGTGAACTTCAAGTTGGGATCGCACAAGACGCGAAATCTGACTCTCTTCGGCCGGTACAGCTGGGGATGGAATCGGGCGCTGAACGGCCAGACGCTCCCCTCGACCTGGAAAAACCAATATCACGTTCGTTTCCTGGACGCTGCCGGCAAGGCGGTGTGGACGCAGTACAACTCCATCCCCAACGGCGGCAAACGCACCTACTCCGTGGGCAGCAACGTCAGGACGATTCAGGTCACCGCTGGAACCAACAAGGACCCGTACGGGCGGCCACGCGTGGTCGCCGTCGGACCGGGCGTCGCATACGAATCCTCGTAGCGGCACCGCCCCGACCGGACAGCTCGAACAGCCACATCACGTGGAACACCGGGCCCCCACTGGGTGAATTCAGTGGGGGCCCGGTGGGTCTGTGAGGTCAGGCAACTCGTTCGAAGATCGCGGCGAGTCCCTGACCGCCGCCGATGCACATCGTTTCGAGGCCGTAGCGGGCCTCCCGGCGCTGCAGTTCGCGGGCCAGCGAGGCCAGCATGCGGCCGCCGGTCGCGCCGACCGGATGGCCCAGCGAGATCCCCGAGCCGTGGACGTTGGTGCGGTCGAAGTCGCCTCCGGAACCGAAACGGCCGAAGCCCCATTCGCGGGTGACGGCGAGAGCCTGGGCCGCGAAGGCCTCGTTGAGTTCGATGAGGTCGATGTCGGCCAGGGTCAGACCGGCCTTGGCCAGCGCATTCTCGGTGGCCGGCACCGGCCCGATGCCCATGGTGCGCGGCGGGACACCGGCGAGTCCCCACGAGACGAGCCTGACGAGCGGGCGCAGGCCCAGCTTCTCGGCGACCTCGCCGGTGGTGACGATCGCCATCGACGCGGCGTCGTTCTGTCCGCTGGCGTTGCCCGCGGTCACGGTGGCCTCGGGGTCGGCCTTGCCCATGATCGGCTTCAACTTGGCCAGCGACTCCAGCGACACGTCCGGGCGCGGATGCTCGTCGGTGTCGATGACCGTGTCGCCGCCACGGCCCGGCACGGTGACCGGGATGATCTCCTCGGCCAGCACGCCGTCCTTCTGGGCACGCACTGCGCGAGTGTGGGATTCGACGGCGAGCTCGTCCTGCTCCTCGCGGGAGATCTCGTATTCCTTGCGGAGGTTCTCCGCGGTCTCGATCATGCCGCCGGGTACCGGGTAGTGCTTGCCGCCGGCGGTCGAGCGGGCGCGGACGAGGCTGTCGTGCATGGCGATTCCGGTGCGCGCGCCGCCCCACCGCATGTCGACGGAGTAGAACGAGGCGTTGCTCATCGACTCGGCGCCACCGGCGACGACGAGATCGTTGTCACCCGAGCCCACCTGGTACGCGGCCTGGATGACGGCCTGCAGACCCGAGCCGCATCGACGATCGATGTGCATGCCGCCCACCGTGATCGGCAGTCCGGCGTCGAGCGCGATGACGCGGCCGAGGGCGGGGGCCTCGCTGTTGCCGTTGCAATGTCCGAGGATCACGTCCTCGACCTTCTCGCCGTCGAGCCCGGTGCGCTCGAGCAGGCCCTTGAGCGCGGTGACGCCCAGGTCGACTGCCGTGAGGCTCTTGAACATCCCGCCGTAGCGTCCGATGGGGGTACGGACCGGCTCGCAGATGACGACGTCGCGCATGGGTGAAACCTTTCGCAGAATCTCAGAAGTGGAAATGTTTGTGTGAGAGCGGGTCTCACATGAAGCGTCCGCCGGTGACCTCGAGGACCGTGCCGGTCATGTACGACGACATGTCCGAGGCGAGGAACAGGGCGACGCTCGCGACCTCTTCGACCTCGCCCGCGCGGTGCATCGGGATCTCCGACATCTTCTGGTCCCAGGCCTTCTGCGGCATCGCCTCGGTCATCGCCGAGCGGATGAGGCCGGGCTGGATCGCGTTGACCCGCACACCGTGGTGAGCCATCTCCTTGGCCGCGGCCTTCGTCATGCCGACGATGCCGGCCTTCGCGGCGGAGTAGTTGGTCTGGCCGACCATGCCGACCTTGCCCGACAGCGACGAGATGTTGACGATCGCACCGGACTTCTGCTCACGCATGATCGCGGCGGCCTTGCGGGTGCCGTTCCAGGTGCCCTTGAGGTGCACCGAGATCACCAGGTCGAAGTCCTCCTCGGTCATGGTGCGCATGGTGGCGTCGCGGGTGATGCCGGCGTTGTTCACCAGCACGTCGAGCGAACCGAAGCCGTCGACCGCCTCGGCGAGCAGCGCGTCGACCTCGCCGGCCTCGACCACGTCGCACTTCACGGCGCGGGCGACGTCGCGGTCACCGAGCTTGTCGGCGGCGGCCTGCGCGGCGTCGAGGTTGAGGTCACCCAGGACCACCTTGGCGCCGGCGTCCACGAAGGAGCGGGCGATCTCGAAACCGATGCCCTGGGCGGCGCCGGTGATGACGGCGGTGCGTCCCTCGAGCAGCGGCTGGGCGGTGGTGGATGACATGTTCGGTCCTTCCCGGGAAGTCCTGGCGCCGGGCACCAGGTCTCGATCTGATGCGGCACCAGACGACGTACTACGGACAGTCCCTCGCGCGTCGTGGCTCACACGGCGGCTTCGGGGTGATGCCAGTAATCTAACCTGCATTCCCGGCGTCGAAGGCCCGGAGTTTCATACGCAACGGCTATCGGAGCGATCCCACTTTCGTATTGGACCCCTCACCGCGGACGCGCAAGAGTGGCACCATGACCGGAGTGATTCAACAACCGACCACCACCTCTCAGGTGAGCGCGGAAGACTTCGCCGACATCCTGGCGGCGACCCGAGAGTTCGTGCGCGAGGTCGTCGTGCCGCGCGAACAGGAGATCCTCGACACCGACGCCATCCCCGAGGACATCCGCCAAACCGCCAAGGACATGGGTCTTTTCGGCTACGCCATCCCTCAGGAGTGGGGCGGTCTCGGCCTCGACCTGACCCAGGACGCCGAACTCGCCATGGAACTCGGCTACACCTCACTGGCCCTGCGATCGATGTTCGGCACCAACAACGGCATCGCCGGTCAGGTCCTGGTGAGCTTCGGTACCGACGAGCAGAAGGCCACCTGGCTGGAGAAGATCGCCTCCGGTGAGGTCGTCGCGTCATTCGCCCTGACCGAGCCGGGCGCCGGTTCGGACCCCGCCGGCCTGCGCACCAAGGCCGTCCGCGACGGTGACGACTGGGTCATCAGCGGCGAGAAGCGCTTCATCACCAACGCACCGCTGGCCAACCTGTTCGTCGTGTTCGCCCGCACCCGTCCGGCCGACGAGAACGGCACCGGCATCGCGGTGTTCCTCGTGCCCGCCGATTCCGCCGGACTCACCGTCGGCGCCAAGGACCGCAAGATGGGCCAGGAAGGCGCCTGGACCGCCGACGTGCACTTCGACGGCGTCCGCGTCCCGAACTCCGCACTCATCGGCGGCAGCGAGGACGTCGGCTACAAGGCCGCGATGCTGTCGCTCGCCCGCGGTCGCGTGCACATCGCCGCACTGTCCGTCGGCACCGCTCAGCGCGCGCTCGACGAGTCGATCGCGTGGGCGGCCACCGCCACCCAGGGCGGCAACCCGATCGGCGAGTTCCAGCTGGTCCAGGCCATGCTCGCCGACCAGCAGACCGGCGTGATGGCCGGCCGCGCGCTGGTGCGCGACGCCGCCTGCGCCTGGGTCGAGGGCACCGACCGTCGTCTCGCGCCGTCCGCGGCGAAGCTCTTCTGCACCGAGATGGTGGGCAAGGTCGCCGACCTCGCCGTCCAGATCCACGGCGGCAACGGCTACATGCGCGACGTCCCGGTGGAGCGCATCTACCGCGAGGTCCGCCTGCTGCGTCTCTACGAGGGCACCAGCGAGATCCAGCGCCTCATCATCGGGCGCAACCTCTACAAGCAGGGCACCAAGAACGCCCAGCGCTGAACCGACGACGGACCCATCGGCCTCCCTGCCGGTGGGTCCGTTCGCGTTCCGTGGGTCGGTCGCGTGTGAGGGTCAGGTCGCGGCGAGCGGTACACGCAGTATCCGGTCGTCACCCTCGACCGGGCGTCCGCGTCCGTCGGTATTACTCGTGCCCAACCACAGAGCCCCGTCGGGCGCGACGGCCACCGCGCGCAGCCGGCCGAAGGTGTCGGCGAGGACATCGACGGGCCGGCCCGCCGATTCGCCGGCGAGCGGGATCTCCCACAGCCGGCGACCGCGGAGCGCGGCCATGTAGGCACGGTCACCGAGGATGGCCAGCCCGGCGGGTGAGGCCTCCGATGTGCTCCAGGTGGCCTGCGGTGCGACGAATCGCGGGTCGTCGGACTCCCCTTCGACCGTCGGCCACCCGTAATTGCCGCCGCGTCGGATCAGGTTCAACTCATCCTGGCCGTTCTGGCCGAACTCCGTGGCCCACAGGCGGTTCGCAGAGTCGAACGCCAGACCCTCGATGTTGCGGTGACCGTACGACCAGACCTCATTGCCGAACGGGTTGCCTGCGGCGGCACGCCCGTCCCGATCAACTCGCAGGATCTTTCCGTTGAGCGATCGGACATCCTGTGCGACATCGGGTTCCGCCGCGTCTCCAACTGCGACGAACAGATGTCCGGTGCTGTCGAACAGCAGGGCGCCACCATGATGGTTCGACGCGAAGTCGAGACCGGTGAGCAGCGGACGGGGATCGGTCAGCCGATCGCCGTCGAATTCCATTCGGATCAGCCGATTGTCGTGGTCGGTCGTGTAGTACAGGTAGACCGCCGACTCGTCTCCCGGTGCCAGGGCGATGCCCTGGAGACCGCCCTCGCCCCGCGGGGCGGCGTCGGCGACATCCCCGACCGTCGTCACCGGTCGGCCCGGTACGACACGCACCACCGTGGCGTCGTCGCGCTGGGTGACCAGTGCGCTGCCGTCGCGCAGGAATGCGAACGCCCACGGGACATTCAGCCCGGACGCCACCGTGGTGATGCGGGTCGGGTCGACGGTCGTCGCGGTACCGGTCGACGGCGCCGGCATGCCCGGCGCGGAGGGATCGGACGTGGGCGTGCCGGTTGTCCGTGACGACGAGTCGGGTGCACACGCGGCGACCACACCCAGACCGCCCAGTGCGACGGCGGCGAGGAAGTCCCGACGATGCATACGAGCCATCAACCGAGGATCGCACGGGATCTGCGAGGTGTCGATGCGCGGAACCTGGCTCGGTCGGCGGAACAGTCCGCAGCCGGGATCAGGCGGTGCCGAGGCGTTCGCGCAGGGCGACCTTCTGGATCTTGCCGGCCGCCGAGGTCGGCAGTTCCCCGACGACGAACACGTCGCGGATCTTCTTGTACGGCAGCACCTGTTCGGCGACGAACGCGGCCACCGCGTCCTCGTCGATGACGTGGCCGTCCTTGGGGACCAGGAACGCGACCGGTTCCTGGCCGACGTGCCCGGCCTCCCGACCGACCACGGCGGCGGCCGCGACGTCGGCATGGGTCACCAGGATCTCCTCGAGCTCACGCGGATACACGTTGTAGCCCTTGTAGATCAGCATGTCCTTGGCGCGGTCGCAGATGTAGATGCAACCGTCGGCGTCGCGGTAGGCGATGTCGCCGGTGTCCAGCCAACCGTCGACGAACTGTTCCGCCGTCTTCTCGGGATGGCCGAGGTAGCCGTCGGTGACCTGCGGACCGCGGACCCAGAGCTGTCCCCGCTCCCCTGCCGGCAAGACGATGCTCGGGTCGTCGGCGGCGCGGATCTCGACCTCGGTGTCGAAGGTCGGCAGGCCGACGCTGCCGAGCCGGTACTGCCCCTCGGCGGTGAGCGGCGCCGAGGACACCAGGCAGGTCGCCTCGGTGAGCCCGTAGCCCTCGACGATCGCCGCTGCGGGGAAGGCCTTCTCGAGTTGTTCGAGCGTCACCAGGTCGATCGGGGCGGCGCCCGAGGAGACCACCCGCACCGACGTCAGATCACGCGACTCGACGTCGGGATGGACTGCCAGCGCATGCCACATCGCCGGGCTGCCGGTCACATACGACGCCCGGTGCTGCTCGATGAGGGCGAGCATGCGACCGGGTTCGAATCGTCCGGCGAACACATGGGTTGCGCCGCACAGCAACAGGAACGACATGTTGATCAGGGCGTGCGCGTGGAACAGCGGCGACACGACGACGGTCGCGGCATCACCCGGGACCACGCCGCGGGCGGAGCCCTCGCGCGGCGTCAACCGCAGCAGCCCGTCGTCGCCGACCTCGATCGCGTGCCCTGCACGCCATCCGATCATCTGCGTGACGTTGCCGAGCACGTTGCGGTGCAGGACCCGAACGCCTTTCGAGACACCGGTGGTCCCACCGGTGAACGCCAGGTGGGCGACGTCGTCGGAGGACACGGCGACCGCGGGCACCTCGGAATGTCCGGCGGTGAACTCCTCGAGTGAGGTGACCCGCACGCCCTCGACCGCAGCTGCCGTTCCGTCGACGACCACGACGGTGGACAGCGGCGAGTCGGCAGCCGCCGACAGGAGCCGGTCGGACTGCTCGGCCTGCGTGAAGCCTGCCACCGCACCGGTTTCGACGATCTGGCGATGCAGACCAGGCACCGGCTGCAACGGGTTGACGAGCGTGACCGTCGCCCCGGCTCGCAACGAACCGTAGTACGCGACAACGAATTCGATGCTGTTGGTGAGGTAGATCAGCACCACGTCGCGTTCGGCGACGCCCGCCGACCGGAGCGCCGACGCGACCGCCGCCGAACGTGAGTCGAGTTCGGCGTAGGTCAGCGTCGTGTCGCCGTCGACCACGGCCGCACGGTCGCCGTACAGGGCGGCCATGCTGGCCGGGACGACCGCCATGCTCGTATCCGGGTAGGTGAGCGTGGTCGCGGTCGCGGCACTCATCGCGGAGCCATGCGGATCGCGCCGTCGAGGCGGATGGTCTCGCCGTTGAGGTACGCGTTCTCCAGGATGTTCGCAGCGAGCTGCCCGAACTCGTCGGGGCGGCCGAGTCGCGACGGGTTGGGGATGCTCGCCGCGAGGGAGGCGCGCACGTCGTCACGCAGGCGGGCCAGCAGCGGGGTGTCCATGGTGCCGGGCGCGATGGTGTTGACGCGGATCAGCTTGCTGGCCAGGTCGCGGGCGGCGGTCAGGGTCATGCCGACGATGCCCGCCTTGGACGCCGTGTAGTTGATCTGGCCGATCTGGCCCTCGAACGCCGCGACCGACGCGGTCATGATGATGGCGCCGCGCTCGCCGTCGATGGGCTCCAGACGCGCGATGCGCTCGGCACCCAGCGACAGCGCGTGGAACGATCCGACCAGGTTCAGCTTGATGACGAACTCGAAGTCCTCCGCCGATCCGGCCTTGCCCTCCTTGTCGAGGATGCGCATACGGCGGCCCGCGCCGGCGCAGTGCACGAGGCCACGCAGGCCACCGCGCTCGTCGGCGACATCGAGTGCGGCCGCGAACTGTTCGGCATCGGTGATGTCGGCGGCGGCGAAGGAGGCCGCCGAACCGAGACCTTCGGCGACGGCCTGGCCGTCGGACGAGGGCAGGTCGATCAGGGTGACCAGGCCGCCGGCGTCGATGACCCGCTTGGCGGTGGCCAGGCCCAGACCGGAGGCGCCACCGGTGACCGCGACGGAGAGTCCCTTGAGTTCCATTGTGCTGATATGCCTTTCGAGTTCGGTTGACCGACAGGTCAGAGGAGTTCGAGGATGGTGGTGTTGGCCATGCCGCCGGCCTCACACATCGACTGGAGGCCGTAGCGGATCCCGTTGTCGCGCATGTGGTGCACGAGGCGGGTCATCAGGATGGCGCCCGATCCGCCGAGCGGGTGGCCGACGGCGATCGCGCCACCGAGGGGGTTGAGGCGCTCGAGGTCGGCGCCTGTCTCGGCCTGCCACGCGAGCGGCACCGGGGCGAAGGCCTCGTTGATCTCGAAGGCCCCGATGTCGTCGATCGACAGTCCGGCACGCTTGAGCGCCTTGGCGGTCGACGGGATGGGGCCGGTCAGCATGACGACCGGGTCGTCGGCGGCGACGACGGCGGTGTGGACGCGGGCGATCGGTGTCAGGCCATGGGATTTCGCGGTCTCCGACGACATGACCAGCAGGGCGCCCGATCCGTCGGAGATCTGCGACGAGTTGCCGGCGTGGATGACGCCGTTCTCGGCGAACGCGGGCTTGAGCTTGGCGAGCGACTCCACGGTGCCGCCGCGGCGGATGCCCTCGTCACCTTCGAGCACACCGGGGATCGGGGCGAGCTGAGCGTCGAAGGCGCCACGGTCGGCGGCGGCCGCGGCGAGCTCGTGTGAACGCAGCGAGAACTCGTCGAGGCGGGTGCGGTCGAATCCCCACTTCGCCGCGATGGTCTCCGCGCCGAGGCCCTGGCTGAACTTGTCGATGCCGTAGCGGTCGAGGACGGTCGCCGGGAAGTGTTCGCCACTGGGTGCCGAGCTGCCCATCGCGACACGGCTCATCGACTCCACGCCGCCGGCGATGACGACGTCCTGCTGGCCCGAGATGACCGCGGCGGCCGCCTGGCTGACGGCCTGCTGGCTCGAGCCGCAGGCGCGGGTGACGGTGGTGCCCGGGACCGACTCCGGCCAGCCCGCGGCGAGGATCGCGGTGCGGGCGATGTTGCCGGCCTGCTCGGAGGACTGGCTGACGCAACCCCACACGACGTCGTCGACGATCGCGGGGTCGATGCCGGTCCGCTCGACGAGAGCCTCGAGGACGTGGGCGGACAGGTCGGCCGGGTGGATTCCGGACAGGGCTCCACGGCGGCGTCCGATCGGGGCGCGGACGGCGTCGACGATCACTGCATCGCGCATGAGGTCTCCTAAAGATGTCGGGCAGTGGATGGGAGTTGGAGTTGTGGAACCGAGGACGTCCGTGAGCGGAAATCACCCGTCCTGATGAGCCGACCACGAACGGGTCTGGCGGACAAGTCGATTCCCGCTCACGGACGATGAGGTGCTGCCTATGAACGACGGGATGCCGCGGCGTCAGCCTTCGACGGCGACCCGATGAGGACGCAGCCGGGCGCGGTCGCGCACCGGGTTGGCGAAGATCAGCGCCAGCACGGCGCACACCGAGGCCACGAGGCCCAGAACCTGGAAGGCCGTGGCGTATCCCTCGGCCGGGGTGGCCGCGGCGTCGACGATGACACCCGTGGCGTACGGGGCGACCAGTCCGCCGATGGCCATGATCGCCAGGAAGACACCGAGCGTGCCTGCGGTCTGACGCGGCGGGCAGATCTCGGCGACAGCGGCGTTGAGCAGCGGGAACACCATGGCGGCGAAACCGTAGCCGATCGAGAGGATCAGGACGCACACGATCGGGGTGCCGATCGACGGCAGCAGGAACAGCAGGACACCGGAGAACAGGACGCCCACCGACGGGACGACGACACGCAGAACCCGCGGCGATGCGCCCCTGGTGATCATCCGGTCACTGGTCACCGAGCTGAGCAGCATGAGCGCGAGACCGACGATCGACGGGAAGGCGAACATCGAACCGGACTGCAGCTGGCTGTAGCCCAGGCCGTCCTCGAAGTACGAGGGCAGCCAGGTGAGCACGACCGACACCAGGGCGTAGACGCTCATGACGAGCAGGGCGCCGGTGATGAACGTCGGTGCGAGGAAGATCTTCACCCACGGAGTGGCGGGCTCGGCGTCGACGGTGTCGGTCGCCTTGGCCTTGCCGCTCGCGATGTATGGCCCCGGACGCCAGGTCGACAGCCAGACGACGGCCCAGACCAGTCCCGCGGCGGCCAGGGCGAACAGTGCCCATCGCCAGCCGAAGCTGACCGTGATGAGGGTCAGCAGCGGGGCGATCGCGATCTTGGAGATCGACGCGGAACCCGCGAGCAGCGCGCCGGGCAGCGCACGGCGGGCGGGCGGGTGCCAGGCGTAGGCGGCGGTGTGCAGCAACGCCGACGACGGCCCTTCCGCCAGCCCCAGGAAGAGCCGGCTGATGAGCAGGACCGCGAGGGAGGCCACCACGATCATCGGCAGCATCGCCGCGGCCCAGCACAGTCCGAGGATGACCAGCGACCAGCGCAGGGTCATCCACTTGTTGAGCAGGCCGGCGAAGAATCCGCCGATGGTGAAGGTGAGGAAGAACAGGCTGCCGACGAGGCCTATCTGCGAGGCACTGAGGCCCAGTTCCTCGCGCAGCGGCTTGGCGATGATGCCGAGCACGGCCTTGTCGGCATAGTTGATGACATACAGGCTGACCAGCAGGGAGGTCAGGCTCCAGGCGGTGAGCCGGGATTCGCCGAGCGGGCCGACGCCGCCGAAACGTCCGGGCGTCGCCTCGAAATCGGTGGTGTTGGGCGCAGCGGGGGCTGCTGCGGGATCTTTGCCGGAGCCTGATCCGGAGGCGGTCGTGACCGTCATTGGGGGAACCTCTTTCAGGCGAATGGTCTGAGAATAGACGGACCCGGAATTCAGTGGGGTGGATCACATCTGCGTTTGATTGAAACCACCGCCAAAGGGTGGCACAACGTTCGCTTGGCAAACGGTCCGACTGCGTTTGCCTATGTGTCGAGAGCCACAGCGCCGCGAACAGACACCATTGGCTGGCCCTATCGGAGGGTTAGGCACGGAACGAAGCCTCCGCGGACGTTCCAGGGGAGGTCATTGGCTCGCGCTATCGCACCCTTAGCGCATCGCGTCTACTTCCGCCGGTCGAGGGACGGCATGCTTGGGTATGTTGCGTCCCACACCCGCCCGCCGGTGCGATCTGCACCGCCCACTCATGGGAGAGAACTCACCACCATGACCCGCCTTGCGCAGACCCTGGGCCTCACCGAGATCCAGACGGAGATCGTCGCCAACGTGCGTTCCTTCGTCGACAAGCAGATCATCCCGAACGCTCAGGAACTCGAGCATGCGGACGAGTACCCGCAGGCCATCGTCGACGGCATGAGCGAGATGGGCCTGTTCGGCCTGATGATCCCCGAGGAATACGGCGGCCTCGGCGAATCGCTGCTGACCTACGCGCTCTGCGTCGAGGAACTGGCCCGGGGCTGGATGAGTGTCTCCGGCGTCATCAACACCCACTTCATCGTCGCCTACATGCTGCGCCAGCACGGCACCGACGAGCAGAAGCAGCGGTTCCTGCCGCGGATGGCCACCGGCGAGGTGCGCGGTGCGTTCTCCATGTCCGAACCCGAACTCGGCTCCGACGTCGCGGCGATCAAGACGACCGCCAAGCGCGACGGCGACGACAACTACGTCATCAACGGCCAGAAGATGTGGCTGACCAACGGCGGGTCGTCGACTCTCGTTGCGGCGCTTGTCCGTACCGAGGAGGGTGAGGAGCGCCCGCACAAGAACCTGACCACCTTCCTGGTGGAGAAGCCCGCCGGTTTCGGCGAGGTCGTCCCCGGCCTGACCATCCCGCGCAAGCTGGACAAGATGGGCTACAAGGGAATCGACACCACCGAGCTCGTCTTCGACGGCTACCGCGCACCGGCCACCGACATCCTGGGCGGCGTGCCGGGCAAGGGCTTCGCGCACATGATGGACGGCGTCGAGGTCGGCCGCGTCAACGTCTCCGCGCGTGCATGCGGAATCGCCCAGCGCGCCTTCGAACTCGGAGTGAAGTACGCGCAGCAGCGGTACACCTTCGGCAAGCCCATCGCCGAACATCAGGCCATCGCCTTCTCGCTGGCCGAGATGGCGACCAAAGTCGAGGCCGCGCACCTGATGATGGTCAACGCCGCCCGGCTGAAGGACTCCGGCGAGCGCAACGACGTCGCCGCGGGTATGGCCAAGTACCTGTGCAGCGAATACTGCGCCGAGGTCACGCAGGCGTCGTTCCGCATCCACGGCGGCTACGGCTACTCCAAGGAGTTCGAGATCGAACGCCTGATGCGCGACGCACCCTTCCTGCTCATCGGCGAGGGCACCAGCGAGATCCAGAAGCAGATCATCTCCAAGGGACTCCTGCGCGAGTACCGCGAGCAGTGACCACCCCCGATCCTGTCGGCACACAACACCTTTAGGAATTCTCCATGCAGCGTCGCATCTTCACCGAGGACCACGAGGCCTTCCGCAAGACCATCCGGGACTTCATCGCCAAGGAAGTCGCGCCCGTCTACCACGACTGGGAGAAGCAGGGACACCCGCCGCGTGAGTTCTACAACCGGCTCGGCGATCTCGGCGTGCTCGGCATCGAGGCCCCCGAGGAGTTCGGCGGCGGCGGTGTCAGCGACTTCACCTACTCGCTGGTGATCGCCGAGGAGACCTCCGCCGCGGGCGTCACCTTCGGCAGCTACTCGGTGCACTCGAACCTGATCCTCCCCTACCTGATGGAGTACGGGACCCAGGAGCAGAAGGAGCGCTGGATCCCCGGATTCTGTTCCGGCGAAACCATGTTCGCGATCGCGATGACCGAGCCCGGTACCGGCTCCGACCTCGCGAACATCGCGACCACCGCGAAGCTGTCCGAGGACGGATCGCACTACGTGCTCGACGGCGCGAAGACCTTCATCACCGGCGGCGCCCTCGCCGACCGCATCCTCGTCGTCGCCCGCACCACGCCGTTCGACCCCGAGAACCGTCGAGCAGGGCTCTCGATCCTGGTCGTCGACACCAAGTCCGAGGGCTTCGCGGTGGGACGCAAGATCGACAAGATCGGCCTGAAGGCCTCCGACACCGCGGAGCTGTCGTTCAGCTCGGTCAAGGTGCCCGTCGAGGATCTCCTCGGCGAGGAGGGTGCGGGCTTCAAGTACCTGAGCCACAACCTCGCCCAGGAACGGCTCACCATCGCGATCGGGGCGTCGGCCACCGCCGCGGCAGCCGTCCAGCACGCGATCGCCTACACCAAGGAGCGTGACGTCTTCGGCAGGCCGGTGGCCGCGTTCCAGAACACCAAGTTCGTGCTCGCCGAGTGCTCCGCCGAGGTCGAGGCGATCCGCACCCTCGTCGACCGTGCACTCGAACTGCACAACGAGGGCGAACTCACCGTCCCGGATGCGGCGCGCGCCAAGCTGTTCGCGACCGAGACCGCGGGCAAGGTCATCGACAAGTGCCTGCAACTGCACGGCGGTTACGGCTACGTCCTCGAGTACCCGATCGCCCGCCTGTACGCCGACACCCGTGTCACGCGCATCTACGGCGGCACCAGCGAGGTCATGAAGACGATCATCGCGAAGGATCTGGGTCTGTAGGTTCCCGCTTCGAGATCACGTTGCGTTTTGTCCCGGTTGCCGGGACAAAACGCAACGTGATCTTGGATCGTGTAACGCTCCTCCCGCACATCGCGAAATCAGTGCCGGATAGCAGCATCGAGTACGCGCTCTGCGAGCACGTGTGATCTGCTTACCTGATTGGTTGCTGAGGGAAAGTGCGGGAACAGTTCGTGCGGATGGTGCGGGGCGGGTTTCGCCCACTGGTAGCGGTCTTGATCACCGCGTTCGTGACAGCACTGGTGGCCGCGACGGCATCCCCCGCGCAGGCGGCGCCCGTGCGCTACACCGGCGGCCCCTACGTGGCGATGGGCGATTCACGCGCATCGGGCGGCTTCTTCACACCGACGCCGGGGTACTTCGACGGATGCAAGCGGTCGGCGCTCAACTACCCGAAGTACGTGGCGGCGATGACACTGCCGCGGCGTTTCGTCGACACCTCGTGTGCCGGGGCGCAGTCGGCGCACCTCTATCGCGCCGCGCAGCACACCCCGGGCGGGGCGAAGACCGCTCAGCTGAACCTCGTCCCCCGCGACGCCCAGCTCATCACCGTGAGCATCGGCGGCAACGACATGCAGTGGGCCGCGATCCTCTCGCAGTGCAAGATCCGCCAACCGCTCACCGACCGCAACTGCCGGCACAACCCGCGCCTCGAGAACGAGGTCCGGTGGCGCGTGCAGCGCATGGAGGACCGTGTCACCCCCGCGCTGCGGGCGATCCGCAACAAGGCACCCCGCGCGCAGATCATCGTCGTCGGACTCGGCGGGTTCATCGGCAACAGCGGATGCTGGCCGCTGATCCCGCTCAGTGACCCCGACGCCCGGTGGATGCGCAACGTCTTCCACCGCGCCAACGACGCCCTGTTGCGCGCGACGACCAAGGTCGAGGGCCGTTTCGTCGACGCCAATCGCGGGTCGCTCGGTCACGATCCGTGCAATCTGATCACTCCCTGGTACGAGAGCGCACTGTCGAATCGGATCGCGCTCCCCTACCACGTCAACCAGGCGGGAGCTCTCGCGCTCGCCATGATGGTCAACGGCGCGATCCGCCGGTAGGCCGCGCGGGACCGGTCACTAACCTGGTCCGCGTGGCTCATCTTCTCGGTGCGGAAACCCTAGGCCTGGAATACCCGACGACCAAGGTCTTCGACTCGGTGTCCCTCGGCGTCAACGAGGGCGACCGGATCGGCATCGTCGGACGCAACGGCGACGGCAAATCGAGCCTGCTCGCGATGCTCGCCGGCCGCAAGCAGCCCGACTCCGGCCGTGTCACGGTGCGCGGCGGGGTGCGCGTCGGCGTCCTGGACCAGGTCGACCGCTTCGACGACGACGAGACCGTCGGCCATGCCGTCGTCGGCGACCGGCCCGAACACGAATGGGCGGGTGACGCGCGTGTCCGCGACGTGATCGGCGGGCTCCTCGGCGACGTCGAATGGACGGCCACCACCGGGTCGCTGTCCGGCGGTCAGCGTCGTCGGGTGTCGTTGGCCCGGCTCCTGGCCGGTGAGCACGACGTCCTCGCGCTCGACGAGCCGACCAACCACCTCGACGTCGAGGCCATCACCTGGCTCGCGGATCACCTCAAACGCCGCTGGCCCGCCAACGCCGGCGGCCTGATGGTCGTGACCCACGACCGCTGGTTCCTCGACGAGGTGTGCACGGTCACCTGGGAGGTGCACGACCGGATCGTCGAACCGTTCGAAGGCGGGTACGCCGCCTACATCCTCCAGCGCGTCGAACGTGACCGGCAGGCCGCGACCATCGAGGCACGGCGGCAGAACCTGGCGCGGAAAGAACTCGCGTGGCTGCGTCGCGGCGCACCGGCCCGCACCTCCAAGCCCAAGTTCCGCATCGACGCGGCGAACGCGCTGATCGCCGATGTCCCGCCCGTCCGCGACAAGGTCGCTCTCCAGTCGCTGGCCACCGCGCGCCTCGGCAAGGATGTCGTCGACCTGCTCGACGTGTCGGTGTCCTACGGCGACCGCGACGTCCTCACCGGAGTCGAATGGCGCCTCGCCCCGGGTGAACGCACCGGCATCCTCGGAGTGAACGGTGCGGGCAAGTCGACGCTGCTCGGACTCATCGCGGGGACCACCGAGCCGACCGGCGGACGGGTCAAGCGCGGCAAGACCGTCAAGGTCGCCACCCTCACTCAGCGGCTCGACGACCTCGACCGCTACCTCGACGACCCGGTCCGCAAGGTGATCGCCGAACTCCAGACCACCTACACCTTCGGCGCCGGATCGAAGGCGCAGGAGCTCTCCCCGTCGCAACTGCTCGAACGCCTCGGCTTCGACAGCGCCCAGCTGTCCACCCCGGTCAAGGACCTCTCCGGTGGCCAGAAACGACGGCTGCAGCTGCTGCTCATCCTGCTCGACGCCCCCAACGTGCTGATCCTCGACGAGCCGACCAACGACCTCGACACCGACATGCTCGCCGCCCTCGAGGACCTCCTGGACTCGTGGCCCGGCACCCTCATCGTCGTCTCGCACGACCGGTACTTCCTCGAACGCGTCACCGATCAGCAGTTCGCCGTCATGGACGGCAAACTGCGCCACCTGCCCAACGGCGTCGACGAGTTCCTGGAACTCCGCGCGGCTCAGCAGAAGTCGGCTTCTGCGACGGTCGCGGCGACCTCCTCCGGTTCCGGCGGATCGTCGACCGCCGACACCTCCGCGCTCAGCGGCGCCGAGTTGCGGGCCGCGAACAAGGAGCTCGCGTCGCTGGAACGCCGGATCGACAAGCTGCACAGCAAGATCGACAAAGCACGCCACGCCCTTGCCGACCACGACCAGTCCGATTACCAGGGTCTGGCCGCCGAGACCGAACGCATCCGCGAGATGGAGTCCGAGCTCGCCGAGATCGAGGAACGCTGGATGGAGCTCGGCGAGACCATCGAGTGACCTCGATACGGCCAGCAGGTTCCGTCAGCCGAGGAGCTTGCGACGAGCCCCCCGCTGGTTGAGTAGCCGAGGAGCTCGCGACGAGCCCCCGCTGGTTGAGTAGCCGAGGAGCTTGCGACGAGGCGTATCGAAACCCCTACCGCCCGAACGCCTCCCGGACGGCGGTCATGACGTCGGGCAGCGACGCGTCGACGACGCTGCTGTGGTCGGCTCGCGCGTAGGTCTTCAGATCGACGTCGGTGCCGTCGCGGCTCATCGAAGACCTCAGTGAACGGCTCAGCGGATACGGCAGGATCGGGTCGAGGACCCCGTGGGCGATGGTCACCTTCGCCGGGTAACCGCCGGTCGGGACCTCGGCGTAGGACCGCAGCGCATCGCGGAACCTCTGGTCCTTTCGGAACGACGACGCGACAAGCGATCCCGGCGACACCGACCGCAGCGCGGCGACGACGTCGCCGTTACACCGGGCGCGCGACCGGTCCAGGAATCGCTTGCCGCTGTCGGTGAGGAAGTCCCCGACCCTCAGCTCGGGTTGGGAATGGTCGAGCCCGGCGAGGGTGTAGAGGAACGGGGCGCTCAGTACGTTGAGGGCGCCGAGTCCGGGTATCCGCGGTCCGAAGAGACCGAACAGATTCTCCAGCGACGACACCGGTGCGATCGCCACCGCTCCCTTGACCGGTAGTTCCGGTGCGTACGACGGCGCGCGGTGCGCCGCGTGCAGTGCTGCGTGCCCGCCCTGGGAGTGTCCGATCGACACCCAGGAACCACCGAGCGAGGCGTCGACCGACCGCGCGGCGCGGATCATGTCGATGACCGAGTAGGCGGCTGCGGCACCGCCGAGATAGTCGGTCTCCCCGGCGGTCCCGAGTCCGGCGTAGTCGGTGGCCGTCACCGCGTAACCCGCTTCCAGTGCGGCGCGCACGGGTGCTTCGACGCCGTCTCCGAGCCGATGCTTCGTCGGTGCGCACTCGTCGGCGATACCGACGGTCCCGTGCGCCCAGGAGACGACCGGCCATCCGCCCGCGGGCGGTGTGCCGCGCGGGACCCAGTAGACGCCGCTCGCCATCGCCGGGCGTTCGCGCTGGTCCCGCGTCGCATAGGTCAGGCGGGTCCCGGCGGCCGCCGCCGACGGGAGCTGATCGTCGGGAACGTCGGTGGTGGTGAACACGAAGCCGTTGTCGGGAGCGGCGGCCGACGACGACGGCGTCGACGCGAGCGACCCGATGCCGACGACCACGGCGACGACGAAGGTCAGCACGGCGGTCAGTGGTCTGCGGAGCACCCGGACAACTGTAGTGACCTCCGACAGAACACGAGGTCAGCGCGGTGGGACGGTCTCAGTCGACACCCAGGACGCGGGTTCCCGGCGCCGGACCGCTCGCGGTGCGGACGGCACGGGCGACACCGGCTCCCGACAGTTCCGCCGCGACATTCACCGCGGACTGCTCGTCCGCGCACAGGAACGCACACGTGGGCCCCGAACCCGACACGATCCCGTTGAGCGCACCGGAGTCCACCCCGGCCCGCAGTGTTCGACGCAGCGTCGGCTGCAGGCTGAGGGCGGCGGGCTGGAGATCGTTGTGCAGCAACGGCGCCACCGCGCGCGGGTCACCGGATGCGAGCGCCTGCATGAGGTCGTCGGGACGACGCAGGAAGTCGCTGTCGCCGGCATCACCGGACCGGGTCTCGCGCAGTCGGTCCAGCTCCTTGTACACCGCAGGCGTCGACAAGCCTTCGCGCGCAAGGGCGAGCACCCAGTGGAACTCGCCGCGCGAGAGCACCTGCATCAACTGCTCACCGCGACCGGTGCCCAGCGCCGTGTTGCCGTGGAGCGCGAACGGCACGTCGCTCCCCAGATCGGCGGCGATCTCGGCGAGTTCGTCGCGCGAGATCTCGAGCTTCCACAGATGCGCGAGAGCCACGAGCGCTCCGGCGGCGTCTGCGCTGCCGCCGGCCATGCCACCGGCGACGGGGATCGTCTTCTCGATCTCGATGGCGACGTGACCCGACCGCTCCGCCCAATCCGCCAGCGCCTGCACGGCGCGGGCCGCGAGATTGGACGCGTCGGCGGGGACCGAAGCGGCGCCCTCACCGCGGACGGCGACGCTCAGCTCGTTGGCGCGCGCCACCCGGACGTCGTCATGCAACGAGAGCGCCTGGAACACGGTGACCAGATCGTGGTACCCGTCATCCCGGCGCGGGCCCACACCCAGGTGGAGGTTCACCTTCGACGGGGCACGCGCGGTGACGGAGTCGGTTACCACCGACAGCGACGTTCGCGACACAGTGAGTCAGACTAGTCGGGCGCGGGTCGACATGCGCTCAGGGCCGCCACCCGCGACGTGACAGTTCCCCGACGTGGTCGACGACCAGGACGGCCCCCGCATCGCGCAACTCGGCCTCGGCGAAACCGCCGGAACGGACCGCGACGCACTCGGCGGGCAGCCGGTGCGCGGACGCGACGTCCCACACCGTGTCACCGACGACGATCGCCCGGTCACCACCGGCCTCCCTCAGTGCGACCTCGAGGATGTCCGGTGCCGGTTTCGAGTCGCCCGCATCGTCGGACGAGGTGACCGCGGCCAGCTCGTCCCGACCGATACCCATCACTTTCAGTGCGGCATCGGTGAATTCGGCCTTCCCCGACGAGGCCAGCGCCACCCGGTATCCCGCGTCGAGCAAACCTCGGACGAATTCGACGGCACCCGGCAGCGACCGCAGATCGGGCACCAACTCGCGATACCGCTCCTCCCAGTCGTCCCGAAGGGTGTCGCCGAGCGACTCCTCGACCTCGTCACCGCAGATCTCGCCGACGAGCCGGTCGCCGCCCATCCCGATGGCGCGGTGCACCTGCCACCACTGCGGGGTGAGGTCGTGCGCGGTGAACGCCCGCATCCAGGCGAGCGCATGGAGATAGGTCGAGTCGATCAGGGTGCCGTCGACGTCGAGCAGCACGGTGTCGACAGAACCGCCCCCGCCGGGATCGACGGATTCGTTGGCCTCGGACATCAGCACCTTCCTTCCGGGTCGGGTGAACGCGCCACCGATCGGCCCGTTTACCCGAACGGCTCGATGGCTACACCGAAGCGACCGATCCCGGCCATGAGCGACGCGCAGAGGAGTTGAAGATGACAACCCGATTCGGGTACACCTTGATGACCGAGCAGGCCGGCCCCAAGGACCTGGTCCGCTACGCCGTCGACGCCGAGGGCGCCGGATTCGACTTCGAGGTTTCCAGCGACCACTACTTCCCGTGGCTGTCCGCGCAGGGCCACGCCCCGTACGCGTGGTCGGTCCTGGGCGCGGCGGCCCACGCGACCGAACGCGTCGAGCTGATGACCTACGTGACCTGCCCGACGATCCGCTACCACCCGGCCGTCGTGGCGCAGAAGGCCGCGACCCTGCAGATCCTCGCCGACGGCCGCTTCACGCTGGGACTGGGATCGGGCGAGAACCTCAACGAGCACGTCGTCGGCATGGGATGGCCTGCCGTCGCCGAACGCCAGGACATGCTCGCCGAGGCCATCGAGATCATCCGCAAGCTGCACACCGGCGAGCTCGTCGACTTCCGCGGCGAGTTCTTCCAGGTCGACGCCGCGCGCATCTGGGATCTCCCCGACCAGCCGGTGCCGATCGGTGTGGCCGTGGCCGGTGAATCCGGCATCGAGACCTTCGGCCCGCTGGCCGACCACCTGATCGCGGTCGAACCGAACGCCGACCTCATCTCGGCGTGGAACGCCCAGGCCGCCACGGGAACGGTCGACGGCAAGGCCACCCGCGCCATCGGGCAGATCCCGATCAGCTGGGGCCCCGACCGTGACGCCGCCGTCGAACGCGCCCACGATCAGTTCCGCTGGTTCGCCGGCGGCTGGGATGTCAACGCAGATCTCCGCACCACCGCGGGCTTCGCCGCCGCGACACAGTACGTCACCCCCGACGACGTCGCCGGCAACATCCCGTGCGGTCCGGACCTCGACCAGATCGTCGACGCCGTGAAACCGTACTGGGAAGCCGGATTCACCGATGTGGCACTCGTCCAGATCGGCGGCGAGACACAGGACGAGTTCCTGCGTGACGCCGCACCGGAACTGCTGGAGAAGTTGCGCGCGGCGTCGAGCTGAAAACCGCGGAGCCGAGAACTCACTGCCGAACCTCCACTCGACCGGCAGACGTCGATCGACGTCTGCGGGTCGGGTTGACGTCGACCGGTGGTCTTTCGGATCAGGGACAGATATGTCAGACGGTCCGGGCGAGCCGCACGAAGTCCTCGACGTCGAGTTTCTCGCCGCGGATTCCCGGATCGATGTCGGCTGCGCGCAGCCGTCTTTCGGCCTCGGCCGGCGAGCCCGCCCAGCCGGCCAGAGCCGATCGCATCGTCTTGCGGCGCTGGGCGAAGGCGGCGTCGATCGCGGCGAACACCGTTCGCCGGAACACCGGATCGATGGGGTGATCGTCGGTGCGCTCGATCCGCACGAGACCGGATTCGACCTTGGGTTCGGGCCAGAACACGTTGCGCCCCACCGCACCCGCGCGGCTCACGCGACCGTGGTAGCGGGCCTTCACGCTGGGCACGCCGTAGGTGCGGCTGCCGGGCGGGGCGGCCAACCGGTCGGCCACCTCGGCCTGGACCATCACCAGCGCGGTGGTGATCTCGGGGAACAGGTTGAGCAGATGGAGCAGGACCGGGACCGACACGTTGTACGGCAGGTTGGCGACGAGCGCGGTCGGCACGACGGGCAGGTCGTCACGCGTGACCTGCAGCGCATCGGCGAGCACGACGTCGAAGTTGCCGCTCTGGGCCGGCGCGTACTCGGCGACGGTCTGTGGAATCCGTTGCGCGAGAATCGGATCGATCTCGATGGCGACGACCCGGCCGGCGGTGCCGAGCAGCGCGAGGGTCAGCGACCCGAGGCCTGGCCCCACCTCGAGGACAACGTCGTCGGAACCGACTCCGGAGGCCGCGACGATCCGGCGAACCGTGTTCGCGTCGTGGACGAAGTTCTGTCCGAGGGTTTTGGTCGGCCGGACACCGACCTCGGCGGCGAGTTCGCGGATCTGCGCGGGTCCGAGGAGCCGCGGTGCGTCGCCAGGCGTGTCGTCGATCAGCGCAGACCCAACTTGGACGTGCACGACGGCCATGCGCCCCAGCCCTGGACGGCCTGGGTCTTCTTGGCGATCGCGATCTGCTCTTCGCGGGTCGCCAGATCGGCGCGCGGTGCGTACTCGAGGCCTCCCCAGCGTTCCCAGGTGTTCTGGTCGAACTGCACGCCGCCGTAGAAGCCGTTGCCGGTGTTGATGGCCCAGTTCCCGGTGGCCTCACACTGCGCGAGGGCGTCCCACACGGAGCCCGGCGGCACGAACGGCGCACCCGGCTTGGTGCCGATGCGGACGGTGGCGGCGACCGGCTCGGCGAGCACCTCGCTCGTCAGCTTGTCGCGCTTGACCACTTTCCCGTTCACGGTGGTGACCTTATACGTCACCCGCGCCTCACCGGGGGTGCCCTTCTTCTCGACGACCTTGCGGTCGCGGACGAGTGTCGGATCTTCCTTCTTGATCTCCGGCGGCGCGACCGGCTCGTTGACGGTGACGTCCTCTGTCTTGATGCGCGTGACGACGATCTTCAGGTTGGGCGTGACCTCGGTGTCGGCGGCCGGGACGACCTTGTCCTCGGCGGACAGGGGCGTACCGAGCGCCTCCAGCAGATCCTTGACGGTGTGGGCCGCGACGACCGGGCGCTTCTTGGCCGGGCCGTCGACGAGGTTCACCGGCTTGGGGAGCGCGACGTCGATACTGCCGCCGTCGACGGGCAGTTCGGGGGTACCGAAGTCGGCTTCCTCGGCTGCGTGCGTGAGGCCGCGTTCGGCGAGGAGCTGATCCACGGTCGAGGCGTTGGTGATGATCGTCTCGCGCTTGCCCTCGATGTCGAGGGTGAGCTTCTTGAGGCGGTTGACCTTGATGGTCTGCCCCTCGCCGAAGCCGGAGTCGAGCGACGGGCTCACCTTGTCACCGTCGGCCGGTGCGAGGCCCTCCGATTCGAGCAGGCTCTCCACCGACATCGCCATCGTCGACACCTGACGGGTCTTCCCGTCGACGTCGATCGTGACGGTTTTGTGCATCGCCACACCCATCACACCGCCGGCGGCGACGGTCGCGCACACGGCGCCGACGGCCAGGCGGGCACGAAGGGAATCGGTCCCGTTGATCTTCGAGAACACCGACTTGGGCGACACTGAGGTAGGGAGAGAAGGCAAGGCGCAACAATCTGGTCGGGAACAAGGCGCCGCCGCGACCAGAAGACCCATCCGAGCTGTTCGGGGTGCATACGCACCGCATCAGTGAACCGCTGATAGCCGGATGTATCGCTCTGGCCGAGCGGGATCACAGTACGATAACGAACCGGCCAGATTATGGCAAAGGGATGTTGTAGGCGCGCCGCGCATTCGCCCCTAACAGTCGCGCCATCTCCTCCTCGGACACACCCCTGACCTCGGCGATGGCTCGCGCCGTGTACGGCAGGCAGTACGACTGATTCGGCTGGCCACGGTAGGGATGAGGTGTCAGGAAGGGCGCGTCGGTCTCGACGAGGATCAGTTCGTCGGGCACCAGCTCCGCCGCGACACGCAACTCCTCGGCATTGGCGAAGCTCACAGTTCCGGCGAAGCTGAGCATGAACCCACGGTCGACACATTCGCGGGCAACGTTCCGGTCACCGGAGAAGCAATGCATGATCACGGTGTCCGGCGCGCCTTCGGCGGCCAGGACGTCGAGCAGATCCCGGTCGGCCTCGCGATTGTGGATCATCAGCGGCTTGCCGACCCGCTTGGCGAGGTCGATGTGCCACCGGAACGTCTCGTGCTGCACCTCCGGGGACGCGCAGTCGTCGGACTTTCCGGGCCAGTAGTAGTCGAGGCCCGTCTCACCCACCGCGACGACGCGCGGGTGTCGCACCATCTGCTCGAGTTCGGCGGCCGTCTCGTCGTTCAGGTCGCCCGCGTGCATCGGATGCAGCGCGACGGCCGCGTAGACCCGGTCGTCCCACTCCGCGGCGGCGACCGCCCAGCGGGCATCGACCATGTCGTCGGCGACGGTCACCACCTGATCGACGCCGACAGCCTGCGCATGGTCGAGGATCGCGCGCACCGACCCGGCGTCCCGCCCGCCGCACGCGGCGAGGTGGGTGTGGGCGTCGACCAGGCCCGGCAGTGGCGCGGGATCCGGCGGCGGTTCGCGCCGACGACGCTTCTTGGCCGCCTTGTTGCTCAGGGTCTCGGCCTCGTCGGTGAGGGCGTCGCTCATGGCAACACCCTGACACAGACCGGCGACATCTCGCGTCCGGCTACAGCGCGACTGTGCCCTCGATCACGGTCGCGGTGTCGCCGCCCACCCAGATGTCCTCGCCGTCGTCGTGGATGTGGACGCGGCCGGCCCGTCCGATCGCCGCACCCTGGGCGGCGACATAGGTGGCCGGCGCCCGACCCGTCGCCCGTAGCCAGGTCGCGATCCCCGCGTTGAGGCTGCCGGTCACCGGGTCCTCGGGAACCCCGATCCCCGGGACGAAGGCCCTGACCTCGGCAAAGACGTCGCCCGAACCGTAGACACCGAGCAATCCGACCTTGTGGTCGCCGAGTGCGGGGATGTCGGGACGGACCTCGAGCACCCGCTCCCCCGATCCCAGTTGGATCACCATCCACTCGGGACCGTTGTCGACCCACTCCGCCGCCAGCACCTCACCCCGATCGACGCCGAGGGCGGCGACGACCTCGTCGACGACGCCGGAGTCCACCGGGCCCGACCGTCGCAACGGCGGGGCCGCGAAGGCGAGTCGCGCGCCCGACCGGCGAATGCGGACCAGCCCCACGCCGCACTCCTGCACGACGTCCTCCCCCTTCGGCCGGCCGCCCGAGGTCAGCCACGCGTGCGCCGACCCCAGGGTCGGGTGGCCGGCGAACGGCAGCTCCCCGTCGGGGGTGAAGATCCGCAGTTTGTAGTCGGCGGCCGGATCGGTGGGCGGCAGCACGAACGTGGTCTCCGACAGGTTGGTCCAGCGGGCGAAGGCCGCCATCCGATCCTCCGCAACGGGAGCACCGGGACCACCACCGTCGACGACGACGGCCACCGGGTTGCCCTCGGTGCCGGTGGACGAGAACACATCGACCTGAGCGAAACGACGAGTCATCCCGCCATCGTCTCACTGGGGATCACGCGTCGGCCACGGAGTTTCTCCCGACAGAAATGCGGCAAACGACCCGTCGCCACCAGGCGAGACGCATCGAAATAATCGTCTTATTTGATTTCATATATAAAACCGGATACCTTCCCTCTGCGACGCGGGTCACAGTCGGCGACCGGCGTCGGGGGATGTCACCGCGATGACAGGGGGATCAATGGCGTTCGAGCTGCCCGCTTCCCGGGGGCCGATGCGCGACCTGGCCAACGAGGCCGGTCACACACTCGGGTTCGCGCTGCAGGCCATCGGAGCTCTGGTCGTCGCGACCTTCCGCCGACGCCTGTCCATCGCCGAGACGCTCAACCAGACGGTCTTCATCGGTCGGGTCAGCACCGGACCGTCGTTGCTGCTGATGATCCCGGTGGGCGTCTTCATCGCGGTGTCGGTCGGTGAACTCGCCGGCCGCATCGGCGCCGGCGGCTACTCTGGCGCGGTCGTCGCGTTCATCATCGTCGGCCAGGCCTCGGCCCTCGTGTCCGCGCTGATGATGGCCGGCGTCGCGGGCTCGGCCATCTGCACCGACCTCGGGTCCCGCAAGATCCGCGAAGAGGTCGACGCCATGGAGGTCATGGGGCTCAACGTGATCGAGCGCCTCGTCGCTCCCCGGCTCCTCGCCGCCATCGTCGTCTCGCTGGTGCTGTGCTCGCTCATCACCGTCACCGGCGTCGGAGCCTGCTACCTCTACCACATCTACGTGCAGCACCTGCCGGCCGGCGCGTTCATGGCGACCTTCAGCCAGTACGGCCGGTTCTCGGACTTCGTGATGGCACTCGTGAAGGCGGCCATGTTCGCGCTGTTGTCCACGATCGTGGCCTGTTTCAAGGGATTACACGCACGCGGCGGCCCACGAGGGGTGGCCGACGCGGTGAACGAGGCGGTCGTGATCGCCTTCGCTCTGGTGTTCGTCTTCAACACGATCCTGTCCCAGCTCTACACCGTGATGGTGCCGGCCGTGGGGGCGTACTGATGGTGGTCTCGGCAGACGTGACGGTGCGTACCGAACGCCGGGTCGGGCGTCGAATCGACCAGACGGTCTCCGGCATCGTCCGGGCGGGTGAGTTCGTCACCTTCATCGTGCGGGCGATCGCCGCGATCCCGTTCACCCTGGTGCACTACCGCAAGCATGTGCTCAACCAGATCGCCGAGGTGACCTTCGGGTCGAAATCGCTTCTCTCCGGTGGCGGAACGCTCGGCATCGTCCTGGCAATGTCCCTGGCGGCCGCGATGATGCTCGGCGTCGAGACCTACCGCGGACTGCAGCTGGTCGGCATGACCTCACTGTCGGGCATGCTCTCCGCGATCGCCAACACCCGCGAACTCGCGCCGGTCGTCGTCGGAATCGCGTTGGCCGCCAAGGTCGGAACCGGATTCACCGCCCAGGTAGGCGCGATGCGCATCTCCGACGAGATCGCCGCACTCGACTCGATGGCGATCCGGTCGATCCCGTTCCTCGCGACCACCCGCATGATCGCGGCGATGGTGTGCATCCTGCCGATCTACATGATCGGCCTGCTCGCCAGCTACATCGCGACCCGCCTCGTCGTCGTGTGGTTCAACGGCGAATCCTCGGGCACCTTCGACTATTTCTTCCATCTGGCCCTCACCCCGACGGACCTGCTCTACTCCGCGATCAAGGCAATCGTCTTCGCCGGCATCGTGGCCCTGGTCCACTGCTCCTACGGGTACTTCGCCTCCGGCGGACCAGAAGGCGTCGGTCAGGCGGCCGGGCGCGCCCTCCGCACGTCGATCCTGGCGATCGGGATCTTCGACGTGATCTTCACGTTCGGATTGTGGGGCCTGGTCCCCGAGATCCCGGGAATGGGGATCTGACATGTCGACCATGTTGCCGGGCAATCCGGTCTCCCGATTCGGTTACATCCTCCGCGCGTTGATCGCGGGCGCACTCATCACCGCCTTCGCGGTGTGGATGGTGGCCCGCAGCGCCGGCACCCTCGCGAGCGACCCCGAGGTGTTCGCCGAGGTGCCGGTCGAGGCCGGGCTCATCACCACCGGCGCACCCGTCCGGTACCACGGTGTCACGGTCGGCGAGATCAGCGGCATCGACGCGGGCACCGTCTCGTCGCAGGTGAAGATCTCCATCGACGACGCGGCGATCGACGCGATCCCGGCGACGGTCACCATGCGCGTGCTGCCGCGAACCTTCTTCGGCGACATCTACGTTCAGCTCACCGCACCGTCGTCCGCGCAGGGCACCGAATCGCTCTCCGACGGCGACGAGATCAGGATCGACACATCGGCCGAGGCCACGAACCTCTACAACATCTACACAAAACTCGCCGACGTCCTCGCCGAGGTCCAGCCCGAGAAGATGAACATCGCGCTCACCGCGGTGGCCTCCGCGATCGGCGACCGCGGCGGCGACCTGGGCGTCATGATCGACGACTGGTGGCAGGCGTCGCGCACACTCGAGACGACCGTCAACGAGTTCATCGACGCCACACCGAAATTCCGCGCGGTGATGGAGAGTCTCGAGCGCTCCACCCCGGCGATCACCGAGACGCTCGCCAACACCACCAGCATCTCCCGCGGAATCCTCGAGAACCAGGACAACCTGGCGTCGTTCCTCACCGCCGCATCCGGTTTCGCCGGCGCGGTCGACCCGTTCCTCGCGGCCCAGCGCAACAACATCATCACCGTGCTCGACTCCACCGGCACCATCCTCTCGACCGTCGCGGACAACCCGTCGGGGGTCAGCAAGACGCTCGCCGAGGCCAAGAAGCTCGGTGCCGCCGGCGCGATGCTGTTCTCGAGCGGACGCTTCGACATCACCGCGGTTCCCACGTTCTCGCAGCCGATGCCGTACACGGCCGCCGACTGCCCGACGTACGGATCGCTGCGCGGCTCGCAGTGCTTCGGCAAGGGAACCGGCATGGGCACCGGACCGGTCCGGCCGCCGGGCGCACCCAACCCGAAGCTGCTCTCGCCGCGTGAACCCACCTACACCCCTTCCGGTTTCGGCGGTCCCCCGGTCATCGACGGGACCCGCGAGGCACCCACGCTGAGCCGCCTGGAAGCCGAACTGGGCGCGACCCCGGCGAAGAGCACCGGGCCCAACGCCGCCACCACCCTGATGCTCGGCCCGATGGTTCGCGGCCACGAGGTGAAGGTGTCATGACCACTCTCTCGCTGAAGACGATCCTCAAAGCCGGATCGTTCGTCCTCATCGGCATCATCGCCGCGGTACTCGTCAGCAACACGCTGCGCGTCCCGGTTCACGGTTCCACGACGACCTATCACATCCAGTTCACCGACGCCGAGGGCCTGGTCGAGGGCAACCCGGTCACCATGTCCGGGGTGCGGGTGGGCCGCGTCGAGTCCGTCGCGTTCCAGCCGCAGGACGACGGGTCGGCCCTGGCCGACGTCGCCGTCACGATCTCCGACGACCATCAGCTGCCCCTGCAGGTCCACGCGGCGATCCGCTACGGGGACATGCTCGGTGCGCGTTACATCGCGCTCACCGACAGCGGCTCGGAGGGAACGGCGCGCGACGGCACGCGAATCCCCGTCGAGGGGACGTCACCGCCGGTGAACCTCACCGCCCTGATGAACGGTTTCGAGCCGCTGTTCTCCGCGCTCGACGCCAACCAGGTCAACGATCTCGCCCGTGGCTTCGTCGACACCTTCGAGGGGCGTTCGGGTTCGGTGCAGACACTGCTCGGCCAGATCGCGTCGATGGGCAACAACCTCTCGGCGAACAGCGCGGTCTTCGCCCGGCTGGTGAGCAACCTCAACGTACTGATGGGCACCGTCGATCGGCACAATCCGCAGCTGAACGAGCTCTTCCGCGGATTGTCCGACCTCACCTCGGCGGTGGTCGGCGACAACGGTCAGCTCGCCACCCTCCTCGACAGCGGGGATCGCGCCGTGTCCGCGCTCGCCGACATGATGACCGTCGCGGGTGACGACTTCCGGCAGACCATGGTGGGACTCGAACAGGTCACGGCCAGTTGGGTTCCGAACACGCCGGCGTTCACGACCTTCCTGGACCGGCTTCCGGTGATGGCCGAGGAGATCAACAAGAGCGGACGATACGGGGGATTCATGATGCTCTACCTCTGCAACTTCACCCTGGGCGCATTCGGCCTGGACGCGAACATCTTCGGCCCCCTCCACTCCCCGGTCTGCATGTGAGGCAAGCCATGTCAGCTCCCAGCAAGGTAGGAGTCTAAGTCCGTGTTCCTGGTCAGGCTCATCGACGTCTTCGTCGGAATCCTGGAGTTCGTCTTCAAGTCCGACAAGCGCGCACAGGGTGCGTCACCCGCGGTCCTCGGCACGGCGGGCATCATCACCCTGGTCGCGCTCATGCTGATCGCGATCGGCATCCCCCAGCTGAGTTACTTCACCCGAACCAGCCCGTACACCGCCGAGCTCGCCAACGCCTCGGGACTGACGACCGCCGACCCGGTGCTGGTCGCGGGTGTCCCGGCCGGCCGGATCGAGTCGGTCGATCTCGCCGGAGACCGTGTCCGCGTGGGCTTCCGGCTCGACGACGATCAGCCGCTGGGCAATCAGACGCGCGCATCGGTCCGGCTCCGGACCGTCCTGGGCAAGCGTTATCTCGAGATCGTCCCGGGTGGATCGGGAAAGGTCGGTCCCGACAACACGATCCCGCTCGACCGCACCACGGTGCCCTACAGCCTCGACGACATCTCCGGCGCCGCGGTCACCGCCTCGCGTGACATCGACGAAGAGGCCGTGCGCGCGATGTTCGTGACCATGAAGGAGATCATGCCCCGCACCTCGACCCTGGACGCCTCGATGAAGGGGGCGACGGGCGCGATGGCCGCCATCACGGGAACGGGCACGCAGCTCGACCAGCTCCTCGCCATCTCCAAGCGGGTCGCCGAAGTGACCGTGCAGCAGAGTGATTCGATCTCGAGCGCCATGTCCAGCACACAGGCGATCGTGCAGACCCTGGTCGTCCGGCGCGTCCTGCTGACCCGGCTGACCGACAACCTCCGGGCGGTGCTCGACCAGATGGCCACGACCTTCCCGAAGATCCCCATGGGACAGCTCGTCACCAACATCGAGTCGGTGACCGAGACGCTGAAGGACAACGTGTCGTCGATCGACCGGATCCTGACGCAGCTCCCGCCGGCGATGCGCACGGTCACCGATGCGACCGGTAACGGCAACTGGACCGACGTGGTGTCGCCGAGCGCGGTCATCCCCGACGGGATGCTCTGTGTTCTCGGCGTGATGCAGGGGTGCCGCTGATGACTTTTCGCCAGGTACGCGAGGTCCGCCCGCGCAAGCGCTACGGCGGCAAGATCTTCACCGCACTGCTTCTCGTGGTCGCGATCATCGTGGGCACGTGGTACGTGTTCGGCCGCGATCCCCACATCCGCACCGTCCACGCCGATTTCGCATTCGTCAACGGTCTGTACGAAGGATCCAAGGTCACCGTCCTCGGCGTCCCGGTCGGCCGTATCGAGAACGTGGAGCCCGCCGGGGACCACGTCAAGGTCACCATGACCATGCCGGGGGACATCGACCTCCCCGCCGACGTGTCGGCCTACGTCCTCAATCCGTCGGTGATCAGCGACCGCCACCTCGAGCTCGGTCCGGCCTACACCGGCGGGCCGCAGCTGCCCGACGGCGCGACCATCCCGATGAAGCGCACCCACTCCCCGATCAGCTTCGACCAGCTCCTCGACAGCATCAGCGTGCTGACGAAGATCATGGGTCCCGCCGACGCCGCGCCCGGTGCACCGGCGGACCCCAACGACATGGGTTCCCTCCTGGCCGCCACCGCCAAGTCGTGGGACGGCCGCGGCACCGGTTTCGGGACGACGATGTCCGGGCTCGCCTCGGCGTCGGGGATCTTCGGGGCACGGACCGAGGACCTGCAGGACCTGATCGACAGCCTGAACACGTTGATGCAGACCTTCCACGCCAAGCAGGTCTCGCTCGACGGCCTCATCACCTCGATGGGTCTGCTGAGCAGCCAGTGGGCGGCGTCCAACCAGGACATCGCCGGCCCGGTCAACGATCTCAAGGTCGTCTTCGACCAGATCAACGACTTCGTCCTCGCCCACGGCAACGATGTCGGCGTCGTCGCGGAGAACCTGAAGGTCCTCGGTGACACCCTGGTCGACAACAAGGCCGGGCTCGCCGAGTTCATGGACCTCGCACCACTGATGATGCAGAACCTCTCGAGCACGATCGGTCCCGACCGCCGCGGCCGCATCCGCCTGAACGTCTCGACCACGCTCACTCAGTTCAAGACGCTCAAACCGCTGTGCGACCAGTTCCCGATGCCGCTGTGCACCGGCGCCGGACTCACCAACCCGATCTCGTTCCCGATCAGCGCATCCGACCCGCTGGGCATCGTCTCGGCGATCACCGGCGGCAAACTCCCCCCGAAGGGAGAGAACTGATGACTGTGCGCGCCAATCGAACCCGGATCGCGACCGCGGCGATCGCGGCGACCGTCGGCCTGTCCGGCTGCTCGGTCGGACTGCAGGACCTGCCGCTCGGTGCCGGTGGCCGCAACGCCTTCGACGTGACCGCCGAACTGGTCACCGCCGACGGCCTGGTGTCGGGCGCCGACGTCCGGCACGGGCAGCAGATCGTCGGACGCGTCACCGACATGCGCCTCGAGGAGCGGCATGCGGAGATCACCATGACGATCGCCGACGGTACCGACCTCCCCGCGAACACGACGCTGAACGTCGAACTACCGTCGGCGCTGGGAACCCCGTTCGTCCGCCTGTCGGAGCCCGAGGAGCCGGAGGGCCGGCTCACCGAGGGTTCGCATCTCGACCTCTCCGACACCGGCGTCGGCCCGCAGATCGAGAGCACCCTCGCCGCGCTGGGCAACATCCTCGGCGGCAGTGGCGTCAGCCAGCTCCAGTCGGTGATGTCGAGTCTCAACACCGCCTTCGAGAACCGCTCCGACAAGGTCGGCGACCTGATCGACACACTGAACCGGCTGCTCGCCCGGTCGTCGAAGTACACCGACGACTTCAACGCGGCCATGGCGGAGGCCGCGGATGTCAGCGAACTCCTCGTGGCGCAACAGCAGACCGTCGACGACTTCCTCGGCCAGGTCCCGCAGGCGGTCAACGTACTCGCCGCCCAACGGGATCAGATCGCGAAGCTGATGTCGCAGACCACCCGCCTGACGACCAACGTCGCGGCGATCACGCGTGGTCGGCAGGAGACGCTCAACCACCTGGTCGGCGACGCCGAGCAGATGGTGAAGTCGTTGTCCGCGTTCAACACCGAGGTCGGCTCGACCCTGGACAACATGAACGCGTTCATGAAGAACTTCGACCGCGCCATCCGCGGCGACTACCTCGTCTTCGACGGTTCCCTCGACATCCCGGGCGGCATCGACAAGATCCTCACCGGCGGCCTCCTGCTCGCCGGCGGCCCCCTGCCGACGCCGGACGACCTGCGCAACGTGCTGTCCGGCGGTCTCGCGAACACGAAGCCGAAGAAGACAACACCGACGAAGACGACCACTCCGACGCCCAGCCCACCCGCAGGAGCCCCGCGATGACCACCAAGGCGAAGACCCGGCGCCTTCGGATGCCCCGCGTTCGGATGCCACAGGCACGCACCGGGATGCTGCAGTTCCTGATCTTCCTCGTCCTGTCGGCGATCGTGATCCCCTACGGCATCAACTTCATCGCCGGGCCCGAGGGTTTCGGCGACAAGATCGTGCTGAAGGCCCGCATGGACGACGCGTTCGGGCTCGGTTCCGGGACCGGCGTCACGCTCCGGGGCGTCGACGTCGGCACCGTTCGATCCGTCGAGCTCGACCCGGCCGGCGGCGCCGCGGAGATCGAACTGGTCGTGCGCGGCGACACCCGCATCCCTGCCGACTCCTACATGCAGGTCACGATGGCCTCGATGGCCGGCATCCAGAGCGTCGACATCATCTCGCCCGACGCCGACGCCCCGTATCTGGAGTCCGGCGACACCCTCGCCGCGCCGGCCGACAGGCAGCCCAAGCAGATGGACGCCATCATCGGCGACGCCGCGTCGGTGCTGCGCAGCATCGGCAGCGGCAATCTCTCCACGCTGGGCAACGAGTTCTACGCGGCCTTCGACCACGACGAGAAGGCGCTCGCCAAGATCGTGTCGAACGGGACCGCGCTCGCCGGACTCGTCAACCGCAACGCGCCGATCCTCCAGGGACTCTTCGACGAATGGCTGCAGGTGCTGTCCGCGATGAGCAACACCACCACCGCCTTCGAGGCCGGGATGCGCAGCGCGGCGACGTTCACCGATCAGCTCGACGCCAACCAGCCGGTGTTCGTCTACCTGCTCGACAAGTCACCCGAGTCCCTGACCCGCACCCAGGCGCTGTTCGACAGGTACCGCGGCACATTCGGCGGTGTGATGGCGAATCTCGCAGTGGTGGAACCGATCATCTCCGACCGTGACCAGTCACTCGCCGTCGGCCTGGAAACGATCCCCCAGGGTCTGCTGGACCTGCGTTCGATCGTGAAGAACGGGCGCGCCGACTTCGCGCTCATCGGTACCCAGGGACCGGTCTGCATGTTCTACGACCAGCCCCGCTATCCGGTCGGCGACCTGCACACCCCGGCCCCGAATCTCGCGCGCTTCTGCCCGGCGGGCAACGGTTACGAACAGCGCGGCGCGGTGAACGCCCCACGACCGAACGACCTGGGCACGAGCACCTGGAAATCCCCCGGCGGTGTCTCCGGACCACCCGCCGTCGCCGATCCACTACTCATCCCGCACGGCGTGGAGCTGTTGCAGTGGTGGCAAGAACTTCTGGAAAGGGCACGAAATGGCAACTGACACAACCACTCGCAACTCCGACGAGGATGTCGAGGAGACCGGAACCGCCGCCGGGGACACCACGTCGCGCGCGACGAAGTCCGCCTCCCGGACCGCTCCCCTGCGCCGGAAGCCGCGGAAGCGGGCCGTCTCGACCACCGGCGTCCTCGCCACGTTGCTCGTGGTCGCCGCGGCACTCGCGGGTTTCTTCGGATACCAGTACGCCACAACCGATTCCCCGGCCACCTCGACCGAGGCGAGCACGGCGGCGATCGACGTCGCGAAGGACTACGCGATCAAGCTGTCGAGCTTCGACTATCGCGATCTGAACAAGAACCGGGACGCGATCGCCGCGATGTCCACCGACGACTTCGCGGCGAAGTACAGCGAGATGGTCACCGCCCTCAGCCAGATCGTCACCGACGGCAAGGGCGAGGCCACCGCGGAGGTCTCGCATGCGGCCGTCGAGAAGATCGACGGCTCCTCCGCGACGGTGATCCTGTTCGTCGACCAGAAGGCGCGCAACGTCGTCTCCCCGGACGGCAAGACCCAGCCGTACCGGATGGTCGTGACGCTCGAGCGGTCCGGCGACCGCTGGCTGGTCGACAACGTCGAAACCAAGTGAACCCACACCGATCCGAGGAGTGACTGCCATGGCCGCGAGCTACCTACCGTCGATCGAGGACACCGAGCCGGAACTGACGACCCGGCACACCCGCATCCAGATCACCACGCGCAAGCGGCGGGTCACCAGCCTGCGCAAACCCGCTCGCATCCAGGAGGCCATCGACTTCTGGTCCTTCGCCGGCGGCGCCGCGAACGTCGTCATGCAACTGGGTTGGCCGGAGGTCGCCTACGGCGTCATGGAGAGCAAGGTCGAATCGGGCGCGCTGACCAAGCATCCGTGGAAGCGGGCCCGCACGACCGGCCAGTACCTCGCGGTCGCGATCCTCGGCACCGACGAGGAGAAGGCCGCCTTCCGCGAGGCCGTCAACTCGGCTCACCGTCACGTCAAGTCCGATGCGAACAGCCCGGTCAAGTACAACGCCTTCAACCGGGAACTCCAGATGTGGGTCGCCGCATGCCTGTTCGTCGGCATCGAGGACATGCACCTGCTGTTGCACGGCGTCATGACCGACGAGGAGGCCGAGGAGTTCTACCAGTCCTCCAAGACCCTGGGCACCACGCTCCAGGTGCCCGACGAGATGTGGCCGGCAACGCGCAAGGACTTCGACCGGTACTGGAACCTCGGGTGCCAGCGCATCGTCATCGACGACACCACCTGTGACTTCCTCAACGACCTCGTCGACCTCAAGATGATCAACCCGCTGATCCGGCTGCCGTTCGTGAATCTCCTGCGGTTCCTCACCATCGGCTCGCTGCCCCGATCTACCGTGACCAGCTCGGGCTGGAATGGACCGAGGAAGACCGCCGTCGCTTCCAGCATCTGTTCACCTTCGTGTCGGTGGTCAACAAGTTCCTGCCCAAGTCGATCCGGTTCGGTGGCAGTCGCATGCTGATGCGCGACCTGCGACGCCGGATGAAGCACGACAAGGCGATCATCTGAACTCGCGGCGTTCCCGGCCGAACCTGGCGCGGATCCTCGACGAGCCGGTGATCTACCTGATGTGGCCACGCGCTGCGCTGATGCAGCTCACCCATTCCGGAGTGGCGCCGACCGAGGTCGAGAGCGGGGTGTACGGCGTACGCGGGGCCGGGCGCTGGGCGGGGACGGTGAACTACCTGCGGATCGCCGTCGCCGGTGACGAGGACAGCGTCCGCGACCTCGTCCGGGAGGTGAACAAGGTGCGTCCCGACGACTGGCCCGAGGATCTCGTGACCCTGCGCAGGTACCTCGACTACGTCGAAGGCGACTATCCGGCGGCCCTGCCGCGCTCGACGTCGGACGATCCCGAGCACGTCACCGCAGGCGACGTGGCCGCACAGGTCTTCGCCCCGTACTCGATGCCATGGCGATACGTACGCCACGTCCCGCGCCTGCGGCTCCTCACGTGGGGAATGGCCGGTGAGCGGTTAAGGTCGGTCTACGGAGTCGACTGGTCAATCGACCAAGAGCGCCGCCACCTGCGGGCGGTGCGCACGGTCAGACGTTGGCAGAGTCTCTGTCCGGGGCCGCTTCGGCGCCGGCACGGCAGACGACAACGCGAGCGTCACGCAGCCCGACTCAGACAGACCGCGGTGACACACCCCCACACCAACGGACGGAACAACCGATGACCCCTGGACCCCTGCACAGGACTCAGCTGGCCGTCGAGGTTGCCGACTATCTGCGCACCCGGATCATGACCGGCGTCCTGCGCCCGGGCGAGTTCGTCCGGCTCGACGAGACCGCGTCGGCGCTGGGCTGCAGCGTCACCCCCGTCCGCGAGGCACTGGCGACACTCCGCGGCGAAGGACTCGTCAAGCAGGCGCTGCACCGGGGTTTCATCGTGGAGACGCTCACCCGCGGCGACATCGTCGACATCTTCTGGATGCAGGCCGAACTGTCCGCGCGTCTGGCCAGTCATGCCGCCGAGAACCCCGATCTCGAGGTGCAGCTCGACGAGTTGGCCGCTCTCGTCGACGACCTCGAGGCGGCGGTCGAGTCGGGCCGTGCCGACCACGTGCTGTCGGCGGAGTTCGCCTTCCACCGTAAGGTTCACCTGATGGCCGAGAGCAAGAAGCTGGCCTGGTTCCAGTTCTCGGCGAGCAAATACAACCCCCTGCAGCTCTATTCGAACGACGCCGAGTGGGGCCGGGAGGCCGCGACCAGCCATCGTCGACTGATCGAGCTGTTGCGCAGGGGCGACACCGCGGGCATCAAGTCCGAGATCGTCTCCGCCTTCGACGACGCGCGCGACCGCCTGATCGCCCAGCTGGAATCGATCGGCTTCTGGGACGAGCAATCACCCGAGACAGAAGCCCACACCGCCAGCACCGCGTAACGCGCCTGATCCCGCTTCGTCGCGCCTTACCCGACTCGGACGGGTAGCGTTGCGAATCGTGTTGGGATTGCCAGAAGTGATCTCTGTCGCGCTCTTCGATCTCGACGGGGTCCTCACCGAGACCGCGGTACTCCACCGCAAAGCATGGAAGAAGACCTTCGACGCCTTCCTCGCCGAACGCGCGGGCGGCGTCGATGCGCCCGGCTTCGTGGAGTTCACCGACCAGGACTACCTCGACTACGTCGACGGACGTCCCCGTGAGGACGGCGTGCGCGCCTTCCTGGCGTCGCGCGGGATCACCGATGTCGACCCCGCGACCGTGACCGCGATCGGCAACGGCAAGAACGACATGTTCCTCGTCAGCCTCGCCGAGGACGGTGGCCATGCCTACCCCGGTTCGGTGCGGTACCTCAACGCGGCACGTGAGGCGGGCCTCCGCATCGCGGTCGTGACGTCGTCGAAGAATGGAGGACCAGTGCTCGATGCAGCCGACCTGTCGGGATTCGTCGAGGTTCGCGTCGACGGTCTGGAGATCGCCGCGCGGGGCCTCAACGGCAAACCCGCTCCCGACTCGTACCTCCTGGGAGCCGAACTGATGGGCGTCGAGCCGTCCGCGGCCGCGGTCTTCGAGGACGCCATCTCCGGCGTACAGGCCGGTAGCGCAGGTGAGTTCGGCTATGTGGTCGGCATCGACCGGGTCGGCGGCAACCAGGCCGAGGCGATGCGCGCCGCGGGCGCCGACATCGTCGTCAACGACCTCGACGAATTGCTGCCCGCATGAGCCAGGAACAGGGACACGGGTTCGAGGTCCACCCGTGGCAGCTGAAGTGGAGCGGCGGAGTCGACCTCGACATGCTCGGCCGCACCGAGACGCTGTTCGCGTTGTCGAACGGGCACATCGGTTTACGCGGCACCTTCGAGGAGGGTGAACCGGTCGACCACCCGGGCACCTACCTGAACGGCTTCTACGAGCTGCGTGGCCTGCCCTACGCGGAGAGCGGCTACGGCTACCCGGAATCGGGCCAGACCGTCGTGAACGTGACCGACGGCAAGGTCATCCGCCTGCTGGTCGAGGACGAGCCGATGGATCTTCGGTACGGCCGTACCGAAGAACACGAACGGACCCTCGACTTCCGCACAGGCACGCTGCGTCGGCACACCCTGTGGACGTCGCCGACCGGCCGCACCGTGCGCATCAAGTCCGAGCGGCTCGTCTCGTTCACCAAGCGCACCATCGCGGCCATCCGCTACGAGGTGGAGCCCGTCGACGAGGACATGAAGCTCGTCCTCCAGTCCGACCTCCTGGCCAACGAGCCGGTTCCGGCGCCGGGTAACGACCCGCGTCTCGCGGCCGCGCTCGACGCCCCGCTGGTGTCCGATCTCGCGACCTGCCGCAACTACTGGGGCATGCTGGTCCACCACACCAAGCAGTCCGGTCTGCACATCGCGGCCGGCATGGACCACGAGATCTATTTCCCGGACAAGGCCGACACCTTCATCCGCGCCGACGGCGACCTCGCGCGCCTCACCATCGCGGCGAACGTGCCGAAGGGCAAGAGCCTGACCCTCACCAAGTACATCGGGTACGGCTGGTCGGCCCGGCGTTCGGTCCCGGCGCTGCGTGCGCAGGTCGACGCCGCGCTGGCCATGGCGATGGAGACCGGCTGGGACTCCCTCAAGGCCGACCAGGTCCGCTACCTCGAGGATTTCTGGCGCGACGCCGACATCGAACTCGACGGCGACCCGGAACTGCAGCAGGCGGTCCGGTTCGCGCTGTTCCACGTGCTGCAGGCCGGAGCCCGCGGACAGTCGCGCGCGATCCCGGCGAAGGGACTCACCGGTCCCGGCTATGACGGCCACACCTTCTGGGACACCGAGAGTTTCATCCTCCCGATGCTCACCTACACGGTGCCCGCGGCGGCCGGTGAGGAACTCCGCTGGCGGCACGCCACCATGGACAAGGCGAAGGCCCGCGCCGCCGAACTCGGTCAGCGCGGTGCGATGTTCCCGTGGCGGTCGATCAACGGCGACGAGTGTTCCGGCTACTGGCCCGCGGGTACGGCCGGTGTGCACGTGTCGGCGGACATCGCCAACGCCACCGCCCGCTACCTGCGCGCCACCGACGACGAACAGTTCGAGACCGAGTGTGGCGTCGAACTTCTCGTCGAGACCGCCCGGCTGTTCGCCGGCCTGGGACACCACGACGTCAACGGCAAGTTCCGCATCGACGGCGTCACCGGGCCCGACGAGTACACCGCGGTGGTCAACAACAACACCTTCACCAACCTCGCGGCGCAGCAGAACCTGCGCGACGCGGTCGCGGCGGTCCATCGCCGCCCCGACCTCGCCGAGCAGTTCGGGGTGACGACAGCCGAAGCGGCACACTGGGAGTCGTGCGCCGACGACATGTCGATCCCCTACGACGACGCCCTCGGAGTGCACCAGCAGTGCGAGTCGTTCACGCTCCTCGGCGCGTGGGATTTCGAGTCCTCGGTGGGCCGTTACCCGCTGCTGCTGAACTATCCGTACTACGACCTCTACCGCAAACAGGTGGTCAAGCAGGCCGACCTGGTGTTCGCGACCTATCTGTTCGGTGACTCGTTCACCGCCGATCAGAAGCTCCGCAACTTCGACTACTACTACCCGATCACCGTGCGCGACTCGTCGCTCTCGGCCTGCTGCGAGGCGGTCACCGCCGCCGAGGTCGGCTACCTCGACCTCGCCTACGATCTGCTGGCCGAGTCGGTGTTCACCGATCTGCACGACCTGCACAACAACGTCAACAGCGGCCTGCACATCGCCGCGCTGGCCGGGGCGTGGACGGACTGCGTGGCCGGTTTCGGCGGCATGCGCGATTTCGGCGGGCAGATCACCTTCGCGCCGCGGTTGCCGAGCCGGTTGACGTACATGTCCTTCCGCATGATCGTGCGGGAGTCGAAGTTCGTGGTCGCCGTGGACAAGGAACACGCCACCTACCGGCTGCTGTCGGGACCGCCGATCGATCTCGCCCACCACGGTGAGAAGTTCACCCTCACGTCGGCACCGATGAGCATGAAGATCCCCGACCTGGAGTACCGGGAACCGCCCAAGGCACCACCGGGCTGCGAGCCCTACCGGCGCGAGATCTGATCCGCACCCGCCGACCACCCTCTCGACCCGTATGACGTTGTGCCCGGATTCCGGGTACGACGTCATGCGCTTCTTGACCTTCACACTGTGTCAGGGTCTGGAATGGGTGCATGAGGAGGTGTTGACGATGATCGAGACGATCACGACCGCATTGCACGCACCCGACCCGTCCATGCGCCTGCGTGCCGCGTTGGCGGCGGGTACCGATCCCGACCCGCGGCTCGTCGACGAGCTCATCGCGCGCTGCGGCGTCGACCCGGATTTCTTCGTGCGGGACATGCTGACCTGGGCGCTGACCAGGCTGCCCGCGCAGGTGACCGTGCCGCGCCTCGTCGGCGAGCTGGGGTCGGAGTCGCCGCAGGCGCGTGCGCAGGCGTTGCACACGCTGTCGAAGGTCGGCGACCGATCGGCCTGGCCGGCCATCACCGGCGACCTGCTGCACGACGACGATGCCGAGGTGGCGCGGGCGGCCTGGCGCGCCGCCGTGGCCCTCGTCCCTGCGGGCCGGGAGACCGCGCTCGCGGCCGAGTTGGCCGGTGAACTCGGACGCGGCGGAATCGATGTGCAGCGCAGCCTGAGCCGGGCACTGGCAGAACTCGGCGAGGCGACACGCGACGCGTTGACGACGGCCCGGCGCCACCGGAATCCACGGGTGCGCGCGCACGCCGAGGCCACCGCGCGGCTCCTCGACGATCCCGACAGCGACTTCGGGTACGAACTCGAACTCGCCGCGAAGATCGCGAACACCGGTGCCGCCGTCCAGGATTCGAGTCCGCCGTGCTGATCGGCGAGGTGGCGCGGCGTTCGGGCGTGAGCGCCCGGATGCTGCGCCACTACGACGCCCTGGGTCTCGTGCGACCGACGGGCCGCACGACGAGCGGCTATCGCGAGTACTCCGACGCCGACATCGAACGCCTGCTGCACGTGGAAAGCCTTCGGTCACTGGGCTTGTCACTGCGCGACGTGGGACGCGCCCTCGACGAGCCCGGCTTCGCGCCGGCCATGCTCGTGGACCGGCTGATCCAGGACACGCAAGAACGGATGGCGGCCGATTCGCGGCTCCTGACACGGCTGCACCAGATCAAGGCGACCGGTCCCGGCGACTGGTCGGCGATACTCGGCGCGATCAGCCTGCTCCAGGCGGTGCACTCCGAGAACTCGGCGCACCGCCAGCGGGCGGCCCTGCGAGCGGGTGAGTCCGGACTCTCCGCCGAGGCGCTGGTCGACGCCCTGCTCGCCGAGCCGGATCAGAACGTCGCCGGCGCACTCCGCTGGGCGCTGGCCAAGAGGCCGGGCGGACTCGACCGTCTCGCCGTCGCCGCGGCCGACCCCGACCCGGTGATCCGGCGCCGGGCGGTCACCGCGCTCGCAGCGATCGACGAGAACTCGGGGGCCGCCTCGGTGCTCGAGCAGTCACTCGCCGACGCAGACCCGGATGTACGACGCATCGCCGCCCTCACCCTGGGCCGACGCGGCGTCGGAGCAGCCGTGGCCGTGCTGATCGAACTGATCGCCGTCGGGGACCACGACGTCGAGGCCGCCGAGATCCTCGCACGTGACGAGTCCGACGCCGCGCGGATCGTGACCCTCCTGACCGACCGTCTCGGCGCCGATCCGGACCCGTCGGTGCGTTCCCGCCTGGTCCAGGCACTGGCCGAGATCCCCGGCGACGCCGCGTCGAAGGCCCTGACCGAACTGGGGACCGACGCCGACGAGACGGTCGCCCGCACCGCGCAGGCGATCGGGTCGTTGCGCGCACGCTGAGCGGCGCCGACCCGCGATTGGCTGTCACCGGTCGCCGGTCGGTACTCTGTGGGGCACTATGGCACCCGATCTGACCAGCCCTGATCTGTCCGGCACGGCCGAGCGCGGCACCTCCCACGGTGCGGGGCACCCGTACTACCTCACCACCGCGATCGCCTACCCCAACGGGGCGCCGCACATCGGGCACGCCTACGAGTACATCTCCGCCGATGCCCTGGCACGGTTCAAGCGCCTCGACGGGTTCGACGTCCGGTTCCTCACCGGCACCGACGTCCACGGCCAGAAGATGCAGCAGACCGCGCAGGCCGAGGGCGTTCCCACGGCCGAGCTCGCCAACCGGAACTCCGACCGTTTCCAGAAGCTGCAGGAGCGTCTCGGCTCCAGCTTCGACCGCTTCATCCGCACCTCCGACGTGGACCACAAGCGTGCGTCGGAAGAGCTGTGGAAGCGGATGAGCGACCGCGGCGACATCTACCTCGACAAGTACTCCGGCTGGTACGACGTCCGGGACGAGACCTTCTACGCCGAGTCCGACACCGAGGTCAACGACGCCGGTGAGCGCGTCGCCTCCGACACCGGGCACGTGGTGACCTGGACCGAGGAGGAGACCTACTTCTTCCGGCTGTCGGCCTACCAGGACAAGCTCCTCGAGCTGTACGAGGCACAGCCCGACTTCATCGGGCCCGACGTGCGACGCAACGAGGTCATCAGTTTCGTCAAGGGCGGCCTGACCGATCTGTCGGTGTCGCGGACCACCTTCGACTGGGGAGTCCCGGTCCCGGGCCATCCCGAACACGTCATGTACGTGTGGGTCGACGCGCTCACCAACTACCTCACCGGCGTCGGCTTCCCCGACGACGCCGCGACCTTCGAGCGATTCTGGCCCGCCGACCTGCACATCATCGGCAAGGACATCATCCGGTTCCACTGTGTGTACTGGCCCGCGTTCCTGATGAGTGCGGGCGTCGAGCTGCCCAAGCGGGTCTTCGCGCACGGCTTCCTGTTCAACAAGGGCGAGAAGATGTCGAAGTCGGTCGGCAATGTCGTCGACCCGGAGAACCTCATCGACGAGTTCGGTCTCGACCCGGTGCGCTACTTCTTCCTGCGCGAGGTGTCCTACGGCCAGGACGGGTCGTACTCCGCCGAGGCGATCGTGTCGCGGATCAACGCCGACCTCTCCAACGAGTTCGGCAACCTCGCCCAGCGCACCCTGTCGATGATCGGCAAGTACTTCGACGGTGTGGTCCCCGCTCCCGGCGACCTCACCGACACCGACAAGGCCCTGCTCGACCGGGCCGACTCGCTGCTCGCGAACGTCCGCGAACACTTCGACAACCAGGCGATCCACCTGGGTCTCGAGGCGCTGTGGTCGACCCTGGCCGAGACCAACCGGTACATCTCGGCGCAGGAGCCGTGGAAGCTCGCGAAGACCGACCTCGACCGCACCGGCACGGTGCTCTACGTGTGCGCCGAGGTCGTCCGCATCGTCGCGGTGTTGAGCCAGCCCGTGATGCCGGAGTCGTCGAACAAGATCCTCGACCTGCTCGCGGTCGGCGACGACCGCCGGTTCAGCGCCGTCACGGTCCGGTTGGTGCCGGGTGCCTCCCTGCCGAAACCGTCGCCGGTGTTCCCGCGGTACGAGAACTGACCGACCCTCGCCGCTCATGGCCGCATCCGCGCTCGATGCACTCAGGGCACTCCATGCCGAGACCCGCAGCCGGGGACTCCCGCCACCCGCGGCACTGATCGGTGACTGGCTCGACGCCGATGCGGTGATCGCACCATCGGTCGAGATCGTCGCCGGCTGCACTCCGCCCGACGACCCCGACCGCTTCTGGTTCGGTTATCTCGGCTTCCCGGTGCGCGCCGACGAGGCGTCGCTGCCGCCGACCGCAGGCGGCCTCACCGACGGCGTCCTCGTCCTGCGCGACGGCGTGTGGTCGACTCTCGGCACCGGTGTCCCCGACTGGGCGCAGGCCGTGGTCGATGCCCCGGACACCGTGGTCGGTCGGCCCGCGACGACGAGTTGGGAACCCCCGGCGCGCGATCCGCATCTGGCGGCGATCGATCACTGTCTCGACGCGATCCGCGCCGGCGAGGTGTACCAGGCGTGCGTGTGCACCAGGTTCACCGGCACGCTGTCGGGTCGCCCGGTCGACTTCTTCGCCGACCTCGCCGGTGCCACCGCCCCGACGAAAGCAGCTTTCCTGCAAGGAGATTGGGGTACCGTCGCGAGCCTGTCGCCGGAGACCTTCCTGCGGCGCACCGGCAACATCATCAGTTCCTCGCCGATCAAGGGAACCCTGCCGGCACACGCCGACCCCGACGCCCTGTCGGCCTCCGCGAAAGACATCGCGGAGAACATCATGATCGTCGACCTCGTCCGCAACGACCTGGGACGGATCGCCGTCACCGGCAGCGTCCGGGTGCCCGAACTGCTGTCGGTGGTCCCCGCGCCCGGCGTCTGGCATCTCGTCTCGCGCGTCGAGGCGATCGTGCGGCCCGGCACCGGCAACGACGCCGTGCTCGACGCCGCCTTTCCGCCCGCATCGGTCACCGGCACACCCAAACTGCGCGCGATGGAGCTCCTCTCGGACTGGGAGAGCGACGCCCGCGGCGTGTACTGCGGGGCGATCGGCGTCGCCGGACCCGATCACGCCCTCGATCTCAACGTGGCCATCCGCACCGTCGAGATCACCCCGGACCGCACCCTCACACTCGGTGTCGGGGGCGGTATCACCATCGATTCCGTCCCGGAAAGCGAATGGCAGGAATGCCTCGACAAAGCGGCCAGCATCGTCGCTAACAATCGAATCGATACGCTGCAGAATCACAAATACCGGACTTGATCGTTGATTTCGGTAATATCTCGCCCATGACGCTGTCCATCGAGGCGACCACCGATCTCACCGAGCTCGCCCGGGAGATCAACCGGGACCGCGAGGCGGTCATGTCCGGTGCGACACCGCCTGCCGGATTGGCGGACGAGGTGGTCGAGTCCTGGACGCGCGTGCAAGCCGCGGGCAATCCCTCGACGATCGACGAACATCATCGCGGACGCATCGACCGCGACGAGCTCGAAGCCCGTCGGGCCGCCCATCCGCTCCGGCACGCAGTGCACTCCCTCAAGCGGGTGTTCGCGCAATCCGCCGACGACCCGATGATGGCGCTGGGCATCTTCGACGCCGACGGGGTGATGCTGTGGCGCGACGGCTCGCGCGCGGTGTTCCCCGAGGCCAACCGCCTCGGTCTCGTGGAGGGCAGCCGGTGGGACGAGGATTCCGCCGCGACCACCGCGGTCGGCCTCGCGATCCGCCACCGCCGTCCCAGCCGCATCTTCGGCCCGGAGCACTACAGCCGCTCACTGCACGGCTTGTACTGCACCGCGGCGCCGGTCCACGACCCACGCACCGGCGAGATGATCGCGGTCGCCGGACTCGCCGGACCGGCGATGCACATGCAGCCCGCGGCGTCGGCGTTCACCGCCACCCTCGCCGCACTCAGCGAGCACGAGGTGACGCTGGCCCATCAGCGCACCCTCGCCGACCTCCGCTACCACGGCCGCGCACAGCTGACGGGTCTGCACGGCCCGGGTCTCATCATCGATGACGACGGCTGGGTGGCCGAGGGTCGCGGATGCACGCCGCCGGTGCGGGTGGCCGCGCCGACCGAGGACATGCGCCAGTTCGTCCCCGGACTCGGGATCTGCGTCGTCGAACGACTCGGGATGGGCTGGATGGTGCGTCCGGCCGGGCCGTCGGGTCCGGTCATCGCCGAACTCGACCTCGCCGGTGAACCGACGATCACAGTCACCGGTGACGACGACCCCTGGCGCACGGTCCTCACCCGACGCCACGCGCAGATCCTGCTGCTGCTCGCCGACGCGGGCGATCAGGGACTCACCTCACAGCAGCTGAGCCAGTTGCTGTTCGGCGACCAGAACCACACCGTGAGCGTGCGCGCCGAGTTGTCGCGGCTTCGCCGGGTCGTCGGGGCACTCGTCTCGAGCCGGCCCTACCGGCTGGCGCCGCGCGTCGAACTGCGGGTCAGCTCGGATCAGCTCGACGCCTATCGAGAACCGACTGGTAGACGTCGCGCCGCGAGGCACCCGAACCCTGCGTGACCTCCGCGCAGGCGTCCTTGAGTCGCATCCCGCCGGCCACCAGCGCCTCGGCGCGGTCGGCCAGCTCGTCGATGTCGGGTTCGGCGGCGACCGCACCGGCGATGACGACCGTGATCTCGCCCTTGACCCCGCCGGCCGCCCACTCGGCCAGTTCGGCCAGACCGCCGCGGCGGACCTCCTCGTAGGTCTTCGTCATCTCCCGGCACACCGCGGCGCGCCGGTCCGGTCCGAGGATCTCGGCCGCCGCGGCCAGGGTGTCGGCCAACCGGTGCGGCGACTCGAAGAAGACGGCGGTGCGCGGTTGGGCGATCAGTTCACGCAGCCACTCCGCACGCGCTCCCGGCTTCCGGGGTGCGAACCCCTCGAAACAGAAGCGCTCCGACGGCAGTGCCGACACCGCGAGTGCCGTCGTCACCGCCGAGGGCCCCGGCAGTGCCGTCACCGGCAGACCCGCCTCGGCGCAGGCCACCACGATCCGGTAGCCGGGGTCGCTGACCGACGGCATCCCCGCATCGGTGACCAGCAGGACCGTCTCGCCGCCGGCGATGGCCTCGACGAGGCCCGGCGTACGGGCGGCCTCCACCTGGTCGTAGTAGCTGACGACGCGTCCGCCGATCTCGACGCCGAGCGCGGCGGCCAGCGCACGGGTGCGGCGAGTGTCCTCGGCGGCGACGATGTCGGCCGTCTGCAGCGCCGCCCGCAGCCGGGGCGACGCGTCGTCCACCTGCCCCATCGGGGTGGCGGCGAGCACCAGCCGTCCCGTTCCGGAGCGGGAGGTGCCGGACGGGTCGGACCCGGGCTGGTCGGTGGAGTGCGTGTCGGGCTGGGCGGCATTCATCGTCAGCCAGCTTACGAGGGCCCACTAGGATCGAGCGGGTGACCATCACCGCCGCGCGTGACACCACCGTGCCCGCAGGTGCTCCGGTCCCCGCCGCGGTCCCGCCGCCGCGTCTCGGACCCGAGGTCCCGGCCCCGCTGTTCGGCGCCCCGGACCGTGGTCGCGGCCTGCTGGTGGGGGTCGTCATCACCCTCATCGCCGCCCTCACCCGGTTCTGGAACCTGAGTCACCCCACCGACAAGGGCACACCGGTCTTCGACGAGAAGCACTACGTGCCGCAGGGCTGGCAGGTGCTCACCGGCGGCAACTGGATCGAGGACAACCCGGCGTACGGGCTCGTGGTGCATCCCCCGGTCGGCAAGTGGATGCTCGCCGCGTCGGAGGCCGTCTTCGGGTACGGCCCGCTCGGCTGGCGCGTCGCGCCGGCGATCTCCGGCATCATCATCGTCGTCCTCGTCTACTGCGTGGTGCGCCGGTTGACGCGGTCGACGCTCGTCGGTGCCATCGCCGGCATCTTCGCGATCTGTGACGGCGTCCTGTTCGTGCAGTCCCGGATGGGCATGCTCGACATCTTCCAGGCACTCTTCATCGTCGCCGCCTTCACCGCGCTCATCGCCGACCGCGACCAGGTCCGCGAGCGGATGTATCGCGTGTACCTCGAGGGCCGGATGGGCGACAGCCCGTTCGGACCACGCCTCGGGTTCCGCTGGTACCGCTTCACCGCCGGTGTGATGCTCGGACTGAACTGCGGCACCAAGTGGTCGGGCATCTACTACGTCATCTTCTTCACCGCGCTCGCGATCGGCTTCGACGTCGCGGCCCGCCGCGCCTACCGCGTGCAGCGGCCGTGGGTCGGCACGCTCGTCCGCGACGTCGTGCCCGCCGGCGCGAGCCTCGCCGTGATGCCGGTGGTCATCTACTTCCTGACCTACATCCCGTGGTTCAACAGCGAGACCGCCGTCTACCGCTACTCCGAGGGCAACGCGATCGGCACCGGCGGCACCTTCTCCTGGGTCCCGGGGGCATGGCGGTCGCTGTGGTACTACGAGGCCGGGATTCTCCAGTTCCATGCGGGACTGACCAATTCCGCGGGCAACCAGCATCCGTGGGAGTCCAAGCCGTGGACCTGGCCGATGAGCCTGCGACCGATGCTCTACGCGCTCGAGAACGGGCCCGATCAGTGCGGCGGGGGTGAGTGCGTCCGCGCCCAGATGCTGATCGGGCCGCCCGCTCTGTGGTGGCTCGCGCTGCCGATGCTGCTGTGGGGCCTGTGGTCGTGGATCGTCCGCCGCGACTGGCGCTACGCCGCGGTGCTCGTCGGCTACGGCGCAGGCATCCTGCCGTGGTTCCTCGCCCTCGACCGCCAGATGTACTTCTTCTACGCGACCGCCCTGGCCCCGTTCCTGGTGATGGGTCTCGCCCTGTGCTGCGGCGACATCCTGCGTTCGACGGCGAGGACGGCCCGCGCCCGGCCCGAACGCCGGGTGCTGTCGATCATCGTGGTCGCCATCTATGTGGCGCTCGTGGTCACCAACTTCGTATGGCTCTGGCCGATCCTCACCGCCTCCCCGATCTCGCCGGGACTCTGGCGGCAGCAGATCTGGCTGCCGAGCTGGGGCTGAGCGCGACTACTTCCGGGGCTCGGCGTCCGGCTCGTCGTCGGCGTGGTGCGCCTCGCCCAGCGGGTGGGTGACGCCCGTACCGACCTGCTCGACGTAGCCCGGATCGATCTTCTCCAGGTGCCGGACGGCGTCGGCGTCGATCGACTCGAGTTCACCGGTCGCGATGGCCACCGCTTGCTCGTGGACGTGTTCGTCGACCTGTGCCGACAGCACGTGCCGGGACACGATCAGCGGGTCGCAGCGGAGGTCGAGGTAGAGCGACAGACACATGCCGATCATCACCACGACGAACGGCAAGGCGGCGATGATCGCCATCGTCTTGATGCCCTCGAGCGCGTCGTCACCGCTGATCGCGAGGAGCAGCGCGGCCACGACGCCGGTCAGGACACCCCAGAACACCGTCAGCGAGCGTGAGGGATGTTCGACGCCGCGCTGTGACAGGGTGCCCATCACGAGAGACGCCGAGTCGGCGCCGGAGACGAAGAAGATCCCGACCAGAATCATCACCAGCGCCGAGGCGACGCCGGTCCACGGCAGGTGTGTGAGGACGTCGAACAGGGTGTCCTCGCTCGCCGCGGTGTTCGGGTCGAAGTCGAGCACACCGTCGGTCTGCTGCCGGATCGCGGTGCCGCCGAACACGCAGAACCAGATCAACGACACGGTCGTCGGCACGACCATCACACCGATCACGAACTCGCGGATGGTGCGCCCGCGGCTGATCTTGGCGAGGAACAGCCCCACGAACGGGGTCCACGAGACCCACCACGCCCAGTAGAAGATGGTCCAGTCGGCCAGCCACTGCTGCCCCGCCTCGCTGGTCACCGTGGCGTCCGAACGCGCCGCGAAGGTCGTGAGATCGGTGGCGTAGGCGCCCAGGGTGGTGGGCAGCAGGTTGAGGATGAAGATCGTCGGGCCGACGACGAACACGAAGACCGCGAGTACCACCGCGAGCACCATGTTGATGTTCGACAACCACTGGATGCCGCGGGCGATACCGGACACCGCCGATGCGACGAAGGCCGCGGTGAGGATCGCGATGATCGCCACCAGCACCATCTTCGTCGGTTCGTTGACCCAGCCGACCTTGTCCAGGCCGGAGCCGATCTGCAGGGCGCCCAGCCCCAGGGAGGCCACGGTACCGAACAAGGTGGCGAAGATCGCCAGGATGTCGATGACCTTGCCGACCGGACCGTTCGAGACGCGCGGGCCGAGGAGACGTGTGAACACGGCGGACATCAGCTGGGCCCGCCCGAGCCGGAATGTGCTGTAGGCCAACGCGAGTCCGACGACCGCGTACATCGCCCACGGATGGAATCCCCAGTGGAACATCGTCGTCGCCATCGCCGCCCGGACGTCGCCGGCGTCGATCTCCGGTGGCGGACTTGCGAAATGGTACAGCGGCTCGTAGGCGCCGAAGAACATCAGGCCGATGCCCATTCCGGCGCTGAACATCATCGCGATCCAGCTGATGGTGCGGAACTGAGGCTTCTCCCCCGTGAGCCCCAACGGGATTCGCCCGTATTTGGACACCGCCAGACACACCGCGAAGATCACGAATCCGGTTGCGGAGAGGATGAACAGCCAGCCCAGGTTGGTGGTGATCCAGCTCAGGATCTCACTGGTGGTGGTGTTGAGACTGTCCTTGTCTCCGATACCCCACACGACGAACGCGATGACGAGAGCAGCCGTGATCGAGAAGACCACCGGATCGATCCGTTGGCTTCCCGGCCGACGCCCCCGGTCCCGCCGGCGCTGGCTAACTCGCGCGCGACGAGTCGTCGCGATCTGTTCACTTGTCATGAGTCCACCAAAGCAACGTAAGCGTCGCTATTCAAGTCGCGCGCAGCGCCCGCGCCACCATCGAGACGATCGTGTCGTCGTCCAGCCCCAGCTCACGGGCGGTCTCGACGTACGACGCCGCCGCTGCGAACCCGGCGTCCTGCGCATCGTGGCGCCCCGCCTTGATGAAGGATCCCTGCCGTCCGCGCGTCTCGATCACGCCGGCCGCCTCGAGTTCGCGATACGTCTTCGCCACGGTGTTGGGGGCGAGGTCGAGATGCGCGGCGAGCGCCCGGACGGTCGGCAGGCGCTCACCGGTGAGCAGCGTGCCGTCGGCGATCAGTTCGATGATGCGCAGCCGCACCTGTTCGAAGGGCGGCCGGTCCGATGCCGGATCTACCTGCAGATGCGCGAACAGCGTCGTGGTCATCGTCGGATCCTCACAACAGATCACGCGCCAGCGGACAGGACATGCACCGTGGCCCGCCGCGACCCGAGCCGAGTTCCCGACCCTCGATCTCGATGACCTCGATACCCGAATCACGCAGGCGCCGATTGGTTTCCACGTTCCGGTTGTAGGACACGACGACGCCCGGGGACAGCGCGAGCGTGTTGTTGCCGTCATCCCACTGCTCACGTTCGGCGGTGACCGGGTCGAGGCCCGTGTCGATGACCCGGAGTTTGCCGATGCCCATCGCCTCGGCCGCCGCCTCGACGAAAGGCCTTTCCCCCGTGACGTGTACGGCGTCGGTGGCGGTGTCGTGGGCCAGGGTGAACGCCGACATGTGGTCGCGGATGTTGGGGTACATCACCACCGCATCGGTGTCGACCATGGTGCAGACGGTGTCCAGATGCATGAATGCACGCGCCTGTTCGATCGGCACGGCGAGCACCGTGTGGGCGAGCTGATCGTCGAAGAGGCTGCGCGCCAGCGCTTCCGCGCCGGCGGGTGTGGTGCGCTCCCCCACCCCGACGGCGACGACACCGGGAGCGAGGAGCAGGACGTCGCCGCCCTCGACCGGCGCGACCTGCGACTCGTAGGCGCGTCGGGCGCCGGTGAACCGCGGGTGGTGGGCGTAGATGAGGTCGGTCAGCGAGGTCTCACGTGCCCGTGCGGGCAGCGCGAGGGAGGTGATCGCGAAGCGCGACCCGATCCAGAACGAGCTGTCGCGGGTGAACAGCAGGTTCGGCAACGGTTCGATCGCGAACTCGGGACCGTGATGCATCCGGCGGACCAGCGACGACCGCTCCGCCGACGGCGTGATCGGCAGTTCGTCGAATGTCATCCCTGCCGTCAGGACGTGCGACAACTCCGCCGGGGCGAGTCCGCGCAGGTGCGTCGCGAGATCCTCGGCGAGATGTGTCCCCAGGCGTCGCGGGCTCACCGCGGCGGCGATGCCCTGGATGCGGGCGGCCCCGCTGTGCGCGATCGTCTCGGTCAGCAGGTCCCCGAGCAGGTAGACGTCGACGCCGCGATCACGCAGGACCTCGGCGAAGGCGTCGTGTTCCTCCTGCGCCCGGTCGACCCAGGGCAGGCCGTCGAAGAGGAGTTGGTCGCTGTTGCGCGGGGTGAGGCGCCGCAGTTCGTCGCCGGGACGGTGCAACATCACCGCGCGGAGTGTGCCGACCTCGGAGTTCGCCCCCAGTGCGTAGTCCAGCTCTGCCGGCGCGTCCGCCTGCCCTTCACCCGTCATCGCTCAACCGTAATTCGTTCCGTCGCGATCGGCCGTCTCATCGTGGGTGAACGTCGGGCCCTGACCCACGATCGCCGGTGCGGTCTCCCGTGCGAACAGCCACGCGACCACGGCGAACGCCGCGACCACGCCGGTCAGCACGAAGGCCGGACCGAAGCCCACGCGGTCGGCCACGAAACCGACGATCACCGGTCCGGTCACCGCCCCGAGATCCGACGACATGCCGAACGCGGCGAGCGCCGACCCGCCCTGCTGGCGGTTGCCGAGGACGTCGGCGAGGGCTGCCTGATGCGTCGGCGCGAAGAGTCCGGACCCGACGCCGGCGAGCACCGACAGCGCGAGTGCGACGGGCACATTGGGCGAGAACCCCAGGGCGATGGTGGCGACGACGGTGATCGTCAGACCCGGCAGCATGATCGGACGACGGCCGAAGCGATCGGACAGACGGCCGGCGATGAGGATCGCGAGGACGTTCCCGGCCGCGTAGATCGCCAGCACGATCCCGGCCATGCCCGCCCCCGCACCGAGTCCCTCGGTGATGAACAGCGGCACGACCGCGACCCGCACCCCCATCGACGCCCAGCCCTGCGTGAAGTTGGACGCGAGGATGGCGCGGTAGGCGCTGTCGCGCAAGGCGGTCCGGAAGCCGATGAGACCGGCGGTCGGCCCCTCGGCCTGGTCGGGGGCGATCACCTCCCGGAGCTGGGTCGCCACCACCGTCGACGCGACCAGCAGCGCCACCGCGTACACGACGAACGGCACCCGCAGCCCGAACTCCACCAGAGCAGCACCGATCAACGGTCCCGTGATGCTGCCGATCAGGAATCCCGCGGAGAAGAAGCCCGACACCCGCCCGCGAATGTCACTGGGCGCCATCCGGATCAGCAGGGCCATCGCCGAGATGCTGAACATCGTCGAGCCGATCCCGCCCAATCCGCGGAAGATCAGCAACTGCCAATACGTCTGTGCGAAGGCGCAAGCCAGCGTGCTGGCGGCGACGATGAGGAGACCGGTGAGGTAGATGCGCCGTTCGCCGAAGACCGACACCAGCCGACCGCCCGCGGGTGCGAACAGCAGCCGCATGACGGCGAAGGCGGACACGACCGCGGTGGCCGCGGTGAAGGAGACGTTGAAGGCCCGGGCGAAACTCGGCAGGGCGGGCGCGATGAAGCCGTATCCGAGTGCGATGACGACGTTGGCCGACAGCAGCACCCAGATGCCGCGAGGGATCTGCCTCATGGCAGCTCGGGCAGGTCGTCGAGGGCCTTCGCGGTGAGTTCCCGGCCGAGATCGATCATCTCGGTGGCCTTGTGGAAGTCGAGGGTCCGCACGGTTCGCCGCGGTACGCGGATCAGGACGTCGGGCGGGTAACCGGCCACCTGATAGCGGGTCAGCGCGTCCTGCATGATGTCGAGCGAGCGACTCAAGACCTCGACGCGACCCATCCGCTGGGGCTCGTCGGCGGTGTCCGGGGACACCGCGGCGGTGTCGACGACGACCGCTCCCTCCTCGTCGTGGGCGGCGGCCGGCGCGATCTCGTCGGTCCCGAACCTGTCGCGCACCGAGCGCACCAGTCCGGCGTCGAGGATGGGGGCGACGTTGCGCCGGAGCAGGCCCTTCGTCTTGGGCGCCCGGCTCGCACCCGTCTCGGGTCCGCCGTCGGAACCGATGATCACCCCGATCGTCACATCGCTGGGCACACCCGAGGTCGGCGCGACGGGCAACGGGTCGAGGATGCCGCCGTCGGCGAGCAGTCGGCCCTTGTGCTCGTGCGGGCTGATCACCCCGGGTATCGCGATCGACGCACGCAGAGCGTCGGCGAGGTTGCCGCGCTGGAACCACACCGCACGGCCCGCGGACAGATCGGTGGCGATGGCCGTGAACGGGATCGGCAGATCCTCGATCGCGGTGTCGCCGAGGATCTCCCGCACCCGGGTGAGGATGCGTTCGGCGCCGATCACGCCGGGTTTGGTGAGTGAGACGTCGAGCAGCCGCACGACGTCGAGCTGGGACAGACCCGAGATCCAGTCGACGTAGTCGTCGAGTCTGCCCGCGCAGTGCAGGCCCCCGACCAGCGCGCCCATGGAGGAGCCCGCGACCGTGACGATCTCGAATCCGCGTTCCTCGAGCTCGGCGATCACCCCGATGTGTGCGTAGCCGCGAGCGCCGCCACTTCCCAGAGCAAGCGCCACGCGCGACGGTCGAGCCATTCCGCAACCCTACCGCCGCCGATTCCGCGGCCGCCGATCACTGTTCGGTCATGAGACGACGGGGGCCGGGGCCGAGTTTGTTCAGCTCGTCCCCGGGGTTGAGCAGGTGGCATTCGCCGAGCGACAGGCACCCGCACCCGACGCACGACCCCATCATGTCGCGCATGTTCTCCAGCAGCGAGATCCGGTGGTTGATGTCGTCCACCCAACGTGTCGACGCCGCCTCCCACATCGTCTTCGACGGGGATTCGTGGTCGCCGAGTTCGGCGAGCACCTCGCCGATCACCGACAACGGGATTCCGGCGACCTGCGAGGCCCGGATGAACGCCACGCGCCGCAGCATCGCCCGGTGGTAGCGGCGCTGGTTGCCGGCGGTCCGCCGGCTGAAGATCAGGCCCTGCTCCTCGTAGAACCGGACCGCCGACGGCGCGATGCCCGCCCGCTGCGCGAGCTCCCCGACCGAGAGCTCGAGTCTCTTCAGCGTCATGGGTCGATGGTAGGCACCGCTGACGGTCAGTTGCGCACCACCAGCACCGGGCACTCGGCGTTGTGCATCACCTTCTGGCTGGTCGAGCCGAGCATCAGTCCGCGGAATCCGCCGCGTCCACGGCTGCCCACGACGACGAGCTGCGCGTCGGTCCCGGCTGCGTCCAGCAGCGCCTTCGCCGGCTCCTCCGGCAGGACCCGCCGCTCCACCGTGACGTCCGGGTAGTCCTGCGCGTAGCCGGCGAGCCGCTCGGACAGCACCTCCACGGCGTCCTGGGTCATCCGCTGGACCTCCTCGGGCCCGATCCCGTACCCGTGCAGGGCGTCGGCGTCGAGCGGGGTCCAGGTGTGCACGGCGATCAGCGGGGCGTTGCGCAACGACGCCTGACGGAACGCCTCGGCGACGGCCACATCGCTCACCGGCGATCCGTCGACACCGACGACGATCGGGCCGGTGTCGGATCCCTCGGCGGCGACGACCGCGACCCGACCGTGCGCGTGGGCCGCGACGTTGATGCTCACCGAGCCGAGGAACAGACCCTTCACACTGCCCAGGCGACGCGTGCCGACCACGATCATCGCGGCTTCCTTGCCCAGCTCGAGCAAGACGCGTGCCGCGTCCCCGTCGACGATCGAGGTCGTCACGCTGACGTTCGGCGCAACCGCCTTGGCGGCATCGGTGGCGGCGTGCACCGCGTCCGACGCGTCCTGACGGATGGCGTCGACCACGTCCTGCGGAATGATCAGGCCGGGCGCATAGTCGCTGGTGCTCGCGTCGTAGGCGCCGACGATCTTGAGGTCGACGCCTTCTGCCGCGGCGGCCTTGGCCGCCCATCGCACCGCCCCGGTGGCCGCATCCGAACCGTCCACGCCGACGAGTATCGCGTTCATGTTCCTCGATCATCTCCTCTGGTCACGAGTTCCCCGGCGGGAGCCGGACTTCGGCACCGGCCGGGGCCGGTGTTCACCTCCATCCTGCTCCCGGTGACCGCAGGCGGCAATGAGCAATTGGTCCTTCGCCACCGCGCATTTCACGGCGTGTAGCGTGGGAGGCACCATGACTCCCCCGACTCCGCAGAACGGCAACAACGACTTTCGCGCGATTGTGATCCACATCGCCATCACCGTCGTCTTCGGTCTCGGATTACTCCTCGTCGCGCACGCCTCGTCGGACTCGCTACAGACCGCACTCATCATCGCCTCCCCCGTCGTGGTGATGATCGGTGCGATCGCGATGCTGGTTCGGGCCTACCGGGTCTGGAAATCCGGTGGACGATGGCAGCTGTGGCAGGGCGGGGCCTGGTTCCTGCTCGTGTTCTTCATCATCATGCTGTTCAATTCGGCACCCGTGCTGTTCGAGTCGAACACCGAATAGCGCCGTCGACCGCCGGTAGAATTCGAGCTCTCACACCACAGGGAGCCAAGCGTGTCCTTCGATGCCACCCACGGCGATTCGCCCGCCCCCGGTTCGGTCAGGGCGGGACGAGTGGTTCCCGGCTCGGTCGTCGCCGGTCACCGCATCGAGCGGGTGCTCCACGAATCAGGGATCGGAATCACCTGTCGCGCGGTCCCGATCACCTCGACATCCCCCGCTCCCGGCATGCCGGGGCCGGAACCGGTCGTCCTCACCGTGGTCGACCCGGCCCCTTCCGCAGATCCCCGGTTTCGCAGCCGGTTCGCCCGCGCCAATGAATCGGCTTCCGGCATCAGACATCCCGCGATCGCCCGAATCGTCGGGCACGGTGTGTCCGACGGCCTCTTGTGGGTCGCCACCGCACCGGTTCCCACCACCGACGCCGCCGAGCTGATCCGACGTCACCCCGACGGCACCGACATCGACCTGGCCGTACGCATCGTGGCCGCGGTCGGCGAGGCCCTCGACGCCGCACACAGCCGCAGGCTGGTCCACGGCGGCGTCACGACCTCGGACATCTTGATCTCGGCTGCCTCGTCGGAGATCACCGCATCCGCCATCGCGGGCCCGGGTGCTGTCACACTGCGCGGTTTCGGCCTGTCCCCGCCCGCGGACGGTGAGGAGACCCCGCATCCCGACGCCGACGTGGCCGCCCTCGGCCGAATCCTCGTCGAGCTGCTGACCGGTACCACATCTGTTGCCAGACATCGGGTTTCCGGAGCCGTGTCACCGGCCTTCTACGCCGTCCTGGCGCGAGCGCTCGACCCGCAACCGGATCATCGATACCGGACCTGCGCGGAGTTCGTCCGGGCCGCCGACCTCGCCCTCCACCTCACCCACACCGACGGTGAGCCACCCACCGAGGTGATCAGCTCGTCGCCGCGGGTCTTCCGGCCCACGGGGAGTCCCGACCGGCCCACCGAGATCGTCGCCGGTCACCGCCCCGGCCGACCGCAGCACGCACTCGGCGGATCACGCTCATCCCGAGGAGCCGACACCCGGCCACGACGCCGGACCGTCGCGCCGCTGCTGGTGGCGCTCGTGGTGGTCGCGGTCTGCGTGGGCACGGTGATCGTTCTCGGCGCCCGCAACGCCCCAACACCGTGGCCGGCGACGGTCGCACCGATCGCCGAGGCGTTCCCGCGACTGCTGCCCGACTCCCCCGATCACCAGGGCTGGCGAGATGCGTCCTGCCAGGCCATGTTCCGCGAGGGACTCGACGCCATCTCGTGCTCCGACGCCGAACAGGTGACCTATGTCGTCTGGCACACGGCCACGCCCGGCGCACGGGACACCGTCACCGCACCGCTCAAGGGTTTTCCGGGCGACGAGATCCGGTGGCGGGACGGTCCCGCGTCGTCGAGCCGGGACAGCCTCGCCGACGGCTGGGTGGTCACCAATTTCGCCGAGCCGGTGCGCGCACCGTATACGGTGATCGCGACGTGGCCGGGACATTCGGGTCGCCAGATCCTCGACGGCTGGTGGCGCACCGCCCCACTCGGGTGAGCGCGACGGTCCGGTCGGGCATCGCCGCGGTCAGCGGCCCCGCAGTGCGTCGATCCGCTCGGCCACCTGCAGCGCGGTCGACGGCCGGCTTCCGGCCAGGGCAAGACAATTCGCGATCAGCGTGCGTTCGTCGCGGTTCAGGTTCTCCGACAGGGCGGGCGGCGTCGACAGCGCCGCCCGGATCGCCAGCAGCGGTTGGGTGTCGGGGACCTCGCCGTACACCCCCTCGTCGGTGAGCGCCCGGTGCAGACACGCGCCGAGTGACCAGATGTCGGTCGCGCGGGACGGCACATCGCCCGCGAGCAGTGCCGGGTCCATGTACTGCACCGCGCCGGGCTGGGCGAAGCTGGTGATCGGTTCCTCCGCGGCGAGCACCCGCGCGAGCCCGAGATCCGAGATCTTCCCACCGGTCTCGGTCACCATGATGCTCGACGGGGTGATGTTGGCGTGGGCGATGCCGGCCTCGTGCAGGGCGTCGACGCCGCGTGCCGCGTCGGCCACCGCGGCGAGTCGTTCGTCCCGGCTGAGGGGACGAACGGGTGCGCCGAGCGATCCCATCGGAAAGTACTCCATGGCATACATGAACTGTCCCTGGAGAACCGCGTCGTACAGGCCGGCCAGGTAGGGCGAGGCGACCGCGGCGAACGCGCGCAGTTCGCGCACGCCACGACGATAGGCGTCGTCGCTGCACACACCGCTGAACACCTTGACCACCACGCGATCGGTGGCCAGGCCCAGGCGTGCGGGAGGTACGGCCAGATAGAACGTTCCGTTGCCGCCGACTCCGAGCTTCTGGAGCACGGCGAAATCCGCAAGCTGTTGCGGGATCTCGACTGTGGCCATGTCAGTGCCTCTCTGGTGATGACGTGGAGCGAGTGGTGTCGGTGGTCTGGGATCGGTCGGTGGTCTTCACGGGATCGGCTGACTCGGAGGCATCCGCGTACAGCGTCGTCATCCGTTCCCCCAGCGCCTCTTCGCTGGTCTCGGTGTTGTCGACGACGGTCACCGGAACATCCGGGCCGCGCCCGTGAATGATGTCGTCGCCGGCGGCCACGGTGAACGCACCGGGCTCCCCCTGGTGACGCCTCGGCTCCACGACCGAGACGCGGACCCCGCGGTCGACAACGGGTCTCAGATCGGCGAGCCAACGACGCCGGGAGCCCGCGGAGACGACCGTCAGGGAGCGCGACCCGAACAGTGCGAGACCGGCCGCCACCACGGCGGCGGTACGGCCGCTGCGACTGTCGGCGACCACGCAGGTCACGACGCTGCGACCGGGGGCCACACCGGCCCCGGCGTTCTCGTCCACGATCGCCACCGGCGCCGCGCGCAACATCTCGCCGAGCTCGCGGTCGGCGGCATCGATGACGATCACGTCGGCGTTGGCGTTGCGGGTCATGGCGTCGAGGTCGGTGGCCGGGTCGGCGCTGAAGCGGCACAGGACCGACACCGATCCGGACCCGGTCAGCGAGGCGCCCAGCAGGTTCAGCTTCTCGATGGCCGACGCCATGGCCGCGAAGTCGGGCACCACCGGCACGCCGACCTCGAGGTGCTTGCCCCGTCCGTCCGCGGAGGTGAGCAGACCCGCCAGCACGACGTCGTAACCTGTTGTGCAGTCGAGTAATCGGCGATGCCGTGCGCGCAGGTCGTCGACCGTGCCGTCGGGGTCGCGCAACACGACCAGCACCCGTGGGGCGGTCGCGGCGGCCAGCGCACGACGCTCGGCCGCGGCGATGTCGTTGGCCACCACCGTGTCCGGGTAGACCACGCGGAGCAGCGGCTCGGTCAGCACCGTCGTCACCAGTGCCATCACCACGAGCATCGCGAAGAGGTCGTCGCTGAGGACGCCGAGATCACGTCCCGCCGAGAGGATGACCAGCTCGGTGAGTCCCCGGGTGTTCATGAGCACGGCGATGGCCGCGCTCTGCCGCGTGGGTATCGCACTGGCCCGGGCGCCCGCGTAGGCGCCGAGGAACTTGCCGGCGATCGCAACGACCAGCACCAGACCCAACTGCCATAGCCCCGACAGCCCGATGCCGCCGAGGTCCACGCTCAGGCCGGTGACGACGAAGAACATCGGCAGCAACAGCAGCACGCTGACCTGTTCGAGTCGTTCCAGGATCTCCCGGTGCAACTGCTCGGCACCGACTTTCGGCATCACCGCACCGAACATGAATGCGCCGAAGATCTGGTGGATGCCGATGACGTCGGTGGCCGCCGCGGACAGGAACACACCGATGAGGATGACCGCCAGGATGTCCGGCGTGAGGCGTCCCGCCGAGTCGCGCCACTCGACCAGCTTGGCCAACAGCGGACGCACGATGCCGAACATGACCGCCGCGTACACCAGGGTCATCCCGACGATCCTGGCGACTTCCAGCGGGCTGCCGCCCTCGATGATCGCGATGATGAACGCGAGCAGGGTCCACGCGAGGATGTCGTCGACCGCGGCCGCGGCCAGACTGAACACGCCGGGGACGGTCCGCATCATCCCGCGGTCGGCGAGGATGCGGGCGAGGACGGGGAACGCGGTGATCGACATCGCGACGCCCATGAACAGGACCATGCCGAGCCGTTCGATCTCGACGCCCCCGACGGTGTCGTGCGACGGGTACAGCAGAAGGCCCAGTGCCGCACCGAGTCCGAAGGGCAGCACGATCGAGAACGCGGAGATGCTCGCCGCCGCGCGTTCACGGCCGCGCGTCAGTCTCATGTCGAGCTCGAGACCGACGATGAACATGAACAGCACGAGACCGATCTGTGCCAGTCCGCCCAGGAGCGGCCGAACCTCCTCGGGGAACAACCACTCGTCGGGGTTCCCCGGTAGCAGTCCCAACAGGCTGGGCCCCAACGCGATCCCGGCCGCGATCTCACCGACGACGGCGGGCTGCCGTACCGCACGCGCGATCATCCCACCGACACGAGCGGCGGCGATGATGACCGCGACATCCAGGAGGAGGAAGGCGACAGCGTGCTTGTCCATGTCAGGTCCCCGCCGTCTCAGATTCGCGCATGGTGCGACTCGAAGATGAAGTGGCGTCCCCCGATACGCACATGCGAGCCCGGGACCAGGACATGCGGACGATGCGGAAGCAGGCGCACCTCCCGGTTGCCACCACTCGGGTCGGCGACGAACGTGCCGTTCGCCGAGCCGAGGTCGACCAGTTGCACCGTCCACTCGACCAGACGGATCTCGACATGACGACGCGACAGCTGCCCCGTCTCGTCCTGCACGCGAATCGGTTTCGGGGACCCTGCTCGTCCACCGCCGGACGATCCGGGTTCCCGGCCGATGACCAGGTCCTCGTCGAGCAGGAAGGTGAAGCCGTTGTCGAGGAGCAACCAGCCCAGCGGCGGTCGCTCCCCCTCGACCAGGAAGGTCGTCAGCTGATCCATCCGGATGCCGCAGACCCCACACAACCACGACTGCGGGTGGTTGAGGTGACCTCGGGAGCAGCGGATCCCGTGCACCTTGGCGCGCGACGCCTCGACCTTCACGATCTCGGTCGCGGGACGCTGATGCTCTTCCTTCGGCAGCGGGGCGCGCGCCTCGAGAGGTTCGGCGAACGGGTCCGGCTGAGCGAACGGTGACTGCTCGGCGAACGGTGACGGCTCGGCGGAGGGTGAGGGTGCCGCCGGCATGGGGTCCGTCGGGAGTGGTTCGGCGGGTTCCGGCTGCGCCACCGGCGTCCCGCCCAGCGGGGTCGACGTGAACGGCAGGGGCTCCGCCGCCGGCCGCATCCGCTCGGTGGTCTCCACCTGTTCCGGTTCAGGAGCGGCGACCGGCGGCTCGGGCGGGGTCTGCGACGCGGACCGGGACGGGAAGTCGGCGAAGGGATCGGCGAGCGCTCCGGTGGCCGGCCCTGGTTCGGGCGCGGCGACCGGTTCGGGCTCGTCAACCGGTTCCGGTTGGGGCTCCGCGACCGGTTCGGGTTTCCGTTCCGGATCCGGTGCCGGCACGGACACCTCGGGCGTCTGGGTCCGCGACGACGCGGGGAGCGGATGGAATTCCGTGCCCCGCAACCCCAGCGGTGTGTGCAGCAGCGTCCCCGATGCGGGAACGACGCCGTCGACCAGGTCGAAACGTTCCTCGCCGACCTCGGCCGGGACGGTCCCGTCGAGGTACAGGCCGAGTCCCTCGAAGGGCCACGGAATGGCCTTGTCGTAGGTCTCGCCGGGTGGCGGTTCGATCCGCTTGCCGTCGGTCTCGCCGTAGACCCGCCCCGACAGGAAGATCGCGATCCCGACGTTGTCGGGTGCGGCGAAGGCGATGTCGATCTGCTCGTCGGCGGTCAGCACCAGCTGTGCGAGCGCGCGGACCAGATGGCGGCCGCGCCGGGGTGCCGAATCCGGCACGGACACCGCCGATTCGATGTCGAGCAGGTCGGTGATGAACGCGGCCGGCACCGTGTCCGCGATCAGGCAGAGGAACGCCGGTTTGCGGATCACGATCCCGGCACCCGGGATCAGCGTCACCGTGGGGGTCACGCTCGGGATGTCGCCCGGAATGGTCACAGGAACCGCCCTCCCTGGAATCGCCAGTGCGGGAAGATCGCTCGCAGCGGACCGTTGACCGCGACCCACACCAGCAGCCAGGTGGTGACGAACTGGACCGCGAACACGAACGGCGAAGGCCGCAGCTCCTCGGGCAACAGGCCGGTCCCGTCGATGACGAGCCACACCACGATCCCCTCGTTGATCGCGGTGAGCAGTCCGAACAGCGTGGGCCAGTCCTTCTCCCAGCGGAACTGCTGCAGGAAGTGGTAGACGAATTCCCATGCGACCCCGAGCACGATGACGGTGAACAACACCGTGAACGCGACGCGGTAGACGTCGACGATCGTGGGATCGCCCGAGGAGATGAGCCACAGGAACGGCACCAGGACGATGGTCCACGCCCCACCGAGGATGCCGAGCACCAGCACGCGGGTCTGAATCCGGCCCCACAGGGTGGGCAACATCAGTCGACTCCCTTGTTGTTCATCCACCGCCACCACTGGGCCGTCGACCGCCACGGGGTGAGACGTTTGCAGAAGCCCTGCCGGGCGAGGTCGTCGACGATCTCCAACGCGGCGATCTGCAGACCGAGGAAGGTGTCGACGCCCGGGAAGTACCCGCCGAGCGTCGCACTGCCGGATGCGTAGAGCTTCCCGTCGCCGTTGCGGGTGCCCTTCAGCTCGAAGTCTCGTTCGACGTCCATCCGGCCGACCGGGTTGATTCCCGCGCCGGTGTGGTCGAGAAGGTCGCGCAGCAGCCGGTGTTCCCGCACGTCGGCCTCGAGCCCGGTGCAGTCGATCACGTAGTCGGCGTACAGCTCGAAGGTGCCGTCCGGCCGGTGTTCCTGCCGGATCGGGGCGTGTGGATCGACGCGAACCGTCGTCACCACACCCTGGCCGCCGGGTCCGGGCACCAGGCTCTCGGCCTTGCCGACCGCCACCCGGTACCACCCTTCACGGCGTCCGCGCGCGAGTTGTTCCTGCCAGTCGTCGCGGACCGGGGTGTTGGTGCCGCCCATCTGTTTGTAGGCCTCGGCCCGGTCGTGGCCCTCGAGTTTGCGCATGCGTGCCTTGAGCTGCCCGCCCCACACCGACTTCGGATAGTTGAAGCCCTGGTAGGCCCACCCGTCTTTGCCCTTGCGCCGCATGAAGATATGCGGTCCGTGGGGCTTGTCGTAGTAGGTGCGGAACAGATGCACGATCTGCGTTTGCAGGCCGAGCGCGTCACGGTCGTCGATGAGGCGTTGCAGCACACGGGATGCGACGATCCCGGCGCCGCGGATGAGGACGGTGCCGGGTTTGCGCTGCAACGACTGATAGACGTGCTCATGCGACTCGTAGGCGTTGACGACCTTGCTGGCGTCGCGATAGGTCTCCCGGAACGCCTGTAGGTCCGGCAGCAGCTTGATCCCGGGATAGCCGATCGCCACATGCACCCACCGGCTACGGAACGCGACCCGCTTCGTCGGCGAACTCCCCTGCGGCGGAGTGAGAATCGTGAAGTACCCGCCACCCGCCCGGCGCCGGATCATGCGAACCTGCCCGCGGTGCAGACACTTCAGGTAGCCGATGCGCTCGCATTCGGCCTCCATCGACTCGAACGCGTGTCCCGCCTTCGGGGTGTAGTAGTTCGCGAAGATGGGTTCCACCAGGACGTTCCACAGCGGCTTGATCTTCTTGTCGGCCCACGCCTCGCGGACCGCGTACGACGGAAAGCCCCAGATGTTGTCGGGCGTCGACGCCGAGTCCGATCGCAGCCGTTCACCGCGCGGGATCTGCGACACCCGGGTCAGGTACTCGTAACTGTGCCAGGGCACGTCCTGCGGACCGAGGACCGCGATCTGGTCGAGCGGGACTCCGCTGATCCGCAGATAGTCGACCGTGACGAAGGAACCGATTCCCGAGCCGACGGTGACGAACGGGACGTCGACGACCGGGATGCCGGCCGCCTCCACCATGGCGTCGGTCCAGACGTCGGTGTCGACGAGTTCGGGTGTCAGATCGCCGATGCCACGGGGGCCCGGTCGCCGCGGCATCGGGCCCGGCGCGTGTCGGTGCACCGGCGGCGGGCCGGGCGGGCCGGGGACGGGCGGCGGACCGGCCGGGTTGGGGACGGGCCCACGCGGACCCTGGGGATACGGCCCCGGACCGGGGTATCGCGGAGGTCGGCTCACCGGCATGGCTCGTACGGGGCGCGACGGGACATCACTACTCCTCCGATGAGGTCGGGTGGCACGGGATTTCTGCGGTAACTCTAACGCGCAGAGTGGTCCGGAACGGCCTGAAACCAGCCGAACGAATTACGGTTGTCTCGGCTGGTCAGCGCGCGAACCGGATATGACCCGACGCCGAACGTGACATTGACTGTTGACAAATAGCGGACCGTCGAAATACGTTCGAGTCATCTGCTGTGGTCGACCTCACGCGACCCGGCCCACCTCGAAGGACGCGACGATGACCAACGCATTGACGAATCCGAACACCACCGGCAGCGCCGACGACGCCGCCTCGCGCTACGTTCCGGAACACGACAAAACGGGCGGCGAGCACGACTACGGCCAGGTGCTCGACGACCTGTCCGCGGCGTCGGTGCACCGCAATTTCGATCCGTACGTCGACATCGACTGGGATGCGCCGCACATGGCGATCACCGAGAACGATCCGCGCTGGGTCCTCTCCTACGAGGTCGACCCGATCGGCCGGCATCCCTGGTACCAGCAGCTCCCGGAGAGCAAGCAGATCGAGATCGGCATGTGGCGTCAGGCCAATGTCGCGAAGGTCGGCCTGCAGTTCGAGTCGGTGCTGATCCGCGGACTGATGCAGTACAGCTTCAAACTCCCCAACGGCGCGCGCGAATTCCGGTACACCACGCACGAATCCAAGGAGGAGTGCAACCACACCCTGATGTTCCAGGAGTTCGTGAACCGCGTGGGCATGGACGTCCCCGGCGCCAAGGTCGGATATCGACTGATCTCGCCGTTCGTCCCGCTGGTGTCGACGATGTTCCCGATCGTGTTCTTCTTCGGCGTCCTCGGCGGCGAGGAACCGATCGACCACATCCAGAAGGACTTCCTGCGGACCCGCGCCCGCCTGCACCCGACGATGGCCGCGGTGATGCAGCTGCACGTCGCCGAGGAGGCGCGGCACATCTCGTTCGCGCACCACTTCATCCGGGAGCAGGTGCCGCAGCGCAACCGCTTCCAGCGTTTCCTGCTGTCGCTGATGCTGCCGCTGACGATGCGCACCCTGTGCAGCGCCATCGTGGTGCCGCCGCGTTCCTTCGCCAAGGAATTCGACGTCCCGCGTGAGGTCATGAAGGACATCTTCTGGCGGTCGGCGGAGTCGAAGCGCTTCCTGCGCAACGTCTTCGGCGATGTCCGCATGCTCGCCGACCAGAGCGGACTGATGAACCCGGTCTCGCGTCTGCTGTGGCGCGCACTCGGAATCAGCGGACGCCCCTCGCGTTTCCGCAGCGAGCCCACCTACACGGCAGCCTGATCCGCCCGTCAACACAGGTAGCGAACCGACCCCCATGCCTCACGTTGTCACCCAGGCGTGCTGCGGCGACGCGTCGTGCGTCTACGCATGCCCCGTCAACTGCATCCACCCCACACCCGAAGAGCCCGACTTCGGCATCGCCGAGATGCTCTACATCGACCCGGCGACCTGCGTCGACTGCGGAGCGTGTGTCAGCGCGTGCCCCGTCGGCGCGATCGTGCCGGGTCACCGGCTGCCCGCGGGGCAGGAGCGATTCGCCGAGGTCAACGCCTCGCAGTACCGCGAAACCGTCGACGGGGCCGCACGTTTCCCGGTGGACGCCTCGCTGCGACTGCCCCTCGCCCCCATCGATCGTCCGCGCGGGCTCGCGGTCGAGGGCCGGGTGTCGATCGGCATCGTCGGGTCCGGGCCGTCGGCGATGTACGCGGCCGACGAGCTGCTGCGGCATCCCCAGGTGTCGGTGACGATGTACGAACGCCTCGACCGGCCGTTCGGCCTCGCCCGCTTCGGCGTCGCCCCGGACCACCTGCACACCCGCAAGGTCATGCGCCTGTTCGACGACATCGCGCGCAACCCGAACCTGGAGATCCTGCTCCACACCGAGGTGGGGCGCGACATCACGCTCGACGACCTGCGGTCACGTCACGCGGGCGTCATCTGGGCCGGCGGTGCCCCGACCGACAAGACCCTGGACCTGCCGGGGATCGGCCGGGCGGGCGTCACCAGCGCCACCTCGTTCGTCGGCTGGTACAACGGCCATCCCGACTTCACCGACCTCGACGTCGACCTGTCGACCGAGCGTGTGGTGGTCGTCGGCAACGGCAACGTCGCGCTCGACGTCGCCCGCATCCTGGTCGCCGACCCCGCCTCACTCGCCGACACGTCCATCTCGCGGGCCGCACTGGCGGCCTTGGAGCAGTCGTCGGTGCGCGAGGTGGTCGTGCTGGGCCGACGCGGACCCGCCCACGCGGCATTCACCCTGCCCGAACTGATCGGGCTGGTGGATTCCGGTGTGTCGGTGACGGTCGACCCCGCCGATCTCGAGTCGGCGCAGGTGGACGGCGAACTCGACGCGACCATCCGCGCCAAACTCGACATCCTCGCCGAATGTGCTTCCGCCGGCGACCCCGAGGGGCGTCGTATCAGGTTGGCGTTCTTCGGCTCTCCGCTCGAGGTGGTCGGCCGGGACGGACGCGCGAGCGGTGTGGTCGTGGGCCGCAACCGGCTGAACGTCGACGACGCGGGCGTCGTGACCGGGATCGAACCCACCGGTGAGACGACCACACTCGACACCGGACTCGTACTGACCTCCGTCGGCTACCGCGGCGTCGCGGTGCCGGGCCTCCCGTTCGATGCGGCCACGGGCGTCATCCCGCACCGCGCCGGGCGGGTCGTAGACGGCGACGAACCGGTTGCGGGCATGTACGTGACCGGCTGGATCAAGCGCGGACCGTCGGGCTTCATCGGCACCAACAAGACCGACTCGGCGGAGACGGTCTCGTCGCTGCTCGCGGATCTCGAGGCCGGCGTCCTCGCGACCGAGATCACGCGTCGTCGAAGGCTTCTGAGTCGTCGCTGATCTCGATACGGCTCGTCGCAAGCTCCTTCACCTACTCGACCAGCGGTGGGGCCACCGCCGACCGAGCAGCGCACACCACCGCCGGCCGAGTAGCGCCGACCGAGCGAAGCGAGGACGCCGCGTATCGAGGTCACCCTCCGATACATTGACCACCATGGGCCCCGCCTACCAGCGCACCACCGTGCGCGCCGATCTCTCCGCTCTTCCGGCCGACCTCGCTGCGGCGCTGCGTGATCATGCCGAGTCGCGGCAGCTGACCATCACCGACGATCTGCCCGCGTGGAGCACCCGGAGCATCAACCCGCCGGCGTCGTCGCTGGCCGGCAGGCTGTTCGGGCGCCGCGCCAATCCCGTCGACCCCGATTCGGAACATCAGACGCTGGTCGTCCTGCATCCGAAGCACCTGCTGATCGTCGTCTCCGGGGCGGAGCGCGGGATCTCGGCGCTCTCGGTCCCCCTCGCCATCGCCTCGGTCGATGCGCCGGGCACTCCGGACGGTTTCTCGGTGACCGGGTTCGCCGGTGACGACGGCCGCCCGGGCAGCCACTACATCGGCGTCGGCGAACCGCAGGGCCGGGAATGCCGGGACGCGGTGCTCGCGGCGATCGTCGCGGCGAAGAACGCGTGACCCCGACGACGACCACCCACGGAGTTCCCCGACCGACCGTCGGCATCACGCTGGCCCTGATCTCGTCGGCCTGCTTCGGTATCTCCGGCGTCCTGGCGCGGGCGATGATCGAATCCGGCTGGTCCGCGGGAGCAACCGTGACCGTGCGCATCGCGCTGGGTGCCGCAGTCCTCGCAATTCCCGGCCTGCTCGCCTTCCGGGATCGGCGTGCGCCGCTCCCGGCACGCTCGGCCACAGGCACCTGGTGGGTGTTGCTCGCCTACGGGCTGCTGGCCGTCGCCGGGTGTCAGCTGGCCTACTTCTATGCCGTGACCTACCTTCAGGTGGGGGTGGCGTTGCTGATCGAGTACACCGCACCGGTCGCGGTCCTGGTGTGGATGTGGTTGCGTCACGCGCAGCGACCCACCCGCCTCACCGTTCTCGGCGCGGCCCTCGCGATCGGGGGTCTGGCACTCGTGCTCGACCTGACCGGCGAGGTCTCGATGAGCACGGTCGGCGTCCTGTGGGCACTGGCGGCAATGGTGGGCGCCGCCGCCTACTTCGTGATCTCGGCCGACGAACGGACCGGTCTGCCGCCACTCGCGCTGGCGGCCGGCGGTCTGCTCATCGGTGCGGTCGCACTCGCCGCGGCCGGGATGGTGGGCGCGCTGCCGATGGCCGCGTCGACTTCCTCTGTCCGCGTCGGCGACCTGTCGTTGCCCTGGTGGGCGCCCCTGCTGATGCTGGGGGTCGTCTCGGCGGCGATGGCGTACGCGTTCGGTATCGCCGCCGGCCGGATGCTCGGTGCCCGGGTGATGTCGTTCGTCGCCCTGTCCGAGGTGCTGTTCGCGGTCCTGTTCGCCTGGTTGGCCCTCGACGAACTCCCGGCGCCCGTCCAGCTCGTCGGCGGGCTGCTGATCATCGCCGGTGTCGTTTTCGTCCGATTGGGCGAGGCACCCTGAACCTCGACTCCAGACCTGGGATCATCGCGACGAATCCCGGATCACGTTGTGCGCGTTTCGTATAGGTGCCGCAACAGGAACCGGTTCCAGTGGATGTGTCGCACGTCGCATTACGCACGAGTACTCTGGCGCCTCATGTGGGGGAGGAACCACGCGTGATGGGGATGTTCTCGAGATTTGATTACACCAACGCCGCGCTGACCACCGGGGAACGTTTTTTGGAACTCGTCGAGGGGGTCGACGAACCGGAGACGCGTCTGCCGGACACGCCGGGATGGACGCTGGTCGACTGCCTGGGGCACGTAGCCCAGGCGCCGACCCGATTTCTCGCGCTTGCACGCGGCGAGGGCGAATGGTGTCGCCAGGCGATCGATGTACCGGATTTCAACGCGAAGCAGATCGCGAACCTGCCGACCCGTGAGGTGTCGGCGCTGGCCGGTCAGCTGAGAGACGACCTCGACACGTTGGTCGACGCCGTCACGCATTTCAACGCGCAGGTCCCGAAGATGCGTTTCGACGGTGACCGGCTCATCCGGGCCGACGCCGCGCTGGGGATCCTCATCGGCGAGTTCGTGGTGCACGGATACGATGTCGCGCGCGCCGTGGGCGGCCGATGGTGGGTCGAGCCCGAGGTGGTGCTGATGATCATCCGCGGCAGGCAACAGGTGCTGCCCAGCTGGGTGGACACCGCCGCGGCCGCCGGACACGACGGCAGCTACGACATCCGGTTGCGGGGATGCTCGGAGCGCTACCTCTACCAATTCACCGACGGTGAGCTGACGATCAACCCCGACGAGCCCCGACGCCCGGACGTGCACATCAGCGTCGACCCCACTGCGGCACTGCTCACCGGCTACGGGCGGCTCTCCCCCATGTGGGCGGGGCTGACCGGCCGGGCCTTCGCGTGGGGAAGCAAGCCGTGGCTTGCGCCACGGCTTGCTCAGAAGTTCTTACCCGCCTGAGCGGGCTCCGCCTCAGCGGCTGGTAGGCGATCCCGCCGGGCGGCTGCTGCGACGCCCACCCTGCGAACGGCCACCGGCACGGTGCTGGTCGCCGGAACGCGGCTGACCCGCTGACCGGGACTGACCGGCGGAGCGACCGTCGGTGGAACGCTGTCCGCCCGATCGGTGCGACGCCCCGCTGCCACCGCGGCTCTCGCCGCCCTGGCCGCGTGCGCCACGACTCTCGCCGCCCTGACCGCGTGCGCCGCGGCTCTCACCGCGGGCGCCGCCGTTGCCGCGACCCTCGCCGCGTGCGTGTCCGGGACGACCGCCACGGCGACCACCCTGGGAACGACCGCCCTGGGGACGTCCACCCTGCGAGCGACCGCCCTGGCCACCGCCACGAGCGGCCTCGGCGGCTGCACGCTCGGCGGCCGACACGCGGGGTGCGCGCGCGCCGACGAGCTCGTCGACGGCGTCGGCCTTGGCGTCGACCTGCTTCGGGGTGACCTTGATCTTGGCCTTGCGCAGCAGCTGCGAGACCTCACGACGCTGCTCGGGCAGGCACACGGTGACGACGTCACCGGAGCTGCCGGCGCGGGCGGTGCGGCCCGAACGGTGCAGGTAGGCCTTGTGTTCGGCGGGCGGATCGACGTGGACGACCAGCTCGATGCCGTCGACGTGCACACCGCGGGCGGCGACGTCGGTGGCCACGAGTACGCGCACATCGCCCTCACCGAAGGCGGCGAGGTTGCGGTCGCGCTGGGCCTGGCTCAGGTTGCCGTGCAGGTCGACCGCCGGGATGCCCTGCTCGGTCAGCTTCTTGGCGAGCTTCTTGGCCTGATGCTTGGTGCGCATGAACAGGATTCGACGACCGGCACCGGAAGCGAGTTCGGCGACCAGGTCGGCCTTGCCGGCCGAGGAGACCTCGAAGACGTGGTGGGTCATGGCGGCGACCGGCGACTCGGCGGAGTCGACCGAGTGCAGCACCGGGTTGTCGAGGAAGCGCTTGGCCAGCTTGTCCACACCGTTGTCGAGGGTCGCCGAGAACAGCAGGCGCTGACCGTCGGACGGGGTGGCGGCGAGGAGCTTGGTGACGACCGGGAGGAAGCCGAGGTCGGCCATGTGGTCGGCCTCGTCGATGACGGTGATCTCCACCTCGTCGAGCTTCACGATGCCCTGGCGCATGAGGTCTTCGAGGCGACCCGGGCACGCGACGACGATGTCGACGCCGCGGCGGAAGGCCTGCTCCTGGCGCATCTGCTTGACGCCACCGAAGACGGTGGTGACGGTCAGACCGACGGCGGCCGCCAGCGGTTCGACGACAGCCGCGATCTGGGTGGCCAGTTCACGGGTCGGAGCGAGGATGAGGCCGGTGGGGGCACCGACGTAACGCTTGACCTCCATCTCGGCGAGTCCGGCGACCAGCGGGATGGAGAAGGCGAGGGTCTTGCCCGAGCCGGTCTTGCCGCGGCCGAGGACGTCCTTGCCGTCGAGCGTGTCGGGCAGGGTGTCGGCCTGGATGGGGAAGGCGTTGGCCTTGCCCTGCGAGGTCAGCACCTCAACGAGTTTGGTTGGCACACCGAGAGATTCGAAGGAGATCACGGGTGCAGCGGTGGTGTCGGCGGGAGTGGCGTCGGCGTTCTGGGTTGCAGTTGCCGAAGGGGTCTCGAGGACAGCAGTCATTATGTGAGCAGAGCTCTTCCTGTGCGTGGCACGCGAGCGCCGACGACAGATCACTGCCGATGGTCGGTGCCGATGGCGAACACGCGGGTACGCGGGCTCGTTCGCCGTACGAAGTCAATGGCAGGTGGTGGACATCTGACGTGTCCGACCTCGGCGACCACCTTCAGTGGGCTCCGACCTGCGAGAGAGGCGTTCTACGACGCGTTGATGCAACCCATCACGGGTGCAACACTGCGATCGACACTACGCGTCGGTAACGAAAGAAGCGAATTGCTGTGACGGAGGTCGCGTCGGGGCCTGTGGATACGCGGCCCGCCGTGCTTGTCTGATTCGCTACGCTCCGACAGCGTGTCGACACACGGGTCTTCGAACCGGAAGAAGAAGTTCGCGCTGCTGGCCGGCGCATTGACGGTCACGGTGGCCGTGGGCATCGGCGCGGTGTTCGCCGTGCGCGCAGCCACGCAGGACGATGCGGAGAATCAGTCGAGGGAGAACCTTGCCGATCTCTCCGTCGAACCGCACGGGCCACGCTGGTACTTCGACGATGAACCGCGAGCCCGTACACAGGCCATCGGCGGCAACGGGCAGGTGGTTGCCATTGCCTCCCAACTCCCGTCCGAAGGCCGGTCCACAGTCGCGTTCGTCGACACGGAAACCGGCGAGGCCCGTTCGGAGGCGGCGTCGCCGGACGATGGTCACAGATTCGGCCTGTGCGCCGTCGTCGATTCGGGCTCATCGGCAGCGTGCACCCTCATCCGGAGCCCCAGCGGAAGCAACGACCCGTTGATCGCGTTCATCGATGTTGCTACCGGTTCCATTCGACGCACTGTCGAGACCGACGGTCACCAGGTGCTCGCTTACCAGAACCGCTTCTTCGCCATCCCGTTCATCGAGGACAGGAACGGGATCGACGTCTACGACGCCGACGGCTCCCACACCGCCACACTGCCCGGCGGCGACATCTATCCGCGCTGGGGATTGATGACCTCGGTCGAGGAGACCGGCGAATCGAATGCCAAGACCCTCGTCGTACACGACCTGGACACCTTGGAAGTAGCGTTCCGGCACGAGTTCGAGCTCCACGCCTACTCCGAATTCAGTCCCTTCGCAGGCGGATTCGCCGTCGACACCGGCGACGGGGTCGCATATGTCGACAATCGAGGGTCTCTGATGACAACAGTTCAAGGCGCTCGGATCGCTTTCCGGACAAGAGGTCTCGACCTCACCTACCCACTGGAACCGACCCGCGAGACGCGACTGCCGATTCTCACCGGTCGCGGCAATTCCCCCGGCGATGCCACGACACTCTCAGCCGCCTCACCGATGACCGGAAAGCCACTGTGGCGCTGGAGGTTTTCCGAGCCGTTTGTCGAATCGGCCACAGCCGACACCGTCACGATCCGGCAAGGAGTCAACGGCAAGAGCAGCGTCTACGACATCGTGACCGGGGAGGTACTGGCCGACCATCTGACGGATACCCAGTGCCTGGGGTCGGATGGGCGGCGCGTCCTCGTCTCACAGCTGGACGAGGACCGCGGGTACATGCTCCGAGCACTGGACAGAGCCGAAACCGTCTGGGAGATCGGCCCCTACCTCAGCAACCCTGTGGTGATCGCGGGGAAGGTCTACGCCGACAACGCGCGGGTACTGTGACCCCGACTCTCAGAACGCCTCGCTGAGCATCACGGCGACGGTGCCGGGCTCCAGCGCGTCGAAGACGTGTTCCACGTCGCCGGGGTAGGAGATGTAGTCACCGGGGCCGAGTACCTCGGTGGCATCAGTCGGCCCGAGCCGAGCGCGACCGGAGCTGACGACCACATGTTCGCGGACCCCGCGAGCATGCGGAGCGGACACCCGCGGCTTACCGGGTTCGGCCCGGATCACGTACATGTCGCGGCGAGAACCGGGCGCGGCAGTCGACAGCAGCGTGGCCGAGTAGTCGGCATCGGCGGCCGGGATGACCGGCCCCTCCCCCAAGCGGATCACCTCGACGGTCGGCGCCGGCGAGTCCAGCAGCGCCGAGAACTGCACACCGAGCGCCGTGGAAAGTGCCCACAACGTCTCGACGCTGGGGTTGCCTTCCCCCGATTCGAGCTGGGACAGCGTCGACTTCCCGATTCCAGCCCGTCGGGCCAACTCGGTGAGCGACAGCCCGGCGCGCGTGCGTTCGCGCTTCAGCGACGCGGCGACCAGCTCCTTCGGATTGACCTGCCGAGCATCGTTCATCGAACCGTCCGATCGTCCATCTTGACGAACACCTGCCTTCGTGTTCACTATGATAGTCATGCGTTCAGCCTGGAGAACACTCGATGCGGCGACCCTGCGCGCCGTCGTCGTGATGTGCCTGTCGGTGCTCGTGATCGGCGCGTCGTACGGCGTCGCGGCCCACAGCGCCGGACTCGCCCTGTGGCAGATCGTGCTCATCGCGACCGTCGTGCTCGCCGGGTCGTCGGAGTTCGTCTTCGTCGGCGTCCTGGCCGTCGGCGGCGTTCCCGTGGTCGCCGCCCTCGCCGGGCTCCTCGTCAATACACGGAACTTCGGATACGGACTCGCGGTGGGCAAACACCTGCGCGGACTGCCGGAGATGCTCCTCGGCGCGCATCTGATCAACGACGAGACGGCCGCGCTGACCACTGCCGAATCCGAGCCGCGTCGCGCCCGTGCGGCATTCCTTCTGTGCGGCTTGGGAATCCTCGTCTGCTGGCCACTCGGAGCCGGACTGGGCGCCCTACTCGGCAGCAGCGTCGCGAGCCCCGAGGCACTGGGTCTCGACGCCGCGTTCCCCGCCCTGCTTGCCGCACTTGCCATTCCGGCCCTGCGCACGCGCGCCACCTGGGCCGCGGTCGCCGTCGGCGGTGCCGTCGCGGTGGCCTCGACGCCGTTCCTGCCCGCCGGATTGCCGATCCTCTGTGCGCTGGCCGGGTTCGCCGGCGTCGAAGTCGTCCGGCGACTACGTTCTCCGCGGGTCGAGCCGGTGAGGAGCGATAGCGACGAGCCGTGTCGAAACCACATCGGAGCACCCCGATGACCACCGGACTGTCACTCGGCATCGGAATCGCCGTTCTGGCCGTCGGCACCTATCTGATCCGCCTGGCCGGACCACTGCTCCGCAACCGGTACTCGGTCTCGGCGAACGCCGAGCGGCTGATGGATCGCGCCACCGTGGTGCTGCTGGTGGCGGTGGCTCTGACCGGCGCTTTCTTCGCCGGTCACGACTTCGCCGGATGGGCACGGCCGGCAGGCGTCGCCGTCGGTGTCCTCGCGGCCGTTCTGCGCGCACCGATCGCGGTCGTCGTCATCCTCGCTGCGGCGACCGCCGCCGGTCTGCGAGCGCTCGGAATCGCCTGAGCCACACGTAAACCCACCCTTTTTCGGCATTTCCACCCCCTGCCTGGGTGGTGGGTTTGCCGAAAAAGGGTGGGTTTGCGGAGCTGGTCAGCGAACGACGGCGGGCTCGGCGCAGCTATCGGGAACGGCGACCAGCGAGCACGGCACCGGCAGCCGCGTCGGGCGGTATCCGGCCGGGACTCCCCCGGCCCGCGTGATCTCGCGATACGCGGCGACACCGTCGGTGGGCCGTCGTGTCAACGACGGGTCTCGCCGGGCGTCGACGGTGTAGAGACCGAAGCGGGAGTCGAAATCGCCCCACTCGTAGTTGTCGGTGAGGCTCCAGTAGTTGTAGGACTTCACATCGATGCCGTCCTGCTTGGCCCGCTGCAGCCAGTACACCGTGTCGCGTAGGTGATCCGAACGGCGGTAGCCGTCGGGTCGTCGGCCGTCCGGATCGGTGGCCAGGCCGTTCTCGATCACGCGGATCGGCTTGCCCGGGAACTGCCGTGCCACGTGCCGGAGTACGTAGTAGATGCTCTCCGGCGCCTGCGAACTCTTCCAGAACTCACCGAGCGCACCGTAGGCCACCGAGGCATCGGTGACCGAGAACGAGTAGTAGTGGTCGACGCCGACGAAGTCCAGGGTGTCGAGCATCCGTTGCGGGAAGATCGATTCCAGCCACGGCTGGAGACCCGCGATCGGATAGTAGGCGAAGTTCGACGACACCTGCGCGCCCGGTTGCACCCGATGGATGTGCCGGTAGATGGCCCGATGCGCCGCGACGATGCCGTCGGCCATCCGCCCCAGATTCTGTGGTGTCACCCCGCCGTACTGGAGTTCGCGCCGCACGTACTCGGTCGGTTCGTTGAAGGTGATCCACAGCGGGTCGGCCCAGGCGTACCGGTCGACGACCCGCGAGGCGAACGCCACCGTGTCGTCGGCCATGCCCGGCCGGTTCCACCCACCCAGATCCACCGCCCAACCGGGGTGCACCCAGTGGTTGAGCGTGATCATCGGTCGCATCCCGGCGTCCACGACGGCACCGATCACCCGGTCATAGAACGCCCACCCCGACGGATCATCCTGTCCGCGAGCCGGTTCGACGCGGGACCACTCGACCGACGTGCGGTAGATACCCACACCCAACGACGCGGCGCGGTCGATGTCCTCGGCGTAGCGGTGGTAGAAGTCCACGGCATCGCCGACCGGGTGGTCGACCTTGCCCTGCTCGCCGTACCGCAGCCAGTTCGAATCCCGGTTGTATCCCTCGGACTGAAAACCGGATTGGGCGACGCCGAACTCGAAGTCGGGACCGAGTGGCGGAACTGCCGCTCGCGCAGGCGAGGTGATGCCGACGAGCAGTAGCGCCGCCGCCACCGCGATCACGAGGTGAAGAGCTCTGTGCACGGTCAGAACGGACTACCGGTGAACGGCGCGACACGCTCGCAGGGCACCGGACGTGGGTGTTCGGGGTCGAGCGCGTTCAGTACGAAAGTGGCCGTCCGCCGGGAACCCGCCAGCCCGGCGTGCTCGGAGTAGTCGACCGAACATCCGTCCTGCACAACGATGTTGTGGACGTTCTTTCCACCGGGCGGCAGACCGTACCAGTACGGGACCACGAGTTCGTCGTAGCGGGTGGCGATGTTGGTGTACTCGATACCCGGCGCGTAATAGCCACCGTCGGCGACCTTGCGCAGGAACGCGGCACCCGGGTCGAGGTCAAAGCACGCCTGACACAACGGGACCTGCTCGGGACGTACGCCCAGACCGCGGACGAAGGGACCGATCGCATCTGCGGCCGCGACCGTCGTGCCTCGCCACACCGGCGCCAGCGCGACATACTTGTCGACGCTGTTCTCGCCGCCGAGATACTTCACGTAGTAGGCCGGCACCACCGTTCCCTGTGAATGCCCGACGATGTCGACCTTCGATGCACCCGTCGCACGCTTCACCTTGGCGACGAAGTCACCCAACTCGCGCGCACTCTCGGACATCAGGCCCATCCCGCCGATCGCACTGATCGGCCACGGGGCGCCCTTGATCGCACCGTACGTCGTCGTGAAGACGCAGTACCCCTCGTTCTTCAGCAGCGGGACATAGGTTCCCCAGTTGGTCTGCTGCGAGCCCCCGGTCCCGTGCACCAGGATGACCGGATTGGGATGGCGGGCGGACGGCTTGCAGTTCCAGTCGTTCGCCCCGGGCAGCGAGCCGCCCGGGATGGTCAGTTCACCGGGGATACCGGATAGGAAGTTGTAGGTGACCGGCAACGTGTCGGCCCGCGCCGGCGCCGCGGTGGCGACGAGCACTCCGGCCAATGCCGCCACGACCAGCCCCAACAGCAGCTTGGAGGTCCTCATGGCTGGAAGCTAACAAACCGGCCCGCACCGGGTGGGGCGTTTGACCGGACTGGACGGGACCGGGCCGGGCCGGTCAGGCCGGCGCCTCGTCGGGGTCTCGGTGACGGATGTCGCGGACTATCGCCGCCGCGGCTGCCAGCACGAGCAGGAAACCGAGCACGAGGAGGGTGACCGCGGCGTAGTGCATGAAGCTCTCGTAGTGTCCCAGGTCGAACTGCTCGGCAGAGACGCGCAGTGCCAGCACGACCAGCCACGCCAGGAACGCGAGTGTCAGTGCTCGACGCTGGAACGCCGCGCTGCGCTGGCGATGCTCGTATTCGGCGAGGTCGTGGATGGCGTCGAGGACGATGCCGTCCATCCGCGCGTGAGCCGCCGAACCCGGCGCCAGCTTGGCGAGGATGTCGACCTTCTGCGACAGCTTCTGGTGCCGTTCATTGGCATCCAGCCGGGCGATCACCGCACCGATCATGGCGACGAGCAGCGTCCCGGCGAACGTCAGCATCGCGGCTGTCATGGACGAAACCTACAACGGCCGAGCCGGACACGTGCTGCGAATGGCCTGGCCGCGGCCCCGGGCTCAGTTCTTGGAAGAAGTCACCGCACGCGCGGCGAGCTCCAGGATCCGTTCGCCCCGACGGTATTCCAGCGAATGCAGCTGGGTCTCCGGGGACACGGTGTTGCTCGCCTGACGCAGCAGGATCGCGGCCAGCGACGACGCGGTTCGCGGCGGGATGACGAGAATCGTCACGACGACCCCGCCCGCGGTGAGGGACATCAGCGGCGGCGTCATGGGAGAGTCCGGCGAATCCAAGCCGGGGATGCGGCGGAAGCTGCTCCAGTTGACGTCCATCCCGGTGACGTCGCCGATCTGCGATCGAGCCGCGGCGAGCACGCCGGGCAACTCGTCGGCGAGCTGGACCGTGTACGGGTACCAGGCGCCGCCGATCGGAGCCGACGGATCGACACCGAACCGCACCCGCGGCGGTCCCAGAAGAGGAGGGGAGCTCATCGGCCCACCGCCTCGGCGGTTGCGATGCTGCGGAATTCGGAAGTCACATTTCCACCTGACGTGTTCACCAGACGGAGAGTGGACTGTCTACGGTCTGTCACCGGAGAGGCCGACAGAGGTCTGTCGGATGTTCGATCCGGATACTGAGAAGGTTACCCCGGCAGCGGGGCGACCCGTCCTGCGGCTCGGCCTGATCCGGCGTGAAAATGGTGGAGCTAAGGGGAATCGAACCCCTGACCTACTCGATGCGAACGAGTCGCGCTACCAACTGCGCCATAGCCCCGGACGGTCGACCAACGACCAACCGGGAGCCACTTTAGCAGCCTTACCGCAGTGGATCCCAAACGCCTGGACCGGTCGCTAGGCTGGGCCGGTGCCTCAGATGTCTGATCAGCAGTTGGCCGGTGTTCTCAGCAACGTCGTGGGGGTGATCAACCCGGTCCTCGACGTGCTCGCCGAGCGGGACCCGCTCGGCCTCAAGGGACACACGTTCCACGACCACGATCATCCGGATTCCCGCCTTCAGCAGGCCCAACACGCGGCGGCGAAGCTGCTCGACGTCGCCGACTGGCCCGGCACCAAGGGCTGGACCGAACGGTCGATGCACAAGCGCGCGAGCTGGTGGGTGACCCGCATCGGGACGCTCAACACCGGCGCGGTCGCCTTCCCCGGCGTCTTCGGCGTCTGGGCGAAGCGCCTGCCGGTGACGCCCTACCTGGGCTTCGCCAACCAGGCGATGGTGCTGGTGGCGATCGCCCGCGAGTACGGGGTCACCGACCGCGCCCGCCAGGTCGCGCTGCTGGCGTCGGTGCTGTGCGGACGCGACATCTCCGCGCCCGACGTCTCGGCGGACTCCGCCGCTCCCCTGCCCACCGAACCCGAGGAACGCAAGAAGTCGGTGTTCCGCGGCATCTGGGACGCCGCGAAGCTACTGCGGGCCGTCGACGACGAGTTCGAGAAGCGACCCCAGCCGATGATCCTGTTCCGCATGCTCGGGTACATCCCGGTGATCGGCGCGCCGGCGACCTATGTCGGCGAGCGCTTCGCCCTCTCGACTGCGGCCAAACGCGGTCAGGCGTGGCTGGATTCACACGGCAAGGCGTCGTTGACCAAGGGGCGCTGAGGGGGTTTCGATACGGCTCGTCGCAAGCTCCTCGCCTACTCAACCGGCGGGGGACTGCGTCGCGCAGGCTCCTGATCCCGTTGGCCGAGTAGCGCCGACCGAGCGGAGCGAGGACGCCGCGTATCGAGGTCACCCGACCCGGCGGTACTCCAGGTCCTCGCGGTCCATGCGACGACGCTGGAACGGCGGCAGATGATCGAACACGGGGTCCTCGTCGTCGATCTCGAGAACCACTGCGCCACCGGGGCGCCGGAGGCGCGGGGGCGGCGGTGCGGCGGCGAACTCGGGCACCGCGGCGGCGCGTCGGCGACGCTCCTCCTCCGCGCGTTGCGCACGCTTGGCACGGGCGAGTCGCTGGGCCCGGATCTGCGTCTCGACCTTCACGGCCCGACGCAGGTACGCGAGGTAGCCGACCAGCATCAGGCCGATCACACCGGTCGCAACCCATCCGGGCGTACCGATCAGGAAGCCGGAGACCAACGCAAGAATCGTGAGCACGAACAGCCCCAGCGTCACACGCTGACGCTCGCGGTACTTGAGTTCGCGTTCCTTCTCCGACGAGTAGACGCTGCGTCGGGCGGCCCGCCGGGGCTGCGCGGTGCGCGCGGCCGGACGCTCGTCCTCGATCTCGTCGACGACCGACTCCGGCTCGGCCTCGGTGTGCCGGGACGCACGGGCGTAGTCGTCGTATTCGTCCTCGTCGAGTTCGTCGGTCGCGTCCTCGTATTCGTCCTCGAACTCGTCTGTTTCCGAATCGTCCTCGTACTCGGCGTCCTCGTCGTACTCGGATTCGTCGTCGTGTTCGGCGACCTCGGAATCGTCCTCGTATTCGGCGTCTTCGGAGTCGGCTTCGTCGTACTCGGTCTCGTCGGTCAGATCGTCGTCGGTCTCGGCGGCGGCGTCGTCGGCATCGTGGTCCTCGACATCGTCGGCGGCGTCATCCGTGGCCTCGACCGTCGGCTTCTCCACCTCGGTGTCGGCCGCGCGTCGGACCTTCGTCGTGACCTCGGTGTCCTCGGTCGCGGTGTCGTCCTCGGTCTCGGTCTCGTCCTCGTCGACGACGGCGGTCGCGGTCGCCGTGCGAGAGGACTTCCAGGACGGGTCGTGGGGATGGCGAGCCGACGAACGGCGTCGGGCGGTCGACGGTGCCGTCGCTCGCGAGCCGCCGCGGTGAAGCAGTCGTGTCTTCTTGGCGGCCTCAGTGGATTTGAGGATCTGGGGACGACCCTTGATCACCATCGGGACCAGCACGAAGAGCCAGACCGCGACGAGACAAACCCACAGTACGGAGTTGGGCATGCGACTCTCCCTTCATTCACTCTGGTCACACGAGGCCACTCCACAATCTAGGGCCCGAAAGTCCCAGTGCCGCGCCGACGCGCCGTAGCGCGACGATGTCGACGCGGATTCACATGCCGCTCTCAGTCACTCCGCGCGAAACCGCGCGTCGACCGCGACGTCGATCTCGATGTCGTCGGCCCGCAGTTCCAGAGAGGGCCCCGAATCCGGGGCAGCGGCAATCATCATCCGCCCGCGCGGCGACGGGACGCGGTCGACCATGTCGGGATCGGACAGGAGAGTCGGTGTCACCGGTCCCCGGCCCACGGCGTCGGAGTAGGCCTGCGCCTTGGCGATTGCGTCCTCGACCGCCTCCCGTCGGAGCTCACGTTCGTGTGCGCGACGGCTCGTCTCGTGGACGTCCCACCGGACCGCGTTGACCGTCACCCCTTCCTCGCCCGACCAGGTGTCGATGAACTCCGACAGCTTCTCGAAGTCGCCGAACTCGGCGTCGAGGCGAATGCGGGTGTTGTACATCGGGTCCCGCGGTTCCCCGTCCTGCGAGTACGGCCGGTACGAGTACACCCGTACCGATTCGGCCGTCCACCGGTTCACCGCGCCGGCCGATTCGAGTTCTCCGAGGGCGCCGGTGAGCCGGGAGTGCAGCGCCACGGCCGCCTCGTACACCGCGGACTTCACCGGACCTTCGAGATGGACGGCGAGGTCGAGGACACCGCGCTCGGGCGCGTAGCGACCACGGGCGTTTCCACGAACCACGATTTCGAGATCGGTCACGACGCGAGCCTAACTACTGGAAGGAGGCCCGGCCGGCTCGGACCAGGGCTTCGGCCGCGGAGCCGACGACTTCTTCGGCCGTCAGCGCGAACAGCAGGTGGTCGCGCCACCGCTTGTTGACGTCCATGTACCGGACCAGCAGGCCTTCCTGCCGAAAACCGCTGTTCTTCAACACCTTCTGCGACGCCTCGTTGGACGGCTGCACGGTCGCGTCGAGCCGGTGCAGGCCGACCGGACCGAAGCAGTGGTCCACACCCAGCGCGACGGCGGCGGTCGCGATGCCCTTGCCCGCGTGCGCCTCGTCGACCCAGTAGCCGATCCATGCCGTCCGCACCGCCCCGCGCTGGATGTTGCCGACGGTCAGCTGTCCCACGTAGCGGCCGTCGAGTTCGATCACGAACGGCAGGATCGCGCCGCGCTTGGCCTCGGATTTCAGCACCGCGAACAACGGCGGCCACGAACCGGGCTGATGCCGGTCGGCCCAGCTCCCGATACCGGTCGGCTCCCAGGGCAACAACGAATTCTGATTGCGGATGCGCAGTTCGCTCCAGGTCTTCCCGTCGCGCATCTTCACCGGGCGCAGACTGACCGTCCCGCCCTTCGTGCGCAGCGGTCCGAGGGTCGCCGGCCAGCCCGGGCTGCCTCCACCGCCACCTAACCACCTGAACACGAAGAGTCAGTTTAGGCGCAATCACACTCACACCCCGCATGAGACCTGCGTCTCGCGGAGAGTCGCCGGTCCGCGTCAGCCGCGCTGGGCGAGGAAGGCCACCTCGACCTCGTCGCCAGTGCTCATCTCCTCGACGTCGGGGTCGACCATGATGAGGCAGTTCGCGTCGGCGAGTTCCGCCAGCAGATGCGACGATCCGGTCGGCGATGCGCCGAGCACCTGGACGAGGTAGTCACCGGTCCGCTCGTCGCGCATGAGCTGACCGCGGAGATAGCCCTTGCGGCCGCGCACCGACGCGATCGGCCCGATGGTGCGGGCCTTGATCACCCGGCGCATCGGCTGCCGCTTGCCCAGCGCGATCCGGATCAGCGGCCGCACCATCACCTCGAAGCACACCAGCGCGCTCACCGGGTTCGCCGGGAGCAGAAAGGTCGGCACCTCGTCGCGGCCGAGCCGCCCGAAACCCTGCACCGACCCGGGATGCATGGCCACCCGGACGATCTCGAGGTCGCCGAGGTCGGCAAGGGCGTCGGCGATGGCCTTCGACGCGCTGCCGCCGACGGCGCCGCAGATCACCACGATCTCCGAGCGGATGAGTTGCGCCTCGACCACCTCACGCATGCGCGAGGCGTCGCGTTCGGCGATCCCGACCCGATTGACGTCGGCGCCGGCGTCGCGCGCCGCGGCCGCGAGCGCATAACTGTTGACGTCGTAGATCTGCCCCGGCCCGGGGGTGCGGTCGATGTCGACGAGTTCGCTGCCGACCGAGATCACCGACAGGCGCGGACGCGGGTGCACCATCACGCGTGACTGTCCGACCGCGGCCAACAGACCCACCTGGGCAGGCCCGATGATGGCGCCGGCACGGACCGCGACGTCACCCGGCTGGACGTCGTCGCCGACCCGCCGGACATAGTTGCCGCTCTCGACGCCGTGACCGACCTTCACCCGCTGGTCGCCGCCGTCGGTCCAGCGCAACGGCACGACGGCGTCGGCGAGAGTCGGCATCGGCGCACCGGTCTCGACCCGCACGGCCTGCCGCGGCTGTAGCCGGGTGGGGGTTCGCGAACCCGGACCCACCTCCCCGACCACGGGCAGGGACACGATCATCGGTTCGCCGGCCTCGAGGTCCACGAGTTCGGCACCGTTGGCGTCGAACTCCTCGAGGTCCTCCGGCGCGAGCACACCGGCGAGCGCCACGTCGACCGCGCGTACCGCGTAGCCGTCGATGGCAGCCTGGTCGAAACCCGGCATCGGATGCTCGGTGACCACTTCCTCCGCGCACATCAGACCCTGTGCCTCGGAGATCGCGACGCGCACCGGCCGCGGCGCCACCGCGGCGGCGGTCACGAGCGTCAGATGATCTTCGACCGACCGCATCTCACCGCTCTTCCCGTCTCATCCACAACCGAGCCCGCACTGCTCGATACAACACAGACAAACGGTATCGGGCGTGCGGGCCGGAACGGTCGAGGCGCGCGGAGACCGGCGCCGATCAGCTGTCGGCGAGCCTCTTCTCGAGCCACTCACGCAGATCAGGGCCGTAATCGTCGCGGTCGAGCGCGAAGTCGACGGCGGCCTTGAGGTAGCCGCCCGGGTTGCCCAGATCGTGGCGGGTGCCGCGATGCACGACGACGTGCACCGGCTCGCCCTCCTCGATGAGGAGTGCGATGGCGTCGGTGAGCTGCAGCTCGCCGCCCGCACCCGGCTTGATCCGGCGCAGCGCGTCGAAGATCTTGCGGTCGAGGATGTAGCGCCCGGCGGCCGCGAGATTCGACGGCGCGTCCTTCGCGTCGGGCTTCTCGACCATGCCCTTGAGCTTCATCACGTTGGGGTTGTTGGCGTCGGGCAGCTCCTCGACGTCGAAGACGCCGTAGGCACTGATGCGGTCCTCGGGGACCTCGATCGCGCACAGCACAGAACCGCCGCGACGCTGACGGGTGCGGGCCATGACCTCCAGAACACCGCCGGGGAGCACCAGATCGTCGGGCAGGAGGACGGCGATCGCGTCCTCGTCGTCGTCGAGGAGGTCCTCGACGCAGCCGACGGCGTGGCCGAGGCCCAGAGGCTTCTCCTGGACGACCGAGGCGACTTCGAGGAGGTTGGGCGCCTTGCGGACCTTGGCCAGCATGGCCTCCTTGCCGCGCTTGGCGAGGGTGTTCTCCAGGACGAGGTCCTTCACGAAGTGCGCGACGACGCCGTCCTTGCCCGGCGAGGTGACGATCAGGAGCCGATCGGCACCCGCCGACTTGGCTTCCTCGGCGACCAACTCGATGCCGGGCGTATCGACCACCGGCAGCAGCTCTTTGGGCACCGTCTTGGTGGCGGGGAGGAACCGCGTCCCCAGCCCGGCGGCCGGGACGACCGCGGTACGCGGGATCGGCGGGGTGTTGGGTACCTCTTCGTACTCGCTGAAGCCTTCTTTGGACGCAGTCATGAAACCACCCTAGGACAGGTGTCCGCGGTCGGCCTGACGGCCGGCAGTGACCCAGACCTCACCCGGATCGACACCGAGGTCGGATAAAGTGCGGGCGTCGTCGAACCACCCACGACATGGAGGACGGTCGCGTCGTGCCAACCCTGAAGGACCAGCGGCGGACGGAAGCCGCGCACCGCCGGTCGCGCATGTCGGGCGACGCCCGCGAGCGGGCCGCGGCCGACCTCGCCGAATGGATCCACACCTGCCCGTTCCGACTCGAGTACGACGTCACGGTGGCCGCCTACGTGCCGGTCGGCTCCGAGCCCGGTTCGACGGCGATGCTCGACGCACTTCTCGACCGCGGCGTCACGGTGCTGCTCCCGGTGGTCCCCGAGGGCGATCCCGCACCGCTCGACTGGGCTCGTTACACCGGTCCGGAGTCACTCGCGCCGGGGCGATGGGGCCTGCTCGAACCCACCCACGACCGCCTCGGCGTGCCCGCGGTCCGTGCCGCGTCGGTGATCCTGATCCCTGCCCTGTCGGTCGACAAGACCGGCGTCCGCCTCGGCCGGGGTGCCGGCTACTACGACCGCACGCTGATCGGGCTGTCCGCCGATCTCGTCGCCGTCGTCTACGACGACGAGGTCGTCGACTCGCTGCCCGCCGGTGACCACGACGTCGCCGTCGGGTGGGTCCTCACGCCCGGCGGAGGGTTCCAGGAACTCGGCTGAGCCTTCGAGACGCTCGCAGGCTCGCTCCTCAGGCAGCAGGATCCGACGCTCGCAGGGTCGCTCCTCAGGCAGCAGGATCCGACGCTCGCAGGCTCGCTCCTCAGGCAGCAGGATCCGACGCTCGCAGGCTCGCTCCTCAGGCAGCAGGAAGAGCAGAACCCGGGCGGTGCCGCCGGCGTGTGCCGGGAGCTCCTGCCCAGGTTCTGGTGTGGAGTTGTGTGCCGCCCCGGGTCAGGCGGGGGTGGCGGCCTTGGTGTCGCTCTTGCTGCTGCTCGAGCTCGACGAATCCGACGAGCCGGCGGAACTGCCGGACGTGGAACTGCTGCTCGACGACGAGCTGTCGGACGAGGAGGACGACGACGCGGTGTCCGACGAGGACGAACCCGACCGCGAGTCGGTGCGGTAGAAACCGCTCCCCTTGAACACGATGCCGACCGAATTGAACAGCTTGCGCAGGCGACCGGTGCACTGCGGGCATTCGGTCAACGAGTCGTCGGAGAACGACTGGACGATGTCGAACTTGTTGTCGCACTCCGTGCACGCATACGAGTAAGTGGGCACCTGTACCTCCGAAAGTCGGTAAACGCTGACAAGTGTAACCGATCTTGGCACTCCTACATTCCGAGTGCTAACGCCGGGTCCGGACAAGGGTGTCGACGACGGGTCGGCGAGAAAATCCGGCCGGCTTCGGGCAAGGTGTTCCCCACATCTCGGCCGCACGCCGGTCGTTCACCTGACAAACTACCGACACCTTCCGTTGGCCTGAAGCAACCAGGGCTGCTGACACCTTCGCTGGAGTGAGATGACCGACTTCCTCAACGACCTCAACAGCTTGATCTGGAGCAACCCACTCATCTACCTGTGCCTCGGCTCGGGTGTGTACTTCTCCATCCGATCCCGATTCCTGCAGATCAGGCACATCCCGGAGATGATCCGCGTGATGATCCGCGGCGAGAGCTCCCCCGACGGGGTGTCGTCGTTCCAGGCGCTGATGATCTCGCTGGCCGGGCGCGTCGGCACTGGCAACATCGCCGGTGTCGCCACGGCCATCGCCTTCGGTGGGCCCGGCGCCCTGTTCTGGATGTGGGCGATGGCCTTCCTCGGTGCGTCGACATCGTTCGTGGAGTGCACGCTCGGCCAGATCTACAAGACCCGCGACCGTCTCACCAACGAGTACCGCGGCGGTCCGGCGTACTACTTCAGCAAGGCCTTCGCGCACACCAGGGCGGCCCCGTTCTTCAAGGTCTACGGCCTGGTCTTCGCCGCGGTCACCGTGCTCGCCTGCGGTCTGCTCATGCCGAGTGTCCAGTCGAACTCGATGGCCGTCGCGATGAGCCAGGCCTGGGGCATCGCCGACTGGGCCGTCGCCATCGGCATCGTGATCATCCTGGCGTTCGTCATCATCGGCGGGGTCAAGCGCATCGCGACCTTCGCGTCGATCGTCGTCCCGTTCATGGCGGTGCTGTACATCCTGTTCGCGCTGATCGTCGTCTTCACCAACGCCGGCCAGATCCCCGAGGTGCTGCGATTGATCTTCGCGAGCGCGTTCGGCGTCGACGCGGTGTTCGGCTCGATCATCGGCGCCGCGATCATGTGGGGCGTCAAGCGCGGCATCTACTCCAACGAGGCCGGTCAGGGCACCGGCCCGCACGCCGCTGCCGCCGCCGAGGTCTCCCACCCGGCGAAGCAGGGCTTCGTCCAGGCCTTCGCGGTCTACATCGACACACTTTTCGTGTGCTCGGCGACCGGCTTCCTGATCATCTCGACCGGCGCCTACCGCGTGTTCGAGGGCGAGAGCGCGGACGGCGCGGTGCTGGGCGACGGCGGGCTGCTCCCCGACGTCGTTGATGTCGGTCCGACCTACGTGCAGGTGGGCTTCGACAGCGTGTGGAGCGGCGCCGGTTCGACCTTCGTCGCCATCTCCCTGGCCTTCTTCTGCCTGACGACGATCATCGCCTACTACTACATGGCCGAGACCAACCTGCGGTTCCTGCTCGGCAAGGCGGCGACGATCTACGTCCACCCCCTGCGCAGCACCGTCGGCGCCAACCTGACGATGCTGCTGCAGGCACTGATCCTGTTCTCGGTCGCCTACGGAGCGGTGTCGACGGCGAAGGACGCGTGGACCCTCGGCGACATCGGCGTCGGACTGATGGCCTGGCTCAACATCCTGGGCATCCTCGTCCTGCAGCAACCGGCCTTCAAGGCGCTGCGCGACTACGAGCGACAGAAGAAGCAGGGCAAGGACCCGGTGTTCGACCCCATCGCGCTCGGCATCGTCGGGGCGACGTTCTGGGAGACCTACGAGCGCAAGGATCGCCACTTCAAGGAAGAAGAGCCGGCCACGAGCTGAGAGGGCCGGGCCCCGGCATCTAACCGCCGATCACATCGCGGTTGACGTCGGGGATGTCGTCCCGGTTCATGTCGGCGTCGCGCACCTGCCGGGCATCCCAGCGCAACAGGACCGCGGCGAGGGCCGCGGCGATGACCGAACCGGCGAGGATCGCGGCCTTGGCGGCCGCGGCGTGGTCGTCGGAGCCGCCCTCGAAGCTGAGTTCGGCGATCAGGAGAGCAACCGTGAAGCCGACACCGGTCAGCATGCCGATCGGCAGGAGGTCCCGGATCCCGATGGCGTCCGGAAGCCGTAGCGGCGTGAACCTCGTCATCAGCCAGGTCGACCCGAGGACGCCGACGAGTTTGCCGACGGTGAGTCCGAGCACGATGCCGATCGACACCGGCTGCACGATCGTGCCTTCGCCGCCGATCACCGTGACACCGGCGGCCGCGAAGGCGAAGACCGGGAGCGCGATCGCCGCCGAGTAGGGACGGACCGCCTCGTCGAGCCGCTCGGTTCGCGGGAGCTTCTCTCCGCGGATGGCGACCGCGGGCACCGTGAAGCCGAGCAGCACACCGGCGACGGTGGCATGCACTCCGGACGCGTGCATCAGACCCCATGCGACCAGGCCGACGGGGATGAGCAACGGCCACAGCTGCCATCGCTGACGCACCAGCACGGCGAAGACGGCGACGACGGCGATCGCCCCGACCAGCATGACGAAGTCGATCTCGTCGGTGTAGAACGTCGCGATCACCACGATGCCCAACAGGTCGTCGACGACTGCCAGCGTGAGCAGGAATGTCCGCAGCGGCAGGGGCAGACCGCGTCCGAAGATCGCGAGGACGGCGAGTGCGAAGGCGATGTCGGTGGCCGTCGGGATGGCCCAGCCGCGCAGCGCGTCGGGGTCACCGGCCGCGACGACGACCACGTAACAGAGCGCGGGCGTGACCATGCCGCCCACGGCCGCCGCGATCGGCACCCCGGCGAGCTTGAGGTCTCGGAGGGAGCCGGCGACGAACTCGTGTTTGAGTTCCACACCGACCACGAAGAAGAAGATCGCCAGCAGCCCGTCGGACGCCCAGTGCGCGAGCGACAGATGCAGGTGCAGGGCTTCGGGACCGATCTCGGTCTGCAGCAGCGACGAGTAACTGTCCCGCCACGGCGAATTGGCCCATACGACCGCGATCGTCGCGGCGATCAGCAACAGCGCGCCGCTGGTGGTGTCGAGTGCGGCCCATTGCCGCAGCCGGTTGCGTGTCATGGAGCTCCTCTGTCTGCGGGGCACGCACGTGCCCGCTTCACGCCACCGGAGGACCCGGCGACGGCCGACCAGACTTCCCGGCACACCATGTTTCCGTCGTCACCCTAGCGGAGGCCGGCCGCGGCGGCGGAGTGTGCACAGAGCGACGCCGACCCGGCTGCCTGTCCACAACCCCGGCCGCGACACCGCGTTCCGCGTGGTCACCGTCCTACCGTCGGGCCATGCCACACACTCAGATGTCGTTGCCGCGTGACCGCCTCGGCCCACGCCTCCGCGACCGGTTGGCTCACGCCGTACGCCCGGGGTGGACACGCCGTCTCGCGGTCCGGCGCACCGTTGCGGCCGCGCTCGTCGTCGCGTCGGCGGTCGTCGCGATCGTCGGGACCCGGGCCGACGGCGAGTTCGAGGTGCTCGTCGCCGCACACGACCTGCTGCCCGGGCAGACCGTCGAGGCCGGCGATCTGACCTCCCGGCTCGTCATGGCGGGCACGGCTCCGGCCGGGGTCGTCTCCGACGCGGCGCTGGCGACCGGTCGAACCGTCACCGGCCGCGTACGGACCGGGGAGATCCTGACCGACGCCCGGCTGTTGTCCTCACGACTCCCGGCCGAGCTGACCGGGGTCGACGACGCCCGTCTCGTGCCGGTTCGGCTGTCCGACGAGGCGGTCACGTCATTGCTCCGGCCCGGCGACGTGGTCGACGTCCTGACCGACTCCGCCGATGTCCTCGCACGACGCGCCGTCGTCGCGATGCACACCGGGCAGACCTCGTCGGGCGGGATCACCGCCGGCCGGAACGCGGTGGCACCTGTTCTCCTGGCGATGGATGCCGCAGCGGCGCACCGGGTCGCGGCGGCGGGCCTGGATTCCTCGCTCGCGGTCGTGCTGCATTGACCTGCAACGGCCACCTGCCCGAATTGTCGCGATCTCCGGTGTGGCCCACCACAGTCGAGCAGCACTCGAGGGCAGCGGTCACCCGCGACACTCCTACAGATTCAAGGCAAATCGATCGGATCGTTCACGATCGTGGATAGGGTGGTACGAGTTCGTACAGCAAATGTCGGACTTGCACCGACTGAGACCGAATCATTGAAACAAGAGCGGAAGACCAAGGAGAGGCCGCACACCGTGCTCAAGGGATTCAAGGACTTCATACTCAAGGGCAACGTCGTCGAGCTGGCCACCGCCGTCATCATCGGTGCGGCCTTCACCGCCATCGTGACCGCGTTCACCGACGGCATCGTCCAGCCGATCATCAACTCGATTCCGATCGGGTCGGACGCCGCACAGGGGCTCGGCTTCCAGATCACCGACAACGCCTCGACCTTCGTCGACCTCGGCAGCGTGATCACCGCCGTCATCAACTTCCTGATCATCGCGGCGGTGGTGTACTTCATCATCATCCTGCCGTACAACAAGCTCGCGGAACTGGGCGGCTTCGGCAAGAAGTCCGAGGTCACCGAGGTTGCGCTGCTGACCGAGATCCGCGACCTGCTCGATCCGGAGGGAACGTCGAGGGCCAAGGCCGAGGCGGAGAGCGATCTGCCGCAGCACCTGGCCGAGCCGTCCGCTCCTGCCGCTGATGCCTACTCACCGCAGTCAGGCCCGCTCGCGCCGTACGAGTCACCGGCCGGTGCCGGTACCACGCAACGGATCTCGACTCCCCCGCCGGCGGGCCAGCCGTCCCAGCAGGGCCCGTCACAGCAGGGTCCCTCCCAGTCCGGCCCGCAGGCGTCGCCGCTGTTCAACCCGCCGCAGGGTCAGCCCGGCGGCCCGGGAGGCCAGCCCTACCCGACGCCGCAGCCGGCTCCGGGTAACTACCCGCCGCCCGGCAACTACCCCCCTCCGGGCAACTACCCTCCCCCCGGCTCCCAGTACCCCGGTGAGCAGCAGTATCCGGGTGAGCAGTATCCGGGTGAGCAGTTCCCCGGTGACGGCCCGGATGCCCCGGGACGCCACTCGCGCTGAGTATTTCGATCACCACTTCGGCCCTCGCCTCACCGGCGGGGGCCGAAGTCGTTGCGGGCCCTGTCCATTCCCAGGAGGCTGACAGCGCGCAGCATCCGTACCCCAAGGTTGCGCTCCTACTTTGGGATTCGTCGCACAGAGAGTGTGTGGCCCACCGGGTCCGACGGCCCGGGCGGAGACATCGAGAAACAAGGATGGACGAATGCCCAACAAGCATCAGCCGAACCGTAAGCCGCAGACGGCCCCGAATCGGCAGCAGCGCAAGCCGGCGCCGCGCCCCCAGGCCCGTCCCAAGAACTTCCCCTGGTTCTTCGGCAGCTGAGCAGCTGATCCCCGGGGCGAGCCCCTGCCGCTACGCGCGGCAGGGGCTCGCGTCGTCTCCGGTTGTGCGACAGAATTCAGCCCGCCTCCTTCACTTCGCGTTGCTGAATACCGCAGTCTCCTCTTCACGCATCTGCGGCGCGCAAGTCACCCGCGCACGGCTCCTCGCAGAGTGTCGAGGGACTCGAAACGCCCGTGCCGCAACTCGATCCGCCGTTCGGCGATGGCCAGCACACGCGGGTCGTGCGTGATGAGCAGCGTCGTCCGCGTCGATGCCAGCCGCGTGAGCGGTTCGAGCACCTCGTCGACGGTCTCGGCATCGAGTCCGGTGGTCGGCTCGTCGAGGATCAGCAGCGGCGTATTCCGCAAGAACGCTCGGGCCAACGCTATTCGTTGTTGCTGTCCACCGGAGAGGTTGTCCCCGCGTTCGACCACCTCGGCGTCGAAGCCACCGGGGAGTCGCCGGATGAACGGCGTCGCGCCGGCCAGGTCGGCGGCCGTGACGATCTGCTCGCGGGTGACGTCCGCCTGTCCGAACGCGATGTTCTCGGCGATCGTGCCGCTCATCAGTGCCGGCCGCTGCTGGAGCACCGACATGTGTGCGCGCAGGGTCGGGGTGTCCATGGTCCGGATGTCGTTGCCGTTCAGGAGTATCGCGCCCGCGTCGGGGTCGTAGAACCGCAGCAGCAGGTACGTCAGCGTGCTCTTGCCGGCGCCGCTGGGTCCGGTGATGGCGACGAGATCGCCGGCGTCGATGTCCAGCTGCACGTCGTCGAGCACCGTCGAATCCGTCTGCGGGTAGGCGAACGAGACACCGTCCAGGGTCAGGCTCACCGCCGACGCCACCGGGCCCGGCGGCACATCATCTCCGTCGAGCGTCTCGGCCACGCCGACCGGCGCATCCAGCACCTGTGCGACGCGTTCGGCGCTCGCGGTCGCCGCAGTGACGTCGACGACAAGTCCCCCAGCGTCTGGATCTGCGGGTACAGGTAGCCGAGATAGCCGGTCAGCGCGATGAGGGTGCCCAGTTCCGCTGTGCCGGCTGATATCTGCCAGGCTCCGAGGACGATCACCGCGATCATGCACAGCACCTCGACGACGGTGACGGCCTCGGAGAAGGCGGCGTCGGCACGGATCTCCGACATCCGGGCATCGCGCCATCGTCGACTCTGCCGCCCCACCCTGCGCCGGTCTCGATCGAGCTGACCGGCGGCCTGGATGGCGGGCGCATTGGCGACGCCCTCGGCGACCAGGGAACTGATCCGGCCGGCCGACGATCGTTCCCGGCGCGACGCACGCTTGACGATGACGCCGAAACGGCGGGCGATCAGCCACAGCAGGGGTGCGAGGATCGCGGCAGCCAGGGCGAGCTGCCACTGGGTCACGAAAGCCGCGACGGCATAGACGATCAGGCTCACGACGGCGACGGCGGCGGTGACGACCCCGGAGGACAGCAGACTGTCGACCGCTTCCACGTCGGAGGTGTTGCGGGACACGAGATCTCCCGTGCCGAATCGATGTCGCGCATGCGGTGCGAGCCGTTGCGTGTGCACGTACAACCGGTCGCGCAGCCGGAGAAGGAGTTTCTCGGTGACCCCGCCGGTCAGCACCGCTCCCGCGTACGAGGCCGCCGCACCGATGAGGGACGCGGCGATCCACACCAGCAGCGGATCGAGCAGAGCCGACAGATCGCCGGTGATGAGGACGTCGTCGACGATGTGGGCGAACACGGCGACGGTGACGACCGTGGTCGCGACGTGGACCAGATAGCAGAGGATCGCGGCGACGAGTCGCCACCTCAAGCCGGTGAGCAGCGGGCGGAAACGACGAATGGCCATCCGGAGAGACAGTGCGGTGGGATGCCCGGGGACCTGCCCGTCCGCGGTCGTTTCGTCCACTTCGTGCATCATCTGCCACTCTCCCAGCGACGGCATCCGCACCGCCGACGCCGAGGCTAGCGCGCGAACCTGGGGAAACCCTTGTCCGACAGCCGATCACAGGAGCCTCACAGAACATCGGCAGGCGCCGGACAGCCGTCTCCCACCGAAACAAACACCGCGGGGTGGGAATCCTGGTCGGATTCCCACCCCGCGGTGGTGATGCTGAGTGTCAGCCAGACGATCAGCCGATGCTGAACGGCTTGCCGTACAGGGTGATGACACCCTTCACGGCGTCGGTGCTGACGGTCACCTTGATCTTGGCCTTCGCCGAGGCGTAGCCCGCGCAGCCGTCCATGCCGAACTTCTCCTGGCTGTAGACGACGCCGCCGGACTTGCCCTTGAACGAGTACGAGTTGACCTTGTAGTCGCTGTACGCGGTGTCAGTGCCCGAGGTGGTCTCGATGATCGGGAAGTAGCTGGCCTGGCCCGGTCCGAGGGTGAAGCCTGCGCCAACCTCCGCGGAGCTCAGCGCGCCGCCCGACGAATCTGCGGTGACGCCGGCGCCGCCCTCGGCGCTGGCGCCGAAGTTGACCTGGCAGCCGACGAGGTAGCCCGCGTTGACCGAGCCGCCCTCGGCCTTGCCGCCGACGGTGACCTTGATCTTGCCCGAGACCCACACCTCACGGCTGGTCTGGACGTTGGTGACGGCGCGCTGGACGTTGACGAACTCGTCGAAGAGCTGGACGGTGACGGGGGTGCCGTCGACCAGGGTCCGGGTGACGGTGCCGCCCGGCAGCGGACCTGCGGTGGCGCCACCAGCAGCCAAGCTGGTCAGCCCCATCGCGACGGCGCCGGTGAGACCGGCAGCCGCAACCACGCGACGCGTGATGTTCTTCTTCATGATTCCCCTTCGTGGAATATCAATCTGCTCAGGGCAGATAAGTCAGGAAGTGCTAGTTATCTGCGCCAGAGTCAGTTGAGGCTGAAGGGCTGGCCGTACAGGGTGGACTGGATGAGGGAGCCTTCGCCGCTGACCTTGCCGTCGTCGGTGCTGTAGCCCTTGGCTCCGATCACCTTGGTGATGGTGCGAGCCGAGGCGAAGCCACCGCACTGCTGGACGGAGACCTCGAACTGCGACAGCTGGATCGCGGCCTGACCGTTGTCGGCGAGATCCTTGTCGGTGATGTCGACGAGTGCGACCTGTCCCGGGGACAGCGGAATGCTGACGGCACCGGTGGCGTTCGCGAGGCCGCCGAGGATGTCGATGCCGGCACCGAATCCGCCCGACAGACCGGTGATGTCGACCTGGCAGCCGACGAGCAGCTTGACGGCGAGGTTGCCGGAGACACCCTTGCTGGCCTTGGCCTGGTACACACCGGAAACGACAGCGGAGCGGCCCGCACCGTTGTTGGCGACCGACGGGGCCGGGAGTGCGAACTCACCGGTGCGCCACGTCTGGATGGACTCACCTTCGATGCCCGAGGCCTTCTTGTATCCGTTGGCCAGCTTTCCTGCTGCCGCATCACCGGCGCCCATGCCGGCCAGGCCCACGACCGCGGCCGAGGCGATCGCGACGGCGCCCGCGGCGCGGCGCAGCCCAAGCTTGCTGAACTTGCTCATTCGTTCCCTCTCACAGGATTCGGCTGTTACCCCGCGGAATGCATTCACATCCGCAAGTCATGACCCTCGACGTCGATGGGCTTCCACACAGTAACCGCTAAGCAAGCTCTTACGCATGTCTTAGCGGGCGTTAAGAATCCATCGAATTCCTGGTCACTGCTGCGTTGTCACTCGCGACAGATCGCAGGACTTCCCTCAGCCCCCGACTCTGGGGCGCCGAGCGTTGTCGTGGCGAACGTTATCGGAGGGGTCTCAGAACGGGCAACAGCTGGACTCAGCCGTGTCACGAACCGGATACGCACCATCACAAATATCGAATACGTGATCTATCGACGGACGAAAGTTAACGGTAGATAAACGCGCTGATGCGGCTATGTACAGGAAGTCGCATTTCACTCGTAATGCGGCGGTCGTTGGGCTTCGAACCAATCCTGAGAGAGGCCTTTGTGATCTTCGCCACACTCATCTCGGGTGATCTCCGGGAGGTCGTCGCCGAAGACCGAATCGAGCTTCGCCCGCCGGGCAGCACGATGAGCAGCAGCATCATCACTGCTGCTCATCGGTTGTTTTTCCGGGTTGCCGCGGTCGCCAGTCATCGGCGGGGTCGCCCCATTTCCAGTCGGTCGATCGTCCCTGTCGGAGCCCGATTCTTAGCGTTGCTCAACATTACCGCGACGAGTAGCCGAGACCACAATCAGAATTCACTGATGGACTCGATCACATATTTGGCGAGCGGGGCGGCGGTCGCCATGCCGTCCCGAATCGCGGCGCGGGAATTGGCGAGATTGACGACCAGCGTCTGACCCGAGATTCCGGCCAGCCCGCGCGAAAGTCCGCCATCCGTCGCGCCGGCGGCGAGGCCCGAACTGCGGACCGCCTCCTCGATGCCGCGGAGCCGGCGGTCCAGCAGAGGCTCGGTGGCCTCCGGCGTGACGTCGCGGGCCCCCACGCCCACACCGCCGACCGACACCACCAGGTCGACGCCGCCGATCACCGCGGTGTTCAGCGCATTGCGGATCTCCACCTCGTCGCCTGAGACGACAACAGCGGCATCGACGTGGAACCCCGCCTCGGCGAGCAGTTCGCTGACGAGAGGCCCGAGCAGACGCTGGTCCTCGCCGTGCGCGGCCTCGTCGTCGACGACGACGACGAGAGCCCGGCCGATCTCCTCGCCCGGCGGGCGATGCGCGGCCTGCTCGTGACGCGCGACGAACTCCCGCGCCGCGGCGTCGGCGGCCACCACGTCGGCCGGATCGACCTGACCCGGATCACCCGCGAGACGGACGTCCAGGGACTGTCCCTCCTCGACGGTGTCGCCGGAGATGGCGGTGTTTCCGGGAACGGGGGATCCGGCGTCGGACATGGCAGGCCCTTTCTCTCTCTTCTTCGGCCGTCCGATGGACGGCCTCGTCGCTATGCAGTTGTGCGCGAACGCGTGTCGCGGGCGGTTGCGCCGCGTGTCACTTCAGCTCGAGCGTGCCCAGCTTGACCTGCGCGGTCTTGCTGTTCCCGCCGGCGGTGTAGGTCACGGTCACCGTGTCCCCGGGCGCATGCGACCGGATGGCCGCAACCAGCGCGTCCCCCGACGAGATCGGACGGTCGTCGACCTTCGTGATGACCGCGTCCTTGGGGATTCCAGCAGCCGCGGCCGGTCCGCCCGCGGTCACATCGGTGACGACCGCGCCGGGTACGTCCGAGTCACCACTCGGGCGCACGGACACACCGATGTTGGCGTGGCTGGCCTTGCCCGTGGACTCGAGCTGCTTGGCCACGCGGATCGCCTGATCGATGGGGATCGCGAACCCGAGTCCGATGCTGCCACCGGCCTGTTCCTCGCCTCCACCGAGGGTGGCGATGGCGGTGTTGATACCGATCAGCGCTCCCCTCGCGTTGACCAGCGCACCGCCCGAGTTGCCGGGATTGATCGCGGCGTCGGTCTGGATGGCGTCGATCACCGACGTGGTGTTGGTGCCCGGATCGCGCGAGGTCAGGACCGGCCGGTTGAGGGCGCTGATGATGCCCGTGGTCACCGTTCCGGCCAGACCCAGCGGCGAACCGACCGCGATCACGTCCTGCCCGACCGCCAGGTTGTTCGAGTTGCCGACAGTGATCGGGGTCAGGTCATTCCGGTCGACCTTGATGACCGCGATGTCGGAGATCGGATCGGCACCCAGCACCCGCGCCTGCGAGCGCGAACCGTCGGAGAAGTTGACCGCGACCTTGGCCGCGGTTGCGTTGCCGCCCGCGCTCACGACGTGGTTGTTGGTCATGATGACGCCGTCCTCGCTCAGGACGACACCCGAGCCCGATCCCAGCGCGCCGCCCGAGGCGACCTCGATGGAGACAACCGACGGGAGCACCCGGGCCGCCACCTCCTGGACCGAGCCGGCCGGGGCCTCGACGGGTGTGGTGTTCCCGTTCGCCTTGGGGTCGCCGCCGAGCGGGCCGGTGCTCGTGCTGCTCGACGACCCGTCGGAGCCGTCGGCCAGCGTGTAGCCGATCGCACCACCGGCACCGCCGGCGACGAGAGCGACCACCAGCGCACCGGCGCCGAGCGCGGCCAGGCGGCCGCCGCCCTTCTTCTTCGGGGGCTGCGCACCGGGCTGCGATCCGTACGCCGCCGGCCCCGGCTGGGAGTAGGCACCACCCGCGGCGGGCCCGCCGTACGGGGCCTGCGGAGGAAAGGGACTGGTTCCCGGGGTGCCGTACACCGACGTCGGCGCGTTGTTGCCGCCGAAACCGTGCTGGCCGCCCTGCGCGGGGAACGCTCCCGAGGCCGGCCCCGCCCCCGGGCCGGACGGTGTGGAGGGAGCGCCGCCCCCGCTCCGGTGCCCCGCCTCGTGCTGGCCATGCTGGCCGTGCTGGCCACCCCCGAACGGACCGCCTTGCGAACCGCCAGTCGTCATCTTCGTCTCTTCCTCGTCGTATGACCGGCACACTGCCGGCGCGCTTGCTCTTCGGCCAGCGTCTTTGGTCAACCCTAGGTGATCGATGACCAGGTCACACCGGGTAACCACACAGCTGTCGATCAGGTGTACAGCTGCCCTCGTGACCCGCCGATGCGCGACGCTTCACCCTTATTGACGAATCACCTGCGGAGATGGTTCCGCGGGAGTTGCCCGGCCCGGCAAAGTCATCCGGATGAGCGCACCGCCGTCGGGCGAGGTGTCGGCCGTGACGGTGCCGCCGTGGCGTTCGACCACCTGCCGCACGATCGCCAGGCCCAGACCGGAACCCGGCATCGACCTCGACTGTGTCGAACGATAGAAGCGTTCGAACACCAGGCCCCGGTCCTCCTCGGGGATTCCCGGACCGGCATCGGCGACGGTGAGCTGCGCGGTGGACATCCCGGTCTGTGTCAGCGCGACGACCACCGACGTCCCCGGCGGACTCCATTTCGCCGCGTTGTCCAGCACATTCAGCACCGCACGGGACAGTCCGTGCTGTTCGCCGAAGACGTACCAGGGCGCCACCTCGAGCACGAATTCGACGTCGTTGCGGCGTCGTCGGACCCGTTCGAGAGCCTGCTCGACGATCTCCGCGAGATCGACCTCCTCGTACACCACCTCGGGCGCGTCCTCACGCGCGAGGTCGACGAGATCGCCCACCAGCGTGGACAATTCCTCGATCTGCGCGATGAGGTCGGCGCGCAGGTCGGCCATGTCCTGCTCGGGAACGGCCCGTGCGCCCGGCCGGCTCGCCGCGATCAGCAGTTCGAGGTTGGTGCGCAACGAGGTCAACGGGGTTCGGAGCTCGTGTCCGGCGTCGGCGACGAGACGTGCCTGGCGGTCCCGGGATTCGGCGAGCGCCCGGAGCATCGCGTTGAAACTCGCGGTGAGCTTGGCCAATTCGTCGTTGCCCGTCACCGGGATGGGTGTCAGGTCATTCGTTCGCGCGACCCGCTCGACTGCCCGGTTGAGCCGCGCCACCGGTCTCAGACCGGCACGTCCGACGGTCGTACCGGCGAGAGCCGCCAAAGCCACTCCGCCACAACCGACCACGAGCAGCACCCAGGCCAGGCGTTTGAGTACGCGGTCGGTCTGGATGAGGCTCTGCGCCAGGACGAGGGTGTTGCCGTCGTCGAGTTTGCGTGTCAGGACGCGCTGATTGTGCGTGGTGCGCAGACTCTGAGGATTGGTCCCGGGAACCGACGGTGACCGCACGATCGCGCGTTCGGGTTCGTCGAAGGGGACCTGCCCGATGAGGTACGTCTGACCGCTCGGCGTCACCAGGGCGACCGAGATGTTGGTGGAGAACACGGTTCCCGCGACCAGTTGCTCGGGCTGGTTGCGGAGGACGCCGGCGCGGGCGAGGGCGGCCATGCCGTCGGCGCGGCTCTCGAGCTGCTGGTCGACCTCGTTGTACATCGCCCGGTACACCACGAAGTAAGCGGCCGCGGCCATCAGACTGACCGACACCAGCACGACGGTCGCCGACAGGATCGTGACACGCGAACGAAGCGACACCGCCCGCGTCAGCGGCATCGGCGCGCGCATCTCCTTCGACACTAGGGCGGGGTCTCCCGGAGCACGTATCCCACACCGCGGACGGTGTGGATCAGTCGCGACTCACCGTCGGCCTCGGTCTTGCGGCGCAGGTAGCCGACGTAGACCTCGAGGGCGTTGCCCGACGTCGGGAAGTCGTATCCCCACACCTCTTCGAGGATGCGGCTACGGGACAGCACGCGCCGCGGGTTGGCCATCAGCATCTCGAGCAGGGCGAACTCGGTGCGCGTGAGGCTGATCGGCCGTTCACCGCGGGTGACGTCGCGCGTGACCGGGTCGAGCGAGAGGTCGGCGAAGACGAGCGTCTCCGAGTCCGCGTCGTCGTCGGGTGCGGCGCGCCGCAACAGCGCCCGCAGCCGGGCCAGCAATTCTTCGAGCGCGAACGGCTTGGGCAGGTAGTCGTCGGCTCCGGCGTCGAGCCCGGAGACCCGCTCGGACACCGAGTCCCGGGCCGTCAGCACCAGAATCGGCAGGTCGTCACCGGCGGAGCGGAGTCGGCGGCACACCTCGAGGCCGTCGAGCCGCGGCATCATGACGTCGAGGATGACGACGTCCGGGCGATCGGCGAGGATCTTCTCGAGTGCCTCGATGCCGTCGCCCGCGGTCTCGACGCTGTATCCGTTGAAGGTGAGCGACCGTCGCAACGACTCCCGGACCGCCCGGTCGTCATCAACCACGAGGATGCGCATGGCATACAGTCTTATCCACCTCGGCTGAGATCCGCCTGAGCAACGCCGCAACCGGCGCCATCCGGTCTCGGAATTGCGCGCCACCTGCGGTTTCCTCGACCTTCACACCCCTGGTCATCGACTGTGAGATCAAGTTGATAGCCGCGTAACGCCGGCCTTCGGGTTGCGAAACATCCGACTTCGACGCTGGAGAACGTGACCGCCTCCCCCACCTCGCACCCCGGCCTGCCCCCATCGGCCATGTCGCGGTCGGTGATGTCACTGTGCGCCTACTGCGGCGTGGGATGCGGCATGGAGATGCGGCTCGACGGCGCCGGTGAACTCACCAAGACCGTCGGGCGCGCCGATCACCCCACCAACTTCGGCCGGCTGTGCACCAAGGGATCGACCACCGCCGACATGCTCGCCTCCGGCGGCCGGCTCGACGCTCCCCTCGTCCGCGACGACCGCGGCGGCCAGTTGCGTCGCGGCGACCTCGACGCCGTCATCACCGACACCGCGCGGCGGCTGCGCGCCGTCGTCGACCAGCACGGTCCCGACGCGGTCGCCCTGTACGTGTCCGGCCAGATGTCGCTCGAGGCGCAGTATCTGTCGAACAAACTGGCCAAGGGGTTCATCGGCACCAACCAGATCGAATCGAACTCCCGGCTGTGCATGGCCAGCGCGGGCACCGGTTACAAACTGTCGCTGGGCTCCGACGGGCCGCCCGGGTCGTACCAGGACTTCGACCATGCCGACGTCTTCCTGGTCATCGGCGCCAACATGGCCGACTGCCACCCGATCCTCTTCCTGCGGATGATGGACCGGGTCAAGGCGGGTGCCAAGCTGATCGTCGTCGACCCGCGGCGCACCGCGACCGCCGACAAGGCCGACCTGTTCCTGCAGATCAAGTCCGGCACCGACCTCGCCTTCCTGAACGGCCTGCTGCATCTGCTGATCTCCGGCGGCCACACCGACGACGAGTTCATCGCGTCGTTCACCGACGGTTTCGAGCAGATGCCGGACTTCGCGGCGCAGTATCCGCCTGAGGTGGTCGAGTCCATCACCGGAATCCCCGCCGACGACCTGCGTGCCGCGGCGACGATGATCGGCGAGGCCGGCAACTGGATGAGCTGCTGGACCATGGGTCTCAACCAGTCGACGCACGGTACCTGGAACACCAACGCGCTCGTCAACCTCCACCTCGCGACCGGCGCGATCTGCCGGCTCGGCAGCGGCCCGTTCTCCTTGACCGGCCAGCCGAACGCGATGGGCGGCCGCGAGATGGGTTACATGGGACCGGGATTGCCCGGTCAGCGGTCGGTGTTCGCCGAGGCGGATCGTGTGTTCGTGGAGAACGCGTGGGGCGTCCCGGCCGGCACGCTGCGCACCGACGTCGGCGGCGGAACCATCGACATGTTCCGCAAGATGGCCGACGGCGACATCAAGGCCTGCTGGATCATCTGCACCAATCCCGTTGCCTCGGTGGGCAATCGCAAGACCGTCATCCAAGGCCTCGAACGTGCCGATCTCGTGATCACCCAGGACGCGTTCGCCGAGACCGAGACCAACCAGTACGCCGACGTCGTGCTGCCGGCCACGCTGTGGTCGGAATCGACCGGCATCATGGTCAATTCGGAGCGCAACCTGACGCTGTTCGAACCCGCGCTCGGCGCACCCGGACAGGCGATCCCCGACTGGGAGATCATCGCGCGCATCGCATCGGAGATGGGGTACGCACACGCGTTCACCTATTCGAGTGCCGAGGAGATCTTCGACGAGATCAAGCAGTTCGCGAATCCGAACACCGGCTACGACCTGCGAGGCGTCACCTACGACGGCCTGCGCCGGACGCCGATGCAGTGGCCGTGCCCGCCGGCCGACGGCATCGGGGACCCCGCTGAGAGCGGCGCGCGCAACCCCACCCGGTACCTGAACGACGGCCGGAGTCAGACGTTGCACCGGCTCGACGACGGATCGGTGCCGCGCCTGGCGTTCGCCACCCCCTCGCGCCGCGCGCAGTTCTTCGCCCGGCCGCATCTCGACGCCGATGAGCTGCCCGACGACGACTATCCGTTCCTGCTCAACACCGGCCGGTTGCCGCACCAGTGGCACACGATGACCAAGACCGGCCGGGTCGCCACACTGAACAAGCTCAATCCGGAGCCGTTCGTCGAACTCCACCCGGAGGACGCCGAACGCCTGGGTATCGGGTCGAAGGACAAGGTCGAGGTGGCGTCGCGTCGTGGACGAGCGGTGTTGCCCGCCAGGGTCTCCGATCGGGTGCGGCCCGGGAACTGCTTCGTGCCGTTCCACTGGAACGACGTCTTCGGTGAGCACCTCTCCATCAACGCCGTCACCTCGGATGCGGTGGACCCGCTGTCGCAGCAGCCCGAGCTGAAGGTGTGCGCCGTGACGCTGACCAGGGTCGCCGGGTCGCCGTCTGCTGTGGCGCCCGTCGCCGGCTCTTCTGAGTTGGCTGTCGCACTGGGAGTTTCGGACGTCGTCGTCCCGGAGTTGTCCCCGGCGGAACAGATGTACCTGGCCGGGCTGGCCGCGGGTGTTTCGGCTGCGCCGTCGGGTGTTCCGTCGGTGCCCGCCGACGCGCCGCTGCGCGACGAGGTCCGACTGTGGGCGTCGGGCCTGCTCGCCGGGATGTTCTCACGGGTCGATGCCGCGACGCCGTCGGTGCCGTCGGCGGATTCGGAGGAATCGACCGGCACCATCACCGTGCTGTGGGCGTCGCAGATGGGCAACGCGGAGGAACTGGCGACCGAGACCGCCGAGCGGATGAAAGAGAACGGACTCCGGGCCGACGCGAAGTCGATGGACGAGGTCGAGGTCGGCGAATTGCGGGGTACCGCACTGTTCGTCACGTCCACGACCGGCGACGGCGACCCGCCCGACAACGGTTCGGCGTTCTGGGATTCCCTCAATGGGGCGGAGGCACCGGATCTCTCCGGCGTCGACTATGCGGTACTTGCTCTCGGCGACTCCAACTACGACGACTTCTGCGGCCACGGACGCAAACTCGACGAGCGGATCGGTGAACTCGGCGGTCGCCGGATCGTCGACCGTGTCGACTGTGAACCGGATTTCTCCGAGACCGCGGGTGGTTGGCTCAACGAGGTCATCCGTGCGATCAGCATCGGTAACCGCGCACCCACTTCCGGTGTGTCCGAAGAGCGGGTCACCGTGGTCAGCGAACCCGCGGACTCCGCGGCCGCTCCCTCGGTGCGGACCGCACCGGCCTATTCGCGCAAGAAGCCCCTGGCCACCTCGCTGGTGCGGAACGTCAAGCTGAACTCCGCAGGCTCGCAGAAGGATGTGCGCAACTTCGGGTTCCGGCTGCCCGCCGACACCCTGACCTACCAGGCCGGCGACGCGCTCGGCGTCTGGCCGCTGAACAATCCGACCCTCATCGAGGAGTTCCTCGACCGGACCGGGCTCGACGGCGGGCACGCGGTGACGGTCGGCGGCGACGAGATGCCCCTGCACCGGGCGCTGCGCGAGCGTCTCGAGTTCGCCCGGGTCACCACCGATCTCGTGCGCTTCGTCGGTGAGCGTTCCGGTTCCGATGATCTGATGACGCTCGTCGCGCCGGGCAACAAGCAGGCATTCAACGACTGGTCCTGGGGCCGGCAATCGGTGGACGTCCTCGCCGAGCATCCGATCCGCGCCGACGTCGACGAGTGGCTCGACGTCCTCAAGCCGCTTGCCCCGCGGTCGTATTCGATCTCGTCCAGCCCGCTCGAAAGTCCCGACGAGGTGCAGCTCACCGTGTCGGCGGTGCGCTACAACCGATGCGGCACCCAACGCGGCGGAGTCTGCTCGACGTTCCTCGCCGACCATGCGGAGGACACCGAAGTCGGGGTCTTCGTCACCTCGACCACGCACTTCCGCCCGCCCGCCGATCCCGACACCCCGATGATCATGATCGGACCCGGCACCGGCATCGCCCCGTTCCGCGGCTTCCTCCGCGAACGGGAAGCATTGGGCCACAACGGCAAGAACTGGCTGTTCTTCGGCGAACAGTATTCGGCCACCGACTTCTACTACCGCGACGAGCTGACGACGATGCTCGGCGACGGCCTGCTGACCCGTCTCGACGTCGCCTTCTCCCGCGACCAGGACCGCAAGATCTACGTCCAGGACCGCATGGTCGAACACGGCGAAGAGCTCTACCAGTGGCTGCACGACGGCGCCCACGTGTACGTCTGCGGTGATGCGTCCCGGATGGCCAAAGACGTCGATGCTGCTCTGAAAGGCATTGTCGCGCAGTACGGCCGCCGCTCCCCCGCCGGTGCCGAGGCCTACGTCAAGGCCCTCGCCGCCGACAAGCGGTACGTGCGCGACGTCTACTGACCGCCCCGCTCCCGAGGTGCGAGGAGCACAAGCGACCCCCCCGCTCCCTGAGACACGGTACGCGCCATTCCCGCTCCCTGAGGTGCGAGGAGCGACCACCCCCCGCTCCCTGAGGTGCGAGGAGCGCAAGCGACGAGCCACGAAGGGCTCGCAACGAACCCTGCAACCCCACCCCCGCCCCCTCAGACACGGAGACGCCCCCCCCGCTCCCTGAGGTGCGAGGAGCGCAAGCGACGAGCCACGAAGGGCTCGCAACCCAAGAACTCCACAGAAGCAGCGGCTTCGTCAAACCTGTCCACAGCTGCCAAGGACCAAGCCGATTCCACCCATCCGAACCGCATGATCCCCACATGGCATGGGTCTACATCCTCGAATGCGCCGACGGCGCGTACTACGTCGGGAGCACACGTGACCTGACAAACCGCCTTCAACAACACAGCTCGGCGCAGATCGGGTTCACCTCGCAGAGGCGACCGGTCCGGTTGGCGTGGTCCGCGGAACTCGATCTTGCCGACGCCTACCGAATCGAGCGGCGGATTCACGGTTGGTCGCGAGCGAAGAAGAGAGCGTTGATCGACGGCGAGATCGATCATCTGAAGATGCTGGCGAAGCGACCTGGTGCCGCCCAGCGACATACTTCTGGTTGACACTGCTTCCAGCACTGGGGACGCCGAGATCCGAGGTCGCGAGCCCTTCGTGGCTCGTCGCTTGCGCTCCTCACACCTCAGGGAGCGGGATTGGTCGTCGCTAACGCTCCTCACACCTCAGGGAGCGGGATTGGTCGTCGCTTGCGCTCCTCACACCTCAGGGAGCGGGATTGGTCGTCGCTAACGCTCCTCACACCTCAGGGAGCGAGGTTGGCTCGTCCCCTCAGGGAACGAGGTTGGCTCGTCACGTCAGGGAGCGAGAGTGACTCAGAGCCAGACGATGATGTCTCCGTCGTGTTCTTCGATGCGGTGGACGGTGACCGACCCGATCCCCTCCGACGTGCAGGAACCATCGGCGAAGGTGAACGCGTACTGGTGCAGCGGGCAGACGATCTTCGCGGCGTCGAACTGGCCGTCGGCGAGCGGGCCGGCGCGATGCGGGCAGACGGCGTCGGTGGCGCGCAACGAGCCATCGGTCATGCGGAAGACCGCGATCTGTCTGCCGTCCACCGCATATGCGCGGCTCTCGCCCAGCTCGAGGTCGGCGACGGCCCCGATGACCACTCCGGGTTCGGTGATGCTGGTCATCGGACCGGCACCTGCGGGAGCGGCAGCAACGGCAGGGCCGGGGTGAACTGCGCCGGCGACTTGGGTTCGACGCGATCGAGCCAGGGGTCGACGTAGGCGGCCACGGCGTCGTCGATCCGCTCCTGCAGTCCGGCGACCAGGCCGTCCCGGTCGTCGACGATGATCGCGCGCAACTCCTCGATGCCTATCCGCGGTACGAAGGCGTAGGTCCGCTCGAGCCATTTGCCCTGCTCGCGGTAGTACTGGATGAAGATGCCGCACAACCGGATCACCTCGTCGGGCGAATCCACGGTGGCCAGCAGGTCCCCCTTGCGGATGTGGGCTCCCGCGGCACCGCCGACGTAGATCTCCCACTTGCCGTCGCCGATGGCGACCACGCCGAAGTCCTTGCACAGCGCTTCGGCACAGTTGCGCGGGCAACCGGTCACGGCCAGTTTGAGTTTCGCCGGCGACTCCAGCCCCTGGTAGCGCGTCTCGATGTCGATGCCGAGCTGCGTCGAATCACCGAGACCGAAACGGCAGTAATCGGTTCCGACGCAGGTCTTCACGGTGCGGAAGGACTTGCCGTAGGCGTAACCCGACGGCATGCCAAGGTCTTCCCAGACCTTCGGCAGGTCTTCCTTCTTGACGCCGAGGAGGTCGAGTCGCTGGCCGCCGGTCGCCTTGATCATCGGGATGTCGTACTTCTCCGCGACGTCGGCGATCTTGCGCAACTGGTCGGGCGAGGTCACCCCGCCCTTCATCTGCGGCACCACGGAGAAGGTGCCGTCGCGCTGGATGTTCGCGTGCACACGGTCATTGACGAACAGCGCACCGGGCTCACGCTTCCAGTCGGACCCCCAGATGATCCGCAGCAACGAGGCCAACGGCATCTTCGCGGTCGCGTCCTCCCCGGCCGGGGCCAGCTTCTCGAAGACCTCGCTGACCGACCGCAGGTTCTGCCGCCGGATCGCGTCGATGAGTTCGGGTTTGGTGAGCGGGATCGATGGCACGTACCAGTCGGCCGAGGCGTCGGCGGTGAGAGCATCACCGGCCGCGTGTTCGACGATGTCGGCGACGAGACCCTTGCACGACCCACATCCCTTGCCGGCGCGCGTCTTCGCGCACACCTCGCCGACGCTGGTGCACCCCGACGCCACGCAGCTCATGATGTCGCCCTTGGTGACTCCGTTGCAGTTGCAGACCTGCACGTCGTCGGCGAGTTCGGCCGCACCGGTCTCCGCGCTCGGCGTGCCCATGTCGAACAGCATCGAGATGCGCTCGTCCGGCAACGGCACCTTCTCGTCGAACGCCTGGGTGAGGAAGTTGGCCTTGGAGATGTCGCCGAGCAGCATCGCGCCGATCAGCTTGTTGTCGCGGACCACCACACTCTTGTAGATACCGCTGCGAGGTTCGTAGAACTGGACGAACTCGTCGTCGTCGCGTTCCGGTCCCTTGACGCCCATCGCCGCGACGTCGACGCCCGCGACCTTGAGCTTCGTGGTCAGCCGCGAACCGTGGTATTCGGCTCGGGGATTGGCGCCGGTCAGCACGTCCGCGAGGACCACGGCCTGTTCCCACAGCGGGGCGACGAGTCCGTACACCTCACTACGATGCTGTGCGCACTCCCCGACCGCATAGATGAATGCCTCGTCCTCACAACGCATCTGATCGTCGACGACGATTCCGCGTTCGACGACCAGACCGGCCCCGCGCGCGATCTCGACGTTCGGCCGGATACCCGCCGTCACCACGATCATGTCGGCGGGCAGCGAATCCCCGTCGGTGAAGCCGACTCCCGCGACCGTCCCGTCGTCGTTGCGAAGCACCGATGTCGTGCGTTTGCCGGTGTGGACGCCCACCCCGAGGGATTCGATCTTGTTGCGCAGCACCCGCCCACCGCGCTCGTCGAGCTGCTGGTTCATCAGGTGACCGGGCGAATGTACGACGTCGACGGCCACGCCCTGCGTCTGCAGACCGTACGCGGCTTCGAGACCGAGCAGCCCGCCGCCGATCACGACGGCGCGCATGTGATCGCGCGAGGTCGCCAGCTGGAGCATGCCGTTGGTGTCCTCGATGGTCCGGAAGCCGAAGACGCCCCGCGCGAGTTTGCCGTCCGGTTCCCGGAGCCCGTCCATGTTCGGGAAGAACGTGTGGGAGCCGGTGGCGATGATGAGGACGTCGAAGTCGATGACCCGTCCCGACGCACACGTCACCGTCTTGGCGAAACGGTCGATCGACTCGGCACGGTCGCCGGCATGGAGGGTGACGCCGTGCTCGCGATACCACGCCATCGGATTGAGCATCAGATCGTCGTCGTCGACCGTGGCCTCGCCGGCGAGGACATGGCTGAGCATGATGCGGTTGTAGTTTCCGTAGGGTTCGTCGCCGATCATCGTGATGTCGAACCGGTCGCCGCCGCCGCGCGTGAGGATCTCCTCGACCGTGCGCGCCCCGGCCATGCCGTTCCCGACGACCACCAGGCGTCGTCGTTCCCGCAGATCCTGGGAGTCAGCCATCAGAAGACGACCATCCCGAAATCGACGACGACCTCACCGGTCGTGCCCTCGGGCGCCGCGATCACCAGCTCGAGCGTCGTGTCGGGGTCGACGTCCTCGACGACGCGCAGCGGCACGTTGACCGACGACCGCGCCCCCATCGGGAACATGCGCATCGGCGTCCCGTCGCGCATCAGGGTCACGCAGATCAGTTCGCCGGAGCTGTTGCCGCCGCGAAAGTACAACGGCTGCGCCGTCATTCCCGACGGCACCACGAACGTCAGCGACGGGTCGATCGGACCGGACTTGGACAGGCCTGCTCCCACGAAGGGAAAGACGCCCTGCAGAAAGTGCGGAGTACTCGACATGCCGCCACTATCCGCGCGGCGCGTGAAATGCGACTTGCCTCGGTGTTACGGCAACGTTGTCTGGTTCTCACGGTCCATCCGCGGCCCCGAGAGCAGCGTCGACGTCGGGTCAGCGGCGCAACGCGCGTTCGCGGGCCAGGAAGAAGAACGGGATCGCCGTCGCGATGCCGACCCCGAAGGTGAGGACCACCGACGCGATCCACCACGGCATGATCCGCAGGCGCTTGGCCTCGCCGAACGCCCACAGGTGGAAGGCGATCACCACGAACAGCAGGTCGACCATCGCGAAACGACCCGGCGTGGTCTTCATGATGTCGCCGACGAAGAAATCTCTCACCGACTCCGGCCCGTTGCGTCGGACGTACGGGATCGCGATCGCGTTCTGCGTGACCAACGCGGTCACGAAGACCGCGAACAGCGAACGCTCCCGCCACTTCTGGTTCATACCCTCGTACGTCATCGTGCCTCCTGGGTTGTCTCGAATGCCCCGATGGTGGCACGACGGCGCAACGGCCCTCAGCCCTTTCGCCACCCCGCCGCGCCGACCATCTCCGCGACCTGGGTGAACTTCACGCGCGGACGGCCCTGCTCGACGCCGCGGCGGCGTTCCCGCCGGTCGATGGCGCGCATGCCCCGATAGCCGATGATGGTCTTCACGCGCTTGCGCACCAGTGCCGGGAAGTCCCCCGCCGCGTGCCCGGTGCGCCGGAGACGACCCGACGCGGCGTCGACGATGAAGTCCTCCACGGTCTGGGTGGCGCACATCTTGTTGGCGCCGATCCCGCCGCTCGGTCCGCGCTTGGCCCAACCCAGCACGTAGCTGCTCGGGACGATCTCGCCGGACTCGTCGACCACCCGGCCGGCGTCGTTGCGGAAGATGCCACGCTCGTCGTCGAAGGCCAGGCCCGGAATCGGGGTCGAGCGGTAGCCGATGGAGCGCACGATGAGGTCGGTGGCGACGTGGTGGCGCCCCTCGCCGGTGCGGACCGTGATCGCCTGCACCTCGGGGTTGCCGACGATCTCCTCCGGAGTGCTGTGGAACAGGAACACGATTCGACGTCTGGACGGGTCGGCGGGTTCGTTCAACGACGGGACCTGCCCGTCGAGTCCGTCGAACACCTCGACGTCCACACCCGGGATCTCCGACAGCGCACGGTATTCCGCTGCCGTGTAGGCAGCCGCGGCCTGGTCGCGCCGGCCGAGGAGGACCACCTCGTGGATGTTCTGTTCGCGTAGGATGTCGAGGGCCCGGTCGGCGATGTCGGTGGTGGCCAACAACTCCGGCGGGGACACGAGGATGCGTGCGACGTCGAGCGCGACATTGCCCGTGCCGACGACGACCGCGCGACCCGTTGCCGGATCATCGGCCGTTCCGCGACGCAGCGGCGGCCCCGCGTCGACGCCGGGCACACCGTTGTACCAGGCCACGAGGTCGGTGGCCGACGTCGAACCGGGCAGGTCCTCGCCCGGAATCCCCAGTCGCCGAGACTCACTGGCGCCCACCGCATAGAAGACCGCGTCGAAGTGCTCGGCCAGCTCGGCCGTGGTGATCTCGTCCGGTCCGTCACCGACGGACACGTTGGTCATCATCGTGACACGCGGATCGCGGTAGAGCAGATCGAATCCGCGGAGGACGCCCTTGGTGCCCGGATGATCCGGGGCCACGCCGGCGCGGACGAGCCCGCCCGGCGTCGGCAGCTTGTCGATGACGGTGATGGTCGCCTCGGTCCGGTCGAGCAGTGTGCGCAACGCGTAACCGCCCGACGGTCCGGTGCCGACGAGTGCAACACGCAGCCCGGCGGGCAGTTTCGGGATGTCGGGGTAGGTGACGGTGGACGCCTCGTCGTCGGTCGGCGGCACCCAGCCCGAGCGGACGTCGGGGTTGCGCTTGTAGTAGTCGGCGTTGATGTCGATGAAGACCTTGTCGCGCGTGCCGAGCTTGTCCGCGGGATAGATCGCGTCCACCGGGCAGGCGTCGGCGCACGCGCCGCAGTCGATGCAGGCCTGCGGGTTGATGTGCAGGATGTCGGAGCTGCCGAAGCCGCGTTCCTCGGGTGTGGGGTGAATGCAGTTCACCGGGCACACGGACACGCATGCCGCGTCGCTGCAACATGATTGGGTGATGACGAACATCAGAGCATGTGCGCTTTCCGGTAGTACCGCATGGCGGGCTTGGTGAGCAGGCCGACCTCGTCGAGGAACTCCATGAGGTGGGCGCAGCTGGAGCGGATCATCGAGTGGAAGTGGGAGTTCTGCTTCATCTCGCGCCGGGCCCGATCGGCGTCGAGGCCCGCGTCGGCGAAGGCCTGTCCCTGCACCAGGCTCGTGACGATGTAGTAGGCGCCGATCGCGACGGTGAGCGCGCTGAACTGGCGTCGTGCCCAGCTCACGCCCTCCAGTGAGTCACGCACCTCTTCACGCGCGAACTTCATGTGCCGCGATTCCTCGAGGACGTGGATCTCGTTGACCGTGCGGATGAAGTCGAGCACACGGTCGTCGCGCATGCACCCGCGCTGGAAGACGTCCAGAACCTCCTCGGCGACAAGGATTCCGGCGTAGGCAACCTCGTTCTTGGCGGTCTGCATGAAGATCTTGCCGAGACGCGCGACCTTCTTCGACGGCCGGTAGGAGGTGCCGACCATCTTCTCCGACGCCTTGGCGAACATGAGTGAATGGCGGCATTCGTCGGCGATCTCGGTGAGCGCGAACTGGAACTCCGAGCCGTGGTAGTCGCCGAGGTACTGATCGCGGATCACCATCTCCTGCAGGATCATCTCGAACCAGATCCCGATGTTCATGATCGACGCGAACTCGTGGCGGGTGACCGAGATGCGCTGCTCGTCGGTCAGCTCGTCCCAGTAGTCGGTGCCGTAGAGCGACGACCACTCCGGGCTGCAGCCGTACTTGGTGGGATCCATCGGCTTGGACCAGTCGATCTCGGTCATCGCGTTCCGTGACAGACGGGCAGCGGACGCCAGCAGACGCGCCGACACCTCCTCGGTCCCCTGGTCCCGCATGCTGATGACATTCTCGGTTCGTTCCATCGCGGCAGTCATGCGAACTCGCCTCTCGGTCGTCGTCGACCATGACAATGATCGATGTAATGACAATGTGTGTTGTCAAGATAGCACCGCGGTGTGACCCAGTAAACGAATCGATGAATATACTGGCGAGTAAGTTTGGCGTGGGTCCTGTTATCGCAGGTCAACGTCATCAAAGCCGTCATGGATCATCTCGGAGGGGTTCTCATGTCATCCATCTTCATCACCGGCGGAGCCGCCGGAATCGGCCTCGCCACCGCCGAACGGTTCGGCCGCGAAGGATGGACCGTCGGTGTCTACGACGTCGATGCCGAGGCCCTCGCGAAGGTGAAGGCCGACCATCCTGACTGGATCACCGGCACCCTCGACGTGCGGGAACCCGAGCAGTGGGCCGACGCGCTGGCCGAGTTCACCTCGCACACCGGCGGGACCCTCGACGTCCTCGACAACAACGCCGGCATCCTGCACGAGGGCAAGATCGACTCCATCTCGCCCGAGGCGATCAAGCGGCAGATCGACATCGACGCACTCGGCGTCGCCCTGGGCGCGCAGGCCGCCTACCCGTACCTGAAGAAGACCCCGGGTGCGCACCTGGTGAACATCGCGTCGGCGTCGGCGATCTACGGCCAGCCGGGCATCGCGGTCTACTCGGCCACCAAGTTCTTCGTCGGTGGGCTCACCGAGGCACTCGAACTCGAGTGGGAGCACGACGACATCCGCGCGGTCAGCATCTGGCCGCTGTGGGCCAAGACCGCCCTGGCCACCGGCGGCGCGAAGTCCACCAAGACGCTGGGCATCCGCATCACCCCCGAGCAGGTCGCCGACAAGGTCTGGGAGTCCGTCCATCCCACGCGCCAGGACAAGCTGCTGCACCGCACCAGCTACTCGGTCGGCGCACAGACCCTGTTCCTCGGCAACGCGGCCAAGTTCATCCCGAACTTCCTGAACCGGACCGTCAACAAGTTCATCGCGCAGTAGCCATCCCGCAAACCCGAGCCGTCCCGCAAACCCACCCCTTTTCCGTAAACCCACCCTGCGCAGACTGGGCGCGTTTACGGAAAAGGGGTGGGTTTGTCTGAGGGTGGGTCCCCAACGTGCTCTCGTGCGTCTGATTCACATGGACCTGCCCACCGATGAATACGGCCTGATCCTTCGCAGCGAAACCGTCGGCACCCACATCACTGACGAACGGTTGCAGCGCATGGTCGAAGGCAACGGCCTCTACCGCCTCTGGCCGGGCGCGATGGCCGACTTCGCCACGGTTGACCAACTCGACGCCATCGAGAAGCATCGGCTGACGGTGATCGCGGCCGCGAACGCGGGACGCGCGGGCCGACTGTTCAGCCACGTCTCCGCGGCAGCCATGCACAGGCTGCCGATGCTCTGGCCCGATCTGTCACAGATTCACGTGACGTCTCCGAAAGTCGGGAAGCGGACAGCGAATATGGTCAAACATCAGGCCGTCGTCGAACCTCAGGACATCGAGGTTGTCGACGGCGCCACCGTGACAAGCATCGAGCGCACAGCGTGTGACATCGCCAGGCTCGGAACCAGCCGCCAGGCGCTCGTGGTGCTCGACGCCGCACTGCGACGCGACGCCGATCTCGAACAGATGAACCGAATCCTCGAGTCGTGTCGAGGATTCAAGGGCGTCGAGATGTTACGCCGCTTGTTGCCACATGCGAACGCACTGTCCGAGAGCGTCGGCGAGTCCCTCAGTCGCGCAGTCATGCTCGAGTTCCCCGACCTACCTGTACCGCGGCAGCAGGTCGAACTCTTCGACGACCGCGGCACACTGATCGCCCGCGTCGACTTCCTGTTGGCAGACAAGGTCGTCGGGGAGTTCGACGGCATGATCAAGTACAACGGCGCGGTCGGCGACAAGGCTGCGTGGAAGACGGTCGTCGACGAGAAGATCCGAGAGGACAAACTGCGTGCGCAGGGGTACACCGTCGTGCGGTGGACGTGGCAGGATCTGGCCGACAAAACCCGCTTCCACGCGATGCTCAAGAAGGCGCTGCCCTCGCCTGACGCCAGCAAACCCACCCTTTTTCCGTAAACCCAGCCCCCGCGGCGGGGGTGAATCTACGGAAAAGGGGTGGGTTTGCGGAGCGGGTCAGCGGCGGGCGGTCGGGAGTCGCCACCCGAACCTCAGGCCGAGCAGGCGCAACCCGGTGGCGAGGATCGAGCCGACGATCAGCCAGACCCACTCCGGGACAGAGGTGTGGTACGACCCGACGGCGACCACGGTGGAACCCAACAGGGCGGGAACCGCATAGAGGTCGGCGGGCTGGAGGAGCAGCGGGATCTCGTTGGAGATCACATCGCGCAGGACGCCTCCGCCGATCGCGGTCATGAGTCCGACGGCGGTCGCGGCGAACGCGCTGGCTCCGACGTGGACGGCGATCGACGCCCCGGTCGCCGCGAACAGGCCCATCCCGAAGGCGTCGAGGACGAGGATCGACCGGCGGAGCTTTGTGAACGCCGGATGGAAGGCGAAGACTAGCAAGCTGGCGATCGTGCCGGTCAGCGCATTGCCGAAGCCCTGGACCGACGAAGGTGGGGTGATGCCGAGCAGAACGTCACGCAGGACACCACCACCGGCGCCGGTGAGCACGCCGACGGTCACGATGCCCCACATGTCGAAGTCCTTGCGGACACCGACCATCGCGCCCGAGGCTGCGAACACCGCGACTCCCGCGAAGTTCAGGATGTCGAGAAGCACTTCACAACCTCCTCACGACCAGGTCGCCCGGCACGCGAACCACACACACACGAATGGCCGCCCCCGGATACCGGGGACGGCCGTCCATGTAGAAATCGCGGTGCCTAGGCGGCAACCGGAAAAGGCTAGCGACGATCCAGGTCGATGATGCCCGCGCGAGCGGCCTTCACGAGTCGACGCGGAATCCGCACGGGGACGCCGTTGACCTTTTCTTCCTGCAGTGCGGGGTTTTCCGCCTTCCACTGCGAACGACGGCTACGGGTGTTCGCCCGCGACATCCGGCGCTTCGGTACAGCCATGGTTGAGCCCTTCTCCTACTGTGGTCTGCGTGGCCGCTGGCAACGCAGAACGTCACCGATCGACCCGAGTCAGTGCGCCCACGGCCCCGCGGGCGTGGCACACAACCCGACCAGACTACCTGGCGAGACCGCCCAGCTCCAAAATGGTCATCCACCGCGACGCCGCGCCGGTCGGCGTCAGATGTAGGACCAGGGACTTTCCACTCCGGTGAACAGGACGACCAGCCAGTACGCCACCCACACGACGATGATGAACAAGCCGATGATGACGGCCGTCAGTGCGAGGCCGTCACCGGTCTGACTTCCGCCCGACGCCGCGATCTGCTTCCGGGCGACGAGGCCTAGTACGAGTCCGATCAGCCCACCGATGCCGACGCACACGAGACCCAGCAGCGACGCGACAAGCGCCGCCACCGCGAGCGTGTTGGTCTTGGGCGTCTCGTCACCGTGATGACCGTCGCCGGCGGGCTGGTCCCCCGACGGCGCCTGCCCGTACTGCTGCCCCGGCGGCGGCCCCTGGGGCGGCTGCCCGTACGGCTGTCCCGGCGGCGGGCCGTATCCCGGCCGGCCCGGTCCGGGCGCCGGCGGGCCCGGTTGCCCGTACCCCGACGGACCCGGCCCGCCGTACCCGGGCGGCCGCCCCGACTGTCCGTATCCGGGCGGGTTCGGCCGGCCGTAGCCCTGCTGTCCCGGCCCCTGCTGTCCCGGCTGCCCGTACCCCGGAGGCGGGGCGGAACCCGGCGCGCTGGGTCCACCGGGCGGACGGGTCGAGATGACGCGCGTCGAGTCGTATCCGGACGGCGCCGGGCCCGGCGGTGCGGGCGGCGGCGGAACCGGATGCGGCGGTGCGGGAGGCGTCGCGGCGTGGCCCTGGGGTCCGCCCGCGGTGCTGATGACGCGGGTGACACCGTCGGCCGGGCTGTGCGATTGCGCCACCTCGGTGCCCTCCGGGCCGGCACCCGGAGTCGAGGTCACCGGCGGCGAGGTGTCGGGAGTCGAGGTGTCCGGAGTCGAGGTACCCGGAGTCGACGGCACCGGCTCGGTGGTCTCATCCGCCGTGCTCGAGTCGCCGAGGAGCTCTGCCCGCGACACCTTCTGCGTCGGTTCCGACGGAGACGGTGTCGGATCGGGTGCCGAGCCCGGCGGCACCTGATCCGACTGGGACTGGGGTGTGGAGGACGGATCGTGCGGATCCCCGCCTCCGGTCGGGTTCGACATCAGATGCCTTTCACAAGCCGTGCGTCGTCGCGGCGCGAGGATCGTTGCAGCGCAGCGCAGTGGCTGCGCAGGTCACAGAGTAGTGAGAAAACGCCTCGAACCGGGTGGAAGTCGACGATCGCAGGCTCAGATCGGCCTGATATTCGTTCAGTAGTAGTAGACCGAGTCCATCGAGTTGCCGGCCGCGACCAGGATGATGATCAGCACGACGGCGACGACGGCCCCCAGGATCCCCAGCCCGCCGGTGATGATCCCGGCAAGGCCCATACCCGTACCGGTCTGGTTGCCGGCCGACTGCTCCACCTCGCGGCGTCCCATGACACCGAGGACGACCGCCGCGATTCCCAGCGGCAACGCCAGCGGGAAGCATGCGGCGAGCATGACCAGGGCGACGATGCCGCAGACCAGCGCGCCGATCGCCTTGCCGTTGGTGCTCTTCTGCGGAGCCCCGTAGCCGTAACCCCCGTACGGCGCAGCGCCGTAAGGATTCTGGGCACCGTAGGCCGCCGACCCGTAAGCGGGCTGCTGTCCGGCCTGGTAGGGGTCGTTGTACTGCCCGTAGGGCGCGCCCGGCGCCTGACCGTACGGATTCTGGTTGTACGGGTCCTGGTTGTACGGGGCCTGGGGCTGGCCGTACGGGTTCTGCCCATAGGCGTTCTGGTCATAGGGGTTCTGGCCGTACGGATTCTGGCCCTGCGGATCCGAGGACGGTCCCGGCTGGTAGGTCTGCGCGAACTCGGTGGGGGCGTAATCCGGGGAGCCCTGCCCCTGATCACCCTTGCTCAGGTTGGGGCCCGCGCCTTCCGACGACCCTGAGTTCGGCACCGTCCCCCAGTCGTCCTGGCCCTGGCCCGATCCCTGTCCCGGTGGATATGACACCCGTAACCCCCTCGTTCGATCCGATAAATCCGTTCATCACCCTAATGAATAGACTCGAGCGGTGTCTGGCGTCATCTCCGGCTTCACGGTGATCTTCATAGTAGTCGGGGTCGGGTATCTCCTCGGACGGACGCACGTGATCGGCGATCACGCGCATGAAGTCCTGTCCCGCCTGGTGTTCTTCGTCTTCACCCCGGCACTGCTGTTCCACTCCCTGGTCACCACCGACTTGTCGGTCGTCTTCTCGTCGACGCTGGTGATCGCCGGTGGCAGTGCGATGCTCATGGGCGTCATCTATCTGGTGATCGCCAAGCTGTGGCTACGACGACCCGTTCCGGAACTCGTGATCGGGGCGCTGTCGTCGTCGTATGTCAACAGCGTCAACCTCGGACTCCCCATCGCGATCTTCGTCCTCGACGACGCGTCGTTCATCGCGCCGCTGCTGCTGTTCCAGATCGTCATCTATTCCCCGATGGCATTGCTGGCTCTCGACCTCACCGCCCTGGAACGCGATACGGGACGTTCCCTCGTCCGCGATTCGCTGATCGCCCCGATCACCAATCCGATCGTCGTCGGCGGCATCGCCGGGCTGGTGGTGTCGGTGCTGGGGTTGATGCCGCCGGCCGCGGTGATGTCACCGCTGAAGATGCTCGGCGATGCGTCGGTGCCGGCGGCGCTGCTCGCCTTCGGTCTCTCGCTCACCGGCGTCCAGGTGTTCAAGAAGGGCGAGAGCCCGCGCCGCGACATCGCGCTCGCCACGGTCCTGAAGATGGTCGTGATGCCGCTGACGGTGTACGCGATCGCACGGTGGGGGTTCGGTCAGACCGGGGAGGAATTGTTCGCCATGGTCGTGATCGCCGCGCTGCCGACGGCGCAGAACGTCCTGGTCTACGCCACCCGGTATCGACGCGGGCAGATCCTCGCCCGGGACACCGCGCTGATCACCACGCTCGCCTCGATCCCGGCGATCGCCGTCATCGCGCTGCTGCTGGCCTGAGGCCGCGACGCCGCGGGGTCACACGTCGGGGTCTTCGCGCGGCACGCGTTTGACCTCGACGCCGCCCATCAGCGCGAGCCCGGTCACGCGCACGACGGGTGCACCCGGTCGCGACGCCGTCTGCGACTTCCCGCCGAAACCGCCCATGATCCCGAGACCGCCGATCTCGACGGTGACACCGTCGGGAACCCTGATCTCGATGCCGCCCATGATCGCGATGCACTGGACGGTGAGGACCGGCGCGGTGAACTCGACCTCGCGCAGGTCGATCTCGACGCCGCCCATGATCGCCGTAGCGGTGAGCTCGTCGGCCACCACCGCGGTCCCCGACAGTTCGCTGCCGGACATGATCGCCAGGCGATGGCGCACCGCCGCGTCGGAGTTCCCGCCGGTCACCCGCGGGCCCGGCGACATCGACGCCGCCGGCATCGCCACCCCGAGCTGAGCGATCGGGAGGTCATCGGTCAGCGCGTCCAGATCGCCGAAGGTCTTGGCCATCACCGCTTTTCCGGCTCGCTCCTCGTATTCGACGAGCGAGAGACTGCCGTGCGCCATGGCTGCGGACAGGAGTTCGTGCACCAGTTCCCGGTCGGCATCGGCAGCACGCAGACGCGCTCGCCGATCGTCGGGAGCGGGGAGATCGCCGGAGGTCGTCACGTATCCAAACCCTAGTGGCCGCACCGCGGTCCGACCACCCTGATTTCCACCCTGAGCCGACCCCGACGGCGATCCGCCCACCGTCCGGTGCACGGCAGGGCATAATTCATTCACCCCGGACGGACACCCGCCCGACCTACACCGGAGGCGACCCATGGGCCAGCCCTACGATCCCGGTTCGTCCGGCGCGAATCCGTACCAGCCCGGCGCCTATCAGCCCGGCCCGAATCAGCCCGGCCCCTACGGGTACGGCGGTTACCCGCCGCCCCCACCTCCCAAGGACCGGAAAGGGATGCGGCTCTGGGGCAAGATCCTCACCGTCGTCGGCATCGTCATCCTCGTGGCATCGGTCGCGATCGGGGTGGTGCTGGCCGTCAGCGGTATCGGCCAGGTGGTCGATCAGGCCGAGCAGGCCTTCGTCGTCGACCCACGGGCCGAGCACCGTTACGACGCCGGGGACACCTTCGCCCTCTTCCGCCCCGACAACACCGCGTCGACGCCCTCCTGTGAGATCACCGGACCGGCGGCACTCGAACGCGGTTCCGACGTGACGGCCGAATTCCCCTACGACGGCACCCAGGTGCAGTCGTTCGAGTCCTTCGAAGTGGTCGAGGCCGGAACCTATTCGTTCGTGTGCAGCGACCGGGTCGTGGTCGCCTCCATCGACATCGGCGGTATCTTCAGCGGCGTCGGCGGCGTGCTGCTGGCCGTCTTCGGCGGCGGCTTCGGCGGTGTCCTGATGCTGATCGGGATCGTGCTGTGGGTCATCGCCGGGCGTAAGCCCCGGACCGCCTCGCCACCGGCCCCCTGAACCGGCGCTCGACTCCTCAGCCGCGTCGACGGCCCTTCCGGGACTTCAGGTAGTCGCCGACCACCGCGGCACCGAGACCGTCGACATCGGGCGCCACCACGCGTCCGCCGATACGACGCGCGATCTGGTCCATGAAGTGGGCCAGACCGGGGTCCTCGCCGAGGCGGAAGAACGTGACCTGCGCGCCGAGTCGTGCCACATGGTCGAGTTCGCGCACGGTGAGGGCGATCGTCTGCGGGTGCGGCGGATAGAAGAAGAACGGCTCGCCGCTGGGATCGAGGTGCGCGGTCGGTTCGCCGTCGGTGACCACCAGGACCACCGGCTGCGCATTCGGGAAGCGACGCAGGTGCCGCTGCGCCAACAGCAGCGCGTGGTGCAGGTTGGTGCCCTGTTCCATCCGCGGTTGCAGCCCGGTCAGTTCCGCGATGTCGATGGACCGCGCGTACCGGCCGAAGGCGATGAGATGCAGTTCGTCGCTGCGGAAGCGCGTGGAGATCAGGTGATTCAACGCGATCGCGGTGCGCTTCATCGGCGTCCAGCGGCCCTCCATCTCCATGGAGAACGACGTGTCGACGAGCAGCACGACCGCCGCCTGGGTGCGGCTCTCGGTCTCGGCCACCTCGACGTCGCGCACATCGATCCGCACCCCCGAACGCGCCATCTCCGACGTCGCGAGCGACGGCTCGGTGGTCTCGGACACGGTGCGCAACACCGCATTCGACACCGTCCGGGTGACGTCCCAGGGGTCGGTGTCGCCGAACTCCCACTCGCGGCTGGCCCCGGTGGGTTCACCCAGGAGACCGGTCTGCCTCGTCTGACGGTCACCGCGACGCCCCGACAGCTGTTCGGCGATGTCGCGGAAGATCGCCTGACCGAGCTGGCGCATCGCCTTGGGGCTCAACCGGAGCCGGCCGTCGGCCGTGCGGTCGAAGAATCCCTGCTCGGAGAGGGCCTTCTCGAGTTCGGCGAGCATCCGCGCGTCGACGGCCGCCTCGTCGCCGAGTTGCCGCGCGAGCGCGTCGAGATCGATGTCGTCCATCTGGGCACCGGCGTACTGCTGGGACAGCTGCTCGGACAAGGCTTCCAGCTCGGAGATGTCGCGGAGCGCCGCCGCACCCTCCCCGAGTCCCATCGGCTGGTCGCCGGAGAACGACTGCGCGTCGTCCCAGTCGAGTCCGGGACGCGCCGCGCGCAGCTGTGAATCCATCTGCGCGAGTTGACTCATCAGGTCCGGCGAACCGAAGGCCTGCTGCGCCAACTGGTCCAGTTCGGCCCGCTGGTCCGGCGTCAGCGAGTTGTAGAACTGCTGGGCCGCCGCGGCCCGCTGGGCCAGCGAGTCGATGAGTTCGTCGGTGTTGCGCGGGTTTTCCGGGAAGAAATCGCCGTGGGCGTCCATGAACTCGTCGAACTTCTCCGACGTGTCCTCACCGCGGTTGTGCGCGTCGAGCAGCTCGTTGAGATCTTTGAGCATGTCCGTGACGCGCTGGCGGTCGGCGTCGGTGGCGCCTTCGAGCGCCTCCTTCATCCCGGCGAACCGCTGGTCGAGCAGCTCGCGACCGAGGAGATCCTTGATCTTCTCGTAGTCCTCACGCGCCTGCGGACTACGCCAGTTGTACTCCGACAGCTCCTCGACGGCCTGCGCGGTCGACGGCGGCAGGCTGCCGATCTGCATCTCCGCGAAGCGCGCGTCGTCGTCGAGGTCGCGGGCGAGCTGCTTGCGCTCCTCCAGGACAGCGCGGTCGAGGAGTTCGCGGATCTCGGCGAACGTGCCGTCGAGGTTGCGCTTCTTCAGCAGCTCCTGCCGGCGCCGGTTGACCTGCTCCCGGAGCTTGTCGAGGCCGCGCATGTTCGGGGTGCCGCGTCGGAGCAGCTCACGCAGGGCGCGCTGCGGCGAGGCACCGGCCATGACGTCGTCGCCGATCGTCTCCAGCGCCTCGCGCAGGTCGACCGGGGGCGCGAGCGGGTCGGGACCGCCGGTGTACCGCTGGTAGCGCGAACGATGAAAACTCTTGCGCGCCATGGATTCTCCTAGCTGTATACGTGTCTGGCGCCCTTCCTGACGCCCCTCCACAGGCTCCGGGGCTCCTCAGGGAGCAGGAATTCTCCTCAGCCGTAGATGGTCTGGCCGGATTCGTCGGCTTCCTTGCCGATCCGACGGGCCAGGAACAGACCCTCGAGTGCCAACTCGAGGGCACTGGCCCGTTCGCCGTCGATCTCCGCCTCGAGGCGTTCGGCGATCGCGTCGAGCACCTCGCCGGTGGTCTCCGGCGACGGGATCGAACCGAGGAAGTCGGCTGCGCGCACACGGTCCCCGGTCACGACCGGTTCACCGCTCTCCAGCGCATCGACGAGCGCCGCCATGTCGATACCGCCGAGATGGGCCCGCACGGTGTCGGCGACGGACTTGCGCATGAGATGTTCGAGGATCTCCAGTTCGCGTCCCTCTTCACCGGACTCGAACTCGATCTTGCCGCGCAACACCTCGATCACCGACTCGAGGTCGACGACGCGCGCGACCGCCTGATCTTCGCCGGTGATCGTGGCGCGGTGAAGTGCCGCGGCGGCCACGGTTTCGGCGCCGGCGATCGAGAAGCGCGCGGACACACCGGAGCGCTGGTCGATGGACGGATGGTCGCGGGCGTAGCGGGTGAAGCGCGCCAGGATCTCCACGATGAAGGTCGGGACGCTCGCGGTGAGGTCGGCCTCCTGCTCGATGACGGCGACCTCGTCGTCGAGTTCGAGCGGGTAGTGGGTGCGGATCTCGGCGCCGAAGCGGTCCTTCAACGGCGTGATGATGCGACCGCGGTTCGTGTAGTCCTCCGGGTTCGCGCTCGCCATCACCAGCACGTCGAGCGGGAGCCGCAGCGTGTAGCCGCGGACCTGGATGTCGCGCTCCTCCATGACGTTGAGCATCGACACCTGGATGCGCTCGGCGAGGTCGGGCAGCTCGTTGATCGCGACGATCCCGCGATGCGCGCGCGGGATGAGCCCGAAGTGGATGGTCTCCGGATCGCCGAGGCTGCGGCCCTCGGCGACCTTCATCGGGTCGATGTCGCCGACCAGGTCGGCCACCGACGTGTCGGGAGTCGCGAGCTTCTCGCTGTAGCGCTGCGACCGGTGCCGCCACTCGATCGGCAGGTCGTCGAGCAGGTTGGCGGCCTTGCGGATCGACGCGGGCGCGATCGGCTCGTACGGGTGCTCGCCGAGCTCCGATCCGGCGATCACCGGCGTCCACTCGTCGAGGAGTCCGACGAGGGTCCGCAGGACACGGGTCTTGCCCTGGCCGCGCTCGCCGAGCATCACCACGTCGTGGCCGGCGATGAGCGCACGCTCGAGCTGCGGGATGACGGTGGCCTCGAAGCCGACGATCCCCGGCCAGGGGTCGCGGCCCTCGCGGAGAGCGGTCAGCAGGTTGTTGCGGATCTCGTCGCGCACACTGCGTTGCACATGACCGCTGGCACGCAGTTCACCCAGGGTGCGGGGTGAAGGATGGCGGGTTTCGGTCGACTGAGAACCATGGGTGGTGAAATTGTCCTCTGGCACGTGATCCACGCTACTCCGAGTTGTGATCTGCGTGCGCACTGTCGGGTGGTCACCGGGGGGCTTCGACGCGGTGCCTCGCTGCGCTCGGTACCGGCTCAGCCGGCAGTGGGGTCGCGCCCGACGAAGCCCATCAGGCGGCTGACGGCGTCGGCGTCGATCGGCACCTCGACCGCGGGTCCGTACTGACCGGACTGTCGCAGCAGGTCGTCGATGGGGATCATCCCGTCGAGCAGCACCTGCGCATAGGCGGTGTCGAGGTCGGGGGTCGCGCCCTGCGAGCGGGCGAGGTCCCAGGAGTGCATGAACACATCGGCCGTGTAGAACCGGTCGACCGCGTCGGCGAGGCGATGCTCCCCCGCCATCGGATGGGTGAAGGTCTCCCCCGCCGACGGTCCGTCGAGCAGTCCCTGCACCGCCGCCGCATGCGCCGACCATGCCCCCTCCGGATCGTCGGCGACCGCGGGTCCGTCCGGCACGGTGATGCCTCCGGCATCGAGGAATCCGGTGAACCAGTCGATGAGGTGGGCCACCACGTCGCGGGCCACCCAGCCGTCGACCGGCGCCGGCGCGTCCCAGTCGGAGACGCCGGCGACGATGTCGGCGAAACCGGCTGCGACCTCGCGGTGCCGGTCGGCCGCGTCGAGTTCGGTCAGTGACATGGTTCTACAGCTCGCCGGCCGCGAGCAGCTTGTCGATGGCGGCGTACCCGTCGTTGACGCCGACCTCCATGCCGGAGGACAGCCACCCGTCGCGCGCTTCGAAACTGTCGCAGAGGGATTGGGCGTGCAGGCGCGTCGTGCCGTCGCCCAGATCCTCGAACCACAGCGTCTCCAGCGACACCTGGTCGGGCATTCCCAGCCAGGTGAAGGTCTGCACGATCTTGTCCTCGCCCACCGTGTGGAAGCAGCCGCGGAACCCGAACTCCTGGCCCTCATGGGTGGAGACGTAGTGCCAGCTGCCGCCGTCGCGGACGTCCCACTCGACGATGCGGCTCTCGATGACGTCGGGGCCGATCCACCGGACGAACAGTTCGGGATCGGTGTGGGCCTTCATCAGCTGGGCGGGCGTCCCGCGGAAGTCGCGGGTGATCCGGATGATCGGGACCTCCTTGTCGGCTTCGATCGCGGCCTCGGGGTAGCGGGTCTGGGTTGCGGTCATGATGCCTTTCCTTCCTTGAGTGTCGTGCCGTTCTCGCCCTCGGGACGTTCCGCCTCCGGGCCGTCGTTCATCTCGGCGAGCAGTACGTCGAGACGCTGGTAGCGCTCCTCCGCCCGCTGTCGGTACCGCTCGATCCATTTGGTCATGAGGTCGAACACCTCTGCTTCCAGATGGACCGGACGTTTCTGCGCCTCCCGGGTCCGGGTCACCAGGCCGGCGTCCTCGAGCACCTTCAGATGCTTGGAGACCGCCTGGATGCTGACGTCGTAGGGCTCGGCGAGCTGGCTGACCGTCGCGTCGGAGACCGCCAGCCGCGCGACCATGTCGCGCCGGGTGGGGTCCGCGAGTGCGGCGAACACCTTGGACAGCTCGTCTGCCATTTCTTCATCCTCCTCAACCGTTTGGTTGAATACAACGATGCGCCCCGCCGCGGATCGTTGTCAACCCCTTGGTTGAATACGACGGCAAAAATAATCCCTATGACGTTGTGCCCGGCTTCCGGGCACAACGTCATCGGGATCTCGAAGGACGGCTCAGGCCGGTCCGACGGGCGCGTCGCCCCGCAGCGTGATGCGGTGCATGACCCGACGGTTGTCGCCGTAGTCGCGGTTGGCGTAGTGCAGGGTGTTGCGGTTGTCCCAGAGCACGAGATCGCCGAGACGCCAGCGGTGGCGGACGATGTGCTCGGGCTTGGTGATGTGCGCGTAGAGCAGGTCGAGGATTCCGCGGCTCTCGGCCTCCGACACGCCCTCGATGTGCGAGGTGAAGCCAGGGTTGACGAACAGCGACTTGCGGCCGGTCTCCGGATGCACCCGCACCACCGGGTGGCTCACCGGCACGAGTTCGGTGACCTCCTTGCCGTCCCAGGCATTTCCGCGTCCATCACGGCGCTGCTTGAGGTAGTAGCCGAATTCGCGACTGCCGTCGTGCACCGCGGTGAGACCGTCGACGAGGCGTCGGATCGGTTCGGACAGTGACCGATACGCGAGTTCGGCGTCGGCCCAGTTGGTGTCACCGCCGTTGCGCGGCAACACGACCGGACGCAGGATCGACCCCGACGGCGGACGCGGCATGAACGTCACGTCGGTGTGCCACACGTCGGCGAAACCGTTGTCGGCGCTGTCGAGTTCGTACACCTCGTCCGGGACGTCACCGCTGTCCCACACCGGGTGCCCGAAAGTCAGCTCGCCCAGTCGATTCCCGAACTCGATGTGCGAGGCGTCGTCGAGCTGCTGATTCCGCAGGACGATGACCTTGTAGTCGATCAGCGCCGCCCGGATGGCCCGCACCTCGTCGTCCGACGCGGTGGCTACGTCGAGTCCGCGGATCTCGGCTCCGAAGCTGGGGCCGAACTCGTCGACGTCGAGCTCGACGCCCGAGGAGACGATGCCCTCGACTGGTGCAGCGGCCCGAACGGCAGGGGTGCGGACGTCAGAAACGGGATGGGAGATGGTCATGATGGTTCCTTCTCGAGGATGGCTGGAGGTGGCGTGGAGCAACAGCCGCCGGCGGGGACCCGTGGTGGGATCCGTCGGACCAGTTCATCGAGTGGAGTGTCATCAGACGCATCGATTCCGTCCCGGCCGCCGGCCCGGTACACGACATGCTCGACGAGCAGTCGCGGTGCGGGGCGGGGGGTGCGGAAACGGACACCCATACTGTCTAATCCCCCGCCGCCCGCCCGCACAGGGTTCGGCCCAGGCTGGGAAAAAAGCTGCGCATGGTGTTGCTGCCAGGGCGACTCGACGACTCGGCCCTTCGGCGTGCTGGATAAGATGAGTCGCATGTCGAGCCCCGAGACAAACACCCGGGGGGCTTTCGGTCACGCCGTCAGCCCCCAGAACCCTTGATCTCCTAGCCCCGTCGGCCGCATGATGCGCGGCGCGACCTCGGGTTCCGTTCGGGTGCCGACCGCGGTGACGAGACGTCTTCTGTTCGTTCTCTCGCCTCGGAGTTTCTCGATGCCGATTGCTCTCTACGTCCTTGCCCTGGCGGTTTTCGCCATGGGCACTTCCGAATTCATGCTCGCCGGCCTCGTGCCGGACATCGCCGCCGGTCTCGGCGTTCCAGTGGGTACCGCGGGTCTGCTGACGTCGGCTTTCGCCGCGGGCATGGTCGTCGGCGCGCCCGCCATGGCCGCCGTCACCCGTCGCCTGCCCACCAGGGCGACGCTCCTCGGTTGCGTCGTCGTCGTTGCACTGCTGCACGGTGTGGGCGCGCTGACATCGCACTTCACGGTCCTTGTCGCCATTCGCGTACTCGCGGCCTTCACCAACGCCGGTTTCCTGGCCATCGCGCTGGGCACAGCGACCAGACTGGTGGCCGCAAACCAGAAGGGACACGCTGTCGCGGTCCTCCTCTCCGGCACCACTGTTGCCACTGTCGTGGGTGTTCCCGCCGGTGCGCTGCTCGGCGCCGCTCTGGGCTGGCGGTCGACGTTCTGGGCGATTGCACTGCTCTGTGTTCCCGCAGCCGTAGGCATCGCCAAGGGCTTCGCCAACCGAGCCGACGAAGCATCGCCGGATGCGGCGGCTGCTCCAACCCTGCGTTCGGAACTGGTGCAGCTCACCTCGCCTCGGCTCGTCGTGCCGATGCCGCTGGCCGCTCTCGTCAACGCCGGTACCTTCGCGACGCTGACGTTCCTTGCGCCGATCGTGACGAACACCGCCGGGCTCACCCGATGGTGGGTCTCGGTGGCGTTGATGCTCTTCGGCTCGGGTTCCCTCCTCGGCGTCACCATCGGCGGCCGGTTCTCCGACGGGCGCCCGCAGCTCCTCGTCGTCGCCGGCGGAGGGCTGCGTGTGTTGGGCTGGATCACGTTGGCCGTCGTCGCGACCAACCCGGCCGTGTTGCTCCCGCTGGTGCTCATCCAGGGCATCCTCGGCTTCGCGGTCGGCAGCACGTTGATCACGCGCGTGCTCTACGCTGCCGCAGAGGCACCCACGATGGGTGGCTCCTACGCCACCGCGGCACTCAACGTCGGAGCAACCGTCGGCCCGGTTCTCGCTGCAGCTTCGCTGGACACGAAGGTGGGCGACCTCGGCCCGGTCTGGGTGGCAGCCTCGACGACCGGAGCAGCGCTGTTGCTCGCCCTGCCTCTCCTGTCGATCATCGCTCCGCGGCTGCCGCCTCTTTGACCGCCGCGCTCACCTCGGCGCGCAGCGCGGCGTACTCGGGAGATCCACGCAGCTCGTCGGGTGTCGCCCCGGTCCGCGGCAACGGGGAGGTGAGGTCGAGGGCCACCCGCCCCGGTCGTCGGCTGAGCACGACGATCCGGGTGCCGAGAAAGGCTGCCTCGTCGGCACTGTGGGTCACGAACACGTTCGTTCGTCCCGAATCCGTGCTCACCGCCCGCAGATCCTCCTGCAGCCGTTCGCGGGTCAGCGCGTCGAGCGCCGCGAACGGTTCGTCCAGCAAGAGCAGTGACGTCTCGGCGGCGAGCGCCCGCGCGATGGCGACGCGTTGCTGCTGTCCGCCCGAGATCTCCCAGATCCGCCGGTCCGCGGTGTCGTCGAGCCCCACGCGGTGCAGCAACTCGTCACGACGAGTAGCTCGCTCCGCCTTGGGGATACGCGCGTACCGGAGGGCGAGATCGACGTTGCCGCCGACGGTCCGCCACGGGAACAGCCTCGGCTGCTGGAACACCACGCCGGCGGTCACACCGGGGACCGGCACCCTGCCGGAGACCTCGACCTGCCCGGAGGTCGCGGGTTCGAAGCCTGCGATCAACCGGAGCAGAGTCGACTTCCCGCAACCCGACGCCCCGACCAGGACGAGGAACTCACCGGGCGGCACCTCGAGGTCCACCGGACCGACAGCGGTGACGGCGTCGGCCCCGGAGCCGTAGGTCCGCGTGACGCCGTGCAGACCGATCGATCCGGTCCGGCCGCTCGTCGGTGTTGCGACCCGGTCGGCATCGACGACCTGGCTACTGCTGTTCGACGACACCCGGTAACCCCTTGGTGTAGATGGCGTCCTGGAAGGTCTTCAGCGGCGGCGCCGACGGGATCTGCTGCTGTTCGGCAAGGAATTCGGCGGCACTGTGCAGGTTCTCGGCGAGGTTGCCCGGGTTGCCCTCGGTACCGAGCCAGGTCGGTGAGGTCAGTTCGGCGACCGTCAGGTAGGTGCCCTGCTCCAACTGGTTGGCTGCATCCTCGGGCGTCGTGTTGAGCTGTGCCGCAACCGCTTGAGCGGCGGCCTGCGGATCGTCCTTGATCAGGGTGAGAGCGCGCGCCTGGACCTTGCGCCAGGTGTCGACGACCTCCGGATGGGCGTCGGCGAACTCGGTCGAGACGACGCCGAGGTCGAGCGTCGGCTTGCCCGCGGTGGCGAGCTCACGGCTCGCGATGATCGTCGTGCCGTCGTTGCGGAGTTCGTCGAGCGTGGGCAGCCAGGTGTAGACCGCGTCGACGTCACCGCGCTGCCATGCGGCCAGCGAGGCCTGCGGTTGGAGGTCGATCAGGTCGACGTCCTTGGGGTCGACGCCCGCCTGGTTCAGCGCGGCGAGCAGGCTGTAGTGCGCGGTCGACGCGAAGGCGGTGGCGACGCGCTTGCCCTTCAGGTCCGCGATCGTGTTGATCCCGGTGCCGTTGCGGGCGACCAGCGCCTCGTTGTCGCCGGCGACGTCGAGGACGAAGACGACCTCGTACGGAATGTTCAGCGGCGCGGACAGTCCGCGGGCGACGGGGCTCGAGCCGATGGCGCCGAAGTCGATCTCCTTGGCGACGAAGGCGGTGTTGATGTCGGCGCCCGAGTCGAACTTGGTCCACTTGATGTTGTAGTCCGGCAGGGCTTCCTCGAGCCAGCCGTTGTTCTTGACGATCAGGTCGCCGCTCGGGAACGACTGGTAGGCAAGGCGAATCGTCGGCTTGCTGCTGTCCTCGGAGTTGTCGACCGAGCACCCGGCGAGTACCAGCATCGCTGCGGCCAGCACTCCGAGCAGTGCGCTCACCGAGCGCGCTCCCCTACGGTTACCCGCTCCCCTGAGTTCGATTGTCATTGCGTGTCAGACCTTTCCGCGCCACGGCACCACTCGGTGCTCGATTGTTCGAAGGAGCCCGTCGATGATCAGTCCGGACAGACCGATGGCGATGATGCCGACCAGGACGACGGGGGTGTTGTTGTAGTTGCTGGCGTCCTTGACCACGCCACCGATTCCGGGGATGCCGTTGAACAGTTCGGCGGCGACCACCGAGGAGTACGCGATGCCGACCGACAGCCTGATCCCGGTGAAGGTCTCCGGCAGCGCCGACGGCACGACGACGTCGCGGATGACCTCTGTCCGCGAGGCGCCGAGTGCTCGAGCCGCCTCGATCAACGCCACCGGCGCGGCACTGACCGCAGCGGTCGTCGCGACCGCCGCCGGCGGCAGCGCAGCGAGTGCGAGCAGGGTGATCTTGGGTGCCTCGTCGATGCCGAGCCAGATGACGAGCAGGAAGAAGTAGGCCAACGGCGGCAGCGCTCGCAGGAACGTAAGCCACGGCTCGAGCAGGCGTCGAAGCCAGCCGACGGTACCCATCGCGAGTCCGAGCAGGACACCGAGGATCACGCCGATCACCACGCCCGCGAACACGCGGCGCAGCGTCATGTACAGGTGTTCCCACCAGTAGTAGTCGGCGTAGCCGCGCACTCCGTTGTGCGTGGTCGACATGTCGACGAAGGCCTGCCACACGGTTCCCAGACGTGGGACGAACGTCTCACTCCAGATCCCGCTCACCGCAACGAGTTGCCAGACGACACCGAACACCAGGACCGACAGCAGCGGCAGGCCGGATCGGGTCGCGATCGATCGCAGACGCGATGATCCACCAGGCGGTTTCGGTTCGGAACGGCCCCCCGGCGCGTCCTCGGGAACGATGTCCACGAACAAGGTCACCGTGCATGTCTAGAGGCCTGAGATGTCGTCGGAAACCAGACTTATCGTCGTCGCGACGGAAAAGCCGACGCCATGCGTGATTCGCGGAGCCGGTGTGGTTTGATCACCGCCGCCAGACCCGTTACAGACTCAGAGCGGGTCGCCGGCGTCGAACTCCGGCACGACCTCCGCGACTCCGTCGAGCTCATCCTGAACTCGGTGGTACAGGTGACGTCCGGTGGCCAGCCATTCCCGAGCATCGGGCAGGTCGTCCTCTGGGTCCCGCGCATTCCAGTGGTCGTTCCAGGATTCGAGCTCATCGGCCAGCGTGACAGAGATCCCGAGTTTCGACGGATCAGCTGGATAGTTGTCGGTAAAGCTCTCCCACAGCGGCCCCGCACCACCCCATTCCGGAAACATCCGCACCACGCGGAGCCCGTCGGGCAGCACGATGGGTTCGCCTAGTCGGGAACGCGACATCAAGTAGCGCTGCTGCATGTCACGACGCCGCCGATGCTCGGCGCGGGAGGTGGGCCGGACGCGGTAGTCACCGCCGAGCAACCACGTCGGCTCCGACGTGCCGTGTTCACCGGTCACGGCGAGCGAGAACAGTTTGCCGGTGTCGGTGAAGTGATAGTCACCGTCCTCGATGGCCGTCTCCACGTCGTAACCGTCGTGTTCGATGATTTCGGCGACGTACCCGGTGCCGTCAAAGGCGAAGCCGTACAGACGCATGCGCGGATAGGCCGCGCTCCACTCGTCACCGGCAGAACTCGTCATGTGCCTCCCCGTTTCCTGTGGCGGCTTTCGACGATACGTCGCTCAGCTGACCGCCAGCCACACCGCGAGGCCGATGCCGGACAGTCCGACGACGATCCGCAGCGGACCCGCGGGCAGGCGCTTGACCACCGGCGGGCCGCACCAGCCGCCGAAGAGACAACCGATCGCCATCGCGAGTGCCGCCCACCAGTCGACCGGACCGAAGATCATGAAGCCCACCGCCGCAACGGCGTTGGCGACACCCAGGAACACCGACTTGGACAGCGCTGCACGCCACAGCGGTTCGCTGGTCACCACCAGCATCAGGGCCAGGATCATGATGCCCGCGCCGGCACCGAAGTAGCCGCCGTAGATACAGATCAGGAAGAGGCCGAGGATGAAGACCCACGGCCGTTCCGCGTGCGAGGTCGCCCAGCGACGCAGAACCGGTTGCACGAGAAGCGCTATGGCAGCGATCGCCACCAGGAACGGGACGAGTACCTCGAAGGCGTCGGCAGGCGTGACGAGAAGCAGTGCAGCGCCGACGGTTCCGCCGAACAGGGCCACGATCAACCCGATGACCAACCGTCGGCGATCGCCGTCGAGCAGGGCCCTACCCGACTGCGCGGTGCTGCCCACCCCGACCGCGACGAGTGCGACCGTATTGGTCACGTTCGCCGCGATCGGGGTGAGACCGACCGCGAGAAGTGCGGGGTAGCTGACGATGGACGCCAGTCCGGTGATGTAACCGATCAGGCCTGCGCCGAAACCGGCGACGACCAGTAGCGCGAGATCAGTGAGCGAAATGGCGTGCCCCGGTGAGGTAGAGCGTCACGCCCGCCTCGTCGGCCGCCTCGATGACCTCTTTGTCACGGATCGAACCACCCGGCTGCACAACGGCCTTGACGCCCGCGGACAGCAGCACCTGCAGACCGTCCGGGAACGGGAAGAAGGCGTCGGACGCGCCGACGCTCCCCGCGGCGCGGTCACCGGCACGCTGAACGGCCAGATGTGCGGAGTCCACGCGGTTGACCTGTCCCATGCCGACGCCCACCGATGCGCCGCCGGAGGCCAGCAGGATCGCGTTCGACTTCACCGAACGGCAGGCACGCCATGCGAATTCGAGATCGGCGAGCGTCTGGGCGTCGGCGGGCGGACCGGCGACGAGGTTCCAGTTGGCCGGGTTGTCACCCTCGGCGTCGATGACGTCGCGCTGCTGCATGAGCAGTCCACCCGAGACCGGCTTGGTCTCGATCCCGGTGGCCGACGGCGGCGTCGCGACCAGCACGCGGATGTTCTTCTTGCGGGTGAGCACCGACAGCGCGCCGTCGGCGAAGCCCGGTGCGACGATGACCTCGGTGAAGATCTCGGCGACCTGTTCGGCCATCTCGACGGTGATCTCGCGGTTCGCGGCGATCACGCCGCCGTAGGCGCTGACGGGGTCGCAGGCGTGGGCCTTGCGGTGTGCCTCGGCGATGTCGGCGCCGACCGCGATGCCGCACGGGTTGGCGTGCTTGATGATCGCGACCGCGGGGGCGTCGAAGTCATACGCGGCGCGCCAGGCGGCGTCGGCGTCGGTGTAGTTGTTGTAGCTCATCTCCTTGCCGTGCAACTGCTCGGCGGTGGCGAGGCCACCGTCCCCGGCGTTGCCGACGTACAGAGCGGCGGCCTGGTGCGGGTTCTCGCCGTAACGCAGGACGGCCGAACGGTTCCAGGTGGCACCGGCCCAGGCCGGGAACTGCGAATCGTCCTCGGGTGCGACGACGCTGGACATCCACGAAGCGACGGCCACGTCGTAGTCGGCGGTGTGGCGGAATGCCTTGGCAGCCAGCTTCTTCCGGTCGGCAAGAGTGAAGCCGCCGACCGAGATCGCCTCGGTCACCAGGGCGTAGTCGTCGGGGCTGGTCACGACGGCCACCGACGGGTGGTTCTTGGCGGCGCCGCGCACCATCGACGGGCCGCCGATGTCGATCTGCTCGATGCACTCGTCGGGGGTCGCGCCCGAGGCGACGGTCGCGGTGAACGGGTAGAGATTGACGACGACGAGATCGAATGCGGCGACGCCCAGATCGGCGAGCTGCGCGACGTGGTCGTCCTTGCGGGTGTCGGCGAGGATGCCGGCGTGGACCTTGGGGTGCAGGGTCTTCACCCGGCCGTCGAGGCACTCGGGGAAGCCGGTCAGGGTCGAGACCTCCACGACCGGGACTCCGGCGTCGGCGATGGTCTTGGCGGTCGATCCCGTCGAGACGATCTCCACGCCGGCGGCCTGGAGTGCGGTCGCGAGGTCGGCCAGGCCGCTCTTGTCGTAGACACTCACCAGAGCGCGCCGGATGGGTCGGCGGGCGCTGTCAGCGGGCTGTGCGTTCACGGGATGCGGGCCTTTCGTCCATCGATGACTACTCCACGGGTGACCAGTGCGGTCACCACTTCGGCGAGCAACACGCGCTCGACCGTTTTGATGCGTTCGTGCAAGGTGTCGACGGTGTCGTCATCGTCGATCGTGACCACCTGTTGCGCCAGGATCGGGCCGGTGTCGACGCCGTCGTCCACGAGGTGGACGGTCGCACCGGTCACCTTGACGCCGTAGTCGAGGGCCTCGGGCACACCGTGTGCGCCCGGGAACGACGGCAGCAGCGCGGGATGACTGTTGACGATCCGCCCGCCGAAGCGTTCGAGGAAGGCAGGCCCGAGGATCTTCATGAAACCGGCGGTGACCACCCAGCCCGGATCGAACGCGGCGACCTCGTCGGTGAGCGCCGAGTCCCAGGCCGCTCGATCGGCATGGTCGGCGACGCGGCAGGTGATCAGCGGGATCTCGTTGCGTTGCGCGATCTCCTGGGCCCGGCAGGCGCGGTCGACCACGATGGCCGCGACCGAGAAGGGGGCGTCGTCGGCGGCGGCACGGGCGAGCAGCGACTCGAGCAGAGAACCGGTACCAGACGCCATCACCACGACAGGGGTGCGTGCAGGCGCGGTCTCCGATATCACGCCTGCGAGCCTAATGGCAGCACGTCGAGCAAAATTCGTCGGGTCTCAGCGCCGGCGACCGGCACCTGGTGTACCGGGGTAGAGGTCGTAGTCGGCATCGTCGACGAGATCGCTGTCGTCGAGGTCCTCGACCGCGTCGTCGTACTCCGACTCCTCGTACGCCGGGTCCTCGTGGTCTGCATCGCCGAAGTCGGCGTCGTCGTATTCGGCCGCGTCGTCGTCTCCGTACTCGACCTCCGCCTCGGCGTACTCGACGTAGTCGTCGTCCTCGTCGAGGTCGGCGACGATGACGTATTCGTCCTCGAAGCCGAGGTCGTCCGGATCGTCGAAGTACTCGTCCCCGACGGCGGCCCGGGCTGCCCGGGTCGACGGCAGGAAGGCGTAGACGAGTGCGAGGAGGATGCCGATCACCGCGATCCAGCCGAGTGTGAAGACGCCGGCCGCGGAGACGGTGACCGCGACGTCACCGAACTCGCCCAGCGATCCGCCGGCGGTCGCGGTCAGGATCGCCATGGCCGATGCGGCGACGGCGGCGGCCACCCCGATCGACCGCACATGTGCGACCGGGTTGAGGTCTCGGCAGCGCCACGCCACGAAGGCCGCCACGGCGGCGGGGGCGACCAGGCCGAGGAAACCCCAGCTGCCGGCCCCGGTTCCGTCGGGCAGGACGGCGAGAGCGGGGACAGGCGGGACCGCTCCCCCGCGGACGGTGAACAGGTCGACGGTCATCGCGCCGATCTGGACGTCGGAACCGAGGAGCACCGCCGACGCGCCGACCATCAGATTCGGAAGGTACATCAGCGACAGCAGGCTGAGCCCGAGGAAACCGTCGAAGTCGTAGCCCGTCTCGATCAGCTCGCCGATCTGGGTGTGCCGCATCAGCATGCGCAGGCACACGAGCACCGCACCGGCGACGATCAGCGCCAGCACGGCCACGAGACCGTATTTGAAGCCGCGGCGGTCGGCGTAGGACATCCCCCACCGGGCCGCGAAGTCGTGCCGCCGCACCCACGTGACGCCGGCGAGCGACGCACCACCGTGGATGCCGATCGTGTAGGCGAAGGCGATCAGCGCGTTGGGCGTCTCCACCGGGAGTACCGATCCGCCGTCCATCACGATGGCCAGCGACATGGCGGTGATCAGCAGCGGACCGACGATCGCCGAGCACACCACCGCACCGACGTCGAAGAGGTCGTGGGCTGATCGTTGCGCGGGTCCGCCGCCGATCGCGCGGGTCGTCAGGCGGGCGGTGCCGAGCGCGACGACCAGGGTCGGCAGCAGCGGGAGCACGCCGATCGTGACGCCGCTGATGGTGACAGGCACCTGATGGATCGCCAGCCAGCTCGACGCGATCGCACTGGGCAGGCCGGTGAGACCGCTGCCCGCGAGCAGCAGCACCGTCAGCATCACGACCACCAGCGTGACCAGGGCGAGGGCGGGAACGGTGAACGCGACCACGGCCAGCTGCCGGGCCGAACCCTCGACGGAGTC